>JBLWUV010000001.1:0-478895 GCA_048268785.1 Aequorivita sp.
TCGTTCGAGCTTACCGTGGAATCCATCATCGGCGTAGGGGAGAACTCGCTGGACAAAGGCCTGGCGCTCTACCCCAACCCTGCCTCCGACGTGGTGAACCTGGTCAACGGCACCAACATCGCACTGGAGCAGATGCTCATCTATGACATCAACGGCAAGCTGGTGGGCCAGACCGACCTGCGCGGCATGCAGGGCGAGCGGTCCGTGGACGTTTCCGCACTTGCCTCAGGTGTGTATATGGTACAGATCAATGGTGAGAACGCGAGCACTGTGAAGCGCTTGATTAAGAAGTAATCAGAAAGTTTATTCGCAACGAATAAATCCAGTATAGATTAAAGCCGACCCCGACATTCCGGGGTCGGTTTTTTTTAAAGATCAAGTAAAGACTAAAATTTTTGGTGATATGCAATTAGCTGATAAACAATAGTAAAAACTATTTTGTTAAACTTTTATAAAAAAAGATTAAACAAAAAATATTTTTAATTAGTTTTATCTCGAACTAAAAACTTATACACCATGAAAAAAGTATTACTAATTTTTGCAATTTCCTTTTTGGGAATTAATTCCATTGCACAGACTGCGCGCGTGCAAGTGATCCACAATTCCGCCGACGCCCTTGCCGCGGAAGTTGACGTTTATATCAATTCAGATTTAGCTTTGGACGATTTTGCCTTCCGTACTGCAACGCCATTTTTGGATCTTCCTGCTGGAGTAGAAATCAATATTGGGGTTGCTCCCGGAAACAGTACCAGTGTGGGCGATGTTCTATTGAGCGTTCCGGTTACGTTAACCGAGAATGAAAAGTACATCGTTGTAGCAGATGGAATTGTTAGTCCTACTGGATACAATCCAGCTCCTCCGCTTAGCTTACAGGTATTTCCCATGGCGCGTGAAATGGCAATGGATCCGTCAAAAGTGGATGTGTTGGTGCATCACGGCTCTACCGACGCCCCCACAGTAGATGTTGTGGAAACCGGGGTAGGAGCGGGGACCATCGTTGACGATATTTCATATACGGAATATCAGGGTTATTTGGAACTTCCACCAGCAGATTACATTCTCGATATCAGGGATGAAACCGGTACGGTAACAGTGGCCCGATATCAAGCGCCACTCGCCACATTGGGCCTTGAAGGTGCTGCATTGACTGTTTTGGCCTCCGGATTCTTGGATCCGTCGCAAAATTCAAATGGGCCTGATTTTGGATTGTGGGTTGCCACACCGGTAGGAGGACCGTTACTTCCATTGCCAAGTGTTCCACTAAGTGTTTCGAATTTTGACAATGAAAGTTTCGCACTTTATCCAAACCCAGCAAAAGATATATTGAATCTATCCTTGCCCGGAATGGATTTAAACCAACTTACTGCCACTATTACCGATATGCTTGGCCGCCAAGTTTTAAACGCAACGCTTTCCGCAAATGGAACTTTGAATGTTAGTGGGTTGAGTAATGGCGTCTATTCTTTAACGCTAATCGATGGGAATGGGATTTTAACCTCGAAAAAATTTGTAAAGAACTAGTTTAATGTTAGGGTTAGTTAAACTGAAAAGCCCTGCAACGCTTTCTGTTGCAGGGCTTTTCTCATTTTAAAAATAATTTTGGTGTTTTATTCTCTTTCCGCCAAATCCTCGAGCGTTTTTACCCTATTGAGGGTGTTGTGAATCTCGGAGGCCTGATTTTGCAGCATTCCAGCAATGGGTGCTGGAAAAGGTTTGTTTTTAAGTTGTTCCTCATATTCCTTCCAACTCGCTTTTTCCCCACGAATACATTCCTCAAGAACGGCTTCGTCGGTATTTCCGGCAACGGCGCTTTTAATGTCTATCCACGCCCGGTGCATATCGCCGGTAAAGCTTCCGCTTTCCTTTGGGGTTTCGTTCAATTTTCTTAATTGTTGGTCAAGTTCCGTGGCAAAACGATTGCGCTGGGCAGCCTGTTGTTGCAGGAAACGCTTAAGATTTTGGTCTTTTGCATCCTTCATTGCCTTGGTGAAACCCTTTTCGGCATCATAATTTTTTTCGAGCAGTGCCTGCAAGCTGTTCACTACTTCTTTGTGAATGTTTTGGTCGGCTTTTTCTTTTGTAGTTTCCATAATTTTTTTGATTTAGATTTAGAAATTTTTCTTTAAAATTAATAGGTCCATCCCGTTAGATTTCATAGAAATTTCACAATTGAGAACTGTTTAACGTTAGTTGTTAAAGCTTTACAAGAAAAGTCAATTCCATAAAAATTTACTAAATCGAATAAGTGGGGCTCGGGAATTCACTAACTTTCAAATAAAAAAATATATGGATATTCGATCGAACGAACCGTATTGGTTGATTAAGAATTCGTTGCCCCAAAGTTATCCTTCGCTTCAAAAATCTATTTCCGCAGACATTTTGATTGTAGGAGCAGGCATTACTGGAGCTTTGATGGCTCATCAACTTATTAAAGAAGGGAAAAAAATCATAATGGTGGATAGGAGGGATGTGTGCAACGGAAGTACGGCCGCGAGCACCTCGATGCTTCAATATGAAATTGATGTTCCACTGCATAAACTTATTGAGCAAGTGGGGCTCACCTGTGCGGTTTCCAGCTATCAAAATTGTGAAAAGTCCATTCGGGAGCTAAAAAAAATTGCAAAAACCGTGGGGAGCGACTGTGGGTTTGAATATAAAAAGAGTGTCTATTTTTCTTCCACCAAAAAGGATTTACATTTTTTAAAGGAAGAATTTGAAGCCAGAAAGGCACATGGTTTTGATGTGAAGTGGCTAACGACCGATGATCTTAAAAAACTGGGATTGAAAGCCTACGGCGCCATCGAATCCAAATCGGGAGCGGTTATGGACGTATATGTTTTGGCCAATGATATTTTAAAATATTGCAGCCAAAAGGGTCTGGAAATTTATGACCGCACGGAAATTCACGATTTAAAATTTAAGAAGGAAAAAATCAGCGCGGAAACCAAAGCGGGCCACACCATTGAGGTTACCGATGTGGTAAACTGCACCGGTTACGAAAGCACGGAAACGGTAAACGAGTCGATCGTTAAACTGAAAAGCACCTTTGCACTTGCGTCGGAAGCATTTGAAAAAGTGCCCGAACCTTTTAAGGATCGAATTTATTGGAACACGGATTCGCCCTATTTATATTTCAGGAGCACAGACGATCAACGGATCGTAATGGGTGGCGGCGACCGCGATTTTAAAAACGCCCATCGCCGCGACGCCTTGCTTCCAAAAAAGGAAAGGGAATTGGAAAAGCGTTTTAAGAAATGCTTCCCCGACATACCCTTTAAAACCGATTATTCCTGGGCGGGCACTTTTGGCGAAACGAAAGACGGCTTGCCTTATTTCGGAAAGCCCGATCCGGCAAAGAACGAACACTACATTTTGGGCTTTGGGGGAAATGGTATCACCTTTAGCGTAATGGGAATGGAAGCCATTGTGCATTCCATCAATAAAACGCCCCATCCATTTTTGGAATATTATAAGTTTGGGCGCTAAATTTTGGGTAAAAAGAGTAATTTTTTATTTGAAGTCATTTGTTCGCAATCTCTTTCATTCGAAAGCTTACGATGGATTCAATCAGGTTCCACGGCATCTCCACTTCCAACGGAAATTGGATGGAACCCTTTCCGGTTTTATAGTTGGCGAGCTTTTTTTGAAAAGCTGCGTTTCCCGACGGCAGCGCATAAAAGCCGATGTGGTTTTTATAGGCGGCAAAATAGACTAACGGTTTGCCGTTTATTTTATAAGCTGGCATGCCATAGCTCATGGTCTCCACCGCCTTTGGTGCCATTTTTTGGATGGTTTTGCGCAGGGCTTGCAGGACTTCGCGCACCGGTTCCGGAAAGGTTTCAATGTATTGATCCAAGGTCACGGGTTGATTTTTCATAACTTTTCAAATTTTTAAAGTTTTTGGGAAATGGTTTCCGCAGCATTGATTTTGTGAAAATAGACATAGGAAACAATGAGTATGGCGAAAATAACCAACGGGAAAAAACTGTTAAACGTAATTCCATCCACCGCGGTATGGCTGATGCACGCAAAAATAAAGTCGAATGCAAACCCTGCATAGGCCCACTCCTTTACCCGTTTTGGAAGCTGCGGAAGGATTAAAACAAACGAACCCAACACCTTGAACACCACCAGCGTATTTCCGAAATAGTCCGGATAACCCAAATGGCGGATTCCCTCTTTGGCGAGTTCGGATTGGAAGGTTAAAGCGGGCATAACGCCTTCAAATAAAAAGATAAACAGCGTTGCGACCCAAAAGATTATTTTGTTCTTTTTCATTGGTTTTAAATTTAAAATGGAAGGTTCATGAATTTTTAGGTTGTTCGTTTTTCAATCCCAATGCTTGGCCTTTAATATCAATATTTTAAAGGCACTTTCCATCGTTTCGGTGTTTTCTTCAACATCTGGAATCGCAATAAAATGATAAACTCCCTTTTTCAGGATATAGGTTTTTAGGCCCAATGCATCGGCTTCGCCTTCAAAATTCTGGGTTACCGCAGCTTGGTAATGGATTTTTCCGGAACGGTCGGGAAAAGTTATGCCAAAATAATTCCTGCCTTTTTTCTGTGTAACCAAGCTATGCAATTCTTGATGCGCCTTTAAGATATCCACTCGGCTCGATTCGGCCTGTACGTACATCAACAATTTGTTTTCGGGAACGCGAAGTTGCTGCATTTGGAGTAATTTTTTTTGGTTAATTTCAAAGTTACTGTACACATCGCATTGTCGGTGGGTGTAAATACGCCAATCCTACGGGGAGATTATGACAAATAAAAGAAACCCCATTCAAAACAAAGTAGCGTCTAAAATGCCGAAATTTAAATACTGTCGCAATCCACCTGCTGCAGCGGCATCAACGTGTTGAACGTAAATTTGGTGTTTTTCTTAAACTGCATTTTCCCGTTTCCCCGTTCAATTTCCCCAAATCCTTCCAAGAGCCGTGTGCCATTTTTTAGGAACATAATTTCCCTGACCGAGGTTCGTCCCTCCGCCCCAAAAGTATAGGTGGCAAAAAGCGTGTCGCCAACCATGCTGCCCTCAAAAGTGCCGTCATTTTTATCTTTCTCGAAGTAATTATAGCTTAAGGTTCCGGCCACCTCGGTATCTATTTTTTCCATTTGTAGCAAAATGGTATCTTTTTCGGAAACATAGCGGAAACAGGCTATTTCCGGCATTCCCTTTTCGACATTGGATAATTGGTTCTTGGCAGGAGTTTGCAATTCCGTTTTACCGTTTTGGGTTTCATTTTTACAGGCAGCAAGCACCAATGCTCCCAACAGGGTGGCAACCAAAAGATTTTTTTTCATAAGATGGCTTTTTAAAATTTAATAAAATGCTGAATAAGACAACTTAAAGCTAAACCATTCCCACTTTTCAAAATTTAAATTTTATAAAAATTAACAAACAATTTCCTTTCCAACTTACCTTAGACGTTTTAAAATTTTGCGTGCCCTCGATTGATAGCCTGCACTTTTATAGGGTGCGCTTTCCGTTAATATGTTCTTTAATTCTTGATGGATCCATGGCTCGTTTTTGTCTTCCCCTAAATAGGCGAGAGCTTGCATTGCCGGCACTTGGCAGGCCACCTTTTGTTCAGAAATTAGCCAATCAAAACAACAAGCTGTAATTCGTTGTCGATCCATTTTGTTTAATACTTCGAAAAAAGGCCCAAAGGTTTTGCGAAAGTGAAATTTACAAAGCATTTCACAAATTTTGGCGGCCGATCGCAGGGCAGTATCATTTTTAATGGTGGGCAGCCGCTCAAAAAAAATGTATTTATCCTTAAAAAACAGTTTGGTTTTGTGTTCGCAGATAATTTCCAGGACCCAAGCCGATGGAATTAAAAGTTCACTATCCTCCGAAAAACCCCATTGAAGCGTTTCGCGAACGTAATGTGGTTTTTTGGTAATCCAAAAGGCTATTTCACTTCTTTTGCTTCGGCTGCTGTCCACCTCCAGCAATTTTTCCTTTAAGTCTTCCGGCAGCATATTTTATGCGTTTAGAAGTTCAACAATTTTCGGAACTCCTGTGGAGGCATTTTCGGCAAAAATCTTGATTCTTCGGGATTCCATAATGCTCGGTTTTGGATCCACGAAATAAATTTGTGCGTCGTGTTTGGCATACTGCAGAAGGCCTGCTGCCGGATACACTTGCATAGAAGTGCCAACGATTATAACCACTTCGGCTTTTTCAACCACTTCGGCAGCAACTTCAATCAGCGGCACCATTTCGCCAAACCAAACGATGTGGGGGCGGAGTTGGTGGTTGTTTTCGCAGCAGTCGCCTACGTTTAGGTCTTCTTTCCAATCCAAAATGAATTCTTCATTAAAAGTGCTTCGCACCTTTAAAAGTTCGCCGTGAAGGTGGATCACGTGGGTGCTGCCGGCCCGTTCGTGCAGGTCGTCCACATTTTGGGTTATAATGGTTACATCGTGGGTCCTTTCAAGTGCTGCCAGCGCACGGTGGGCGGCATTTGGTTGGACCGTCAATAATTGCCTTCTGCGTTGGTTGTAAAAATCCAATACCAAGGCGGGATTCCTTTGGAAACCTTCGGGCGAGGCCACTTCCATTACGTCGTGGCCTTCCCAAAGCCCGTCGCTGTCGCGAAAGGTTTTTATGCCGCTCTCCGCACTAACGCCGGCGCCGGTCAATACTGCAATTTTCATAACTGTGTAATTGGGTTACGAAGTTATTCATAATTGCCGTTTTTAAAAAGGAGCTATTCAACCAATAACTTTTATCTTAGCCAAATCGAGAATATTGAAGATTAACGATTAACAATTAAAAATTAACAATTAACAATTAACAAAACACGCTTAACACTTAACACTTAACAATTAACGCTTAACACTTAACACTTAACTCCTAACAAATAACTCAATAACTCAATAACTCAATAACTCAATAACCAATAACTTTGGATTTAGCCCTACTAAAATACCTACAAACCTACCTCACCGAGCGCAGAAAGGAACTTTTCAAAAAAGTACTTTCCGAGCGCACGCGCCATTTTACGGTGGCAACCGAGGACGTGTACCAGTTGCACAACACAAGCGCAGTGATGCGTACCTGCGATGTTTTTGGGATTCAGGATTTGCACGTGGTGGAGGAGCGGTTGGGAAAGCGAGTGGACAAGGAAATAGCGATGGGCGCCCAGAAATGGGTGAGTTTGAAGCGCTACCATTCCATCAACGATTGTATTAAAAATTTGAGGAAGGATGGATACCGAATTATTGCCACCACGCCCCACGATAACTCCACGATGCTGCATGATTTTGACGTTTCAAAAAAAAGCGCCTTTTTCTTCGGAAAAGAGAGCGACGGGCTTAGCGATACTGTATTGAATGGCGCAGACGGCTTTTTAAAAATACCGATGTACGGTTTTACTGAAAGTTTAAACATCTCGGTTTCCGTGGCCATTATTTTGCAGAGCGTGGTTTCAAAAATGAAGCAGAGCGATGTAAATTGGCAACTTTCCGAAGCCGAAAAATTGGAGATTGAAATGGAATGGATGAAGAAAACCATCAAGTCTTCCAAAGAGATCATTGAAAGATACTATCTTGAAAAGCGAATAGCGAATAGGGATTAGGGATTAGAGAATACAGAAGAGAAAATCAACGATAAACCATAAACAATCACCAATCACAAATCAAAATGAAATATTCAAAATTCAAGATATTTCATCTCACGGCTCACGTCTAAAATCTCACATCTAAAATGAAACTCGTCTTCGCCACCCACAATAAAAACAAATTCACCGAAGTAAAAGCCATGCTTCCGCACCATATTGAATTGCTCAGCTTAAACGATATTGGTTGCGATGAGGATATACCGGAAACGGCAGACACCATTGAGGGGAATACTATTTTAAAAGCCGATTATGTTCGAAAAAAATACAACTTAAACTGCTTTGCCGACGACACCGGATTGGAAGTAAAAGCGCTAGATGGCGCGCCCGGCGTGTACAGCGCCCGTTATGCGGGAGTTTCGAACGATTCAAACGCAAATATTAAAAAATTGCTGAAAAATTTGGAAGGCAAAGAAGACCGCTCGGCAAGATTCAAAACAGCAATTGCCTTGAATCTGGAACACGAAGAAATTATGTTTCTCGGTATCTGTGAGGGCGTAATAATCAAAGAGCCCCGGGGCGATTCAGGCTTTGGTTACGACCCAATCTTTCAACCCAAAGGTTTCGATAAAACCTTTGCACAAATGACCCTCACCCAAAAAAGTGAAATAGGCCACCGCGGCAAAGCAATGAGGCAGTTGATAGAATATTTGTCCAAATAAAAATGGCTATTTAAAAAAGAGGTTGACCGGGACGCGGGCTCCAAAATAGAAATGAATTCTACTGTGTTTATCCACAATATTGTTTACTCCATATAGCGCCCCCAAATCCAAAGTTAAAACTTTCTTTATTCTGTAATGAAATGCCATTTGTGCCAGTCCATCAATTGACTTGTATTTTTTTGATTCCACGTCTTTCACAGTGTCAAAACTTGGCTTGTTCAGGATAAAGCCCGCGCCAAAACCGATGCTAAAATGGATATTACTGTTGCCAAGTTCAATGCGCGCATTGGGAATTAAATTAATGCTGTTAAATTTTATATCGCCATAATTTGGTGATGAAGTACTTACATAAAAGACGTCAATACCATAGGAAAGTGATTTCTCGGTATAATATGCAGCATAGATTCCGAATGCATAGTTTTCGGCACTTTCGGTAAAGTTTATCTCGGTTGAATTAACAACCTGGCCCATAGTCTGGCTATATTCCGTGGTGGTTTCGCCCTTTGATTTAAAAAGAGTTCGATGGTATTGGGCCAACGGTCCAAACTCAATTGTTTGGGAAAAACCAAACATCGAAAACAGAACAAATAAAACTGTAAGTAAAGGTTCTTTCATACTCTTTTATTAAAAACGGTAAATATAAAAAGATTGTTCAATTGCGTTAAGTTTTTCTTAACATAGAGATGCCACCAAATATCTGAATAAAAAAACTATCTTTGCGCCCTTAAAAAAATCCTCAGGGTGAGGAGTGTTATAGTGAAGCTGTCCGTTTTTTATATGTCCAGTCGCTTCCCATTAGCACGCATATAAAAATTTATTCTTAAAAAAATGACAGCATTTAAAGCACTCGGCTTGGAAGAAAATCTTCTAAAGGCCATTGCCGATATGGGTTTTGAAACCCCTTCGGAAGTACAACAAAAAACAATCCCGATCCTTCTTGAGCGCGAAACCGATATGGTTTCCCTAGCGCAGACCGGCACCGGAAAAACTGCCGCATTCGGTTTCCCAATGTTGCAGAAAATTGACGTGAACAGCCGCACCACGCAAGGTTTGATCCTTTCGCCCACACGCGAGCTTTGCCTTCAAATTACCAACGAACTCATTAGCTACGGAAAATACCTGCCCGGATTGAATGTCACTGCAATTTACGGCGGCGCGAGCATTACGGACCAAGCCAAGCAAATTAAACGCGGTTCGCAAATTGTGGTTGCCACTCCCGGCCGAATGAAAGATATGATTGGCCGCGGCTTGGTGGATATTTCAAAAATTGAATATTGCGTGCTCGACGAGGCCGATGAAATGCTAAACATGGGCTTTTATGAAGACATCACCGAAATTCTTTCCCATTCGCCAAAGGACAAAAGCACGTGGCTTTTCAGTGCGACCATGCCAAAGGAAGTGGCCACCATCGCCAAAAAATTTATGCACACGCCCGTGGAAATTACCGTGGGCACCAAAAACGTGGGTTCCGACCAGGTTTCGCACGAATACTATTTGGTGAATGCGCGCGACCGGTATGACGCGCTCAAGCGTTTGGCCGATGCCAACCCCGATATTTTTTCGGTGGTTTTCTGCCGGACCAAGCGCGACACCCAAAAAGTGGCCGAGCAGTTGATTGAGGATGGCTACAACGCAGCCGCGCTCCACGGCGATTTAAGCCAGAACCAGCGCGATTTGGTGATGAAATCCTTCCGAAACCGCCAAATACAGATGCTGGTTGCCACCGATGTGGCCGCACGGGGCATTGATGTTGATGATATTACGCACGTAATAAACTACCAACTTCCCGACGAAATCGAAACCTATACCCACCGAAGTGGCCGCACCGGACGCGCAGGAAAAACTGGGGTTTCAATGGTAATCGTTTCAAAAAGCGAAGTGCGGAAAATCCACAGTATTGAAAAAATTATCCAAAAGAAATTTATCCAAAAGGAAATTCCTTCGGGAATGGAAATCTGTGAGGTACAGCTGTTTCATTTGGCCAATAATATAAAGGACACCGAAATAAACCACGACATCAATCCCTACCTTCCGAACATTAATGAGGTCTTGGCCGATTTCTCAAAGGAAGAGCTTATCAAAAAAGTGTTTTCGGTAGAGTTTACGCGCTTTTTCAATTACTATAAAAAGGCGAAGAATTTAAATATCTCAAACGAGCGAAATTATTCCGAAGATGAAGCCAAGGACAGCACCCGCTATTTTATAAACATTGGCGCCAAGGACGATTTCAATTGGATGAGCCTAAAGGATTTCCTTCGCGACCTGCTGCAACTGGGCAAGGATGATGTGTATAAAGTGGATGTAAAGGACAGTTTTTCGTTTTTCAATACCGACGACAGACATCAGGAATTGGTGATGGGAATCTTCAATGATTTTAAACTCGACGGCAGACAAATCAATATTGAAATCTCCAAGGATTCTGGCCGAGGCAAAGGCAAGGGCGGAGGTCGCGACCGAGGCAGTCGAAGAAGTGATCGCGGTGATCGCGGCGATGGCGGCGGAAGAAGGGGAAGTTTCAAAAAACGCGGCGGCAGTTTTGATGGCGGCAACGAAAAACCCAAATTCAAAGGAAAAAGTAGAAGGGGAGCCACGCGCCCCGAAATTAAGGGCACCGGCGGCAGGCGCCGCAGGAAGGGGTAGTGTGTCGGTAAACTTCCGTTGTTGAAATACTAAAATTTAGCACCACCTTAACGTCTATATAAGTATATTTACGGGCCTTTTGAATAGAGGCCCGTCCTTATTTTTGAACCCTATGCAAGCCTTCAATTTTCTGCAGGAATATATTTTGGAAAACGAAATGGTGCGGCTCATTCCCCTTCACCATAGCGATTTTGAAAAATTGCTCCCTTTTGCGGTCAATGAGCCCGAGCTGTGGACCTATTCCCTCCAGCCGGCGGCAGGGCCTGAAAATTTAAAAACCTATATCGATTGCGCCATTCGCGGAAGAAAGGAAGAAACCGCCTATGCATTTTTGGTTTTTGACAAACGGAAAAACCAAGTGGCGGGCAGCACCCGTTTTTATGATTTTCAAAAAAACCACAACACGGTCCAAGTGGGTTACACTTGGTATGGCAAGGATTTCCAAGGCACCGGAATCAACAAACAATGCAAGTTATTGATGCTGGAATTTGCGTTTGAAAGGCTGGGATTGCATCGGGTGGAATTTCGGGCAGATGCGACCAACGAGCGCAGCATTGCCGCCATGAAAAGTATTGGCTGCACCGTGGAGGGAATTTTGCGCAGCAACTGTGCCGCGCCCAATGGCCGGCGGGACAGCATTGTGCTGAGCATTTTGAGGGAGGAATGGTTGGGCGGCACCAAGGAACATTTGAAATCTAAAATTGAAAAAGAACGGAAGCTTTCCGGCCAGTGAAATTTTTCCGTATATTAATGCCTGTATGAAAAAGTATATTTTTATTATTAGCTGTCTTTTTGTAGCCCTGCAGACCTTTGCGCAGGAAGAAAATATCGTGAAGGGGGTCGTGATGAACGATGCTAACGACAATCTTTTGGAAAACGTGAACATCGTTAACCTCAACCAAGTAATTGGTACCACCACCAACGAAAAGGGCGAGTTTGCCATAAAAGCAGCCGTGAACGACACGCTCTATTTTTCCTATTTGGGCTTTAAGTCGCTGCGCGTTCGCGTTACCAACGACTGGCTTCGGTTTGGTGACATAAAGGTGAAAATGACCGAACTGGGCATAGCCTTGGAAGAGGTGGTCGTAAAACCAGTACAACTGACCGGCTATGTTGAAATTGATGCCAAACTCATCCCAATTTATGACAATTACCGCTACCGAATATCTGGCCTGAACACGGGCTACGAGGGCGGCAGCAACCAGCCCGGAGCGGTGGGCAAAGTGCTGAGCTCAATTTTTAACCCCGCAGACTTTCTGTATAATGTCTTTGGAAAACGGCCCAAACAGATGCGAAAACTCCGGCAAATGAAGGAAGACGACGAAATCCGCAATCTGCTTCAGAGCAAATACGACCGCGAAACCCTAATGGCCGTCCTGCAACTGGAACGGGTCGATATTGATGAAATCCTCAACAAGTGCAGCTACTCCAAAGACTTTATCCGCACGGCCAACGATCTGCAAATTCTCGATGCCATTAGCGGTTGCTACGAAGAGTATAAAATTTTGAACAGAGATAAATAGCGGTTGCAAAACTATCTGCCACATTGCCATACTTTCCGCAGAAGTCAGTTCGGTAAAAGTTGACTCGGTGGTGCTTGATGCTTTTGGAATATTTGGTAGAAACTATTCCTTAATAATTTTTTGTACAAAATCTCCAACTTCAGTTACTATCCTCAAAAAATACATCCCACTTTGAAGCGTTGAAATATCCACTTGCTGGATATTTCCATCTAATTGAAGCACTTTTTTTCCCAGTAAATCAAAGACACCTATACTAATAATGGTTTTAGTTTTGGGGTTTATATAAATTAATCCCTTAGTAGGGTTTGGATAGACCGTTAAAGAGTTTATTTCGTTTTCTGCTACCGATAAAATAGTATAATTTTCATACCAAGCTATTTTGTTAGCGTTTTGATCGGCAATAAATACGTCCATATCGCCGTCATTATCAATATCGGCGGCATAAACATCCCTCGGAAATACCAAATTACTGTCAATACTATTTTTGGTGCCGAATGAACCGAGCCCATCTAAATTTTCAAACCAAACTACTTCCCCACCAAAAGGATCCACACTAGTAGCGAGTACATCATTATCCCCATCATTGTCAAGGTCTGCAACATATATCGCAAAGGGTTTTGACAAGGTATTAGTTATAAGGTTTTTAGACCCGAAATTGCCCAAGCCGTCCAGGTTTTCAAACCAGGCCACTTCATTGTCTGCCGGTGATGCAGAAAAAACATCCATGTCACCATCATTATCAATATCAGCCGGAAAAACCACATTTGGATAAAAATTAACATTACTAATAACATGTTTTGTACTAAAATTTCCAAGTCCATCCATATTCTCAATCCAAAATATTTCTTCTGGCTCATTGGCATTACCCAATATATCTAAATCTCCATCACCATCCATATCAACAGCTACAACAGAGCGTGAATTTGTAATTGTATTGTCTATAATTTTAGTTGTACTAAATCCCCCTTGACCATCAATGTTTTCATACCAAGCCAAGCCTGAAAAATCCGAGGCAGAAATCACGTCCATATCGCCATCATTATCAATATCTGCGGCAATTACGTCGTTAGCACCATCTGCGGTATTCGAAATGATATTTCTAGGCCCAAAATTGCCCAAGTCATCAAGGTTTTCAAACCACGAGATAATATCTAAAAATACGGTTGCGCCCATAGCATCCAAATCCCCATCACCATCTAAATCGGCTAAGTTAATTCTGTAGGTGTCGCTCATTGTTCCAATTAAATTTATGGATCCAAAATTACCGTTACCGTTTAAATTTGCTAACCAAGCAAGATTGTATGGAGTAGCTTGAGATCTTGAGGCCAATGCCACGTCAATATGTCCATCGCCATTAATATCTCCGGCCACCGCCCTTACCGGCAAATGTGCCTCTGTGGTAATGATGCGTTTTGGTCCAAATTGAGCAATACTGGAATGGCTACAAAATATTAATAGAATTGTTATATATATTATTTTATGCATAATTTATTTTTTAAATATGGCAGCCCCAATGGTGGGGCCGCCTAGTTTTGCAAATCATTATTTATTATTCGCTTTTTAAAAAAAAGCACTTTTTAATTTCCTGATTTATAAATAACTGTCTCTTCGTCCACACCATTGGCAAAATTGGTCTCTATTTTATATAGCCCGGTATCCAAATTTTCAATCAAATGAGGATCGGTAATCTGAGTGGAATCTTTTTGGGTTATAGTAACGTTTTCATTAAAAATATTATCGTTGAATCGAATAACTCTACCACCCAGTACCGGTGGGGTCTGGTAATTGTCATAACATTTTTGGTAAGAAACGCTTCCAAGGGCCTGGTCTATCTCGTGGATTACAATAGCTGTATGGTTGGGATGGTAAATTTGGTTGAATAGGGTCATGTATTTGTCCACGTGTTTCACCACATGGCCCGGATCCACGCTAAAGTTTGGGTCGTCATAGACCGCAGGTTGAATGTATTCGCAGCAACATGCTATAAAATCATAGGTAAACCCGGGCTGGAACATGGGCATCTGCCAAGGCTGCGGGTGTGGGTAATACGGAGGATAGCTGCCCTTGTAGGGCTCATAGAGTGCTGCAAAAGTTGTGGTTGCTGCTCCAAATTCTCCAAAATAATCTGTCTCAATGGCCTCGTGCATCCTGATTTTTTGGGCCGTGGTAAATTTTTTGGTGTATGGAGGTGCAGCAGGACCATAGGCCATGATGTTTTTTACATCTTGAGGGGTTATCTCATAGTCTTGGGGAGGTAACTGGCAATCTTTCCCTGTACCCGTATAATTAAAGGAAGAGTCAACATACTTATAGGGAATGAACATGGCCTGTGCTTCAGCCACAGTATAGCCCATATCAATCAGTTCCCAAAAATGTTCGTTTAAAAAGTCAGGAACAGCAGCAGTATCAATTATTTTATCACCTCTTATAGCGGCGTTATAATTTGGATCAGCAGGATCACGTGTAACATGTTCACAATAGGGTTCCGGGCTCCTAAAACTGTCAAAGGTATGCCCCAGGTTAAAGCAATGGCCCAATTCATGGTTTAGTAAGACATGGCTGTTTATAAGGCTAAAACCATTGATAGCAATATTGACTTTATTCTTTTGTTCTGCCGCACCGGCAAACCCTTGTGTTGAATAGGGCACATAAATGTTAAAGGCATCAGATTTTTTATAATTGTTATCACGTGCAAACTTAAATATACCAGGTTCATTGATATGGCCGTACAATTCATGAATACTATCCTCAATAACATAGTACTTATCGGAATTAATGAAATCCATCCCGTAATATTTAAAAAAGATACCGAAAGGGTTGAATTCAATATTCATTTTAGCAATAGCCGAGAGCACTGTGTTTTCTGTTAAAGGATATTGGCTTGAGCCATCGGTCTTGTTAATCCCCCAAAAGTAAACATTGAAAACAACAGGGGTAAAGTTCTCTAATGTTGGGAGGTCGTCGGAATAACTGTAAGCACCAAGAGGGTCCGTAGCAGTGCCGACAGGCGTTGCACATGGTTCATCCAATTGTGCGTTCATAGAAAGTACACTTAACATAAATGTACAAAAAGTAATTTGAAAAATAATTTGGATGGTTTCATAAAAACAGTATTTAGTTAAACAATAATTGAAATTAGCTTTCTAAATAACTGGGGAGGAATTTAAAGGTACAAAAAAATAATTTACAATCGACAAGCCATCAAATATTCCGACAATTAACCTCCATAGTAATATAACATCATAAAATTACGTTATCTTTTTAAGTGGTGTCCCAATCATGATTCACAAACTCACAAATTCACAACGGCCCAAAATATAAATGTAAACACGTATTTTCTTACAAAACATAATTCTATAATTTTAGGTACCACATCACCATCTTCATTTATTTCAGTGATTTTGAAGTTTTATGAATATAAGAATGAAGCAACTTCGCAGTAAACCGATTGCAAGGCTCTCAAATTGAATTTTGGATCCATTTCAATTATTAAGCTATATTTACCAAAATCAGAAAAAACCAATGCCGTCCCCATTGGCAAATCTCAAATCCGCCGAAGATGAAAAATGGGGGCATTCCATCTTCCGCTAACCCAAACATATTCCATAGATGAAAAAAAACTACCTCTTTATTGTATTGTTCCTAATTTTTTCCGCAACCACCTTTTCCCAATCAGAAAAATTTAGCGTTGAGGTGAATTATCCCTTCGGTTTTTCAAATGGAATTCAGCGTTTTACGGGTATCGCCGATGCCAATGTAAAATATCGATTTCTTCAAACCGAATTGTTGAACTATGGCGTTGGCTACACCTTCACCTATGCCCGTGGCAATTTTAAGGGATATTACGACGACTTGAACAGAAATTATTTTTTCCATCATTTGGATGGCCTTGTGGAATTGAATATTGCTTCGGTGCCCAAACTGCATCCATACCTTGCCCTCGGATTCACCTATGCCACTATTGATTTTGAATATTATTACACTTACGATGATTATAGTACACTAAGAAAAGAAAAGGAAAGCGATCCGGGATTTAACTTTAAACTCGGCGCCCAATATGACCTGAGTAGCAGTTTCTTTTTGCAGGCCAATTTCCATTACATTCAAACCTATAACAAAATTGGCGACGAGCGTTACAGCACCAATTATAACCAGTTTAAGCTCGGTGCAGGGCTTAGGTTTTAATGGGAAACTGCCCGATACAAATTAAATTGGAAGATCGTAGTTTTGATTTAAGGAGTGAAGTGGCCCTAATTTTTTTAGTATCTTCCCAAGATAAAACCGCCAATTTCAATCCTATATGAAAAACCACTACCTTTTATTGTTCATTTTGGCAACCCAAATGGGCCTTGCGCAAATCCGTTTCCAGAACATTCCCGAAAATGCGAGCTATCCCGAAAGTCGCGTTGTTGAAACCATAAATGCCAACATTTCCTATCAAGGCTATGCCGAAACCCAACCCTATTTCGGCCAAGGCGAATATGAAATCTTCCTGGATAATGTGGATGGCATCCTCGACAAACCCATTATTGTGCTCGACGGTTTTGACCCGGGCGATTCCCGCGACATTCCGGGCCTGTATGCCGGTTTGAGCTTCGGAGGCCAGAACCTGGCCGATATTCTTCGCGATGAAGGCTTTGATATCGTCATTCTCAATGCGCCCGTTTATACTTCCGGCGGCAAGCAAATTGACGGCGGTGGCGATTACATTCAGCGAAACGCGATGGTTTTGATAGCCCTCCTCCAAAAATTAAACAGCGATAAAATAGGCAATGAAAAATTAGTGGTGCTTGGCCCGAGTATGGGCGGATTAATTGCGCGCTACGCCCTTTCCTATATGGAAAATAACGGGTTGGATGCCGAAACGCGTCTCTACATTTCCTTTGATGCGCCCCACCGCGGCGCCAATATTCCCATTAGCCTTCAATACCTAATCAACTATTTTGCCGTGCAGGTGGGCGATCCAACCGCCCAACAAGTGGTGGACCAATTATTGAACTGCCCAGCCGCCAAGGAAATGTTGATAGATCATTTGCAGGGTCATTTGCTGGCGGGCTCCGATTATGAACAGGACCCAACAAAACTCCTGCCCTTCGGCGCTCCGGGATTTAGGAATGAATTTCAGGCCGAACTCGACGCGCTGGGTTTTCCCAATAATGTGCGCATCGTAACTATGGTCAATGGCGCAGGAAACGGCACCACCACTGGCAGTCCGGGCATAACCATAGTGGACACCAACCTTCAGATTGACGCCACCACCGATGTTGACGTCGCCCTAAAGTTTACCCCCGAGGCCGGCCAAACCAACACCGTAACGGACGTAACGGTAAATTTCTTCGGCTTCCCTATCAATACCTACCAGACAACCGCCCAATCGTCCAGTGGTAGCGCGGGGGTGGATAGCGCCCCGGGCGGCACGGGCAGCATCAGCGACGCGTTGGGCGATGGCGGCGGCAATCAAGTGCTGATCGATTTTATAAATGCGCTGCAACAGGATTTATATTCCTTTATTCCCACGATGAGTTCTTTGGCGATCAACAATCCAGATTGGTTTGCCGTGCCAGATTTAAACGATTCTCCTTTCGTTAATTTTTATATTCCCGATGAAAATGAGGACCACGTAACGGTAACCGCCGAAAGTGCCCAGTTTGCCTTGGATGAAATTAGAAATGGAACGATTGCTATTTCTGAAAACGAAGTTAATGGTCGTTTTCTGCTGGTGCAAAATCCGGTCGGGTCAACTATCGCGGTTTTGTTGCCGAAAAACTTTTCAAACGAAACCATCACTACTACCGTAAGCAGCATTACAGGGCAAAAGCTGATGCAAAAACACTGGAACGAGGCCAAGGAAATGCTGCAATGGCAACAGGATTTAAGCAGTGGACTCTACTTTTTGACCATTGAAAGTGGCCAATGGCGCCAAACCATTAAAATGATAGTGGAATAATATGTGGTGCAATAAATCATGGTTTCTTTCAATGGCCGTCTTCTTTGGATTGGTTTCCTGCAGTTCGAAAAAAGAAAAATTGGTGGCCATCGATGTGCTATTAATTCCTTCGGAAGAAATATATGCGCAAAGCCTACGGTTGAACGAAGTTATCCATCAAAATAATCCACAGACCCTTAAGCTGGACCAAAACCATGTGCCGCACATCACCCTGCTACAATGTTTTGTGAAGGAAAATGATCTGCCCACGATAGAAAAAAATTTAAAGGGATTGTTCAAAACCATTGCTGCGGACAGTCTAAAGACTACTAAATTATCTTACGACACCTCCAAAACGGAAAGTTTCGCGATGATTTCCATTGAAAAAAGCCAACCTTTATTGAACCTTCACGCAAAAGCCATCGCGGTGTTAAAATCTTTTATAACAAAGGATGGTTCCGAAGCAGCCTTCGTTCAAAATCCGGATGGCAGCGCCATCGATCCTTTCACGGTGGCCTATGTGCCTGCGTTTGTTGGCGAACACAGTTTCCAAAACTTTGATCCCCACATTAGCTTGGGCGTTGCTCCCACGGATGTTTTGGACAGTTTGGCCGTGCATATTTTTAGGCCGAAGCAATTTATACCGGCCTCACTTTGTGTCTATCAACTGGGCGATCACGGAACGGCCCAAAAATTACTTTGGCAGGCGGAGTAGCGCTTTTAATTTTTAAGGGTTATTTAGCAAAAATTCTCCGTGCTTTGCTGGGCTTCTGTGCCTATCTTTGCCAATAAACAAACGAATTATGGACCATTCAGCAAAAATGTTGCGCGACGACGCTTTAAAAGGAAAAACAATAGTAGTAACCGGTGGTGGCAGCGGCCTGGGAAAAGCTATGACCACCTATTTTTTGGAACTGGGCGCCAATGTGGTCATCACTTCGCGAAACCTGGAAAAATTGCAAACAGTAAAAGAAGAACTGGAAGCCACAACCGGCGGCAAGGTGTTGCCCGTGCAATGCGATGTTCGAAATTATGATGAAGTAGAGGCCATGGTGCAAGCGTCGGTTAAGGAATTTGGAAAAGTGGATGTGCTTTTGAACAACGCTGCTGGTAACTTTATTTCTCCTACGGAAAGACTTTCCGCGAATGCTTTTGATACCATTATCGACATTGTTTTGAAGGGAACAAAAAACTGCACGCTTGCCTTCGGAAAACATTGGATCGACAAAAAGGAGACCAATAAAACCGTTTTAAATATCGTTACTACCTATGCCTTCACGGGTTCGGCCTATGTAGTGCCAAGCGCCACGGCCAAGGCCGGCGTGTTGGCGCTCACCCGATCGTTGGCGGTGGAGTGGGCAAAATATGGCATCCGTTTTAATGCTATTGCTCCCGGACCTTTTCCCACAAAAGGTGCTTGGGACCGGTTGCTTCCGGGCGATTTAAAGGAAAAATTCGATCCCGCAAAAAAAGTGCCCGTGCAGCGCGTGGGCGAACATCAGGAATTGGCCAATCTCGCGGCCTATCTGGTTTCCGATTTTTCGGCCTATATCAATGGCGAAGTGGTGGTCATCGACGGCGGCGAATGGCTAAAAGGCGCCGGCCAAATGAATCTGCTCGAAGAAGTCCCCCAACAAATGTGGGATATGCTGGAAGCCATGATCAGGGAAAAGAAAAAGCAGTAAGCAATAAGCTATAAGCTATAAGCTTTAAGCCGTAAGCTGTAAGCTATAAGCTATAAGCCAAAGGCCAAAGGCCAAAAGCCAAAAAGCCAAAACCCAAAAGCCAAAAGCCAAAAGCCAAAAGCCAAAAGCCATAAACAATAAACAATAAACAATAAGCCCCTACCACCTACACCCCAATGTTTACTTTCTGTTAACAAATTCAATTTTCTATCCACATAATAAATCGTACTTTTAACCACTAAAATTTCAAGCAAATTAATGGGTAAAATTATTGCAATTGCAAACCAAAAGGGAGGTGTGGGCAAGACCACGACCTCGGTAAATTTGGCGGCCTCGCTGGGCGTTTTGGAAAAAAAGGTTTTACTTATTGATGCAGATCCACAGGCAAACGCGACCTCTGGTTTGGGGATCGATGTTGAATCGGTGGAATTGGGAACCTACCAATTGCTGGAGCACAGCGCCAATCCCGAAGAGGCCATTCTTTCCACCAATTCGCCGAACTTAGATTTAATTCCGTCCCACATTGATTTGGTGGCCATCGAAATTGAATTGGTAGATGTGGAAAATCGGGAATATATGCTGAAAAAGGCCATTGAGGGCCTAAAGGAAAAATATGACTACATTCTAATTGATTGTGCGCCCTCGCTGGGATTGCTGACGCTGAACGCACTTACTGCGGCAGATTCGGTAATCATCCCCATTCAGTGTGAATATTTCGCCTTGGAAGGTCTCGGCAAATTGTTGAACACCATAAAGAGCGTACAGAAAATCCACAACCAAAACCTCGATATTGAGGGCTTGCTGTTAACGATGTACGATCAGCGACTGCGGCTTTCCAATCAGGTTGTGGACGAGGTGAAGAAGCATTTTGACGAAATGGTCTTTGAAACAATCATCCAGCGAAATGTGCGTCTAAGTGAGGCGCCCAGCTATGGTGAAAGCATCATCAGTTATGACGCTGCGAGCAAGGGAGCCGATAATTATTTGAGCCTTGCACATGAATTAATTCAGAAAAACGAAAAAGAATAAATGGCGAAAGCGACCAAAAAACAAGCCCTTGGCAGAGGACTCTCAGCACTGTTGAAAGACCCTTCCAACGATATAAAATCGGTAGCCGACAAAAATGCCGACAAGGTCGTGGGCAGCATTGTGGAACTCGATTTGGGCAGTATTGAAGTAAACCCTTTTCAGCCCAGAACCAGCTTTAATGAGGAATCACTGCGCGAATTGGCCTCTTCCATTAAGGAATTGGGGGTAATCCAGCCCATCACCGTTCGAAAACTCGATTTCAACAAATATCAATTGGTGAGCGGCGAGCGCCGTTTCCGCGCTTCCAAATTGGTGGGCCTGGAAACCATTCCCGCCTACATCCGCATCGCCAACGATCAGGAATCGCTGGAGATGGCCTTGGTGGAAAACATCCAACGGCAGGACCTGGACCCTATTGAAATTGCACTTTCCTACCAACGGCTGATCGAGGAAATTAACGTTACCCAAGAAGAATTGAGCGACCGCGTTGGGAAGAACCGGTCCACCATAGCCAATTACCTGCGACTTCTGAAACTGGACCCAATTATCCAAACCGGAATGCGCGACGGTTTTATAAGTATGGGCCACGGCCGCGCGTTGATAAATGTGGAGGACCTGAGCGATCAACTCGATATTTATGAAAAAATACTGGGCCAAAATCTTTCCGTCCGCGAAACGGAGGCCTTGGTCAGGACCTTTAAAAATCCCAGTGAAAAATCCACTCCTTCGAAATCGAGCGCGCCACCCTTTGCCAAAAAGGCGAAAAAGGAATTGACGGATCTCTTTGAAACTTCCGTTGAGGTGAAAGTTTCAAAATCGGGCAAGGGGCAGCTGGTGGTTCCCTTTAAAAACAAAGAAGATTTTGAACGCATCTTGAAGCTGATTAAAAGTGAAAGGTAGTTTCCTAAATATTTTTTTTTTAATCTTTGCCACCACAATTTTTGCGCAGACCACTGATTCATTGGTGGTGCAAAAGGAGGAAAGGACAATTGTGGTCAAGGACACCCTGTTGCCAAAAGAGGAATACAATCCGTTGGCACCCTCCAAAGCCGCGTTTTATTCAGCTGTCGTGCCCGGTTTGGGGCAAGTTTACAACAAAAAATATTGGAAGATCCCCATAATTTATGCGGGAATGGCTGCTGGCCTTTACTTTTACAAACAACAGGACGACGATTACGATCGATTCCGAAATGCCTACAAACGAAGACTCGCAGGCTATACCGATGATGAATTTTACGGCAATGGCGCCCAACCCTTAATAAGCAACGACCGATTGATCAACGCCCAAAAATCGGCCCAAAAAAACAAGAGCATCAGCCTGATTGTTACCGTGGCCTTTTATTTGTTGAATGTGGTAGATGCCAACGTAGATGCACATTTGCGCCAATATGAAGTGAGCGAGGACCTTTCGCTGGAACCCAGTTTTGATTACAACCAATTAAATTCAAAACCACAATACGGAATGTCGCTGACGTATCGTTTTAGGTAGGGGATGGGTAGTAAGTAGAAAGTAGTTGGTGGTAGAAGGTAGGTAGTTGGTGGTCAAAGTTTATAGATGAAAAAACAAGGAAATAAAAAGCAGGAATTTAGGGCGATTTTGGAATTGGTTAGCAGTAGCGCCCAACACCCAACGCCCAGCACCCAACACCCAGCACCCAACAATTATGAAAATAGCATTACTCGGTTACGGAAAAATGGGTAAAACCATTGAAAAACTGGCACTCGAAAAGGGCCATTCCATTGTTTTTAAAAGTAGCAGTGAAACTTCCGATGGAAATTTTGCGGAAGCAGACGTTGCCATCGAATTTTCTTCGCCCGAAGCTGCGGTGGCCAATATTTCGAAAGCGTTGGAAGCAGGAATTCCAGTGGTGTCGGGTACTACGGGTTGGTTACAGGACTATGAAAAAATAGCAACCCTATGTAAAAAACGTAACGGAAGTTTTATTACTGCGTCCAATTTCAGCGTGGGCGTAAACCTTTTTTTCAGCATCAATGAATATGCTGCGCGGCTCATCGCCCCGTGGAAGGAGTACACTGTTTCCGTAGCGGAAATCCATCACCTTCAAAAGAAGGATGCGCCCAGCGGAACGGCCATCACCCTTGCCGAAGGAATTATAAAACACAGTGATAAAACCGACTGGAAACTGAACGCTTCCGAAGAAAACACTTTGAAAATTACCGCGAAAAGGGAAGCGGAGGTAAAGGGCACGCACGAGGTTTTTTACGAATCTTCCATCGATACCATTTCGCTGAAACACGAAGCCCACAACCGCGATGGTTTTGCAATGGGCGCCATTTTGGCCGCTGAGTTTATAAAAAATAAAAAAGGTATTTTTACGATGAAAGATGTGTTGGGTTTGGAATTTAACAATTAACAATTCACGACTCACGACTCACGAATCACGACTCACGACTCACGGCTCACGGCTCACGACTCACGAATCAGCAGGTAAAAAATCTTTTATAAAGAATAACAACAAACAACAAACAACAAACAACAAACAATAAACAATAAAAAATGAGTTGGACAGGTTGGTTTCTATTTTTTTTGATTGTTCAGGTAATCCATTTTGCCGGAACTTGGAAGTTATACCAAATAGCAGGCAGAAAAGCCTGGGAGGCAGCCGTGCCCATTTACAACGCGGTGGTGTTGATGAAAATCATCAACCGGCCTTGGTGGTGGACCATTTTGCTATTCGTGCCCATTGTTAATTTAATTATGTTTCCCGTGGTTTGGGTGGAAACCTTGCGCAGTTTTGGACGCAACTCCACTACCGATACCATGCTGGGCATAGTTACCTTGGGTTTCTATATTTATTACATCAATTATACCCAAAAAGTAACCCATATAAAAGATAGAAGCCTTAAGCCCCGAACCGCTACGGGCGAGTGGGTGAGCTCCATTCTTTTTGCGGTTGTGGCCGCCACCATTGTGCATACCTACATTATGCAACCCTTTACCATCCCCACTTCTTCTTTGGAAAAAACGCTTTTGGTGGGCGATTTCCTTTTTGTGAGCAAGTTCCATTATGGCGCCCGAGCGCCAATGACGCCCATTGCCTTCCCGATGGTGCACGATACTATTCCCGTAATCAAAACCAAGTCCTATCTTTCCGAACCACAGATTCCCTATTTTCGGTTTCCGGGATTTCAGGATATAAAACGCAATGATATTGTGGTTTTCAACTGGCCGGTTGACACCGTGAACGCCTTTCAGCAATATGGCGATGGCAAATATTATTACAAGCCAATCGATAAAAAATCAAACTATGTGAAGCGTTGCGTTGGGCTACCCGGCGATTCGCTGGAGGTGCGCGACGGCTATGTTTTTATAAACGGCACGCAAAATGTGTTGCCCGACCGGGCCAAGCTCCAATTTAGTTATGACGTGGAGGTTAGCGGCCCCTTAAATCCGGAAATGTTATACAATCGCTACGACATTACCGACCGTTATGGTTTTGGTGGCAATACCTATCGCTTTGGGGGTATTTCTAACGAATCCCTAAAAATGTTGAAGAACAATCCAAACGTGGTAAGTGTTTCCCGCTTCCGCGGAGAAAAGGGCGTTTGGGACCAGGGCATATTCCCCAACAACCAAAATTATCCTTGGAATAACGATTTCTTCGGGCCGCTCTATATTCCCGAAAAGGGAGCTACTGTTTCCATTACGGCGCAAACCATTCCGCTCTACCGAAGGATTATCGAGGTCTATGAGGGCAGCGAAATGGGCATCGCCAACAAAATAACCCAATCGGGAACCGAGGTTTTGTTGAACGGAAAACCCATCACCGACTACACGTTCAAAATGGATTATTATTGGATGATGGGTGACAACCGAAACAATAGTGAGGACGCCCGTACGTGGGGCTTCGTGCCCTTTAATCATGTAGTGGGCAAGCCCGTTTTCGTTTGGATGAGCTGGGACAGCGTGAATAAGAAAGTGCGGTGGGAGCGCCTGTTCACCACCGTGGGCGGCAGCGGAAAACCGGTTTCCTATTTAATGTATTTTGTAATTGCCGTAATAGGTTGGTTCGCTTTCGATTTTTATAGAAAAAGAAAGAAATCTGCCAAGAAGTAAAATTTCACCGCGAGTACGCGAATGATTTAATACCTATGTTCGTGTTTTCGCGGTCCTTTTTTATTCGGGAAGCAATCTAAAAATTCCCTGGCCTTCCACGGCAATATAAACCAATCCATCCGGACCCATTTTTACATTGCGGACGCGCCCGATATCCTGCGCTATTTTTTCCCGGCCAACCACCTTTTCACCATCCAAAGTGAGCAGTTCCACGTAGGCAAATTTTAGGGAACCCACCAAGAGTTTCCCCTTCCACTGCGGAAATTTATCGCCAGTAACGAACGCCATTCCGCAGGGCGCAATGGATGGCACCCAATAATAAACGGGCGGTTCAATTCCGGCCTTTGTGGTTTCATCGGTTATTTTCGTGCCGCTATAATTGATGCCGTAGGTAACAATGGGCCAGCCGTAATTTGCTCCTTTTTTAACAATGTTTATTTCATCGCCGCCTTTGGGGCCGTGCTCGTGCATCCAGATTTTTCCGGTTTCCGGGTGTTTTGCCATTCCCTGCGGATTGCGGTTGCCATAAGTGAAAATTGCTTGTTTCGCATTGGGTTCATTGTAAAATGGATTGTCAGTGGGGATGCTGCCGTCTTGTTTTAATCGGTAAATTTTGCCCCCGTCGCGCGTAATGTCCTGCGGATTTACGTCACGTTCGCCGCGTTCGCCAATGGAAAAATAAAGAAATCCTTCGTTGTCAAAAGCAATGCGCGACCCAAAATGTTGTCCGGCAGTTGTGTTGGGCGTTGCTTTGTAGAGCGTTTCAATATTGCTTAGCGAGCTGCCTTCAAGTTTGCAGCGCATCAACGCCGTATGGCCGCCATTGCCCTCGCCTTCTTCGGAAGCATACGTAATATAAATCCAGCCATTTTCAGCGTAATTTGGATGCAGCTCAATATCGAGCAACCCGCCCTGCCCATTGTTATAAACCTTGGGAACGTTGGCAATTTCGGTCTTTTCGCCTTTTTTAAAATGAAGCAGCCGTCCGTCTTTTTCCGTTATCAACATACTGCCATCCGGAAGCCACGCCATTCCCCAGGGATTGGACAAATCTGATACTGCTTTTTCAATTTTGTAGGAAGGTGTTTGGGTTTGCAGCGCCACGTCATCCTTCTTTTTTTGCGCGCAGGAAACCGCCAATGAAAGAAAGAGCGAAAGGAAAAGGGTAAATTTCATAACAATTTATTTTCGAAAAAGATACTTAAAAATAATTTCAGAAGGGAACAATTAAAAAGTTTTTCAATTTTGAAAAAATAGCTTACCTTATTCATCTCCTCAATAGCGACTTCTTTTTCAGTATAGCTTTCTCAAAACCAGTATTTTAAAATTGTAGTTTCAATTTTAATCTTACTTTTAGTGAAAATTTAAACCACTGTTATTGAGTGTTGTAGCGCTACACCAAATTTTTAGGGAAAAAGGGGTTTCAATTTTTTTAACCGATCAACTTTTAAGAATATGGAACCAATTAAAAAACTTGTGGTTTACGGCGAAAAGGAAACCACCGCAGACGGAGGGGTTAGCTACAATTTACAGGCCAGCAATCGCGATGCTGCCAACCAACACGAAATTCCGCTGGCGGCGAATGATAAATTGCTACAGTTGGTTTTGGAAGACGGAACTTCGTGGATGTGCGACGCGGCCACGCTTCACGAGGTTTTTCCCGAATTGGATCCGGCCCTAAAACCCCCCGGAAGCCGCGACTTGCAGCCTGAGATTTTCGTGATGCCCGAAGCCGTGGAGGCACCCGCCACGGAACGGGGGATTGTTGGCAAAATTGCCGTTAGGCTTTTAAAGGTCTTCGCCAAAAAGGCGGTGGACAGTGGCGTTGCGGCCTTGGCCAAAAATTTGGAGGACAAACATTTGCAAAACCAAATAGATCCAACTATGCTGCCCACTGATTTTGTGGATGCCGGCGCAGCGCTTTTTACGGTAGATCGCGATTTCAACTTCGGCCCCTTCGACGGAAAACCCTCCAACAGCCCGTTTTTTCTTTTTATTCACGGAACCAATTCCGATACCTTTGGCGCTTTTCAGGATTTAAAGGCATCGCCGGCTTGGCACACCCTTCACCAGCTTTACGGTAAAAATGTGCTCGCTTTTCAGCATAGAACGCTTACCGAAAGTCCACTGCGCAATGTGGTAAAACTGGCCCAACTCCTGCCCGATAATGCCGTAGTGCACCTGCTTACCCATTCCCGTGGCGGAATTGTGGGTGATATTCTCAATAAATACAGCAGTGCCAATGAACCCGCCGCCATTGGTTTTACCAATGACCATATCGCCCTTTTGGAGAAAGAAGGCGATAGGGAGGAAGATATTGAAAACATTGAAGCCCTCAACCGCATTTTTAAGGAGAAAAGGATAACCGTGGCCAAGTTTATCAGGGTGGGCTGTCCCGCTGCGGGCACCAAATTGGCCTCTAAAAGACTGGACCACCTGCTGAACGTGTTTTTTAATTTGATGGCGTTGGTCGGCGGCGCTTTTGGCGATGTTTTGAAGGAATTGCTTTCGGCCGCCGTGGAAAGTAAGGACGATGTTTCCGTACTTCCGGGCTTAGAGGCCCAACGGCCCGAATCGCCATTCATTAAAATTTTGAACGACCCTTCGCCAAGCACCGCTATCAATGGAGAACCTTTGGCGATAATTTCGGGTAATGGAAGGGTAAGCTTTTCCGGACAGGGACTTTTTGTGATCCTTGGAAAATTGTTTTATTGGCAGCGCAATGATTTGGTGGTGAATACCGATTCGATGTATTTGGGCGCAAAACGAAAAAACAACATACAATATTTCTTTGCCCAGGGCGCGGAGGTGAACCACGTTAAATATTTTGCCAACGACAAAACCCGGGAAGCCATTGAGTTGGTTCTTAAAACCCCCGAAGGGCAGTTAATTCCGGGATTTAAATGCATTCCACAAACGGAAATTCCGGGAACCGACCGGGCATTGGTGGAATCGGGCGAACTTTATCCGTCCACCGCCCCGCCTTCGGGAACAAAACCAATTGTGGTTATGCTTCCGGGAATTATGGGCTCCAATCTTTCCCAAAAAGACAAGGAAATTTGGCTCCATTACGGTCGCATCCTTTCGGGCGGCCTGATGAATCTGGATTATTCCAACGTCAATAAAATTGTGGCTGATTCCGTGGTAAAAACTTCCTATTACAAGCTCTACAAATGGCTTTCGGGAAAATATGATGTGGTGGTCTATCCCTTCGATTGGCGCAAACCGCTTCCCGAATGTGCTGCGGAATTTAACCTGAAAATCAAAAGCCTGCTCAAAATTGGACAACCCATAAAGATTATTGGCCATTCCATGGGCGGTCTTTTGGTGCGCGATTTTATTCTGAACCACGACGATACGTGGCAGGACCTAAAGGCATCAAAGGGATTCCGCTTGTTGTTTCTCGGCTCGCCGCTTGGGGGGTCGTTCCGCATTCCCTCGGTACTTTTTGGAATGGACGGTATAATTCAAAAACTGGGGAAGTTAGACTTGTTCCACACCAAGGAAACCTTGCTCAAAATGTTCTCCAAATTCCCGGGAATTTTGGCACTGCTTCCTTTAACCACCGATCCAAAAAACGATTTCGCCAAATTGGAAACTTGGGAAGCTATGCGGAAATACTTTGGAAAACCGGATTGGCCGCTTCCCAGACAAGCCGATTTGGATTACTTTAAAAAATATCGCGATAACATATTAATGAAGCGCGACAGCATCGATTATTCGAGCATGGTTTATATAGCAGGGAAGGATAAAATGACGCCCTGCGGCTATTACCTCGATGAAATTCCGCCCAAAAAGCAGCTCTATTTTCTCTACACCAGCGAGGGAGACCAAAGTGTTACATGGGCGTCCGGAATTCCAAAGCAGTTAAGTGAGGCCAATGCCGTTTATTATTCCCGGGTTACCCACGGGGCGCTGGCCAATGAGCCCGAACTTTTTAACGCCATAGAGGAAATTCTCTCCACGGGCCAGACCAAATTGCTGCGCAACACCAAACCCTTGTTGCGAGGGGAAGAAACCATTTTTAGGGCCGAACCCGATATTGATTTCGATCTTTCCGAAACCGGGCTTGAAAAAACCATTTTGGGCCTTGCGGAGGAAAAGCAGCCTATCGGCAGCCAAATTCCCGTGTCCATTAGCGTTAGCAATGGCGATTTGCGCTATGCGTCCTATCCCATTATTGCGGGCCATTTTCTAAATGATGGCGTTCTTTATGCAGAAAAAGCAATTGATAATTACCTAAATGGAAGCCTGACCGCGAAACACCGTTTGGGCCTTTATCCGGGCGACATCGGCACCAATGCATATTTCGGAAAGTTGGCGGACAGCGATTTTGAAGGCGCCATCATAATAGGTTTGGGCGAACCCGACCAGCTTACCGCATTTCAACTTTCAAAATCGGTGGAACAGGGAGTGTTGAATTATTTGCTGACCATTCGGGGCGCGGCGGTGCCAAAAAAGGGAATCGGTATTTCTTCCCTTTTCGTTGCTACTGGCTATGGCGGACTTTCGATGGAAGGATCGTTAAAGGCAATTATCGACGGCGTAAACCGGGCCAATGAAAAGGTAAAAATGTTGGGCGATGAGGGTTACAGAACCGTCCAAAACATTGAAATTATTGAACTTTATGCAGACCGTGCCCTTAACGGAATGTATGTGCTCAACAAAATAGCCAACAAAGAAAATGCCACCTACAATATCATTATTGGCAATAAGCGGATCAAAAACCTGTTGGGCGTTCAAAAAAGAACCCCGCTGGATACCGCCGAGGATTGGTGGAACCGCATCACCGTAAAATATCAGGAAGCCAATGAAAAAACGGGGGCACCTTCCAGTATGGTCTTTGGTTCCTCCACAGGTGATTCCCGCGAGGAGGAAAACGAACTGTACAGCAGTACGCCATTGATCGACCTTTTTATTTCCGAAGTTTCCGGCAACAATCAATGGTCGGCTTGTACGGCCAAAACCCTTTTCGAGCTATTAATTCCGAATAATTTAAAGGAAAAATTGAAACAGAAGGGAAACATTTCGTGGATCTTGGACACAAAAACAGCATCCTATCCTTGGGAATTGTTGCAGGACAACACCACCAATGCCAAACCTTTGTGCATAAACGCAGGAATGATTCGGCAATTGGCAACAAAGGATTATCGAACAAACATAAAACGCGTGGCCGAAAAAGGGGCGCTGATTATTGCAGACGCCGTCTTGAATGGATTTATCCCACAACTTCCGGGCGCCAAGGAAGAGGGATTAATGGTGAAGGACACGCTGGAAAACGTTGGCTACCCCACCACCAGCCTGATCGGGACCGAGGCGGAAAGCATTGTAAAAAACTTTTTCTGCAACGACTTTTCCATAATCCATTTGGCCGGCCACGGGGTGTTCAATCCCAATTCCCCAAAAAAATCGGGTATGGTAATCGGAAAGGAAATATTTCTTACCGTTTTTGAAATCCAACAAATGCCGGTAGTTCCCGAACTGGTTTTTGTGAATTGTTGCCATTTGGGCTATAGCAATGCCCCAGAGGAACGATTTTTTCAAGATCGCTATAAACTTGCGGCCAACATTGGCACCCAATTGATCAGCATAGGGGTTAAAGCGGTAATCGCCGCGGGCTGGGCCGTCAATGATGCCGCAGCCCTCGATTTTGCCCAAGTGTTTTACAACAGTATGTTCGCGGGCGATAATTTTGGCGACGCGGTTAGGAATGCGCGAAACTTTATTTATGAAAAACACCCGGACAATAACACTTGGGGCGCCTATCAATGTTATGGCGATCCCTTTTTCAAACTTAAGGGCATTACTGCGGGCAAAGGGTCTTGGTCGCCAAGCTATATTGTGCCACAGGAAGCCGAAATACATCTGGATAATTTGCTCAACCAATTGCAAATGGCCACCAATGGCGAAAAAGACCCTTTGGCAGAGTTGAATACCATTATGAAGGCCGTGGATCGCGATGTGTTCCGCACGCCCCAGATTATGGAACGGGTGGCCAAAATTTATCAAGAACTGTCGATGTATCCCGAAGCCGCCGTGAATTATGAAGAATTGCTAAAAATGGAAAACGCCGATTTTTCCTTTTCCTGCATGGAAAAATATTGCAACACGCGCGCCAAGCAATACATCCGGGAAATTATAGACAATGAGAATGCCAACGCAGCATTGAAAAAGGAAACCTACAAAAAAATGGAACGAGTCATCGGCGATCTTTCGGTGTTGCTTTTGGCCGGGGAAACCGCCGAACGCCACAATTTAATGGGCAGCACCTACAAACGGCTGGCGATGCTGGCACCGGACGACAAAAAACGAAGCAATGCGCTGAAGACTGCCATTTCACATTATGAAAGGGCCTATTTAAAGGAACTAAATTCAAACAAAACCTCCTCGCTTGCCAATGCAATTGAACTGGCCTGCTTGCTGGTGTTTAGCGGTGCGATGGCTCACGGTAACGAATTTACCATTGCCAAAAGGAAATACAAATTGAGAGCCGTTTCTGAAGCCCAGGAATTGTTGTTGGGTCTTCAAAATGAACTAAAGGCGAAATCGGACACCGACGATCTTGATTATTGGGATTTGATTGCCTTTTTAAATATCGATTTATGCCTCCTGTTAATTATGGAAGACGAAAAAATTGATACAAAATGGCAAGAGGTAATCCAAAACTTCAAAAAGATTTGGCAAAAGGCCGGATCGGAAGCGAAAAAGGCTGCGGAACTGGAACATCTTGAGTTTTTGACCCATTCCTTAAACATTATTTCGGGGAAAATAGACAGTGATTTCACTCCTCAAAAAGATCTGGAAAACCAAATAAAAGATTTGAGGACCGCCTTAAACGGGGTTCGAAAAATGAGGCGGTCGGAAGGTGCGGTAACTTCAAAATCGAAAAGGAGAAATAGCAAAACAAAGCCGAAATCAAAGCCAAAATCGAACTTAAAAAAATAGTTCGATCCCATTTTTTTATTATGGAAAATCCCCGTTGCGAGCATTTCGCGGCGAGGATTTTTTCTTTTACAACGGCAATGGGTTGGCATAATCTTTCCACAAATACTATCTTTATCAAAATTTCAGTGCATGACGGAAAAATTTAAATTGAAAGTCAATGATGCCTATGCGTTTTCATTGAGTGCAAAGGACTGGGAAATGCTTGATATTGTTTCCGATACCAAAAATTCCCACATTATTTACAACCATAAATCCATCGAAATTGAAACCCTTTCGGCCGATTTCAACAGCCGGCAATACACCTTCTCCATCAATGGCAATCGCTATCAAGTAAAAATTGAAAATGAATTGGATGCGCTTATTTCCAAAATGGGACTTTCCCTCGGGAATGCTTCCTTGGAAGATGAAATCCACGCCCCAATGCCGGGATTGATTTTGGAAGTGAACGTTTCCGAAGGCGATACCGTCCAAAAAGGCGATTTCCTCTGTGTTTTGGAGGCGATGAAAATGGAAAATACGCTCACTGCCCCGCGCGATGGGGTGGTAAAATCAGTAACCATTGCCAAGGGCGAAACCGTGGAAAAGGGAAAATTGCTAATTGAATTAGAGAAAAATGATTAAGAAAATATTGGTCGCCAACCGCGGCGAAATAGCCCTTCGCGTAATGAAGACCGCCCGCAATATGGGCATTAAAACCGTTGCCGTTTTTTCGGAAGCAGATAGAAATGCACCCCACGTGAAATTCGCCGATGAGGCCGTTTGCATCGGCCCGCCGCCCTCCAATGAATCCTATCTTTTGGGCGATAAAATCATAAAGCTTGCAAAGGAATTGAACGTGGACGCCATCCATCCCGGCTACGGATTTTTAAGTGAAAACGCCGAATTTGCCGAGGCGGTGGAATCCAACGGCCTGATTTTTATCGGCCCCAAATCGCACGCCATTCGGGTGATGGGCAGCAAACTTGCCGCAAAGGACGCCGTGAAAAAATACAACATCCCGATGGTGCCCGGCACCGATGAGGCCATTACCGATATTGCTGAAGCGAAAAAAATTGCCGCTACAATCGGTTTCCCAATTCTCATAAAAGCTTCTGCCGGCGGTGGGGGAAAAGGGATGCGCATCGTTGAAAACGAAAAGGAATTTGAGGAACAGATGAACCGCGCTATCAGCGAGGCGAAATCGGCTTTCGGCGATGGGTCGGTGTTTATTGAAAAATTTGTCACCTCGCCACGACACATCGAAATCCAGGTTTTGGCAGATACTTTTGGCAATACCGTCTATCTTTTTGAGCGCGAGTGCAGCATACAGCGCCGTCATCAAAAAGTGGTAGAGGAAGCGCCCTCTTCGGTTTTGACGCCCGAATTGCGCAAACAAATGGGCGAAGCTGCCGTAAAAGTTGCAAAAGCCTGCGATTATGTGGGCGCGGGCACGGTGGAATTTCTTTTGGACGACAAACACAATTTCTATTTCCTCGAGATGAACACCCGCCTGCAAGTGGAGCATCCTGTAACCGAGCTTATTACGGGTCTCGACTTGGTAGAGCAGCAGATACATGTGGCCAACAACCATAAATTGGCTTTTTCGCAGAACGATCTAAAAATCACGGGCCACGCTTTTGAACTTCGTGTCTATGCCGAAGACCCTTTGGATAATTTTATGCCCAGCGTTGGCAAACTGGAAGTCTATCGTCCGCCCAGCGGCAGAAACATTCGTGTGGACGACGGTTTTACCGAAGGAATGCAGGTGCCCATCCAATACGACCCCATGCTTTCCAAATTGATTACCTACGGAAAAAACCGAAACGAGGCGATGCAACGGATGCTGGAAGCCATTTCGGAATACGATGTTGAAGGTGTAAGCACCACGCTTCCATTCGGAAAATTCGTCTTTGAGCACGAGGCCTTCCGCAGCGGAAATTTCGACACCAATTTTGTAAAGAAATATTGGTCCGAAGAAAAGCTGAAAGCCATCAATGAAGAAGAAGCAAAGGTAGCCGCGCTTTTCGCATTAAAACACTATTTAAAAGATTTAGAAAAACTTCGATTACCAAAATAAAAATCTTTGTGTGCTCTGTGTCCCTGCCTGCCGGCAGGCAGGTCTGTGGTGAAAAAAATAACCACAAAGGCACAGAGGGCACAGAGCAAAGCATAGATTTATATGACCGACAACAATAAAAAACTGCAAGCAATCCTTTCCGAAGCCAAAAAGGGCGGGGGCGAAAAGCGCATTGCCAAACAGCACGAAAAGAAAAAACTCACCGCCCGCGAAAGAGTAGAATATTTACTCGACGAAGGTTCCTTTGAGGAAATGGGCATACTCGTAACCCACCGCACCACCGATTTTGATATGCATAACGAAGTGTATTACGGCGATGGGGTGGTAACGGGTTATGGAACCATCAACGGCCGCTTGGTCTATGTGTTTGCGCAGGATTTCACGGTTTTTGGCGGCGCTCTTTCCGAAACCCATGCCGAAAAAATCTGTAAGGTTATGGACCATGCCGTTCGCGTGGGTGCGCCCATCATCGGCCTGAACGATTCCGGCGGGGCGCGAATCCAGGAAGGCGTGCGCTCCCTGGGTGGCTATGCCGATATTTTTTATAGAAACGTACAGGCTTCAGGCGTAATCCCGCAGATTTCTGCTATTATGGGCCCCTGTGCTGGTGGCGCTGTTTATTCGCCGGCGATGACCGATTTCACAATGATGGTGCAGGACAGCAGCTATATGTTCGTTACCGGTCCCAATGTGGTAAAAACCGTTACCAATGAAAACGTTACTTCCGAAGAATTGGGCGGAGCGCGTACCCACGCCACCAAAAGCGGCGTAACGCATTTTACCGCTGCGAATGATATTGTGTGTTTGGAACAGATCAAAACCCTGCTCAGCTATCTTCCGCAGAATAACAAAACCGTAACGGAAAAATTGCCTTTTGAAGCTGCCGATGAGTTTCGGGACGAACTGGAAACCATAGTTCCCAATTCCGCCAACAAACCCTACGATATGCACGAGGTAATCCAGGGAATTATCGATGCAGATTCTTTTTTTGAAGTGCATAAGGATTACGCAGATAATATTATAGTCGGTTTTGCGCGCTTGGGCGGCCGAAGCATTGGCATCGTTGCAAACCAACCAATGAGCTTGGCGGGCGTTTTGGATGTGGACAGCTCCAAAAAAGGCGCACGCTTTACCCGGTTCTGCGATTGTTTCAACATTCCATTGTTGGTCTTGGTGGACGTGCCGGGCTTTCTTCCGGGCACCGATCAGGAATGGAACGGCATTATTTTGAATGGCGCCAAACTGTTGTATGCTTTAAGCGAAGCTACCGTGCCGAGGGTTACTGTTATAACCCGGAAAGCCTATGGTGGCGCTTACGACGTAATGAACAGCAAACACATCGGCGCCGATATGAACTTTGCCTGGCCCACGGCCGAGATTGCCGTGATGGGTGCGAAAGGCGCCAGTGAGATTATTTTTAGAAAGGAAATCGCCGAAGCTGAAAATCCGGAATTGAAACTTTCCGAAAAGGAAGCCGAATATGCCGAAAAATTTGCCAATCCCTTTAAGGCGGCCCAACGGGGGTTTATCGACGAGGTAATCCAGCCCCGCGAAACCCGCCGGAAACTGCTAAAAGCCTTCGCCATGCTGGAAACCAAAAACGTGTCGCGGCCCGATAGGAAGCACGGGAATATTCCGTTGTAATTTTTTTAAGTGGAAAACTTTAGTATGTTTTTTAATTGAATAGGGGCCGGGCCTGCATTTACGCTGGCTTCTGTATAAAGATGATCATTGTCATAATTCGCGCCGACGATAATCCATAACTTTATGGATTGAACGAACATTTTTCCTATGCCCATCGCAAACTTCAATCTAAAAGGGCTTTCCGACGCAGAAGTTTTGGCTTCCCGGAATAAATATGGCCAAAATAGCATAGATTCGAAACGAAAAAACCATTTTTTGGAGGCCTTAAAAGGGCTGATAAAGGAGCCAATGGTGGTGCTGCTGCTTGTGGCCGCCACACTTTACTTCTTCACGGGCCATACGGGCGAAAGTATTTTTATGGCCGTCGCCATTCTTTTGGTAGCCACCATTTCTCTCTATCAGGACGCCAAAACGCACAATGCGCTTGAAAAATTAAAGGAACTTTCCCAACCGCATTGCAAGGTAATCCGCAATGGAGAAGTAGTGGAAATTTCCAGCCAAGAGGTGGTCGTGGGCGATTTTTTGATGGTGGAGGAGGGCACCACCATTGTAGCTGATGGCTCCATCGTACATTCCAATGATTTTTCGGTTAACGAGTCTATTTTAACAGGGGAATCCTTTGCCGCGGAAAAGGATGCCACTTCAGCAGATAATAAAATTTTTAGGGGAACACAGGTAATGGGCGGGCTCGCCATTGCTGAGATAACTGCCATTGGCAACCACACCAAGGTTGGCCAAATAGGGAAGAGCATCGAGACCATCGCCTCCGAAAAATCGACTTTGGAGCGGCAGATCAACAATTTCGTAAAAAAGATGGTCATCGCTGGCGCCGTTATTTTTATTTTGGTTTGGGGTATCAATTATTACAATTCCCAAGACCTCTTGGACAGCCTTTTAAAAGCGCTTACCCTTGCAATGAGCGTTTTGCCCGAGGAAATTCCCGTGGCCTTTACCACTTTTATGGCCATTGGCGCGTGGCGACTGATGAATATGGGCGTAATCGTAAAACAGATGAAAACCGTCGAGTCCTTGGGCAGCGCCACGGTAATTTGCGTGGACAAGACCGGAACCATTACGGAAAACCGAATGCGGTTGGACAAACTGTTTACTTTGGAAACCGAAAAAATTTCATCGGTAGCGGAAACGCTTTCCGATAGTGAAAGAAATTTGATCGTTACCGCTATGTGGGCCAGTGAACCCATTCCCTTTGATACCATGGAACAATCGCTGCACCAGTGCTATGAAAGGATTGTTGAGAAGGATGAAAGGCCCAATTTTAAAATGGTGCACGAATACCCGTTGGGTGGCAAGCCGCCGATGATGACGCATATTTTTGAAAATGAACAGGGGGAAAGGATAATCGCCGCCAAGGGCGCACCCGAAGCCATTATGGCGGTTTCAAATTTGAAGAAACAGGAACGGGAAATTTTAAAACAGAAAATCACCGAATTGGCTACCGCTGGTTATCGGGTTTTGGGAGTGGGACTTTCCAATTTCAATGGAACCCAATGGCCCAAAACGCAACAGGAATTTAATTTTGAATTCAAGGGCTTGGTCGCTTTTTATGACCCGCCAAAAGAGAACATCTCAAAAGTATTTGAAAATTTTTACAGGGCCGGCATTGCCGTAAAGATAATCACCGGCGATATAGCCGAAACCACTGCGGCCATTGCCAAAAAGGTGAATTTTAAAGGTGGTAACGAAGTGGTCTCCGGCGATGCTTTGCTATCTTTGGATGCTTCCGAAATGGCTAATATAACTGCGAAAAAAAACATCTTTGCCCGCATGTTTCCAGAGGCAAAGCTCAAAATAATCAACGCCCTGAAAGCGCAGGGACATATAGTGGCGATGACGGGCGATGGCGTAAATGATGCCCCGGCGCTAAAAGCAGCCAACATCGGCGTGGCCATGGGCAAAAAGGGAACCGAAATAGCCAAACAATCGGCCTCGCTTATCCTCGTGGACGACGACCTTTCCAAAATGGTGGACGCCGTGGCCATGGGCAGAAAAATCTATGGCAACCTTAAAAAAGCGATACAATATATAATCTCCATCCACATTCCCATCATTCTTACGGTTTTTATTCCTTTGGTCCTGGGGTGGGTCTATCCGAATATTTTCACGCCAGTACACGTTATTTTGTTGGAATTGATAATGGGGCCAACCTGCTCCATTGTCTATGAAAACGAACCTTTGGAAAGGGACGCCATGCTTCAGAAACCCCGTCCGTTTTCAAGTACTTTCTTCAATTGGAATGAACTTTTCACGAGTGTGGTGCAGGGCCTGGCCATTACCGCTGGCGTGCTGTTGGTATATCAAATAGCCGTAAATGACGATGCCAATGAGGCAATCACCCGGACTATGGTCTATTTGGCGCTCATTACGGCCAATATTGTTTTGACCTTTGTAAACCGCTCTTTTCTCTATTCAATTTTTACCACCTTTCAATATAAAAACCGCTTGGTGCCAATTATAGTGGGCATTACCGTTGCCATCACGGCCCTGTTGCTTTTTGTGCCGCCGTTTACTCGGTTTTTTGGGTTTGAACGACTCGATGTAGATCAAATCTTGATCAGTATCGCACTGGGAGCTGGAAGTGTGCTTTGGTATGAAGGGGTGAAATGGCGAAAGAGGATTCTGTTGAAACCAATACCCAATACACAATGAAAATTTTAGTTGCCATCCTTCTTTTCGTGCACGGACTCATCCATTTGATGGGTTTTTTAAAGGCATTTGGTTTTGCTGAAATTCCACAATTAACGCTGCATTATCAAAAAACGGAAGGGCTTGTCTGGCTTGCCATTGCCGTGACTTTTGTTTTTACTGCGGTGCTTTTTTGGATGAAAAGTCCCATTTGGTTTTGGATTGCCCTCTTGTCGGTCGGTGCCTCGCAGCTTTTGATAGTGCTACATTGGCAGGACGCCAAGTTCGGCACCATCGCCAATGCGATAATTTTGATGGTTGCCTTGATAGCCGCAGCCGGATGGATTTTTGAAAAACATTTTAAAAAAGATGTGGCCCAGTCCTTTCAAAAAGTGACCGCTTCCGAAGAAACCATTTTGGAAAAAGACCTGCTGCATTTGCCCGTTCCCGTACAACAGTATTTAAAATATGTGGGCGTGGTGGGCAGCCCGAAGATTAAAACGGCCAGGGCTATTTTCAAAGGAGAGATGCGCGAAAGCGGGAAGGACTGGTTCGGCTTTACTTCGGAACAATTCAATTTTTTTGAAAATCCTACCCGATTGTTTTTTATGAAGGCGAATTTTAAAAACCTGCCTACCACCGGTTACCATCGCTATAAAAATGGGGAGGCTTCCATGCAAATCAAACTGCTGTCGCTGTTCCCCGTAGTGGATATTTCGGAGCCAGAAATGTTCAAGACCGAAACCGTTACCTTCTTTAACGATATGTGCCTCTTCGCCCCCGGGGCCTTGATCGATAAAAATATTGAATGGCAGGCTTTGGACGACCGTTCCGCGAAAGCGACATTCCGTAATGGGGAAGTTTCCATTACCGCGGTGCTTTACTTTAATGAGCAGGGACAGCTTACCAATTTTGTTTCGGAGGATAGGGTAGATGTCAACTCCAACGAAAAGGTTCCCTTTTCAACGCCCGTTTCGGAATACGGTACGGTAAAGGGTCACACCCTTCCCATTGCTGCCGATGCCGTATGGCTCTTCCCCGAGGGCGATTTTGTTTATGGGAAGTTTTATTTGCAGGAGGTGCGGTATAATCCTAGGGGGTAGCAAATGTTTAAAAGTTGATTTTTTTCCGGCATTTATGAATTCCCTCTTTGGGAAAATTATCCTTGAAAATTCCCAGATTTAACCAAGCTTCCCGATATTTACAAAAAACAATTTTTATGAAAATCATTTCTTGGAACATCAACGGAATACGCGCCATCACCCAAAAGGATTTTTTTGATGACATCGCCAAACTGGATCCCGACATTCTCTGCCTGCAGGAAACCAAGGCGCAGGAGGAGGAGGTGGCCGAAGCCCTGGCACAGATGGAGGGATATCATAAATACTATAATTCCGCCGAACGGAAGGGCTATTCCGGCGTGGCGGTGTTGAGCAAAAAGGAACCCAAAAATGTGACCTATGATATGGGCGTTGCCGAACACGACAATGAGGGCCGGATAATCTGTGCGGAATACAACGATTTTTATTTGGTAAATGTTTATGTGCCCAATTCGGGCCAAAAGCTGGAACGGCTGGAGTATCGCAAGGGTTGGGATGCCTATTTTAAAAACTATCTAAAAAACCTGGAAAAGACAAAACCGGTAATCCTCTGCGGCGATTTGAACGTGGCCCACCGCCCAATGGACCTTAAGAACGACAAATCAAACTACAACAAAACCGCTGGCTATACGCAAATTGAAATTGACGGCATGGACAATCTCTTGAATGCCGGTTTTACCGATTCCTTTCGGCATTTTCATCCGGATGCGGTGGCCTATACCTATTGGAGCTACCGTTTTAAGGCGCGCGAACGCAATGTGGGCTGGCGGATAGATTATTTTCTGCTCAGCGATGCCTTGGTAGAGAAGGTGGAAAATGTGGACATCCTTTCGAAATATTACGGTTCCGACCACTGTCCCATTCAATTATCCATAGGGTTTTAATTGTTTTCCCTGCTTGGCAGTCCAGCGAATAAAATTTAAAAATGGTATTTTCGTAAGTCATAAAAAACCAACCTAACAAGTAGTAAAATGATCGAAAATCTAAAGGAAAATTTCTCCCATATTTTTGAGGATGCCCTTATTGATGAAATAAACGAAGTGGGCATAGAAAAGGAAGTCAAGGAAGGCGAAAAGGTAATAGAAATAGGCGATTATGTGCGGTCCATGCCCTTGCTGCTCAAGGGCGCTATCAAAATTTTAAGGGAAGACGATGATGGTGACGAACTGTTGCTCTACTTTCTGGAACGGGGCGATACCTGCGCCATGACGCTCACCTGCTGCCTGGGCCATACCAAGAGCGAAATTAGGGCAGTGGCCGAGCTAGATACTACGCTCATTATGATCCCCATCCAAAAAATGGAGGAGTGGACGGGCAAGTACAAAAGTTGGCGCAATTTCGTGTTCCAAAGTTATCACGCCCGCCTTACAGAAATGCTGGAAACCATTGACAGTATTGCTTTCTACAATATGGATGAACGGTTGGTAAAATACCTTCAAAATAAAAAAAAGGTCACCAAGGATTCGCTTATAAATTCCACCCATCAGGAAATTGCCTATGAGCTACATACCTCGCGAGTGGTAGTGTCGCGATTATTGAAAAAACTGGAAAGCCTGGGCAAAATAAAGTTGAACCGCAACAGCATCCAACTTATTTCTATTTAAAGGTGGTAGTGTAACTTTTGTTACAACCATCTGGGTTTGGATGTCTTAAATTTGGAAGTACTAAAAATAAATGTCTTAGAAAAGGCCCTGTGTCCTTTATAAATTTAGAACAATCTTCGGCTAACTTAAATATTTGGTACAGATGAAAATTTCACTTGGTATTGTATCGGTTTCCCTGCTGGTTCTCACTTCCTGTAAGTTTGAAAAAGAAGCAGATTATTTGGCGATGAATGAGGTCAGCAATGATGCTTACGCCTTGTTGCAAGAACATCCCGGCAAACGTTTGATGGAAAATAACTGTTATGTGTGCCACAATCCCAAGGCATCAGAGGAAGCTATGGTGGCCCCGCCCATGATCGCCGTAAAGATGCACTATCTTTCCGATAGTATTTCCAAAGAAACCTTTGAACAGAGTTTTGTTGATTTTTTGAAAAAACCTTCCGAAGCACATTCCAAAATGCCCGGCGCCATCAAACGGTTTGGGTTGATGCCCTACCAATTTTTTCCCGAGGAAACCGTGCGCCAAATTGCCGATTATGTGTACGATAACCAAATAGAAGAGCCCGAATGGTTTGCCGCCCACTATGCCCAAATGCACGGCGACCGCCCAAAAATGAAAAACGGTATGGGAATGGGAAAAAACAGGGCCGAAACCCGCCCCATGAGCCAAGCTCAGCCCTCCGTAACGGAACGGGGCATGCTGATTGCCCGTACCACCAAGGCCGAGCTGGGGAAAAACCTGATGGGCCAAATCCAGAAAAACGGCGTGATTGCCGCCCTCGATTTTTGCAATATTCAGGCCCTGCCCATTACCGATAGTATGGCAACGGTTTATAAAGCGCACATAAAACGCGTAACCGACAAACCCCGCAATCCACAAAACCGGGCCAATGCTGTAGAAGCAGTGCATATTGAAACCTTTAAAAAACAAGTAGCGGCCGGGGAGGAGCCCACGCCCATCGTTACCACCTCGGGCAAGCAGGTTGATTTTTATTATCCTATCGTGACCAACAATATGTGCCTAAAATGTCACGGCACCCCCGACAAGGAGTTGGAAAGCACTACCCTTGCCAAAATCAAGCAACTGTATCCCACAGATATGGCCACTGGCTATGGCGAAAATGAAGTGCGTGGCATTTGGAGCATCCAATTTGAACAATAGCTATGGAACTTGACGAAATTTTCTGGAATGATAAATACATTTCCGGACAGATGGGGTGGGACATAGGCCACGTTTCTACCCCCTTAAAGGAATACATCGACCAGCTTACCGATAAAAATATTCGGATATTGATTCCGGGTGGGGGAAATTCCTATGAGGCCGAATACCTTTTCAAACAGGGTTTTAAGAATGTGGAGGTGGTAGATATTTCGTCCATTCCGCTAAAAAATTTAATGAGACGCGTACCCTCTTTTCCGCAGGAAAACCTTATCCACCAAGATTTTTTTGAACTAAAAGGGCACTATGACCTTATTTTGGAGCAGACTTTTTTCTGCGCCTTGGATCCTTCGCTTCGGGAAGCCTATGCCGAAAAGATGGTGGAATTGTTGAAACCTTCGGGCAAACTGGTTGGGCTGCTTTTTAACATTCCCCTAAACGACGACAAGCCGCCCTACGGTGGCAGTTTGGAAGCCTATCGGGAATTGTTCCCAAAATACTTTAAAATAGAAAAAATGGAACCGGCCTATAATTCCATTCCGCCACGGGCGGGAAATGAGGTTTTTATAAGCTTGACACCTTTCAGCTAACTCCCAATTTTAAAAGCTGTCTTCATTAATGCAGTAAAAGAATTAAAACCCACATTCAAAATTCAAAATTTAGAATTCAAAATTCGTTTGGTTTTTCACGCAGAGCTCGCAGAGTTTTTACGCAACGTAAAACGGAGTTCCAAGTTCAAAAACGCTTTTTATTGATTGGAGGACAAGAAAACCCACATTCAAAATTCAAAATTTAGAATTCAAAATTCGTTTGGTTTATCCCGCAGAGCTCGCAGAGTTTTTACGCAGCGTGAAACTGAGTTCCAAGTTCAAAAACGCTTTTTATTTAAACGGGACTAAGAATTAAAACCCACATTCAAAATTCAAAATTTAGAATTCAAAATTCGTTTGGTTTTTACGCAGAGGTCGCGGCAAATTAAAAGGAATTAAAACAACATTAAAAAAGTCCTACGTCCTAAGTCCTACCGTCTGAAGTCATAAAATCTAACATCTCACGTCTCACCTCTCACCTCTCACGTCTACACTACAACCGCGGCCCATAGCAAAGATCGCCCGCATCGCCCAGGCCCGGAACGATGTAGCCCCGTTCGTTCAGTTGGTCATCTACGGCCGCGATCCACAGTTCGGTTTCGGAGGGGAATACCGTGTCGGCCAAAAAGATGCCGGCCTTCGCGCCAATAATGGAAATCAGGTGAATTTTCTTTGGAATACCGTGGGTTTTAAGCGCCCTCAAAACATTTTCAAAAGTACGGCCGGTCGCCAGCATCGGGTCGGCCAGTATCAGCGTTTTTCCTTCGATGGAAGGAGCGGCCAGGTATTCCACCTGCACCTCAAAATCGTCCTCGCCGTTTGGATGGTGGCGATAGGCCGAAATAAAGGCATTTTCAACACCGTCAAAAACGTTTAAAATTCCCTGATGCAACGGCAGGCCCGCCCTCAGCACGGAACAAAGCACGATCTCGTCCGTGGGGATGGACATTTCCTTAGTGCCCAATGGGGTTTTTACGGTGGTCGTTTTGTAGGTAAGGCTCTTGCTCATTTCATAGGCCAGTAGTTCGCCCACCCTTTCTATATTTTTTCGGAAGCGAAGGAAGTCTTTTTGGATCTCAACATCGCGCATTTCGCGAATGTACTGGTTGATAAGGGAGTTGTGTTTGCTGAAGTCGTGAACAATCATAGCTACGGTATTTTTGCTAATGTAACCATTTCTATGCAACTTTTAAATGGAATTATTTTTTTCGGATTATTTTCTCTTTTGTAACCAATGTTACTGTGGAGGCCCTAAAAATTTTACACCTTTAGATGGTGTTAAGATGCTGAGCGGAAAAGTTTTATTTTGAACTTAAAAAGATACCGCTGCCTTAAACCCTTAAATTTTTCACTTATGGCAAAGATTGTAATTCTTGGAGCGGGCATCTCGGGCCACGTGGCCGCCACGCACCTGCGCAGAAAACTGAACAAGGAACATGAAGTGGTGGTGGTTTCGCCCAACAGCAATTACCAATGGATTCCCTCCAATATTTGGGTGGGTGTGGGCAGGATGAAATCCAAAAAGATACTATTCCCACTCGCACCTTTGTACAAGAAAAAGGGCATCGATTACAAACAGGCCAAGGTGACCACCTTCTATCCGGAAGGCGATAGCAAAACCAGCAAACCCTTCGTTATGGCCGAATATGTTTCTCCGGAAAAAAAGGGCGAAACCGAAAAAATAACCTATGATTTCCTGATCAACGCCACCGGACCCAAACTTAATTTTGAGGCTACCGAGGGACTGAATCCGGGGACCAACAAAACCTATTCGGTATGCACCTATACCCACGCCGACCACGCCTGGGAAGGCCTGCGGGCACTTATCGAAGAAATGAAAAAAGGCAAAAAAGCCAAGATTGTCATCGGCACGGGCCACGCCAAAGCCACCTGTCAAGGGGCCGCTTTTGAATACATCCTAAACGTGGAGCAGGAATTACGGCGTCATAAAGTGCGCGATATGGCCGAAATAACGTGGATTTCCAACGAATTTGAGCTTGGCGATTTTGGGATGGACGGCATGTTGCTCAGCTATGGCAGCAATATCATGAAATCGCACGAAATGATAGAAATGGTTTTTGAGGACCGAAACATCAATTGGATTTTGGGTGCGGGGGTAAACAAGATCGAGGATGGCCGTGCCCACTACGAAACCCTGGAAGGCGAGCACAAAACCATTGACTACGATTTTGCGATGCTGATCCCCTCTTTTTCCGGCCACGGATTTAAGGCTTTTGATAAAAACAATCAGGACATTACCGACAAGCTGTTTAAGGGCTTTATGATCGTTGATGCCGATTACACCCCAAAACCTTACGAGGAGTGGACGGTGCAGGATTGGCCGGAGACCTATCAAAACCCGAACTATAAGAATATCTTTGCGCCCGGCATTGCTTTTGCCCCGCCGCACAGTATTTCGAGACCGCGAAAAAGTCCCAATGGCACTGAAATATTTCCCGCCCCGCCGCGTACGGGAATGCCTTCTGGCATAACCGCCAAATTGGTGGCCGAAAATATCATAGACAGTATAAAAAACAATAAGGCATCCCTTCACCATAAAGGCTCGATGGGCAATATGGGCGCGGCCTGTATCGCCTCCGCAGGGTTTGGGATGACTCAGGGCAGCGGGGTGAGCATTACCACCTTCCCCATTGTGCCCGATTATAAAAAATATCCCGACACCCAGGGCAGAAAGCTCGGCAAAACCTTTGGTGAAATAGGTCTGGCCGGCCATTGGCTAAAACTGATGCTCCACCACGCCTTTATGTACAAGGCCAAGATGAAACCGTTTTGGTGGCTTATTCCGGAGTAGGCGATGGGCTGTAGGCTTTGAGCTTTGAGTTAGGAGTTATGAGTTATGAGTTATGAGTTATGAGTTATGGGGTTGGAGACCTTATAATTCAAAATTCAAAATTCAAAATGTAAAATGTAAAAGGTAAAATTTAAAATGTAAAAGGAAAAATGTAAAATTTCAAAATTCAACATTCAAAATTCAACATTCAAAATTTGAGCTTTGAGCTTTGAGCTTTGAGCTTTGAGCTTTGAGTTATGAGTTATGAGTTAGGAGTTAGGAGTTAGGAGTTAGGAGTTAGGAGGTGGAGACCTTATAATTCAAAATTCAAAATTCAACATTCAAAATTCAACATTCAAAATTTGAGCTTTGAGCTTTGAGTTCTGAGTTAGGGGTTAGGAGTTATGAGTTATGAGGTGGAGACTTTATAATTTAAAATTCAAAATTCAAAATGTAAAAAGGTAAAATTAAAATGTAAAATCCAACATTCAAAATTCAAAATTCAAAATTCAACATTTAAAATAAACAATAATCAATAGCAATAAACAATAAAAAATGACAAAGCGAATCTCCAAAACCAAGCGGTTCTTTATGATGAACCCCATCATCCAGTTTTTTAAATTCATCTTCCTAAGCATAAAAGTGCTGCTTATTGTGGCTGGGGGGCACGGGGGCACACGGAAAGTTAAAGCCTAAGTTGAGCGAAATCATAAAACACTCCGCAAAAAATCTTTATTTTTGAAGCCATTATGAAAAGTGTTGTAGCCATAGCCCTATCCTTTCTGGTCTTTTTCCAAAGTGCCGGCTTGGGAATGAACGACCTTTTTTTATTGGGGCGGCTCATAGAACACGCCGAGTACCATTCCGAAAATTATGGCGACGATTTCTTTACCTTTTTTGAAAAACATTATGGCGTACTAAAAGCCGCACACGACAAAAAACATAAAGAAGAACAGTCGGAGCAGCAGGAACTTCCATTTCAGCACCTTTCCTGCCATCATCACACTTCAGATGTAGTTATCCTGGCGTTTGACTTTGAACTGAAAAAAGCCGAGGTGGCCAATCAAAAGCCCCATCGTTTCTTTTACCAAAACCTATATTCTTCCCTCGAAAAGGCTTCCCCCTTTCAGCCTCCAAAATTCGCATAACTAAAATTCCTTGAAAAACGTGCCTTTCGGTAGTTTGTCAGGGTCTCTCCGCGATTGCTTTTTTTAATGGTAATCGCTTCACCATTTTAGGAATTGTTTCGGCAGTAGGCTGCTGAAATACAATATTTAAATTAGTTATGCTCTCAAAAATCATTCAATTCAGTATAAAAAACAAGTTGATCATTGGCTTGTTTATCGCGGTGCTGGTGGGCTTTGGCATCTTTTCGCTCACCCAACTTTCCATAGGGGCGGTGCCGGATATTACCAACAACCAGGTGCAGGTAATCACCACTTCCCGCAACCTTTCCACCCAGGATATGGAACAGTTTATCACCTATCCCGTGGAGCTGGAAATGGCCAACCTGCCCGGCGTAAAGGAAATCCGCTCCGTTTCCAAATTCGGACTTTCGGTGGTGACCATCGTTTTTGACGAAGACCTGGGCACCTACCTTCCGCGCCAGCTAATAGCGGAAAAAATCCAATCGGCTGCGGCCAATATTCCCGAAGGTTTCGGCCATCCGGAGATGGGCCCCATTACCACCGGACTGGGCGAAATATTTCAATATATTCTTGACGTTAAACCGGGTTATAAAGATGTTTATACCGACACCGAGCTGCGCACCATCCAAGATTGGATCGTTAAGCGCCAGCTCTCCGGCATTCCGGGCGTGGTGGAGGTAAACACTTGGGGCGGCCATCTAAAACAATACGAAGTGGCCATCAACACCAACAAGTTAAATGCTATGGGCATTAGCGCCCAGGAGGTTTTTACCGCCTTGGAAAAAAACAACAGCGTGTCCGGCGGTGGTTATATTGAAAAGGAAAACCAAGCCTATTTTATTCGCGGCGAAGGACTGGCTTCCTCTTTGGAAGATATTGGGAATATTGTGGTTAAAAATGACGATGGCTTCCCAATTTATGTGAAGGACATCGCCCAAGTGCAGTTTGGCAGCGCGCCGCGTTTTGGAGCCATAACCGGCAACGGCGAAGGTGAAAAAATCCTCGGCCAGGTAATGATGCTTAAGAACGGCGACTCCAACAAAGTGATCGAGGCGGTGAAGGAGCGCGTAAAAACCATCTCCAAATCCCTACCCGAAGGGGTTTACATCAACCCGGTGTTGGATCGGAGCGTACTGATTGAAAAAACTACTTTCACCGTTGCCGAAAACCTGATTTTGGGGGTGCTAATTGTAATTTTTGTAGTGGTATTGCTGCTGGGAAATCTGCGTTCCGGTTTAGTCGTGGCATCGGTGATTCCGCTTTCGCTACTGTTTACGCTCTCCATGATGTACCTCTTCGGGATAGATGCCAACCTGATGAGTTTGGGCGCCATCGACTTTGGGATAATCATTGACGGGGCGGTGATCATTGTTGAATTTGTCGCGTTTCAGATTACCAAGAACTTCTCCCAATTTCAAGGAGTATCTTCCCAAGAAATCCAAGAGGAAAAAGACCGGCTCACCCAGACCAGTGCCTCCAAAATGATGAACTCCGCCATTTTTGGGCAGTTGATTATTTTGATCGTTTTTATCCCCATTCTTTCCTTGAGCGGGGTGGAGGGCAAAATGTTTCGGCCCATGGCGCTTACCTTTAGCTTCGCACTCATCGGCGCAATGATACTCTGTTTTACATACGTGCCCGTGGCGGCTTCGCTATTCTTAAAACCATCAAAAACTTCCGATAGAAATATTTCCGTACGCTTGCTGCGTTTCTTTAATAAATTGTATGAACCCGTAATCCGCTGGGCTTTGGGTGCCAAAAGAGTTGTGCTTGCCGTAGCCGTGCTTTTATTGCTCGCCACGGCCTTTCTGTTTTCAACTATGGGCGCGGAGTTTGTCCCCACGCTGGACGAAGGCGATTTTGTGATACAGCCTGTCCTAAAAACCGGCACTTCCCTTTCCAATACCATTGAAACCACCACGCAGATGGAGCAGATCTTGCTTGACAATTTCCCCGAGGTAGATCAGGTGGTAAGCCGTATTGGCGCCGCCGAAGTGCCTACCGACCCAATGTCGATGGAAGATAGTGATGTGATCATTACCTTAAAACCCAAAAGCGAGTGGGTATCGGCCAAGAGCAAAAACGAACTGGCCGAAAAATTTAAGGAGGCCCTCGCCGTCATTCCCGGTATGGAACTGGAATTTACCCAGCCCATCGAGATGCGTTTCAACGAGCTTATCACGGGCGTACGTGCCGATATTGCCATCAAGATTTTTGGGGAAGATTTGGAACTGCTCCAAAAGAAGGCCAATGAAATCAAGGAGCTTGTGGAAAAAGTGGAGGGAGCCGAGGATATCGTGGTAGAAAAAGTGGCGGGCCTGCCACAGATGAACGTTAAATTTGACCGCAGTAAGATTGCCCGCTACGGCCTGAACATAGCCGATTTGAACGAAATGGTCTCTATGGGTTTCGCCGGCAAGCAGGTGGGCAGCATTTTTGAGGGCGAAAAACGCTTCGACCTTGTGGTGCGGCTGGACGAAAAGCATCGGCAGGATTTATCGCATCTGCAAAATTTGTATGTCAATACCCCTTCCGGGGAAAAAGTGCCGTTGCGCGAATTGGCGGAAGTAAGCTATACCAAGGGCGCTGCCAAAATATCCCGCGACGATACCAAACGCCGGATCGTGGTGGGCATCAACGTGCGCGACCGCGACCTGCAAAGTGTGGTGGACGATGTGCAAAAATTGATTGCCGAAAACGTCCAGCTTCCCGTGGGCTACACCATCGACTACGGTGGCCAGTTTGAAAACCTGCAAAGCGCCAAAAACAGACTGTTGGTAGCCGTGCCGGTGGCCTTGTTGCTCATTTTTGTCCTGCTCTATTTTGCCTTCCACTCGGTGCGGGAGGCGCTGATGATCTATTCGGCCATTCCCTTGGCGGCGGTGGGCGGCGTTTTGCTGTTATGGCTGCGCGGCATGCCCTTTAGCATCTCGGCCGGGGTGGGCTTTATTGCCCTGTTTGGGATTGCCGTACTCAACGGGATCGTACTGATCGAACATTTTAAGGAATTAAAGAACGAAGGAATGAAGAACAAAAAAGAATTGATTATAAAAGGCGCCAAGGACCGGTTGCGGGCCGTGCTGCTCACGGCATCGGCGGCGGCGCTTGGGTTTTTGCCCATGGCCGTCTCCACCAGTGCGGGTGCCGAGGTGCAACGGCCCTTGGCCACTGTGGTTATTGGCGGCCTGATAACGGCCACCCTGCTCACCTTGGTGGTGTTGCCGGTGCTATACGCCCAGTTCGATTCGGATGAAAAGAAAAGGAAACGTAAACGCCTTGGCAAAAATGTGCCGATAACAATTTTGGTGCTTTTGTTCAGCATTGCCGGAATGGCACAGCAAAATCCCAAATCGCTGGCGGAACTACAGCAAATGGCCTTGGAAAACAATGCGGGCCTAAAGGCAGCCGAGCTTCAACGGGAAGAGGCCAAGGCGTTGCGGGGCAGTGCCTTCAGCTTTGACAAGACAAAAGTTTTTTATGAATTCAACGAAAACGATAAAGGTCCGAATAATGAACCTTTGGATGTTTTTGGGCTGCAGCAGGATTTTCTGTTTCCCACGGTCTATTTTGCCCAAAGGAAGGCCAATCAGTATCAGCACGAAATGCAGGGCAGCCAATACGAGCTGGAAAAACGAAAGACGGAGGGCAGGGTGACCGCCGCCTACTATCAGTTGCTTTATGAAAGGGAGCGATTGCGGGTATTCCAACGTTTGGATAGCCTGTACCAAAATTTTGCCCACGCTGCCCAACGCCGCTTTGAGTTGGGGGAGACCAATTATCTCGAAAAAATCACTGCCCGGGCCAAACAACGCCAGTTGGAAACCGACTATCTGCAAAGTAGGGAAGATGTGCAACTGGCCCTCGAACGCCTAAAAATGGTAGTGCAGGCCGAAGATAGCTTGCAAGTGGCGGATGCTTACTTGGAAAAACTATCCCCTTCGCTTTCCAATAGTGAAACCCATCCCGCTTTGGAATTTTACCAAAACAGAACCGACTTTTTTCAGGCGAAACAACAGTTGGAAACGCAACAGTTGCTGCCGGACATCAGTCTTTCTTATTCGTTGGGAAGCAATTCCGGCCTGAGCCAAAATCTGTACGCTTATCAGATTGGACTGAAAATCCCACTGTTTTTTAGCGGCAATGCTTCCAAAATAAAAGCATCCAAGATTGCTTCGGAAATAAGCCAGCAACAGGCGGAGGATTATAAAATCCACCTTAATTCCCGAAGGACGCAATTGCTGCAAGAAATTTCAAAATATGGCGATGCCCTTCAATATTACGAAAATGAAGGAAAAACCCTTTCCGAAGAAATATTGAAAACGGCCAACATCGGCTTTAAGAATGGCGAAATCGATTTCTTTCAATACATCCAAAGTCTGGAGAATGCCTACGAAATCGAACTGCAATACCTCGAAAGCCTCCACAATTACAACCAAGCGGTGATAGCCTTCAATTATTTAACCTTATAAAAATTTCGTTATGAAATGCCCATTCAAAAATTTCCCGAACCCAGCGAAAATGAATAGAGTGTGCATTCCATCTTTCACTGAACCAAAATATTATATACAGATGAAAAATATAAAATCAATCTTGTTGCTCGCGGCCCTCACTTTGGCGGCCTGCAATTCTTCCAACAAAGAAATAGCCGCCGAGGAAGCCCATTCCGATGAACAAACTTCAGAAAAAATCCATCTTTCCAAGGCCCAGTTTGAAACCGCCAGGATGGAAACAGGCCAACTGGCCGAAAAACCGTTTGCCGAAGCCGTACAGACCAGCGGAATAATAGACGTGCCGCCGCAGAGCCGGGCGGTGATCAGTGCCTTTATGGGCGGGTATATCAAAAACACGCCCTTGCTGGTGGGCGATAGGGTTTCCAAAGGACAACGCTTGGTAACCCTTGAAAATCCGGAGTTTATCACCCTGCAACAAAGTTATCTGGAAACCGCCGAGCAGCTCGCCTATCTCAAGTCGGAATACGAGCGCCAACAAATAATGTTTGCGGAAAAAATCACTTCGCAAAAAAGTTTTTTAAAGGCGGAAAGCGAGTATAAATCGAATCTGGCGCGCTACAACAGCCTAAAGAAAAACCTTGAAATGCTGAACATAAACCCAGCCTCCGTGGAAGCGGGTACTATCGTTTCGGCGGTAAACATTTATAGCCCGATAGCGGGAAACGTGACCCAGGTTTTTGTGTATACCGGCACTTACGTTTCCCCGGCCGATAAGATTATGGAAATTATGGATACCGATCATATTCACTTGGAGCTAAAGGTTTTTGAAAAGGACTTGCTGGGCCTTAAAAAAGGGCAGGAAATCCTTTTTACCGTGCCCGAAGCCTCCGATTCCGTTTTTAGGGGAGAAGTGCACTTGGTAGGCACCGCCATCGATCCCCAGTCGCGTACCGCGCTCATCCACGGCCATATAGCCGAAAAAGACGAACATAACTTTACTGCCGGTATGTTTGTGGAGGCCCAGCTTGTTACGGGAACCGCCAATCAACTGGCCCTGCCCGAAAACGCCGTGGTGGAAATGGACGGGAAACAGTTCATTTTGCAGGTTGAAAAGGAAACCGATAGCGAGATCGAGCTACACCCCGTTGAGGTAGAAACGGGAGCCACCTATAAGGGGTTTACGGCCATAAAAAATGCCTCACAATTTAAACCCGACAGCAGGTTTTTAACCAAGGGCGGCTTTGTTTTGCTCAAGGAAGAAGGGGGTGGGGGGCATGGTCATTGATATGTTGCCATTGTTGCCAGCGTCATTTCATCGGCTGCGCTCAGGCTGAAAAATCTTTGGAATTTGATTTTTGTGATTTGATTTTTGTGATTTGTGATTTAAAATTTGTGATTTGACCGTTCGGCTGCGCTCAGGATGACAACCTTTTGTGATTTGGCCCTTCGACTCCGCTTAGGGTGACAAACCTTTTGTGATTTGGCTTTTGTGATTTGGTCCTTCGGCTGCGCTCAGGATGACAAACCTTTGGGATTTGGTTTTTGGAATTTGTGATTTAAAATCTTAAACCCGATATCCAAACCCAATAAAACGAATCAATCTTAAACTTCAATCTTAAGCGCAGTCTTTTCCTCGAGTATATCAATTTTGGTATTAAACTATTCCAGTGTTTTAATATATTTGGGCTTCTCCCCAAAAAAATGATAGCCAATGCGGAATCCCGTAATGGTATGGATTAGGATTGTTTTATATTTGAAAAGTAAGCGGCCAGTTAATTGGAATTGGCTTATAACTACAGTTCTTATCTTTCCGCTGGGTATATATAATATTAATGGAGAAAAAAACTATGCTGACATGTGTGATATAAACGCAATTTCGGTTCGTTTATACACATGTTGTGTGCAACCTAAAACAGTATTATGAAATATATAGTTATTTGTCTTTTTATACTCCTAACATCATGTACTGGTCAAAAGAAAACAGGCACTAGTAAAGATATTAACACAATATTAGCCATACTGGCTCATCCTGATGACGAAGCTGCCTTTGGACAAATTCTTGCTAAATATGCTGCCGAAGGGAAAAATGTATTTTTAATAATTGCTGCCGATGGTAGATATGGCGTAGAAGAGCATGCTGGAATACCAGCTGGTGATAGTCTAGCGCTTGTAAGAAAAAAGGAGTCTATATGTGCAAGCCAGATACTTGGAATTAATGAACCAATTTTTCTTGAGTTTCATGATGGTTTTGGGATAGTAAGCGGAATTGGAGAATATTTTAATCAGACCACAAGAATGAAAGAAAAGCTGGCTCAATCCATTCAAGAGATAAATCCTGATGCTATTATTACATTTGGTCCAGACGGAGATACTGGCCATCTAGACCACAGAGGTATAAGCGATATAGTTACAGAATTGATTTTAAGAGAAGGATGGTATGAAAAGTATCCACTTTTTTATTTGACTTGGCCTAAAGAAAAGTTAGTATCTATTCCTCAAGGGAATATGACCTCTTTAAATTATGTTGATAAAAACTATATGAATATACATATAAGATATAATGCAGAAGACAGAAATAAATTGTTCAAGTCTTTAGAATGTTACAAAAGTCAATTAACGGAAGATGATGTAAAAAATTGGATAGAAGCTGAATTAAAAGACACAACATATACAACCTATTTTAGGCAATTTGTAATTGAGAAAAACATAAAAACGGAATTTTAAAGGCTGCACACAACAATGGCTATAAGTAATTGCTTTTTCTCGCCTACTTCTGAAAATCCTCGCGGATTTTCAGTTTGGTGTGTACTTGCAAAGTTAAGTGCTAAACCACGCAACTACTCATAGCCGAAACAGTTGGCTGTAATTTTGACCGAAACTATGAAAAATATCAAACTACCAATATTTACTCTTCTTCTTCTTTTTATTATTAGTGCCTCATTGACTGCTCAAAATAAAAATTTACAATATAAGATTGATTCAATTACTCCCCTAATTGAACGTTGTATGAATTGTAGCCACGAATATTTTCGAAGAGCAAAATTATATTTAAAATTAGATGACAAAGCTAAAGCAATGAGCGATTTGAATAATGCAATCGATATTCATATCGAATATAATTTGGACTCTATTGACCAAATTAGTCTGACAGAATATTATAATGAGAGAGCAAATTTGAAATCCGAATTGAAAGATTTTCGAGGAGCGATTCTAGATTATGACAAAGCATCTGCTGTGAACGTTGGTTATTCGACTCTTTGGGAAGAAGTTACATTTGGAAGAGGATACTGCAAATTTGAACTTGAAGATTTAAAGGGAGCATTAGAAGATTTTCAGAAAGTACTAATTCATAATTCGAATAATGAATTGGCATATTACAATCTTGGAATAATAAAATTGCGATTAGGAAATAAAAATGATGGATGCTTAGATTTAAGTAAAGCGGGCGAATTAGGGTATACAGAGGCTTATGAATTGATAAGTGAATATTGTAACTGAACTAAAAAACTACAGCCAATAACTAAGCATTCGTGTGGTCGGAACGACCCAACATGAATGTCCCGAACCTTCGGGATTGACTGAACCGGTGTTTTTCGGTCGGCACTATATGGAATGGTCTGGTTTGGATTTGATTTTCAGGAGTTGGTTTTTCCTGATTTTGGATCGTTTCTCTGTGTTTTTGCCAAGGCATCTAAGCGCACTGTACGCTTTGTAGTCTCTCCTGTCTATTTTTCAGCCTTGTCAGGCCGTTTTCTTCCCCCGAAACTTCGGGGTGGCCATAGGAGTCCCGTTGCGTCGGGATTTACGTTTTTGATATAGGTCCGTTCAACTGTTTTTTGATCTGCTCTTGCCAGTGGTACGGCGGGCCACGGGCAGTGAAGGTCATAATAGCAACAAGGTTTCCTTTTTTACAAGTGGGACACTTACGGTATAATAAAGGCACTGTTTCTGCAAGTTCTGGCCTGCCTTCTCCACAATTCCTTCACAGATATCCTTACAAGCTTTGTTGTGCTTGCAAGCCGAATGCGCACGGGAATAAGGAGGTTCCTGAGTTTCCGGGTTTAAATCTGGGCAATAAATAATTCCAACCTAATTCCAACCTCAATAAATAGAGAAAGAATATTTTTGTAGTTAAATGGCTTCATAATATATTTGTAGCCATATAACTTCATAATGAAATTAAGAAGGGACATATTTCAAGCCATTTCAGACCCTACACGCAGGGCAATCCTCGTTTTGCTGTCTTCCCAAGCCATGACGGCAGGCGCGATTGCTGAAAACTTTGATGCAGCCCGACCCACCATTTCAAAACACTTGCAAATTTTAAACGAGTGCGACCTCGTAGCGGCAAACCAGCAAGGCCGGGAAATATATTACGAACTGAAAATTGAAAAAATGAAGGAAATAGACACCTGGCTGGAACAGTTCAGACAAATTTGGGAGAGCCGTTTCGAACAACTCGACACTTTATTGTCAACCCTTAAAAACAATAAAAAATGAATGCAAAAAGCAACCGTTTTTGTGCCTTTTTGCGTGGCGTAAACGTGAAAGGCACCACTATGAAAATGGCGGAAGTATGCCAGGTTTTTGAGAATGTGGGAATGAAAGAAGTTTCGTCCATTCTGGCATCGGGCAACATTTTATTTTCTTGCGATCCATCCAAAAGCGAATTAAAAGCGATCTTGGAAAAGGCGATGTCAGACCATTTTAATTATGAAGCCTTTCTTTTTGTAATAGATAAAGGTGCAGTGGAAACCCTTTTCAGCAAAAACCCTTTTCCGGCGAATCCTAACTTTCAGGTTTACGGCTTTGTTGGCATCGATGGTATTGAGAAAACATTAATGGCAGCATTTGAAAAAGCAGAAAAAATAACGGGCGAGGAAGCGAAAATCGTAGCCAATAATTTCTATTGGAAAGTACCGAAGGGCAATACACTTCATTCCGTGTTCGGGAAAATATTGGGCAGAAAAGATCTAAAAGCTGCTTTTACTTCCCGCAACATAAACACTTTTGAAAAGGTTTTAAAGAAGCTATAAATTGAAAAACCCAAAAAATGAAATCGAAAATTCGCGAATACCTAACCTAAAAATAACCAGCTATGGAAAAAAATAAGCTTTTATTCGACTTTACGGTTGACAAGTCAACAAAAACGGTATTTATTACAAGAGAATTTCAGGCGGACCGATCCTTGGTGTGGGATGCCTTTACCAAAAAAGAAATTCTCGACCAATGGTGGGCTCCTAAACCTTTTGAATCCCGAACAAAAGTGTTGGATTTTAAAGTAGGGGGGCGAAGATTTTATGCAATGGTAAGTGCGGACGGACAGGAATTAAACCATTCCATTCAAACCTATACGTCGATTTCCCCAAAGACCAATTTTAAGTTTGAAAGCGTTTTTGCCGATAAGGACGAAAATCCAATCCCCCCAGGTTCGTCTTGGGATTTAACGTTTAGCGAAGAAAATGGAATAACAAAAGTGTCAATTTCTATTTATAACGAATCGCTCGAAAGAATGGAAAAAATGATAGCAATGGGCTTTAAGGAAGGTTTTACGGCTACATTGAATGAATTGGGGAATTTATTACCAAAGCTTAATAAATAACACAAACCGAAAACACCTAAATTATTGATTGCTTCAACTATTGCGAATGAAATGGATTTTTGAAGTTCTCAACGATTAAAATTGATCAGGGCGGAATCCAACATAAATCGGCTTCCGAATACCTCCAACGCCCGTCTTTTGCTTTGTAAATATAGAATTTAAGGGGTATCTTTGTAACCGCTTAATTTTTAATACAAATGCTGGCAGCCCACTTCACCTATCTTAAAAAAACTTCCGTTGGGGGAGCGCTGTCCTTATCCTACCTGTTGGACGATATTTTTTTAAAAAATTCCAAAGAGTTTATTGGTTAATCCCTGTTTCGACTCAAAACAGGGCCACGCTACAAGAACCATATAAATCAAGCAATTTTCTTCGTAATACCAATGTCGGCACTTGCAAAGCAGCGCTGCATTCAGTGTGCACCACTTTCAAGGGTTGGGTCAAAACGGCATAGGGGGAAGAAGCGTAAAATTTAAAAAATATCGATATGTCAGAAAATGTAATTTTAACCACCGGAATATACGATCTAATTAAAGATCACGTGCGAAGAAAAAAGGTAACCAAACAAGAGGAAGAACGGTTGCTTTTGGAATTAAAGGAAGCCCGACAGGTTCTAAGACGGGACTTGCCAAAAAACGTAGTTACGGTTAACCGACGTGTAAAGATTAAGGATCATACCGACAACAAGGAAAAGGAATACATGTTTGTGTCCACTACCAAAACAGACAATAAAAAGAAGAAAATATCCATATTGAGCGATGTTGCAGTAGCCACAGTGGGCAGGCAGGTAGGCGACATAATCAATTGGCCTTTCCGGGATGGCGAAAGAAAGCTGGAAATTTTAGAGGTGGAAACCATTTGATTTTTAAGTATCGCAAAGTCCCCTAAATTTAATTAGGGGACTTTTCGTTTTTTGTGAGGGTTGGGGGAAAGAAGCATAAGATTTCGCAAAAAACTCTGGGTTGCTTTCGGGTCAATGGTTTCATCCTTAGCGCTATAAAAACAGTTCAGATTTGAGTTTGGGTTTTCAATAATGGGGATTTACAACGGCACGGAACGATAGGCGAGGGCAGGATAAACAGAAGTGCCGGGCGTTGCAGGGCATCGGCAATTTAGTGCGCGACAATGCCATCCCACCTGCTTCCGATCTCCGTGTTAATAGCTTCATTTTATAATGGTTGTACTATGTTTACAAAACACTTCTCTTCTGTTGGAATGTCAATTTGAGGTGCATGTACTGCACCGTATTTCTCTAGAATTTTTCGTTTTTCATCATTTAAGCTACCGGATAGTCATATTTCCTTATACAGTTGGTTGATTTTGTCTAAAATAGGTCTGTTGTTTTTTGTGAATTCAACTATCTGTTCAACCACTTTGTTTATGAGTTTATCATAATAGGTCTTATCTTTAAACTGTGCCAGCGTATTGATACTCCTTAAATTTAAATTATTATTTTCCCCAGTAACTATAAACTCCCATTTAGGGAAATGGAGTGTCGGTTGTTTTTTGGAAATGTATTCAGGTTCTATTTCAGTTGCTATTGCCTTATTACCACTTTCATTGAAAATTCCAATATAAATTTTACCATTTTCATCTCCATAACCGTTAAACCCCATAACTGCAATACTTACTGGAGGTTTGCTTATTTCCAGTGGTAGAATATATATACTGGCCTCACTGTCGCTTATCTTGCCATAGATCATAACGGTAAATTGATCCTTCAGCTCTTTTTGTAATTTCTCCGAAAGGTCCAACCTAAAAGTTTGCTGCATACTTTTTTTAACATCTTCGATCGCGGTAGAAATTTGGTTGGCCTCCCTAAGATTATTACGTATTAAATCATTTAACTCTTCCATATACATTCTTTCTAATTGATTGGTTATTTTTTTAACAAGGTTAAGATAATGATGGATACATCCTTGAATATATAGGTTTTTACATTTTTGCTTACAGGCTTCGAGCCAATCTACAATATGCGTTTTATAACTTATGGGGTAATAATCAATATTTGCCTTTAATCCCATAGCGCTGCTTTCCGGTGCATTGTCACCATATAAAGTGAGATAAAAAACCTTTTTATAATTACAGTCGTAATTGAAGCTTCTCAATATTTGTTGATCTTGATCTCTTGCGTCTATTTTGTTTTCTATAATAAAACATTTGTCAAAAGACCTTATTAGAATATCCATGCGTCCCCCCGTACCGTTTTTTAGATCAACCGCGCCAAAGGACTGTTCCTTTTTCACTGTAACTCTCTGGGCTAAAAAAGAATCTATTTCCATCTTTCGATTATAATCAATACTATCTATTGGGAGGACTATATTCAGAAACTCCCTTAAAAACAAATCCTTCTGATGATGGCTGCCGTTTGGATCCAGTAATTCAGCTATCATGGCCGAGTGGGTATTGTTTTCATACCGCTCTATCTTAGTTATGCTGAAAATGTTAAAATTCTCCCCACTTGTTTCTAGGAAATCATCTTGTTTTTTTAGTATTCTGTTGGTTTCGGAAAACAAATACTGCAATTTTTCTTCCATTATATTTCTTCTTTAATTATTTCCCTAAAACATTCATAGATCATTACCATCGCCAAAGTATCAAGTTCACAATATCGTAAGAGTCCATCACGAATGGCCACTCTTTCTTCCTCTGAAACTTCCTCAAACTGAAGCTTGCCATAGGCCGTTAAGGCTGCGCCCCCATCGCTTATACCTTCAATGTCGGTAACGGCATCATCCAGACTGTCTTTGTCCCAGCCGTCAAAAATGGGAGGCAATAATTTATATGGGCTTATAGCTTGGCCGTTTTCATATTTTAGAAAAATGTAGCCAGCTTCAAAATTTAGGCTACTTACGTTTATTTTTTTTAGGGGTTGGGAATATTTTTCCCTTAAATATGCACTTGAGTTCAATACAGCTGGCAATACGGCCTTAATGGAATTGGAGCCTCCCATGGCGGGATTGTAATAATATTTTAAAACTACCTGGTATAAATCGATCATATCTCTTTCACCAATCCAACTATCGGCATTACTGCCGGTATTGTGGCTGATGCTCTTTATGAATGCCATTAACTCCTCCTTGTCTTTTTCTTCCGAAACCTTGAGTTGATTGTAAATAACATTCACAATAGTATTTTCATGGTTGTGATATCTAAAGATACTGCCATCATTTACTTCCAATGAAGCCTTTAAGGCTCTGATGAAATCAAAATTAGGGAATGTGCCTATGGCTATATTTAGATATTGACGGTGATGTTCCACCCGGCCATCTTCATAAACTATGTGGTGGCTAAACTGAAAGGCCAATTGCTCATACGGTCTTCTTCCGGCCGTAAAGGGAATTGCCACCGCGGTGGTTTCAAAGTCTATAAAATTGAGCGGAAATTTCCATGAAGAAAGTTCAGCGCGAAGATCTTCTATCGTTACAAAGGGCGTAGGGTCATTGGCTATTTGTTTTTCAATTTGTGCCCAGCGGCGCTCGGTTCTGCTCATTCTTCCAATTTCCGCTTGTACCCCCACATCAGCCTCGGTAAGTTCGTGCATAAAATATTTGCCCTCTTCTGCCAACTTCGAGCTTTTTCTAAAATCCCATACCTCCCACACCTTGGGTCTATTTATTTCATCCAGGGAAAGCTTCGTTTGCTCCTGCCAACATTCGTGAAAGCCGCTTTTTAAATCACCATTTGTAACGTCTGAATTGAATTCACAGCCCCCACAATGTTTTCCTATTTCAGTAAAAATCTTGGTGTCTGTTGCATAATGATCCCTATAATAATTGACCATTTCTCCAAAAGACTGTTCGGGTTTTAAAGGATTTTTTTTATGAATCAAATCCATTTCGTCATCAACCGAAATCCTGCATAAAATAGGCTCTCCTATATGAGCTAATGTAAGTCCTTCTTTCTTCTCAATACCCGTTCGGTTATTACTGTTTTCAACAATCTTAAAACATTGATTCAGGCCATTTACGGTGCAAATAGCATCCTTATCCACCAATTGCAGGGAGGCTCTTATTTGCCATTCCGGATATGCCAAGTGCATTACATATTTTTGGAAGGCAATATCATATAGATAGGTGTCCCAACCTCCTGCCAGTTTTTCGTTTTTGATAAAAGAGGTATGCTCCTGGCTCCTGATTGATTTTGCCTTTACTTCGATTAACTGAATTTCATTTCCCTTTTTGACCAAAATATCCACTCGTATAAACAACCCATGCACCAAAAAGGCGGGCTCAAAAATCACAACGTTTTCCCGAATTAATAAATCGTTGGTACGTTTTGCTACAAGAGCGTAGTTATAATCATCGCCAAGTATTGCAATGCCTTCCGGATATTGCATGCGCGCCAATTCCTCCACCTGGAACCCACCTTGCGCCAAGGCCTGCAAAAAAGTATCTGTTTCCTTTTGGTTTTCGTATTCCGGCTTGCGGGTGTAGAAAAGCTTGGTGGGACAATCCAATGCCAACTTAAAGCGCGATTTGGTTAGGTAGCGTGGTTTCATGTTTCGTGATCGTATTAATTTGTCTGATAATTATGAAGGGTACTCTGTAACGTCGTTATTATTTTTTCCCGAAACCATATAGGCTCTAAAACTTCCACCATCGAATTCATTTTTAATAGTTCAATCTCAAATTCGTAGTTTGGAATAAGATGATACGTTACAAAGCCAAATTCATCGCCCTCGGCTATCTCAATCTTTTGCGAATGGTGCAATGGCAAACTGTCCAAATACTTAATTTGTTTTCCATAAACCCGAAGAATAATCTTTTCAACTTTAGTATGGGCAGTATAATTTAGACCGATCACATTTACAAACTGGTCCAATTGCTTTTCAAAATCCTTCCGCTTTATTTTTGAAATCTTACCCATTTTAAAATGCTCCATTCTATCAATTCCAAAAGTGCGGATTTCCTTTTCTCCCTCTGGAACCCCAATTACATACCAACGGTTTAAATATTCCTTTAAGAGCAATGGGGAAATGGTGTATTCCTTCTCGGTTTCTTTCCAATAATTTTCGTGCGTAAATTGTATTTGCTTGTTTTTTTTGATGGCCAGTAATATTTCCTTTAAATATTCAATGCCCTTAAATTTAGACGAATCTTCCAGTTCAATTTTATCCTTTAGCAGTTCAAAGTCATCCAGCCCCTCCTTAAAAAGTTCTCCAATATGGATGAGTTCAATAAATTTCAAAAGGCTCTGGACCCGCGCTTGGTTTTCAGTATCTAAGGCATATCCGTTGGTATCTTTTGAATAGACAACGTCAATGCCGAATTCATCCGCCAGGGCTTTAAAGTCGCGCTCCAAGGTGCGGTCGCTCGTTACTACTTCATACCGTTGCTGGAGCCTATCAATAATTTGGGACTTTGATATTCCGGGCTGATGATTTAAAATATCTAGTAATATTTCTATCCGTTTCAAAAGTTTATATCCTGCCATGTTGCATTGATTTTGTAAAATTCGGAAATGTGTTCGCCAAAAAATGTCGGACTAAAGTAGGGAAATTTTTTAGCAGATGGGTGGGATCAGGCCTTAGGGAATAGGCAATAAGCAATAGGCTATAGGCTATAGGCAATAAGCAATAGGCTAAAGGCTATAGGCATTAAAATATAGGCATTAGCGAATAGGCCTTTATTTGAAAAACTTGCTATTGGCCATGCGCCATTCACTAATCACAAATTACTATAAATAATCACTCCGACATCTATTGGCGATCTGCAATGCTATTTTTGTGGTAAATCCATAAATATTATGAAACCACCCATTATAGAAACTGTCATTGAAGCCTCGCTATTACTGCATAAATGCAATTTTGATTTGGAAAAAATTTCCCGAGAAGAGTGCATCCTTTATTTAAATGATTATTTTCAAACGGTCACTGTGGAAACCGTTTTGCTGGTAACAATCTTTCAGCTTACCTCAGAAAATAAGGATGTGGATAGGGAGGAGATTTCCGAGTTTTTGGAATGTAACCCTATTTTATTTTTTAAGTATGAAAACAATTTTGAAGCCTTATTGAAAAGAGGGTTGCTGCAGATGGAAAAAAGCGGGTTTTCGCGAAAACTTTCCAAACGCGCATATTATAAAGTGCATGACAGGGTGCATTTGGCATTGATTGAAAATAGCCAGTTACAGCCCATTGAAACGAAAGCGAAAGAATGCCCCATGGAACTGCTCACCGAACTGGCCGATATTATCCACAGCCGTGAAAATGAGGATGTGGATACCTTGCTCTTGATTGGCGTTTTCCAAAGTTTTTTGTTAAACCATGGAACCATTCCACTGTTTAAAAACCTCTACAATATGGACCTTGGTTTAAAGGAAAAAATCTGTCTCGTGTTACTCTGCGAGCAAAATCTTCTTGGCAAATTGGATGTGGACATTGATACCTTGGGTGATACGATTTTTTCAAAAAATTCCGATAAGATCAACTTTAGTATTTCGTTGCAAAACAACAATAATACCCTCCTTAAAAATGGCTGGGCCACATTCAGCAATGGAGGGTACTTCAGTAATGCCCGGTTGCAGCTTACCAACAAATCGAAGGAATTTCTAAAGCCGTTGGGGTTGGAATTACGCTTGAATGAAGAAAAAAAGAATACTGATTTAATCCAGCCCGAAACCATTCCCCTAAAAAGGCTTTTTTATAATGCGGCAGAATCTGAACAGCTTAAAACAATTGGGGATACCTTAAAAACAAGAAACCATTTAAAAATCAAAAAACGCTTGGCATCCCAAGGAATGCGCACCGGGATCTGTACCTTGCTTTATGGTGCTCCCGGCACGGGCAAGACCGAAAGTGTTTATCAAATTGCAAGAAGTACCGGTAGGCAACTTTGGAAAGTAGATCTTACCGAGTTGAAAAGCATGTGGTTCGGAGAAAGCCAAAAAAAGGTAAAGGCACTTTTTGACAATTATAAAACCTTATGTAAAGAGGAAAAAAGAACGCCTATGTTGCTATTAAATGAGGCCGATGCCATTTTGGGTACGCGCCATTCCACCGCCACAGCTTCCACGGAATCTACCAACAATGCCATTCAGAATATATTCCTGGATTGTCTGGAAGAATTTGAGGGTATTCTTTTCGCGACTACAAACTTAGAAAAATCGCTAGACCCGGCCTTTGAACGTAGGTTTCTATTCAAAGTTAAGTTTGAACGCCCGGAAAGGGAAGCGCAACAAAAAATTTGGAAGGCGATGCTTAAGGAACTGACACCGGCACAGACCCAAATACTGTCAGAAAGTTATGACCTAAGCGGGGGTGAGATTGAAAATGTGCTTCGCAAATTGGCGATGATGCGGGTTATAGATGGCAATATTGCTATTTTTAAAACCTTACAATCACTTTGTGAAAATGAGCAAATGGGATTGAAGGGAAAGATGTCGCCTATTGGATTTTTTAATTAACTAATCTAATTAACTAGAACAATTTAATTTAGATAATATAAACTAAGAAAAGTTATAATATTCGAGGCTGCATTTTTATTTTTTTCAATTGCGGAATCCCGTAAAAACATAAATTGAAATTTTATTATGTTTGGTAAATCTAAAAAATTCCACCGCGTTCAAATTTTTTGTATCTTTCTAAATCGCAAAAAAGTCCCTATATTTGTTAGAAAAATTCCCACCATACAAAATTATAGTATTCTCTATCAAAAGTTTTAAAACTTTACTTCAGAAGTTTTAAAACTTTTTTTTATAATTTTATAGTACTTTAATAAAATTCCCACCTCGGCTTTGGCAAACTGCTAAGCGATTTTTAGCAAAAGGAACAGTGAATCTTAAGGGTTTCAGGGATAAACTTTAATAGGGACTATGGCATTACAATACCGAATTACCAAACGCAAAGACAACATAGGCCCGGCGGGGGAGGAATACTTTATTATGCAGGCCATCAGCACGGGCGAGATTGACCTGGAGCGGCTGAGCTATGAAATCAGCAACCGCTGTACCGCCAGCCAGGGCGATGTACTTATTGTTCTGGTGGAAATGGGCAAGCTGATGGAATTTCACCTATCCGAAGGCCGCACCGTAAATATGGAACGGGTTGGCCGTTTCAAAATGGGATTTAAAAGTACTCCCCAACCCAGCCCTGATCTATTAAAAGCTTCCGAGATACAAAAATTCCATATCAACTGCCAGCCTACACCGGCAATGAAAAAATGGCTTAAAAGCAAATCCATAGCGGTGAACAGGGAAAAGACAAAAAAATAACCCCCTAACTTCGGCAGTACCCATGCCCTTCATCGCCATAATTTGGGCGCCTTTAATCGAATAACCTGTTCTTAATTTTTTCTTAAAGCCAAATAATTTTATATTTGGGTTCTCCCCAGAAACTCTGTCTCCAATGCGGTATGCCGTAGGGGATAGATTGTGAATATTTTACAGTTAAAAACCGAATCTCCTAAATGGATACAGACCAATTAATCGGCTCCGTGGCCCAATCCGAAATGATCAGGGCCAAACTTCATAACATTCTGGCCGCTTATCAAAAAATGGATTATCATCTATTGGATAATGAACTGGATGATGACCGTCTTTATGAAGATATGCGAAAGACCTCTTTCGTGCTTTTGCAAAAAAGAATCTTTGATTCGCTGCGAAAAAGAGGCGATACAAAGATGTTACTTTCCACCAATGTTTGCACCGGCTGCCTGTGCAGTGCGCCGGTATTCGTACTTACCGGAAATCATTCCGGATTCAGGCATGCCCTATATTTTGAATTTACGGGTAATGGGATTACCGATATTTTTAGATGCTCGGAGCAGTCGAATTGGTTGGAGTGGATGGATGTGTTTTGAGAGATTTGTTAGATTTTACTGTTATCCGCAAAATAATTCTTAAAAAATTTAAAGATTGGGTTGCCAAGTGCCGGAATGAAGTCGAAAACCAGTAAATAGTTATGAATTAATAGAAATCAATTGACGTTTAAGAACGGGTAAAGCCAATAAATATTTTCAAAACTTTATATGAATATAATTAACAATAACCCTTATCGAATTGCAGGTGTTCTCTCGAATGCAACAACGAAGGAACTTGAAAAACAAAAAGGAAAAATCAAGGCCTATACAAAGGTTGGAAAAGAAATCAAATCAGATTTTGACTTTCAAATTCTCGGAAGTATTGACAGAACAGAAGATTCTGTGAACAAAGCATTTTCAAATATTGAACAAAACCAAGACAAAGTTAACTACGCCTTGTTTTGGTTTATGGATGATTTAGGATTACAACACTTGAAAGCAGGAAATGATGAAAAAGCACTTGAAATTTGGGAAAAAGTAACAACCGACAAAGATGTTAATTCCAAAAACTTCTCTGCATTCAACAATTTAGGTACATACAAACTCTTAAGCACAGATAAATCTGATATTAAAACAGGCATTGAAGCCAAAATCAAGCTCATTGAATCAGACTATTTTGAGAGCTTCGTACATTCTGTTGCAGATGAAACTTATACAATTGACAATCAAAAACAAGCTGAAAAGTTGATTGATGAATTGCTGACGCAATTCAAAAATCAGTTTTCAAGTTCAGAAACATTGCTATTGTTCAGTGGATGCAACGGAACTACTCAAAAGTATCTTTCCAAAAAGTTTACAGAAGAGCCATTACACAAAATCGAAAGCCAAATTGAAAGTTGTAAAAAGAAACGAAAAGCAGACAAAGGCAGAGCTTATGAATTTGGTTTAAAATTATTCACAAACACAAAGAACGAATTATCACTTCTCAAATCATTACTTGGCACAAGCGACTTAAAATACAAGGCAGTTGCTGACCAATTGGCAAATGAAATAATGCAATGTGGAATTGATTATTTTATGGAGTGTAGAGATTACAAGAATCCAAGTCAAGATACACTCAAATTATTAAAATTTGCAGAAACCACAGCAATTTCGAGACTTGTCAAGGAAAAGGCAAATGACAGTATTAATAGTGTTAATGAATGGACTGAAACTGCTCCTATTAAGGAGGATTTAGACTTTATTACAAACAAATTAAAATCATTTCAGAATTTAAATAACTCTATATCTAATGTAAAATCATTAGTTAATTCATGCAATATTAGATTACAAAATATCAAAAATATACTAGGATCCCAAGATGAATTCTATTTAAATATCAGTAGCGCAATTGTTAGTAATGCCTTAGGAATGTTAATTGCCGTAGTTAATCAGGAACAAGATGCATTTTCAAATCAATTAGCCTATTATAGATCTATAGAGGGACTGAAAAAGACTATTTCTGATGCAGTTAATGCAACTAGAATTATAGAACATCTTGACATGAATAATCAAGCTAGAGATCATTTCAATAAAAACAAACAAGCTCTTTTGAATATTGAAAAGCAAATTTTTAATGCTACAGCTTCGTCAGCTGAAAAAGCAGGGAGATTGGCCGGAAAAGCAGCTGTGACTACGGCAAGAGCTGGCAAAGCAGCTTCAAAAGCTGCCGGAACGTTTGTTAGTGAAATGCGTGAGAAAAACAAAACTGAGGGGGGATGTTATATAGCCACAATGGCTTATGGTGATTATGAACATCCACAAGTTTTAGAATTACGAAGCTTTAGAGATAATTTCTTAAGAAAGACTACTATTGGAAGAAGTTTTATCAAATTATATTATCAATATTCACCTAAGTTAGTCGTAATCTTAAAAAACAAAAAGTGGGCTAATTATGTAATTAGGAAATTATTGGACAGATTGATTAAAATCATTAATTATTAAAATTATGTCAAGAAATGAATTTGAGAAACTCGTATCAGACAAATTATCTAACATTGATAATAAGAACGAAGCACATTATTCGGTAATTAAAGCAATGGAATTAGTTAATGAAAATCAAAATTTAGTTCAAGCGAAAATATATTCAGAAATTTTAAATAACATGGTTATTAATTGCAATAGAATTTTAATTAACTCAATTGATGATTTTATTACAATTAATAAAAATTATTTTAATGAAAGACCACGAACATTCGATTTTACAACGCGAAAAATAGCGTACAATTTTGCCTTTGATCTCTTGTTAAAACAAAACACAACTAAGGAAATTAAAGATGACTTGAATAAGAGCAAATCTGCTTTTGAATTAGTTTTGATGACCCATGGAAAGCAACAAGGTTGCTATATAGCCACAATGGCTTATGGTGATTATGACCACCCACAGGTTTTGGAATTGAGAAAGTTCAGAGATGATTTTTTGAGCAGAACGATATTAGGTAGAAATTTTATCAAGCTCTATTATAGGTATTCACCAAGTTTGGTTCAAAGGCTAAAGAGCAAACAAAATATCAACCTTATAATCCGCAAAGGGTTAGACCAATTTATAAAAACAATTAAAAAATAATGAAGAAAATTTTACTCATATCGCTCTTTTTGGGAGCAACAAACTTATTTGCTCAACAGCAACAGGATTCAACTTTGGTTAAAGAAATACCAACCATAAAAAACAACGTATCTCAGCAACGGCAAGAGATTGATGCTTTGACTAAAAAGCTGAATAACCAAAATTATACAATTGGAAAGCAGAGCCAGACTATTACAAGCTTGCAAGAGCAGAATACTAGCCTAAATGCTTCGATTGATAGCTTAAGTCAGCTAATCCGAACCAACAGCCAAAATATTGTAACCAATTCCCAAGAGCTTGGTACTAAAATCCAAGAAACGGAACAGCAAGCTGAAAGCAAGATTTCAGAACTAGGCGGAGATGTGGAGAAAAACAGATTGTATTGGATAATTGCCACTTTGGCGACACTGTTATTAGGTGGCTTGATTTATTGGTTATTGGGCAAACGTATTAAATCAAGTAAGACAGATGTAGAAACCCAAATCAGAAACACCAAAGCTTCATTGGAAGAAGAAAGCGTGAAATTGGATAACAAATTGGTAGAAGTTTTGGAAACACAATTAAAACTTCAACAAGAAACGGCTAAATCACAACCTGTTGCTTCCAACGAAAAATCTGACCACTCTTTAGCTTTAAAAGTGGCTGATGAAATTATTCGTATTCAAAAGAATTTGAGCAGGATGGATGAAAGCACCAAAGGTCTTAAACAGTTAAACTCTTCTGTACAACGTATTCAAGACAATTTTGCATCCAATGGCTATGAACTAGTGGATATGCTCGGAAAAGAATACAACGATGGAATGAAAGTATCTGCAAACTTCATCCCAAGTGAAGACTTGGATACAGGAAAACAAATTATTACAAGAATCATAAAACCACAAGTGAACTTTAAAGGAGCAATGATTCAAGCTGCTCAAATTGAAGTTAGCGTAGGAGAATAAAAAACATTAAAAAATGGCAAGAACTAAAATTGACTACGGAATTGATTTAGGAACAACAAATTCCGCTATTTCAAGAATGGAAAATGGAGAAGCAACCATTAAAAAAACTGATATGCAAGCAGACACAATGCCTTCTTGTGTTTACATCAATAAGAAAAAAGCTATCCAAATTGGGCAAACTGCTTACAATGCTCTAAAAAGACAGAAGCTGAACGCAATGAAAAGTTGGGATTCGGAAGACGATAATGCTTTCATCGAGTTCAAAAGAACTATGGGTACTGATAAAAAGTACCCGAGTTCTAATCTTGAAAAAGACTTGACTTCAGAAGAATTATCGGCAGAAGTCTTGAAAACCTTGAAGTCTTTTGTAAAAGATGAGAATGTCAATTCCATTGTTATCACAGTCCCAGCCGCTTTTAAAAACAATCAAAAAGAAGCCACAAGAGAAGCTGCAAAATTAGCAGGGTTCAATCATATTGAATTGTTACAAGAACCTGTTGCCGCATCAATGGCTTACGGTTTAGATTCTAATAAAAAAGACGGTTTTTGGTTAGTATTTGATTTTGGTGGTGGAACTTTTGATGCAGCACTTTTAAAAGTTGAAGAAGGGATAATGAAAGTGATTGACACCGAAGGTGATAATTATCTTGGTGGTAAAAATTTGGACTTCGCAATTGTAGATGAAATTATCTTGCCTTACATCCAAGAAAATTTTGTGATTGATTCCATTTTGGCGGATGATACAAAAAAGCAAATTCTGCGTAATGCTATGAAATTTTATGCAGAAGAAACTAAAATCAAACTTTCATTTAATGACACACATAATATCTTGTCTGATTTGGGAGATATTCCGGGAGAAGATGATGAAGGCGAAGAATTTGAATTAGATATTACCGTAACTCAAAATGACATTGCCAAAGCGGTTTCGCCCGTTTTCCAAAAAGCAATTGACGTTAGTTTAAGTCTATTGGAAAGAAATAATCTTAAAGGTTCTTCATTAGATTCATTAATTCTTGTCGGTGGTCCAACGTTTTCACCAGTCTTAAGAAAAATGTTGGAAGAACAAATTTGTAAACCTGATACAAGTGCCGACCCAATGACGGTAGTTTCAAAAGGTGCTGCCTTGTATGCTTCTACCGTAGATGTTTCAGAAGAAGTAAGAGAACAAACTAGAGATAAAACAAAGATTCAATTGGAAATAGCCAATGAATCATCAACGGTGGAAACCGAAGAATTTGTTCCTATCAAGATTTTAGCTGACAAAACAGAAGGAGAGATTCCTGAAAAGGTTTTTGCAGAAGTCACCAGAGGCGACAAAGCTTGGTCAAGCGGAAAAGTTGAAATTAATACGATTGGTGAAGTTGTAGAAATTCAACTCAATGAAGGAAAAACTAATGTTTTTGAAGTAGTTCTATTTGACGACAAAGGAAATATTTTAGAAAGTGAACCATCCAGTTTCAGTGTCATTCAAGGTTCTAAAATTGGAAGTGCAACATTGCCTTACAATGTGGGTATTGAGCTAAAAGATAAAACTACAGGCAAAATTCGATTCAAAACAATCAAAGGTTTAGAAAAGAACCAGTCAATCCCAGCAGTCGGAACTAGAAACGGATTGAAGACGCAAAAACAGATTCGTCCGGGAATGGATTCCGACTTCATCAAAATCCCTGTTTACGAAGGCGAACACGCATCTGAAGGAACCAGAGCAATCTATAACGAACACGTTACTGATATTAAAATAAGTGGTGCCGATTTACCTTCACTTCTGCCCGAAAATAGTGATGTGGATTTGACAATAAATATTGATAGATCAGAAAAAATTACGGTTACAGCCTATTTCCCATATTTAGATTATTCAACTGATATAGAAGTTGACAGTACTAAAACATCAATCGAAACAACTTGGTTAGAAAACGAAATTAGAAAAGCAAAAGGAAGTATTGCAGAATTGAAACAAGATGGCAACTCTGATAACGGTCAATTACAAAAAATTGAAGCCGAGTTAGATAAAATTGAAAAGGCATTTGAGAATAACAAAAATGATGTTGACGGAAAACAGGAAGTTTTAACCAATTTGAGAAAGTCATTAAAAACAATTGACGAGCTTAATGAAACAACCGAATGGCCAAAATTGGAAGAAACCCTAAAAGAAGAATTTTACCGATTGGAAAAAGCCAACAACGATTTAGGAAATGATAAAACAACACAAGTGGTTAATCAGTTTCGTTCACAGTTGGATGAAGTTATTCGCGCTAAAGATGTTAAGCTAGGGAATGTTTTATTAGAAGAAATCAGCAGTTTCTTTGTTCAATTGACTTTTATCTACCAACTAATTGGTTTTGTTAGACATCACAATAACAATTTTGGTTCTTACAATTGGAAAGACAACGGTAGAGCAAGAACACTTTTAAACAGAGGTCAGCAAATAATCAGCGAGAATCCAGATGTAGATGAACTACACCCTATAGTGATTTCATTAATTGAATTATTGCCAAATGATGAAAGACCAAGCGGTGATGATTCTGTATTGGTTGGATAAATAGATAAAAATATGATATCAAAAACTAAATTACTTCTTCCGCTCTTTTTTCTGGCAATGATTATTTCTTCCTGTGAAAGCGAAGCAGAAAGAAAACAGCGTTTAGTAAAAGAAGAACAGCAAAGAATTGAATTGGAAGGAAAGCGAAAAGCAGAAGAAGCTGAACGTGAATTTCAATTAGAGCAAGAACGCATTGAGCAAGAAAAACGTGAAGAAGAGGAACGTATTGCCAGAGAAATACGTGTTGAACAGGAAAAAAAAGAAACAGCTATCCGTGAAAAATACATCAACAATTCTCTAAGTACGGGAGCCACACCATATTCTCGTTATTATGGAGGCAATTCATCGTGCAAAGATTACGGCTGCTCAGCCATAAAAGTACGGACTCCCTACAATTCAGATGTTTTGGTAACTATCAAAAAAGATGATAAAGTTATTCGTCATGCGTTTATAAGAAGTGGGAGTTCTTACACTTTCGAAATTCCCAATGGAACCTATCAGCCTTTCTTTTATTACGGTAAAGGTTGGAATCCGGAGAAGGAAATGAAAGAGGGAGAATTGAAAGGAGGCTTCATTGCAGAAGAAAGTTTTGGAAAAGATGATCCACAATCTTTAAGCAATAATATCTTGGAATATGAGCTTATTCTACAAGAAAACGGAAATTTCAGTACTAGACCAAGTAATCCAGATGAAGCGCTGTAAATGAACGAGAGTACTCACATATTATCTAAAGGACAATTAATTAAAGAGAAGTACAAGGTGACTTTCATTCTCAAGAAAGGAAGCTATGCCGAAACTTATCGTATAAAGGACCAAGAGGGCAAAGCCAAATTATTGAAGCTGTTTGCTTATTCAAAATTGCATAGAACTCAATTTGATGCAAATGGTGATGTTTTAGAAATACAGATTCTAAAAAATATCAAGCATCCAAATTTGGTTAAATACTGTGATAGTGGCGAACTTCTTTTAGATGGTCAAAAATATGCTTATGCAATTCTTGATTTCATTAGTGGTGAAACCTTGGCAGACAAATTAAAAAGAGAACAATCCATTAATCCGTATGAAGCTAAAGACATTATTTCAGGCGTTTTGAACGGTTTGAATTATTTGCATTCGTTGAATGAACCAATCATTCATAACGACATTACTAATTTGAATGTTATGTTGGATTTATCAGGCAATGTTGCGATTCCTAGAATCATTGACTTTGGATATGCTCGTCTTTTAAGTCAGTCGAATAAGGATTTTTTAAAGGAAGGTTTAAATCCATTTTACCAAGCCAATGAAGCATTCAACAAAGTATTTTCAGTTCAAAGTGATGTATTTTCGGTTGGTGCATTATACTATCACTTGTTAGAAGGATTGCCACCTTGGTTCGTTGAAATTTCAAAATACAAGTCGGATTCCATAAAGTTGGAAGATGCTGTTATTGAAGAACGAAAAAAGCCTTTTAAGTTTTCTTCAGTTACAGACCAACAAACCCAAAACATAATCAACAAAGCATTACAGCCAAATGCTGAAAATCGTTTTAAAAGTGTCAAAGACTTTATAAAAGCAATGAATGGCGAAATGGAAGTACAACAGCTTTCATCATCGCAAGAAGTGTCTAAGCCGAAACTTAAAGAAATAAAAAAAGGAAAGGGGTTTTCTGCAATCGCAGGAATGCAAGAACTGAAAGACACTATCCAACTTGATGTTATAGATGCATTAAACGAGAAAGAGCGGTATGCCGAGTATGGCTTGACCATTCCTAACGGAATGTTGCTTTATGGTCCACCAGGTTGTGGTAAAACCTTCTTTGCAGAACGAATGGCAGAAGAAATAGGGTTTAATTTTTATCAGTTAAAGCCATCTGATATTCAAAGTAAGTATGTAAACGAATCACAGGAAAAGATCAAGAACCTTTTTGATGAAGCTCGTGAAAATGCACCAAGTATCATTTTCATTGATGAGTTAGATGCAGTTGTTCCTAATCGTGATAATTCAAATGTGAATCATATGAATACAAGTGCTGTAAATGAGTTTTTAGCACAAATGAATAATTGTGGAGATGATGGCATTTTTATTATCGGAGCTACTAACAGACCTAATTCAATTGACCCAGCCATTTTGAGAGCAGGAAGATTGGACAAAGTAATTTATTTGCCACCGCCAGACCTTGAAGCACGTGAGTTAATGTTTAAACTTTACTTGGAAAAAAGACCAAGAGAAGTTGGTTTAAACTATTCTGAACTTGCAATAGCAACAGAAAATTATGTTTCAAGCGATATAAAATTCCTTTGTGATGAAGCTTCAAGAAAAGCACTTAAACAAAAAGCACGAATTTCGAAAGAGATATTGCTTGATACCATCAACAATAATAACCCTTCAATTTCACTCAAAGAATTGACAAGCTATATCGCTCTTCAAGCGAAAATGGAAGGATTATTAGAAAATACTAACGACCGACCGAGAATCGGTTTTAAAAACAATTAGATATGGAAACATTACATTTTAATAAACTATTACTGAAGACTGCATTTTCGTGTATGGCTTGTGATGGCGATATTGACAAACGTGAGGTCAAACTTATTAAGCAACTGCAAAAGGAACGTAAAACCTTTGGAGAAATTGACATAAATGTCGAATTGGAAACTTTGTTACTCGCTATCAACAAAGACGGTTATCAGTTTTTAAAAGAATATTTCAAAGAGCTTAGGTCTTCAGAATTAACAGAAGCAAATGAATTGAAGTTAATTGAAGTTGCAATAGACACCATCAAAGCAGACGAGAAAGTTGAATACAGCGAAATCAAATTTTTTAAAGTCATTCGCTCAAAGCTGAAAATTGACAACGCGTCAATTCTTGAAAAACATCCTGATTTTGAAGACTATTTGGAGCAAGACATCATTACTGATTCGTACCTATCAAGGTTGCAAGACGACTTTTTTGACACACATATTTCAAATGAATTTGAGCTGATAAGTGAAATTGATGGTGATATATTAGATAATTTAAAAAGTGATAATGAAGCAGAGTGAAACATTAATAAAAATCACCCTAGCAATCCTCTTCCTCCTATGCCTCCTAAATATGCCCTACGGATATTATCAACTAGTACGCTTTTTAGCATTCATAGGGTTTGGATATTTAGCTTACCAGGCCAAACAAAGAAATATCAATACAACCGTAATTATTTACGCTGCCCTCGCTTTGCTTTTTCAACCCTTTTTTAAAATTGCCTTAGGTAGGGAGTTATGGAATATTCTGGATGTCGTGGTTGCTTTAGGCCTTTTGATAAGCTTATTTATAAAAAATCCCAATAAAAATGTAGAATAGTATGGACACCATATTTTGGATTTGTGTAGAAATAATGAAAAAAGGAGCTGCCTTTCTTGGCCTAACCTATCAGCAATTTAATGTGTTACTCTTCGTTTTTCTACATCCAGCTATTACAATCCTTTTCATTTATAAATATCGACAATATAAAAGGTTGTATTTAGAGCAAATAAAAACTAATATATGAGAAAAAGTAGTTAGAGAAAAATACTTTAATGAAAAATACATCAACTTTATTTCTTCTTCTGTTGTTGAGTTTATCCACCTTCACGAGTTGCGAGCGTTGGGGCAAAAAATTGGGCTTAAAAAACAATGAGTTTGGAGATAAGGTAGATAGTCTTAACGGGGTGTACGTCTATTACAATGGCTTTGTTGGGAATGTGAAAGGCAGAAATCTTGCACCTGATGGCTATAACCTCGGACTCAAATATCAATGTGTAGAATTCGTAAAACGGTATTACTACGAACATTTAAACCATAAAATGCCCGATAGCTATGGACATGCAAAGGACTTTTTTGACAGTGCAACAGGGGATGGTAAATTGAATAAAAGAAGAGCATTAATACAATACAATAATCCCAGCACGCAAAAACCTGAGGTGGATGATCTCCTTATTTTTGCTGAGACTGCTTTTAATCAATACGGACATGTGGCTATCATAAGCAACGTAAGTGAGAATGAAATTGAGATTATTCAACAGAATTCCGGAAAATATGCTCCTTCAAGAGAAATCTTTACACTAAAGAAAAACGGGAACTTATGGGAAATAAAGAGCAATAAAGCTTTAGGATGGTTGCGAAAAAAATGACGAGCATATAATAAACCTTTAAACCCCCAACAACATCAAAACAACAATCGGCACCGCCTCTGTAATGGTATAGATAACGGATTTGTAATCTCCCTTTCCCATTCTCAAATAGGTGCCATCCCAAGTGTACAGCACCGTATTGTATTCCCCTTTGCCTTCACGAATATATTTTCCATCCCAAGTAAGAAGTACGGTGTTGTAAGAGCCTTTTCCTTGACGAAGATATTTTCCGTCCCATGTATATAAAACTGTATTGTAAGCCCCCTTGCCTAAACGTATATATTCCTCATCTATCGTATAGAGCACCGTCTTGTAATTTCCTTTCCCCTGTCTTAAATATGTGCCATCCCAAGTGTATAGCACCTCGTTATACGCACCTTTTCCTTGGCGGATATAAGTTTGGCCAAATGAAAAAGTGGCTATAAAAAAGAAGAAAAAAAGGAATTTTATTTTCATCTCATTAAATATAATCATTTATTAATCATCCACGTCTTAGTAAAAAGAGACAGAAATACGGGAAGTATTTTTTTAAATTTTTGTACAATAATTTTAGAATAATAGTAGAATTAAATTTTATATATTGTACAATATTTATTTAAATTGCTAAAAACTTTATTAAAAACAAACAGTAGTTTTTAAAAAAACGCACTATTAATTTCAAATAAAGTATCATACATTCAAATTTAAAAATATATGGCCATACAATATCGCATCTCCAGGCGCAAGAACAATATAGCTACAAACTCTGAAACCAATTATATTTTACAGGCCGTAAGCACGGGCGAGATAGATATTGAGCGCTTAAGTTATGAAATAAGTACGGAATCTACCCTCAGTGAAACCGATGTGCGCGCCGTACTGGATGCCCTAGGTAGAAAGATGAGGCAGCATTTGGAAGATGGCAAAACGGTCTCCCTAGAAAATATAGGCCGCTTTAAAATAGGTTTTAAGAGTGTAGCCCAACCCAATAAAAGTTTACTCCGCACGGCAGAGGTTTCAAAATTTCATATTAATTATCAACCTTCCGTTAAACTGAAGCGTTGGCTAAAGAAAGGAATTGCTTTGAAAAAGGAAAAAACTAAAAAGTAATGCGGTAATTTTATTCATTTCTTGTTCCGTAGCGGTTATTCATTATCTCTTTTTAATTAATCCATGAGAAAATAAGGCAGCGAGGTTTATATATTAAACCATAATCCCTGTGTTTTGGGGAAATTTTTGGTTTTTTAAGCCTTATTTATAAACATCCAAAAGCGGTAAATAACGGGTTTAAAATGCTGTTATTTCAAAATCCCTTCATATAATATTTATAATAAATTGTTTTTCAGGTAGTTAAAAAGTGATTTTTGTATAAATATATAACCCTGTTACACCCGCTAAATGTTGACAAGTTTGTTTTAACAAACAAAAACACTTCTTTATTTTAGTAATTCCAAAGCAATGGTGCGGCGGACGCCCGAGAAAAAGGGTGTAATTAAATCCATGTAATAATGGTAGTAATCAAAACAGTGGAACGAAAGAATCCACAAGATTTGCTTGCACCGCCCAAGTATTACACACAGGCGGTGAGTGATGGGTTTGTTGATCTGGAAAGATTGGCTTACCTAGTGTCTAACCAGTGTACCGTGCGCGAGGCAGATTGCCTGGCCGTGCTCAACGCATTACAGCACAATGTAATGGACGAGCTAAGCCAGGGCCGTACCGTGCAATTGGGCTCATTGGGCAACTTTCAGGTTGGCGTACGCTCCGAAGGGGCAGAAGATGCAACCTCGGTTTCCAGTAGCCTGGTAAAATCTGCACACATCAACTACAGACCGGGAAAACGGTTAAAGAAGATGTTGGGTGCACTGGACTACAAATTAATAGGCGGCTAGTTACTTGCTATTGATTTGTACAGAAAGTCCCGGAGCAATGCTTCGGGATTTTTTTTATGTGTTATATTAATTTAAACACATCAAAATATGTTCAGCCCAAACAGTCTTGGCGTTTATATTTCTGCCACTTAATTCCATAGCGAAGCGTTCACCCCAAGTGTCCAACTTACTTTTTAATTATGGATTTTTTTAATGGCTGTGGAGGTTTGTAGAACGGTTTGCCCCATCAAAAAAGCCCAATAAATACAGGCGGCTAGTTACTTGCTTGCTTTTATGGGCTTGATTTGTACAGAAAGTCCCGTGTCAAGACACGACAAATTCAATGGTAAATGTATGGTATGACCTGTCAATTTCAAAATAAATTGTCTTAAATATGGTAATATTTACTATAAAATATTGCATAGGTTCTTCACCCTAACGACAATAATCTAAAATTTGTAGCCTACACCCATTTATCGAAAAGATGGAAGCAGATTTTACTATATTTATTATTAACTATATATTTACTCCTCTCCCCAGAAAATTTGTCGCCAATGCGGATTTCCGTAATTGGGATAATTACTATTGTTTTAATTTTGAAAAAACCACCAATTGAGAACCCACAACCGACAACCCAAAAATGACCCAACACGACTTTGAACATTTGTTTTACGTTGAAAAACTTCGGCATCTTACGGAAAATTGCCCAGAGGTAGCAAAATTTATCACTTGGTATCAACCCACAAGACACATAACGGTATATGCCGTGGAAAGATTTTATGTAGCGTTGGTCTTTGATCTTGGAAAGCGCAAAGTAGAAGCCATTAACGTTTTTGATACGGTGGATTACCTAGCTAAATACCGCAGTTTTATGGCGAAGGTGGAAGGGCAGATTAGAGGCTTGGTAAATGACCCTAGCCCTTTTGATAACTTATAAAGGTATGGAAGCAACACAACTAATACAAAACCTCGCTCAAACAGAACTCTTAAAAACCAACCTCGAAAAAATTCTTGATGCCTATAAAACATTGGACTATCATTTATTGAATGAGGTGTTGGATGAGGACTGTCTTTATCAAGATATGCGGAAAACTTCCTTCATTCTTGAACAAAAGAAAATATTTGACTCCTTACGGAAAAAGGGAGATACACATATGCTGCTTTCTACAAATATTTGTACAGGCTGTCTTAAAAACTCCCCCTTATTTGTACTTACCGGGAATCATTCCGGGTGGAAGCATGGGCTCTATTTTGAATTTACGGGCGATGTGGTTACTGATATTTTTAGGTGCTCCGGGCAATCGGATTGGTTGGAGTGGATGGAGCCGTTTTGATTACGTATATAAAGGTTAGGTATAATAATTAAATTAATACTATATAATAAAAGTTTTAATACTCTCCAAAATACTAAACAAAATACTAGTTTTAAAGTTTCAAAAATTCAGCATGCCAATAATATACGATAATATCCTTAACTCTCTGGAAACCGGATTAAATGAAACCTTAAAAAAAGCGAAACGAGCTGATTTTTGTATTGGTTATTTCAATCTTAGAGGATGGAACAGGCTAGCAAAAGTTGTAGATGCTCTCCCTGGTGAAGATCAAAATGATGGTTCAATTCATTTTGCAAGGGTATTAATCGGAATGCAAAAATTGCCTCACGAAGAACTACAGGATTTTTTTGATGAAGATGGAAATTCCCTATTAGATAATGCGAAAGCAATAGAGTTAAAGAAGAAAATCGCAAAGGAATTTAAGGAACAACTAATCATTGGAGTACCTACAAATAAAGATGAAAAAAGCCTTCGTAAATTATCAAAACAATTAAAGGAAGGACGCTTAAAAGTAAAACTTCATTTAAGAAATACCCTTCACGCAAAATTATACTTAGCTCATCGGGATGATTATAATGCCCCAATTATAGGTTTCGTTGGAAGTTCAAATCTTACCCTATCTGGAATAAGCAAACAGGGAGAGTTGAATGTTGATGTAGTTGAGGGTGATGCCGCGAAGAAATTAGCAACTTGGTTTCAAGAAAGATGGGATGACCGCTGGAGTATAGATATTAGCATGGAACTCGCCGAAATAATCGATTCAAGTTGGGCGGCCGATATTCTCTATCCACCCTTTCATGTTTATTTAAAGATTGCATATCATCTATCTCGTGAAGCAAGATCTGGTATTTCAGAATTTAAGCTGCCAAAAGTATTTGAAAATAAATTGTTGCCATATCAAAAAAGCGCAGTTCAAATTGCTGCACATCATTTACATCATCGTGGTGGTGTTATGATTGGTGATGTGGTTGGATTAGGTAAGACCATAACAGCTACAGCGCTAGCTAAAATGTTTGAAGATGATTTCTTTCTAGAAACATTAATAATTTGCCCTAAAAACTTGGAGTATATGTGGGCAGATTATGCGCATCAATATCAGTTAAGAGCGAAAATAATTCCTATTTCACAAGTACAAACAAAATTACCAGATGCAAGACGATATCGATTAGTTTTAATTGATGAAAGTCACAATTTGAGGAACAGGGATAGTAAGCGCTATAAATCAGTCCACGAGTACATACATTTAAATGATAGTAAAGTTATATTATTGACCGCCACACCATTTAACACAAGCTTTCTAGATTTAGGAAACCAGCTCCGTCTCTTTTTGGATGAAACTTACAATCTAGGGATCAGTCCCGACCAATACATTGAATCTTTAGGTGGCCGAGTACGATTTGCAGCGAAACATCAAGTACCTGAAACATCTATAATGGCATTTGAAAAAAGCGAATATTCTAATGACTGGTCGGAACTTATGCGGCTATTTCTAGTAAGAAGAACGCGAAGCTTTATAAAAAACAATTATTCCATTTATGATGAAAATGTACAAAGAAGTTATTTAGAATTTCCAAATGGCGATCGTTCGTATTTCCCTGAGAGATTGCCAAAGCGAGTGGATTATGAATTTGATCCAAAGAATCCCAATGATCAATATGCCGCACTTTATTCAGATGATGTGGTAAAAATTATTGATAATTTGATTTTACCCAGATATGGATTGGCGCAGACCCATTACGAAGTTGATAACCTAAACAAATTAATAAAACCCCAAGAAATAATTATAAGGGAAAATCTGAGCCGTGCCGGAACACGATTAATTGGTTTTGCACGAACCAATTTGTTTAAACGATTGGAAAGTAGCGGATACTCATTTTTATTATCGCTTAGCAGGCATATTTTGCGAAATTATCTTTTTATGTACGCGTTCGATAATGGACTCCCTTTTCCCGTAGGAAAGCAAGATGTTGGAATTATTGATGAGTTTTTGTATTCTGATCGTGACCAGGAAGATGACGAAGATACCAAAATAGATGATGACATTGGGCTATTAACTAGTCAAAAAGAATATTATAAAAAAGCTGAAACCTATTATAATGCTTTACATTCAAAAAAACATAAATACCAATGGATAAGCAGCAAACTTTTTAATGCGACTTTTAAAGAAAATCTTGAAACAGACAGTAAAAATCTTGTCAAAATAATTAAGAAAGGGCAAAACTGGAATCAGGAAAACGACAGGCAATTAAATGCGCTTTACGAACTAATTGAGGAAAAGCACAAAAAGGAAAAAATATTAATTTTTACCCAATATTCAGATTCAGCTTATTATTTATATCGTTCACTAATAAAAAGAGGTGTAAAGTCTATTGAATGTGTTACTGGGGCATCTGAAGATCCTACTGCAATCGCATATCGTTTTAGTCCAAATAGTAACGGCAAGAATTATCCCGAAAGCCAAGAAATTAGAGTGCTTATTACAACAGATGTATTAAGTGAAGGGCAGAACTTACAAGATGCACATATTGTGTTGAATTATGACCTTCCTTGGGCATTGATACGTTTAATACAACGTGCAGGACGTGTAGATAGAATTGGTCAAAGGAGTGATAAAATTCTTTGTTATTCTTTCTTACCGGAAGAGGGTATAAACAATATTTTGAGACTGCGTGAACGACTTACGCAGCGTATTCGCCAAAATGCCGAGACAGTAGGAGCTGACGAGGTATTTTTTGAAGGTGATCCTATTAACATTGAAGATCTCTACAATGAAAAATCGGGCATTCTTGATGAAGAGGAAGATATTGAGGTAGATTTGGCCTCTTACGCTTATCAAATTTGGAAAAATGCAATAGATGATAACCCAGAGCTTCAACAAATAATTCCTGACTTACCTGATGTTATCTATGCAACCAAAAAGTTGGAAAATTTGGAAGAAAGTGAAAGAAAAGAAGGCGCCGTTGTTTATACAAAAACCTCGTCTGGTAACGATGTTCTTGCTTGGGTAAACCAAAAACAAGAAATTGTAACGCAATCACAGTTCGAAATTTTAAAGGTAGTAAAATGTGATCCTGAAGAAGAGCCGCTACCCCGGTTGGAAGAACATCACACTCTCACAAAGGTTGGTCTAGAGCATATTAAAAAAGTTGAAAAAAACAAAAAAGGTGGTCAGCTTGGAAAATCATCTGGTGCTCGTTACCGTGCTTACAACAGGTTGGAGGCCTTTGTAAATACAAATAAGGGAACTTTATTTGAAACTGAAGAATTATCACAAGCCATTCAGGCAATCTATGATTATCCCCTTCGAGAGTATGCCGCAGAAACAATAAATAGACAACTTAAATCTGGAATAACAGATGAAGAATTAGGTCTTTTGGTTGTTGCATTAAGGGATGATGGAAAACTTAGTATCATTAATGAGGAACAGGAAAGAGATAGACCGCCTCAAATAATCTGCTCAATGGGTTTAAAAAATTAAAGTATGAATAAACAGTTATTTTCAAACTACATTAAAAAATTCCAGTTTGCGGAAATATTCAACGAACTCGGTTGGGACCAAAATAAGGAAGAGTTCCCAATTACCGTAAAAGATGAAATCTTCACACTTTGCGGCGTAGCAGATAAGAGAGGTTTTGCAGTCTTGTTGTGCACTGCGACAGCCAGCAGCATTCCAGATAAAAACGTTCGAAAGAAAATTGAGGCGGAAGTCACAAAACTTTTCTTTGAGCACCTCATCATTTTTATCGATAATGATAAAACACAGCAAATTTGGCAGGTTGGCGTAAAACAGGAAAACAAGCCAAAAATGGTAAGCGAGGTTAAATGGCACAAAGCCCAAGATGTCGAACCAATTTTCCAAAAATTGGATGGGTTATTCTTCTCTCTTGATGAAGAAGAAGTAATTACCATTGTAGAGGTAAAGCAACGTGTTGCCGAAAACTTTGCACAAAATACTAAGGACGTTACCAAAAATTTCTATACCGATTTTAAAACGCAACATAATGTTTTTCTTGATTTTATAAAGGGGATGGATGACCATATAGCTGTTAAGGATAACAAAAGCAAACAATGGTATGCTTCGCTAATGCTCAACCGCTTAATGTTCTGCTATTTTATTCAGAAAAAAGGATTTTTAAATAATGATAGAAATTACCTGAGCAATAAATTTAAGGAATGTAAAAAGCAAAAAGGCAATGCCAGTTTTTACACCTTTTACCGTAGCTTTCTTTTACATTTATTTCACGATAACCTCAATAAACCTGAGCGCTACAGGAAAAAAGATCCTCCTATTGAGATAGGTAAAATACCTTATTTAAATGGTGGTTTATTTGATGTCCATGAATTAGAAAAACAATTCGATAAAGTAGATATCTCAGACGATGCTTTTGAAAAAATATTTGCTTTTTTTGATAAATGGAACTGGCACCTAGATAATAAAGTTGAGGCAACAGGAAAGGATATTAATCCAGATGTAATTGGTTATATTTTTGAAAAGTACATTAATGATCGTGCCGCAATGGGTGCCTATTATACCGAAGAAGATATAACAGATTATATTGGGCGTAATTGTATAATCCCTCATTTGTTTGATGAAGTAAAAAGAAACTATTCGTCTGCCTTTAAAACTCAAAGTGATTTATGGGATTTTCTCGTAAAGAGTGGTGACGATTATATATATCCAGCGGTGAAAAAGGGCGTGCCCAAAGAAAATGTACTGTTTGATGATCTTCCCGCCGAGGTCCAGAAAGGCATCCACCACCCTTTGGAGAATAAAATACTTAAAGATGCCACAAAAGAACATCTTTGGGAATTACGCCAACCATGGAACCAGCAAGTGGATGACGATGTAATTGCCTTACCTACCGAAATTTACAGAGAGCTTATTGAAAGAAGAACCCGTTGCAACAATTTACGAAACAAAATAGGCAAGGGAGATATTACCGAAATAAACGATTTTATAACGTACAATCTTGACAGCAAACAGTTTGTACAGGATTATCTGGAACAGACCGATGACGATAACTTTATTCGCCATTTTTATACAGCCATCCGTAAGATTACCATTTTGGACCCAACCTGTGGTAGCGGTGCTTTTCTCTTTGCAGCCCTTAATATTTTAGAACCTTTATACAAAGTGTGCATAGACCGGATGAATGATTTTGTTGAAACGGGAAATAAGCACTATAAAAAATTTGAGGAAGAACTGGCCGAGCTTGAACAGCATACCAATGAAGAGTATTTTATTTACAAAAATATTATTCTGAACAATCTCTACGGAGTTGACATCATGAATGAGGCCGTTGAGATTGCCAAACTCCGGCTATTTTTAAAGCTGGTGGCAACGGTAGATGTAGATATGAAAGCTCCAAACTGCGGCTTGGAACCATTACCGGATATAGATTTTAATATCCGATCGGGGAATACCTTGGTGGGTTTTGCAACTGAGGCAGAGTTGTTGGATACCATTGCAAAAAAAGAAGGAATGTTTGCGCAAGACAAACTGGACTATTTTAAGGAAGAATGCCATTTAACTTCACAGGCTTTTTCCCGTTTCCAAGATGCACAAACGGTAGGAAACCAAGGCAGCGAAGATTTTAAAGAAGCAAAACGGCAACTGCAAGAACAGTTAAAAAACCTGAATGCAGAGTTAAACACTTATCTCGCCACCAACTACGGTATAGACGCCACAAACCCCAAACAGAAAGACAACTATAGCAATTGGTTAAATACGCACCAACCATTTCATTGGTTTGCGGAGTATTACGGTATTGTGGTGGAAAATGGAGGATTTGATGTCATTATTGGAAACCCACCATATGTCGGATATAATGATCAAGGTTTTGGATATAGTATTGAAGAGTCTAATTATACCACTTTCAAGGCAAAAAATTTATATGCATATTGTATAGAAAAATCGTTTCAAATCTTAAAAAAAGATTCGTGGTTTGGTATGATTATACCACTGTCTTTAACTTTTAGTGCAAACTTCACTAGTTTACGAGAATTATTCATAAAAAATAAAGGGGATTTATATTTGTCTTCTTTTGATAATATCCCTGATAGATTATTTACAGGGTCCAAAGAAAGTGAAAATACTAGTAAAAATAATCAACAGCGTATTACCATTTTTATTATAAATAATGATAAGAGGAAAAACCATATATTTTCTACTCCTCTTCTTCGGTGGAAAGCATCCGAACGTTATAGGCTTTTCTGGGAATTACCTTATTCTGAAATGACGGCTTTTGCAACAAAGAAAGATTTTCCAAAAATTAGTGATTTTAATCATTTATTTTTATTAAAAAAACTAAAGGAAAATAAATCAACCCTATCCTCACTATTAGTTAATAACAGTAGGTATTCATTAGTATTACCGAAAACCGCGAGCTATTACATAGCTGCTTATCCAGTTGCATTAGAAAGATCTCAACAGCAAAAGTTATACTTTAAAGATGAAGACTCTCTAGATTTTGCAACAGTAATATTAAATAGTAATATTTTTTATTGGTACTGGAGAATTTATGGTGATAGCTTTCATCTAACCAAAGGACTGATAGGTTCATTTCCAATTTTTATACCTTCTAATAATTTGTACAAAAAGATTTCTAAACAATTTATTGATGCTATTGACACTTGCAGTGTATATAAACTATACAGAGGCGAAGAAATTCCAAATGTTAATTTTAATAAGAGTTTGAATATTATACTAAAAGCAGATGAATGGATTTTAAATGAAATTGCACCTGAATATAACCTTTACCCAGATGAACTTTTGTGGTCAAAATCAAATTCATTTTTTAAACTAACAATTCCAAAAGTAGATATGGTTCCTAAAGGCTTAGAATTTTTGCTAGATTTTAACAAAGAATGAGCGCTGTGGAGAAGATAAAAATTATATACGATGAATAAAAAAGTACGTTCGTATTTAATAGAACTCGCCCGTAAAAAGCAAACCTGTTACTATCAACAGTTATGTGATGATTGCAACCTAGGTTTAGTGATGCGGGAAAGTGAATTTGCCAGAGCGGAAATTGGACGAATTCTTGGCGCCATCTCTGAATATGAACATAAAAATGAGAGACCGTTGTTAAGCGCTTTGGTTATCTCAAAAGGCGATAATTATCAAGGGGATGGTTTTTATAAACTAGCAGAAGAATTGGGTTTTGGAAAATGGCAAAAGTTGAAGAAGGATATTTCCTTTGAAATTGGCCAAATGAATGCTTGTTATGAGTTTTGGGATGATAATGCTAATTACGAGTTACATAAATAATAGTTACTATATATATCAATGAGAAGTTTTTTTGTTTGTAGTGCCGGAAATCCTGATAAAGATTATACCCCAGAAAATTTTGAAAGAATAATTAGCAGAAAAGGTTTTGTATTGCATGAAAACACGAACCAACCGGGGACGTATAAAGATATAAAGCCCAACGATATTTTAATATTAAAGCATCAACGAAATTTTGTCGCTTATGGTGAAGTGACCAAAACAGAAATTACTGACGAGGAAGAATTTAACCATTGGGCTTTTGTGAAAGAGTGGAATTTACATGACCCTAACAATGCTGCCTCCGGAATTCCAAGGTATGGTATAGATGACGCTACTGATGGTGGCGGAAAATACGGAACCGTAAAAACGGTAAATTCTAGCTTTGCCCTATCAAAAATTAGTGAAATTAATGATACAACCGATTTATATCAATTATTAATGAGCGAACAAAGCAATAAGGTTATAGAGGAAAATGTACAGCATTACATTTCATTATTAGAATCAAAACATCAAATAATATTGCAAGGTCCGCCGGGCACAGGAAAAACACGTTTAGCGGATATGATAGCAAACCATATAGCTCAGGAAAAGAGAGTTGAGGCCAAAGAGCTGGATATGGAAGCCTTCATTAAAAACTTTAAACTAACCGATGAGGAAAAAGGATATAGAAGAAAAAGAGAACAAGTCCTAAATCAATTTCTAAGTAAATATCCGTTGGAGTCTATTGATGATTTAGAATTGGAAGAATATTGTGTTGGCCGCGGTGATAATGACAGTTTTTGCTGGTGGCTGGAAACAGGATTGCGAGACTTGGGGCGCTATTTTCCAGGAAGTGCCAATTCGTATCGAATCTATTGGTCAAAAAAGCGAGAAACTTATATAAAAAGTGGCTATATAAAAAATGTTGAACAAGAAGAAAAGGCATTATCCGTTTTAGTTAAGGATATCCAAGAATTTCTGAATAAAAAAGATCCAGAATTGATGGGCAACAAAATAGGTAGAGCGCTAATTTTAAAATTGCTTCAAACTTATTATCCCGACGATTATTTTCCCATAAATGGTCCTGACCATATAGATAATGCACTTAAGCTTTTTAAAATAGATGCGGGTGATACAACATATTATGAGCGTAATCAACTCTTGAACAAAGAAGTTAAACGGCTTATTGAAAAGCATAATTCACAAGCGAATGTGTATGACGTAATGTGGTGGATGTATCAAAACTATAACTTAAAATCAGGGGAGCAAGAAGAAGGGGGAAAAATTGTAGTGAGCGGCCATAAAAAGATGATTCAATTTCACCCAGCCTATACCTATGAGGATTTTGTACGCGGAATAGTTGTAGAAATTGAAAACAAGGAAACCAGTTATGAGGTACAGAATAAGGTTTTGGCAGCTTATGCCAAAGAAGCACAAGAAAACCCTAACGCAAAATACGTGCTTATTATAGACGAAATAAATAGGGCTAATTTACCTGCGGTTTTAGGAGAATTGATTTATGCATTAGAATATCGAGGCAAAGCAGTTGATAGTATGTATGTGTTCGATAATAGTAGGGAGATAATACTACCCAAAAACCTATATATTATCGGAACTATGAATACTGCTGACAGGAGCGTGGGCCATATAGATTATGCAATACGAAGACGTTTTGCATTTGTTCCAGTTTTACCAAAAATTCTCAACGAACCCGAAATTGAATTTAGAGAAAATGAATTTAAAGCAGTTTCAAAACTTTTTATTGAGGGTGGTATAGAAAACAAGACAGTGGATTTATGGAAAGGGGCCGAATATCTTTCAAAGGAATTTGAACCACAAGATATCTGTCTGGGGCATAGCTATTTTATAGGTACACCACAAAATTTTAAAAATATCCGTTGGCCGTATGAAATTAAACCTATTCTCGAAGAATATATTAAAGATGGTATTTTGAACACAGATGCTAAAGAATATATAGCACAGCTAAACGAGCAGTTTGTATGATACTACTTTGGGAACATTATGGAGTTGATGGCTTTCGGCAATTTGATTTTCATCCTAACGAGCGTACTAAATATAATGTTCCCTTAAAATTCAATAAGCTATTTAACAGGGATGGCAAAAACTTCTGCTATAGATTCAAAAGCATTGAAGAAAATGGAGCCCCTTGCTTTAAATTTCAGACCAGTTATTTCATTGGGCTGGATTGGATTGGAAACAGTAAACTCCCCATTTATGTAGCACCAAAAATCGATATAGATAATGAGGAGTTAGACTATTTAGCTTTACTCACCAAGTCATTGAGTCATATTGAAGACCCTAAACATTTAGAAGGCCTATTCACTATCGATTTTAATGCTGAAAAGATACCGATAACGCAACAGCAAGATTTACTTTCACCATTATTGTATATACAGTTTTTACAATTATGTAAGACCATTGTAAAGAAGGGATTAAAAAAATCTTATTATCGAGTTAACAATAACCTTCAATCCAAAGTGAAAGGCAAAATAGTAATAAACCAAACTATTAAAAATCATATAAAAGGAAGATTGTTAAACACGCACTGCCAGTATGATGAATTTGGTAGCGATATTTTGGAAAACAGGTTTTTAAAGCGAGTATTAATTCATATTACTCAGCAACCATCCCTATCTCAAATAATAAAGACTGATAATTTGGCTGAGCTTATAAATTTTATTCGTCCAGTTTTTCAAACTGTTGGTGACAGGGCAGAGGTTAAGGATTTGCTCCGCTTGAAATTTAACCCTATGTACAAAGAATATGAAGAGGCGATTAGAATTGGCAAATTAATTCTTAAAAAAGAAAGCTACAATATAAAGAGTGATGTGAACACCACAGTCCTTTCCCCTCCTTTTTGGATTGACATGAGCAAACTATTTGAGCTTTATGTTTTTCAGAAATTAAAAGAACGTTTTAAAGGAAGAAATGAGGTGCGTTATCACCAAACGGTCAATTATTTGGAACCAGATTATATTTTAAAGACCAATGATGGTGCTTATAAAATGGTTGTGGACGCCAAATATAAACCACGTTATGAATATAATCGGATTCATAAGGATGATATCCGTCAAGTGGCTGGCTATGCAAGACTGGAAAAAGTATATGACAAATATTTAAAAATACCACAAACAGAATTAGTCGATTGTTTGATTATTTATTCGAATCAAGGATCAAAAGAAGATTTTATGGATGTTGATTTTACATCGGTAGAAAATAAAGAACAGGAATACGTTCGCTTTTTTAAGACCGGGATAAGAATGCCTGTAAAAAAATAATAGATTTAATATGGAATATTTGGGCAATAAGGACATATTGCACTCACATAAGGTAGGATTTTTATGTTCTCGAAAAGTCCCAGCTTCCGTTGTTTTAAAAAGCTATGATTGGGCCAAAGAACAGCGTAGAAATGAAGTATGTATAATTTCTGGTAATCACTCACAGATTGAAAAAGATATTTTTCAAATACTGTTGAATGGAGAGCAACCGCTAATATTAGTTTTGGCGAGAGGAATGATGAAAAGAATTGATGCAAAATTGCTAAAGGAGGTTAATAAAAATAGGTTATTAATAATTGCTCCTTTTGGAAACGATGTTAAAAGAATTACCTTAAAGACAGCAGCGAAAAGGAATGAAGTTATTTGCGGGCTTGCGAACAAACTTATTATTGGGCATTTGTCCAAAACAGGATTACTGTGCAAAAGTATAGAAGCCCACAACACTCAATATGAATTAATATCAAAATTATGACCAAACTCCAAAAACTTTACAGCTCCATCGAAAGCCTGAAAGAATTGGGCGTAAAACTGCCTTCAGAACTCATTGAGGAAACAAACCGTGTGGAGGAAGATATTATTAAGAATGAGGTTATACCAACCTTGGCAAAAGAGATTACTCCTATAATTTCGCAAATTCAGCGAGAGTTGGTTTTGGTTATAGATTATATTCCGGAAGAACCATTACAGGTTCGTATGACCCGAAAGCGCAGCTTGAAACTTACCGAAGAGGAGGAAAAGGTTTTTGAAAAAAACGAAACCAAAAAGAAGGAAACAAGTTTTACCCTTGCTTACCATACAAAATCAAAAAAAACCAATTTGCAGGTAGCTTTTCCAGATGGTACTGTTTTGAATAACCGCTTTGCATACCAAACCTTACTGGAAACCATCGAGAAAATAGGCCCCGAACAGGTACGAAAACTGGGATTAAAACAAAGTGGAATTGAATTGGTGAGTAAAAATGAGGATGAGTTTTATAACCAGCATAAAGTTAAAGGCGGGTATTGGGTAATGACGCACTCTTCAACAGCCTTAAAAAAGAAGCATCTGGATGAAATCTCGAAAAGATTAAAATTAAAACTTAAGGTGAAAATTGTATAAGTTATAATTAATTTATATAATAGAATGACTCTGCAAGATGCCATAATTCAAGTTTTGATTCAGCAGAAAAGGCCCATGACTGCTACCGCTATTGCAGCTGCACTCAATAAGAATAAGTGGTATATCAAAAAAGATGGTTCGGACATTAAAGGCAACCAGATTCATGCACGGGTCAAAAATTATCCGCATCTATTTGCAAAGGTCAACGATTTAATTTTAAGGAATACCTCAGGGATTACACCTTTAAAAAAGTCTAAAATTATTCCCACAAGAGAGATTGAAACCGTTCAGGAAGATATCACTCTTTTAACGGAGATGTTATTGAACGAAAAAAATTTTAAACCCCTACCTTCATGTGAACATCAAATTCCAGCCTTAGCTGGATTATATTGTATACGGATTCTTGATCCCTATGCTTTTAATAAACCTTACTGTGACATACTTAAAGAACGTAAACATAATTTGATTTATATCGGTATTGCTTCAAAAAGTCTTAGAAAAAGATTTCTGAATCAGGAATTGCGCGCCAAGGGGCACGGAACCTTTTTTAGAACAATCGGAGCCGTGTTGGGTTATCTTCCGGAAACTGGTTCCTTGGCGGGTAAGCGTAATCAAAATAATTATAAATTTTCGAAACAAGTGGAAAATAAGATAATTGAGTGGATGTACAAAAATTTGTTGATTAACTGGGTCACAATGGAAGCTGGCTGGAATAAAATTGAATCCGAATTGATAAAAGTCCACCTTCCCTTGCTCAATATTGCGGTCAATCCGGGAGCACTTAAAGAACTTACAGTTTTGCGCAACGAATGTAAGCGGGTGGCAACTCAAATACTTTAATATTCAGAATTTTAATTGAATATGGAAAAGATAACCTTTGTTTTTTGTAAAAACCTACTATATAAAAAACCTTATTATATATATGATTACCAACTATACAGAACATCTTAAAAGCTACTGGAAATCGAAAGATTTGACATTTATAGCAACATTTAAAAGAATTAATAAAAATGCTGGTTTTTTTAACCATTTCACAAATCCTGTTAGTAAAATGAAACTATACTATCCTGATTTTGATGGTGTTGAAGTTTTAAATAAACGAGTTTCATTTTATTACGGTAACAACTCAACTTTATCGGATGGTGCGTATTATAAAGTAGAGCTAGAGCATACGGATAACGAACATTGGCAATCAAACTGTTCCCTGCTGCTATACCCCGGCACCGGCCCGGCGGAGCTTTTTTATAAACCCTTTAAACATCCGGGACATCTATGCGGCATCTTAAAAATCAATGTGCTGGACGGAGAGGGAAAACTCGATCGACAAATTGGGGCAAACATTTTGGCTGCCTTGGGGAAGGCAAATTTCATTATGCAATAAATAATATCAAAAACCAATTTCGAAAGATGCCAACAATAACCATCACAGGCTACCTAAACGGGATCTCCTATTATCTAGAAAATGGCAAGCCTCGACAGCGGATTCCCAATCCGCCTACCAAGGAACAGATTTATAACGATCCCCGCTTTGCGACGGTTCGGGCAAACACAGATACCGCCCTAACCATCTGGCTCGGAATAAGCTTCGGTAAAATAAAAATCACCCAATTCGAACTCTTTCAAACCGCCAGGGCCATGGAATGCATAGCCATACTATAAATAACAACCCACAACCTGCAAAAAGAAAAATGAACAGGGAAGCTAATATTTATTTTTTATTGATATTGTTTATTGAAACGACAGTGAAATTCTGAATTCTGAATTCTGAATTTTAAATTAACCTCCAACCTGCAACCTGCAACCTAAAAACCTGCAACCTGCAACCTAAAAACCTGCAACCTAAAAACCTGCAACCTGCAACCTGCAACCCACAAACTACAACCACCGATCACCCGTATCAAACCCATACCAAAGGCATAGATACTGTATGGATACGCTATAGTTCCCCTTCCCTTTAATTAACCATGCGCTCCATCTGCTCAATAAAGGCCGCCCTTGCGGCAGATAGCACTTTAGACCCCGCCTGGGGCCAGGCGGCGTACTGGGCAATGACTACCTTTGTTTTCGGGTTTATATAGATCATCTGCCCAAAAATACCAAAGGCGCCATAACTGCCGTCCGGAAAACGCCACCACAAATATCCATAACCACTGCAATCATCGCCTACGGGCACTTCAAGCGAGGTGGCATTGTTTATCCATTCCTGCGCAAATAGCTGTTCCCCATTTTTGGCTCCCTGGTCCAGCATCACCATTCCAAGTCGCCCGTAATCGCGCAGGGTGGCCGAAAGTCCACTGCCGCCCAGATTCAGGCCACTACATTCATCGGCCAGCCAATAGGCCTTGCTTTCCATGCCCCAAGGCTGCCAGATTTTTTTGGAAAGATAGGCCGCCAGGGTTTTTCCCGTAGCGCGTTGCACCAGTAGTCCTAACAGATCGGTCTCGCCCGTACAGTAATTAAATACTTCCCCCGCCGGGTGTACCGCCGGCAAGGCCTTCATATAGGTTAGAATATGTGGTTCCGCCCCCTCGCAAGGCTGCAAATACATTTGCGCCACATCCGAATCGTGGTCGGCATAGTCCTCATTCCATTGAATGCCAGAGGTCATCGTGAGCAGCTGCCGAACGGTTACCTCGCCATAGGCTTGCCCTTGCAGTTCTGGAATATATTTTGAAAGCGTATCGTCAAGACTCTTCACAACACCTTCCTTTAAAGCAATACCCAACAGCATGGAGGTAACCGATTTGCCCACGGAAAAGGAAGTCCAGGTAGTAAGAGGGCCTACCCCTTCGGCATATGCCTCTACCCGCACCTTGCCGTCCTTCAGCACCAGCAATCCTTTCACATTATTGGCGTCCATATAGTTGGAAATATAGGTTTGTTCTCCGTGCAAAAGCGGAGTGCCGGGCTCCATTGGGGAAACACTTCCGCCCGCCGCCACCTCCAGACTAGGAAATAACCGATGCATATAGGGAAACCGTCGCTCCTTTTCGACCACCGACCAAAAGAGCAGACTTTCCATTTTCTGACCCATGGTAGTGCCCCCAATAAGCGCACGCTCCTCAGCAAAGTCAACGGTATCTGATAGGGGAGTGGCAGCCGTGTCCACTTGGGCATAAACGGCAGATTCCAAAAAAAGAAAGACAAACGTAGCAAACAGCGATAGGATTTTCATAGCTTAATTTTGATGGGCACTAAGATAAAAAACAAGAGTTACTTTGCCTTCATTTCAACTTAGATCCCAAAACTTACGTCCTAAGTCCACTAGTCCTATGTCCTACGAAACTACCAAACTACCAAACTACCAAACCACCAAACTGTCCAATAAATTTCGGTACTTTAAACCGTCAAATTCCGCTATGTCCCCTGCAAACCCTAAATCACCGGCGAAAGCACCGGCCTCCCCACCAAACCCAAAGGCCCCGTTATGCCCTGGATGATGGACGCCGGCACCCACCGTTCGCACATGATGATCACCCCGGCGAATAAATAGTGTAGTAGTCGGTAGTCGATAGTGGGTAGTCAGTAGTCGGTAGTCGGAAGCGGGTTTGTAAAAAAATAAATACGGTTGGCGCGCGATGCTTTAGTCCTATGTCCTACGTCCTATGCCCTACGTCCTATCTCCAAAAGTGCTATGTCAATGAAAATTTAGGTTGCACTTCCAAGACCTTCATAATAGGATTTATTCCACGAAAAATTAAAAATCCTCGGTTATGTAATCTTTGTTACAGAACTACCCACAATCGCTTTTTACATTTGTACAAGATTGAAAAAGCAATTATAAAATTAAGAAACATGAGTTACTACATCAGCACCACCTTGAAAGATACGACCTTCCAAAAAGCGATTGAAAGAACAAGGGCCGCCCTTAAGGAAGAAGGTTTCGGCGTGTTGACCGAAATAGACATCAAGGCCACCTTAAAGAAGAAATTGGATGCCGATTTTTATAATTACACCATCCTCGGTGCCTGCAACCCCAAAATGGCTCACCAGGCTTTACAGACCGAGAACAAAATCGGGACTATGCTGCCTTGCAACGTCATCGTTCAGGAACGCGAGCCGGGAACCGTGGAGGTTTCCGCCGTTGACCCGGCTGCCTCTATGATGGCCGTACAAAACCCTTCCCTGGAAAAGATCGCCACGGAAGTGCAACAAAAATTGACCAAAGTGATTAAAAATATTTAGGGACGTTTTAGGTTGGTTCGCCCCGAAGTGCGGATTTTTAAATTTGGTTAGCAAAAAGCACCCTGCAATACGGGTGCTTTTTTTCTTACCGATAATAAATGGCGAAGGCGAGTTTGTATGTTTTAATATTTCCAGCATATTTTAAATGAAGTCTTACGCCATACGATAGATAGCGCAGCGGTCTTAAATTCGTGTAACATATCATCACCAGATAACTTAAAGACCGCATTGGTAACATTAGTTACTGAACAACCTTTATTTCTTAACTATGTTTGCACCAGTTAAAATTTTAAATCCTAAAACAGATGGATTAAAAATCTATCAATTGGGAATAAGACCGAGTTTACAGCCGCATTTTATAATGAAATAATAACTCAATAACTCAATAACCCAATAACTCAATAACCCAATAACCCAATAACCCAATAACCCAATAACTCAATAACCCAATAACCCAATAACTCAATAACCCAATAACCCAATAACCCAATAACCCAATAACCCAACAACCCAAAATCCGTAGCACAATTAACGATTGACACCAATGAATCTTAAAAACACTCTTATACTTATTGCCCTGTTGCCCACTATATTTTTCGCCCAGCAGCCCGTACCAATTACCAAGGCACAAGTACTGGAAAAGGTAATGGCGCAAAACACTAAATTGAAGATAGGCCAGCAGCAGGCTCTGGCGGCCAAGGGCGATTACAATCAAACAAACGCTGTCTTTCTGCCTAACATCAGTGCCTCGCATTCGGGTACGGCCACTACCAATCCGTTGATGGCTTTTGGATTTAAATTGAATCAGGAAATCGTGACCCAAGCCGATTTTGACCCGAACAAACTGAACGATCCTTCGCAGATCAACCTGTTCGCCACCAAATTTGAGGTACAGCAGCCGCTGGTCAATGTGGATGGCATCTACCAGAGAAAGGCCGCCAAGGCCAAATGGGAAGCCACCCAAATGCAGTTGGCGCGCACGGGCGACTACCTTTCCCTGGAAACCGAAAAGGCCTATATGCAGTTGCAGTTGGCCTATAAAAACGTGACCGTCCTGAAAACTGCCCTAAAGGCCGCCAAGGAAAACCTCCGGCTCGCCGACAACAGTTTTAAGCAGGGATACCTGCAACAGAGCGACGTGCTGGCCGTAGAGGTGCGCGTAACCGAGGTGGAAAACCAATTGCAATACGCCAAAAGCAATATTGAAAACGTTTCTGAATATTTAAAAGTACTGATGAATGAAGAGGTTTCCGGTCTGTTGAAACCCACCGATTCCCTAACAGTGGCTTCGGAATTGAATGCTGCCGAAACGCTTTCCAATTCCAGGGCCGATATACAGGCGATGGAACTCGCCGCGGAAGCCTATAAACAAAATTACCGGGCCGATAAAATGACCTTCTTGCCCCGATTGAACGCTTTCGGAAGCTACGAACTCTATGACGATGAAATCTTTCAGGGTGATGCCAACGGCTATCTTTTTGGGGCTGCACTTACATGGAATCTTTTTGAAGGCTCCAAACGCTTCGGCAAGACCCAAAAAAGCAAGGCCGAATTCAACAGGGCCACGTTGGAACTGGAACAATACAAGGCCGAAAGCCAACTGGAACTCAACAAGGCCAAACGGATGTACCGCGATGCAAAAAACAACCTAAGGCTCACCGAACTGGCGCTGGAACAAAGCAAGGAAGCCCTGCGCATCCGCACCAACCGCTATAAGGAAGGCCTCGAAAAAACCACCGACCTGCTGATGGCCGAAACCCAATACGCCCAAAAACAACTGGAGTATTTTAATACGGTGTTTCAGCACAATTACGCCTTGGCTTATCTTCAATTTCTTACTAAGAATTAAAGAAATCGAAATTGAAATCGAAATCGAAATCGAAATCGAAATCAAAATCACAGATGAAGTTAAAAACAGACTTAACCTTAAATTTTACCAATTCAATATTTTCCCCCTTCGGGGGCAAGGGGGACCGACGAAATCAATACCGCCCCAATAACATTCCCCCTTTAAGGGGTCAGGGGGTCAAGATGAAACTAAATTAAAAAATAAACCGAAAAAAGTCCCTTACTCCCCCTTTGGGGGCCGGGGGGGACCAACCAAACCCAAAATCAACAAATAAAAAAATGTTCAATATGAAGCTACTATATACAAGCCTATTTTTATCCACGGTTCTGGCATTGACCAGCTGTGGCAATGCTTCCGAAGAAAAAAATACCAACAACGCCCCGGCCGTACCCGTTACCGTCAGTTCCGTGGCCGCGGAAAACAACACGCCCTTTTTAACCGCCAGCGGAAAGATTGAAGCGGCAAACAGTGCAACACTCAGCACCCGGATGATGGGTTTTGTGGACAAGGTGCACGTAAACGTGGGCGATAAGGTTTCCAAAGGCCAATTGTTGGTAAGCATCAACAACGCCGACCTTTCCGCAAAGCAAGCCCAGACCACTGCGGGCATTACCGAGGCACAGGCTGCTTTTAACAATGCCCAAAAGGATTACCAACGCTTCCAAAACCTCTTTGCCGAAAACAGCGCCAGCCAAAAGGAACTCGACGACCAGCGCGCCCGTTACGAAATGGCAAAAGCCAGATTGGAAGGCGCAAAACAGATGAAAAACGAGGTGCAGTCGCAGTTTGCCTATGTAAACCTGCGTGCGCCTTTCACTGGAGTGGTCACCAACAAGTTTATCGAGGCTGGCGATATGGCCAATCCCGGTGTGCCATTGATTTCGGTGGAAGGCCCGGGCAATTTTGAGGTCACCGCCTCTGTTCCCGAAAGTGAGATTTCCAAAATAAAATCGGGCAGCGAAGTGCAGGTGCTGGTAAAGTCTCTCGAAAAAGCCATCCCCGGCACGGTTACGGAAATCAGTACCTCCGCCAAAAACACCGGTGGCCAATATTTGGTAAAAGTGGTATTGGACAAAACCGAGGCAAACGTCCTCTCTGGGATGTACGCCACGGTTCAATTCCCCGTAGAAAAAACCACACAGACCGAAACCATAATGGTGCCGACCGAAGCTTTGGTGCACCGTGGCCAACTGAACGGTATTTATACGGTAAGCCAGAGCAACACCGCCATTCTGCGCTGGTTGCGCCTTGGCAGAAATTATGGCGATAGGGTGGAAGTGCTTTCGGGCCTATCGGCTGATGAGCAATACATTGTTTCGGCAGAAGGCCTGCCTGCCGGAGGGCATGGTAAGTTGTACAACGGTGCCAAAATAACCATCAAACAATAGCTATGAAAGACGGATTTGCAGGCAGGATTGCCAAACTATTTATAGGCTCAAAACTTACCGTATTGCTAATGATCGTGTTTATGGTCATTGGGGTCTGGAGCTCGTTTTTGATTCCGCGCGAGGAAGAACCGCAGATTGACGTGCCCATGGCCGACATCTTTGTAGGCTATCCCGGCGCCTCCCCAACCGAAGTGGAATCGCGGGTGGTAAAACCGTTGGAAAAGCTGGTTTCCAACATTCCCGGCGTGGAATATGTGTATTCCACCTCCTCAAAGGAAGGGGCGATGGTAATCGTGCAGTTTTTCGTGGGCGAGGATATTGAGCGTTCCTTCGTAAAACTTTACAACGAAATGAACAAGCATATGGACCTGATGCCCCCGGGCGTTAGCATGCCGCTTGTAAAACCTCGCGCCATTGACGATGTGCCAATGCTGGGCCTTACGCTTTGGAGCGAAACTTATGACGATTTCCAATTGAAGCAAATAGCCGACGAGCTTACGCAGGAAATCGAAAAAGTGGAGCAGGTGTCCGCCACCCATAAAATTGGCGGCAGAAATCGGCAGTTGCGCGTGGTGTTGGACAAGGATAAACTGGCGGCCAGCGGCCTCGATTTTATTACCGTGGCCGAAATGATCAAGGCCAACAACCAACAAATGGGTTCGGGCAGTTTTGATAAAAACGATACCGAATTTCTCGTGACCACGGGCAATTTCCTAAAGACAAAAACCGATGTGGAAAACCTGGTAGTGGGCGCACAGCAAAATCAACCTATCTATTTAAAACAGGTCGCTTCCATTATTGATGGTCCCGAAATTCCGCGGCAATACGTAAGCTTCGGGTTTGGTGGCGGCAGTGATCAGCTTTCCGAATTCCCTTCGGAATACCCCGCCGTAACCATTTCCGTAGCCAAAAGAAAAGGCGCCGATGCCATGAAAATTGCCGAAGTGATCATCGACAAAGTGGACCATCTGCGAAGCAACCTGATCCCCGATGACGTTCACGTGGAAATTACCCGAAATTATGGCGAAACGGCTTCGCACAAGGTATCGGAACTGTTGATGCACCTCATAGGCGCCATCATAGCCGTAACCCTCGTGGTAATGTTGGCCATGGGCTGGCGCGGCGGTTTGGTGGTCTTCCTTTCGGTGCCGATTACTTTCGCCTTAACCCTTTTAAGCTATTATCTGCTCGATTATACGCTGAACCGGATTACCCTTTTCGCCTTGGTATTTGTAACGGGAATTGTGGTGGACGACTCCATCATCATCGCCGAAAACATGCACCGCCACTTTAAGATGAAACGGCTTCCATTTAAGCAAGCCGCCATTTACGCCATCAACGAAGTCGGCAACCCGACCATTTTGGCGACCTTTACGGTAATTGCCTCCGTTTTGCCGATGGCGTTTGTTTCCGGATTGATGGGGCCATATATGTCGCCTATGCCCATCGGAGCTTCCATCGCCATGCTTCTTTCTCTTTTTGTGGCCCTGACCATTACGCCCTATTTGGGATATATTTTCCTAAGGGAAAAAACCAAGCGCGGCCAAAAACCCAAGGAAGAAAAACCGTTGGAAGGCAGCCTTATCTATCGGATTTACTCCAAATTGGAAACCCCTTTGCTGGAGAACAAGCGCACCCGCTGGCTCTTTTTGGGGCTTACGGTGGTGCTGCTTCTTGGCTCGGTGGCGATGTTTTTTACCAAGTCGGTGGCGGTGAAAATGCTTCCTTTCGACAATAAAAACGAAATGCAGGTGGTCATCGATATGCCCGAAGGAACCACCTTGGAGCGCACCGCGGTGGTGGCCAGTGAAATTGGCCAATACCTGTCCACCCAAAGGTTGGTGAGGAATTACCAAAACTATGTGGGCACCTCGGCGCCGATAACCTTTAACGGCCTCGTGCGCCATTACGACCTGCGCGGCGGCAGCAATATGGCCGATATACAGGTGAACCTGCTGGGCAAGGAAGACCGTAGCGACCAAAGCCACGACATAGCCAAGCAGTTGCGCCCAAAAATCCAGGAAATTGGAAGGAAATATGGCGCCAATATCAAGATCGTGGAGGTACCGCCCGGCCCGCCCGTGCTGTCCACCATTGTGGCCGAAATTTACGGCCCCGATTACGACCAACAGATAGCCGTGGCCAAAAAGGTGGAAAACATCCTCAACGAAACCAAAGATGTGGTGGACGTGGACTGGATGGTGGAAGCAGACCAGACCGAATATGAGTTTATCGTGGACAAGGAAAAGGCCATGCGCTACGGCATCGCGCCCCAGCAGGTGGTCCAAACCTTGAATATGGCACTGGCCGACAGGCCTACCAGCCAGTTGTTTGCTGAAAATTCGGCCCAACAGGTGGGCATCGTTTTGGCTTTGGATGAAAAGGAAAAATCCACCATTCAGGATATTTCACAGTTAAAGATTGCCTCCAAGCAGGGCACGATGGTTTCGGTGGGCGATTTGGTTTCGGTGGAAGAAGGTACGCGTGCCAAAAGCATTTACCGGAAAAACCAAAAGCGGGTGGTGTATGTACTGGCCGATATGGCCGGCGAACTGGAAAGCCCCGTCTATGCCATTCTCGGAATGACCGATAAGCTGAACAATATCGAATTGCCGGCCGGCTACACTATGAACGAACTCTACATCCAACAACCCGAATTTGAAGACGATTTTACCGTGAAATGGGATGGCGAGTGGCAGATAACCTTGGAGGTGTTCCGCGATTTGGGAATTGCCTTTTTGGGCGTAATCATCATCATTTACATTTTGATCGTGGGATGGTTCCAGAATTTTAAGGCGCCGATTGTGATGATGGTGGCCATTCCACTGTCGCTGATCGGGATCGTGCTGGGCCACTGGCTTATGGGCGCGTTCTTTACGGCCACTTCCTTTATTGGGATGATCGCCCTGGCTGGAATAATGGTGCGAAACTCGGTGCTGCTGATCGATTTTATAAACCTGCGCACCGCGGACGGCATACCGTTAAAACAAGCGGTAATCGAGGCGGGAGCAGTACGGACCACCCCCATACTATTGACGGCGGGCACGGTGGTGATCGGGGCCTTCGTAATTCTATTCGACCCAATTTTCCAAGGGCTGGCCATTTCACTGATGGGCGGGACTATCGTTTCCACGGTGCTTACATTGCTTGTGGTTCCGTTGGTTTATTATCTGATTGAGAATAGACGTTAGACGTGAGATTTGAGACGTTAGACGTGAGACGTTAGACGTGAGACATGAGATAGATTTATGACGTAACGTAAGACAACTGATTATGGGGATTGTTTGGGAAAGCTTTTGAGCGGACCGGACAGAGCAAAACCTGCCACCGGCAGACAGACCGTGAAACTTGAAACTTGTAACCTGTAACCTGCAACCTGCAACCTGCAACCTGCAACTTGCAACCTGCAACCTGCAACCTGCAACTTGCAACCTATAACCTGCAACAAATAAACAATAAACAATAAACAATAAACCCTAAACCATAAACAATAAACAATAATCCAATGAAACTACTAATCGTAACCGTTGTTGACCAATTTGAAAAGGAGGTGCTCAAGCTTTTCAAAAAAGCCGAGATAGAGAGCTTTAGCGGGTCTGATATTGAGGGGTACAAAAATGCCAATTCCTTTATGATGAATTCCAGTTGGTTTCCGTCGGAACGCAGCGGGGCAGACAGCAGTATGTTCTTCTCCTTTACCGAGGATGAAAAGATCGATACTTTTTTCAATCTGGTCGCGCTTTTCAACCAAACCATCGAGACCAACAACCCCATCCATGCGGTGGTAGTACCTATTGAGCGGAGTATTTAGTTATGAGTTATGAGTTATGAGTTATGAGTTAAGAGTTAAGAGTTATGAGTTGGGGGTTAGGGGTTAGGGGTTAGGAGTTAAGAGTTATGGGTTATGAATCTACCTTAAATATTCAAATCGCTCTAAGCCACAAATTCAACACCCCAACCTGAAACTTTCAACATGAAACCTGCAACCTGAAACCTGCAACCTGCAACCTGCAACCTACAACCTGAAACCTGCAACCTGAAACCTGCAACCTGCAACCTGCAACCTGCAACAATAAACAACAAACAACAAACAGCAAACAATAAACAATAAACAATAACCATGATAAACAGATATATCCGTGCCATTGCCGGCACCTTCATTTTGATCAGCCTTTTATTGGCAGTGTATGTAAACATCAACTGGTTGTGGTTCACTGGTTTTGTGGGGATCAACCTCTTGCAGTCGTCCTTTACCCGTTGGTGCTTGATGGAGAAAATCCTTAAAAAACTTGGTGTAAAGGACGAAGGGGACAGTTGCTGTTCTTAGCGAACCCTAAACATCAATAATAAGCCATTGCCAGAAAAGAGCGCGGCTTTTTTTGTAAAAGGCAATTTTTCTCCAATTACCTATCACACTATGACATTAATCATTTCCAAGCCCATAAATAAGGGATATATTTGGAAATATTAACCAATACAATAGATCATGACGATAAACATTCAATACGTAAAAATGCCGACCAGCGAGGCCATGAGTGGATATGTAGAAAAAAAACTGCAGAAATTGGCTGAAAAATATGAGTGGCTCATTCGCGCCGACGTCAGTTTTAAGCTGGAAAACAATGTGTACGGCAAAGGCAATATCTGTGAAATGGAACTGAGCCTGCCCGGACCGAAAATTTTTGCCACTTCCAAAGGAGCTACTTTTGAGGCGGCGGCCAAAGAAACGATTGCCGACCTTGAAAAGCAACTGAAAAAGCGAAAATCCAAATTTATAACCCACTAAATAATTAAATCATGAAAAAGATATTGGTCCCCGTAGATTTTTCCAATCATTCCGAATACGCCCTTGAGGTGGCCGCTAATATTGCCAAAAAACAAAATGCCGAAATCGTGGCGCTGCATATGATGGGGCTGAGTGATGCCGTGGTGACCCGCGATGAAAGCAAGGAAGTTTTTGAAGCACTATATTATATGAAATTGGCCGAAAAGCGCTTTGCAGAATTTCTCGACAAAGACTATTTGAAGGGAGTAAAGGTTACCGATGCGGTTCACAATTATAAAATTTTCAGCGAATTGAACGAAGTGGCCAGCGAGTTTGGAGCCGATTTAATCGTGATGGGATCCCACGGAAGTTCAGGTTTAAAAGAGGTTTTTGTGGGAAGCAATACCGAAAAAGTGGTGCGCACCTCTGAAATTCCCGTGTTGGTAATAAAGCACCGGCACGAAAACTTTGCCCCGGAAGTGGGGGTCTTTGCCTGCGATTTCCTCGAAAATTCCATAGGCCCCTACAACCGTGCAAAAAAGATGTTTCAGGTGTTGGGCATCGAAATGGAAATGCTCTACGTGAACCTTGCAGGCGATTTCAGAAGTACCCGCGAGATAGAAAAACGCATTCTTAACTTTTTAAAAAGTGCTGGCGAAGAAAATCCACTGGAAACCCTGAACAAAGTGATCCAATACAACGAATATTCTGTGGAAGCGGGAATTTTCGGCTACAGCCAAGTAAGCAATGCGGATATTATCGCCTTGCCCACCCAAGGGCGGCAGGGATTGGCGCATTTCTTCTCCGGAAGTATAGGCGAAGATGTGGTAAACCACTCCGATCTGCCGGTTATGACTTTCAAAGTATAAGTTAATTGCTATCGACAATCAATTAACGCCTAAAAGCAGGAACTCCCACGGTTGGATTCCTGCTTTTTTTTATTGTTATAACGCGGTATGCAGCGCCAACTCGATCATTTTTGAAAAACTGCCCTCGCGCTCCTCGGCCGTGGTGCTTTCCCCTGTCACCAAGGAATCGGAGATGGTCAGAATGGCCAATGCCTGCACCTTGAATTTTGCGGCAATGGTGTAAAGCCCCGCCGCTTCCATCTCCACACAGAGCACCCCAAAGTCTGCCCATTTTTTATAATTGTTGAAGTCATCCTCATAAAATTGATCGCTGGAGAGCACGTTGCCCGCTTTTATGTCGATATTGTTGTTTTGGGCATAGGTTGCGGCTTTCATAAACAGGTCAAAATCGGCGGTAGGCGAGTAGTCGCAGTTCACAAAACGGGTATTGTTGATGCCCGAAGTGGTGGAGGCCGCCATCGCAATCACGATATCACGGATATTGATGCTTTTCTGATAGCTTCCTGCCGAACCCACACGTATCAGCTTCTTTACGCCGTAGTCGTTGATCAGTTCGTGGCAATAAATCAAGGCGGAAGGAACCCCCATACCAGTGCCCTGAACGGAAATGGGTTTTCCTTTAAAAGTACCGGTATAGCCCAACATTCCGCGCACGTCGTTATAGCATTGGGCATCTTTAAGAAAAGTTTCGGCTATCCATTTGGCGCGCAAGGGGTCGCCGGGCAACAATACGGCTTCGGCAATTTCGCCGCGTTTGGCTTCAATATGTGTGCTCATTAGTGTCTTTTTTGTCTTTTTGGGTAGGGTTTACAATTTCAATTCCCGAGGAAGTGCCGACCCGCGCAACGCCGAGCTCAATATATTTTTTAGCGGTCGCGGTATCGCGTATGCCGCCCGAGGCTTTTATCTTTAAACGGTGGCCCACTTCAGCAACCATTATTTTTACGGCTTCTTCCGTAGCTCCCCCCGTGCCAAAGCCGGTGGAGGTTTTTACAAAATCGGCCCCCGCTTTTTCCGCCAATTGGCAGGCAGTGCGGATTTCTTCATCCGTTAAATAACAGGTTTCCAAAATCACTTTTAAAATACGGTTGCCGATGGCTCGTTTAATGGCCGCGATTTCTGCTTGCACTTCCGTGTGTTTTCCGGCCTTCAAAAAGCCAATGTTCAACACCATGTCAATTTCATCGGCACCGTCCTTTAGTGCCTGTTGGGCCTCGAAAACCTTGCTTTGATGGCTCATGGCTCCCAAGGGAAATCCTACCACGGCGGCGATTTTTATTTCACTTCCCTTCAATTCCCGCGCGGCAAGCGAAACATAGCAGCCGTTAACGCATACCGCAAAAAACCCGTATTTCCTTGCTTCTGCGCAAAGTTTTACAATGTCATCGGGCGTGGCGGTGGCCTTTAACAGGGTGTGGTCTATATATTGGTTAAGCTCCATTATTGGGAATTTTGTTTGATAATGGAAATCAAATCATTTTTTTGCAAAACTCCGCTCTGTCGCCACAGTTGATTCCCGTTTTTAAATAGTATCAACGTGGGAACGCCCCGCACTTGGAATTGCGCGGCCAGCGGCTGGTTTTTATCCACATCGATTTTTACAATTTTTACGGCATCGCCCAGTTCGTCCTTCACTTGCTTTAGGATGGGCGCCAGCATTTTGCAGGGACCGCACCAATCGGCAAAAAAGTCAACCAATACGGGCGTTTCCGAATTTATTATGTCTTTAAAATTGCTTTTCATTTTCTGTAGTCTTTAGTCTTTAGTCTTTAGTCTGTAGTCTGTAGTCTTTAGTCTGTAGTTCATAATCCAAATTCGATAAATTCATTTCACCATTTATCCCTCATTATTCATCATTCATCATTCATCATTCATCATTCATCATTCATCATTCATCATTCATCACCAAAACCCACTACCCACTAATAAACCAAAGGATTCCTCTTATACCTCCGTAAAACCGGCATCAACCGCTTTAACGGAATGGCGATGGAATAGGTGCCCGTATAGGAAGGGCAGATTACGCAGTCGTCAAAATAAAACTCGGCCACATCGTCGTTTATGACGAAATTGTTTTTCGCCTCAAAAAAATCGTCGGCAGAAATGGCCCAGCAATCGTAGTACATTTCGCCGGAATTAATTTTTTCCTTTAAAAGCGTATTTAAAATGTCGCGCAATTCTTCCTCGGAACCGTCGTTAAAAAAATCTTCATAGTTCATAAAAACCGCACGTTCCAAGTCGAAATTCATCGTTTCGAAGCTATAGGCCGGGTGGGCGGCGCCGGTGTAGTGGTTTTCTTTATAAAAAAGGACGCTGATAAGCCGGTCGTTGAGGTTGTAGATTTTGTAATCTACTTTTCTAAGCTCATTCTGTTTGGGTATTCCCAACGAATCGCACAGCCGGTTTTCCTCCTTGATCTGCCGCTCCACACCTTCAGCATCGAGATAGTACTTGCTTATATATTCATTGAAATTTTCAAACTGCGGCCTAATTTTTTCGTTAAGGTAAGGATATTTAAAATCGAGCGTATAGGCATCGCCCTGCTTTAGGAAGGATTTCGAAATGAGCAGGTTTTCCATTTGTTCCCGCGAATCTTTTTTCTCCAAAAGTTCTTTTCGCTTTAGGTCAAGTGATTGTTGCTGTTTTTCCAGATCTTTGTCGGAAACGTGCAAGGAATCTACAATTTCCACGGAAGTGCCATCTTCTTCCGAAGGATCGGGCAAGTCCTTTTTTGGGTCGTTTTTACAGCCCAATAACAAGAATAGCGTAAAAAGGAGTAGGTAGGTTTTCATTGCAATGGTGTTTTAGGTCTTAAAAATAACAAAACCAAGGCAAGGGAAAAAGTTACAAATGGGTTTGTGCAAATCTTATTGCTGCAATATTTTTTGGAGCTTGGCCAGCATAACCAGCTCGCTTTTGTTCTTCCCTGCAAAGGAGCCCGCAATGGCGTTGGCAGTTTCCCAAATCAATTTTTTGCGTTCGGGGGTAAAAAGCTGTGGATTGTCTTTTTTATAATCGGCAAAACTGTCGAAGCAGTCGCCGGCATCGAGCTGCTCATAATCAAACCAATCGAACACTATCTCTATTTGGTAGGCAGCATCGGTATGGAACGGGTCTTCGTAATGGTCCAGGTTTTTCCATTTATCGGAAACCAGTTGCTTCAAAGTGTCATATTCCGCCTTTTTCACCTCTTTATCAGCGGCAGCAATGGCGTAAAACAGCTCGCCCATTTTTTGGTAGAACAGCAGTTGTGGCTTTTCCAAGGATCCCATAAGTCTATAAATTTCAAAAAGTTTTAAAGGGTAAAAATAGCAGCGCATACGGTATTAATCTATGATAAAAATCAGCTATCCAAATCCTGTTGAATTTGCTTATTTTAGCGGGGTGAAAGTTTTTGAGGAAAAAAAGGGAAATATTTTTAGGATTCTTTCCGAAGCCATTTCCGAAGGCATTGTTATCGTTAATGAGAAACACGAAATCGTGACTTCCAACGAGGCCGCGGACCGTATGTTTGGCTATGGTGCCAACGAACTTTTGGGCGAAAACATTAACCTGCTCATTCCGCGGGAATACAGACACAGCCATACCCAACAGGTCCAGAAATATTTGGGAAAGAACGATCCGCGCCAAATGGGCCACGGACGCGATCTTTACGGCCGGCGAAAGGATGGCAGCATTTTTCCGGTAGAGGCGGGGCTCAATCCGTTTGAAATCCACGGCAGCAAATATGTGATGGCGCTGGTAACCGATATTTCCATTCGGAAATCACAGGAAAGGGAAATTATAGAGCTCAACCTCTCGCTGGAGCAGAAGGTGGAGGCGCGCACCCAGGAACTAAAGCAGACCATTAGGGAACTAAAGGAAGAAGTAGCCAAACGCAAGGAAGCGGAACACAAAATTATGGAGTCGCTCCGGAAGGAACGCGAACTCAATGATCTGAAAACAAAATTCCTGTCGTTGGTTTCCCACGAATTCAAAACGCCCCTAAGCGGAATTTTGACCTCGGCAACCCTTGCGGGGAAATATACCGAAACCGACCAGCAGGACAAACGGGAAAAGCACTTAAAGACCATTCAAAGCAAGGTGAAGTACTTAAACAATATTTTGAACGACTTCCTTTCTATAGAGCGGTTGGAATCGGGCAAGGCTACCTACAAATTTGAAACGTTTCCGTTGAGCAAAGTGGTGAACGAGGTAATTTACAGCGCCAATATGCTTTTAAAGGAAGGCCAGCGCATAAACTATCCGCAGAACATCGACGGCATCACCATCAATTTTGATGAAAAAATCCTTGAGCTATCGCTCACCAACCTAATCAACAATGCCATAAAATATTCGCCCGCGCACACGTTGATAGATGTGTTGGTGCGGCAAAAAAACGATTCGCTCACCATCGTGGTCAAGGATGAGGGTATGGGCATACCCGAAAGGGAACAGAAATATATTTTTAACCGCTATTTCAGGGCCGAAAATGCACTGCTGGACCAAGGCACGGGCATCGGGCTGAATATTGTGAAGAGCCACTTGGAAAGTCTGGGCGGCACCATTACTTTTGAGAGCGAGGAGGGCAAGGGCAGTACCTTTACCATTACCTTTCCCACAAAAAATAATACCATTTAAGATGAAAAACATACTGCTAATTGAAGACGATACCGCATTAAGGGAAAACACCGCCGAACTCTTGGAGCTTTCGGGCTATACGGTTGTTACGGCGCCAAACGGAAAGATTGGCATTGAAAAGGCCAAGGCCGAAAAACCAAACATCGTTGTCTGCGATATTATGATGCCCGAAATTGACGGCTATGGCGTATTGGAACAATTGGCGTCCGACGAGGCAACAAAACACATCCCTTTTATATTCCTTTCCGCAAAAACCGAGCACAAGGAAATCCGGAAGGGAATGGATATGGGCGCGGACGATTATCTCACCAAACCCTTTGACGAGCAGGAACTTATCAGCGCCATCGAAAGCAGGTTGGCCAAGGCCAGTATTTTGGCCCTGCGCGAAAACAATGCCAACGGCGCAATGGCAGAAGACGATGAAAATCCGCAGAACCTAAACCAGTTAAAGAACTTTTTTTGCGACGAGGGCGAAATTTCAACCTATAAAAAGGGCGAAACTATTTACCGGAAGGGCGACCATTCCAACAGCATGTTCCTCATTTTGAAGGGCGTGGTAAAAACCCATACCATGGACGCCAACGCCAAGGAGCTCATTACCGCACTTTATAAGGCCGATGATTTTTTGGGCTTTACCTCTTTTGACGAAAATATTCCTTACACCGAAACCGCCACGGCAGTCGAAAACACCGAGGTGGTGGGCATCTCAAAAAAGTATGTGCGCGATATTTTGAAAAAAAGCCAGGACGTTTCCCTCGAATTGATGAATTTGTTGACCGACAACCTTTCCGAAATAAAACAACAATTGGTAAAAATGGCCTACAGTTCGGTGCGCAAGAAAACGGCCAGCACCATCCTGCAATTCGTTGAAATTATGGACAAAAAGCCCGGCACGCCCCTGCGGATTTCGCGGAACGATCTGGCCACCACCGCTGGCATTGCTACCGAAAGTCTGATACGCACCCTTTCGGAATTCAAAAAGGACGGCATCCTTGAAATCGAGGGACGCGACATCCACATTGTAGATTTGGAACGGCTGCGCGACATCGATTAATTCCCATTGCTTTTTTTACAAAGCTGATTTATATCATTTTCTGTCCCGAACCGTACGGATATTTTTGTCGGTAAGAATAGGACACGATGATGAATATTTTGATCCCGACGGATTTTTCTGAAAATTCGCATAACGCGATGGCGTATGCCTTGGCATATTTTTCTGAGGTGGCAGTGAATTTTTACGTCCTTCACGTTTCGCAAATTTACACGGCGGCTAGGGATGAAATCGAGGTGCATTTTCCGGCTTCCCATACCGAAATGCCCACGGTTCAGGGCGCTTCGGCATTGATGAAGGAAACCATTCAGACCTATAAATCGCAAACCAAAAACCAAAATCATCTTTTTTTTCCGCTTTACGAGCAGTTCAATCTGGTGGAAGCCATTAGAAAGCAGGTGGCCGAAAAGGAAATAGACTATATTTTAATGGGAACTCGCGGCACCACACGGCTGAATGGCCATGAAATGGGCAGCAATACCTGCGATGTAATTACGAAGGTTAAATGCCCCATTATCGTGATTCCTGAAAATGCAAAATTTCACGGAGTGAAGAATGTGGCTTTTCTTACGGACTACAATTGCATCTATCGCAACAAGATAATCAGCAGGCTTTCAGAAACGCTCGATCTGCACAATTCCCCGCTTCGGGTGCTTCACATCAAGGCCCAAAACACCGAACTTACCGCTGCACAGACGGACAACAAAGGGTTTCTTCATTACTTTTTTAAGGAGAAAAAACACAGTTTCCATTATGTGGAAAATAAGGAAATGGAAGAAGGCATTCAGGATTTTGTAGAAACCTGGGACATTGGGCTGGTTTCCATCGTGGCCAAAAACCTAAACCTAATCCAGCGGTTGTTGCTGCGCCCGGCCATAAAAACCTTGGGCTACACGCTGAACGTGCCTTTTTTGGTGCTACACGAATAACAAGCTTTAAATATCAAATTTCGAATTCAAAATCATTCCTCCTGGCCAATAGGATGGTCTTCATAAAAATCCTTAAAGGTTTTGTGGGTAGTATAACTGTCCTTTAAGACTTTCAAGACCGAAAATATTAAAAGCGCCTGGCCAAAAACGGTCAAATAGAATACCCACCCGAACGGAAAGCCCATAGCTGCAAAAATGGCGACGGTAACCAGCACCAAGCTGGTCAGAACAAGATAGGTGATTGCGTTTATCTTCATAGCTTTTTTATTCTCAAAATACAAAATAAATCATCCTTTAAATCTTAATTGTTCCTTAAAAATCAAGGGCTTGAATGATATTTATCATAGTTTTTGGGAAGCGGAATGATTATCTTTACGTTCTTATTTTTAAAGCGACAGCCATGCAAAAAATACTGATTCCGACCGATTTTTCAGAAAATTCAATGAACGCCATAAAATATGCAACCGAGCTATTTAAATATGGGCGTTCCGAAATTTATCTACTCCACGCCTTTTCCGAAGCAGTTTATGAAGCCAAGGCTCGTTTGGCGGATGCCGTTTTTGACGATTTAAAACAAAAGGCACTCCAAAAAGCGGAGCAACAACTGCAGGAAACCAAAAACCAAATCCTCGGTTTTTCGCCCAATCCCAAACACAACCTCCACACCATTGCCGAATTTGGCCTTTTGGTAGATTCGGTAAACGATTGGGTGGAAAAAGAGAATATTGACGTGGTGGTGATGGGCACCAAGGGCGAAACCGCCGATAAAAAAATAACCTTTGGCAGCAATACGCTTCAGGTTATTAAATATGTGAAATGCCCGGTGCTCGCCATTCCTGCCGTTTATGGCGACGTGCATCCCAAAAATATATTGTTCCCCACCGATTATCAATTGCCCTACAAACGCCGCGAGCTAAAACTGCTTAGCAGCATAGCGAAATGTTTCGTTTGCAAGGTAGATTTTCTCTACGTTTCAAAATTTGAAAACCTTTCCCTACGGCAACAGGACAACAAAAACTTTTTGGAAGCCTCCTTCTGTGATAACCAGATTGAATTTCACCAGAAAAAAGGAACGGACGTAACCAAGGCCATCAACACCTTTATCATCGAAAACCCCATCGATATGCTGGTGATGGTCAATACCCGTCATTCCTATTTGGAAAATATACTTTACCAATCCACCATTGAAAAAATTGGGTTGAAGATTGACATTCCCTTTTTGGTGCTTCAAAATTTGCCACGATAACCTTTAAAAAACATTCCAATGAAAAAAATCCTCGTTCCGACCGACTTTTCAAAAAACGCCTACGCGGCCCTGTTCTATGCCACCAAGCTTTTTAGCGATGAGGCGCTGCAAATTACCATTCTCCATTCCTTCGGCGAAGAAGTGGGAAAACTCACCAGCCGTGTGGATATTGGCCGTTCGGAAAATATCATAGAAAAGTTATACCGACAATCCGAAGAGGACGGCAAGGAATTGGTCCACAAAATAAAACTCGATTCCTCCAAAAAGGCCATTCATAATTTTGAGGTAATCTCAACGCCCGCCACCCTCTCAAAAACCATCAATAAACTGGTGGCCACGGAAGGCATGGACTTGGTGGTTATGGGCAGTAAAGGTCGCACGGGTGCCGAGGATGTGCTCGTGGGAAGCACCACCGTGAAAATAACCAAATCCTTGGAAGGCTGTCCGTTGCTCATTGTGCCGAAGGAGGTGGATTTCGTCATTCCGGCGAACATTGCCTTTGCCACGGATTTTAGGGATTTTTACCAGCTTTCCAAACTAAGGCCCATCGTGCGTTTGGTGCGCCAGTACAACTCGAACCTTCATGTGGTTCACGTGGGGGCCGAAAGGGAACTCGATGTGCTGCAGCAACAAAATTTGGAACATTATAAAAACGACCTCACGGAATACGACACCGAGTTTCATTTTATTCCAAAAAAGGACACAATTTCCAAAACGCTTCATAACTTTATAGATGGAAGAACTATGGATTTACTGGCTTTGGTGTACCACAAACACGCTTTTTTGAAGCAACTTTTCAGAGAGCCCGTGGTTAGTAGGGTAGGGAAACACACCCACACGCCTACGTTGGTAATTCCTATTAAAAATTAAAATGTTCAAAAGATGAAAAAGCGAATATTGATACCCACCGATTTTTCAAGAAACGCGTGGAACGCCATAAAATATGCGATGGAACTCTACAAAAGGCAACCTGCGGAATTTTTTCTGCTGCACACCTATTATCTTTCCGGGTATTCAAAGGAGAACCTTTTAAGCCCCGAGCCTACGGAAGAAGCATTGCAAAAAGTAAAGACGGCTTCGGAAAGGAATATGGAAAAATTAAAGGTGCAGATGGGTTTTTACGAAGAAAACGACGGCCATAGCTTTCAATATTTGAGCGAATTTGGCTCCTTTTTCGACGTGATGAAACAGACCGTGGAAAAAAACGATATCGAATTGGTCATAATGGGTACCCAAGGCGAAACCGACAACAAAACCGTTATCTTGGGCAGCAATGCCGTAAACGCAATGGAAAAAATCAGGAACTGTCCGGTGCTGGCCATTCCCGCCAATGTTCTTTTTAAGGATCCGAACGAAATTGTGTTCCCCACCAGTTTCCAAACGCATTATAAGGAAAGGGAACTGGCCACTTTGGTTGAAATTTCGCGCAGCACCAATGCGCCCATCCGGATCCTGCACATTCAAAAAGGGAAAAACCTATCCAAAGCACAGCAGGAAAACAAAGCCCTGCTCGAGAAAATTTTGGAGCCGGCCAGCTTTACCCATCACGTGCTTTATGACATCGATCTTCACGACGGCGTTCGGTGTTTTGTTCAGAGCCGGCAGAGCGAAATGATAGCCATTGTTAACAAAAAGCACTCTTTTTTCGGCAGCGTGTTTTCAAACCCTATGGTCAAAGAACTTGGGAAACACGCCAATGTACCGGTATTGGCCATGCACGATTTAAGAAATTAGCGAAATGGCAAAACGGCCTTCTGATATTGAAATCATTAAATATACCGGGCAAAGGGCTGCATTTTCTATTGAAAAACTCAAAAATTCATTACGTCGAAGCGGCGCCGAGGAGGAACTGGTAATCGAAATTGCAAACCAAGTCCGCGACGAGCTTTACCAAGGCATTTCCACCAAGGAAATATACAACCGCGCCTTTGCCCTCCTTAAAAAGAAGAAAAGAGGCTATGCGTCAAAATATAAACTGAAAAAGGCTATCTACGAATTGGGCCCAACCGGGTTTCCGTTCGAAAAATTTGTGGCGGCCATTCTATTTTACAGCGGTTATGAGGTACAGACCGGGCAGTTCCTGCAAGGGAAATGCGTAACCCACGAGATAGACGTGCTGGCACACAAAAACGGTCAATATGTTGTGGCCGAATGTAAATTCCACAGCGATGAGGGCCGCAAGTGCGACGTAAAAATTCCGCTTTACATCCACTCCCGCTATCGGGACATTTTGAACCATTACGGCAATCACAATAGTGGCGAAAGACCCAACGAAGGCTGGGTGGTTACCAACACCCGTTTTACCGAAGATGCCCAAACATACGGTAGCTGTGTTGGTCTTTATTTATTAAGCTGGGACTATCCAAAGGACAACGGCCTTAAAGATCGCATAGATAGATTGGGGCTCTACCCCATAACCGTTTCTACCTTGCTCAGCCAGCGCGAAAAACAGTTTCTGCTCAGCCGCGATGTGGTGCTTTGCAAACAACTGACAGACGACCATTTTTATTTGGACCATTTGGGAATTTCCGAAGGGAGAAAAAAACGGATTTTGGAAGAAATAAACCTATTATGCAAAAACTGAAAATCCACTTTTTAGGCGCGGCTGGCACGGTAACCGGCTCGAAGTTCTTGCTCGAAACCCCGGAGCAAAACATTTTGATAGACTGTGGCATGTTCCAAGGCCTTAAGGAACTGCGCGAAAAGAATTGGGAATATTTGCCTATTGAGGTTTCAAAAATTGATGTTGTATTATTGACCCACGGCCATTTGGACCATACCGGTTATTTGCCGCGTTTGGTAAAGCAAGGGTTTCGGGGGAAAATCATCGGAACGGCGCCCACGCTGGAAATCACAAAAATAATTCTGCTGGACAGTGCTAAAATCCACGAGGAGGAAGCAGAAAAGGCCAATGAGGAAGGCTATTCCAAGCACAAACCCGCCGAACCGTTTTACAGCGTGGCTGAAGCCGAATTTACGCTGGGCTTTTTTCAGGCCGAAGAAAAGGACCAATGGCTTGAACTTTCAGAAAACATAAAATACCGCTTCCGCTATAACGGCCATATTATTGGAGCAACTTTTATCGAGCTGGAAATTTTCGGCAAAACCTTTGTCTTTTCCGGCGACATTGGCCGCGAGCATGATTTGTTGCTTTTTCCGCCCGAAAAACCGGAGCGGGCAGATTATCTTTTTATGGAAAGCACCTACGGAAACAAAAATCATCCGCAAGAAAGCGTTTCGGAAAAACTGGTGGAACTCATTAACAAAACCATCCATAACCGTGGCAATTTGATTATCCCGTCCTTTGCGGTGGAGCGTTTGCAAACGTTGATGTTTTTGCTTTGGAAACTGTACAACGAAAACCGCATCCCCAACATCCCGATATTTATCGATAGCCCGATGGGCAATAATGTGTTGGAGGTGTTTCAGCGTTTTCCCGATTGGCACAAAATACCGATGAAGGAATTTTACGCGATGAACAACCGGATGAATATTATCACTTCTTATAAGGAAACCTGGGAAACCATAGACAACCCACAGCCCAAGGTAATCATTGCCGGCAGCGGAATGGTCACAGGTGGAAGGGTTTTAACGTATTTGAAACAGATGATTGACAAGAATAATACTACGGTTTTATTGGTTGGCTATCAAGCTGAAGGAACGCGCGGCCGCCAAATGCTCGAAGGCGCGCACGAGTTGAAATTCTTCGGAAAATACTATCCCGTAAAAGCTGAAATACACCATATTGAAAGTCTTTCGGCACACGCAGACCAGCAGGGACTTTTGGATTGGACGAGCAACATTAAGAACATCCCCGAGGAAACCTTTCTTATTCACGGTGAACCCACGGCACAGGATGCGCTGCGGGTTAAATTAAAGGATAGCTATGGCTGGAGGGTAAGCATCCCGAAATTATATTCGATTAGGGAATTCTGGGTCTAAACCGTTTTTCGATAACTCCAGACCGCCAAACCATTCATAACGAGCGCATAGAGTAGCGTCTTTACGAATTGCGGCAGAATGTCGCCAAGCCCGGAACCTTTCAGCATCACCATCCGCACAATCTCCACAAAATATTTTATGGGGTTGAATTCGGTGAGAAACTGCGCCCATTTTGGCATACTTTCAATTGGGGTAAAGAGGCCGCTCATCAAAATAAAGATCACCACAAAAAACCAGGCGATAAACATAGCCTGTTGCTGCGTATCGGTATAATTTGAAATGAGCAGTCCCATTCCCAGGATTACCAAGATATAAACTGCCGTATAGGCGTAAAGCAATAGGATGCTTCCCAACATGGGCGTGTTGAAAATCACTTTCGCCAAAAGCAGCCCGATGGTCAAAAGGCCCATTCCTATTACCCAAAAGGGAAAAAGTTTGCCGATAATAAACTGGCTTTTTCGGATGGGGGTAACGTTTATCTGTTCCAAAGTGCCGATTTCCTTTTCGCGCACGATATTCATCCCCGAAAGAAAAAGCGTAATCATCGTGACCAACAAAACCAAAATACCGGGCACCATAAAGGTTTTATAATCCAGGGTAATATTGTACCAAAACGAAGGAATACTGGCTATGGCAACGGGCTGCACTGGTTTTTGTGAAATATCCCTAAATTCCAGCCCTACGGTTTGGTTAAATTGTTGTACAATTTGGTTTATATAACCACTTTCAACCCCGGCTGCGGCTCCATCTATGGCATTGATAGTAACCGAGACCTCGGCGCTTTTTTCCTTTTGAAGGTTTCGCTCAAAATGGTTGGGTATTTCCAGTACCACATCTACCTTTCCGGCAAGCATGGCCGAAGCCGCCTGTTGGTGCGAAGAGAAGCTGGCGCGCACGTCAAAATAGGAAGAGGCGTTGAACTTTTCAAGCAAGGCGCGGGAAGTGGAGGTACGGTCGTGGTCAATATAGGAGAACGAAATATTTTTTACTTCATAAGTAGCCGCATTGGAAAGAATGACCAATTGCAGAATGGGAAGGATAAAAATGATGGGCAGCATCCCCCTGTTCCTAAAGATCTGCTTGAATTCCTTGCGCACTATATAGCCTATCGTCTTCATTATTCCAGTCTGATTTTATATTTTTTTACGCTTAAGCCAATAAAGAAAACTGTCATCAATACCAGGATAAGCGTTTCCTTCCAAACAAAAAACAGTCCCACACCTTTTAGCATAATGCCTTTGATGATGATGATAAACCATTTGGCGGGAATGATGTTGCTGATCCACTGCAGCGGTTCGGGCATACTGGTGATGGGAAAAATAAACCCGGAAAGCAGGATAACCGGCAACATCAGGCCCATCAACGAAATCATCATCGCGGCCTGTTGGGTTTCGGCAATGGTCGAAATCAAAATGCCGAGGGCCAGAGAGGTGATAATAAATAGAACACTTTCAGCACCTAATAGAAACAGGCTGCCTTCCACAGGCATTTTAAATATAAAAATGCTCAACAGCACGATGACGGCCGCATTGATAACCGATAGGAAAATATAGGGCACCACCTTGCCGATGATAACCTGAAAGGGTTTTAAGGGCGAAACCAACAAAATTTCCATCGTGCCCAGTTCCTTTTCGCGGGTGATGGAGATGGAGGTCATCATGGCCGAGACCAACATCAAAATAATGGTCATCACGCCCGGCACGAACATAAATACGCTTTTGAGCTCAGGGTTATACACCATCCGCGTTTCGGGGATAATCTGGTAGGCCGGCACTATGTCTGCCTGTATTTCCTGCTGGTAACCCTGCAGCATGGCGTTGATATAATTTGTAATGCTATTGGCGGTATTGGGGTCGGTGGCATCAGTGATGATCTGAAGGGTAGCGCGCTGTTCCTTTACCAAATTTTTGCTGAAATCCTTTTCAAAATTCAATACGGCCTTTATTTTTCCGCTTTTGAAGGCAGTGGCAATTTCGGCTTCGTGGGTTAAAATTTGTTTAACGGTAAAATATTTTGAGGCCGAGATCTTATTGATGATTTCTTCGGTGGTTGCATCTTTTGAATGGTCCAAGATGGCGATATCCACATTGTTTATTTCATTCATAATAGCAAACCCAAAAAGCAATATTTGGGCAATGGGCATCCCGAAAAGAATAAACAGCGACCGCCTATCCCGAAAGATGTGGTAGAATTCCTTTTTTATAAAACCTATAAATCGTTTCATCTTTATTTTACTGAGACCTCACAGGTCTTAAAGACCTGTGAGGTCTGTGATTCTGCCTATTCAATATTTCTGGCGAGTTTCAAAAACACATCATTCATCGAATCCACTTTAAATTGCTCTTTCAGGTTCTTCGGCGTATCCAGGGCTTCTATCTTTCCGGCCACCATAATGGATACGCGGTCGCAGTATTCGGCCTCGTCCATATAGTGTGTGGTTACAAAGATGGTGGTGCCGTCGTTGGCGGCTTTGTAGATCATTTCCCAAAATTGCCTTCGGGTGATTGGGTCCACGCCGCCCGTGGGCTCATCCAGAAAAACGATCTTGGGATCGTGCAGGAGCGAAACTGAAAACGCCAACTTCTGTTTCCAGCCCAAGGGCAGGGAACCTACCAAGCTATCGCCTATGTGCTCCAGCCCCAGATCGGCGATTAATTGCTTGCTTTTGGCCTTGATTTGCTTTCGCGAAAGCCCATAAATACCTCCAAAAAAGGTGATGTTTTCCTTTACCGTTAAATCGTCGTAAAGGGCAAATTTTTGGCTCATATAGCCAATGTTTCTTTTAATGGCTTCCGTTTGTGAATACACATCAAAACCCGCCACGGTAGCTTCGCCCGAAGTGGGTTTGGAAATGCCGATAAGCATTTTCATGGCCGTGGTCTTTCCCGCGCCGTTTGCACCCAAAAAACCAAAGATTTCGCCTTTTTTCACTTCAAAACTAATGGCATTTACAGCAGTAAAATCGCCAAAGGTCTTGGTGAGTTGATGGGCGGCTATTACCTTGTCCTCTTTCATCATTTTGCTAATTCCATAAAGGCATCCTCTATGTTGGGTTGGGTAATGGTTATGCTTACTGCCGTTAGACCTTCTTTTTCCAGATACGACTGTAATTGGGCTGTTTCAAAGGTTTCCCGTTGGTCGGTATAGTGCACGAATTCCCCAAAGGGAAACACGCTGTACCGGTGCTCGTATTTTTGCAGGGCTTCAATCAGCTTGTACATATTGGCCGCACCCACATTGTAAATGGTTTTGGGGAATTGGCGCACAATGGCTTCGGGCGTGTCGATCTGCAAAATTTCGCCGTCCTGTATCAACGCGATCCGGTCGCAGAGGGCGGCCTCGTCCATATAGGGCGTGGATACCAAAATGGTGATTCCTTTTTTCTGAAGCCGTTTCAGCATTTCCCAAAATTCCTTTCGCGACACGGGGTCCACGCCGGTGGTGGGCTCGTCCAAAAACAATACCTTGGGTTTGTGGATCAGGGCGCAGGAAAGGGCGAGTTTCTGTTTCATCCCGCCTGAAAGTTTCCCGGCACGTCGATTTTTAAAGGGTTCAATCTGTACGTATATATCCTCGATGAGGTCGTAATTTTCGGCAATCGTAGTTCCGAAAATAGTTGCAAAAAACGATAGGTTCTCCTCCACGGTCAAATCTTGGTAGAGCGAAAAGCGCCCGGGCATATAGCCTACCGATTTCCGGATGGCCTTATAATCCTTAATAATATCAAACCCCGCCACGGAGGCCTTTCCCTCATCGGGTCTCAACAAGGTGGTCAAAATCCGGAACAGAGTGGTTTTCCCGGCCCCGTCGGGACCTATAAGGCCAAAAAGCTCGCCCGGCTCCACATCAAATGAAATGTCGCGAACAGCCTGTATCTTCTTATAGCTTTTGCTGATATTGCTTAGGGAAATGGACATTTTTTTGGGTTATTGGGTTATTGGGTTATTGGGTTATTGGGTTATTGGGTTATTGGGTTATTGGGTTATTGGGTTATTGAGTTATTGGGTTATTGGGTTATTGGGTTATTGAGTTATTGGGTTATTGGGTTATTGAGTTATTGAGTTATTGGGTTATTGGGTTATTGGGTTATTGGGTTATTGGGTTATTGAGTTATTGAGTTATTGGGTTATTGGGTTATTGGGTTATTGGGTTATTGAGTTATTAAGTTATTGGGTTATTAAGGTATTGGGTTGTTAGGTTATTAAGGTATTGGGTTGTTAGGTTATTGGGTTATTGTTGTTTTTTAGTATTTATTAACTAAGTAGCTCAGTAGCTCAGTAGCTCAGTTAGTCAGTAACTCAGTAACTCAGTAACTCAGTAACTCAGTTACTCAGTAACTCGGTAACTCAGTAGCTCAGTAGCTCAGTAACTCAATAACCCAATAACTCAATAACTGAATAACCAAAACTTAACCTCCAACTTTGATTGAACTCTCCATCGTTACCTTCGACTTTATGGAGTTTGAAATCAAACAGGCGGCCTCCGATTTTTGAAGGATGCGTTCGGCCCGGTCGCGATCTTTTTCGTTTTTGATGGTCACCGTGGGTTTTAGGATTACTTCGGTCATTAAATATTTACCGTCCACCTTTTCCATAATCCCTTCGGAATCGCAACCAAAGTCCAAAAACTCCAAATTTGAATTTTCGGCTATGGCCAAAAAAGTGGTCATCAAACAACTGCTCACCGAAGCGGTAAAAAGGTGCTCCGGCGACCAGATATTGGGCATTCCCTTTGGAAAGGGTGGCGGCGTGGCCACTTCAATACAATTTGGGGTTTGGGAATTTCCATCCGCCAGTTCGGGCGAGCACATCATACCTTTTCGGTCTTCCCGCCAATTGATGTTGACGTTATAGCTATGTCTGTCCATACTATTTTTAGATTTTTCGTTATTGGAAATAGTTGTAATACCCTTCCAAATTCTCTTGAATATTGGCGGTTATTTCTGCCCCTTCGTCCACGTTTGAAACTTTTCCCAGAGCATCTATTTTTTCAATCAAAGGGTGCAGGAAAACGTGCAGGTTGTCGTGTGAAGGGCCTTCCATAGTACATTTTTTTACTACGAAATTTTTTTCTTCGTTCAGTTTGGTGGCCAAGGCGTGGTAGTCATCCACGGTTTTGGGAGCGCTGGTTTTTACCATTTCGAGCATGGCGTCAACTCCTTCGTTGGTTTCTGTATTGGCTATCCATTTGCTGCCGTCGTTCAATTGTATTTCGTTCATCCAGGCATTGGCGGCTGCGTGGGATTCATGGGCCATTTCCTTGTGATCGCCCATGGAAGCCGAGGCATCGTGGTCGTGGTGCATTTCCTCTACAGTTTCGGAAGCGCCGTTTTGGTGTTGGTTTTTTGTATCGTTGCAGCCTAATAATACTGCCGAAACGATTGCGATGGTAAGCATTGTTTTTTTCATGGTAATAGATATTTAAAGATTAATAAGTTTTAATTCGCCGCGAAAGCGGTAAAGACATAAATTCAAAATTCAACATTCAAAATTCAAAATTTGTAGTATGTAAGTCAATTTCTACAGCCCACAACCCTCTATCGAATCCACATTTCCGCGGGCATCCCGATTTTTAGGCTGCCATCGTTGGGTACGATAATTTTTACGGCATATACCAGGTTTACGCGCTCCTCTTTGGTCTGGATGATTTTTGGGGTAAATTCTGCCGAGGCCGATATCCAACTGATGGTGCCTTCGAAATCTTTCATCGCTTCATCGGAATCGATCTTTACCGTAACTTTTTGCCCGATTTTGATATTGGGGAGCTGGGTTTCGTCCAGGTAAACTCGCAGTTCCATTTCATCCATATTGGCAATTTTGTACAAGGGTTTTCCGAAGGAAACAATTTCGCCGGGCTCGGCATATTTGGTCAATACCGTGCCTTTTATGGGGTTGGTAATCTTGCTTTTTGCTATTTGGTCGTTAATTTGCGCTACCTTGGCATCTATGGTTTTCAGCTCGTTTACGATGGGAGCGTTTTGGGTTTCCACATTTTTTATCTGCTTTTTAAGAACATCCACTTGGCTGTTGACTTGGTCCAATTGGCGCTGGGTAGCGGCGTTTTCGGCAAACATATTCTGAACGCGCTGCTGCTCGGTTTTTGCGGTCTGCAATTGTTGGTTCAAAACGCTTACTTGCGACCAAACCCCGCCCGATTTGGAGGCTACCGTTTCCTTGGAGGCCAGCAGTTGCTGTTTGTTCAAATAGAGTTGCAGGGTATCAACAAGGCCAACTGCGGTTCCTTTTTCTAAAATCTGTCCTTCCGCAACACTCATATATTCCAGTTTTCCATTTGCTTCGGAAGAGATCGTGATTTCAGTGGCTTCAAAATTGCCGTAGCCATCGGCCTTTTCGCCGTTGGTGCAAGAAAATAAACTGGCGGCAAGGCCAGCCCAAAACCATATTTTTAAGATTTTCATTGTGGTCATTATTTTAGTTTCCCTGTATTACTTTATAATTTGCTTTTGCAAGGGAAAGCTGCACCTCGTGCAATTTCCTTTCAATCCTTGCTTCGTATAGATTGTTCAGTTCAGTGATGTATTCCGAAGAAGTGATGGCGCCATTTTGTAATTGCGATGAGGTGGTTTCCAATACTTTTTCGCGCAGGTCAATGATTTCGGCGTCTTTCAGCATCAAATCCTCGTATTTTTCAATTTCATTTTCGGTTTCTTTTTGCTGCATTTGGTTGTTCAGCAGAAAAGTTTCCCGCTCGGTGTTTACTAGTTCCTTTGAAATATCCACGGCCTGTTTTTGTTGCTTGGTTTTTCCCCAGTCAAAGAGGTTCCAGTTCAGTTTTAGCCCCACCATATAGAAATCCTGAAAGGAATTGTCCAGCATGTTGAGGCCCGGATTGCCATAACCAGCCTGCGCGAATCCCAATACTTTTGGATAGTTGCTTTTGGAAATGACTTCCTTGGATGTTTCCAGTTGCGTTTCCTGCAGCTTGAAAAGTTCCAGTTCCGGACGATGTGGCGTTATTTCAGCAGGCGTCAAAATTTCCGGATTGACAAGCAGGGTGGTGTCGTCCAAATTTTGAAAGATCAATAGCGAAAGGTTCTTTAGCGCTTTTTTTCTATCAAAATTGATTTGGGCGCGTTGTTGTTCCAGTTTTAAAAGTTCCGCTTTCAAAAGCTGCTCGGAAGCGGGGAGGACCGCACCATATTTCACTCCAGCCTGCATTTCCTTTAAACGGGCGGCCAGTTGCTCCATTTTGGAACCAAGCAATTTTTCCTGTTCCTGAAATAGCAGGATGCCGAAAAAATTTTGGTTGATCCGATTTTTTAAGCTGTAAAGATTTACCGCCACCTGCTGCTGTTGGGTTTTTAACTGCGCGGTTTTCAATCGGGTGTTTGCGGCAATGTTCCCGCCATTGTAAATGAGCTGGCTGGCGTCCAAAGTGGCGCGGTACTGGTCTTTGTTGGGCGCTTCCACAGTAGCATTGGGCAGCTGGAACGGCAACTCGATCACTTCGGATTGGTAGGTAGCCTGGGCATTCAAATCCAATTGGGGCAATTTGCCTTTTTCAAGCACCTTTATTTCAGCCGTTGTTTTTTCTTCCAATAGCGAAGCCTGTTTGGCCAGTGGATAATTTTTTTCGGCCATCGCATAGCAGGCCTCCAAAGTGAGTTCCTGCTGGGCAAGGCCGGCGATGGGAGCGAGCGAGAGTATGAGCAATAGTACCTTTTTCATTTCTTTATGGAATTGATGATAAACTCCGAAACCGACGTTTTGCGCTGTTCCATCAATTGCTTGAAACCCTTGTCGTCTATTTTCAAAAACCCTTTGATCAATGGCGTGGCCACAAATGGGAAAATATTCAGCGAAATGATATTGATGAAAAGTTGCTGGCCATCGACGGGTTTTAAAATGCCTTGCGCCACTTCGTCCGCCACCTGATTTTTAAATTTTTCAAGGCTTGGAAATGCAGCGCTCTGTTGAATTTTTTCGAAGAATTTAGGGTTTCGATTCAGTTCATTGATGATGAAGTTGGGCAGATACGGATGCTTGGAAATAAAGGAAATATAGTTGTGGGTAAAGTTTTTCACCTTTTCCTCAATTGAAGAATCGTCATTGAGAATCTTGTTGAGCTGCGGAGCCAACAGCGAAAAGGCGTTGCTGAAAACCGCTTCAAAAAGCAATTGTTTGCTTCGGTAATAATAGTGCAGCATCGCTTTATTAATGCCGGCTTCGTCGGCAATTTCCTGCATGCGCGCGCCGTCCATTCCTTTCTTTTGAAAAATGGTTTCTGCCGCGTTTAGAATTTGCCCTTCGGTGTCCTGATTGCTATTCGTCTTAGCCATTTACTTTAACTTTATGGTTTAACCATTTGGTTAACAAAGGTAGGATTTTTATTTATATAGAATTCCTTTTCACTAAAAAATTTTAAAATGCATAGTTTACAGTGAAATTTTTGACTTCATAATTAGCAGGTTTAAAGGCCTATATGCTTAAAAGCTAAAAGATGGTTTGGCCCTTATTTAAAAGCTTCGCAAAGAAAAAAGCATCGGGAATCTTTGAAAAAATGTAATCCGTCCCAAATTTAGGTGTGGAGTTGCACTGTGGTTTTTATCGTTTTTATAAACCAAATTTATGTACCGGGAAAAATCGGTCCCAATAGTTAGGAATGGAGCACGAATAGGGGAATAGGGGTTTTGTAACTTATCTCTTTATTTTCCGAACGCTGCAAAAAACGATTCATAAAATGGGGCCGGGTGGTAACCATAGCGTGCAATTGAACGGGAAAGAGCTGCTCAAACGCATTAATGGCGATGGGCGCGGGAATATTCTTTAAAGTGAATCGCGTAACGCCAGCCCATTCAAATTCGTTTTCTAATTCCGTAACTGCGTCGTTTATGGTGGTGGTTTCGTCTTCAAAAATTTCAAGAATTTTAAGGGATGCTTTAGTTTTTTTCAGGATGCGACCGAGACTATGCAGACGTGCCATTTCAAAATGCAAAGGAGGTTTGATGGAAAAAAGGACCGATTCGATATTTTGATATACATAGCCTTCGGGAACGACGATAAGCGGGCAGTCCACGTGATGGATTACGTTTAAGGTGTTGCTGCCAAAAACCACTTCGGCCGCACCCGTGGCGCCGTTGGAGCCCATCACGATACCATCTATTGCGTTTAGGGTTACCGCTTGTTTTATGGCGTCAATCAAATTGTCAAAATCAAGTTTCGGCACAAAGCTAAAATTTTCCCCTTCAGAAAGCGATTGGCAAAAATGAACCACCTCTTCCAGATTTTTGCGGTTATTGCTCAAAACACCTTCATAAACGGAAAGCGGCTGGGCTCCATAAAGAACATCGGCGGTAAGGTAGCTCGATGTTTTTTGTGAATTTAAAATGAAAAAGGTGCAGGTTTCCCCCTGAAAAAATTTAAGGGCAAAACGGATGGCGTTCCGTGAATTTTCCGAGAAATCAGTAGGAAGGAGAATATTTTTCATGGGTTGTGGATTTTTTCAAATTTACTTTTTGAAAGCGCTCTTTAAAATGATTTTCCTCATAATTCAATACCTATAAATAGCTGAATTTTATCCAGTTTTCAAGATCGTAAAAAGAAAAAGAAGCGGACGGGAAATAAAAAGATTAAATTCTCCTCTATATGACAAAAATCATATTCTATCTGTGGCTTGAATCCTAATTTTGTCCTGTAAATTAATTCAAACAACTATGAAAATCTTAATGAAATCACTAACTGCCGTAGCCATTGTAACCCTTATGAGCTGTGGCGGAAAAGAAGAGAAGAAAAACAATGATATCCAAATTGGTCAAAAACCTGCCGCCACCGAAACTGCGGCCGAAACGACCACAACTGCCGCTTCCGATGTAAAGGCATCTGAAACCGTGGACTTGACCAACAAGGGAATTGGGCCCATTAAAAGCGTTGAGCTTGCCCCTGAAATTGATCAGGCAATGGCGGCCAAGGGAATGGAGATTTACAAAACAAAATGTATGGCCTGCCACAAACCCGATAAAAAATTCATCGGTCCGGCGCCAAAAGGCATTTTGGAAAGACGTACGCCGGAGTGGGTAATGAATATGATCTTAAACCCTGACGAAATGACCCAGAAAGATCCGCTGGCACACGCACTGCTCAAGGAATTCAACGGCTCGCCTATGGCAAATCAAGGACTTACCGAGGAAGAAGCCAGACAGGTATTGGAATATTTTAGGACACTTTAATATATACTTAGACAACCAAACCCCCTTGCAGGGCGCCAAGCCCTGCAAGGTTTAAAAGCCAAAACCAATGAAAACAAGGCTAAAACTTCTACTTTTTTCAGCTGCCATCCTTGGATTTACAGCTTGTAAAAATGAAACAACTACCGATGGAAACGGAACCGATGCTTCAAGTTCCGAAGTAAAGACAACCACCACCGAAAAACAGGGGCAGGCGTTTATTGAGAATGACCAATCGCAACCCAATGTGTTGCAGATTGCCATTAAATCGCCAGACCACACTACTTTGGTGGCCGCCGTACAAGCCGCAGAACTTGAGAACGCACTGGTCAACGCCGGACCCTTAATGGTTTTTGCGCCAACAAACGCAGCTTTTGACGCGCTTCCCGCCGGCACGGTGGACGACCTGCTTAAACCCGAAAACAAGGCAAAACTTGCTTACATCTTGAAACACCACGTTACCCCGGGAAATTATAGCAAGGATTTCTTGAAGAAATTTAAAAAATTGGGCCAGGCCAGCAATGAAAATGTGGCCGTAGAAGTTGATGGCGACGACGTTTTTGTTGGCGGCGCCAAAATTATTGCCAGCATACCTGCCGGAAACGGAATCGTGCACGTGGTCGATAAAGTTATTTTACCAGCTAATTAATCCATAGATAACAATAAACAACAGAACAATGAAAAAAACAATGAATATTTTGGTCTCCCTCATTATGGTTGCCGGTTTGGTTAGCTGTAATAATGGTGCAGACAAAGGAAAGAAAGGTAAAGGGGGACTTTCCTCCAATGCCGCAGAACGCGTTTACGTAGCTCCGGGCGAGCACGATACACATTATGCCTTCTTTTCCGGAGGTTATAGTGGGAACCTAACGGTATATGGGCTTCCTTCCGGAAGAATGTTTAAGGAAATCCCCGTGTTTTCACAATTCCCAACCAGCGGTTATGGGTATTCGGAAGAATCCAAACCGATGTTGAATACTTCCTTCGGATTTGTGCCTTGGGATGATTCCCACCACCCAGATATTTCACAAACCAACGGAAAATTGGACGGTAGATGGATTTTTATAAACGGAAACAACACCCCGCGTATCGCACGGATCAGCCTTGAAACCTTCGAAACCGAAGAAATCATCGAGGTGCCCAACAGTGCGGGTAACCACAGTTCTTCGTTCATAACCGAAAATACCGAGTATGTAGTTGCCGGAACCCGTTTCTCCGTTCCCGTGCCACAGCGCGATATGCCCATCAACGAATACAAGGGTAACTTTAAGGGAGCGCTTTCTTTCATAAGCGTGGCCCCCGAAACCGGCCGTATGGCCATCAAGTTCCAATTGATGATGCCCGGTTTTGACTATGACCTTTCGCACCCTGGCCGCGACAAATCGCACGGTTGGTTCTTCTTTACCACCTATAACACCGAAGAGGCCAGCTCGCTGCTCGAAGTAAATGCTTCACAAAACGATAAGGACTTTATTGCCGCGGTAAACTGGAAAAAGATTGAAGAATACGTTAACAACGGCGGCGGAACAAAAGTTCCCGCAAAATACGCCCACAACGTTCACGATGACGAAACACACGTAACTACTTCCACTATGATGAATGAAGTGCTTACCGTGAATCCATTGGATGTTCCCGGTGCGGTTTATTTCCTTCCTACACCGAAATCACCTCACGGTTGCGACGTGGACCCAACAGGGGAATATATTATCGGTAACGGAAAACTTTCTGCCGACCTTACCGTTCACTCCTTCAGCAAGATGATGGATGCTATTGAAAACAAGAAATTTGATGGCGAAGCTTATGGAATTCCGATTTTAAAATTCGAGGAGGTGCTTGCCGGAACCGTTAAACAACCCGGTCTTGGCCCACTTCACACCGAATTCGACGGAAAAGGAAATGCCTATACCACCTTCTTTATTTCTTCTGAAGTGGTAAAATGGAAACTTGGAACCTGGGAAGTGCTTGACCGCCAACCCGTGTTCTACTCTGTGGGCCACGGTATGATTCCCGGTGGAAATTCACGCGAGCCATTCGGCAAATATTATGTGGCTATGAACAAGATCACCAAAGACCGCTATTTGCCAACAGGTCCAGAATTGGAACACTCGGCTCAGCTATTTGATATTTCGGGAGACAAAATGGAGTTGCTGCTCGACTTCCCAACTCACGGGGAGCCTCACTATGCCGCTGCGATTCCCGCCGATATCGTAGCCAAAAATTCACGTCAGATTTTCAAATTGGCCGAAAATAAAAACCCTTATGCTACCCTTTCAGATGCTGATGCCAAAGTGGAACGCAAAGGCAACGAAGTCCACATTTATATGTCGATGATTCGTAGCCACTTTAACCCGGACAACATTGAAGGCGTGAAAGTAGGAGATAAGGTTTATTTCCACTTGACCAACCACGAGCAGGATTTTGACGTGCCGCACGGTTTCGCGATGATTGGAGCCAACAACGCCGAATTGCTTGTAATGCCAGGCCAAACCAAAACGTTGCTATGGGAACCAAAACAGCCCGGGGTATGGCCGTTCTACTGTACCGATTTCTGTTCTGCACTTCACCAAGAAATGCAAGGCTATGTTCGCGTAAGTCCAGCAGGTTCAGCTACTGAACTGAAATGGTCGCTCGGCGAAGATTAAGATTGTTTTTAGTTGTGAAAATACTAGATTAGTGATTGATGGTATTTTCAAGAGGAAAGACGGGGGTTCGTTGATTTTCCCCCGTCTTTTAAAAAAAAGATTCTACTGAAAGAACCTGCCTTTTAAAATAGAAATCAACAATCTGCACAAATACTTAAACCGAAAACCAACCGCACTGAAGTTTAAGATTTAAATTCAAAAAAATGAAAAAAGCAGGAGTTATAATGATAATTGGATCCTTGCTGTTGTTGGGACTGTTTAAATTCCCGTTGTGGAACATCATGTTGGGTGCCCCACAATATCCCGACCCTTTGGGAATGGATATTTACATTGAAGGAATCCAAGGCGTAAAGGAATTTGACATCCAAAATATTGATGGCCTTAACCACTACATCGGGATGAAGACCATCCCCAAGGCCGAGGATATGTGGGAATTCGATATTTTCCCAATGGTAATTGGCATTATGGCAGCATTGGGCGTCTTGGTGGGAATTCTCGGTTTCTTTGGTAAGGTGAACTACAAATGGTTCCTTGGGTGGTTTATCCTAATGTCCGTTTTGGGCATAATGGGAATGTATGACTTTAACGCTTGGTTGGTGGAATATGGCACCGATCTCGATCCAAAGGCGATTATGAAGTTGTTGAATCCCGACGGAACCCCAATGACCTACAAACCACCGCTCATTGGCTACCAAAAAATGCTCAACTTTGATGTTGATTCCTGGCCGGCCGCCGGAGCCTATCTTATGGCCCTCGGAATGAGCTTGACCGTAGTCGCTTTTTTCGTTGGAAAAATGGAATGGAAAAAAGTAAAAATTAAGAAAAACAACTCCTCGAAACTTAAAACCGTTACTGCCTAATGAAATCCTTTGCCTTCATAGCCATTCTTTCAATGCTCCTTTTTGGGTGCAACGCTGGCCCACAGCCCATTGCGTACGGGACTGATGCCTGCCACTTTTGCAATATGACCATTGTTGACCGACAGCACGCGGCCCAAGTGGTGACCACAAAGGGAAGAGCCTATAAATATGATGCCATAGAATGTATGGTCCATTCGCTTCAGGACGAATTCCGCGATACGGAAATGAAGTTTTACCTAACCGCCAATTTTGACCGGCCCGGCGAAATGATGGATGCCCATTCCGCAACCTTTTTGGTTAGTGATGAAATTCCGAGCCCAATGGGAGCCAATCTTTCCGCTTTTGAAAATGAAGCACAGGCCCAAAAGGCCCAAGATAAATTCACCGGAAAATTGTTCACTTGGGAAGAAATACAGAAACACTTAAAGCACGAATAAGTTTTCTGAAAAATAAGCCTTCAGTACACGCTTGGAAGTTATTTCTGGTCATACGGCTGCTGAGGGCTTTTTTATTGATTCAAATTTAGGGGTTTTAAGCCCCAAAAAATTAGTGTAGCTTTGGCTTAAATAGATACAATCTTGAAACATTTTCTTTTTATAATCCTACTTCTTGCTGGCTTTTTCACCACGATTGGCGCAGCGGCCAAGACCATAGCGGTCTGCCCGGATTGCTCCGTGAAAACCATTCAGGAAGGAATTAATAGGGCCGCAGAGGGCGATACCGTTTTGGTCAAGAAAGGCATTTACAAAGAAGTAAATATCATCGTGGACAAGGCCATCACGCTTTTGGGCGAAGGCCAGCCCACCATTGACGGCGAGGACCGGGGCGAGATCGTGAAAATTGTATCGAGCAACGTTACACTCGACGGGTTTAAAATAATGAACGTGGGCACCAGCTATACTTCAGACAATGCCGCGGTGCGCGTCATAAAACAAAGCGGCTTTTTGATCCAAAACCTCGAGTTGGAAAAACTTTTCTTCGGCATTTATCTCGAAAAATCAAACAATGGCAAAGTGCTCCACAACAAAATAAAGGGCGATGCCATAAACGAATACAATTCCGGCAACGGCATTCAGCTGTGGTACTGCAAGGACGTGGTGGTTAGCGGCAACACCGTTCAAAAAGTCCGCGATGCCATTTATCTTGAATTTTCAGACAACATCCATATCACAAACAACATAAGCCGTAACAACCTGCGTTACGGGCTGCATTTTATGTTCAGCAACCACGACGTTTATGAGCATAATATTTTTGAGAATAATGGGGCAGGGGTGGCCGTAATGTTTTCGAAGTTTATCGAGATGCGCAACAACACTTTCCGGAACAACTGGGGGATGGCCTCTTTTGGACTGCTACTAAAGGAAATAAACGACGCCACTATTTCCAACAACACTTTTAAGGAAAACACCGTGGGCATCAACATTGAGGGCAGCAACCGCATTACCTACCACAACAACGATTTTATAAGCAACGGCTGGGCCATAAAAGTGCGCGGCGCCTGCTATACCAACACTTTTGAAAAGAATAATTTTCTCTATAATTCCTTCGATATATCGTATAACAGCAATTTGAACGACAACAAGTTCGAGCGCAATTTTTGGAGCGATTACACCGGTTACGACCTCGACAAAAATGGCATAGGCGATGTGCCCTACCGTCCGGTGAAACTATTTTCATACATCGTGAACCGCACGCCCGAAACCATTATTTTGTTGCGGAGCCTGTTTATAGATATTATTGATTTTTCCGAAAAAGTTTCGCCAGTGTTCACACCGGACAACTTGATGGACAACAACCCAAAAATGAAGCCCATACGCCATGATAGAAGTTAAGGATTTACACAAACGCTTCGGCAAAAACGAAGTACTCAAAGGAATAGACCTTTCCATCGGCGATGGCGGCATTTTCAGCATCCTGGGGCCCAACGGTTCGGGAAAGACCACGCTCATCAAATCCATTCTCGGAATGGTGATTCCCGATAAGGGCGAAATTTTTGTAGATGGAAAATCGCTTCGGAACAATTTTAAATACCGAAACAATATCGATTATCTGCCACAGATTGCAAACTTTCCCGGTAATTTAAAGGTGAGTGAGCTCATCGCCATGATTAAAGATTTAAGAAGCACCAAAACCCCGGACGATACCCGCTTGATCGAGCTTTTTAAGCTGCAGCCGTTCCTGAACAAAAAATTGGTAAACCTTTCCGGAGGCACCAAACAAAAGGTGAACCTAGTGCTCACGTTTATGTTTGACAGTCCATTGGTCATTTTGGACGAACCCACCAGCGGTCTGGACCCCATCAGCCATTTGCGATTGAAACAGTTGATTTTTGCCGAAAAGGAAAAAGGAAAGACCATTCTCGTTACTTCCCACATTTTGAGTTTTGTGGAGGAAATTTCAGATGAGATCGTTTTCCTTTTGGAAGGCAAAATATATTTCAAGGGAAGCATCCCGGAACTGAAAACAAAGACCGAACAACCCGATTTTGAACACGCCATAGCCTCCATTTTATCCGCTAGTTATGCTTAAGATTTTAAAATACAGTTTTTACGATTTAATGCGCAGCCGCTGGAGCTACGTCTATTTTCTTTTCTACCTGCTTTTGGGCGTGGTGCTGTTGTTTTTGAACAACGATCTTTCCAAAGCGGTCATTACCTTAATGAACGTAATCATCGTTTTGGTGCCGCTCATTGGGACTATTTTTGGTGTGATGTATTATTACAATTCCCGTGAATTTACCGAACTGCTCTTGGCCCAGCCCGTAAAGCGCAGCTCCATCTTTCTGGGTCAGTACTTTGGCGTGGCCACTTCTTTGGCGATGAGTTTGGTAATAGGGTTGGGGCTGCCGTTCATTTTCTATGGAATTTTCAACAGCAATGCTATTTGGGATTTTGGCCTTTTGCTGGTTACCGGCGGATTCTTGACCTTTATTTTTACGGCGCTGGCCTTTGTGATCGCCCTTTCCAATGAGAACAAAATTAAGGGCTTTGGCTATGCCATCCTGCTGTGGCTGTTTATGGCAGTGATCTATGATGGACTCTTTTTGATGTCGTTATTATATTTTGAGGATTATCCCTTGGATAAATTTTCATTGGTTGCCACCATTTTGAATCCGGTGGATCTGTCGCGGGTAATGATTCTGCTAAAGCTGGATATTTCGGCTTTATTGGGCTATACCGGCGCGGTTTTCCAAAAATTCTTTGGAACCAGTTTCGGCCTGTTGCTATCTTCCGCAATGCTGGTGATTTGGGTAGTGGTGCCCACCTTCTTTATTTGGCGCATTGCGAAGCGGAAGGATTTTTAAGGTAAACTTATTCGTAATTCAACATAAAAATGTCGCTTCCCCGAGCGATATTTTTTTTCGAACCAATTTGCGCCTATTCAAGAGTAATTTGTATTATTTATGATTTTTGTCATATTTGGGAATCTTTGGAATATTCATCTTTACCAAATTTTCAATCCAAATCTAAATTCAAATGCAACTTAGCAGTCCGCACACCTTCCATATTCCCGTGATGGGAATTGCCTACACCATCGATTCCCCCATAAAAGTTGCCTGTTTCGGCATCAACTCGGCCATTTCCGTTATCGAGGATAATATTTTGGAAGTAATGCGGAAATATTACTATGGCCAAAATAACGAGCCATACCTTCCCATTACCATAAAAGAAGAAGATTATCGGGCGCGACGCATTACAGAATATTTGAACCTGGTGCAACGCATGGTTTCTTCCAAAATGGAAAAGCTAAAGTCCTCCACTTTTGAAGCAGGATCAGACTTGGTAAAATATTTCGAAATGCTTCCCGATTCAAGTCTTTTAAAGGAAAAATATCACGAATGGCTATTTTCCCAGAATCCCGAAAGGAAAGGATTGTTGGAGAAGCTGCTGCTAAAATTGGTAGTGCCCGGTTCGGTGGAAGTGAATATTATGACCAAGGTGGATAAGGAAAATCTTGATAAAAATAAAGAGCTAATTGAAAACGGTTCCGACGCGCTCACCGCCCTAAAAGGTTACGCCAAAAGCGATCTTACCAATTCGTCGCTGATTTTTTCTGCCGGAATGAACCCGCGACTTTATAATTATATGGAAAATTTTTCGGCCTTTGATGCCTATCAATGGGGCTGCTTCCATAAAAAAGTGGTGATTAAGGTAAGCGATTACCGCTCGGCGCTAATACAGGGGAAATATTTGGCGAAAAAGGGAATCTGGGTGAGTGAGTTTCGCATTGAATCGGGACTGAATTGCGGCGGCCACGTTTTTGCTACCCAAGGTTTGTTGATGGGACCGATTCTTCAGGAGTTTAAGGAAAAGAAACAGGAGTTGCAGGACAGTCTTTTCGAGCTCTACAACCCAGCCCTTGTGGCGAAGGGAAAACCCACTTTTGCGGAACCGCATCCCATAAAAATAACGGTTCAGGGCGGAATTGGCACCCATGAGGAAGATACTTTACTTCGCAATTATTACCGAGTTGACGGCACCGGTTGGGGTACGCCGTTTCTGCTGTGCCCGGAAGCCACGACCGTTGATCCGGAAACGCTGGATTTGTTGTGCCGGGCCGGAGAAGCCGATGTGGTTCGCAGCAAAGCTTCCCCATTGGGCGTAGCATTTAATTATTTAAAGGGCACCACGGCTGAAAAAGAACGACTGCACAGAATCGCGAATAAAAAACCGGGCAGCCCCTGTACCGAAAAATTGTTGGTCTCCAACACCGAATTTACCACGGAGCCCATCTGTACCGCCTCCAGCAAATATCAAAAACTGAAATTGCAACAACTCGAAAATGCAAACCTTTCCGAAGAGGAATTGCAATTGCAGCGCGAAGAGGTGTTGGGGAAGGAATGTCTTTGCATTGGTTTGAGCAATTCGGCCGCCATTACTTATGACGTGCCGTTTCTTAGAAAATTAACTGCAGTAACCATTTGTCCCGGGCCGAACATTGCGAACTTCTCAAAAGTGGCCAGCTTGCGCGAAATGACTGACCATATTTATGGCCGCAAAAATTTGGTAACCCAAACTAATAGGCCGCTGATGTTTGTTGCAGAGCTGCGGCTTTACATTGATTATCTTCAAAAGGAAATGAAGCGGAACTTAACCCCAACGCCACGTGATTTTAAAGCTTGGGAAAAATTTACTGAGAATTTGCTCGATGGCGTTGCGCATTATTTTCAACTTGTGGCCAGCTATCCACTTGCTGAGGGCGAAATTTTCGAACGGAATTTGGAGGAAGCAAAATCTGAAATCCACAAAATTCAAAGAGCCATCGCAGTTTCCCATAGCAACGAACTGATTAGTGCGAGCGTCGTTTGATGAAGGAGCGGAAAAATAAGTGGAATTCCCTTAGTTTTTTTATAACTAATGTTTCTTCCTCGATGGTATGTAATAATTGAGTATCGCCCCATTTTTAAAACTTTTGGAACGCTTAAGTTGAAAGACCATCTTTTCGTGAATGCCTGCGAAGAGGGGTTGGCCCTGCCCAATAAGCACCGGATGGAAACAGAGCTGTAGTTCATCGATCAATTCCAGATTGAGCAAGGCCACGATCAAACTGCGGCTGCCCACAAGAATTTTTTTGCCAGCTTGTTGCTTGAGTTCCAAAACTTCCGATTTTAAATCCCTTTTGCTTAGGGTGGCGGTTTCCCAATCGACCGTTTGCAGGGTTCGCGAAAAAACCAGTTTCGGAATGGCGTCGATCGCGCTTGCAAATGCGTTCATCGATTCCGATTCGGAGGGATTTTCCAAAAGGGAGCGCCAAAATTCCATAAGCTGGAACGTGGTGCGGCCGTATAAAATGGCGTCGCCACTTTTGATCAACTCCGTGTAATGGTCGTGGAGTTCGCCGTCGGGTATTCCTGCCGTATGATCGCAAAAACCATCGAGGGTGATGTTTAATGCTGCAACTATTTGTCCCATAAGTTTTAGGTTTTTGAATTTTTATCAATCGCTTCCCGGTTGAAAAACAAGAGATTGCTTCCTGCAATGTATTAAAAAGAACCTTTCAACTTTAAAAAATTTGTTGCCCGCTTTCCCAAATATTTCGTATTCAGGATTACAAAAAAATCGATTACCATTTTCCGAAATATGATAATGGTCATAGAAGAAGAAGCAAAGACTTTCTTATTTTGTAATAAGATTAAAAACTCTTAATATCTTTAATTCTAAACCGACCAATTATGCTATCAAAACAACAAGCGCGGGCTTTTTTCCTTGGGGGAACGCTCGTAACATTCCTGATCTTTATTGGCCTTACCATCTATTCCTTCAGCGACGACCAGGACCAGACCAATTATGAAAACATTACGCCACAGGTAGTGCGCGGCAAGCAGATCTGGGAAGAGAACAACTGCATGGGCTGCCATACCATTCTCGGCGAAGGGGCCTACTACGCACCCGAACTCACCAAAGTAATCGACCGCCGAGGTGAAGGCTACGTTAAGGCGGTGCTAATGACGCCCGTGCCTTGGGCGCCCAACGAACGCAAAATGGTGGCCTACGGATTTTCCGAGGAGGAAGCCTTGGACGTTATCGCCTTCTTTAAATGGATTGGCGAGATAGACCTTAACGGCTTCGACCGCATTGTGTCGCCCTTGGCAAAAGATGAAAACAAACTAACCAAAAACTAAAAATCATGAAATATAAATCGCAAAAAGTAGCCTATTGGTTCTTCGCACTGTCCATGCTACTGCTCGTTCTACAGCTAACCTACGGGTTTATCATGGGCTTTGCCCGCATCGGGATGGACGGCTTGCACGAGTTTATTCCCTTTAACACCGCCCGGGCCGTACACACCAATTTATTGGTAGTCTGGCTGCTCTCGGGTTTTATGGGCGCTGCCTATTACATTATTCCCGAAGAGGCCCAGCGCGAATTGGTAAGCGTAAAATTGGCATACGTCCAACTTATTTCCCTTGCTGCCGTTGGGGTGGCGGCCATTGTGGGCTATCACTTTAATTGGTGGGAAGGGCGAAAATTTTTGGAAATACCACGCCAGCTCGACTATTTGGTAGTACTAAATGTGCTGCTATTCTTAGCCTTGATTCTGTTAACCCTTTTTAAAGGAAAACGAAAAACCACCACCGCTTTGGTGCTTTCCATGGGGCTTTTGTTCGCAGCCCTACTTTATTTGCCCGGCATGTTGCCTTTTGACAGTCAGGTAACCGATAGCTTTTTCCGCTGGTGGGTAGTCCACCTTTGGGTTGAAGGCGTTTGGGAGCTTATTATGGGCGGTATTCTTGCCTTCCTATTGATCAAACTTACCGGCGTTGACCGCGAGGTAATTGAAAAATGGCTTTACGTAATCGTGGGCCTTACCTTCCTTTCCGGCGTGCTCGGCACGGGCCACCACTATTATTACATTGGCGTGAATAAAATCTGGCTTGTGGTGGGCGGTATTTTTTCCGCCCTTGAACCTTTGGCATTCCTTGGGATGGCGCTGTTCGCAGTAAATATGTACAGAAAGGGAGAGAAAAAGCACCCAAATAAAATCGCTTTGTTTTGGACACTCGGCGCTGCCATTGTTTCCTTTGTGGGTGCAGGCCTTTTAGGTTTTGCGCACACCTTGCCGCAAACCAACCTTTACACCCACGGAACCTTGGTTACCGCAATGCACGGCCACTTGGCGTTTTGGGGTGCGTACGCTATGATTGTTTTGGCAATTATAAGCTACAGTCTGCCCAATATGACCGGTCGTAAATTCTACGACGGCGTACGCGGGCGTTTGGCATTTTGGACCGCGAATATCGGAATGATCGGAATGACCATGGCCTTTGGCGTGGCGGGCGTCGCACAAGTTTATTTGGAACGAAAATTCGGGATGGAGTTTATGGCCGTTCAAAAGGAAATCAGCATCCACTTTGTGGTTTTGATTATCTGCGCCAGCCTTTTCGCTTTCGGAATAATCACCTATATAATAGATTTTACCAAACACGGCCGGCCCACTGACGAGGCCTTGGAGCCCGTAGATAGTACCTATTTATAAAAATAAAAGGCCTGGAACGGGTTACGCTCTTATACCTGAAAACCGGGAACCATTTTCATAAGGAAACAGTTTGAAATTGTTCCCAAAAAAAACCGTGTTTCGGGCCTTTTAAAATTCATTTTCCGTTGCATTTCCCGCAATTCAATTCATTTTAAATTTAGAATTATGGCAACAACAGACACATTTTCACTTCCAAAAGAAACCGAAATGGCTACCAACGTGCCTTTTTATAAACCCATCCATAAAGAAATTGAAGTGTTTCAACACGCGTTTAAGAACAAACTGCCCATTTTGCTGAAAGGTCCCACAGGCACTGGTAAAACACGTTTTGTTGATTTTATGGCGCATCAATTGGGGCAAGCGCTAATCACCGTTTCCTGCCACGAGGAAACCTCTTCCACAGACCTTATTGGGCGCTACATCATCAAGGGCGCCGAGACCGTTTGGGTGGACGGGCCGTTGACCACAGCTGTAAAAGAAGGCGCTATTCTTTATTTGGATGAAATTGCCGAGGCCCGCCCTGATGTGGTGGTTGCGATACATTCACTCACAGACCACCGGAAGGAACTTTATATTGACAAATTGGGCATCACCGTAAAAGCACATCCCGATTTTATGCTCGTGGCCTCTTTCAATCCCGGCTACCAAAAAGGGTTCAAGGAATTAAAACCCTCTACCCGCCAACGTTTTGTGGCGCTTTCGTTTCAATATCCCGAAGCAAGGGACGAAACCGAAATCGTTGCAACTGAAACTGGCTTGGACAAAGACCCTTCAAAAAAACTGGTGAACATCGCCAATAAAATCCGCAACCTCACCGAGTTGGGGCTTACCGAAACCGTTTCCACCCGTTTGCTGGTCGATGCGGCAATGCTTATAAACAGTGGTCTTCCGAAGCGGCTTTCCGTAAAAGTGGCCGTTGTGGAACCTTTAACGGACGATGCGGAAATTGCCCAAGCCCTCACAGACCTCTGCGATTTGATGATCTAAGCCAAAAGCCATGTTTGAACCCGATGAGTTTATCTTTGCGAAGGTCGCCAAATTCCTAAAGCACCGAAAAAAAAGTGCGAGGGAAGCCATTGCGCACACCGTAAAACTTTGCGAAATAAAGCCACGGCTTACGTTGGTGGCACGGGCCGTAACAGGCCATCCCATCGAAATTTTTGAGGCAGAGCAGGAGGGCGGTTATAAGAATAACGCCTTCTTTTTGCCCGAACGGTTTGCGGGTTTTGATACTTCGGAAAAAAATCTGGCTTTTTACATTTTTAGGACGCTCTACCTTTCCATCCAAAAAAGTTTTCAGTTGAATTATGACTTGGGTGAGGAGCACACTTTGGAAGAGGCGCGGAAAATTTCCGAAGAAAATTCTGAAAAAGTCTTAAAGGAAATTTTCAGCCAATTCCCGGGAACGGAAACCATTTATACCGAACTGAAATTGCTTTTTGAAAAAAATGCTTCGGAAAAAAATCCGCCCGATTATTCGTTTATTTATGGGAAATGGATGGAAAATTCTCCCGAAACGCCCAAAAAGAAAGTGCTCCAGCATATTTCAGAAAAAGTAAAAACCGCCATTGAGGAAGAGATAAACACCATTCTCAAGGCTAATGCGGTGGAGGAGATAAAATCCATTGAAGTTGACAAAATAGCGCAGGAAGATTACGTGCTCACCCACAACTTCGAAAAGGCCGAAACCGCCGAAGAGTGGGAGGGCGGTTGGCGCGATTTTGACGGCGATGATGAGCTCGATGACCACGCCAATGCCTTGGAGGAGCTCAATATGAAACAGACCGTACGGGTGGACGACCCAACGCATTCCATCTATCAGGCCGAGTTTATTGAGAATACCACCATTTCGGAGAGTGCCGAACTGGAAGCTGTCGGCCATCATTTTTTATATGACGAATGGGATTATGCCAAACGCACGTACAAACACGATTTTTGCAAGGTATATCCCAAAACCCAGACAGAAACCGATTTTGATTATTACAAAAATACGCTTCGCGAGCACGCTTCCACTTTGAGGGGCCTGCGGAAAATGCTCACTTCGGTCAACAATAAATTCCAGCAGCAGCGCCGCCAATTGCAGGGCGAGGAATTTGACCTCGATGCGCTCACCGATCTGTTTGTGGAAGTACATTCGCGCCGCACCCCTTCGGAAAACATCTATCTTTCAAAACGCAAAAAGGAAAAGGACCTTTCCATTTTGATGCTTTTGGACAGCAGTCTTTCCAGTGACGGCTATGCCGACGGCAACCGCGTTATTGATGTGGAAAAACAGGTTTCCATCATTTTTGGGGAAATTTTGGAAGAATTCAACGTCGATTTTTCCATTGCCGGTTTCTATTCCAAAACCCGAAACCACAGTACCTACACCACTTTAAAGGATTTTGACGAACCCTGGCAAAAGGCCAAACACAAAGTGGGCGCGCTGCAACCGAGTGGCTATACACGCATAGGTACGGCGCTTCGGCATTCGGGAGCCTTGCTGGACAAACGCGACACCAAAAACAAATGGGTCATCCTGATTTCAGACGGAAAACCCAATGATTATGACAAATATGAAGGCAAATACGGCATCAACGATGTAAAGCAAGCACTCCGGGAATTGAACCAAAGGAACATCAATTCATACGCGCTCGCCATTGAGGCACAGGCAAAATATTACTTGCCGCAAATGTTTGGGCAGAACCATTTCCAGATTTTGACCACCCCTGTGGAACTTTTGCAATCGCTTGTAAAACTGTACGATAAAATAAAACACCAAAGCTAAAATGGACACAACGGCCAAAATTGATTACAAAAACATTTTTTATCCGCCCGGCGGTATTTTGATGTGGATCATTATTTATTTGGAAATGGTCACTTTTGGGATTGCCTTGGTTTTTATGGCGCTGAACGCAAGGGCAGAGCCAGAGGTTTTTCACCAGTCGCGGTTGTTGCTCAATACTACTTATGGGGCCATAAATACTATATTCCTGCTGAGCAGTGGGTGGTGCATGGCCCAATCCGTTCATTTTTTAAAGGCGAAGAATTTTGCAAAAAGCAAGCTGTTTATGCGATTGACGCTTTTGGGCGGTCTTTTGTTTCTCGGTTTAAAAGCGGTGGAATATGTCGATAAAATGGAAGCCGGGCTGACTATAGGGTATAATTCATTCTTCAGCTATTATTGGATGCTAACCCTTTTTCACGTAATACACGTAGTGGTGGGGATTATTATATTGCTGGTTTTGGGAAGAACCCTCAGCAAAAAACCCCAAACCCTAAAAATTGCCGATTACGAATCGGGCGCGGCCTTTTGGCATATGTGCGATTTGATTTGGCTGCTACTTTTCCCGATAATCTATTTACTTTTTTAAAAATGGAACGCACTTTTAACATCACCTGGCTTGTTTTGATTGGATTGACCGTTCTTTCTGCAATCTTCGCAAATATGGATCTCGCCTATGTTGCGATACTTATTTTGGGATTGTCTTTTCTGAAGTTTATTGGGGTGGCCTTCTTTTTTATGGAGCTAAAAAAGGCCAATGCGTTTTGGAGGGTGTTGCTTGTGGCGTTTTTGGCGCTGTTGTTTGTGGTGGTTTGGGCGGTTTAGAAATTTTTATCCATTCAAATTCATTCTTATTGCACCGGATTAATTTGAATCTGTCCTCCAATCGCTTTTAATACTTTCATAACCGTTGCAAACTGTGGTTTGGCCCCATCGGATAAAGCCTTGTACAGGCTGGGTCTGCTCAGACCGGTTTCCTCGGCTATTTTTGTCATTCCAATAGCTTTTGCAATATGTCCGATTGCTGTAATCATATCGGCCGTATCTCCTTCTTCCAATACGGTATTGAGAAATTCCGCAATCATCTCGTTATTGTCTAAATAATCTGCAATGTCAAATGAGGTGTTCATTTTTAAAATGAAAAAATTTTCAAGAGATACATTAGAAAAATGTATCTATCTGGATACAAAATACGAGTTTTTATCAGATAATGCACTAAAATTTTTTATTGAATAGAGAAGTTTTCTAATTGTCAACCCGCACCCGAGCATCTACGGCAACAATATTTTTTCGCATGCCTATCAACGGATTGATGTCCAGTTCGGTGATTTCCGGGGCGGCCTCTACCAAGGCGGAAAGCCGTTGGATGATTTCCACAAACTGGTGTTCGTCAACTCCCTCTTGGCCCCTGGCGCCCTGAATGAGTTTATAGCCGCGTAGCGATTGCACCATTTTTACTGCTTCTTTTTCGGAAATGGGGCTGAGTCCGGCGGCAACATCGTTCAGTATTTCGATAAAAATGCCCCCAAGTCCGCAGAGGATGGTATGCTTAAAATCGGGTTCCTTTTTTACGCCCACAAACAGTTCGAGTCCCGCCAGTTGCGGTTGCAGCATCACGCCCGTGGCATTTTCGATTTTCATCAGTTTTTCAAAAGTATGTGCTAGCTCTTCTTTGGTCGTAATATTCAGCACTACGCCTTTTGCGTCGCTTTTATGGAGCGGGCCTACGACCTTCATCACTACCGGAAATTCTATGGACTCCATCGCAGCGAGCAGTTTTTCCTTTGAATTTTCAACCACTTCCGTAACCCGTGGAATTCCTGCCGCATCCAACAGCTTCTGCGTTTGGGCGGCATCCAAATAACCTTCGGAAGCCGTATCGATAACGCCTCGTATTTTTTCGATGTCAATTTTAGGGAGCGAAATTGCTTCGGAAACCGGTTCGGGCGTATTGAAAACCTGGGAGAGGGCTTTCCCCAAAACCACTTCATCGGGGAAGTTGATGTGGCCTTTCTTCAAAAAAGATTGGATTTCGCGCTGTGCATTCACTACCGATGGCAATACCGGAAAAATGGGCTTATTGCAGATTTCGAGTTTTACGCTCAACACATTATAGACATTTTCCACATCAAAAAGCCCCGGACTGCCGAAGACCACGGCCATCGCATCAATGTGGTCAAATTTGTGTTCGCAGTAATCGATAATTATGCCCAACTGCTCGGCCGTTCCGGTTGCCAAAAAATCGATGGGGTTGGCTACGGAAGCGCCGGGGTATAGAAACGTTTTCAGCTTTTCGGCATCGGGCCCCGAAATTTCGGGAACCTTTAGGCCGCCTTTGGAAAGTTCATCGGCCAGCATCACCGCCGACCCGCCGGCGTGGGTAATGATGGCAATATTTTTCCCCTCCAGTTTTTTATAGTTGAAGATAGAAGCCACGCTCAACAGTTCCTCGCGGCTGCTGCAATACACAATTCCCGCTTTGTTGAACAGTGCGCGCACCGTCATATCGCTACTCGCAATGGCGCCCGTGTGCGAGGTGGCGGCACGGCTGCCCTCGGCGGTGCTTCCGGCTTTAATGGCCGCTATTTTTGCGCCTTTTTTTATGAGGGAAGAGGCGTGCTTCAGCAGTTTCTGTGGGTCGGAAATGGTTTCGAGATACAGCAGTTTTATCAGCGGGTCTTTTTTGGCATTGAAGTTTTCATCCATATATTCCAAAATATCCTCAACGCCCGTCTGGGCTGCATTTCCAAAGGAAAATACGTTAGCAAAGGAAACCCCCAGCGCCATGCCTGCTTCCATAATAAAGACTGCCGTGGCGCCCGACCCCGAAATGAGGTCGCATCCCTTTGGGTTGAATTGCGGCACGGGAGCGGTAAAAACGCCTTTGTAATTTTCGGTGATTACGCCGATGCAGTTGGGGCCAATCAGGCAACCATCAACCGAATTGACCGTCGAAACTATCTGCTGCTCCCATTGTTTTCCCTGTTGGCCCGCTTCCCCAAAGCCCGCGGAAATGATTATAAAAGCCTTCGTGTTTTTTTCTTCGGCTAAAATTTTTACCGTTTCGGGGCAATATTTTGCGGGAATGGCCAAAATGGCGAGATCGGTTTGGGGAATATCCTTTACTTCAGAAAAACTTTTTATCCCCTGAACCCTTTCTTCCTTTGGATTCACCGCATAAAGATTTCCAGAAAACCCTCCGGCAAGGATATTTTTCAGCATATTGCCACCGGGTTTTTTCGTATCGTTGGAAGCACCGATTATTACAATGCTTTTTGGATGGAGGAGTTGTTTATTGACCATACGGATGAAGATAAAGAAAAAGGTAGGGATGAAATTGAAATTGAAATCGAAATCGAAAACGAAAACGAAAACGAAAACGAAATCGAAATCGAAATCGAAATCGAAATCGAAAATAATTATTTTGCAAAAGCGAAATTAAAAGATGTTTAAGTCCTAAAAACTGATAATTGTCATATTTCGCACAGCAGTGAAAGGGTATTTTTATGCCCGAATAATTCAAATTGAAATGGTCTCCAACCCAAGGCCTTATATTTTTATTATGGCGATTTTGCTCGCCCTTTTCGGCTTTTATAACTATGTAATCTATAATACTGACGGCTACGTGGCCGTCGAAAAGTTATCCCCAGTGGCAGTAAAAGGCCAGCAGCTGTTCCAAAGCAACCGTTGTTGGTCCTGTCACCAATTGTACGGTTTGGGCGGGTATTTGGGCCCCGATTTAACCAACGTGTATTCTACAGAGGGCAAGGGCCCAAACTATATAAAAGCGTTTTTGAACAGCGGGGTGAAGAGTATGCCGCAATTCCATTTTACCGAAGAGGAAAAAAGTGCCCTCGTGGAATATTTGAAACAGGTAGATGAAACGGGCATTTATCCAAATTATGACGCCGAGATAGAGGCCACGGGCTGGGTGAAAATAAAATACCGGAATGAAAAATAAAGTGCCGCTCTATTTCCTGCTGTTTGCGCTAACCGCGCTGTTTTTGGGAATGCTCTTTGGGCTTACCGCATCGTTTCAATACCTTTTGCCCGATTTTTTAAAGGAAACGGTTCCCTTCTCCAAACTTCGGCCCTTCCACGTTACTTCGGAAACTTCGTGGATCGTGCTCGCCGCCACGGGCAGCATCTATTTCTTTATCGCTTCGGTTGAGAAGTTTGAACTTTTCTCGCGCAAATTGCAATCGCTACATTTCATACTTTTCTTGTTTACTGGCGTCGCCATTTATTTCTCTTTCGCTTTCGATTATACCGAAGGGCGCGAATATTTCGCCTTTAAACCCATTTTGATGATTCCGATTTTACTGGGCTGGGTCCTTTTCGGCATCAATTATTTCAAGACGCTTTACACCAATATGAAAGGCTGGCCGGTCTATTTTTGGATGTGGGGCACGGGCATCGCCTTTATGTGCTACCATTTGATGGAGGCGCATTTTTGGCTGTTCGATTTTTTTAGGTTGCATTTTATAAAGGATTTCGCCGTACAATGGAAATCCACCGGCTCGTTTACGGGCTCGTGGAATATGCTGGTTTACGGTATTTCAATTTATCTGATGTCCAAAATCAAAAAGGATACCGACGTGGCTACCAATAAAATGGCGTTTTTCTTCTACTTTTTGGGACTCACCAATTTGATGTTCGGCTGGGCGCACCACACTTATTTACTGCCCACACAGCCTTGGATCCGCTACGTTGCCTATGCGATAAGTATGACCGAGTGGATTGTTTTGGCGTCGATCATTTACAATTGGAAACGCTCCGTTTTAAAGGTGGAAAAGGAAAACCACCCCATGGCATATCGGTTTTTGCTGGCAACCGATTTTTGGATTTTTATAAACATTATTTTGGCACTGTTGTTCTCCATTCCCGCCATCAATTTCTTTACGCACGGCACGCATATCACCGTTGCTCATTCCATGGGAACCACGATAGGCATTAATACCACTATTCTTTTTTCGGCGCTGTTCTTTATCGCGCACCATTTGCGGCCAAAGCTGAAAATGGACACCCCCTGGGTAATGCGTGGTTTTGTGGCTTTCAACATTTCGCTGTTTATTTTCTTTGTTTCCTTGATAATTGCAGGGGCAAAGCGAAGTTACTGGATGTACATTTCCCAAGAGGGTACTTTTGGTGAAATGCAGGATTCCATTGTGCCGTATTATATTTCGTTCTTCCTCTTTGGAATCGGGATTTTTGTTTCATTAGCACTGGTGGCAATGCCCATTTTCAAAGCATTGCTTCAACAATTAAAATCATAAAAACGATGGATTTGCATCAAAAAATAACCGAACTGAAAAAGAAAAAAAACGCCGTAATCCTCGCGCATTATTACCAAGTGCCCGAAATTCAGGAAGTGGCCGATTATGTGGGCGACAGTTTGGGCCTTTCGCAAAAAGCTGCCGAGACCGATGCCGAAATGATCGTCTTTGCCGGCGTGCATTTTATGGCGGAAACCGCAAAGATTTTGAACCCCGACAAAAAAGTTTTGTTGCCCGATTTGAAGGCCGGTTGCTCGCTGGCAGATTCTTGTCCACCCGATGCTTTCCGGAAATTGGTGGAGGCGCATCCGGACCACGTAGTGATTACCTATGTGAATTGTTCTGCGGAAGTAAAGGCCTTGAGCGATATAATCTGTACCTCTTCCAATGCCGAAAAGATCGTTAATTCAGTGCCGAAGGATGTGCCGATCATTTTTGCGCCCGATAAAAACCTGGGAAAATATATTCAGAAGAAAACCGGACGGAAAATGCTGCTTTGGGATGGCGCCTGCATAGTGCACGAAGCGTTTTCGATGGATAAATTGCTGAAACTTTACAAAGAGCACCCCGGTTCAAAAATTATTGCGCACCCCGAAAGTGAGAGCCATATTTTAGAAACCGCAACTTATATTGGTTCTACGGCCGGAATGATTGATTATGTGAAAAAGCATCCTTCGGAAAAATTTATAGTCGCCACCGAAGCTGGAATCCTTCATAAAATGCAACAGGAAGTGCCGCAGGCCGTGTTGATTCCCGCCCCTGCGGAAGAAGACAACACCTGCGCCTGCAGCGAATGTGCGTTTATGAAAATGAATACTTTGCAAAAACTGTACGACTGTCTGCTGCACGAAATCCCGCAGATAGAAGTTTCGGAAGAAATACGAAAAAAAGCCATTCTGCCCATTGAGCGGATGCTGGAACTATCGAAATAATGTTGGAAACCAATTTTTTGATTATCGGTTCGGGTGCTGCCGGCTTGACGCTTGCGGTGAAACTTGCTGCGGAATTTCCGAAGAAAAAAATTACGGTGGTTACCAAAGCCAATGAAGCCGAATCGAACACCAAATATGCGCAGGGCGGCGTGGCGGCGGTTTTCGACTTAAAAGAAGATTCCTTTCAAAAACACATTGAGGATACGCTGATTGCGGGCGACGGACTTTGCGACGAAACTGTAGTGGAAATGGTCATAAAAGAGGGCCCCAAACGGTTGCGCGAACTGATGGCGTGGGGTGCCAAATTTGACACCGACGCCGACGGCGAACTCAATTTGGGTAGGGAAGGAGGCCATTCGGAATTTCGGGTGATTCACCATAAGGATTCCACGGGCAATGAAATTGAGCGGGCACTTTTGGAACGCGCCAATCAACTGCCGAATATCACTTTACTTTCGCATCATTTTGCGATAGATTTGATTACGGAACACCATTTTTCAGAAAACAAAACTGAGAACTTTTCGTGTTACGGGGCTTATGTTTTGGACCAAATTTCCGGGAATATCTTTACAATAAAGGCCGACTGTACCACGCTGGCTTCCGGTGGAATGGGGCGGGTTTACGGGCACACCACCAATCCTGCCGTTGCAACGGGCGATGGCATTGCGATGGCCTATCGCGCAAAGGCGCGCATCCAAAATATGGAGTTTATCCAGTTTCACCCCACGGCGCTTTTCGATGTAAACAACGGCGCTTCCTTTTTGATTTCGGAGGCGGTGCGCGGGTTTGGGGCGTTTCTTCGGAACAAAAAGGGCGAACGGTTTATGATGGAATATGACCATCGGGGCGAATTGGCTTCCCGCGATATTGTTTCGCGAGCCATTGATTCCGAAATGAAAAAATCGGGTGAAGATTGTGTTTTTCTGGATTGTACGCATTTGGATATTGACGATTTCAAAATACATTTTCCCAATATTTATGAAACCTGTTTGCAGCGAAATATTGACGTTGCCAAAGATTGGATTCCGGTAGTTCCCGCTTCGCATTATTTGTGTGGTGGAGTAGTTGTGGATATGGATGGAAAGACTTCATTGAAAAACCTTTTTGCCTGTGGCGAATGTTCGTACACCGGTTTACACGGCGCCAACCGACTGGCTTCCAATTCGTTGTTGGAAGCGTTGGTTTTTGCAGACCGTATTTTTCAATATCTCTGTAAACATAAGCCTTCAGCGACGACCAAAGTTCTGCCCGATTGGAATGATGAAGGCACGGTTTTGTTGAAAGGTTCTGAAATCCTTCAGCAAAAAACGGAGCAATTGCAAGGATTGATGCGCAGGTATGCTGGGGTGGTGCGAAATAGTAGCGATTTAAAAAAAGCTGCGGCCCTATTGGAAATATTGTATTTTGAAACGGAGGTGCTTTACCAAAGGCATAGGTTGAACACCGCACTCTCACAGCTTCGGAATATGGTAAACGTGGCGCATTTGATCATTCAGCAATCGCTGAACCGCCCTGAAAATCGGGGCGGATTTTATAATGAAGATTTTGACAAATTCAATTTAAATACTATGAAAAACTTAATGGAAGCTTCCGTGGCAAAGGCCTTGGATTATTCGGAATACAACTTGCTTTTTAAACAATTGGTGGAAGAGGGCCGTACCACCGGCGAAGAAACCGACGAAAAAATAAATTACACCAAATTAAACTGGAGCCGCAGCAAGCGCCTGGACAAAAACGCTGAAATTGCTGAGGAAAGCCTTGAAGCTTTTAAGAATATTTCGCAGAAGCAGACTTGGCTCGTTATTAGCGAACCTTGGTGCGGCGATGCGGCGCAAACCTTGCCATTTTTGAATAAAATTGCTCAGCTTTCAGCAAATATTGATTTAAAAATCGTGCTCCGCGATGAAAACCCGGAATTGATGGATCAATTTTTAACCAACGGTTCCCGATCCATCCCGATGGTAATTATGCTTGATGCGGACTTCAATGTAATTGACACCTTCGGCCCCCGCTCGAAAGCCGCCACAAAATTGGTGGCCGATTACAAGGAACATCACGGGAAAATTGACGATGCCTTTAAGGAAATGCTGCAAGTGTGGTATAATAATGATAAAGGAGTTTCAATAATTAATGATATTTTGGAAACCCTGAATGTAAAAGCTTAAAAGGAATCAAGACGACGATTTGACCCACGACCGCTTCGCTACACGACCCACGATAAAAAGAATAATTACTATCACTCGGGTTTCAAACCGTTGTGCTTCCAACAGTCGTAATTTCAACCGTCGTGGCTCCAACCGTCGTGGTTCAAGAGTTCAATTTCCAAAAAATCTGACTAAAATCATTTTAGAACCAGATAAGATTACCAACCTTTGCATAAAAATAAAATTATGCAAATCGTTTCCGCCCAAGAGGCCGTATCTATTGTAAAATCAAACAATCGCGTATTTTTTCAGGGTGCCGCAATGACACCCAATTTGTTGATAGACACCCTGTGTGAACGCTATCACGAACTGAAAAATGTTGAGATAATCCAAATCCACACCCACGGGGAGGCCAAATATACCCAAGCGCCATACACCGAAGCTTTTAAGCTTTCCAGTTGTTTTGTGGGCGATAATGTTCGGAAAGGCGTAAACACCATACACGGCGATTATATCCCAGTTTTTTTAAGTGAAATTCACTGGCTTTTCAGAAGAAATATCCTACCGTTGGATGTAGCTTTCATTCAAGTTTCTCCACCCGACAAACACGGGTATTGCTCTTTGGGTGTTTCGGTTGACGTTACCCTTCCGGCCATTCAAACCGCCAAAATGGTAGTGGCCCAAATCAATCCGCAGGTACCCCGCACGCACGGCGATGGCATTATTCATATAAACAATATTGATTTTGCGGTGGAGATTGATACGCCTATTTATGCAGCAACCATAGGCGAACCCACCGAAATAGAGGCAACCATCGGAAAACACGTTGCCGGTTTGATCGAGGATGGTGCGACCCTGCAAATGGGCATCGGGAATATTCCAAATGCGGTACTTCACAATTTAGGCAACCATAAACGATTGGGAATCCATACTGAAATGTTCAGCGATGGCATTCTTCCTTTGGTAGAAAAAGGAATTATAACGGGCGAGGATAAAGAGATAAAAACCGGGAAAATAGTTACCTGTTTCGCCATGGGAACCAAAAAACTATACGACTTTATTGACGACAACCCTTTGGTGCATTTTAAGGAAGCAGGCTATACCAATGATACTGCCATTATTCGCCGAAACCCAAAGGTAACGGCCATCAACAGCGCCATTGAGATTGATTTGACTGGCCAGGTCTGTGCGGATAGCATCGGGATGTACCAATATTCCGGCGTGGGCGGACAGATGGATTTTATCCGTGGCGCCTCGCTTTCGGAAGGGGGCAAGCCTATTATCGCAATGCCGTCGATTACCAATAAACGCGTTTCCAAAATCACCCCTTTTTTAAAGGAAGGAGCCAGTGTAACGACCACTCGGGCACACGTGCACTATGTGGTTACGGAGTATGGGGTAGTGAACCTTTTCGGCAAAGGGTTGGAGCAACGTGCAAAAGCGTTAATTTCCATCGCACATCCGGACCACCGCGAAGCATTGGAAAGGGCTGCTGTGGAACGGTTTCATTAAACAACGAATTTCAGGCCAAATAATGGGTTTGTTCGCTGCCTCATCATCACTCGGGGGATAGCGGAATACTCGCCTTTTTATTGAAGTATTTTTTTTAAATTTGAAAAAACAAAAAATATGTTCTCAAAGGCTTGTGAGTACGGAATTCGATCTGTGCTTTTTATCACCGAGCAGTCCCAACAGGATCGACGGCCCAATATAGCGGAAATAGCCAAAGCCGTGGATTCCCCCGAGCCATTTACCGCAAAGATTTGTCAACAATTGGCGCGTTCGGGAATAATTCTTTCAAAAAAAGGGCCCAATGGCGGTTTCTATTTGGAAAAGGACTCCAAGCTAACCCTTGCCGAAATTGTGGCCTGCATCGATGGGGAATCCATATTCAACGGCTGCAGCCTTGGCCTTCCCGAATGTTCCTCGGAGCGTCCTTGCCCTTTGCACGACCAATTCAACAGTATTCGTGAAGGCCTTAAAAATATGTGTGAAAACACCACCGTTACCCAACTTTCCGAAAAAATTCGAAACGGCGAAACTTTTCTTAAATTATAATTTTGAGAATATTAAATGAAGTACTTTTCCCGAGAATTCAATTCTGACTAAATTGTCAGAATAGATTTTTTGCTACCTTTGCCAAAAAAGTAAAGCAAATGTTTTCCAAGGCGTGCCAATACGGAATCAAGGCAGTGGTTTATATAGCATCCCAGTCGTCGTTGGGGCAAAGGGCAAGTTTAAAGGATATTGCCTTCAATATCAATTCCCCGGAAGCCTTTACGGCCAAGATTCTCCATCAATTGGCCAAGAACAATTTGCTCGATTCTTTAAAAGGGCCCGCGGGTGGTTTTGTGATACCGCCGGGAAGGACCGAGGAAATTAAATTGAGCCATATCGTTTCCGCGATTGATGGAGATGCCATTTATATGGGTTGCGCCTTAGGGTTTGAGTCTTGCGACGCACGACAGCCGTGCCCGATGCACACTAAATTTGTCGCCATCCGGAATGACCTGCGGGGAATGTTGGAAAACACCAGTCTGTCCGAGTTGGCCGATGGCGTGGATGACGGGTTGGCTTTTTTAAAACGAAATTACTAAATTGTATTTTGCACTTTTTACGCAGAAAAAATAATGAGTGATAGTAGATTGGGAAATTTGGGAAGTTTTTTTGGAATATGCCTCAATTAAAATTCCAATTTCGGAATCAACTGTTTAGTAACCGAAAAAATATTGTTTTATGAAAAATGAAACCGTGAAAATCAAAACCATTGGCCATCAGACCCACGATGTGCTTCACATTGTTACCGAAAAACCATCGGATCTTGAATTCATTCCGGGCCAGGCAACCGAAATTTTTATCGACAAAAAGGGCTGGCAAAACGAAGGGCGCCCCTTCACTTTCACCTGCCTGCCCAAGGATGACTTTCTTGAATTTATGATTAAGACCTATCCAGAACACGAGGGTGTTACCAACGAATTGCTGTCGCTAAAAGCGGGAGATTCGCTTATTGTGAACGACGTTTTTGGCGATATTTCATACCAAGGCGAAGGAACCTTCATTGCCGGGGGAGCCGGAGTAACCCCTTTTATCGCCATTCTTCGCGATTTGAAGCACCGTGGGAAATTGGGAAATAACAAGCTTCTTTTCGCCAACAAATCGCAGGCCGATATTATTTTAAGGGAAGAATTGGAAACCATGTTGGGCCAAAATTTCGTGAATATCCTTTCGGAAGAAAAAACGGAAAAATATTTTCATGGCCAAATTACCGAAGCCTTTATCAAGGAACACGCCAACCCTACAAATGCTTATTTCTATCTATGCGGTCCACCGCCGATGATGGAGGCCGTTGAAAAGCAGCTGCAAAACTTAAAAGTTACCGATGAAAAAATTATAAAGGAAGCGTATTGACCCCATAAAATCAAAAATCCTGATTCGGAATACTGTGCATTTTTTCAATGCGTCTTTTTTCAAAAAAATATAAATGAAACTTTCCAATAAAATCGCCATAGTCACCGGAGCCAGCAAAGGGCTAGGGGCAGCCATTGCCAAAGCGTTGGTTGGCGAAGGAGCTACGGTGTATGGGATTGCCCGAAATAGGACGGCTCTTGAAGCGCTTCAACATTCGCTCAAGTCCGGGTTTATTGCGGTGTCGTTGGACCTATCAAATCTTGAAGCCGTCCAAAATTGGTTGGCGGAAGAATTTTATGATGGCTTGTTGCCCGATATTCTCATCAATAACGCCGGTGTTGGCAGTTTTGGAAAAATTGATGAAATGGCAGCAGGGGAATGGCACGCTATGGTCAACACGAACCTAAACGGAATGTACCATATCACTGCCGAGGTAGTAAAATTAATGAAAAGCAAAACCCGAAGTTCCCACATTGTGAATATCGGTTCCATTTTGGGCACGACCACACGGGCTGAAGGCGCCGCCTATTCTGCCACGAAATATGCCGTTAACGGTTTCAGCGAATCGCTTTTTAAAGAATTGCGTCAATTCAATATTAAGGTCACTTGCCTGAATCCTGGTTCCATCGACACCGAATTTTTCAAGAGCTCGGGCATTGAACCCCACGGCAATATGCTGCAACCCGACGAGGTTGCCGCCAGTGTAATGCACGTTTTAAAAACCCCGGAGAATATGTTGATAAGTGATTTGACCATTCGACCCTTACATCCAAAAGCACCCGAATAGTTGTGGTTGGAGGGGATTGATTTTAATGAATTATAAAGGTGAATATTTTTAAAAGAATGCAAACAATTTTTGGGAAACGTCCCAAACCTGCCAGCCCTGAACCGGTCGGGAAGGAGAGCTGTCCTTTTTGTTGGGGCTTTCAGGAATATGATGCGAAAGTTAGATCGATGCCCAAGGACAAACAGATTGACGTAAAGAACCACAAAGATAAATATGTGAAGGTCGGAAAATTTATGGTAGAACATGTGGACGGCTTCAAAAACAAAAAACGAATTGTGGAACGCTGTCCAAAATGTGGCGGCAAACGCATAAAATATATTGAAAATCCCTAAATCAATGGAAAAGAAAAAACCGATAAAACGCCATCCTGCCCTTCAGCCTTTAAGCCGACAGCACCATTTTGGGCTGTTGTTCAGTTGGAAAATTCGAAAGGGCTTCAGTAAAAACATTGAAACCGAACGCCTAAAAGCCTATGCAAACTGGTTTTATGAACAGGAAATTGAACCCCACTTCCGCGATGAGGAGGAATATCTTTTTCCAATTTTGGAAGAGGGCAACGAGTTGGTGGAACGGGCCTTGAAAGAGCACAGGCGCATAAAAAGATTGTTCCATAATAGCGATGATTCGGAAAAATCGCTGCACCAGCTGGAAGAGGAACTTGATGCGCATATCCGTTTCGAGGAACGCATTCTTTTTAATGAAATCCAAAAGGTAGCCACCGAGGCCCAATTGGCCAAAATCGAGGAAATTCATTCCTCTTTAAATAAACATTCCGAGTATTCCGATCCCTTTTGGGAATAAAAATATGTTTCAATGCTATGAAAAATCAGTTTAAAAATATTTCTGACAAAAATGTCATTTTATGATTTAGGTCATATTTTGGTTTTTTTTTAATGTTGAAATTTGCATCATAATTATTCATTTAAGCCTAAAAATCATGACAACACTTCAAGAACGTACGGTAGCCGATGTGGTTACGGAAAACATAAAAGCAGCACATATTTTTAAAAAACACGGCATCGACTTTTGCTGCGGTGGCGGCATTAGCATTGCCCGTGCCTGCGAAAAGGCCAAAGTAGATCCGGCAGTGCTGGAACAGGAGCTTCTTAATTTAGACAAAGTTCAGGACCGTGCCCACGATTATAACAGCTGGAAACTTGATTTTCTTGCAGACCATATCATAAACGTCCATCATCATTATGTAGAAGAAAGCAGCCCACTTTTGTTGCAATATTCAAAGCGCGTGAACCACGTTCACGGCCACCATTACACCGAGTTGGCAGAAATTGAGGCCTTGGTAACCCAAGTGGTACAAGCAATGGCCGCCCACCAACGCAAGGAAGAATTGATCCTTTTCCCATTCATCAAAAAACTAGTGACTGCCGAACGCGAAAACGGAGAGGTGCCCGCGATTCATTTTGGAACCGTGGAAAACCCAATAAAAATGATGGAAGAGGAGCACGAGGAAGCCGGCGAGATTATGCGTAAAATTGCCAAGTTGAGCAACAATTACACCCCTCCCCAAGGAGCTTGCAACACCTATCGTGCCTTTTACGCAAAACTGGACGAATTTGAACAGGACCTGCACCAACACATCCATTTGGAAAACAACATTCTTTTCCCAAAAGCCTTAAATTTGGAAAAGCGTTTGAAAAATAGTTAACCCAATTTATAGATTTATCCCCGGCCCCAAATCGTAGATTTTTTTATTTAATTGGTTTTTAGGACAGTTCGGTACCTTGGCAACTTTGAATGTTTGTTGCCAAAACCCGAACTGTTTTTTTAATTTTGAAATGTGGTTGATTTAAAAAAACAAACGGCAATTGCGTTGCTCTATTTTCTGCTGGTCGCCCTAATGGGGCTCGTGCTCCGCTTCTATTTTGTAACGCCCCTTCCCATAAATTTCAAATATGTGCTGCACGCACATTCACACACGGCCCTGCTGGGGTGGATTTATTTGGGATTGAACACCTTAATCTATAAGCTTTTTTTAGCGGAAGCACAAAAATCGAAGCTTTACAAACGTATTTTCCGCTTCACCAACCTTTGTATTTTGGGTATGTTGGTTACCTTTCCCCTGCAAGGGTACGCGTTGTTTTCCATTATTTTTTCAACCTTGTTTCTCTTTGCCTCCTACTGGTTTTCTTGGTTTGCAATGAAAAATATTCCAGAAACCTTTAAAAATCGCTTTTCGTGGAAACTGACAAAAACAGCGCTATGGTATTTGGTGATTTCCAGCATTGGGCCGTGGGCCATCGGCGGCGTGATGGCTACCTTGGGTCCGGAATCCATTTGGTATAAATCCTCCATTTATTTCTATCTCCATTTTCAATATAACGGCTGGTTTATTCTTGCACTATTGGGGATTTTGTTCTTCGTTTTGGAGGAAAATGGAATCGGTTTCAATCCTGAAAAATTTAGGTCCTTTTATCTGCTTTTGAATGGGGGCGTGCTGCTGACGGTTTTTCTTTCCTTTCTTTGGTTTGTGCCGCCAACCGCAATTTATATTTTGGGGCTGATTGGCGTCGTGGCGCAGCTGCTGGCTTTTTATGAACTTTGGAGTCTGTTGAAGGATCACTTTTTTGTTTTAAAGAAAATTTTTCCCGCAGCCTGCGTTTTTCTGTTTAAAACGGCACTCGTCTTGCTCGCGGCCAAGCTCTTTATGCAGTTTTTTTCAGCCTTTCCCTATGTTGCTAGGCTCGCGTTTTTGTTGAAGGACTTTGTGATTGGTTACCTCCATTTGGTTTTTTTAGGAATTGTAATACCGGTCCTGTTGGTTTTTTTAAACCATTTTAAGTTGGTTACCATCCCAAAAAGTTTTCTCTGGCTTTTCTATTTTGCTTTTTTCACCACGGAAATTTTAATTTTTTATAAGGCGATTGCCGTTTGGCTCGGCTTGCCGTTTTTTGAGGAATATTATGTGTTGCTTGCCTTTTTGAGCGTGGCATTTCCCATAGCGGTGGCAATATTATTTTTTAAAAATCTGAAAAGTGCCTATCTTTCTGCTGGAGTTGCGGAAAATTGACGGCTTCCTATATTTTTTGCGGCGAAGCTGATATTTGTCATTTGGAAAATGCAATTCGCTTTCCACCTTTGCAATCAGGTATTTTGAGCAAATTTTTTTGAAATGAAAAACTGTTTCCATTGCGGCGATCCGTGTCTGGACGTTGAAATTATACATCGGGAAAAGCATTTTTGCTGCCATGGCTGTAAAACGGTTTTTGAAATTCTGCACGACAACGATTTAAGCTATTATTACGATCTCGAAAAAACGCCCGGCATTTCGCCCAAGGAAATAGCCGGCAAATATGACTTTCTCGAAAACCAAACGATTGTTGAAAAATTGCTCGAATTCAATGATGGCAATACCCAAATTATTTCTTTTTTAATTCCTTCCATCCATTGCAGCAGTTGCATTTGGATTCTTGAAAACCTGAATAAATTGAATCCGGCGGTGAAGGCTTCCCAAGTAAATTTCCCTGAAAAAACCGTGCGTATAACGTTCGCCTCCGAGGAATTCACGCTGAAAAATTTGGTGGAACTTTTAGGTCGAATTGGTTACGAACCCTACATTTCACTGGAAGATTCAGAAAAGAAGGAAAAAACCATAAACCGAAGTCTGATCTATAAACTGGGCATTGCGGGCTTTGCGTTCGGCAACATTATGTTCCTTTCGTTTCCGGAATATTTTGAACATTCCGAGTTTTGGCTGGACCAGTTCAAGCCCTTTTTCCGTTGGTTGATGTTTGCCTTTTCCTTGCCCGTGGTTTTTTATTCGGGCAGTGGCTATTTTACTTCGGCCTACAAAGGGCTGCGGTCAAAAATCCTGAACATCGATGTTCCCATTGCGTTGGGGATTGCGGTGCTTTTCGTTCGCAGTACCATAGATATCGTTTTCGATTTGGGCACCGGTTTTTTTGACAGCCTTGCCGGACTCGTTTTCTTTTTATTGTTGGGAAAATTTTTTCAACAGAAAACCTACAGCTATCTCTCTTTTGAACGCGATTACAAGTCCTACTTCCCCATAGCCGTAACGCGATTATTTAAAAATGAAGAAGGCATTACCGCAGAGGAACAGGCAGAGGTTTACAACGTGAAGAAAGGCGATCGGCTTCTTATTCGGAATAATGAAATCCTTCCCGTGGACGCCATTTTGATCAAAGGAAACGCCTTGATCGACTACAGTTTTGTGACCGGGGAGGCAGCGCCCATTTCCAAACAGAGCGGCGATAAACTTTTTGCGGGTGGCCGACAGCAGGCCGGAATTTTAGAGGTAGAGGTGTTAAAGCCCGTAGCACAAAGTTACCTCACCCAACTTTGGAGCAACGAGGTTTTCAGTAAGGACAAGGCCGGCATTTTTGAATCGATTACCGACAGCATCAGCAAGCGGTTCACCGTTATTTTGCTAACTATTGCCTTTGTTTCCACCCTTTTTTGGTGGTTGGTAGATCCTTCAAAGGCTTTTAATGTGTTTACCTCAGTTTTGATTGTTGCCTGTCCGTGTGCCATTGCGCTTGCCGCGCCTTTTACGCTGGGCAACGTGCTGCGCATTTTCGGAAGGGAAAAATTATATTTAAAGGAAGCAAGCGTCATTGAACAATTGGCAAAGGTCGATACCGTGGTTTTCGACAAGACTGGAACGCTCACCACCAATCAAAAAAATACCATCACCTATGAGGGAATTGCCCTTTCCGAGACCGAAAAAGAGTTGCTGACCAGTACGCTCCGGGCTTCCAGCCATCCGTTGAGCCGATCGCTTTACGCCATTTTGGATAAAAACAATATTCAAACCTTAGATGATTTTCAAGAAGAAGTAGGCAAGGGGATTTCGGCTTCGCTGAACAACAATTCCATAAAAGTGGGTTCCTATGAATATGTAGATTTTGGCAATGAAATGGAAACAACTTCCAAAAATAGAACTGCGGTCCACATTAGCGCCAATAAGGTTTACAAAGGTTGCTACGTGTTCCACAGCGAATACAGAAATGGGCTAGCGGCGCTTTTTGAAACCATCGGGAAGGAAAAGGAGCTCATCGTGCTTTCGGGCGATAATGAAGGCGAGCGCGCCGCCTTGGAAGCGATGTTGCCCAAGGAAACGAAACTCTATTTTAACCAAAAACCCGATGATAAATTGGGCTTTATAAAAACCCTTCAAGAAAAAGGCAAAAGGGTTTTGATGATCGGCGACGGCTTGAACGATGCCGGTGCCCTAAAACAAAGCGAAGTCGGCATCGCGATTTCCGAAAACACCAATGTGTTCTCGCCCGCCTGCGACGGCATTTTGCACGCGTCGCGCTTCGGCCAACTGGCGGATTATCTCCAGCTTTCCAAAAAGGGGATTTCCATCATTCAATGGGCATTTTTGTTTTCGCTGTTTTACAATTTAATTGGACTGTCGTTTGCCGTAACGGGACATTTACGGCCCGTAGTTGCGGCCATTTTAATGCCATTGAGCTCCATCAGTATTGTAGTTTTCACAACGGTCGCGACCCATTTTGCAGGAAAGAAATTAAGAACCAATATAAATTAGTAAAGTTGACAAATGTCATATTTTATAGACCTTTGCCACAATATTTTTGAATAATAATTTTCAGGTATGACGATAATCTATATGCTCTTGGCCATCAGTGTTTTCGTGGCTCTTATCTTTTTTGTGCTGTTTATTTATTCGGTGAAAAAGGGACAATATGACGATACCTACACGCCTTCGGTCCGCATGCTTTTCGAGGATGAGCTGGTAAAGGACGGAGGCTCCACTTCAGCAAAAAAATCAACCCAAAATAAAACCAATCCAAAAACCCAGACTGCCCAAGCGCTGGAATAATTCTATTTTCATTATGCAAACAGAACAATTTTATTACGACAACCAAATTGTCAAAAAATTTGTGAATGCCACTATTTTTTGGGGGCTTATCGGGATGAGCGTTGGCTTGCTGCTGGCGTTTATGTTTTTGTTCCCGAATTTGACCGACGGTATTTCCTGGCTCAGCTTTGGCCGATTGAGACCGCTGCACACCAACGCGGTTATTTTCGCCTTTGTGGGCAACGCCATTTTTGCGGGAGTTTATTATTCAACGCAGCGCTTGCTGAAAGCCCGAATGTGGAGCGATTTCTTGAGCAACCTGAACTTTTGGGGTTGGCAGGCCATTATCGTTGGAGCAGCCATAACCTTGCCCTTGGGTTTTACAACTTCAAAAGAATATGCCGAGTTGGAATGGCCTTTTGATATCGCCATTGCCATCATTTGGGTGGCCTTCGGTATTAACTTGATTATGACCATGGTGAAAAGGCGCCAACGCCACCTGTATGTCGCGCTTTGGTTCTACCTTGGCACTTGGGTTACCGTTGCCGTGCTCCACATTGTGAACAGTATGGAAATGCCGGTAACCGCCCTAAAGAGCTACTCGATGTATGCAGGAGTGCAGGACGCACTCGTGCAGTGGTGGTATGGCCATAATGCGGTAGCGTTTTTCCTTACCACGCCCTTTCTTGGACTGATGTACTATTTTGTGCCAAAGGCCGCCAATAGACCGGTGTATTCCTACCGACTTTCCATTATCCACTTTTGGTCGTTGATTTTTATTTATATCTGGGCGGGTCCGCACCACCTGTTGTATTCTGCTTTGCCTGAATGGGCGCAGAATTTGGGCGTTGCTTTTTCCGTAATGCTTTTGGCTCCATCTTGGGGAGGGATGATCAACGGTTTGTTGACGCTTCGTGGGGCGTGGGATAAGGTTAGGGTAGATCCGGTTTTGAAATTTATGGTTGTGGCCATTACCGGTTATGGTATGGCTACCTTTGAAGGCCCAATGCTTTCCCTTAAAAACGTAAACGCCATTGCCCACTTTAGCGATTGGATTATTGCACACGTTCACGTGGGTGCGTTGGCCTGGAATGGTTTCCTAACCTTCGGTATGATCTATTGGCTGGTGCCGCGACTTTTCAAAACAAATTTATATTCCATAAAATTGGCAAACGCACACTTTTGGGTGGGAACGCTCGGAATTATAATGTACGCACTGCCAATGTACGTGGCCGGATTTATGCAATCTTCCATGTGGAACCAGTTTGATGTAGATGGAACGCTTCAGTATCCAAACTTTCTTGAAACCGTTACCCAGATTATTCCGATGTATTGGATGCGGGCCATCGGCGGAACGCTTTATATTACAGGAGCCTTCATTCTTTTGTATAACATCGTAATGACCGCCCGAAAAGGCAGCAAGGTAACCGATGAATTGGCCGAAGCCGCGCCGCTAACGCCAGTAACCAAAAGACAGACTGCCGGTGAAGGCTGGCACACCTGGCTGGAGCGCCGCCCTGTGAAATTGACTATTTATGCCACCATCGCCATTTTGATCGGAGGGATGGTTCAGATTATTCCTTCCCTAATGGTGGATGACTATGTGCCAAAAATTTCGAGTGTAAAACCCTATACGCCCCTTGAATTGGAAGGTCGCGACATCTACATCCGCGAAGGTTGCGTGGGCTGCCATTCGCAGATGATTCGACCTTTCCGAAGCGAAGTAGAGCGCTATGGCGAGTATTCAAAATCTGGCGAATATGTGTATGACCACCCGTTTTTGTGGGGAAGCAAGCGCACCGGGCCCGATCTGCACCGCGTGGGCGGAAAATATTCCGACAACTGGCACTTGAACCATATGTACGATCCGCAGAGCACTTCTTCGGGATCCATTATGCCATCTTATAAATGGTTGATCAATTCCGAATTGAACAAACAGAATACCGAAGCCAAAATGCGCGCTATGGTTAGCTTGGGAGTTCCCTATACGGAAGAGGAAATTGCCCGCGCCCAACAGTGGATGGACGAACAGGGAACCAAAATTGAAAAGAACCTGTACAGCGATCCCGATTTTGTGACCACCTATGAGGCAAGCAAAAAATATGCAGCCGACAACGGGTTGGATTTCGTAGAAATGAAAGATCGCGAAATTGTAGCCGTAATCGCCTATTTGCAGCGATTGGGCACCGATATTAAAGTAGAAAACGCTGAAGAAGCCTCAGCAAAAAGCGAATAGTTATGTTGAAATTTGTAAAAGGAAACCTCGAAAATATCGATAACGTCCAAATATACCCAATGATTTCGTTGTTGATTTTCTTCATCTTTTTTGTGGTGCTGTTTTATTGGGTAATAACTGCGAAAAAGGACCACATTCAGGAAGTGAGCAATATTCCATTGGAAATAGAATCTAACCACCAAACCGACGAACAACCATGAAAACCACAGCATCAATTTTAAGGGTTATTGGCTTTACCATTCTCGCCTTTTTTCTTTTGGAACTAACCATTGATTCGGGCGAACAGTGGGCCATCGCGAAATATCCGATTATTTGGGCCGTACTTGCCGTGTTAATTGTATTTGCCATTGCATTGGAAATTATTGCCGCCGCCTTGCAACGAATTCTTTTCGCGGGCTTGAAACCCGAGGCCAAGGAACGGTTTTTGGCCAATGAAAGAGCACAATCCCAAAACCGTTTTGGTTGGATAAAAAGAAAATACGAAGCCCTACTTGGCGCAAAACCAATTGCGAAGGAGCAGGAAATTGTTTTGGACCACAATTATGACGGCATCCGCGAATTGGACAACCAATTGCCACCGTGGTGGACCTATCTTTTTTATATGACCATTATTTTTGCCGGTGTATATTTGGTGTATTATGAAGTTTTTGACGGGCCCGACCAAACCGATGAATATTTAAAAGAAGTTGCCATCGCGAAGGAAGAAATGGCAGAGTATAAGAAAAACAATAAAGATTTAATTGACGCCGAAACGGTGGAACGATTAACCGATGCTTCCGATTTGGCCGCGGGCAAAACAATTTTCACCGAAAATTGTATCGCTTGCCATAAAGAATCAGGCGGCGGCGGTATTGGTCCCAACCTAACCGATGACTATTGGATTCTCGGCGGCGGAATAAAAAATATATACCACACCATTAGCGAAGGTGGCCGGGCCGGAAAGGGTATGATTCCTTGGAAATCCGACCTGAAACCCAGCCAAATTGCACAAGTGGCAAGTTATGTTATGAGTCTTCACGGCACCAATCCACCCGACGGCAAGGAGCCCGACGGAGATCTTTGGCAAGAAGAGGGAACGGCTGTTGAATAAGAAATAGCCACCTTCACCTTTGCCATTTTAGATTATAAATAAATAAAAAGAAAAGTAAGTGGAAATTCCAGAAAACGAAAGCTTCCGAGATAGTATTGGCACCATGACCGACGAGGGCAAACGCGCTTGGGTATATCCCAAAAAGCCTTCGGGAAAATTCTATCAATACCGAAAGTATGTTAGTTATGTGCTGCTTGCTATTCTTTTTATTGCGCCTTTCATAAAGATTAACGGCAACCAGTTTTTATTGTTCAATGTGCTGGAACGCCGTTTTAATATTTTTGGATTTCCCTTTTGGCCACAGGATTTTTACCTATTTGTGATTATGATGATCATAGGCGTGGTTTTCATTATTTTTTTCACCGCCGCCTTTGGTCGCATTTTTTGTGGTTGGATCTGTCCGCAAACCATTTTTATGGAAATGGTTTTCAGAAGAATTGAATATTGGATTGATGGCGACCGAGGTGCCCAAATGAGGCTTGATAAGCAAAAGTGGGATGCCGAAAAAATCAAGAAACGCGCCTTAAAATGGTTTCTGTTCTTTGTTATTTCGTTTTTGGTGGCCAACATATTTTTGGCCTACATTATTGGCAGTGACCGCTTGATCCGCTATATCGTGGATGGGCCCATGCAACACGTAAGTACCTTTTCTTCCCTGCTAATTTTTACCGGCGTATTCTATTTTGTTTTTGCGTGGTTCCGCGAACAGGTTTGTATTATCGCCTGTCCCTACGGCCGGTTGCAGGGCGTGCTTCTCGACAATAAATCCATTGTGGTGGCCTACGACCATAAACGGGGTGAAAAAGAGGTGGGCCGTGCAAAATTTAAAAAGAACGAGGATCGGGAAGCCTCGGGCAAAGGCGATTGCATCGATTGTTTTCAATGTGTGCACGTATGTCCCACGGGCATCGATATCCGCAACGGCACGCAGTTGGAATGTGTTAACTGTACGGCCTGCATCGATGCTTGCGATAGCATAATGGAAGCAGTCAATCTTCCCAAAGGCCTCATTCGGTATGCCAGTGAAGAAAATATTGAAAAAAAGGCGCCCTTTAAATTTACCCCGCGCTTAAAGGGATACACCGCCGTTTTGGTAATATTAATAGGAGTGCTTACCGGAATGTTGTTTTTGCGAAGCGATGTGGAAGCCAATATTCTAAGATTGCCCGGGCAACTTTACGAGCATAAGGATAACAACATTATCAGCAATGTTTTTACCTATAAACTGCTCAACAAAACCACCAAGGATTTCAAGAACATCCATTTCAAACTAAAATCGCCGAACGGAACCATCAGAACCGTGAAGCACGGCCAAATTATGGTTCCTGCACAAGGCTTGGCCGAAGGAACGCTGTTTATCGAAATAAATAATGCCGTTTTGAGCGGTGATAAAAACCGGGCGGTGATCGAAGTATATAGCGATAACGATTTGATCGAGACTACCAGCGTAACCTTTTTGGGCCCGAGAAATTATAATTAAAAATTGAACACGCTATGAAAGTAAATTGGGGTACGGGATTAATGATCGGGATGGTTCTGTTTATTGGCTTCATTCTATTTTTTGTGATAAAAATTAGTACCGACAAAGCCTATGATTATGATTTGGTGACCGAGGAATATTACAAAAAGGAACTCGTCTATCAACAGGAAATCGATGCCCAGGAGAATTCGAATTCCCTGGCCCAAAACATTAGCGGCACCAAGACCGAAGAGGGCTGGCTACTGCGCTTTCCCGATAACTTGGATTATTCCAAAATTTCCGGCACCTTGTTTCTTTATAGACCTTCCAACAAAAAACTTGATTTTCAGGAGCCGCTCCAGCTCACTGGTCAGGAATTGCTGATTCCCGATGCACGTTTGGTCCCCGGCCGCTGGAATACCATAGTGCATTGGAGCTACAATGGAAAGGATTTTTTATACAAAAACGAAATAGTATATTAAACCAATAGCCAAAAGCTAAAAGCTAAAAGCTAAAAGCCAAAAACTAAAAACTAAAAACCAAAAACCAAAAGCCAAAAGCCAAAAGCCAATAGCCAAAAGCCAATAGCCAAAAGCCAAAAGCCAAAAACTAAAAACTAAAAACTAAAAACTAAAAACCGTGCTCTACACCGCCATACTATTCGGATTGTTGGGAAGTTTCCATTGTGTGGGAATGTGCGGTCCCATTGCCTTTCTTTTGCCGGTGGACCGAACCAACAATTGGCGGAAACTCGGGCAGATTTTTCTATACCATTTCGGAAGGATTTTCGCCTACAGTACTATCGGGTTGGTTTTTGGATTGGTTGGTAAAAGTTTAAACCTCTTTGGGCTGCAGCAACAGCTTTCCATTTTTATCGGTGTTATGATGCTCGCACTGGTCTTTATTCCGCAGAAGACGCTTAACAAATACAATTTTTCAAAACCCGTTTACCGAATTATTTCCAAAGTGAAAGCTTCCCTTGGAAAAGAATTAAAAAAGAAATCTCCCGATACATTTTTCACCATTGGCTTTTTGAATGGCTTTTTGCCCTGCGGCCTGGTGTATATGGCGGTTTTTGGCGCCATTGCTTCGGGCAGTGCGCTCCACGGAAGTCTCTATATGGCGCTGTTCGGCCTCGGAACCATTCCGCTGATGACCTCTGCAATCTATTTGGGCAATTTTCTAAATGCGCAGGTCCGCCAACGCATCCGCCGGGCCATTCCCGTTTTTGTGGTGTTGATCGGCTGCCTTTTTATTGTTCGCGGCCTCGGATTGGGAATTCCCTATATTTCGCCAAAACCCGTAAGCGAAACGGTAGATTCAAATTATAGTTGCGATAGTTCAATGATGATGGAAACAAAAAACCTAAACCAATAAAATTTCAGAATTATGATTACCAACACGATTTCTTTGGCAAACTGGGGTATGGGAACCGCCCTTATTATTTTCTTCGCAGTTTTGTGTATCGTGCTTTCCGCGATTGTCATCAGTTTTGTGATGGGCAGCAAAAAGAAAAAAGACGGAGATAGCGTTGCTTCCGAAGAGGAAAAGCTCTAAAACATCCCGCTTTACATTTCAATTGGCAACACAACTGCGGAAATCGTATCTTGTAGGCAGTACATTTTCTTAAAACTTAAACCGCTTTAAAGATGAAACTCCTAAATTTCCTTCCGTTAGTTGATTTCACCGGTGGCGTAGTGGCCACTGTTGTTTCCATCGTTGTTTGTTTTGCCATTATAGGTGCCCTGTTGTTCTATGTGAAGCGGAAACGAAAGAACAAAAAAGGAATGGTGCACAACAGACCAAAAAAGAACGACCATCCCGAACGCCGGAACTAATTTGAGTTGGTCGAGAATTAAGTCGCGGAAAAATTAACTTCCCGATCGTTTTGGCGCCTTACTTCGCAAGGTCGATTATGGCCTGGACCGTTTCCTTGTTGTCCACGCCCAAACCTTCTTGTTGGTGGACCATTTCGCCATTTTGGTCGAATATGCTTATAATATTGGAGTGCGAAAAATCCATCGGGGAAATCTGTTTGTAATTAACGGCCAAAACGGCGGCGAATTCGCGGGTATCGGCCTCGGTGCCGCGAAGGAAAAGCCATTTGTCATCCTCCATTTCGTTTTCCTTGGCAAAGGCCTTTAAGCGTTCCGGAGTGTCGGTTGCGGGATCGATGCTAACAAAAACATATTGCACATTCTCCTTCTTTTCTTCGGGAATTTGTTTTTCAATATTGCGCATATCGGCTACCAATCGCGGACAGGCAGCTTTGCAGGACGTATAGATCATGACCATTGCCACCACTTTTCCCCGAAGGTCTTTTAGTTCAATCTCTTCCCCGTTTTGGTTGGTCCAGTGGGAGGGAAGGTTGTAAATGGACATTTCAGGAATCGTTTCGCCTGTGGCCTTTTTCTCTTTTGCCAGTGTAGAATCTTCCGTGGTCTTTTCAGAGTTGGAATTGTTGCACGAAACAAAAAGGCCCAAAGCCAACAGCCCTATAAATGGTATGGTTTTCATCTTAAAAAATTTTTATTATTGGGAAGGTAACTAATGTCATGCTACTGTTAACGCCCGTGTTTACCGGGCTTATTTTAAAAATGGTTTCTATTGGTTTTCGATATCCTTGGCACACCGAAAACCCAAATTTTGGGAAGAATAGCGCGCTTTCATGCTTCCGCGAAAGGCGTAGCGCATAAAGGCTGCATAATTCATCAAATCTGAAGCGCCAATGGCTGCACTTCCACAGAAAAGATTGGCGTCTTTATCGACATCTTTTCGCGATTCGCCAGAAATTAAGACAGAATTGAAATCCAACGTCCATTCCCAAACCAAACCGTGAAGGTCATAAATTCCCCAGTAATTTTTAAAGGTTTTGCCAATGGGGTTTTTGAAGGTTTTGGGCGTTTCGTACCAATTGAGGATGTACTGGTTATAGCTTTCAACCTTGCGCGCATCGGGCTGGTTTTCATTGGCCATGGCCGCATATTCCCATTCGTCCATGGTCGGTAGCCGTTTTCCCTGACATTCGCAATATTTTTTGGCGGCAAACCAAGAAACATTGGTTACAGGCGCACTGGGCAGACCTTGAAAAGTAGCGTCATCCTTCCAATTTGCCAAATAGCTTTTGTCGGTAAATAGCGGTTTGGCGTTGCTTTTTTTCCATTGGGGATTGGCCTCAACGAACGCTAAATATTCGGCGTTGGTCACAGGATAAACATCCATCAAAAAAGGGGCGACGTTTACGGTTTTTCCTTCAGCGCCATAAAGTGGTAAATAGACACCGCCCTTCACTAAAGCCATTTGATCATTTTGTGCAGCGACCGTACAAAACATCAATGAAACGGCAAAGAAAAGGGCGGTACTATAAAATTTCAATTTAAACACTTTTTTTATTTATTTCTAACAGCTTGTACCATCTCTGGCGTAACTTCTTTTTTGGAGTTGCCCCAGCTGTTGTACACATAGGTCAATACGTTGGCAACTTCTTCGTCCGTAAGGGCTTGTGCGGTCATCACGCTGTTGTATTTTTTTCCGTTAACGGTAATTTCACCCGTTTTTCCGTGAAGCACAATGTCGATGGCGCGGTTAACATCGGCGTTCAAATAGTCCGAATTGGCCAGTGGAGGGAACGCGCCTTCAATTCCTTGTCCGTTGGCTTGGTGACAAGCGGAGCAGGTAGCCATAAATTTGTCCTTTCCGAACTTCATGCGTTCTTCCATACTCAGTGCTTTCACTTCTTCCTTAGGCTCTTTTTTACCATTGGCAGGCATCGACTGGATAGCGCCACCTTCAGGAAGATAGATACCGTCGCGGATTTCGCCGGAATAAATACGCTTATCCTCTTCGCCTTCAACCTTCAACATGGCCAAAGCACCTTTGTTGAACGCCCTGAAAATGGAGTGGTCCACGAGTATAAAAGTTCCGGGAACATCTACTCGAAATTCCACAATGGCAGCCCCTCCGGCGGGAATCATGGTGGTTTGTACGTTTTCATTAACCATATCGCCACCTTCAACGTGAACCTTGTCAAAAATCTCCCCAATAACGTGGAAGGAGGACACCAGGTTTGGACCGCCATTGCCCACAAACAACCGGACTTTTTCGCCCACTTTTGCTGTAATGGCATTATCGCCGGTCATAGCGCCTACGTGGCCGTTGAACACCACGTAATCTGGATTTTCGTTAATGGCCTTCTGCATATCAAAGGGTTGAAGCCCACGATCGCCATAATTGCCTTCGGTGTAGAAATCGCCCTGCATAATGTAGTATTCCTTGTCAACCGGTGGCAGTCCACCTTCGGGCTCCACCAAAATCAGACCATACATACCGTTGGCGATGTGCATACCCACAGGTGCGGTGGCACAGTGGTACACATACAATCCTGGGTTTAGCACTTTAAAAGAAAAAACCTTTTCGTGGCCGGGAGCAACAAAAGACGACTCCGCGCCCCCACCGGGACCGTTCACTGCGTGAAGGTCAATGTTGTGCGGCAGTTTGTTGTCGGGGTGGTTTTTAAGGTGGAATTCCACTTCATCGCCCACACGGGTTCGGATAAAACTTCCGGGAACTGTTCCGCCGAAAGTCCAATAAACATATTTTACGCCACTGGTCATTTCTCCTTCGCGTTCTTGGATTTCCAGATCAACGATCAGTTTTTTGGCCATCCGTTTCCCGATAGGTGTGGGAACGAAAGGAGGAGAAGTCAATTCGGCCTTCATTTCCTGATTTACGGGAATCTCGATGGTATCCTTATATTTTTTGTCGGACTGATCATTTACGCAGCCAGAAAGAAACGCCGCCGCGCCCAGGCCGAGCAGCATTTTTGAAATTAGGTTCTTTTTAATCATTGGTTTCATAAGCGGATTTTTAAAAGTATGTGATTGTTTTTAGGTTGATTAATTTTTTAAAGTTTCTGGTTTTTGCCAAGTAAATAAAACGGGATCTATGGTCACCATCAGCCACGCCCAGCAATTGGTATTGCCATCAAAATTATTTTTTAGCGTTTCGGTACCGATTGTTGGGAAAAACTGCGAATATCCCGCTTGTACCTCCACAAATTGAGTCAGTTTGTGCGAAGTTACTAAATCCGCCTCAAAACCCAAATCTTTGGAAACCGTGTCGGCTATTTCCGCAGCGGCATAAAACTGATGCAGTTGTAGCTGAACGTTGGATTTTTCGGTAAAGGCGTATTTCACATTTCCATAGATATCTGCCAACCCAACATTGTCCAAATGATTGCCAACATAGAAATAATCCATATAGCCATTAAATTTGTGGTTGGTGCCGTAAAGCGGATTGAAGGCCTCATTTTTGCCGTTTGCCGGAGCCCCGTAATCATTTCCACTCTGAAGCTCAGCGCCCAGCCCGATGTTTAGCTTTTCGGTGGCCGAATAACTTCCTTCCAGTGAAAATAGATAGGCGCTCAAATCATTATTGGCAACATCCTTTCCGAATTGGTAATATATATTTGAAGTAAGCGTGACAGGCTGCAGTTTTGCCTTAAAATGAATTCCCGCGGTTTGGCTAAAACGGGTGTCGTTTTTGGATTCGTCGATTTCGTCTATAAATTGAAGCCCATTGTTCAAGAAAAGAAAGCTCGCCGACACCTTTTGCCAATCTTTGTGAAGCCAAAGATATTGCAGGGTTTTATAGGTTTTGGTCGTTAAAACGTTGCCGGTCAGCGCTTCGCCGTCCTGATTATAGGCCGCGCCCAAATGAAGCTTCAAAAATTCGGGGTCATATTTTAAAAGTGCGGCATCGTGGCTTCTGCCTTGCTGCGCCCAACCTACATTTCCGAGGAAACGCTGATCGTCATACACCAATTCCTGCCGGCCTATTTTCAATGAAAAATCCGGAACCAAATGTACGTCTGCCCAAGCCTGGTGCAATGAAAATCCGTTTTCATCGGCCGTGTTCAGTTGTGGCACATCGCCCCACACACGAACGTCCTGTGGGCTAATCAATATTTGTATTTTTTCATTCTTAAAACCGAAGTTCAGCCGGGTGCGTTGGGAAACAAAGGCAGCCGGATCGGCATCGTCGGGAAACAAGGTTTTGTAGCCGTGTCGGTATTCAAATCGGGGCCTTAATTCTGCATCAACGGTAACCTGGGAATAGGTTTTTGGAATACTTATTATAAAAACCAGGAAAAGAAAAATCGTGGAACGTTTCATTTTATAGCGTAACATATTTGATTGCAAAATTCCGTCATATGCTTGGTACTAATTATGATTATGGTCATATTAGCACGGTTTTTTTTATTTTTTTTTAAAAATTAAACCGTCATCGAAAAAAGTTGGGTTTGCGGTTGGCTGCGTTGCAAAAGCACATCGAAGGCCATACATACATTGCGAACAAAGGGGCGGCCTTTTTCGGTAATTTGAAGCCGTGACGCATCAATGGTTAGCAGGCCATCTGCCTCCATTTCCTTAAGCTTCAATAAGGCTTCGGGCAATTCGCTGAACTGAAGATCTTCGGTTTCCCACGAGGTTTCCAAACGGCACATCATATTCAGAATGTGTTTTCGAATAATCAAATCTTCAGTATTCAAAATATGGCCGCGATACACGGGCAGGATGCCTTTGGCCACCAAATCTTGATATTCCTCAACATTTTTCACGTTTTGCCCAAAACTGTACCAGCTGTCGCCAATGGCAGAAACGCCAAGGCCCAGCATAAGTTGTGTTTTGCTTTCGGTGTAGCCCATAAAATTTCGGTGCAAGGTTTTTTCTTCCACGGCCTTGTAGAGACTATCTGTTTTTAAGGCGAAGTGGTCCATCCCGATTTCAATATAACCGGCCGCTTCCAACATTTGTTTTCCGGTTTCATACATTTCCCTTTTTTCCGTGGCACTCGGCAGGTCTTCCTCTTTAAAGCCGCGCTGTCCGTTTCCTTTTATCCACGGCACGTGGGCGTAGCTGTAAAAGGCAATTCGATCCGGCATCAACTCTTTTGTTTTTTCGATGGAATAAATAACGTGTTCCTTCTTTTGAAACGGCAAGCCAAAAATGATATCGTGGCCCACGGAAGTATAGCCTATTTCGCGCGCACTTTCGGTAACGCGTTTAACGTTTACGAAAGGTTGGAGCCTGTGGATGGCCACCTGCACCGTTGGGTTATAGTCCTGAACCCCGTAGCTAACCCGTGTAAAACCACAGTCAAAAAGTGTTTGCAGATGGTCGCCCTGGGTATTGTTGGGATGGCCTTCAAAGCTAAAGGACGGATTTTCGGCCATAGTGGCATCGTGGAATATTCCCTTCAACAATAACCGTAAATTTTCTGCGGAAAAAAATGTTGGGGTGCCGCCGCCCAAATGCAGTTCCTTGATTATGGGGCGTTCCGGAAGCATTTCAATATAAAGTTGCCATTCCCTTAAAACCGATTCCAAATAGGGAGTCTCCACCCCGTGGTTTTTCGTGATGCGTTTGTTGCAGCCGCAAAAGGTGCAAAGGCTTTCGCAAAAAGGAAGGTGAATATAAAGGCTTATGCCCTGGGTTGCGTTGCTTTCCGAAAAGCTCTGCACCACATTTTGTTTCCATTGGTTCAACGAGAACGTTTCATTGTTCCAGTAAGGAACCGTAGGATAGCTGGTGTAGCGCGGACCGGGGACGTTGTATTTTGAAATTAAACTATTTTGCATGGACTCTTTTTTTTCGACTTCAAAAATACTGGCGCTTTGCAAGTCATAAAATGATAAATGTCAGTTGGAAAATGGCTGGTTTATATTAAAAAGGAATATCCCCGGTTTTAAAATTTTCAGAAATATACCATTCCAAGGGAAATAAGGAGGTAGGGGAAAAGGCATTTAGTATTTTTGTATGGCAACAAAAAACTGCACAGACCATGAAGGAATTTTTTGAACAGTACCAAACGCAAATCCTGTTTGCGGTTTTCGTCATCGGTTCGGTGGTGGTGTTGCGGTTTCTTACCAATTTGCTTTACAAGTGGCTGTTGGCACAGGAGCAAAAAAAATATCCGGGGGAAAGCCCCAAAGCCGTGGTTTGGGTGAAACGGATCCTCAATGCTTTATGGCTGGTTTTGGGAGTGATTCTATTGAGTTTTTTATTCGTTGATGAAGAAGCCTATGATTCACTACGGCACAACTTCAACATTATTCTCTATTTGGGAATCGTGGCCATCGTGACCATCGTTGGGGCGGCTGCGGTGAATATGTGGTTTCGGAAAAGCATCCAGAAAAAGGTTGAAAAGCTGGAGGATCCCACCAGTTTTAAGTTTTTGCGCTATGTGGCGGTCATTGGCATTTACACCACTGGGGTCCTTTTCGCGCTCTTGGCCTTTCCGTCGTTAAAGGGAGTGGCCCAAACCGCTCTGGGCGGCGCTGGGGTTATTGCGCTCATTGCCGGAGTAGCGTCGCAGGAAGCATTGGCCAATTTGGTGGGCGGCGTGTTTATAATTTCCTTTAAACCGTTTCGTATCGGCGATGTAATAAAGGTTACCGATACTATGGTAGGCACGGTAACAGACATTACCCTGCGCCACACCGTGATCCGCAATTTTGAAAATAAAATGATCGTAATTCCCAATGCCATTATCAATAAGGAAAAATTGATCAATTACGATTTGGGCGAGCTGAAAATCTGTGAGCGGATTGAATTCCAAATTTCCTACGAAAGCGATTTGGACCTTGCCAAAAAAATTATGCAGGAAGAATGTGAAAACCACCCGCTGGTAATCGACAACCGTTCGGAAATTGATATTTTGGACGGCCAGCCCAAAGTTCGCACGGCGCTGATTTCCATCAATGAATCTACGCTTACCGTCCGCGCGTGGACTTGGGCCCGTAATTATGGCGATGCCTTCAATTTGCGATGTGATATTTTGGAAAGCGTAAAAAAACGGTTCGACAACGAGGGAATTGATCTGGCATATCCGCACCGAACCATAGTCTTTAAGGATCCGGATATTTTTCGAAAAAATGAAGACGAACGAACGGCAAATAATTCCAATTAAAAAACGATGGATTTTAGACTGAAAGTATTTAAAACCGTGGCCGAAGAGCTTAGTTTCACCAAGGCCTCGAAATTGCTTTTTATCTCCCAGCCCGCGGTCACCAAACACATAAATGAACTTGAAAAACTTTATGGTTGTGCGCTGTTCAATCGGTTGGGCGCCACCATTAGCCTGACTGCAGAGGGAAAGGTTTTTGCGGAATACGCAACAAAAATCATCCAACTTTATGAGGCGTTGGCGCTTGAGTTTTCCAATGCCGAGGGACCGATTCCGCAGCAAATCAATTTGGCGGCCAGCACTACCATTGCGCAATATATTTTGCCTTCCCTACTTTCCAAATTAAAGGCAGCCCATCCGTCCATGGCGCTTTCGCTTATCAACCAAAATACTGAAAAAATTGAAGGATTGGTGCTTCAAAAAAAGGTGGCGCTTGGCTTGGTGGAAGGCAACAATAACAACCCTTTGCTGCGCTACGAGAATTTTGTGCGCGACGAAATTGTACTCGTGTCCGGAGCCAAGAATTTCAAGAACGTCGCTGCCGAAATTTCGCTGGAAAAGCTTAAAACCCTTCCGTTGGCCATTCGTGAACGGGGTTCGGGAACACGGATTATCATTGAAAGCGCCTTGCGGAACAAGGGCTTGAACTTAAATGATTGCAATATTCAAATAGAATTGGGCAGCACCGAAAGCATCAAAAATTATCTTTTCGCCGACGGAGCTTTTGCCTTTCTTTCGGTCCATTCCATAGCCCGCGAATTGCAGAACGGAACGTTTTCAATTATTGACGTGAACGGGCTGGACATTCAGCGAACTTTCCATTTTGTTAGTCTTCACGGCAACTATGAGCCCGCTTCGGAATGGATAAAGCAATTTTTCATCGGCCATTATAACCCAATGGAATAGTGCATAACATTTTGTGATAAAAATTTCTGTGGAAACCTACGGAAATTTGTGGCAGAAAAACGAAAACAAATGGAACCAAAAACGGAACACAACGAAAAACGGACCATCATTAAGGTGCTCTTTGTGCTTATCATGGTGCTTTGCATTTCAGGATACATCAGTAGTCCGATTGCATTGGTGGGCGGATTTCTGTTCAGTTATTTTTTGGGCCATCCCTTTTTGACCTTAAACAGCAAGGCCGTAAACTGGTTGTTGAAAATTGCCGTGGTCGGTTTGGGTTTTGGAATGAATTTAAAAGAAACCTTGTCGGCCGGAAAGGACGGTTTTATTCTTACCGTGTTTTCCATTTCCACCACCTTGATTATCGGATATTTCATTGGGAAACTTTTAAAAATGAATCGCCGTAGCAGCCATTTGATCAGTTCGGGAACTGCCATTTGTGGCGGTAGTGCCATTGCCGCCGTTGCCCCGGTGATCAATGCTTCGGAAAAGGATATTTCCATTTCGCTGGGCGTTATATTTTTGTTGAACTCCATTGCCCTTATTATTTTTCCGCCGTTGGGCCATTTGTTTGCGCTGAACCAACACGAATTTGGACTATGGTGCGCCATTGCCATACACGACACCAGTTCAGTGGTCGGGGCGGCCTATACCTTTGGCGAGGAAGCGCTAAAGGTAGCCACTACGGTAAAATTGGCGCGGGCCCTGTGGATCATCCCGCTTTCGTTACTTTCGGTGTTCTTGTTTAAGGGAAAAGGGAAAAGCGTAAAAATTCCCTATTTTATTTTCCTATTCATTTTGGCCATCGTTATGAACAGTTATCTGGCCATTCCTTCTTTCGTTACCGGCAGTATTACCAGCATTTCCAAATCGCTTTTGGTGCTTACGCTATTTTTAATCGGTGCGGGCCTTTCTATGGAAAAAATAAAAGCTGCCGGTTGGAAGTCAATGATTTTGGGGGTTTCCCTTTGGATTTTTATTGCGGTGAGCGCGCTGGTGGCTATCCTTTCTTTATAAATGACGGTTCATTAGCAGCCATAATATTAGTCCATCCTTAAAATCCTCTCTAGTTTTTGTGAAGGCAATGCGCATTTGGGCCTCCACGGTCTTCACTGAAATATCCAGCTGATCGGCAATTTCTTGATATTTTAAGCCATTCAGTTTCAATTCCAGAATTTCACGGCAGCGGGGCGGAAGGGTCTCGATTATTTTCCGCCAGGGTCATTTCCTTTCCTTATAAAAATCGAACCTTATCGGCAGTTTTAAAATTGGTTTGAGCACCACCCAAGGTTTGGCCAGCAACATTTTGGCCGTAGTACAGCGCGGCGAACAACCGGACTATATTTATAAATATCCCACCGAATTGGAAGCTGTTACTTTGGAACAGGTGAATGGTGCCATCAAAAAATATATCGACCTAACTAAGTTGGTGATTGTTGAGGCCGGCTCCATCGACCAAAATGGAAAACCGTTGGAGTAGCAATTTCCTTCAAATTAAAACCAGCAAGGCTATCCAAACGGGTAGCCTTCATTTTTAAATTGCATTTGCCGTGTTGAACTACTTTAATTTTAACATCCTTTAAACGGAAACTTTGAACCTGCACAGTATATTTTTGTGCTTCCTTAAAAAAAATCCACAGCTGATATCTACAAAATGACTCCAAAACTTACCAATTCCACGCTATATTTAATGAGCGTTTCGGCGGGACTTGTGGTTGCCAACCTCTACTACAATCAACCCTTGTTGCACGAAATTTCAATGTCCTTCGGGGTTAGCGAATCGGCTGTGAGCAATGTTGCGTTGGCCACCCAATTGGGCTACGCGCTCGGTCTTCTTTTTATAATTCCGTTGGGCGATAAAGTAGCAAACCACAAAATTTTGCAATATGATTTTCTATTAATGGTGGCATCGCTGATAGCGGCGGCACTTAGCGATTCGTTGTGGTGGTTGGTGTTCAGCAGTTTTTTGATTGGGTTTTCGTCGGCCATTCCGCAGCTTTTTGTGCCCATGGCAGCGCAATTGAGCGATGATAACGGGCGGGGCAGGGCCATTGGCATCGTGATGAGTGGTTTGCTAATTGGTATTTTGGGCAGCCGCGTGATAAGCGGATATGTGGGCGAAGCTTTCGGTTGGCGCGTAATGTATTATGCTGCCGCAATTTTGATGGTGGTGCTGTTTGTATTATTACGAATAAAATTGCCGATCCTTAAACCTCATTTTCCGGGCAGTTACGGCAGTTTGCTGAAATCCATACTTCATTATTTTAGGACGGAACCTTCATTGCGTTTGGCTTCTTTGCGAGGTGCACTTGCCTTTGCGGGTCTCAGCGCGTTTTGGACCACTTTGGTTTTTTTGATGGAAGATAATTTTGGCTATGGCAGCACCATTACCGGACTTTTCGGGTTGTTGGGCATTGTGGGTGCATTGGGCGCCACGGTTTTTGGCAAATTGAACGACCGGATCAATAAAAACAGATTGATTTCAATCGCCGCGCTGCTGTTGATCGCTACTTGGGTGCTGTTTTTCTTTTCTGAAAACTGGCTTATCGGTATTATAATAGGGGTTATTTTGATCGATTTGGGCCTGCAGGCGCTTCACATAACCAACCAAAATATCATCTTCTCCAAAAATCCGGAGGGACGCAACAGGGTGAACACCGTTTATATGGTTTCGTTTTTTATCGGCGGGTCTTTGGGTACTACCTTAGGGGCAATCGCTTGGCAATATTGGGAATGGAAAGGCGTCGCCGCCCTTGGATTTTTTCTTTCGGCAGCGCTGTTGGCCTGCCATTTATTATTGGCGCGCAAACCCTTGGGGTAAAAGTTTTTTAAGAATCCATTACACTTTATTTAGCGATTCCATAAGAGGGCGTTCCGAAAAGGATGCGTAGTTTGCAACCTTATAAATATAATACATTCCCTAACCCCTAAAGCATAAAACTATGAAATTAGTAAAGTTTTCCTTCCTCATTTTAACCACCCTAACGCTATTTGCCTGTGGCAGTTCCAATACTTCAACCGCATCAAAAGCTGAAAAAGCACCCTCGGAGGCTGAATTGGCCACCGGTTATTGGGAATTGGTCCGAATGGCTGAAATGCCGGCCATTAAAACACCTATGGATGGCGACCGAAAAATTGGAATGTCCTTCAACACGTCAGAAAACCGAATCAATGGCTATTCCGGCTGTAACAACTTTTTTGGTTCCTATGTGTTGAATGGCTCGGCGGTAACATTTTCCCAAATGGGAAGCACCAAAATGGCCTGTATCCGAAACGTAATTGACGAACAGGCATTTTTGACCATGTTTTCGCAAGCAAACAAAATAATGTTGGAAGACAGGCTGTTGAAGTTAATGGATAGTAACAATATAGTTCTGGCCGTTTTTCAGCACACTGCGAATGACGGAATGGCCAAACCGGATGCTGCCGAGGAATAAATAGTTGTCGATTTTAGCGGTTCTTTCTGGACAAGGGAATTGGTACTTTTTGTAAATGGCCGTGGCAAAATTTATTGGGGATAAACCACCATTTTACTGTTCCGCGGAAAATGTTGTTCCAATTTTCCCGGAATGCGATCCAAAAGCCCGAAATGGGAAACATAACCGTGCCGGGCACTAATGAGAATTATAAGGTCGTCAGGCTTGGTTTCCTTGGAAATAATTAAAAAGTCATCCCACGCTTCAAAGGATTGAAAGATAGTATTTAGAGGCAATTTGTCCAGTTTGCTTATCTTTTCAATAGCTCTTGCGGAGGCTTCGGTACATTTAAAGAGTACAGGCAATGAAAGTTCTACGGACAATCTCGATAATTTGGCCGTCCACAGAGGAAATCCATCCTCAAATTCTGCCAATGGGGGCACCAGGGCGAAAATGCGTTTGTGGATGCCCAAAGGCATTTGAAAGTCACATATAAATACCGACTTGGTTGTATTCTCTAAAATGCTATCCATTTTATCTCCGATCAATTTCTCCAATAAACCTGTTTTTTGGGGCCATCCCAAAATAATGATATCGGCCATGATTTCCTTTGAAATGCGTGCAATTCCGCTTGCCGGATGGTGGTCTATGGCAGCCATTACGGTTGCCTGGGTATCAGACGCGGTCGTTTCATTTAAAAAATTCTCCAGTCCCACCCGGGCTTTTTGGATGGTTTGTTCGGCCTGTTCATTATTGGGCACTACGGTAAGGATTGCCAAGGGGTTGGCCGAACGCTTTTCTTTGAGGAGCACGGCAAACTCCAATACTTTTTCAATATTCACCAAATTGGCAATGGGAATGAGCAATTGTTCGTTGGCGGGGCCTTGCTTTGGCTCATATATTTCACCTTCGCCCGCCTCACGGATCATCCGTTTGGCGGTATTTTCTGTTACCACAGTAGCTACCAGGCAGGTTACCAAAATCAAAACTACGGTGCCGTTTAGGATATTTGCATCAAGAATGCCGGCCTTGTAGCCCACCAAAATTACGGCCAAGGTTGCCGCCGCGTGCGAGCTGCTCAGACCAAAAATTAAATTACGTTCCTGTTTGGTGTATTTGAGGGTTGTCTGGGTTGCCCAAGCGGCAATCCATTTTCCTGTTATGGCAACCAATGTGAGTACGGCGGCAATTAGAAGAGCCATGGGCCCATTGAGAATAACCCGTAAATCAACGAGCATACCCACGCTTATTAAAAAAAAGGGAATAAATAAGGAATTGCCAATAAAGGCAATCCTGTTCATCAATGCCGATGAATGGGGAATGAGCTTGTTCAGCGCCAAACCAGCCGCAAAGGCCCCAATAATGGCTTCAAGGCCGGCAATTTCGGCCAGAAACGCAGAAAAGAAAATTACCGCCAAAACAAAGATATAGTGGGAATGTTTTTCGCTCTCCAGTTTTTTAAAAAACCAAGCGGCTACTTTGGGTATGAACCAAAACATACACACAGAGAAAAGTGCCAAGGATATGAGCAATTTGATCCAAAAGGCTTGCGACAGCCCCCCTTGATTGGAGCCTAAGATTACGGCCAGGAGCAGCAGTACGGCGGTATCGGTCAAAATGGTTCCGCCCACGGTAATAGCTACAGCCCGGTTTTTCGATAAACCCAGTTTGCTGACAATGGGATAGGTTACCAAAGTATGGGTGGCAAACATGCTGGCGGTAAGCAAACTGGCGTTGAAGTCGAAATGGAGCACATATTGACAAATGGGAAACCCAATGGCAAGTGGAATAAAAAAGGTAAAAAAACCGAAGAGCATACTCTTTTTTCGAGTTGCCAGAAACTCGTTCAAATCAAGTTCCAGACCGGCGATAAACATTATATACAACAAGCCAATGGTGGAAAATACATCCACAAATAGACTTTTTTCCAGCAAATTGAAACCTGCTGGGCCAATAATAATTCCTGAGATTATCAACCCGATAATTCCCGGCACCCGGAGTCTTTGCAAAAGGGTTGGCGCCAAAAGGATAATAAAAAGGATTAGCGAAAATATGAGTATGGGACTTTTTAGCGGCAATTGGAATTCGTGGAGCAAATGTTCAAAAAAGGGTTGCATACTTTTTAATTTTTAGCCTTTCAAACATAGGGCAAAAGGGCTTGTTTTTTATTTTCAAAACGTTAAATTATGAAATTGGATAAATTTTAATTGGGTGTATAACCTATTTGGAACTAATTCCGAAAAAATTAGGAGAAATTGGCCGTGGGGCCATTCATTGTTTTACATTTGCCAAGTTCCAATAAGAGAATTCTGTTGAAAAATTTCCTTGACAACCGCTGGCTTCTGCTTGCCATTATCGCGCTCACTTGGGGCAGCTCGTTTATTCTGATAAAAAAATCATTGCTGATATTTTCACCCTATGAAATTGGTGCATTCCGGGTGGCGGTTTCGGGAGTGCTGTTAGGATATTTGGGCTTGCCGGCTCTCCGAACTATGGGTAGAAAATCCCTGTTTTGGGTAGGAATGACGGGATTTTTCGGCAATTTTTTGCCTATGTACCTTTTCCCCCTGGCCCAAACGCGGGTTAGTAGTTCCATGGCAGGCATCTTGGATTCGTTGGTGCCTGTTTTTGTTTTGGTTCTTGGTTTTTTGTTTTTTGGAATTAGGAGCAAAAAGCTTCAGTATGTGGGTGCTCTTTTCGGCTTTTTGGGAGCGGCTATTCTAATGTATTTTTCGGAGACTACATCCGAAGAAACAAAAATCGGTTACGCGCTTTTGGTAGTTTTGGCCACCGCTTGTTACGCCATGGCTGGTTTGATTATTAAAGAAAGGCTTTCCCACATTCCCTCGGTGCAGCTTTCGGGAGCGGTATTTGGAATTTGGATGGTGCCTTCGGTAGTAATTTTGGCACTTGCCGGTTTTTTCAATCAGGATTTTTCAAGTTCGGCAACCGTGGAGGCGCTCGGCTTTCTGGGAGTTTTGACTGTTTTGGGCACGGCCATCGCAATGATTTTATATTATAAATTAATTCAAAAAACCTCTGCGGTTTTTGCGAGCACGGTTACCTATTTGTTGCCGTTGGTGGCGGTAATTTGGGGATTATTGGATGGCGAACGCTTCAGTATTTGGTATGTGGTCGGTGGTTTGCTTATTCTTTTGGGAATTTATTTGATAAAGGAAAAGAAGAAAGCTGCGGAACAATAAAGGCGAAGCTGCTGCGGAAAACAGAAGACTTGAGGAAGCGTGTTTTCTTTGTATAGTTAAAATGATAAATTTTGAATCCGCGACTCGAAGTCTCTAAAACCAAGAAGCCTCGATTTTTTGCGGCATCTCTATAAAATTCAGAATTCAAAATTCAAAATTCCAAATTCCAAATTCAGAATTCAAAATTCAAAATAAAACTGTTTAGTCGCTGAATTTTATGTCATTTCAAAAAAAAAGACACTCGAAAGTGTCTTTTAAAAAAGTCGGGATGACAGGATTTGAACCTGCGACCCTACGCCCCCCAGACGTATACGCTACCAGACTGCGCCACATCCCGATTGATGTTTTTATGATATGCTTTTAGGAAAGCACTGTTGGCATTTTTATATTGGGACCTTCAAGTGGTGCAGTTTACACTGAGCGCAGTCGAAGTGCCACATCCCGATTGATGTTTTATGATGTGCTTACAGGAAAGCACTGTTGGCATTTTTAAATTGGGACCTTCAAGTGGTGCAGTTTACACTGAGCGCAGTCGAAGTGCCACATCCCGATATTTTAGAAAATTCCAAATACCAAAACTTAATTGGTAGTTCTGAATTTGGAAGTGCAAAAATAACCAAATTATAAAGTTTCGCAATAAAGAGCGGCAATTAATATTCAAATATTTCGATGGTTGAAATTTCCTGGTTTATTAGCATCTTCTTAAGGTATTATGGAAATTACAATCTCTACTTTTGAAGAAATTGGATTTAAAATGAATACTTCAAAAGAAATTAATGGCCACTACGATCTTATCTGTGTGGGCGGCGGCATTATGAGCGCAACGTTAGCCCTGATGCTGAAACTGATTGACAAAAACCAAAAAATTCTCATTTTGGAACGCCTGGGGGATGTTGCCCTGGAAAGTTCCGCGGCCTGGAACAACGCCGGTACCGGCCATTCGGCTTTTTGTGAAATGAACTACACGCCCGAACAGGAGGATGGTTCAATTGATATTTCCAAAGCGATAAAAGTCTGTACCCAATTTGAAAAATCGAAACAATTTTGGTCTTTTTTGGTCCAAAATAATTATATCGAAGCCCCCCAATCTTTTATTCACCCGGTGCCGCATCACAGTTGGGTGGAAGGTGAGCACAACGTGGAATTCCTTAAAAAGCGCGTTTCGCAGATGACACAGCACCCACTTTTTGAGGGTATGAAATTCTCAAAAGAATTTACCGAAATGGAAAAGTGGTTTCCCTTGATGATGGAGGGAAGAAAAACAAGCGATCCAATTGCGGCAAGCCGAATGGAATTAGGAACCGAAGTGAATTATGGCGCACTCACCCGCGCATATTTTAAAGTTTTAAGGGAGAAATTTGACACTCCTGTATTTACTGCCCACGAAGTTGAAGATATTGATCCTGACGGCAACGGCGATTGGCTCGTGAAAATAAAAAATTTGGAGACCCATACATCCATTCATTGCGATGCCGAACACGTTTTTATCGGTGCGGGTGGCGGTGCGTTGCCGCTTCTCCAAAAAGTGGAGATCGCAGAAAAGGATGGTTATGGCGGATTTCCGGTTAGCGGCGAGTGGCTCATTTGCACCAATCCTTCCGTTATTGAAAGGCACCATGCAAAGGTTTATGGGAAAGCTGAAATTGGGGCGCCGCCAATGAGCATGCCCCATTTGGATACCCGAAATATTAACGGAAAACGCGAGTTACTGTTTGGCCCCTTTGCCGGTTTTAGCACTAAATTTTTAAAAGAGGGCTCTTATCTCGATCTTTTTAAAAGTATAAAGTGGAAAAATATTCCGGCAATGTGGGGAGTATTTTGGCATAATATTCCGCTCACAAAATATTTAATAGACCAAGTGCGGATGGGCCATGAAGACCGAATGAAGGAACTTCAAAACTTTATTAAAAACGCCAAAAGTGAGGATTGGAAACTAAAAGTGGCAGGACAACGTGTGCAGATTATAAAGCGCGATAGGGAAGAAGGGGGCATTTTGGAATTTGGAACCGAAGTGGTGCACAGTAATGATGGCCGCATTACCGCCCTGCTCGGTGCTTCGCCCGGAGCCTCCGTGGCAGTGGATATTATGATAGACCTGCTGCATTTTGCCTATCCGGAAAAGGCTAAAACAGCACTTTGGCAAAAAAAGTTTTCAGAAATGGTTCCGTTTTGGAACAAGCCGATGGAGGATTCGCCCGAGGAATTTAAAGTAATACGGCGCCGGTGTTCGGAAGTTTTGCAAATCAATTTGCCCCAGCCTTATTCCGGAATGGATAAGCCCAATTCTTAATAACTTTTAATCGGTCATTCCTTCTAAAGTTAGTATTTTTACGCAGCAAAAAAATTATTGAAGTATATAAATATGAATGACAAAATTGAAAGAATAAAATGCCTGATTATCGGCTCTGGTCCAGCGGGCTATACTGCTGCAATCTATGCCGCCCGTGCCGATTTGAAACCGATTATGTACACCGGAATGGAGCCGGGAGGGCAGTTAACCACCACGACCGAGGTAGATAATTTTCCCGGTTACCCGGAAGGAATAGACGGCCCGACAATGATGGTCCAATTGCAACAACAGGCCGAACGATTTGGAACCGAAGTGCGAATGGGGATGGTTACCAACGTTCAATTCAGCGATGAAGTTGGAGGCATTCATAAAATTACGGTCGATAATGCTACGCAGTTGGAAGCGGAAACCGTTATTATTTCAACCGGTGCAACGGCGAAATATTTAGGATTGCCCAGTGAACAAAAATTGCGGGGCGGTGGTGTTTCGGCCTGTGCGGTCTGCGACGGTTTTTTCTATAAAAATCAGGATGTTGCTATTGTGGGTGCTGGCGATACCGCAGCAGAAGAGGCCACCTATCTCGCCAATATTTGCAAAAGCGTGACCATGCTCGTTCGAAAGGATCATATGCGGGCTTCCAAAGCTATGCAGCACCGCGTGAACAATACCAAAAATCTAAAGGTGCTTTACAATACCGAAGTAGATGAGGTTTTGGGCGACCAAGTGGTGGAAGGCCTTCGAATGGTGAACAACCTTACGGGCGAGAAGACAGAGATTAAAATTACGGGTCTTTTTATTGCCATTGGCCACAAGCCTAATACCGATATTTTTAAAGGGCAATTGGATATGGACGAAACCGGCTATTTAATTACGCAGGGAAAATCGACCAAAACCAACAAACCGGGCGTTTTTGCCAGCGGCGATGTTCAAGACAAAGAATATCGCCAAGCTGTTACCGCCGCCGGAACGGGTTGTATGGCCGCCCTGGACGCCGAGCGCTATTTGGCTACCATTGAAACGGAGGCGACTGCTTAAAATAAATGGAACCATAAAAAAATGCCGCTGGAAAAGCGGCATTTTTTATTTTAAAATTTTGAGGTTATAATTTTGTAAAGGTCAAATATTCCATATCACCATTTCCACCGCTTATGTCCGAAAGTTCAATTTTTGAATTGCTTACGGAAACGATGTCCCAGTCATCATTAATTTCGTCAAATGGGGTTTGTTCGCTAAATTGCAGTACCAATTCTTCCTCACTATCGGAATTGTCATAGGCCCAAGTACCGTTTTCGGTAAAAAGATCGTTCTGTGCCTTTACCGTTCCATCTTCATTAAAATTAAATACGAAACTTTCAAAATCGGAAGTATGGTCTGACTGGCCATCCAACAATTTGGTAATCTTCCAATCCCCTTGCGGCAGGGTGGTTTTTATGGTTTCAAATTCATTGGTGTTTACGTTGCCTGCATCATCATCAGAACTACAGGCTACCAAAAATGTTATCGCTATTCCTAAAAATATTCTTTTCATAATTTGTTGTTTTTCACAAAGATGCAGATCAGAACTTCAATACTTCTTAAAATAAATATAAATAATAAAAGGCCTAACAGAATTTTAGCGAACCGTTAAGCCTTTTTTGGAATTGGAGCGTGTATTCCCCCGTTATGCTGCGTCCATACTACATTTTATGTACACTGCCCGAATGGCTTTTGTTGGAATTTACCGATAATGGATTTCCGTAATAATTAATATCGCCGCCACTGCCCACGTTTGTTTCCAGTTTTTCCTTTACATTGACGGTTATTTCCGCTCCGCTTGATGCTTCGGCGGAACATTGCAACACCAGCAGTTCCTTCGCGTTTAGTTCGCTGCCGCTCGAGGCATCTGCGATAAAATAAGTAGCCTTGCCCGAAACTTCCATTTCGGCACCGCTACTGGCTTTGGCGGTTATGTTTTGGGCAAAGACTTCCACATCCAAATCGGCGCCACTGCTGCATTTCAAACTCAAATCCTGGCTTTTGATGATGGAATTTCCCATAACTTCGGCACCACTGCTGGCTTCCACCGCGTTGAGTTGCTTGAAAGTAACATACACTTTTTTCGCGGTGGACCTGCCAATATTGCGGGAGGTAGTAATTTTAAGTTTTCCATCTTCCACATCGGTTTCAATGTATTGCTGTAAATTTTCATCGGCTTCCACAACAATTTTATTTTCATTGCCTTGGGTAAGATACACCTCCAATCCTGCGCTGCCACGCACCTCGAGGAAATCGGCCGTTATTTCGCGTTCTTCGGTTACTACCTTTCCATTGCCGTTTTCGCCATTGGAAATGTTCACGTTACAGGCGCTCAAAAAAACTGCCGCGCCCAGTGCGATTAAATAGTTTGATGTTTTCATGGTGTTCTCTTTTTCGTTTTAGTTAATGGTAATTGTAAGCGTTTCCTCTTTGGTTGAAGCCTTGGAGCTGTAATTTTTAAAACCGTCCTTTACCTCGTCTTCCCATTTTTTGTTTTTTGGAGAAGAAAGGCTATCGCCGGTTTTTTCGGAATCCATCATTTCTGTGGAATCGGCTGCGGGTTTGCCTTCTTCATACACTTCACAGTCCAGACATTCAATCTTGTTTTTATTTATCCTAAAATGATGCGCCTGATTGTCATAATCGCTCAATGCGTCAAATTCAGAATTATAGCCATAGTAGGACGTGGTGTTTTCTCCCATAAAAACTACGGTGCCTTCCGGTACAAAAACCGTTATTTCAATTTGTTGGTCGCGGAACTTATTTTGGGGATCGGTGGTGAAAAATCCATCGAGCAACAAGCTGTTGTTTTCCACGGTAAAATTGTAATTAACGGCTTGGGCGCGTTTTTTTGCATCAAGGAGATTATTACCTTCAGCGGTTTTTTCAATTACAATTTTGCCGATGGAATCCTTGGTGGTTTCGATATTTACCAAAATGTCACTTGAATAAATGATGCGTTTTTCATCTTCGGTATATTTTAGTTCCAAGCCTTGGTCTCGGCTTACTTCATAACTGAATTGTTTGTCGGCACGCATCGCGATTTGAAGGGTATCGCCGGTGTTTATGGCCAAGGTGCTTTCCTCAATATGTGTACCTTCATAAGCCTGTTCCGTGGCTTGCTTGATTCCTAAAATAGCCAAACCAATAATGGAGAGCGCCCACACCACGATCAAAGATATTTTTAAGGTCGGGCTCATGGATTTCAGGTTGCTTATTAATAGCTTCAACCCTAAAGCGAAGAGCGCAAAAAACGGAATTCCGATGGCGAAAAGACCTAAGAGCGCCAGCAGCCACAAGGGCATATTGGTTACGTCCACCATTGCGAATTTTTCCGCTATTTCATTCCCGGCCCATAAATCGAAGGATCCGAAGGTGAAAAACGCCACCACCAATCCAATAATTACGGAAAGCGAAACGATAATAATGAGCACGCCAATAAATTTTGCAAATATTTTGAAAAGGGCAACAATCAAGTTTCCTAAGCTGTCAAAAAATCCGGAGGCACCGGTTTTTATTTTATTGCCATACTTGTCATAGTCCACATTTTTAACGCGGTCCGCAACATTGTCAAAACCTTCTTTGAACTTTCTTTCAATATTCGAAATATTTACGGGTTGCCCTGTCATTTTCAGCTTTTCGGATGTCGTAATGGCTGCGGGAACAAGGATCCATAGCAAAATATAGACGATAATTGGCGAGCCCATTCCTGCCACTACCAAAAGGATCCACAGCAATCGAATCCAAATGGCGTCCACGCCAATGTAATGCCCAATTCCCGAAGAAACGCCGGCGATGTATTTGTTGTCCACGTCGCGGAACAATTGTTTGTGCGCAGCATTTGCGCGCGATTTGCCGTAAGTTTGCGAGGAGGGAGGAGTGTCCTCGAAAATTTCGTCGTCCACCTCATAGTCTTCAGGCTGGCCCATCACCGCAATCACTTCATCGAGCATTCTCAAGTTGATGACCTGGGCGGGGCTTTCCATTTTTTCGGAAAAAAGTTCGCCAATACGGGCCTCGATGTCCTGCATTATTTCTTCACTACCATCGGCTCCTTTAAGCGATTTGCGTATAGCCTCAAGATAGCGCGAAAGTTTTCCGAAGGCATCCTCATCTATATGAAAGGAATTGCCTGCCAAATTTATGTTTACTGTCTTGTTCATTTTGTGTTTTTTTCGCTGGTTACTTTGTTAACGGCCTGTTGCAGTTCTGCCCAGGTTTCGTTCAATTCGGTTAAAAAAAGTTTTCCGGTCTCGGTAAGTTCGTAATACTTGCGTGGCGGCCCGCTAGTGGATTCTTCCCAGCGGTAGGAGAGCAATCCCGCGTTTTTAAGCCTTGTGAGCAGCGGATAGATTGTGCCTTCCACGACCAGCATTTTTGCGTCCTTAAGCGTTTCAAGAATGTCTGAAGTGTAGGCCTCGCCGTCTTTTAGAACGGATAGGATACAAAACTCCAAAACCCCTTTGCGCATCTGTGCTTTTGTGTTTTCGATTTTCATGGGTCTAAATTGTGTTTGTAACAGCTGAGTGCAGGCGAGGAAGAAGTTACCAATGGTAAATAAGAACGCTTCCCGTCTTTGGTCATAACTGTTTTTTGCTTGTTTCTAATTTTTGTTCGCTATTGATGATGAATGAATAGGGGTGAACATCGGCGCTTTCCTCGCATTGTTGATGAGTCAATGCACTAACTGGTTCGCGATCCGAAGGCATGATCACACCTATGAATTGTAAAATGGCGGCCAAAAGGTAACTAACTAATGTGCTCATTTTCTGAATAATTTAAATTGGTTTTTATAAATGGAATATTTAAGGGATACTTATAATACAGGCCTTTTGCAGCGTGCAGGGATGCATTGATGACGGCATAGATTTCAAAAATGAACAGCCCGAGCAAAAGCAATAATGCAATGCCGAACAGAACCAAGTAGCCCGATAGGTTTTGGATGTTGTTCAAGGATAAGTTGCCGTTGCTGCGGTCAATACTTTCTATTAACGAAATAAAATCGGTCGCAAAAATGATGAAGAAGGGAAGGCAAACCAAACCTATCAAAAGGGTATAGACCAAAATGCTCAGTTGAAAATTGAGGGCCTGTTTTCCGTGTGCATCCACAAAAGGTTTTTCCTTATTATAGGTCCAAATTAATAATGGTGCGATAAAATTTGCGAACGGGAAAAAATATTTTAAAAATGTGGAAAGATGCAAAAACATGCCAGTGTTTTTTAAATTTTCCGAAACGGCGGCGGGTCGGTCTGTGAATGTAGTTTCCATTGCTTGTTATTTTCTTATGCAAATATATGTCTAAAAGAAGGTATTATGTTACGCATAGTACTTAAATTAACAAATGTTTAACAGATAGGATGTCATGGATATTAGGGCTATCTTCGTGTTTTATAATTATGATAAATGGAGCTTAGCCCGAGAAAAATCAATATTTATTTAATGTTTAAATTGCCCGCCGCCTATTTCACTGGGGTTAGGGTTAAAGATATTTCCGCTTCTGCTTGCACGACCACGGTTAGGCACCGCTGGATCAATCAAAACCCCTTTAATTCCATGTTTTGGGCGGTTCAGGGAATGGCCGCAGAATTGAGCACCGGAGCTTTGGTAATGTCCCAAATTCAGCAAAGTGGAAAGAATATTTCTATGCTCGTTGCCAATAATAAGGGCACTTTTTCAAAAAAAGCCCGGGGAAGGATTTACTTCACCTGCAACGATGGCGGGCTTTTGGTTGACGCCATAACCAAAACTATTGTAACCGGAGAAGGGCAAACTGTTTGGATGAAATCGGAGGGAAAAGATGCCTCGGGCGAAGTGGTTTCCATTTTTGAATTTGAATGGACCTTAAAACTGAAATTGACTAAACGCCCTTAGATGAAGGTTTTGGGGAGTGTGTTTTGACGGCCTCCTTTTTTCGGAAAAAGATTTAAGCCTTAAACGAAATTTATTTCAAAATATATGAGTATATTTAGAACGCATTAACAAAAAATATCTTCTGCCTATTGTAAAAATTTACCTACTTAATTTTAACTAAACCTCAATTAGCTATGGCAAGAGCAATGTTTGATTACACCAAAGCTGTACTCTCCAAAGTAAGTTTTGACGTCAATTTGTTTTGCAAGGAATTGAAAAAAGCGTTAACCAGATTGCTTCCTTATGAAGTCGAGGAATTAAAAGTCTGGATTGACTCGCTTATCAAGCAGAACCCACAGTTAAATCAATGTCTAATCTATCTAAACCCATAAAAAAATCCCGCCTTTTCGGCGGGATTTTTTAGTTAATAATTTATAGTTAATAGGTTATTTAGTTATTTCACTGATCACTGAATAAGTGCTACTTTTTAGTCGGATTTATAATCTTTACGTCCTGAAAGGCAATCGCACCGCGGATTACGCCCGAAATACTGTCGTGGAGCGCGTTGATTATTTGCATTTTCAATTCACTTTTGCCGTAAATCAAACTCACTTCCCGAGCGGGTGAGGGTTCCTTGAAATATTTGAGGTTCCCGGTTTGGGAGGGCAGTACATCCAACGTATGTAAATAGGGCAGCAGCGTCATTCCCAGTCCTTCATCGGCTAATTTAATTAGGGTTTCAAAACTGCCACTTTCCAACTGGAATTTCTCGTTGTTCCCATTTTTAGAGGCTTTGCAAAGATTAATAATTCCATCCCGGAAGCAATGGCCATCCTCCAAAAGCAGAACGTCCTCAATATCCAAATCGTTCACTTCCAGTTTTTCTTTTGGAAACAACCTGTGGTTTTGCGGAATATAACCCACAAAAGGTTCGTAATATAATGGCCACTCCTTAATTTTTTCGTGTTTCAATGGCGTGGCGGCAATGGCGGCGTCTAAATAGCCATCGTTAATTTTTGCTATTATTTCATCTGTATTAAGCTCTTCAATTTTCAATTGTACTTTTGGGTAGCGGTTTGAAAAATTTTTCAGGAACATCGGAAGCAATGTGGGCATTACCGTAGGGATAATTCCCAGTTTAAAGGTTCCGCCGATAAACCCTTTTTCCTGATCCACCACGTCCTGCATCCGCTCTGATTCGTTCACGATATTTCGGGCCTGCTCTACAATTTTTTTGCCAACGCCTGTTAGTTCTATGGGCTTTTTGCTTCTATCGAAAATTTGGATTTCCAGCTCTTCCTCCAGTTTCTGTATCTGCATACTGAGCGTGGGCTGGGTAACAAAGGTTTTTTCGGCCGCTTTGGTAAAATTTTGGTGTTCTGCCACGGCCAATACGTATTTCAATTGGGTGATTGTCATTCTAAATTATATTTATGCAAAGGTATTAATTCAATCAGAATAATTTATTGAAATTGAATTGCGAAACGGATCAAATACATTTTTCAAAAATTCGAAGCATTAAAGAATTCAAAAATTTAAAATCAAAAAAACTACAATTGTCAATCAAAGTAGTCCCCTCGCCTTTATTTCCAAATATTTATTGATGGTATTTACGGTCAGGTTTTCCGGTGCCGTGAGGATTGACTGGATGCCATATTTGTGGAGTTCGTTCACGATCAGCTTTTTTTCGTAGATGAATTTTTCGGCTATGGTCTTTTCAAAAACCTGATGCGTGGTCTGTGCTTTTTTATTCATAAAAGATTTCAACTCGGTGTTTTCAAAAAAGATCACTACCAAGAGATGTGTTTTGTTGATGGCCTGTAAATAAGGAAGTTGCCGATGCAGGGCATCCATCGTTTCAAAATTTGTGAAGAGCAAAAGCAGACTTCGTTGCTTGATGTGCCTTTTCACATCTACATACAAACGAGAAAAATCACTCTCCGAAAAATCGGTTTCCACATTATAGAGGCTTTCCAAAATTAAGTGCATTTGCCCACTCCGTCGTTGCGCCAACACCCGGTCTTCCACCTTTCGGGAAAAGGAAAACATTCCCGCCTTGTCGTGTTTTTTTAAAACGATGTTGGAAATAACGAGGGTGGCGTTTATGGCATAATCAAGCAAACTCAATTGGTTAAAGGGCATTTTCATCACCCTGCCCTTATCGATCACCGAATAAACCGGTTGCGATTTTTCGTCCTGAAATTGGTTTACCATCAAACTGTTGCGTTTGGCGGTCGCTTTCCAATTGAGGTTGCGAACATCGTCGCCAGAGGTGTACTCCTTTATCTGTTCAAATTCCAGTGTATGCCCAATTCTACGGATTTTTTTAAGCCCCAATAGCTTCAATTTATTGGTAAAGGCGAGGAAGTCATATTTTTTAAGCTGAAGAAAGGAAGGATAATTGGGCACCATTGCTTCCGCCGCGAATTGTTGCCTTCGGGCCACCAGGCCCAAAACCGAAGAAGCATATATATTCAAATTTCCAAAATGATATTCGCCCCGCTGCGTGGGCCGCACTTGATAGGTGAATCGCTTTTCCTCGGAAGGTTTTAGAATGGATTCAATTTTAAAATCGCGAATCTGCCACTGAATGGGCAATTCGTCAATAATTTTCACGGAAGTTTTAAACTGAAACCTATTTACAACCTTAATTTCAATGGAATTATCATCACCATTGGAAAGTTTTTCGGGCAGTATTCGCTGTGCTTGGATTCCAGTTTTATTTCGATATAATAGGAAAATATCGAAAACAAATATTCCCAAAAGTAAATAAAACAGAAGCTTGGCCACGCCGAACAGGTCCTGAAAAAAATAGGAAACCACGAACAACGCCGCAAGCGAGAACAGCACGCTGAAAAATCGTTTTTTTAGGTATAAGCTCTTAAGGAATTTCTTCACTTTTTATAATTTGTTTCAAGTTCCAGGTTTCAAGTTCCAGGTTTCAGGTTTCAGGTTTCAAGTTTCAGGTTTCAGGTTTCAAGTTCCAGGTTTCAAGTTTTCCCCATCACTTATCCACAACCCAGCTCCCATCACCCAGCATCCAGCACTCAGCACCCAGCATCCCGCACCCAACACCCAGCGCCCAGCACCCCTCACCCAGCACCCCGCATCCCACTTCCTTACCTCGGAATTTCAATGGTCTCTATAATCTGTTGCACTACTTTATCTGCGGTTATTCCTTCCATTTCGCGCTCTGGGGTTAGCATAATTCGATGCCTTAAAACTGAAGGAGCAATTTTTTTTATATCGTCGGGCGTAACAAAATCGCGACCGTTTATCGCCGCTAAGGCTTTTGATGCATTCATAATTGCGAGTGAAGCCCGGGGCGAGGCGCCCAAAAACAAGTTAGCGTTGGTTCGCGTGTTGTCCACGATGGCGGCAATATATTTCAGCAGGTTGCTTTCAATAATTATTTTTTTGATGGTTTGTTGGTATTCGGCAATCTGTTTTGCGTTCAGCACTTGTGTCACGCTATCCAAAACGAAAGCATCCTTGCGGTGGTGCTCGTTTTCAAGGATGTGGATTTCCTCTTCCAAAGTGGGGTAGGGCACATTTATTTTAAACAGAAAACGGTCCAATTGCGCTTCGGGCAGGGCGTAAGTGCCTTCCTGTTCCACAGGGTTTTGGGTGGCGAATACCAGAAATGGCGGTTGCATTTTATATTCTGTGCCGTCCATGGTTACCTGGCGCTCTTCCATAATTTCAAAAAGGGCGGCCTGTGTTTTTGCGGGGGCGCGGTTTATTTCGTCAATCAAAACGATGTTTGAGAAAACGGGACCTTGCTTGAATTCGAATTCGCTTGTTTTTACGTTAAAAATGGAAGTTCCCAAAATATCGCTCGGCATCAAGTCTGGCGTGAATTGGATTCTGCTGAAATCTACCGCCAATGTTTTTGCCAACAACTTTGCGGTCAATGTTTTCGCTACGCCGGGAACGCCTTCAATTAGCGAATGGCCATCGGTGAGAATGGAAATAATGAGCATTTCCAGCATTTCGTGTTGGCCAACGATCACTTTTCCAAGTTCGGCTTTTATTTTTTCCACCGCTTCCTGCAGATTTTTTAAATCGATTCGGGCGTTGAATTGCAACGGATTTTCTTGTGTTTCTTCCATAATTTAGAGTCTAAAGGCTTCAATTTGTTTGTTCAGTTCCAACAGATCGGCTTCACTGTGGACCGATTTTTCTTTTAAATGTTTTATAAAGTGCATTAATTTTTGGGTGCTTTCCAAATTATTTCCACTTTTTAATGCCAGTTTTTTAATGAAATCTTCCGAAAGCTCAGTGGTATTCAAAAAATATTTTGAACGCAGGGTTTCCAAAAAATAGGTAATCTTCTTCGCGATCAAATTGCTGAAATCTTTGTGCTGAAAATACAGATCGCCGATGGTTTTGGTAAATTCCACGGAAGTATTTTGCAACGGCTCAATAACTTCTACAATCCGCTGTTCCCTTTTTCCCTTGAAAAGAACAAAAATTAACAATCCGCCCAACAACACATAATAGGCCCACGCCAGCGGAGCTTGGTCCAACACGAACCGCATAGGCGAGGTTATAACCTTTCGGCCGGATTTTAGATATTCGTCCCAATAAATTTTATCGGCATCAATGTAGGAAAGTACGCTGGCGGCATATTGCTCGTTACCCTTCAACAGATAGTAATTTGAAAAGGCCTCGGGAAGGGTGTGGAGCAACAGCTTGCCCTTTCCAAAATTTAGAACGATGTAATTCAATTCATCCAAATGGGCTTCGTTGTTTTTAAAATAGCCCAAAGCAGTGGTCTTTAGCGTGTCTATTGTTTTGAAAGTAGTTTTAAAAATTCCCTTTTTAAAAGAAGCGAGCGAATCTTGACGCAGGGCCGGCGAAAAAAATTGGGGATGGATTTCTTCTTCCAAAATAGTATAGTTGGGGCTTGCGGCAATTTTTAGGCTATCGGCCAAAAAGGTTCCAAAACTTCGCGCCGAAATGAAGACGGTGTTTCCGGCTTCCGCGTATTTTAGGATTTCCTCGGTTTGCCTTTCGTCAAAAAACAGTTCGTCGTTCAGAAAAACATAAGCCGAATTGGAGCCATAGGTACCCTCGGTCAAAAATTCGTAGGGATCTTTATCGATTTTTTGGATGGTGGCATTTTTAAAAAGTGAGGTGATTTCCTCGGAAAGAACAAAGCCGCCAAAGGGAATTTTATCGGTAGAAATATAGCTCGGGCGCCAATCGATGGGTTTTGGGCGGACCAATTCCGTAACGACGATGGCGAGCAAGGCCACACCGAAGATCCAAAGCACTCTTTTTGACCGTTTATCCAGCATTTTTCAAGTTTTGGTTCAGTTGTTCAAAAATCAATTGCGCATTTTCAAAACCGGCCTTGTCCAGCGCAAATTCGCCATACCAAATATTGTCATAGAGATAGGATGCTTTTTTGAAATTTTCCCTCAAATGGGCATTTTCAATTTCGCGGTAATAGTCGCTGTTGGTTTTTTCAAAATGCCATTCAATGATGTTGTTCAGCGAAAGCAATTTGAGCGATTTTAAGAACATATATCGAAATGCCAATCGGTAATCTTCGGCTTTAAGGGCATTTTTTATGTGGGCATCCAAATCAATATTTTCTATGTGCTCCTCTTGAAAGGCAAGCGGGGCCACTTGTTTGCTTTTTCTTCCGAAAAAAGACGAAGCCGAATCGCCCACAAGAAATTTTATCAAAATATAAAGGGCAAAAACCAAGAGCAGCCCGTACACGATTATTTTCAGAATTTGATACAACTCGGGGGAAATCTGTATGCCGAAGATGGATTCCAGGGAATTTAAAAACCAAGTGATGGCGCGGCCCAAAATGTTTTCCGCCTCTCCTTCCAACGAATCATAATCGAAATCGGATCCGGAATATTTTTCTCTCAAATTTTCAGAGAAATGTTTGGGAACGATGCGGCTTGTGTCCGTTGCTACCGATACTGAATCCTTTGCCGTTGCGAATGCACAGCACGAATTGATAATAAAAATAGCTATGAAAAGGAATTTACTCACCCGAACCAATATTATCGATACGCTCGCGCATGGCCTCGTTGTAGGCTTCTTCGCGAATGGAATAAAAAAGCACTCCGTTAATGAACTGCGCCATGGCCTGATTAATGGTGTATAACACCAAAACCAGGGAAAGGCCGAGCGTCCAAACTATGTTGGCCACTGCCGAAGTTTCAAGTTCCACACCAGTTTCCAGCGAATGGAAGGCGTAAACGGCAATCAAAATTCCGGGAACCATAAGTACTACCAACATTAATAGGCCCAAGAGCATTCCGATTACCAAATTGGAAAGAACGCATTTCCAAAAATAGGCTTTTAACAATTTGAAACCTTCGGCAAAGGCATCGGTAACTTCCCGTTTGTCGTGGACCATCGCCATAAATGAAAGCCCCATCCAACTGGTGTAGGCCAAAATGAGCAAATAATAAGCAAAGGTTCCGACAATGGGAATAAACGCCAAAATAATGCCCACGATCATAATGACGATATAGCAGACCATCATTAAGATGATAAACAGGGCTATTTTTCCGAAATTCTGTTTAACGGCTTCCCACACCTTGGTTTTTACCACGGGTTCGCCTTTGTTTTCAACATATTGAACCATATAGACCGCAGCAAGGCTGTAGTTCAAAATGGCCGTGAGCAGGAAAAGCACGATAAAACCGATTGCCCCCGAGCCTATCATAAGAATATAATTGGAAGGATCATTTTCAATGCCGAAGCCCGAGGGCGCGCCATAGGCACCCACAAACCCGGTTACCAACAAATAGCTCACCAATAAAAAACCTAGAATAAAAAGTCCGTTATAGCTAATGAATATGTTGAAAAAAGGTTTGAAGTTTTGTTTGAAGAACGCAAAATAGACGGAGGTCATTTCACCAACATCGCGTCGTTCTCTCAGGGAAATATAATTAGTTTTCATGGATACGGTTCAATAGAATTGGGTATAAAACATAATAAAAAACAATAAGCGCCAAGGAACTGAAAATGATGGTCATGGCCAACCAGACGGGCATGTTGCTATAGCGCGTAATAAAACCTTCAATAAAACCGGCGATTATAAAAAAAGGAAGGGTGCTGATTACAATTTTAAGTCCATCCTTGGCACCCTTTAAGAAAGAAACTTTTCGCGAATAGGTTTTTGGAAACAGGATGCTGTTGCCCATTACCATTCCGGCGCAACCGGCAACCACGATCACGGAAATTTCAATAGTTCCGTGCAGCCAAACGCTTTTTGAAGCTTCAAAAAGAAGGTCGCGGTTAAAGAAAAAGGTGAAAAATGCTCCAAGCATCACCCCGTTGCTAAAGAGCAGATAGGCCGTTCCCACGGAAGTGATCACCCCGAAGGCATAGGCCAGAAAGGCCACGCGGATGTTGTTGATGGTAATGCCCAAAAAGGTTCCAATTTCGCTGCCACTTTTGTAGATGGCCGTGGGGTCGCCTTTTTCTATGTTTTTCAAGGTTTCATTCACATAATTATCGCCAAGAATCAATCGAACAAAGGAATCGTCGTGAAAGGCCGAAATGGCTCCAATAGCGGAGGCGCAGGCAAAAAGAAGGAATGAAAACAGCAACATTCGTTGGTGTTGGTAGAAGAACAGCGGAAATTCATCTTTCCAAAAACTTACGATCCGGTTTTTGGTTTCCTTTTTATTCCGATAAATTTTTTGGTGCGCCTGCGAGGCCAATGAATTCAAATATTGAAGCGTTTTGCTTTCGGGATAATAGGTCTGCGCAAAGGCGAGGTCGTTGGTAAGCTGTATGTAATGGTCGGCAAGTTGGTCCGGACTTATTTTCGATTTAAGTGAAATTGCCTTTTCAAAAGCAATCCATTTTTCCTTATTTTGCTTGACGAATGCCGCTTCGCGCATCTGCTATTTTTTTTGATAAATATAACTACTTGCTTTTACATGGCAAATTTAGAAATCAACACCGCCCAAAACGTTAATCTTGACTATAAAATAGTGAGTGTTGGCGAAAGAATATTGGCTTTTTTGATAGATCTGTTTTTGTTTTTTGTGTATTTCTATGTGGTAGAGTTGGCTACGGAAGCAATGAATATGGCTTTTAGCGACCATTGGACGGTCTTTGGTTTTCAACAGTTGTTGCTTTTGCCGGTGATGTTTTATTCTCTTTATATGCACATACTTTTCAACGGCCGAACCGTGGGAAAAATGGTTATGAAAACACGTGTGGTGAAAGTGGATGGCAGCCCTGCGCGTTGGAGCGACTATTTGGTTTTATGGCTGCTTCGTTTGGTGGACATTTGGATTTTTCTCGGTTCCATCGGCCTGCTTTCCATTATTTTTTCCGAAAAAAAACAGCGCGTGGGCGACCATGCAGCGGGAACAGTGGTAATAACTACCAAGAACAACGTGAAGATAAGCCATACCATTCTCGAGGAAATTGAGGACAATTACCAACCCACCTTCTTGATTGTTACAAAACTCACCGACAAGGACGCTCGGCTGATCAAGGAAACCTATCTTATTGCTTTAAAATCGAATGATTTTAAGACGTTGAATCTGCTGCGTCAAAAAGTGGAAGGCCTTTTGGAAACTTCTTCCAATTTATATGACAAACAATATATAGATACCGTTTTGCGCGATTATAACCATTTTACCCAAAACATGTGAAGCTAATTTTACTCATCGATATTCTGGGCACTATTGCTTTTGCCATATCAGGCGTGCTAACGGCCCTAAACAAACGCTTGGATCCATTCGGGATTTTGATTATTGCTTTCGTAACGGCCGTTGGCGGGGGAACCCTTCGCGATGTGCTTATTGACGCCAACGTAGCCTGGATGCGCAATTTGACCTATGTTTACGTTATTTTGGCTTCCACCGTTTTTGCCGTAATTTTCAGGAAGAGGCTTGGCTACATAAGGCGGTCTCTGTTTTTGTTTGATACCATTGGGATTGCCCTGTACACCATCGTTGGGGTAGAAAAAGGAATTGCAGCCGGTTTTCACCCGATAATCTGCGTGGCCTTGGGCACTATGACGGCCTGTTTTGGTGGTGTGCTGCGCGATATTCTCTGTAATGAAATCCCTATTATTTTCAGAAAGGAAATTTATGCGACGGCTTGTATTTTGGGAGCTTCAGCATATTTTCTGTTGCAGTATTCCCCGATTCCGGAAGATTTTATCGTAATTATTTCTGGATCCATTGTAATATTTGTCCGTTTAATGGCGGTCTATTTTAATCTTTCGTTGCCGAGTATTTATAGGAAGGATGAATTGGAATAAAGTTTAATAGTTAGGAGTTTTATGAGCCTATGAATTGAGTTTTTGTGGAGTTTTTAAGTTTAATTGATTTAATAGTTTAAAAGCTTAAGAAATATTTGGAGGAAAAAATTTTCTGGCATTTTCGGGCTTATTCCCAATAAAATCTCCAAACCACTGGGTTCGCCTGTTTCTGAAAAAATCCGTGCAGGTAATGTTCGACCCTTTCAGGGTCGTAATTTCGGTCGATTTTTCGTGGTTATAAATATGTAATCCCTTCGGGATTTTACAGGTTTGGATTTTTTGAACCCGCAGGGTTCATATATTTATAAAAAATCCGTGCAGAGAATGTTCGACCCTTTCAGGGTCGTATTCTCGGTCGATTTTTCGTAATTATAAATATATAATCCCTTCGGGATTTTCCAGTTTTGGATTTTTTGAACCCCAAGGGTTCACATATTTATAGAAAATCGGCGCAGAGAATGTTCGACCCCTTCTGGGTCATATTTTTGATGGATTTTTCGTGGTTATAAATATATAATCCCTTCGGGGATTATGTGGAGATTGATTTTTGAACCCGAAGGGTTCACATATTTATAGAAAAATTTGTGTGGTTTTTTGTGCGACCCCGTAGGGGTCATATTTTCGCGATAATTTTTTTGTGGTAATAAATATGTAATCCCTCCCGGATTTAATATATGAGCTTTCTTTTGAATTATTCCAACACCTTGGCGGTAATATAAATATTGCTCAACGGCCAGTCGCCATCGTCGGTTTTTACTTTTGAAATTTCTTCCACCACATCCATCCCCTTGGTCACTTTTCCGAAAATGGTGTATTTACCGTTCAAATGGGTGGTAGCGGATTTTGGACCGAGAAAAATGAAAAATTCATAGGGAGCGGTTCGGTTATCTGGGTTTTCACGGTATTCCTTTGCGCCTGAAACTGTTCCGTACTCGTGGACGCGCCCGGGAATAATTTCCGCAGGCAATAAATAGGTATTCCCCAAAGCGTTCCGTTTTCTTGGGGTTGAAACAATATCGCTATTCCCCGCTTGGATTATAAAATTGGGCACCACCCGATGAAAAAACGTCTCGTCAAAATAGTTCTGCTTCACCAAAAAGATCATATTGGCGCGGTGCAGGGGCGTATCCTTATAAAGCTCAATTTCAATATCGCCAAATCTGCTTGAAATCAAAACTTTGGTTTCGGGATTGTTTTTTCCGTATTCCGTTAAAAAGGCAATCACATTTTCGTTGGTGATTTCGGGATATTCCGGCGAGGCCTCTTTTTCAACTTCAACTTCATCTTCAGCTTCATTTTTTTTTGGGATTTCATTTTGGATTTCGGTTTCGTTTTCACTGTGGAAAGGCTTTTTCTTATCTTCACAGCTTCCGAAGCACAATACAATTCCTAATAAATAAATAAACAACTTCATCATAAATGGATTTCCGCGAGTTTGAAAAACGGATTGTAAAAGTAACAAAAATGGAACTTCCGGGCGAAAGTGTCCAATTTAGAATGGCCCCCATGGCGCGTTTACAGGAATTGAAACGGGTTGCCCGCGAAAGAGATTCGGCAAAAAGAGCTGGCGTGCTGTCGCTTTTCTACCCTTCGGCAAATTTCGAGACACGATTGATTTTGATATTACGGAAAACGTATAACGGCGTCCATTCTGCCCAAGTTGGTTTCCCGGGCGGAAAATTGGAAGCCGAAGATGTAAGCCTGCAGGACACGGCACTGCGCGAAACGGAGGAGGAGGTGGGGATTGGGCGCGATACCATTTCGGTGTTAAAAAAACTTACGGAAATTTACATTCCACCCAGCAATTTTTTTGTGCAACCGTTTTTGGGAATAACCACGCAAGCCCCCAAATTTATTCCCGAGGAAAAGGAAGTTGAGGCATTGATAGAGGTGCCGCTGATCGATTTTTTAAACGATGAAAACATAATAACCGAAACCCTGTCAACGAGTTATGCCGAACACTTGGAGGTGCCGGCCTTTAAATTGAACGGATATATTGTTTGGGGCGCTACTGCAATGATGCTCAATGAAGTGCGTGAATTATTGAAAACAGTACTGTAAATCCATATTTTAGTATCTTTGTAGCATTGAATTTTTAAGTTGGGTTTTATTTTTAACAATAATTGGTTGAATAAAAACCCATCTTCTTGTCTGACCACTGACCGCAGAATATTGATTACTGAAAAATGAGTCTCTTCAAAAAAAATCCTTTTGGGCATATTCTATTTTTAAAATTGTGGCTGATCCGCATTGCCGGACTGTTGACCCACCGAAGGTTTAAGGGTTTTAACGAGCTGAAAATAGATGGTAGCGAAATCATCAGGCAGTTGCCGGACAAAAATGTGCTTTTCGTTAGCAACCATCAAACCTACTTTGCCGATGTGGCCGCGATGTTGCACGTCTTCAACGCCAGTTTGAACGGTCGCGAGGACAGCATTAAAAATGTGGGCTATTTGTGGCACCCCAAGTTGAACATCTATTTTGTGGCAGCCAAGGAAACTATGAAGGCGGGCCTGCTTCCAAAAATTTTGGCCTATGCCGGTTCCATAAGTATTGAGCGAACCTGGCGCGAAAAAGGCAAAGAAGTGAACAAACAAGTGAAGATGAGCGACGTAAGCAACATTACCCGTGCTTTGGACGATGGTTGGGTAATTACCTTTCCGCAGGGAACAACCAAACCGTGGAAACCCATTCGGCGGGGAACGGCGCACATCATCAAAAAGAATAAACCTGTGGTGGTACCTATCGTTATTGATGGGTTTAGAAGGTCTTTCGACAAAAAAGGAATTCGCATTAAAAAAAGGGGAATCCTTCAATCCATGGAAATAAAGCCGCCGTTGGAAATTGATTATGAAAACGACACTATGGACCAAATAGTTGAAAAACTGGAATATGCCATTGAACAACATCCATCTTTTCTAAAAGTAATTCCCACTACCGAAATCCAAAGCGAGGAGGAATTGAACAGGGAGCGGCAATGGCGATATTAATTTCGTATTTATTTTTTCTTTAAATCGCTAGCTTTCTTTACACTTCCATGGAGAATTGAATTTGAAAAGCGATAACCATACGAAGCGATTTGTTCCCAAAATCCGTCGGCTGGGGTTAAATTTCTATCCTTTTTAATTCCTTATAATTTTTGTGGAGCCTGCTTAACAGAATTCCGTAAACAATTCTGTAAAACAACATTACCAACCCAATCATAACAATTCCAAAGAGAATCTGAATGGTCAGGAACATTTTCATAAAACGTTCCTGCGATATGTGTGCGATGCCGTAATCCTGTGTCATAAACTGGAAAACCAAATCTTGATTATAATAGTAATAAAAGTTAATTCCAATAATGAGCAGCGCCGATGCGGCCACGTTGTAAATCACAAAATATTTCACGGTTCTTCGGGTGCGCAAAATATTCTGCATTAATTCCTTGATGGAATCTGTGGTGGAAATCCTGCGATAGTTCTTATAAAAAAGAAAAATAAAGACAGCGAATACGACATAATTTAAAATATTGACACCCAAAAGAACATCGTGAAGGCCAATGTCGTCGCTGAACTTAGTGCTGGAATCCGGCACCATAAAGGAGAGCAGGATCCAAAACAAAATTTCGGCAATGCTGATGTAAAAAATCCACTTCACGATGGAAGAAGATTTTTTGAGCAGCATTTTATAGATATCTTCATAGGACAGATGCGGCAACTCCTGTTCCCGTGCCTGCCATTGTTTCTTTAATAGTTCTAATTCATCCATAGTGGGTTACGGATTTAAAATAGTTCGTAGTTTATCCTTTATCCGGTTCATTTTTACTCTGGCATTAACTTCGGAAATACCCAGCGTTTCTGCAATTTCGCGATAATTCTTGTTTTCGAGATAAAGAAATACCAGTGCTTTATCAATATCGTTAAGGGTCTTCAGGGCGCTGTATAATAATTTTAATTGTTGCTCCTCGGTGTCGTCATAGGGTTCCGAGGAGATCTTAAAACTGACCCCTTCATAATCTTGGGTCTGAATGTTCCGTTTCGACTTTCGGTAAAGGGTAATGGCAGTGTTCAAGGCTACTCGATACATCCACGTGCTGAACTTGGACTCGCCCCTGAATTTGGGGTAGGCCCGCCAAAGCTGAATGGTTATTTCCTGAAACAGATCGTTGTGGGCATCGCTGTTGTTGGTGTATAACCTACAGATTTTATGTACAATGTTTTGGTTTTCCTCCAATTGGGTCACAAAACTATGTTCCAGTTCCTTGTTCAATGGTTTTTTTAGTTAGCGTTTAATTAGTGTTTGCACAAACTGCTTTGTTACAAATTTGAAAAAAATTAAGGTAACTCGGCCAACAAGTCGTATTTTTAGGGTATAAAAAAAACGATGAATATTCCTGAAACTGGCGTGCCTCGAATTGTCGTGATAGGTGGCGGATTTGCTGGTATTTCCTTTATAAAAAAGCTTCAAAAGCAAAAGGTGCAGCTCGTGCTTTTTGACCGTCATAATTATCACACCTTTCAACCGCTGTTATACCAAGTTTCTACCGCTGGACTCGAACCCGATTCCATTGCCTATCCGCTGCGGAAAATTTTTAGAAAAAATGATGATTTCCATTTTCGGATGGCCGAGGTAGAAGGGGTCGATCCGGCCACAAACACCATTTTTACCTCTATTGGAAAGCTGCGGTTTGACTATTTGGTCATTGCCACTGGAACGCGCACCAATTTCTTCGGCAATGAAAGCATCGCCCACAACAGCATGCCGATGAAAACCGTGCCGCAGGCCTTGAACATTCGAAGTTTGATGCTCCAAAATATTGAAAAGGCCGATATTACTGCTGATGAAAGAGAGCGGAAAAGTTTGCTGAATTTTGTTATTGCCGGGGCCGGCCCCACGGGAGTTGAACTGGCCGGAGCGCTGGCGGAATTCCGAAAGGGAATTTTGGAAAACGATTACCCCGAACTCGATGAAGAGGAAATGCAGGTTCATTTAATTGAAGGGCAGAATAGGGTTTTGCCGCCAATGAGTGAAACCGTTTCAAAGAAGGCCCAAAAATTTCTTGAAAATCTCGGAGTGCAATTGCATCTGGAAACGTTTATCAGCGATTATGACGGCAAAACGGTAACCACCAAAGACGGCAAAAAGTTGGAAACCGCAATGTTTATTTGGGCCGCGGGGGTTACAGGGGCGCCCATTAACGGAATCAACGGCGAGGCGTTGGTAGAACGTGCCAATAGATATAAAGTGGATGAATGTAGCAAAATTATCGGTTTTCAGAATATCTATGCTTTGGGCGACATTGCCCTGATGCAGACCAAAGACTATCCAAAGGGACATCCGCAGGTAGCCCAACCCGCCATTCAACAAGGCAAACATTTGGGGAAAAATTTTAGAAGAATGTTGAAAGGCGAAAAAATGGAACCTTTTACCTATTTTGACAAAGGAACCATGGCCACCGTGGGAAGAAATAAAGCGGTCGTGGACATAGGCCGCCTGCATTTTGGCGGTGCCATAGCCTGGTTTTTATGGATGTTCGTGCATCTGTGGTTTTTGGTAGGTTTCCGAAATAGGGTAGTAACCTTTATCAATTGGACGTATAATTACATCAATTACGATCGCGCTGCACGACTGATAATCCGGCCATTTAAAAAAGTTAAGGGTTAAGGGTTAAGGGTTAAGGGTTAAGGGTTAAGGGTTAAGGATTAAGGGTTAAGGGTTAAGGGTTAAGGGTTAAGGGTTAAGGGTTAAGGGTTATGGGTTAAGGGTTAAGGATTAAGGGTTAAGGGTTAAGGGTTAAGGGTTAAGGGTTAAGGGTTAAGGGTTAAGGGTTAAGAGTTAAAAGCTAAAGGCTAAAAGCTAAAAGCTAAAAGCCGAAAGCTAATGGCCAAAAGCTAAGGGCCAAAAGCTAAAAGCCGAAAGCTAAGGGCCGAAAGCTAAAGGCCAAAAGCTAAAGGCCAAAAGCTAAAAAGTTCTATCGAAAGAATCAAAAGTCGAACCCTATAATTTGGAATTTGCAACCTACCACGTGCAACCCCAATCCTTCAATAACTATTGAACCTTGACAGGAATCGGGCCGCCGTTTGAAACCCAACCGCCTCCTATTTCATCAATATTTACATCCAATTCATCGGAGGTTTCGATTTTTTTTAGATTTACTTTTACTTCATCGTAGGTGTCAACACTTTTCAGATTTACGTTCAGTTCGTCATACGTGTTGATGTCCACCAACCGAACGTCCATTACTTCGCTTATCGGTTTATTCTCCACAATTTCTGAGGCATGGGCCGACGGAACCAGTTCAAAATCCTTTATAACATTGATGGTCAAACAAATTGCAATGATCGTTAGGATTGTTTTTGTGTAGTTGTCTGTTTTCATAATTAGAGTTTAGGGGTTTAAAAGTATATTTGTTTATGAGTTTATGAGTTTATGGGTTTAGGAGTTTATGGGTTTATGGGTTTATGGGTTTATGCGTTTATGGGTTTATGGGTTTATTGGTTTAAGAGTTTATTAGTTCGATAGGGAAGATTTTTTATGGAATTTAGGAATTCTTCTATTTGTCGTTTAAGCCTTTTTTTTCTTTTATCATAGGAATACATTTTTCCAACCTGCTCAGTTTGGTTTTTTCCTGTTTCGCTTCGGCAATATATTCGGCATATTCGCGCTGACAACTTGGACTGAGCGCGCTGAACTTTTCAAAAAGTTGTTCATCTTCTATAAAGGCTTCTTTCAGTAAACTTGGAATTTCAACCGGCTTTTTTGGGCTTTTTTTCAATTCCTTTCCCGCTTTCGAATTTGCAATTGCTTCATTAATATATTCCAATACGAGCTTGGAATCAATTTCATCTTCCTCTTCAAAACGCCATTGGCGCAATGCTTTCGTTACACCTTCTTGGGCATTGACGAGTTTTTTTTGTTTGTCCTTTAAAAACACCCCTTGATGAAACCAAAGTGCCATGTGGTTTTTGAAATCTGCCATAGCGGCAACCATTTTTCCATTAAGCGTATAAGTTGGTTTGCCCCATTTCACTTCTTCCTTTAATTCTGTTTTTTGAAAAACCGCGCGCAGTTGCTGCAATTTTTCTTTCCATTTGGTTTGTTTCGCTATGTAAACATCCACTTTTTCGGAATCGGTCATTTTGAAAGGATTTCTTTCGAAGATACAATTTTCCTAAAGGAAATTATTTAAATGGATTTTGCAAAATTTACAATTGGGCCATTCCATTTTACAATTCGGTTTTATTTTTTCTGAAAAGTTAAGCCTAAATTCAACCTTTGTCCCGAAATTAAATACAACCAATCCATGAAAATCTCGACGACTACCTTTTTACTACTTTTTTTACCCCTCATTTTTTTTGGTCAAAACACCGTTTCGGGAACCGTTAGCGATGCCGATGGGAAACCGATCGCGAATGCAAACGTTTATTTGGAAGGTACTTACGACGGCAGCTCAACCGATGAAAATGGCCGTTTTTCCTTTGAAACTTCGGAAACTGGAACCCAAACCTTGACTATTTCATACGTTTCTTTTGAGCCATTAAAGCGAACCGAAGATGTTTCAAAAATGAAAAACTTAAAAATTTCGCTTCGCGAGGATGTTAATTCCTTGGAAACAGTCACCATCTCCGCAGGTTCCTTTTCGGCGGGCGACAACAGTAAAATTTCGGTTTTAAAACCGTTGGACATCGTTACCACTGCGAGTGCCCTGGGCGATTTTGTCGGCGCGCTGCAAACCCTGCCCGGAACGACTACCCTGGCCGAGGACGGCCGTCTTTTTGTACGCGGCGGTGATGCGGGCGAAACCCAAATTTTTATTGATGGCATTCGCGTTTTTACGCCTTACAGCCCAACGACCAACAACGTGCCCACGCGCGGGCGCTACAGTCCGTTTCTTTTTGATGGGATTACGTTTTCTACGGGCGGTTATTCCGCGGAATATGGGCAGGCGCTTTCCTCGGTTTTGCTTTTAAACACCATTGACGAACCCACGCAAGAAAAGACCGATATCGGAATTATGAGCGTGGGCGGGGCATTGGGCCATACCGAAAAATGGGAAAAAAGTTCGTTGAGCGTTAATACTTCCTATATAAATTTGGCACCCTACATCGCTGTTTTCCCCGACAGGAACGATTGGAAAAAACCTTTTGAAACGGCTTCCGGCGAGGCGGTTTTTCGCCAAAAAATAGGGGATGGGCTGCTGAAAGTTTATGGCGCGTTCGACACTTCCAATTTTGAACTTACGCAGGAAGACATCAACCAACCTGAAGGCACGCGATTTAAATTGAACAACAAAAACTTTTATTCCAATGCCAGTTATAGCCAAATACTCAACCAAGGCTGGACCATTTTTGCAGGCGGAAGCTATACCTACGGAAATACAAAAGTTGGCATTGACGCGGCCGATATTAAAGATGTGGAAAATTCAGCGCATTTTAAATTGAAGCTCAACAAACGTTTCAGCAACCGCTTTAAACTGAATTTTGGCGCGGAACAGTTTGTGACCGAATTCAACGAAAATTATAACGAACCAAATTTTGCGGCGACCATTGGATTCAACAATACTATTTCAGCGGCGTTTTCGGAAGCCGATGTTATTTTCTCTCGAAAACTGGCTTTAAAAATGGGCGTTCGCGGCGAGTATGGTGCTTTGTTTAACGAGTTTACAATTTCCCCGAGAGCTTCTTTTGCCTACAAAACCGGAAAAAGCAGTCAGCTATCCTTGGCCTATGGCGATTTCTTCCAACAGCCGGAGAACGAGATTTTAAAATTTACGGACCAAGTGGAAGCGCAGCACACGCAACATTATATTATGAACTATCAATATTCGGCCAATAACCGTATTTTTCGAGCGGAAGTTTATAGAAAACAATACAGCAATCTTATAAGTTATAACGACGAATTACCGGATGTAACTACTTCCTTTTCCAACAACGGCAAGGGCTACGCACAAGGTTTGGACCTGTTTTGGCGCGATAATGAAACTTTGAAAAACATCGATTATTGGGTAAGCTATTCCTATTTGGATACCGAGCGCAAATACCGAAATTATCCAATAGAAGCCACACCTTCTTTTGCGAACACCCACAATCTTTCCGTGGTGGCAAAATATTGGATCGATGATTGGAAAAGCCAGATTGGGTTTAGCTATCAATTTGCCAGTGGCAGGCCTTACACCGATTTGAACCGGCCCGGTTTTCTTCAGGAAAAGACAAAAAGCTACAACAGCCTTAGTTTGAACTGGGCCTATTTAATTTCGCAACAAAAAATACTGTATGTGTCGGTGAACAACGTGCTTGCCACCAAAAACATAAACGGCTATCAATATGCAAATTCCCCCGACGCCAATGGAAATTTTGCCAGACGAACCTTGCGGCCGGCAGCGGACCAGTTCTTTTTTGTTGGCTTTTTCTGGACCATTAGCGACGATGGAAAGGATAATCAACTCGATAATTTATAAAAATTACATTTCGGCAGTAAAATTCAACAGTTCAGTTTTCCCAATTTTAGGAAGAACAAAAATTAAAGGAAATTTGAACCAAATCTTTAACTGATCATCAACTCTAAAACCTAAAAACCATGCAAAACATTCTTATTTACCTCACGCTATTTTTTTCAATTTCGGTGCTTCGTGCCCAGACCGACAATTCCACAGTGGACCACGCGGGAGCCGTTCCCACAAAATATCAGCAAGGGATGCAAAAGGCCTTTCAACTTTGGGGCGAAGACAAATCCTGGGAAGCGGCAAATCTCTTTGAACGCATCGCCAAAGCCGAACCGGACAATTGGTTGCCTCCCTATTACGTTGCCCAAATTAATGTAATAAACAGTTTCACGGAAAAAGATGCCACGAAAATCAAGGCCCAATTGGACAAGGCTCAAAATTTTATAAACGACGCGACCTTCAATTCCAAAGACAATCCTGAAATAATGGTCCTGCAGGCCCAATGGTACACGGCGTGGATCGTTTTTGACGGCCAACAATATGGAATGACCTATTCCGCGAAAGCGTCTGAACTCTACAACAAGGCGTTGGCATTGGCACCCAACAATCCGCGGATCATTTTGGCCAAAGCCGAATGGGATATGGGTGGTGCCAAATATTTTGGGCAATCCGTGGAGCCTTATTGCAAAGACATTCAACGCGCCATCGACCTTTTTGCTACCTTTAAACCGGCAGGCGAGTTTTATCCGGTTTATGGCGAGGAGCGCGCCAAACAAATACAGGCGGAAAGCTGCAAATAGAATCTAAATGTTCGGAATGAAGTTTTTTGGAAAGGAATTCGCAAAGGCGTTTTTTATAGGGTTTCTCATCTTTTTGGTATTGATGGCCATCACCTATATTGCTGAGGGAAGCTTGGGAACGCCCAAAGAAATACTTATCAATTTTGCCTACAATCAGCTCTATTCCGTCGTGCTCTATTTGGTGAACGTACCGTTGTTCCGGTATTTTCTAAAGACCCACAAAACCGATTTTTTTAAACCGAAAAATCTGTTGATCAGTTTTCTGGGCGCCGTTCTTTCTACGTTAATCGGCCTGTTCGCGCTGCAGGTTTTTTTCAATGTGGTTATCAATGGCAAGGATTTTTTGGAATTTCTATCGGAACAAAAGATTGATTATTACTACGTGGCCTTCATAATTGCGATGGTGGTAACGATCATTTTCTACATCACCTTTTATTATAGATTTAAACAGGAAAACAAGGTTGCCGAGCAAAAAATTATCGCGGGAACTGCCTCGGCAAAATTTGATGCCCTTAAAAACCAACTCGATCCGCATTTTTTGTTCAACAGTTTGAATGTATTGACCAGTTTGATTGAGGAAAACCCTGAGGCCGCAACGCGTTTCACAACTTCCCTCTCAAAAGTGTACCGCTATGTTTTGGAACAAAAAAACAAGGAACTGGTTCCGTTGGAGGAAGAATTGAAATTTGCCGAGCTTTATATGTCGCTTTTGGCCGTGCGTTTTGAGGATAGCATTGTGTTTTCAATGCCTTCCAGCTTGAACAATCCACAGGCAAAAGTGGTTCCGCTGTCGCTGCAACTGCTGTTGGAAAACGCGGTGAAGCACAATCAGGTGATGCCCTCAAAAAAACTACATATCCACATTTTTGAGGAAAACGGGGTTTTGGTGGTGGCCAACAACAGGCAGCCCAAACAGGTTTTGCGCGAAAGCACTGGCGTGGGCCTGCGGAATATCCGCGATCGCTATTCGCTGCTGACCAAAAGTCCGGTCAGTATCCACGAAACGCGAACTGAGTTTCGGGTAGCCATACCGATGCTGGACGAGAACCTGAAAATACTGAATAAATCAGAGACTTTTATTTCGGAAAAAAAATACAAGCTGGCCAAAAAACGGGTAGAAAAATTGAAGGTTTTTTACATCCATTTTGGAATTTACTGCCTCTGCGTGCCCTTTTTGATTTACCTTAATTTTCTTTCGCGGGCGGGATTTCCGTGGGCGCTTTTTCCCATTGTGGGTTGGGGAATCGGCATTGCCAGCCACGCCTCGGAAACGTTTAATTACAACCCCTTTTTCGGAAAAAAATGGGAGGAACGAAAAATTAGGGAATTGATGGATAAAGAGGATTAACAGTTCATCTCTCAAAAACAACATTTGGGAATTCCTTTTTTAAACGTAAAAAAAGGTTTGGGTACCTTTAAATTTTCATATTAAAAAAAGTGACTATGGAACCAATTGAGAAAAGCACCAAATATCTAAGAGCCAAAAAACGTGTGGCCGAAATAAAGAAATTTTACAGCAGCTTAATGTTTTATATCATTTTCATCATCGCGCTCGCGGGGCTGAATTATTATACGAACGAATGGTCCTATCCGTGGTTTCTATGGGCGGCTTTCGGCTGGGGGATTGGCATTATTTTTCAAGCCATAAAAACTTTTCAATGGATGCCTTTTGTGGGCAGAAACTGGGAAGAACGCAAGCTGCGGCAGTATATGGAAGAAGAGGAAAAACGCGGGCAAATGGATCATTTTTAATGCTGATTCTATGGAAACAAAAAAAAGTCTAGCCTATTTAAGGGCCAAGAAAAAGGTAGAGACATTGAAGGGATTCTACAGCCATTTGGCCGTATTTGTTATAATCAATACAGGAATTATAGTAATAAATTCCAATGTGTTCGGAAAGGGCCCCACCAACTTTGACGATTGGGGCAATTATTTCACTTTATTCTTCTGGGGAATCGGCTTGGTTTCGCACGCCATTTATACGGTCTTTGTACTGAAGGTGCGAAACAATTTTTTAAAACGGTGGGAAGAGCGGAAAATCAAACAATTTTTGGAAGAAGAGGAATTTTAAAGATAAAATTTAAATGAAATGTAAAAGTTAAAATGTAAAAGTGAAATTTTTTAGTTTAACCACAAACCACAAACCACAAACCACAAACCATCAACCAAAAAAATGAACGTACTAATCATTGAAGACGAAAAACCCTCTGCCCGCTACTTGCAGCGGATGCTTGAAAAACAAGAAGTTGTGGTTAACCAAATGTTGCACAGTGTGGAGGATGCCATTACTTGGTTCCGAAACAATCCGCACCCCGATTTAATTTTTCTCGATATTCAATTGAGCGATGGGCTGTCCTTTGAGATTTTTGATGCCGTTGAAATTAAAAGCGCCATCATTTTCACTACTGCCTTTGACGAATACGCATTGCAGGCTTTTAAATTGAACAGTATCGATTATTTATTGAAACCCATTGATGAAGATGAATTGCACGCCGCCGTTAAAAAATATAAGTCGTTAAAACCCGCGGCCCAAAACGTGCAGTTCAATTTTGAGGATATTAAAAAACTGCTCGTCAATCCCGTGGGGCGCGAGTACAAAAAACGGTTCACTACCAGGATTGGCCAACACATCAAAATGATTTCAGTGGATGAAATTGAGTGTTTTTATTCCGAGAATAAAGGAACCTATGCCCACACGGTGGATGGCCGCGATTATCTGTTGGAAACTACTTTGGAAAATTTGGAACAAGACCTTTCGCCCCAAACGTTTTTTAGGGTGAGCCGAAAATTTTATGTGAACATCAACGCAATTAAAGACATTATTGCCTACACCAATTCCCGATTGCGGTTAAAGCTCAACTCCTATTCGCAGCAGGAGGTAATTGTTGCGCGGGAACGCGTGAAGGATTTTAAACTTTGGTTGGAATAGGGGCTTTAAAGAGCACTCCACCTATGGTTTCGTGTTTTTGCTGGGCGGATCAATTCTATTTTCTTGGAAGGAAGAGGGCAGCAATTTTGGAATAAATTTTACCAAAAGAGGAAGCAGCACCGAACCCCCCGGAAGCAGGAAAATGGTAAGCGAGGGTATGGTTTTGCAAATATCTAAAAGTTGTTCCTTTACTTTGGTCTTTTCGTTCGGGGATAGGTCCCGAACCGTGGATTGGCCCAAAAGTAGCACAAGCTCCCCACTTTCCTCCAGCTCGCGGGCCAAGCGATCCTTGTTTCGGATAATCAAAAGCTTTACGGTAGCAGCCGATTGTTTATAGAATTGCTTTACGGGATTCGAATATTCAAAAAGAAGGATTTTTTCAGTATAGGTTTCTGAAAAGAGTGACAGATCGCCAAGGCTCTGTGCCAATGAAGTTTCGGGAAGTTGTAGGGCTTCCGAAAGGTTTTGGAGGAATTGCTGTTCCGACACATCCAGCTTTAGATCTTCCCAAACCGTTAAGCAACACAGGTCCAGCAAATATTTTTTCTCCAACTCATTTTCGGGGTTTATTAGCGATTTCAGGCTTTCTAAAAATTGCTCGGGGCCATTTTTTCCTTCCTCAATGATGTATTCGGGAGAGGTTTCAAAAATTTCTATCAGCAGTTTGTCGTATTTCGTTTTTTTCTTTTTCGCCTTTAAGGTGTAAAAACAGGCCGTTAAAACGATATTTTCCTGCGACTTATAATAGTTTTTGGTGCCGTCCGGCTTGTTTAGCCATTGTTTAAAATACAAAATATCCAAATAGAGCAGGGCGTGGGTCAATAGCGAAATGGTGTTCTTTTTCAAAAGAGAATTCGTGGACTGCAACCGCGTCGTTAATATATGCTCGAGTGAATTGTAGGGGTTTTGGGTTCGGGTAAATTTTTGGAAAAAACCCGTTTTGCCCTTTTCCAAATGGCGATAAAAGGACACTATATTCTGAATGGCTTCCGGATAGGAACTGTTTTTTTTATGCTGAAAAAATTGAAACAGCAGCCCGTGGAACAAGTTTATTTTGGTAAATTCCTCTTTAGTGAGTTTAAGATGGCCCAGTGATTTTTTGGGAATGGTGCGAACGGAAACACCATAAATAAAGCCCGTTTTCTTCAGCGCTTTATAAAAAAAAAGGTCGTTCTCGAAAGCGTCTATTAGTTCTTCCTTTTCAAAAAGATCTAAAAATTTTAAAATCCAATCAGAGGCTGAGGGGTTCATTGAATAATTTATGGTTACTTTAGGCCTATAAAAAAGATGTTCTTTTACGGAAACAAAAATGGATCGATTTCAGCGCCGAGGAGCAAAACGCAGCCCTTGGCGAACGAGTAAAATTAATTAATAAAAACCGACGATAAAGATGAAAAAATCAAAACTTTTTACGCTCATTAGCGCATTGGGAATTTTGTGCCTTTCGCTAATGCTAATAGCCGCAGACCACAACGATGCCCCTGCAGTGGCCGGAACCACTGCCGATATTACGGACTTTTATGCCTTTGAGGGCGCCAACAGCAGCAACTTCGTTTTGGTAGCCAACATCCAAGGGCTTTTGGATCCCGGAATCCCCACCGAGCAGGCGCGCTTTGATGAGTCCATTCTAATTGAATTTAATATTGATTATAATAATGATTTAAAAGAAGACTTGGTAATTCAGGCCATAAGCCGAAACGATACTATGTACTTTTTTGGACCTTCCGCGCCCGCGTTCAGCGGCCCCGACGGAACAAAGAGTACCATCGCTACCAGTGATCCCAACCGCGTTAAGATTTCTACTGTAACCGATATTCAAATTTCAGAAAACAACGGAATGAAATTTTTCGCCGGGCCCCGCGAGGATCCCTTTTTCTTCGACTTTAATAAATTTAACCAGGTTATCGCCGGAACCGCAACCAGTTTTGAGAATCCGGGAGAAGATACTTACGCAGGAAAAAATGTGTTGAGCGTGGTGGTTGAATTTCCTAAATCCATGCTTCCAAACGCTGCCACCGGTGTAAATCCATTCGCGCCCACAACGCCTACCTATAACGTTTGGGTTGAAACCAAGAGAAAACAATAAAGAATGTCGTTATTAAAAATTTTAAAGATGAAAACTTTTAGATATATACTCCTAACTTTTGCTCTTTTCACATCGCTGCTTTTTGTGCAGTGCAAGGATGAGGACGACAACGGAAACGTAATCACCAACGCCACCTGCACGGACGGCATTTTGAACGGAGAGGAAACGGGCATTGATTGTGGAGGACCAAATTGCGTGCCCTGCGGACAAGTGCTCGATTTCAGTGGAACCTATATTCAGGAAGACCAAATGGGGCGGCCGGCCATCAATACAATATTTGGCACTCCTGGTTTTAGAGATGCTTTTAACGTGAAAGTGCCGTCGGAAATGCAAGCTGCGTTCCAAAGTAAATTTAAGGCAAATTTGCTTACTCTGAACGCGCAATATACTACCAATGTGCTGGGTCTTTCCGCTGAGGCTTTTACCAAAATCCTTTCCCAAGATGTGTTATGGCTTTCGCAAACTGGAACGACCACCTATGCTAACGGAACGGAAATCTTAACGGGAAGGGCTTTGGGCGACGACGTAATGGATTCCACCTTACTTTGGATCTACGGTGGCCCCGATGGCACCGAAAATCCTGGACTTACCAGTGATGGTGTGCCTACGAATGATGCTTCATTTTCAAATAGCTTTCCCTATTTGGCGGCACCATTTGAATAGTAGGATTATTTGGAACTAATTCGAAAAGCCAAAAACGGATAGAGGGAAATGCGGGTTTTCAGAATTTCCACTGGAAAAAAGTTAGTTTTTTTTTAATTCTTAAAAACCGGAAGGTGGATTTTTTCGTAAATAATATTGAGGTTGGTTATCTATCGAGCAATTGATAGATTTTCAAAAACCGGAAAGCACCGGTTTTTCAGAGTTTTTTTGTTAGTTGAAGCGCCCGCGGTCTGCGGGCGCTTTTTTTCTCGGATGGAATTTTTAAAGTGGGATAAACCAATACCTATTGGTTTAGATTTTGCGCAAAAATTTTAATTTTTTTTGTTTAAATGGTTAGGGTGCCCAAAGTGTATAATTGCGATAGCGTTGGCGTTTGGCTTCCACCTTCGGGTTCTAACGTAATTCCGAAAGCTTCAGGGTCTGGGAACCCTTCAAATCTATAGATTCCGTCGCCCACTTTATTTTCAGCTTCAATTAAACCCATACTTGCGGGCGTTAAAGGATTCATTTTTAGCGACCATACTTGATATACCTTACCGCGTGGCGCTGCGGGAAGTCCTTTCACATCTATATAGGCAACTCCTTCAGTCTTGTTAAGGTAAACCTTTGCAAATGCTTCCGGAGCCACGGCCTGATTTCCGGGCAGGGTATAGGTTTGAAATTCCTTGGCCCGTAATATTTCAAGCGTTTTATTGTTTTCTGCAAGTTGGTTTTTAACCGTTGTATTTTCCTCTTTTAAAACAGTGATTTGGGTATTCGATTTTTCCAAGCCGTTGTTCAAATCGTTGTTCTGTTTTAACATCCACAAAATTCCGCCCATAAAAAGAACGGCCGCTGCCCACCCGGTGATGGCCGGCCAATTCAACGACCTAACCGTTGAGGAAGCTCCCGATTTTGTTTTGTGAATAGCGTTAAGAATATAGGTCCACGTCATGGCCTGGACCGGAGGGGAAACGGTTTCAGCTAAATGCAACAAGGATTCCTCGATAAGTTCCACTTCGCGCCTAACCTCTGGATGGTCCAAAATGGCTTTTTCCACCACTGCTGCTTCTTCAGCAGAAAGCGCTCCACAAACGTAGAGTTCCAAATTGCCTGATGCTATAATTTCTTCTGGGGTCATAAATGCTATCCTACTATCATCGCCCGCAATTCATTGATGCAGGTCCTGTTTCTTGTTTTTATTGTTCCTATAGGTATATCCAATGTTTTTGAAGCTTCCGCCTGCGTGTAGCCTTTAAAATATAAAAGGTCGATAATCTTTATACACGCTGGTTTCAGTGCATCCACAAATTTTTTCAAGCCAATGGCGTTGGTGGCTTTGGTAAAACTATCTGAGGATGATAATATATCTACGAAATTAGTGGTGCTAAGGTTTTTCTTTGAATTTTTAAAAGATTTGGAACGGGTTTCGTCAATAGCCGCATTTCGGGCAATGTTCATTACCCACGTAAAAAAGCGCCCTTTGTGGATGGAATAGGACGAGGCATTGTTCCAAACTTTTATAAAAACGTCCTGCAAAATTTCCTCAGCGGTATTTTCGTCCAAAACGATACTGTAGATAATTCCATAAATAGCCTCGCTGTATAAGGTATATATTCGGGAAAAGGCTTTTTCATCGCCATTCTGCATGGCTATGATAAGATCGTTCGGTTGCTCCATAGAAAGAATTTTCGAAAGTAAATGTAAGGAAATTATTGAAAAACCTGAGGAACGGTAAACATTTCATGCTTTAGAAATTTAAATTAAAACTGGGAATGTTAAAGTTTTTTGCTCCTTTTAAGAAAAAGTTGTGAAAAAAGTATTTTTTAATAGCTTTACAGAAACTTAATCTGCTAAAAACTAATATTAATCCAAAAAAAACACAAATGAAAAAAGTTACCCAGAGTCTTTTTCTGGCAATTTTGTTGGGGATTCCAAGCTCCATCATTGCACAAAATGTTTCGGGATTGATCAACGCCCAGTTGACCCAATCGCTCGAACAAAAGGAACTGTCGCCACAGGATGCCCAGTGGCAAATAACCAGCGAATCCGTTAGCAAAAAGAGCGGAATTCAGCACGTTTATTTCACCCAAACCTTAAACGGGATCGAAATTTATGGAACCGATTCTGGAATCCATACCGCCGGCAATGGTGCCGTAATTTCAAAAAGCACCAAGTTTATTAAAAACACAGCCGAAAAAATTTATGGAGCCACCCAGCCCGGTCTTTCGGCGAGCCAAGCGGTAAAGGCGGCCGCACTTCAATTGGGTTATTCCATAAATGGTTCCCTTTCAGTTATTGAAGGACCTGTGGGCATTGCCAAACAAACGCTTTTGGGCGATGGCGGAATTTCCTTAAGCCCAATACCTGCCAAATTGATGTATGCCCTAACCGAAACCGATCAATTGGTACTTTGTTGGGACATTTCCATTCAGGAAAAAAGTCAAGAGAATTGGTGGAGTCTTCGGGTGAATGCTACCACGGGTGAAATCGTAAATCGATCCAACTGGATGGTTAGCTGCACCATGCACCACGACCACAGCAACGATGCAAAAACGTTGGATTTCAATGCCAATTTATTTGATATACCAAATTATAAGGAAATCATCTCCAAAACTCCAGCAGCTTGCACGGAATGTTATGAAGTTTTTGCGCTTCCCTTGGAAAGTCCCTATTACGGAGCCCGAACTATCGAGGTGCAGCCTGCCGATGCGACTGCTTCTCCTTTTGGGTGGCACGACACCAACGGTGCAGCGGGTGCGGAATATACCACTACTCGGGGCAATAACGTAAATGCTTATGAAGATGGAAACAATTCAGGATATCAGCCGAATGCGGGACCGAATTTAGAATTTACGGGCTACCCATTTAGCCAAATTTATACCAACTCAAACCAATATGAAGATGCGGCCATAACGAACCTCTTCTATATGAATAATATCTTTCACGATATTATGTATCAATATGGTTTTGATGAAATAAGCGGTAATTTCCAAGAAAACAATTATGGCAATGGCGGTAACGGTAGCGATTCGGTAAATGCCGAAGCACAGGACGGTTCCGGTACTTGTAACGCGAACTTTGGAACACCTCCCGATGGAAGCAATCCAACGATGCAAATGTATATTTGTAGCGACAAGGATGGCGATTTCGACAATTTGGTGATTATGCACGAATATGGCCACGGAATATCTAACCGTTTAACGGGTGGTCCTGCCGCTTCCAGCTGTTTGCAAAACCAAGAACAAATGGGTGAGGGATGGAGCGACTTTTTTGGAGTCTTGCTTACCATTGAGCCCGGAGATGTGGGCACCGACTCTCGCGGCGTTGGAACCTATCTTTTTGGACAAGGACAAGGTGGCGCTGGAATTCGTGATTATCCATACAGTACAGATATGGGTGTGAATCCGCAAACCTATGATTTTATTAAAACTGCCGCTGTTCCACATGGCGTGGGTTCTGTTTGGGCAGAAATGCTTTGGGAAGTAACCTGGGCCCTTATTGATGAGCACGGTTTCGATCCAAATCCATATAATTTTACCGGCGATGTAAACCAGGATGCCGGAAATATTCAAGCCTTGGCCTTGGTTACGGAAGGAATGAAACTTCAGCCTTGTAGCCCCGGATTCGTGGATGGTCGCGATGCTATTTTTGCGGCAGACCAGGCGCTTTATGGTGGCGCGAATGAGTGTTTGCTTTGGGATGCCTTCGCCAAAAGAGGATTAGGTTTCAGTGCTTCCCAAGGTTCTTCCAGCAGTAGAAGTGATGGAACCCAGGCTTTTGATACTCCTTCTCAAACAGCGGCGCTTTCTGTTTTGGAAGAACTTTGTGCTACTTCCGGTGTTCAAACCGGCTTGTCCGGCGGTACTCCAAGCGGAGGAACCTATAGCGGACCCGGAGTTACCGATGACGGAAATGGTTCTACCTTTACCTTTGACCCTGCGGTTGCAGGCGTGGGAGTTCATACTATTACCTACGACGTTCCTGCAGGTCCCTGCTCCGTAGCTTCCTCGGCAACCGATACCATCGAAGTTTTAGCGGTGCCTGATGGCCCTACTACCACTGGCGTTTCAGATTTTTGCGTAGGCGATCCCGTAACGGTTACTGCTACGCTTAATGATCCAAACAATGTTATTCGATGGTTTGATGCGCCCACCGGGGGCAACTTCCTTTTTGAAGGTACTTCCTATACATTTACGCCAACTGGCACCACTAATGTGTATGCGCAGGAAAGTGCGCCCGGGCCACTTTCGCAACTAGTTATTTCAGAAATTAGCTTGGAAAGCCCCGATAGATTCGAAATTCAGAATGTGGGGGTAGCAACAGACTATACAGGTTATAAAGTGGCAGTAAGCGATACGCCATACTCCAACATCAATACCGTAAACACAATCGTTAAAACCTTAGGGAATATGCCTGCCAACAGCGTGGTAGATTACAATGATGATGGTGGTACAGGTTATTGGGGCAACAACCTTTATTGGGACAACAGCGGAACTGGATGGATCGTGATTATTGATCCAAGTGGAAACGTGGTCGATTCGGTATTTTGGAATTTTACCGCTGGTGAAATTGCCGGATTCAACGTGAACATTTCCGGTTTCAATGTTACTGCTGCCGATTTGGATTGGTCAGGAACCGGTGCCTCCCTAACTGCTGAATGTGGCTCCACTTCCTTTAGAAGGGTAGGTGATACCAATTCTGCGGCCGACTGGTCCGGAATTTGCGAACCGTCTGATTTTGGTACGCCGAACAGCGATATCAATTTAGGTGCTTCCGGCTGTCCGGGTGAGCGCACCCTTACCGAGGTGGTGGCCGAAACTGAAAACCCAGTAATAACCTGCCCTGCAGACGTTACTGTTTTCGTTCCTGCTGGTGAACAATATACGCTTCCAGATTATACGGGTGATGCCATAGCCACAGACAACTGTAACCCTGCTCCGGTGATTACCCAATCGCCAGCCGCGGGAACTATGGTAAACATTGGGGTAACTACTATGACCATGACGGCTACCGACGCCGCAGGAAACGAAGATAGTTGCACCTTCACCGTGACTGTTGATGTTTTGGTTGGTGTTGGCGACAGTAATTTTGCCAATGACCTTCTTTTATATCCAAACCCGACCAGCGGTGCCATTACCTTGAAAAACAATACCGCTGCGGTATTGGATTCTATGGTAATAACCGATGTGAAAGGAAGAATTATTAAGAACATCAATCTTTCCGAGATGGGTTCCGAAGCGGTCTTCTCCATAAATGATCTTGCAACAGGTCTGTACTTTGTGAGAATAAATGCTCAGAATGCCAGCGTTGTGAAGCGCGTTGTGAAGCTTTAATTTCTTTTGGATTAATTTTTTAAGACCCGTGCCAATTTTTTTGGCGCGGGTTTTTTTACATCTTCCTTTTGAATAACTTTGGCAGATGAAAAAAATTCTTTGTTTTGCGGGAAGCAATAGCAGTAGGTCTTTAAACCATAAATTAATCAGTTTCGCGGCCACGCAAATAAATGGTCCACAGGTCTCAGTGCTTAAACTTACGGATTATGAGCTGCCAATGTTCGGCGAGGATGTGGAACGGGAGCAGGGATATTCTGCTAATTTAAGAATGTTGCACAATAAAATTAAAGAAGCCGACGCACTGGTCATTTCGGTGAACGAGCACAACCGAATGATTTCAGCTTATTTTAAAAACACATTGGATTGGCTTTCCAGACTTGATTATCAATTTTTGGAAGGAAAGAAAATTTTATTGATGAGCACCTCAAACGGAAAACGCGGCGCGGCATCAGCATTAGAATACGCAAAATTCGTGCTTTCAAGATTTGGCGGGATTGTGGTGGAAAGTTTCAGTTTTCCCTCTTTTTCAGAAAATTTTTCTGAAGCAACCAATTCAATTTCAAACGAATTGCTTTTGCTTGGATTCACCGACGTAATCCAAAACTTTGTCCATCAGCTTGAAAAATGATGCGCTCCGTAAAGAAATATCAATGTTCTTTAACCGACGAATCAAAAAAGCAATTTCTACTTTGGGCCCAGCAGTTTGATGAGGTCATTTGGTTGGACAGCAACCACTATTCCCAAAAATATCAATCCTTTGATGCAATTTTGGCGGTGGATGCCTTTACTGCCATAAAAACCGATACCCACGGCGCATTTGAAAAATTAAGGGAATACCAAACTTCGATGGAAGATTGGCTGTTCGGATATCTTTCATACGACCTAAAAAACGATGTGGAACCCCTTCAATCCAACAATTTTGACGGTTTGGACTTTCCGGATTTGTATTTTTTCCAACCGAAGAAAATTTTTGTTTTTCTTCAAGATACGGTAGAATTTCACTATCTAAATGTAGTCGCGGACGAAATGGACCGAGATTGGAAGGAAATTTTCCAAACCACAACAGTCGCCAATGCCTCCAGAATTTTTTCCGCTTTGAAAATTTGCGCTCGCACCTCAAAGGATGCCTATTTCAAAAAGGTCCACCTGACTTTGGACCACATTCGGCGCGGCGATATTTACGAAGCAAACCTATGTCAGGAATTTTATGCTGAAAATGCCCAAATCGATCCTCTGGGTACGTTTTCGAATCTTAATGAAATTTCAAAGTCCCCCTTTGCCGTGTTTTTAAAACTTCAAGACCTGTTTGCGCTTTCTGCTTCCCCGGAACGTTATTTAAAAAAAACGGGGAATAAACTTATTTCGCAGCCAATAAAAGGTACCGCCAGACGCTTAACCAATAAGAAAGCGGATCTTGAAGGGGCGCAACGGCTTAAAAACGACCCCAAAGAACGCAGTGAAAATATTATGATAACCGATTTGGTTCGCAATGATCTTTCCCGCTTGGCCGAAAAAGGCAGTGTTTTGGTTGAGGAACTGTGTGAAATATATACTTTTCAACAGGTACATCAGCTAATTTCTACGGTTTCTTGTGCGGTGAGCCCAGATGTTTCAAAGGTTGCAATGTTGCAGAACACCTTCCCTATGGGAAGTATGACGGGCGCGCCAAAAATTTCTGCAATGAAAATCATTGAAGAACTGGAGGATGCCAAACGCGGGCTGTACAGCGGCGCCATTGGTTATTTTTCTCCATCGGGAGATTTTGATTTTAATGTGGTTATAAGAAGCATTTTGTACAACGAAGCCCGGAAATACGTTAGTTTTTCCGTGGGAAGTGCTATTACGGTCAACTCCATTCCCGAGAAGGAATATGAGGAATGTTTGATAAAATCCGGTGCGATGAGAGAGGTGTTGGCCAAAGGATAACTTTATTAGCGTGAAAACCCATAACGGTCATTTATTAGTATTTTTACTAATAAATCTATTTTATTAGCTTTTTTACTAATAAATAAATATCTTTGGAAGACAAAGATTTTTTTCAATGAGATATGCCGTAATATCTGGAGATATAATATCATCAACCGCATTGCCCAGTGAGGAGCGAAAGCGGGTGGAAGAAAATATGGCCCAAATGCTCAAGGACTTAAACCGGGAATTCCAGGTTTTTGGAAGAATTATTAAAGGGGATTACCTAGAATGTGTAGTCCCTAACCCGGCCCAAGGCTTGCAGGTGGCGTTGGCCATTAAAAGTTTTGTAAAGGCCATTCCCCTCGACCCAAAAACCTATCAAAAGGAGGATAGCCGTTTGAAACAATTTAAAACGCATGGCATTCGGCTCGCTCTGAGTTATGGGGATTTAAATAGATTTGATCCGGCCCAAGGCATTATAGACGGAGAAGCCATTTATCTATCGGGCCGCCAAATCAGCGGTGAAAGTACTTTCAATAAAGAACGGATCGTAATAAAGAACACCCTTTTCTTCGTTTCCGCAAAAGAAGAATTGAACAACCAATTTCGGCCCCTGCTGGCCCTTCTTGATGTGCTGTTCAGTAAGGCCACCTCGCGACAGTGCGAGGTGTTGTACCTAAAATTGATGAAACTGCAGGAAGACGCCATCGCCAAACGCTTGGGGATTGGGCAGTCTGCCGTAAACCAACATTCCACCAGTGTGGGCTGGAACGCTATCGACGAAACGGTGAACTATTTTTATAACGTAATTTCAAATCAGGAATAATGGGATTTAAGGAACTGTTGCTCTTACAATTCATCGCCCATTTGTGTCTGGACTATTTTTTTCAGACCAATAAATTGGCCGTGCAAAAAAATACAATCGGGTTTAGGAGCCCGTTTCTGTATTGGCACGGTTTGTTATGCTTTATGCTGGCTTGGGTTTTTTCGCTTCAATGGGAATTTGTTTGGGCTGCCGCTCTAATAGCAATCTCCCATTTTTTGATTGACGGATTCAAACGGTTCCTTATAAACAGTCGCCGTTTGGGGCGCTACGCTTTTTTTATAGATCAGGCACTCCATTTGGTTATCTTGGTCGTGGTTGTATTCCTTTACGAAAAAATAAACGGTATTTCGCCTGCTTTTGAAATAACTTTACGGCTGAAATATCTGTTGATAATTACTGGATATTTGGTTTGCCTAAAACCGGCCAATATTTTCATTAGGGAAGTATTCCAAGCCACCGAAATTCAAGTTAGCAGCGATAACGAAATGCCAAACGCCGGCAAAGTAATTGGGGTTTTAGAGCGTATATTGACCCTCACGCTCATTTTAGTTTCGCAATATTCGGCCGTGGGATTTTTGATTGCCGCAAAATCCATCCTTCGCTATGGAAATAACGAAACCTTAAAAACCGAATATGTACTTATCGGAACCATGCTTAGCTTCGGGATTGCAGTAATTGCTGGCATTATTATCAATTTTTTTTAAGAAATAAAAGTTGCTCAAAAAATTCAAGTCACATATTGAACACCACTTTTCCTATTTATTGGGAAAAAAACTCCTCATCGCTTGCAGTGGCGGGGTGGACAGTGTGGTGTTGGCCTATTTGATGAAGGAATTGGATTGTGAATTGGCACTGGCCCATTGCAATTTTTCGCTGCGCGGAAAGGAAAGCGATGCCGATGAAATGTTTGTGATCGGTTTGGCAAAACAATTTGAAATTCCCGTATTTGCTGAAACTTTCGATACTAAAAGATTTTCGGGGGAACATAAAATTTCCACCCAAATGGCGGCGCGCGAACTTCGCTATAACTGGTTTGCCGAGATACTGACCAATTTTAAATACGATTATCTATTGACCGCCCATCATTTGGATGACGATTTGGAAACGTTTTTCATCAATTTTTCGCGAGGTACGGGGCTGAACGGACTTACCGGAATTCCGGAAAAAAACCATAAAATAGTAAGACCGCTACTGCATTTTTCACGTGAGGAAATTTTAAAATACGCCGAAAAAAACCAAATAAAGTGGCGTGAGGACAGCAGTAACCAAAAAACCGATTACCTGCGGAATAAACTCCGGCTTCAGGTGTTGCCAGAATTCAAAAAAGTCAATGAGTCGGTTTTAAGAAATTTTCAGAAAACGCAACAAAACCTGCGGGCCTCGCAAAGCCTTATTGAAGATTATATGGCCCTGGTATATAAAGTGGCCGTAACCGATGCGGAAGATTCATACAAAATCAACATTCAAAAAATCCGTGATTTGCCCAATACCGAAACAATACTTTTTGAGTTGCTCCGCGGATTCGGATTTACCGAATGGAACGATGTTTCAAGCCTGCTCGATGCACAAACCGGTAAACAGCTTTTCTCAAAGACCCATCAACTTCTAAAAAACAGAGACGAATTACTGCTCTCTGAAATTTCAAAAAAAACCTTGGAAGAAGCATATGAAGTTCCGAGATCGGGGATCAAATTCCCGATAACACTTACCATTGCAGCTACAAAATATATCGGTGAAACCGAAAAGAATTTAATCTACGTGGATTCCGAAAAATTGGATTTCCCCCTAAAAATACGCAAGTGGCGGCCGGGCGATAGGTTTCAGCCTTTCGGAATGGAGGGGAGCAAAAAATTGAGCAAATTCTTTAAGGATGAAAAACTTGCGCGCACTGAAAAGCACGCCATTTGGTTGCTATTGAGTGGGGAAAAAATTGTTTGGGTAATCGGCCACCGAATGGACGAAAGATTCAAAGTAACCGAGAACACGCAGCAAATTTTGAAAATAGAATGGTTGCAAAAAGGATATTAAATAAGAATCCCGACCAATGGCCGGGATTCTTTAACAAACCTAACTTAGTAAACTTTAAAGTGCACCAAGAATATTTTCTATCCCCACAAAAAATATTGCTTTGTGCATTATCCACTAATTCTATGATTCAAATATAGGTCGGGTTTCCAATTTCCGCAATACGTACTTACACGTATTTTTTTCTGACCGAAATCATTTTGAAATGAAAACATTAATAGTACCTTTCCATTTATGAAAATATTGAAAAGAATAGGGGTTTTGACCAGTGGTGGCGATGCTCCCGGAATGAACGCCGCCATCCGCGCCGTGGTTAGGGCCTGTGCCTATAATGAACTTGAGTGCGTGGGAATTTACCGCGGTTTTCAAGGATTGATTGAAGGCGATTTTAAAAAATTGGATGCACGTTCCGTAAAAAATATCATCAATCGCGGTGGCACTTTTCTCAAATCGGCTCGTTCCAAAGAATTCAGGACCGAAAAAGGCCGAAAAAAGGCATTTCAAAACCTACAAAATGAAAACATTGATGCCATGGTGGTCATTGGCGGGGACGGTACCTTTGCAGGAGCCTCGGTTTTCGGGAAGGAATATAAAATTCCCATTGTCGGGCTTCCGGGAACGATTGACAACGACATCAACGGCACCGATTATACCATTGGGTACGATACGGCGCTGAACACCGTGGTAGAGGCGGTCGATAAAATTCGCGATACCGCAAATTCCCACAACCGACTTTTTTTGGTCGAGGTGATGGGGCGCGACGCGGGCGATATTGCCCTTAACGCCGGTATCGGTGCAGGGGCTGAGGAAATTTTGATCCCGGAACAAAATATGGGTCGCGAACGTTTGCTGGAATCGTTAAGCCGAAGTAAAAAATCTGGCAAAACATCCAGTATCGTTGTTGTTTCCGAAGGCGATCAAATTGGAAAGAATATATTTGAATTGGCCGATTATATTGAGAAAAATTTAAAAGAATATGAGGTGCGCGTAACGGTGCTGGGCCATATTCAGCGCGGCGGGGCCCCGAGTTGTTACGATCGGGTACTAGCCAGCCGTTTGGGGGTAGGGGCCATCGATGCAATTTTGCGGGGCGAAAGTGACGTTATGATCGGTATTGTCCACAACAAAATTGTATCCGTGCCTTTTTCCGAAGCCATCAAAGGCAGCAACGAAATTGATCGCGATCTGATCCGTGTGGCCGATATTATTTCTATATAGATTTAAAGAGATAGTATTAAAATCGAAATCAAAACGGTCACGCCGAAGGAGGATCGAAAAACGGAAACTTTACAACGGAAATGTGAAATTCAAAGTAATTAAAGAATAGATTTTACAAAAAGCATAAAGAACAAATATGACAAAAATTGGAATAAACGGTTTTGGCCGCATTGGCCGCCTGGCCTTTAGAATCGCATTACAAAAAAAAGATATTGAAATAGTAGCAGTAAACGACCTTCTGGACGTGGACCATCTGGCCTATCTGCTGAAATACGATTCCGTACACGGAAAATTTTCAGGAAAGGTGGAAGTGAAAAACGGAAACCTACTTGTAGATGGAAAGGAAATTCGAGTTACTGCCGAAAAAAATCCCGAAAACCTGAAATGGGATGAAGTTGGAGCGACCATCGTTATTGACTGTACCGGTATTTTTAAGGAGATAGATTCCGCTTCGGCACATCTTAAGGCCGGTGCCAAAAAAGTGATCATTTCGGCACCCTCAAAAACGGCTCCTATGTTTGTGATGGGCGTTAACCATAAAGAAGTGAAACCTACCGATGCCATAATTTCCAACGCTTCCTGCACCACCAACTGTCTGGCGCCCATGGCAAAAATCATCCATGACAAATTTGGAATCGTGGAAGCATTGATGACCACCGTTCATTCGGTTACGGCATCACAATTCACGGTGGACCAGCCCGCCAAAAAGAATTATCGCCTGGGCAGAAGCGCCCTGAGCAATATTATTCCCACTTCAACGGGGGCGGCAGTTGCAGTGACCAAAGTGATTCCGGAATTAAAAGGAAAACTTACGGGAATGGCTTTCCGCGTGCCCACGACGGATGTTTCCGTGGTCGATTTAACCGTCCGTACGGAGAAACCTGCAACGTATGACGAAATAAAGGCGCTCTTCAAAAATGCTTCCGAAGCGGATTATAAAGGCATAGTGAATTATACTGAAGCCGAAGTGGTTTCGCAGGATTTCGTTTCAGATCCGCACACTTGCACCTTCGATGCCAAGGCCGGCATTGCGCTTAACGATAATTTCTTTAAGTTAGTGGCGTGGTATGATAATGAATACGGCTATTCCACCAAACTCGTGGAGCTGGCCGCCCACGTTGCAACGCTATAGATTATGACCCTAATTACCGATGGTGGTTCTACAAAATGCGATTGGGTATTGCTCGATAATTCGGGCAATACCGTTTTCAAAACCGCTACTTTAGGGCTGAATCCGGCAATCGTTCCAAAAGAGGAATTGAAAGGGCGCATTCTCGAAAACCAAAATTTAAGAGCTATTTTCGAAAATGTGGAAGTGCTCGATTTTTATGGGGCGGGCTGCGGCACGGAAACTCCCCGGGGTATTTTACGGGATGTTTTAAAAACCCTTTTTTTAAAGGCAAAGGTAGAAGTTTCGGAAGATTTGACTGCTGCGGTTTTTGCTGTCACCACCGAGCCGGGAATCGTCTGCATATTGGGCACCGGAAGCAACAGCTGCTATTTTGACGGCACCCAAATTCACGCGCCCATCCCGTCGTTGGGATATGTGTTGATGGATGAGGCCAGTGGCAATTACTTCGGAAAAAGGTTGATTCGTGATTATTTTTATAAAAGAATGCCTTCCGACATTGCCGAAGCCTTTGAAAAGGAATTCAAACCCGATGCCGATACCATAAAAATGAATCTTTACCAAAAGCCAAATCCCAATGCCTATTTGGCTTCCTTTGCGCAATTCATTTTTAAACAGGATGAAATTACCCCTTATTTTTATAAACTTTTAAAAGAAGGCATTGAAAATTTTATGGAATGTCGCATTCTTTCTTTCGATCGCGCACATGAGGTTCCCGTACATTTTATAGGCTCTATCGCCCATTTTTCCCGAAAGATTATCGAAGATTGTTTTGCCCAGCACCAACTGCAATTGGGCAACATCGTGCAACGGCCCATTGATGGTCTTATAGAATATTACAGAAAGCAACTTTCCATCAAATAAAAAATCAACCCTCAACCATAATCCATAATCCATAATCCATAATCCATAATCCATAATCCATAAACAATAAACAACAAACAAACAACAAACACCAAACACCAAACAATAAACAATAAACAATAAACAATAAACAATAATAATGTCCTTACCCGCAATAAATCCAACCAAAACCGAAGCCTGGCAAGCACTTGAAAAACATTTTAAGGAATTGAAAGAGGCGGAAATGCAGTACGTTTTTACAACGGATCCCGCAAGGGCGGAACGGTTTAAACTGGAATGGCTCGATTTTTATGTGGATTTTTCAAAAAACCGGATTACCGATGAAACCCTATCGCTATTAATAAAACTCGCTGAAGAAGTAAAGCTACAGGAAGCCATTGACCAACAATTTTTGGGGAAAAGGATAAATGAAACCGAAGACCGCGCCGTACTGCATACCGCCCTGCGCAATTTTGAAAATATGAAACCGGAAGTGAAAGATACGCTTCAAAAGATGGAGCATTTTTCAGATACAATAATAAGGAGTTCGCATACGGGTTTTACAGGAAAGGCAATTACTGACGTAGTAAACATCGGCATTGGCGGCAGTCATTTGGGCCCCGAAATGGTTGTTGAAGCACTTCAATTCTACAAAAATCATCTAAGAACTCATTTTATTGCAAATATTGATGGCGATGATGTTGCCGAAAAACTGAAAAGTCTTAATCCCGAAACCACTCTCTTCATTATTGTTTCCAAAAGTTTTACTACCCAAGAAACCATTGCCAATGCTTCTAAAGTAAAAAAATGGTTTCTAAAAAAAGCCTCGGAAGCGGATATTCAAAATCATTTTGTGGCAGTATCCACAAATGTAGAAGAGGCCAAAAAGTTTGGTATTTCCGAAGACAACATTTTCCCGATGCCGGATTGGGTGGGCGGCCGGTTTTCATTGTGGAGTGCCGTGGGCCTTTCGATTTGCTGCGCCATTGGTTATAAAAATTTTGAAGCCCTGCTGAAGGGTGCTTTTGAAATGGACAACCATTTCAAAAATGAAGATTTTCATAAAAATATTCCGGTCATACTTGCCTTACTTTCAGTTTGGTACAACAATTTTTTTAAAGCGGAAAGTGAGGCCGTAGTTGCCTATTCGCAATACCTACAAAAACTGGTGCCCTATCTGCAACAGGCCACGATGGAAAGCAACGGCAAAAGTGTGGACCGCAGGGGTGAAAAGATCCATTACCAAACCGGGACCATTTTGTGGGGCAATGTTGGCACCAATGCGCAGCATGCTTTCTTTCAGTTGTTGCACCAGGGCACCAAATTGATCCCGACCGATTTTATTGGGTTTTCGCAACCACTTCACGCCAACACTGAAAACCATCAAATTTTAATGGCCAATTTTATGGCCCAAACCGAGGCGCTTTGGGAAGGGACCCACAGCAAATCCGTTGAAAATTCCTTTAAAAATTTTGAAGGTAACAAGCCCACCAACACCATTTTGATCAAAAAACTTTCGCCCGAAAATCTGGGCAGCCTTATCGCACTTTATGAACACAAACTCTTTGTTCAGGGCATTGTTTGGAACATCTTCAGCTTCGACCAATGGGGCGTGGAGCTGGGAAAAACGGTAGCAAAGGAAACTCTAAAGGCATTGCAGCAGGAGAAAACTTCACTCATAAAAAATGCGTCCACCGAAAAACTGTTGGCCCAAGTTTTAAAGAATTCAAAGTAAACTAAAATCCACCAACGCCAAACAACAAACATTTTTAGTATCTTTCAAACGTAAACTCCCCGTTTATACTTTCTGAATTATGCTTACAAAAGTTTATGGAAGCGCCGTTTTTGGTGTGGAGGCCACCACAATTACCGTAGAGGTAAATGTTGATAACGGAATTGGGTACCATCTCGTAGGCCTGCCCGACAATGCCATTCGCGAGAGCAATTTCCGTATTGCCGCGGCCTTGCAGAACAATGGCTACAAAATTCCCGGAAAGAAATTGATCCTTAATATGTCGCCCGCCGATCTCCGAAAGGAAGGCTCGGCCTATGACCTTACCCTTGCCATGGGCATCCTCGTGGCCACGGAACAGATTGAAGCGCAAAATCCATTGTCAGAATATATAATAATGGGCGAACTTTCCCTCGACGGAAATCTTCAACCTATCCGCGGAGCCTTGCCTATTGCTTTAAAAGCGAAGGAAGAAGGGTTCAAAGGATTTATTCTTCCGAAGCAAAACGCAAAGGAAGCCGCCATTGTTGAAGGTATCAATGTGTATGGAATTGAGAATATCAAGGAAGTAATTGATTTTTTCAACGAAAACATTCCGCTTCAAAAGACGGAAGTGGATATGGTTGCCGAATTCTATGAACATCTGGAACATCCCGAACACGATTTTGCCGATGTAAAGGGCCAGGAATCCATAAAACGCTGTATGGAAATTGCCGCGGCCGGTGGGCATAATATCATATTGATTGGCCCTCCGGGTTCGGGAAAAACCATGCTTGCCAAACGCTTGCCCAGCATTTTGCCGCCAATGACTTTGCAGGAAAGTTTGGAAACCACAAAAATTCACAGCGTTGCCGGACGCACCATGGAAAAAGGTGGCATTATGACTTCGCGGCCGTTCCGAAGCCCTCATCACACAATTAGCGATGTCGCTTTGGTCGGTGGGGGACAATATCCGCAACCGGGCGAGATTAGTCTGGCGCACAATGGCGTCTTGTTTTTGGATGAGTTGCCCGAGTTTAAACGCGGCGTACTCGAAGTGATGCGCCAACCGCTGGAGGACCGCGATGTAACCATTTCACGGGCAAAGTTTACCGTAACTTATCCCTCCAGTTTTATGCTTGTGGCAAGTATGAACCCCAGTCCTGGCGGGTATTTTAACGATCCCGATGCGCCGGTGATGTCTTCGCCTGCGGATATGCAACGCTATTTGAGCAAAATTTCGGGTCCGCTTTTGGACCGTATCGATATCCACATTGAAGTAACGCCCGTTCCATTTGAGAAACTCAGCGACGAACGCCGTGGCGAATCCAGTATTGTAATTCGCGAGCGGGTTACCAATGCCCGAAAAATTCAGGCCGATCGGTTTTCTGAATTGGAAAACATCCATTACAACGCGCAAATGGGCGTCAAGCAGATCCGCCAATTCTGTAAATTGGACGATGCTTCATTGCAACTTTTAAAAACCGCGATGGAACGGTTAAACCTTTCTGCACGAGCCTATGACCGTATTTTAAAGGTAGCAAGAACCATTGCCGATTTGGAGGCTTCCGAAGAAATAAACGGTAACCACATTTCCGAAGCTATTCAATATAGAAGTTTGGATCGGGAGGGGTGGTTTGGGTAATGGTTCGTTTTAACTTATTTTTAGGCGTTAAACCCGCTTCCGATAGTATCTTTAAAAAATTCGATAAAATAAATAATTGTTATGCTTAAAACTTCCCTTAAAATCAGTATGGTCGCAGCAGCTATTACTACATTGCTAACCTTTTCCTGTAAATCGAAACAAGAGGCGGTGGCCGATGAAAGTGCAAAACTTTCGGTCCCCTTTGAAAAATATGAACTCGAAAATGGCCTTGATGTGGTTTTGCATCAGGACAAAAGCGATCCTATAGTGTCGCTCGCTATTCAGTACGGTGTTGGTTCCAACCGCGAAAAAACGGGGCGTACCGGTTTTGCCCACCTTTTTGAGCATATGCTTTTTCAGGAATCTGAGAATGTGCCGCAAGACCAATTCTTCAAAACCATTCAAGATGCCGGCGGTACGTTGAATGGCGGCACTTGGAAAGACGGCACCATTTATTACGAAGTGGTTCCAAAAAACGCCATGGAAACCGTAATGTGGCTGGAGAGCGACCGTATGGGTTTTTTGATTAACACCGTGACCGAATCGGCGTTTTACAACCAACAGGAAGTAGTGCAAAACGAAAAGCGCCAAAGGGTGGACAACAACCCTTACGGCCATACCAGTTATGTTATTGACAAAAACCTGTATCCCGAAGGCCATCCTTACAATTGGCAGGTAATTGGCGAGTTGGAGGATCTGCAAAATGCAACCGTGGAGGACGTTCGCGAATTTTACGACCGCTTTTACGGCCCCAATAATGCAACTTTGGTACTGGCAGGCGATTTTGATAAGGAAGAAGCCAAGGCGATGATTGAAAAATATTTCGGCGAAATTAAGCGCCGCCAAGAAGTGGAGCCGCTAAAACCGCAGCCCGTAACGCTTTCAGAAACCAAACGTTTGTACCACGAAGATAATTTTGCAACGGCGCCCCAACTCAATATGGTCTGGCCCACCGTGCAACAATATACGCCTGATGCCTACGCCCTCGACTTTCTGGGCGAAATTCTTTCCAAGGGAAAAAAAGCGCCTTTGTATAAAATTTTGGTCAAAGACAAAGATTTGACTTCCCAAACCACCGCTTATAACAGCTCCAGTGAACTGGCCGGGGATTTTCAAATTAAGATCACCGCAAATAATGGCGTTGATTTGGATTCCATTGAAAGCGGTATTAAAGATGCCTTTGCGCTTTTTGAAAAAGAAGGCGTTTCGGACCGCGATATTGAAAGAATCAAAGCCGGACTTGAAACCCAATTTTACAACGGAATCAGCAGTGTTTTGGGCAAGTCCTTCCAACTGGCCCGGTACAACGTTTTCGCGGGCGACCCTGGGTTTATTACGGAAGATATTGAAAACATAAAGAAAGTTACCAAGGAAGATGTGATGCGGGTTTACAACACTTATATTAAGGACAAACCCTATGTGATGACCAGTTTTGTGCCTAAGGGACAACTCGATTTGATTGCCGAAAATTCAAAAAAGGCGAATGTAGTTGAAGAGGAAATTAAGGAAAACGTTGCCAAAACCGTTGAAGATACTTCCGTCAAAATAGAAAAAACGCCTTCCACTTTTGACCGTTCAACACCACCAACTCAAGGCTCCGAACCAGCGCTGAACGTGCCGGAAATGTGGTCGGCAAATCTTGAAAATGGAATGAAGGTTTCGGGCATTGAACAGAACGAAATTCCCACTGTTAATTTCAGTTTGGTAATTGAAGGGGGGCATTTGATGGACAATATGCAAAAGAACGGCGTGGCCAACCTTATGAGCGATATTATGATGGAAGGCACGGCCAACAAAACCCCGGAAGAACTGGAGGAAGCCATCGATCTTTTGGGCGCGAGCATCAATATGTACACTACAAATTCCTCCATCGTGATCCGCGGAAACACGCTAACCCGCAATTTTGACAAGACAATGGATTTGGTTACCGAAATTCTTCTAGAGCCCCGATGGGACGAGGAGGAACTAGGCCGAATAAAAACAAAGACCATCAACCAAATTGAGCGGTCCGATGCCGATCCAAACGTAGTTGCCAATCGGGTTTATAATAAAATTCTGTATGGCGACGATCATATTTTCAGCCACCCTACCGTTGGCACCGTAGCTTCCGTAAAAGCCATCACTATGGAGGATTTAAAGGAATTTTACAACAACAATTTTTCACCCTCCATCAGCACCTTCCAAGTAGTTGGAAAAATTGACAAAGATGCGGTTTTAAAAGAGTTAAACGATTTGGAAACCCGTTGGGCCGCGAAGGAAGTGAACATTCCCGAATATCCCGTGGCCAATACGCGCGACAAGGCTTCGCTTTATTTTGTGGATATGCCCAACGCCAAACAGTCGGTCATCAACATTGGCTACATCGCCCTGCCCCGGACCGATGCCGATTTCTATCCCGCAGAAGTGATGAATTATAAATTGGGCGGCTCTTTCTCCGGCAATGTAAACCTAATCCTTCGGGAAGAGAAAGGATATACCTATGGTGCCCGTACCAACTTCAGCGGAAGCAAAATTCCCGGAACCTTTACTGCTTCTTCCAGCGTAAGGACCAATACTACGGGCGAATCGGTTCAAATTTTTAGGGATGAAATTTCAAAATACAAAGAAGGCATTTCGCCTGAAGACCTTGAATTTACAAAGAATGCGCTCATCAAATCAAACGCCCGCCGTTTTGAGACGCAGGGCTCCCTCTTGGGAATGCTGCAGGAAATGAATGCCTATAATCTGCCCGCTAACTATATTGAGAAGGAAGAAGAAACCGTGCGCAATATGACCCTCGAGCAGCACAAGGCACTGGCCAATAAATATCTGGATGCTTCCAAAATGGCTTATTTGGTGGTGGGTGATGCCGCTACCCAATTTGGACAGTTTAGAAATATGGGTTTTGATGAAGTGAAACTTCTCGATAAAAACGGCGAGGAAGTGAAACTTAAGGATGTGAAAAATTAAAAGTTTCAACACTTATAGTCAACCACGAATACACGTATAATTGATCAAAAATTCGTGAATTCGTGGTTTTATTTTTTTTCAAGATTCTGCAAGGTTTCGATAATCTTGAGGGTTTTATAAATTGTGAATCCGTTGTAGTTGAATACGTAAAGCATTCCAATCTTATCATATATTTTAAAAAGATGAAAAAATTCGGTCTTATATTTTTCTTCGGAATCTTCTTTTTTGCTTGTAACCCCAAAAAAGAAAACGCTGAAATTTCCAAAGAGAAAGAAACCTCCATTGAAATTTTTCCCGAATCAACGTTCACATTAACTGATGCCAATAAATTAATTGAACTGCCGCTGCACTGCGTGGCTACGGAATATCCCTATAAACCCGGCGAAACCTTGGAAAGCAAGGCCGATTTGGTGGAACCGGTGTCGGTCCATCCTATTTTTTATGGCTGTTTTGACTGGCATAGTGCCGTTCACGGCTATTGGTCGATGGTTTCACTCTTGAAACAATTCCCCGAAATGGACAGGGCTGAAGAGGTCCGAAAAATTTTAAAGGAAAAAATAACACCCGAAAATGTAGTTGTGGAAACGGCCTATTTTGAAAAACCGATCAACAAAACCTTTGAAAGGACTTACGGTTGGGCGTGGCTGCTTAAACTTTCCGAAGAGCTCCACAATTGGGATGACCCGCTGGCAAGACAAATGGAGCAGCACCTGCAACCGCTTACAGACATAATTGTTTTGCGCTACAAGGATTTTCTTCCCAAACTCAATTATCCCATCCGAGTGGGTGAGCACGCCAATACAGCATTTGGGTTGACCTTTGCCTATGACTATGCTAAAACAATTGGCGACACCGAACTGCAAAAACTGATTGAAAAACGCGCCCGAGATTTTTATTTGAATGACGAAAACTGCCCCATTACTTGGGAACCCAGCGGTTTCGATTTTCTTTCGCCTTGTTTGGAAGAAGTGGATATTATGAGGCGTGTGCTGCCCGAAGAAGAATTTTTGGCGTGGCTTGACGAATTTTTGCCCGAACTTGCAAAAGAAGATTACCACTTAAAAGTAGGGGAGGTGAGCGACCGAACCGATGGCAAATTGGTGCATTTGGACGGCCTGAACTTCAGCAGGGCGTGGGTTTTTTACGGCTTGGCCACCGAATATCCACAATACCGACATTTGAAAAATCTTGCCAACGAGCACGTGGCCTATTCCTATCCAAACTTGGTGGGCGATAGTTATGAAGGCGGCCACTGGCTGGGCAGTTTCGCCATTTATGCATTGAACACCTTGCACGGGAAGTAGAATTTTTATTGATCTTTCGAAACCATCCAATGATGCTTCTGTATGAAAAATTCTTACGAAAATCGGGGAAAAACCCTTTTGCGTCAAGGGATTTTTCCCTTTTATGGGCCGCTTTTAAAATAAATCTTATTGTTTTTTATACATTCGTCCCAAATAACAAATTAACCTTCATTCAATTATGTCAAAACCAGCAAATTGTATTTCCGTTTCCGAAGCCAGACAATTACAGGATAATTGGGTAGCTACCCGTGCAATAGACATTGAACGAGCCATGGGCGCGACAGACACGCGTGAATTTTTATTCAGTGTGGCAGAACTACAACAATTTTTGGATTATATTAAATCAAATTCGGGCTTGGGCGCACAACCGGGGGTACGTATTTATTTTGCGGCCTATGACAGTCCAACCAACGATAAGGCGACCGTGTTTTTGGCTCCGACCAATGGAATAACCCCAAGTGCTCCGAACAATTACAATTTAGAACCTCTAAACCGATCCAGCGGTGGCAATCCACCGATGAACTATTAAAGTGATTCCCTTTTTTTTCATCAATTTTTTAGAATTATTGGCCTTTGTGGTTGGAATTTTTTATTACCAAAAACATAAGGACCGTCCTACTTTCTATTTTGTTGTCTTTTTGGGCGTAACTTTTTTTGCTGAAATTTTAGGTATGTATGCCTATTTGGTGCAATCGGGCCCATTGGCGTTTCTGCGGAATACCCCTTTTGAAAGCAATTATTGGTTGGGAAATCTATACGGGCTTATTAGCTATTTGTTCTACATCAATTATTTTAAATGGTTTCTCTCTTCCCGAAAATTCATCGCCCTGTTAAATTGGGGGTCTATTGTGTTTTTAGGGCTTAGTTTTCTGGAAATTATTTTTTCCGGAGATTTTTTCTATCGGTATATTCCCATTTCAAATATCGTGGGAACCTTATTCGTACTGCTGAGCATTGGATTTTATTATCTTGAATTACTAAAGAGCGATCAAATTCTGCTGGTTCAAAAAAGTTTGCCGTTCTATGTTTCGGTGGGAGCCCTTATTTTTCATCTTTGCACCACGCCTCTTTTTCTCTATAGTTTTTATTACAGCAATTCCATAGATCCGGGTTTTGTTAGTTTATACAGACAGATTATCTTTGGTACCAACTTCGTGTTGTACACCATCTACACCGCTGGATTTTTAATATGCTTCAGGAAAAAGGACCCTTACTTCCCCAAGAAAAGCTTTTAATCGTTTACTTTATTGCGGTACTTCTGTTTTTTGCCGTATTCGCCATTGTATTTGTAATTGCCTTCCAACGTCGAAAAAATAAATTCCTAATTGACCGTTTTGAAGCCGAAAAACGCTACCAGCGCGAGCTTGCGAATTCCCAGTTGGAAATTCAGGAACAAACCTTAAAAAATATTGCGTGGGAACTCCACGATAACGTTGGCCAGTTGCTTTCGGTTGCGAATATTCAACTGAACGTGCTGATGAATGCGGCCCCGGAAAACTTTCACGGCCAGATTAAGGAAACCAAAGGAATAGTACAGGAAACCGTGCAGGAAATCAGATCGCTTTCCAAGGTTTTGAACAATGAAGTGGTTTTAAAGAACGGACTCTGCAAATCCCTACAAACGGAATTGGAACGTTTTAACCGTTTGGATTATTTGAAAGCCTCCCTTAAAATTTCTGGCGATAGCAAGCCCCTTGACGATGCCAGTGAAATAATTATTTTCCGGATTCTCCAGGAATTCCTTTCAAACGTTATCAAGCACGCCAAGGCCTCACAGCTAATGGTCCATTTAAATTATCACAAAGATTGGCTCGAAATCAATGCCGAAGATAATGGGGTGGGGTTCGATAGTTCCCGAAAAACCGATAGTTCGGGAATGGAAACCATGAAAAGTCGCGCCCAACTCCTAAACGCCGAGTTTTCTTTACAGTCGGAAAAGGAAAAAGGTACGCGTCTATGTTTGAAATATCCCTACAAAATAAGTAATGATGAGTGAAAAAAAATATACCGTAGCCATTGTAGATGACCACTCACTTTTCGCGAGCTCATTGGAAAAATTAATCAACACCTTTCCAAATTTCCGAGTGTTGTTCCATGCTAAGAATGGTTCCGAACTACAGGGTCGTTTGTCCAATGCCGAAGCGGTGCCAGACATAATTCTGTTGGACATCAATATGCCCGTGATGGATGGGTTTGAAACGGCCGTTTGGTTAAAACAGAAGTATCCCCGGGTGAAATCCTTAGCGCTTTCTATGGAAGATGACGACCAGATAATCCTGAAAATGTTGGGCAGGGGCGTAAAGGGGTATCTTTTAAAGGACATCCATCCCGAAATTTTAAATACTGCATTGGAAGAATTAATGGAAAAGGGGTATTATTATTCTGAAAAAGTTTCCGAAACCTTAATACATTCCCTTAATCAGGATGTGGATTTAACGACATTGGATTTTAAGGAAAACGAACTTGCTTTCCTCAAACTTGCGTGTACGGAAAAAACGTACAAGGAAATAGCTGACGAAATGGGCCTCAGTCCTAAAACTATTGATGGATACAGGCAGGATCTCTTTAAGCGTTTGAATGTTAAAAATCGGGTGGGACTGGTAATATTTGCTCTTAAGAATAATTTAATACAAATCTAAAGGCAAGCATTCCACAAGCCATCATCCGGCGGTAGCGCCACAATGGTTAGCTCCGTTTTTTGGACCGGATGGACGAACGAAAGTTTCCGTGAGTGCAAATGGATGCTTCCGTCTGGATTGCTTCGGTCGAAACCGTATTTTAAATCGCCTTTTATAGGGCAGCCAATGGCCGATAACTGCGAGCGTATTTGATGATGCCTTCCTGTTTCCAAAATAACCTCCAATAGGTAATAGTTCTCCAATTTTTGTATAACCTTATAATGAAGACGTGCCTTTTTGCTATCGGGAACCTCTTTGGTATGGGCAAAAGACTTGTTCTGTTTTGAATTTCTTTTTAAGAAATGGGTAAGACTTCCCTCCACTGCGGGCGGTGGATTTTTTACGATGGCCCAATATATTTTTTGGGTTTCCCTTTCGGCGAACAATTTGTTCAATCTGGCCAAGGCTTTGGAAGTTTTGGCAAAAACAACAATGCCACTGGTGGGTCGATCCAATCTATGGACCAACCCCAAAAAGACCGCTCCGGGTTTGTTATATTTCTCAGCGATGTAATCCTTGACCACTTCCGACAGTGGCGCATCGCCTGTCTTATCGCCCTGGACAATATCTCCCGGACGCTTGTTGACAATAAGCAAATGATTGTCCTCAAAAAGAACTTGAAGATTGTCTTTGGTGCTATGTAGCGAATTGTTTGGGATAGAAAAAAATTATAATGTGGAATCCGGAAAAATTGAAAACTAAGGTGTTTGGGCTTTTTTTCTAATATTGTTCGCCATCATTTGGGAAATCACCGCTTTTCACATCATTGCTGTATTTGCTGAACGCATTTTTCATTTCGGAATAGAGGTCTAAATAGCGTCTCAGGAAGCGCGGATTGAATTCGTGGGTCATTCCCAACATATCGTGGGTTACCAATACCTGACCATCTACTCCATTTCCAGCACCAATGCCAATCACCGGAATACTAATTTTTTCAGCGACTTCCTTGGCCAATTTTGCGGGCACTTTTTCCAGAACTATGGCGAAGCAACCGGTTTTTTCCAACAAAATGGCGTCTTCGATTAATTTTGCCGCTTCTTCTTCCTCTTTGGCCCTAACCGTATAGGTGCCAAACTTATAAATGGATTGGGGAGTTAAGCCCAAATGCCCCATAACAGGAATTCCTGCGTTCAAAATTCGTTTGATGGATTCTTTAATTTCCTTTCCACCCTCCAATTTAACGGCATGTCCGCCGCTTTCCTTCATAATCCGAATGGCAGATCGCAAGGCCTCTTTCGGATCACTTTGATAGCTTCCGAAAGGGAGGTCCACCACCACCAAACTTCGCTCAATACCGCGAACTACGGAAGCCGCGTGATAAATCATTTGATCTAAGGTGATGGGAAGGGTGGTTTCGTGGCCGGCCATAACATTGGAAGCCGAATCGCCCACAAGAATAACATCAATTCCTGCGCTATCCACGATTTTGGCCATGGTAAAATCGTATGCCGTAAGCATAGAAATTTTTTCGCCTTTCATTTTCATATCTACCAAGGTTTTGGTAGTGATGCGCTTATATTCTTTTTTTGCTATTGACATATTTAAAGGAAAGAGATTTTTAGAAAATGTAAAAGTACTATTTTTGAAGTGTAACCAAATAAATCTTTCCTATGAAATCCATAATACTACTAATTTCCATGGGCTTGGCAGTTCAGGGATTCGCTCAGGAATCACTCTCTGCCGAAAATGCCAAGATTATTATAGATATATTTATGAACGGCTATAAGGCCGGCGACACCATCAAAATGAAATCGGTGATGCACCCCAATATGACCATGAACCGGGCCTATCTTAATAAAGAACAGCAAAATATTCTTATCTATATAAAATCTTCCGACCTTCTGAATTATGCCGCCACCAAAGGCAAAGAGCGCAATTGGGACGAACAATTGACCGATTACATTGTTAACAGTGACGGAAATCTTGCCCACGTATGGACGCCTTATGAATATTTTGTGGATGGCCAATTCAGCCATTGTGGCGCCAACTCATTCACCTTGGTCTATACCGATGAAAGCTGGAAGATCCTCCATTTAATAGATTCATTGCGGATTGGCAGTTGTAAGAAAGAATAACTTTAACAATCGCTCACATTCACCTGCACGGCAAGCCCGCCTTCACTGGTTTCCTTATATTTTGAAGTCATATCCTTGGCGGTTTCCCACATGGTGGCAATAACTTTGTCGAGCGGAACCTTTGCTTTTGAAGGATCGCTGTCCAAAGCCATTTCACAGGCATTGATTGCTTTCACGGCGCCCATGGCATTTCTTTCTATACAAGGAATCTGCACCAGCCCGGCAATGGGGTCGCAGGTCATTCCGAGATGATGTTCCATCGCAATTTCGCTGGCCATCAAACATTGCTCGGGAGTGCCGCCCATTAATTCACAAAGCGCACCGGCCGCCATAGATGACGACACGCCAATCTCTGCCTGGCAACCGCCCATCGCCGCAGAAATGGTAGCCCCTTTTTTGAAGAGACTGCCAATTTCGCCGGCAACTAATAAGAATTTCTTTACATCATCAAAATTGGCGTCGTGGTTTTCGATGACCATATAATACATCATCACGGCGGGTATAACCCCCGCACTGCCGTTTGTTGGGGCCGTAACCACGCGGCCCAAGGAAGCATTTACCTCGTTCACGGCCAAGGCAAAGCACGAAACCCATTTTAGGATCTGTCGGAATTTTACCTCGGTATTCCGGATGGCACCAATCCATTCTTCGGCATTGTGGTATTGGGTGTCGCCAATCAGGTTTTTGTTCATCTCGAAGGCACGGCGCGTTACGTTCAGGCCGCCCGGAAGGGTTCCTTCGGTATGGGCGCCCACATACATAGAATCGAGCATCACCTCCCAAATTTTGCGGAGGCCTTCGGTTATTTCGGCATCGGTGCGCAGCGAGCGTTCGTTTTCGAGCACGATTTCAGAAATGCTCTTTCCTTCTTTTTTGCAATAGGCGAGCAATTCGGTTCCTTTTTCAATGGGAAAGGGAAATTTCGCAAACTTTTCCAGTTTCAGTTTTTGGTTTTTCCGCTCTTTTTTTACGGTGAAGCCTCCACCGATGGAATAATAGGAAGTAGATTTTTTGGAGCCGTCTTTTAAAGTTGCACGGAAGGTCATCCCGTTGGGGTGGAACTCTAAAAACTTTCGGTTGAAAATGATGTTTACCTTCGGAACAAAAGCAACTTCGCGTTCGCCATTGAGTTTCAATTTATTTTCAGCGTTGATGAAATCAATCTCCTTTTCAATATTTTCAATGGGAAAGGTTACGGGGTCAAAACCCGAAAGACCCAACATGACCGCAATGTCGGTGGCGTGGCCTTTTCCCGTTAAGGAAAGCGAACCGTAAAGATCTACGGTAATTCCTACTATTTCTTCAAATTGCTTTTTTTCCTTCAGTTCACCAATCCATCGCAGGGCCGCGCGCCAGGGGCCAAGGGTGTGCGAGCTGGAAGGGCCCACCCCAATTTTCAACATATCAAAAACGCTGATGCTTTCCATTCACATAAAATTTAAAAACAAAGATAGCATCTTATTTAATTATGAATTATGAATTGTGAATTGTGAATTGTGATTTGTGATTTGTGATTTGTGAATTTTGAATTATGAATTTTGAATTTTGAATTCATTCTGAATTTTGAAACAGTATTTTAGAGAATTAGGAATCAGGACGGGAATCTTCAAACCTGAAACCTGCAGCCTGTAACTTGCAACCCGAAACCCGAATCAAATCTACCTCCTTCTATTGGGCAGCAGCGGCGGTGGCGCTCCCGTAAACGGGTTCCAGCGGCCAATGCTCTTGGCTTCCATCCCGGCGGCGCGCATCACGGCCCGGTCGCCGTAGCGGTCGCGCATCTTGTCCATTGCATGGTAGAGATTGATTATTTTTTCATTGTCGTCAAAAAGGTCTATCTGGAAACCGCCCTCCACCAAATGGCTGAAGCGCACGCCCACCATCCGCACCAACAACCGACGTTGGTAGAGTTTTTTAAACAGCTCCATTACTACGGGAATTATTTTATGGTCTGCCGAGCTGTAGGGTATTTTCTGTTGCACCGTATGGGTCTGGAAGTCGGAGTACCTTATTTTAAAGGCCACGCAGCCCGTAAGTTTGTTGCCGCGCCGAAGTTGAAAAACCAAGTTCTCGGCCATGGCCGTAATGATGCCCTCCAGTTTTTTCACATCGGTAGTGTCGCGGTCAAAACTGCGTTCGGTGGAGATAGACTTGCGCTCGGTATATTGCTCCACGGGCGTGTTGTCTATGCCATTGGCCTTCTGCCAAATGGTCTGCCCATTTTTTCCGAACACTTTCGCCATCATCTCTACCGGCATTTCCTGTATGGTCTTGATCTGTTTGATGCCCAAATCGCAAAAGGCGCGGTAGGTAACCTCGCCCACCATCGGGATTTTGTTTACCGATAAAGGCGAAAGAAAGGGTTTTTCGGTGCCCCGCAGTACGTGCATCTGGTTGTTGGGTTTGGCCTCGCCCGTGGCTATTTTTGAAACGGTCTTGTTGATGGAAAGCCCGAACGAAATGGGCAATCCCGTTTCTTTGATGATACGCTGCCGCAATTCCGAAGCCAGCTTTTCGCAACCGAAAAATTTGTCCATTCCGGTAAGGTCGATATAAAATTCATCTACCGAGGATTTTTCGTAGAGCGGCACACTTTCTTTGATCACTTCAGTTACCGTGTCGGAAAATTTGCTGTAGGTGCCGGCATCGCCGCGCACCACAATGGCTTCTGGACAAAGTTGTCGCGCCAGTTTCATGGGCATGGCGGAATGGATGCCAAAGCTCCGCGCTTCATAACTGCAGGAAGCCACTACACCACGGTCGCTGGTGCCGCCAATGAGCACGGGCTTGCCTATCAAACGGCTGTCCAGCAAGCGCTCGCAGGACACGAAAAAGGTGTCCAAATCCATGTGTACTATGTTTCTTGTTTCGTTCATAATAGATTTTGAGACGTGAGATTTTAGACATAAGACTAAAGGACGTAGGACGTAAGACGGATTTGTAAATTCTGATTTTTTGTTGCACACTCTTAAACAATTCCGATGAAATTGCATATTTATGGAAAAAACCGGATGGATATGCGACCCCATCGGGGTCGAACCGTGGCCGCCAAATGTTTTCTATAAATATTTCAACCCTTCGGATTGCGAAACCTACAAGGGTTCGCGCGGCGGGAACGACTTGCAGGTTTAGGCTTTCTCCGTCTCAGCAATAGCTTGCCAATTAATCTCACGTCTCACATCTCAAGTCTCACGTCTTACAGCACAGCGGTCTTACGTCTTATCGTCTTCCGGAGATTATTCGTTATTGTTTCTCCTTTTTGCATGGGCGGATCATTGCTATATCTGGGATCGGGGATTGTCGCCAATCGCTCCATCTTTAAAACTTCAATAGTGATACAATCAAATTCTTCCATCACTTTTCCCGTGATGCTGTAAACCCCTTTTCCGCGAAAGCGATATTGGCACGCTACCGGCGGAAAGTGCACCGTATCCACAAAATGGCCGTCGCGGTCCACGAAATTTCCGAAGAACATATAATCGCCGCGTGAGGTTCTGGTTCGTTTTGTTGTTACCAAATAGCCCTCAATAGTAACCGTTTTTCCAACCAAATCGGGAAGATGCACGGCGCGCAGCCTGTTTTCGGAAGGGTTTTGCAACAGCCCAAACGGGTTGCACAGCGGAAATCCCAGCAGCTCCATTTCGTCAAAGGCATCTTCCATTGCGGTGTGCGGCAGCGAGGGCGTTTTATAATCGATTCGCTTGTGGCGGAACAGGGTAGGGGCGTCTTCTTCAAAACTTACTTTGTTTATTTTCATATAGGCTTCCCACAGCAGTTCGCGCTTATTCCTTCCCGTAAAGCGGAAGGCGTTTATTTTTATAAGAATGGTAATCTGCTCCATCCCAATGGGAATGCGTTCCAAAAAATCGTCCAAGCTTTCAAAAGGACCGTTTTTGTTGCGTTCGGTAATTATTTTTTCAATCAGTTTTGTTTCCGCAGATTGTAAAAATCCAAAACCGATGTAAATATCCTTCCCATAAATAACCGTTTCATTGAAGCTGCGGTTTATGCAGGGTTGCAACATATTTCCGCCCCGCATCCGCGCCTCGTGCACATAGAGTTCCACGCTGTAAAAACCACCGCCATTGTTGAGCGTGGCCACCATATATTCCAAAGGGAAATAGGCTTTTAAGAATAGACTTTGGTAGCTCTCCACGGCATAGGAAGCGGAGTGGCCCTTGGCAAAGGCATAGCCCGCAAAGCTCTCTATCTGCCGCCATACCTCGGCGGTAAAGGCCTCGTCCCTGCCCGCATTTTTACAGTTGTTGAAAAACTGGTCCTTCACTTTTTGGAATTCCTCCCGCGAGCGAAACTTGCCGCTCATTCCGCGCCGCAGCATATCGGCCTCACCCAGATCGAGTCCACCAAAATGGTGGGCCACTTTTATTACATCTTCCTGATACACCATTACGCCAAAGGTTTCGGGCATAATGTCCAGCAGTACGGGGTGGGCGTCCTTTCGTTTTTCGGGCTGGCGGTAGCGCAGCACGTACTCGCGCATCATCCCGCTCTTGGCCACGCCGGGGCGGATTACCGAACTTGCCGCCACCAGCCCCAGATAGTCGTCCACCTGCAATTTGCGCAACAACATCCGCATGGCGGGCGATTCCACATAAAAACAACCAATGGCCTCGGCGTTGCGCAACAGCGTTTTTATCTTTTCGTCTTTTTTGAAACGGGCAATATCGTGAATGTCGATGGGCTTTTTGTCGGGGTGGTTATATTTCACGATTTCCACGGCATCCTTTATTTTTCCCAGCCCGCGCTGGCTTAAAATATCAAATTTATAAAGCCCCACATCCTCGGCTATTACCATATCAAACTGTGTGGTGGCATAGCCTTTTGGCGGCATAAAGGTGGCGGAATAGTAATGGATGGGTTTTTCGGAAATCAAAATCCCGCCGGCGTGGATGCCCAGATAATTGGGGAATCCTTCAATGTATTTGCCGTAAATGACCACCAGTTGCGAAAGCTTGTCCAGCGAATCAAAATGGTAATCGGCGGCGGACAGTTTGTCTATTTCCTCTTTCGGCAACCCGAAAACTTTCCCCAGCTCGCGCACCGAAGCTTTATACTTAAAGGTGTTATAAACGGCAATGAGGGCGGTATTCTTAAAAGTCTTAAAAATAAAATCGGTAATATCGTCGCGGTCCTGCCACGAAAAATCGATATCAAAATCGGGTGGATTTTTTCGGTATAGATTTATGAACCGTTCAAAATAAAGGTCCAGTTCCACGGGGTCCACATCGGTAATGCGAAGCAGATAGGCAATAATGCTGTTGGCGCCACTGCCGCGACCCACGTAAAAGTAGCCTTTGCTGCGGGCGTATTTCAATATTTTCCAATTGATAAGAAAATAGGACACAAACCCTTTTTCGCGGATTATTTCCAGTTCCTTTTCCATCCGCTTCATTACCCGTTCGCCGGGCCGTTTGTAGCGATAGGGCAGGCCGGCGTAGGCCAATTTTTTCAGCAGCCGGAAATCAAGATTTTCATTGGCGGTATAGGATTTTTGGTTGCAAGTGGTTTTTTTTGAAAAGTCGAAATGCACGTGGCAGCGCTTTAAAAGGTGTTCAGTATTTTCAATGAGCTTTGGAAATTCCGCAAAGGATTTTTTCAATATTTCTTCCGAAACAAATACATCGGCCTCGCTGCCCTGTTCCGAAACCGGCAGTTTGCTGAGCAGCGTGTTGTTGTCAATGGCGCGCAGCAATCGGTGGGTGTTGAAGCCTTTTTTATTTTGAAAGGAAACCGTGTGCAGCACCACCAATTTTTCTTGTTTGTCTTTCCACGGCGAAAATTTCAACCGGTTGATATCTTCCATTTTTACGCCGAGGAATTCGTTTTCCAAAAGCGTTTTGCCGGTAAAGGAAGTGAACGGATATATAATTAAGGTATGCGGAAACTGTTTTGCACGGGCAGGAATTTTCAGTTTTTCGGTGCCTTTTCGCTCGTGCAAAAACCCCGATAAGTATTCATTTATATATTGAAATCCCTTGTTGTTTTCGGCCAGCATCACAAATTGCTGCTGCGCACCTTTTCTAAAATCTACGCCCAGGATGGGTTTTATCTTAAATTCCGGCGCCACGCGGACAAATTCCAAACTCGCCGAGGTGGAATTGATGTCGGTAAGCGCCATGGCCGTTGCTCCTGTGCGTTGCCCAAGCGCGAGCAACTCACTTATTTTCAATGTTCCGAAGCGGAGACTGTAGTAGGTATGGCAATTCAAAAACATCGTATTGGATTTATTCCAAAATTATGGAAATAATCCAAAAATAAAAAAGGAAATTTCAACTAAAAAAATCAGATTCCAAGAAAAGAGATTGCCTTTGGATTTGGGTTTTTGAAATTTGGTGCTTCGCCACTGCCGGCAAAATATTTAAAAAATTTCTGCCATCCTGTCAGAACCCTTCCGCTGGCACAATCATTGTCTTAAACAGACCGTAAATTTAACAGGAACAAATTCCTTCGCAAGGCGCCCAAGGCGATTGTACGGAATAAATAATAACAATAAAAAAATAAACGAGATGAGTAAAATAATTGGAATCGACTTAGGTACAACCAACTCCTGCGTTGCCGTAATGGAAGGTAGCGAGCCCGTGGTTATTCCTAACGCCGAAGGAAAAAGAACAACTCCTTCCGTAATTGCATTTGTGGAAGGTGGCGAAATTAAAGTGGGTGACCCTGCAAAACGACAGGCGGTAACCAACCCAACAAAAACCATCAGCTCCATAAAACGTTTTATGGGGAATAAATATTCTGAGTCACAGACCGAAATGGAACACGCCGCCTATAAAGTGGTAAAGGGCGATAATGACACCGCCCGGGTTGACATTGACGGACGTTTGTACACCCCACAGGAATTAAGCGCGATGATCCTTCAAAAAATGAAGAAAACCGCGGAAGACTATTTGGGCCAAGATGTTACCCGCGCGGTGATCACGGTGCCTGCTTATTTTAACGACAGCCAGCGCCACGCCACTAAGGAAGCGGGTGAAATTGCCGGTCTTAAAGTGGAGCGTATTATTAATGAGCCAACTGCCGCTGCACTTGCCTACGGTCTTGACAAAAAAGGAACCGACCAAAAAGTAGTAGTGTTCGACTTTGGTGGTGGTACGCACGACGTGAGTATCCTTGAATTGGGCGACGGCGTTTTTGAAGTACTTGCTACCGATGGTGATACCCACTTGGGTGGTGATGATGTGGACCAAAAAATTATCAACTGGTTGGCCGATGAATTTAAAAAAGAAGAAGATTTCGATTTAAAGAAAGATCCAATGGCGCTTCAACGTTTGAAAGAAGCAGCCGAGAAAGCAAAAATTGAGCTGTCCTCTTCCACCCAAACCGAAATTAACCTGCCCTATATTACGGCGACCGCCAGCGGACCAAAACACTTGGTAAAAACGTTGACCCGCGCCAAGTTTGAGCAATTGATTGACGATTTGGTAAAAAGAACAATGAAGCCCTGCGAAACTGCACTGAAAGCTGCAGGATTGAGCAAAAGCGATATAGATGAAGTAATCCTTGTGGGTGGTTCTACGCGTATTCCTGCAGTGCAGGAAGCCGTTGAAAAATTCTTCGGAAAAAAACCGCACAAAGGGGTAAACCCAGATGAAGTGGTAGCCGTTGGTGCCGCTATTCAAGGTGGTGTTTTGACCGGTGACGTGAAGGATGTATTGCTTTTGGATGTTACTCCACTTTCCCTTGGTATTGAAACTATGGGCGGCGTAATGACCAAATTGATTGAAGCCAACACGACCATTCCTACCAAGAAAAGTCAGGTATTCTCAACTGCGGCCGACAATCAGCCAAGTGTGGAAATCCACGTATTGCAAGGGGAGCGCCCCATGGCGAACGACAACAAAACAATCGGTCGTTTCCACTTGGATGGAATTCCACCAGCGCAGCGCGGAGTGCCACAAATTGAAGTAACGTTTGATATTGATGCCAACGGTATCATTAAGGTAAGTGCTACCGACAAGGCTACCAACAAAACGCAGGACATCCGTATTGAGGCTTCTTCCGGCTTGACCGAAGAGGAAATCAAAAAGATGAAGGCCGATGCCGAGGCAAATGCCGAAAGCGATAAGGCTGCGAAGGAAAAAGTTGAAAAACTGAACGAAGCAGACGCAATGATCTTCCAGACTGAAAAGCAACTGAAAGAGTTTGGCGATAAATTATCCGACGATAAGAAAAAGCCAATAGAGGAAGCTTTGGAAGAACTGAAAAAAGCTTACGAAACCAAAGAGGTAAGCAATATTCAACCTGCTTTGGACAAAATAAACGAAGCTTGGAAAACAGCTTCAGAGGAAATGTACAAAGCCCAAGCCGGCGGCAATGCTGCAGATGGAAATGCTGACTCAGACGCGGGTGCTGGTTCGCAGCAGGGAAGCACAAGCGGCGGATCTGAAAACAGCGATGTTGAGGACGTTGACTTTGAAGAAGTGAAATAATTCCCTTAACCTCAAAATGGGAATTGGGAAATGTTTAAAAGGGAAACCGCAACCTGAGAGGGTTGCGGTTTTTTTATGGGTAGAAATTCTAAAACCTATGATTTTATTCCATTTAAATTTTTGCAACACCAATAAAAAAGCGGCCTTAAAAAAGGCCGCTCGATTTAAAAGCTTGTGTATTAACCAAATATTAAGCTTTAAGGTCTTTGGAGTGGGTGGGGGCCACTGAGTCAAAGACCCGTGGCAAGCTACTAATTTTTTTTAGATCACCAATGCTTTTTACCGATAAAAATTGACATTAATCGCATTTTGAAAAAACAAACGGCCCACAAGGAGCCGTCGGAAAGTGAGGAGTAATAAAAACTTATTCTTTAGATTCGTCGCGTTCAATTGCAATAATTGAGTGGGTTGGAGCCACGGGTTGGTTTGTTAAATCGAGATCGGCAGAACCGTTGGAGAGCACAACGATTGAAAAATCCTCGGGATTGGTAAAATCGTTTTCGGCGACCATTAATTGTTTTAGATTTCGACATTTGGCCAAACTTTTGGGAAGCGCTCCGTTCAAATTGTTATCGAACACATTAAATACTTCGATAGCTGCAAGATTTCCCAGACTTTCGGGAATGGTTCCGCTCAATTTGTTGCTGCTTAGGTGCAATTGTTTTAGGTGCGAAAGATTTCCCAAGGTAGAAGGAATGGTGCCAGAAAGTTCCGTGCCGTTCAGGGCCAGAATCTCCAAATGTTGCAGTTGTCCAATCGATTCGGGAAGAGAGCCGGAAATAGGATTAAAAGAAAGTTCCAGTTTTCGCAGACCTTTCAATTGGCCAAGGGTGGCCGGCAAGGTTCCGGAAACATTATTGAACAACATCGAAATTTCGGTTACGGTGTTGTTCTCCACGGTAAGTCCGTACCAGTTTTCGACGGGCGCGTCCAAATTCCATTGGTGTTTCCAATCCTTTCCATTGGTGGCATAATAGAAATCGAGTAGCGCTCGTTTTTCTTGGTTGCTAATTTGTGCCGTGGCGATTGAGGCAAGAAGCAAACAAAAACAGGAGAGTATAATCTTCTTCACAATTTGGGGCTATTTGGCTGTTAATGCGAAGTAAAAGAAATACAAAACAAGTTAAAACCCAAAATTATTCGATGAAATACACTGAATTTGTTTTGTTATTGGGCGATTTCTCTTAAAAAATTCCGATTCATTTCGTGCTTGCCTTCAAAAACCCTCACTTCCAATCGGTTCTGAAACAATTGGCTGGCCCTTAACCTTTCCTCTGTTTCGCGTGCTTCGGTAACGTATTGGTCGTTGTTTCCGTATAAATAAATCACCGAGGTTTCTTTGTTTAAAAATTCAAAATCGGCGGGTTGCAGCTCGTTTGGAATTCCTCCGGAGTGTAATATCATTTTATCACAAGAAATTTGTCGGCTTGCTACCCAGCGAGCCGCAATGGAAACTCCCTGCGAAAAACCCAAAACAATCAATTGCTTGCCCAGGGAGCCTTCGCCAACTTCCGCTTTATAAACGGCATCAATATAGCGCAATACATTTTGAATTTCCTCCTGCGTATTTTCGCGTGTCAACCACGAAGCACCAACGTGTTTGAACGTTTTGTCCTGATAATATTTAGAGGGCGCTTGTGGCGCTATTATAAAATTTTCGGCCTCGTTTAAATCAGAAAAATAATTGATGAAATATTTGCTTAAATAGCCCATCCCGTGAAAAACCATCCAAATGTTCTTGGTGTTTTCCGTTAGTCGATTTTGGATGTGGTAGGTGTTGGTGGCGGTGTAATTTACCTCTTTTTGGACACTCATTTGGTACAGTTCAATTTTGTATTTTTACAAAAGTAAACCAATAGCATGAACTACACCAATGCCGAAATTCTCGCCATTTCAAAAAAGATGTGTGAGAACACCCTAATGGAAACCCTTCAAATTGAATTTACCGAAGTTGGAGCCGATTATATAATTGCCAAAATGCCTGTTACGCCAAAAGTGCACCAGCCCGACGGTGTTTTGCACGGAGGGGCCTCAGTGGCCTTGGCGGAAAGTGTGGGCAGTGCCGGCGCCTACTTTTTCTTAAATTCCGATAAAGTGGTGATTCGCGGAATTGAGATTGCGGCAAACCATATAAAAAGCGTCCGAGATGGATACGTTTTTGCCAAGGCAACCCTCGTTCATAAAGGCCGAACTACCCAATTATGGCAAATAAAAATTACCAATGGAACGGGGGATTTGGTCTCACTGGTTAAACTTACGACGTTGACCCTTCCAAAGAATGTTTGATGGAATACGAACTCTTCATTAAGAAAATTTTTGATCATCGCGATAAAAATTTGCCTTTTGTAGTGTATGCTATGCCCAATAGCAATAGTATTCACGCGCTATTTCAAAAGGATTTAACTGCTCATTCCCCAGATGGGTTCACTGAAAATGGTTTTGTTTTTTCACCTTTTAATGTAGAAATGCCATCTTTTTTTATGGCAGAAAAAAATTCGGAATCGGCAGTGTGTGAGTTCACGAAACCTGAGGTGGCGGCTGCCCCAGTAAAAATAAAACCGCGACCTTCCGAACGCGATCGCTACATTAAATTGGTTGCTAAAACCATTAAATCCATAAAAAAACGGCAGGCCACCAAAATTGTTATTTCCCGAAAAAGCGATTTTGAATTGGCACATTTCTCATTGGAACAATTAATAGAAAGATTATTTTCCTCTTATAACGCTGCCTTTCGATATATTTGGTATCACCCCGAAACACAGCTTTGGTGCGGAGCAACCCCCGAATTATTGGTTCAGATAGCGAACAACTCCTTTAAGACCATGGCCTTGGCCGGTACGCAGCCCGTCACCAACAGATTGCCAGTCCATTGGGGGCCCAAGGAAATGGATGAACAACAATTGGTGACCGACTCCATAATCGACAGTTTACAGCGGGTTACCTCGGTACTTAAAATATCGAATCCGCACACGCATCAGGCAGGCTCATTACTGCATCTCCGAACCGATATAACAGGTATGCTAAAATCGGGTAAGGCTACGCTAACCAGCATTGCCGCCGCATTGCACCCAACTCCCGCGGTTTGTGGCAGTCCAAAAAAGAATGCCAGGGATTTTATTCTAAAAAATGAAGGCTATAACCGTGAATTTTATACGGGCTTTTTGGGCCCCATCCTCGATAACGGAAATGCTGCTTCGCTAATGGTAAACCTTCGATGTATGAAAATTGAAAATACCCAAGCGCGAATTTTTGTGGGCGGGGGCATAACCATCGGTTCACAGCCCGCGGAAGAATGGGAGGAAACCAAAAATAAAATGCAGACGATGCTCCATCTGTTGCAGCCAATGTTGTAAAATTTTCTTTACACTTCGTACCTTTGTGTTCCATGAAATTTTCAGATAAAATTCTTTCGCAAACCCTTGTACAGCTTTGTTTGGATAAGGGTATTGACCACATTGTCATTTCGCCCGGATCGCGAAATGCTCCCCTCACCATCGGCTTCAGTGGAAATCCAGGTTTTAAATGTTTTAGCATTGTGGACGAACGCTGTGCTGCATTTTTCGCCATGGGAATGGCCCAACAATTGAAAAGACCGGTGGCCGTGGTCTGCACTTCGGGTTCGGCTTTATTGAATTATTATCCGGCAGTTGCCGAGGCGTATTACAGCGACATTCCATTAATTGTGCTATCGGCCGATCGCCCAGCAGCTTTCATTGATATTGGCGATGGCCAGACTATTCGGCAGGAAAATGTTTTTGCGAACCATATACTGTACAGTGCAAATTGTTCCGAAGGCGAGGAGTTTCAGATTAAAAACGAAACGCAAATCAATATTGCGTTGAATACTGCCATTGAATTGAATGGTCCAGTGCATATCAATGTTCCATTCTCGGAACCTTTGTACCACACCGTGGCGCATCAAAAAATTTGGCCGCAGCAGGTGAGTCCAAGACCCTTAGAGTCCGAAGGTGTTGAAAATTTAGATGCCTTTGTGGAGCAATGGAATTCAAGCAAAAGGAAAATGATTTTAGTGGGGGTGCTGCAGCCCAATAGCGTTGAATCGCGCTTCGTGGAGCTGTTGGCCAATGATGGTAGCGTTTTGGTTTTAACCGAAACCACTTCCAATCTGCACCACCCAAATTTTATTACGGCCATTGACCAATTGATTGCACCTTTGGACGAAGCCGATTTTAAAAAATTGCAACCAGAAATTTTGCTGACTTTCGGCGGAATGGTGGTTTCAAAAAAAATAAAGGCATTTTTGCGCAAGCATCCGCCGAAGGCCCATTGGCACATCGACCCCAAAAAGGCTTATGACACTTTCTTTTCATTGAAACATCACTTTAAAACTACAATCAATCGGTTTTTTGACGAATTCTTTCCTAAAACCACCTCCATTAAAAGCGATTACCAAGCCCAATGGTTGGAAGTAAAACGCCACCGATTGCAACGCCACGAGAAGTACAAAAAGGAAATTGCCTATTCGGATTTTATGGTATTTTGTGAAATATTCCACAATTTACCCTTGAATATCCAGCTTCAATTGAGCAATAGTGCCACCATCCGTTATGCGCAACTTTTTGAAATTGCCCCATCAGTGGAAGTATTCTGCAATCGCGGTACGAGCGGAATCGATGGCAGCACAAGTACGGCGGTGGGAGCTGCCTATGCCTCAAAACTGTCCACGGTTTTTTTGACCGGCGATCTCAGTTTTTTTTATGACAGCAACGCACTGTGGAACCAATACATTCCCAAAAACTTCAAAATAATAGTTATAAACAACGGTGGGGGCGGCATTTTCAGAATTCTTCCGGGCGAAAAGGACACCGGGGTTTTTGATACTTTTTTTGAAACGAAACACCGGTTAAGCGCAAAACACCTTTCAGAAATGTTTGGTTTCAATTATTCCGCAATTCACGAAAAGGAACATTTGCATCAAAGGTTGATAAATTTCCTCAACATTGAAGAAGGGCCTGCGTTGCTGGAAATATTTACCCCTTCAAAGGTAAACGATAAAATACTATTGGATTATTTTAAGTTTATATCATAAGTAACCCTTTCCCCAGAGAACAGCCTCGGAAAGGTCGCCAAAAATTCCAAAAGGTTTTTTGCAGAACTTTGATTCCAACTGGGCGTTGGAATGGCCCAAATCGGTATAGGTTACGATCCCTACACATTTAAGGGTGGGGACTTTGTTGAGATATTTATAATCGATGGGCTTTATGGAATAGGAGTGGATTCTATTGGAAATGTAGGCAACGGGCTTGGTTCCCACAATGGTTAGACCTTTCAATAAAATGGAAAATCCCGACTTATAGGAAAGGGTAATACCTTCATTTGCTTCAAAAACAACAATATTACCGTAAAAATAAACCAAGCCAATTGGGGTTTCCAAAATTTCTTTTAATTGGAATTCCGACGGCAGCCGATGTGGTGATATTTTTTCCATTTCAACGTGAATTTACATTTTAAGTTTGATTTCCAACTACGTGTTTCACAAATTTTTTCGGTATAAAAGAGTACCTTTGCGGCTATGATAAAATTGGGCGAATATAACTATTTGGAGATTCTACGAGAGACCGAACCGGGCCTGTATTTGGGCGACGAAGAGGAAAACGTAATCTTGCTTCCGCATAAATACAAACCGGAAGAATACACGATTGGTGAAAAAATAAAAGTGTTCGTATATCTCGACAATGAGGAGCGGCCCATTGCCACCACGCTTGATCCGTTTCTTCAACTCAATACATTTGGATATTTGCACTGTAGCGATGTTACCAAATATGGCGCATTTATGGATTGGGGCTTGGAAAAGCAGCTTTTTGTGCCCTTTAAGGAGCAGGCCCGCCCAATGAAGAAAGGTAATTGGTACATTGTGTACCTATATATAGATGAAAAGACCCGGCGATTGGTGGGCAGTAGCAAGACCAATCATTTTCTTCAAAACGATACTTTGACCGTTGAAACTTTTCAGGAAGTCGATATCCTCGTGACACACATTACCGATAAAGGCGCTAACGTAATCATAAACGGCCAGCACAAAGGGTTGATCTATATTGAAGATATTTTTGAGGATATTCGCACGGGCGATAAATTGAAAGCGTTCGTAAAAAAAATAAGACCGGACCATAAAATTGATGTTGTCCTGCAACCGCCCGGATACCGAAGCATTGAGCCCAACGCGAACTACATTCGTGAAGAACTGGAGGCTGCCGGTGGTTTTCTTCCCCTTCACGATAAGTCGGATCCCGAGGAAATTAAAAATCTTTTGGGTATGAGCAAGAAAAGTTTTAAAAAAGCTATTGGTACGCTTTATAAGGACAAGCAAATAGCAATAAAGGAAGATGGTATCGAGCTATTGTGATGGTTCACTGTAACAACCGCTCCCAAAATTAACATAAAAGGCACTGCGCCGCGACCCCTGGCGGTAACCTCCATAGGTATAGGGCAGTAATTCCGGTCTTAAGTATCCAAGGGATTCCTTATAGGCAATATTTTTAACCGACGTCGCACCGTCAGCGGAATAGCTGCTATTGCCTCCATAAATTCCATATTCACGAGGATCAAGGGAAATCTGAATATTGGATGGAATGTAACTTTCATTTTTGGCCATGGCCTCAAACATACTTACAGGTTCGCGATAGTTGTTTTTGTTCATTTTGAAGGAAGGCAATTTCTGCAAAGTCTTTTTGGCAAAACTTGGAGTGTTCGGGAAACGGTCGCCCAATAAATTCTCTACTTCGGGAAGGCTTACAAAATCCAATTTGAATTTATTCGATTCAAAATCCAATTGTGCCATTGAAACCAGAGGCAATAAATAAAGAAGAAGAAATAGCTTTTTCATTTCGACAAAGGTAACAAAAGTCGCGCCAAGTGGGAAGGGTTAAAAGTCACAAAAATATAGTTCCGTTACCTACAAAAGATCCAGTTTTTTGGCCATATCTTTCGGAAGCGCATCTTTATGAACGGTAATGCTTATGGCTTTTAAGCGCATATAAGCCTCGCTGAAATAAACGTATCCGCCGTGGGCCACTTTCCCTGCTTCCGAACCCCAGCTGTTTTTCACCTTAAAATAGCTGGTTCCGTTTTGGTCCTTTACGATTCCTGTGATATGCATTAAATGGTCGTCGGTCGTATTGTAGTTTTCAAATTCCTGTTGACGATATTCCTGTGTAATTGTTTTTTCCGGATAAGTTCCTTGAAGGGCCTTGATGGTGTTTTCCGAATTTTCCGGAATTACTGCCACGCCGTCCTTAGCAGAAAATGTTTTTTCGCTTACGTCGCAATCCAATTCTACCGTAAATCCTTGTTGTAGCGCATGGTTTATCGTAGCCATCATTTCGTCCAGCGGTACGTTGTAAAAATTTCCATTGCTCCAATTGTCTGGTATGTTCAAAATAAATTCTGAATAGAACGGAGCCTGCGTAAAGCTGGTTATAGAAACGTAATCTTCCGGCTTAAGTTTTGTCATTTCCAAAAAGCTTTGCGGGCTGTATTGCTTTCCTTCAAAAGTGAATTTTTCCACATTCTTTCCCATATACACATCCAAAACGCTATTGATGGCCTCTTTCCATTTTGGGCTTAATGTTCGGCCGGGATTGTCAATATAGGTTTTCAACATGCTTTCCAAAACGGCCACCATTTCGGCGTGGTTGTGGGTGGTTTGTCCATCCTCCAGGCCATCAAAAACCGTTTCGGGAACCAAACCATTTCTTTTCACGGAATTCATTACATCGTGGGCCAGCCCGCCCTCGCCAAATTGGGCTTTTCCTTGGCGCATAACATAATTTTCTGCTTTCACCGGATACGTGTTCCGCACTTGGTACATTTCGCTTAAATTGATTTTCTTTCCGGTAAGGCGAATGATCTCGCTTTCCAGAAAAGAGGTGCTGCTATAGCTCCAGCAAGTTCCCGTGATTCCTTGGCTGAGCACTGGCGTGGCTTCCAAATCGGTAATGTTTGAGAATTTATAGGGTTCTTGGGCAGCAAGGGTTATCGAGATAAATATTCCGAGGAAAAAAAGGCAGCTTCGCATTTATTATTTTTTATTGTTATTATTTGGATTGAAGTTTTCTAAGGGTATTCTTTTTGTACGTTCTTCTAGCCTTTGCGGTAAATATAATTGCTGAGGCGCAGAGAAGGCTGGGTTTTAAAAATCATTTCAAAAGAAATAGAAAATAATAATAAACAATATCTTCTATCTTTGAAAACAAAAATAACAATTATGGCTTCACCCAACTGGAAAACGGCTAAAGAATATACCGATATTACCTATAAAAAATCAAACGGTGTGGCGCGGATTGCCTTCAATCGGCCCGAGGTCCGCAATGCCTTTAGACCAAAAACGACCGCAGAATTGCTCGATGCCTTTCACGATGCGCAGGAAGATACTTCCATAGGCGTGGTGCTGCTTTCTGCCGAAGGACCTTCCCCAAAAGATGGCGTTTATAGTTTCTGTAGCGGCGGCGACCAAAAGGTGCGCGGCCACCAAGGCTACGTGGGCGATGACGGCTATCACCGGTTGAATATTCTCGATGTGCAACGGCTGATCCGTTTTATGCCAAAGGCCGTCATCTGTGTAGTTCCCGGTTGGGCCGTAGGTGGCGGACACAGTCTTCATGTGGTCTGCGATTTAACCTTGGCAAGCAAGGAACACGCTATTTTTAAACAGACCGATGCCGATGTAACCAGTTTTGACGGTGGCTATGGCAGTGCTTATTTGGCAAAAATGGTAGGGCAGAAGCGGGCCCGCGAAATCTTTTTCCTCGGAAGAAATTACTCGGCACAGGAAGCTTTTGAGATGGGAATGGTAAATGCCGTAATTCCGCACGACGAACTTGAGGATACTGCCTATGAATGGGCGCAGGAAATTCTGGCGAAAAGCCCTACCAGCATAAAAATGTTGAAATTCGCAATGAATCTAACCGATGACGGAATGGTCGGCCAACAGGTTTTTGCCGGCGAAGCCACCCGATTGGCCTATATGACCGATGAGGCCAAGGAGGGGCGCGACGCCTTTTTGGAAAAGCGCAAACCAAATTTCCAAAAAAAGTGGTTGCCTTAGTTGTGGCGTCCAATGTTCAATAATTAGCAATTTGTATTTGAGTAATGAAAAAATCATCCAAACTTCGCAATATTTGGTATTCGCTCTCAGCCGAGCAGCGTTTTTTTATTAGGCGGCTCTATTATTTACCGAAGGATACCTTTTGCGGTTACCGGAAAAAGACACAAATACGTTCCGCCGCGGGGTTATATTTATACCGGATCGCCCGCCAATGCTGTGGATTACTTAAAACAAGGCCAGCATCAACTGGAATTGTTGAGGGAATTTGCTGGACTTGAACCGAATCATACTATCTTGGACATCGGCAGCGGTATTGGCAGGACCGCCATTGCCCTAACCGGATATTTGAATAATGCGGGGGCCTATGAGGGTTTTGATGTGGTTGAAAAAGGGATTGATTGGTGCAATTCAAAAATTGGGAAGGATTTTAAAAATTTCAATTTTAAATATATTCCGCTATTTAATGACCTCTATAATACGGCCACACTTAAGGCTTCGGAATTTATTTTTCCCTATAAGGATAACGCTATGGACGTTGCCTTTTCCTTTTCGGTGTTTACGCATATGCAGATTGAAGAAATCCAGCATTATTTTGAACAGATCCATCGAGTGTTAAAACCGGGCGGAATTTGCCTCTCCACTTTCTTTTTGTATGATGACGCCTCAGAGGCTGCCATTTCTGGGAATCGGGATTTCAGTTTCCCTGTAAAGAAAGAGGGCTACCGCTTGATGAGCGACCAAGTGAAATCTGGTAACATTGCCATACATAAAAACAAACTTTTCCAAATGCTGAGCATCGCAAAATTTGAACAGGTTAAAATTATTGAGGGATTTTGGAAAGATGAAACGCGCGATTTTTCAAAAAAGGAATATCAGGATATTGTGGTGTTTAAAAAAACCTAATGAACTAAACTTCGATTTTATCTATTTCAAATTAAGTTGAAGGAAACCCCGTGCCGAATAAAACTTTGGTCAAAAATGAAATTTAGGATTCCGTTTCACTTTCCTCCAATTGCTTCTGTACCCAAACCATGGCTTCGCTTAAGGTGTTGAAAACGCCAAAATTCTTTTTATAAAACATACTTTCCAACCTTGCGTTTGATCGTGCCAATTCGGTTTTTGCCACAATTGCGATGGCAATGAGCCGATGGATTTTGGAGGTTTCAAGATAGGTTAGCGGATCTACGGCATAGTTAAAATATCTATTGGAAATATAAACCACCTTTTTATTTTGGAAATGCTCATCCAGAACTTTTCTTAATTCTATATTGTGCTCGGGGGTAACGGTTACCCCTTCCTCAAATTGATTAACGAGAAAATTATCAAAAATAAAAACTTCTGATTCCGGAAATTTGTAATAATGAAAGATGCCCATTGCCTTTTCATTTGGTTGATTTCCTTAAAGATAGGCAAGTTTTTATAAAATTAAATGCTGCGCAATCCGAAATGCTTAAAATTTTTCAGTTTTACCAACGTCTTTTTGCCCTTCCTATTCACGCATTCTGGATTGTGAATCGGGGAATTGAAATTGCAGATTATTTTCCATAAGCCTCCGTATGCACATTCTTGACTGCGCGTCCGCTGGGATCATTCATATTTTTAAAACTGGCGTCCCACTCCAGCGCAATCGGGCTGCTGCACGCTACCGAAGGAACCGAAGGAACGCTCAATGCGGCAGTGTCGCTGGGGAAATGTTCGGCAAAAATGCTTCGGTAATAAAATTCTTCCTTGCTGGTGGGCGTTTGGATAGGGAATTTATATTTGGCATTTGCCAATTGGTCGTCGCTGACTTTTTCGTTTACCATTTCCTTTAAAGTGTCGATCCAGCTATAGCCCACGCCATCGCTAAACTGTTCCTTTTGGCGCCAGGCCACGCTTTCAGGAAGCATATCTTCAAAAGCCTTACGCAAGACCCATTTTTCCATTCTTTCGTTATTTATCATTTTATCCTCTGGATTGATGCGCATCGCCACGTCCATAAATTCCTTATCGAGAAAGGGAACGCGCCCTTCAATGCCCCAACTGGCAAGGCTTTTATTGGCGCGAAGACAATCGTACATATGCAATTTATCGAGCTTGCGAACATTCTCTTTATGAAATTCCTCGGCATTCGGAGCCTTGTGAAAATAGAGGTAGCCGCCAAAAATTTCGTCGCTGCCTTCTCCGCTCAACACCATTTTTATGCCCATCGCCTTTATGGCGCGTGCCATTAAATACATAGGCGTACTGGCACGAATGGTCGTAATGTCATAGGTTTCCAGATGGTAAATTACATCACGAATGGCATCTATTCCTTCTTGAATGGTAAATTTTATTTCGTGGTGCACGGTTTTTAAATGGTCGGCAACCTTTTGTGCGGCGGCAAGATCGGGACTGCCTTCCAAACCTATGGCAAAACTGTGCAGTTGCGGCCACCATGCCCCCTCGGTGTCATCGGTTTCGATCCGCTTTTCTGCATATTTTTTTGCAAGGGCCGAGGTTATCGAGGAATCCAAGCCGCCCGACAACAACACACCATAGGGCACATCGCTCATCAATTGTCGGTGAACGGCGGCTTCCAGAGCTTTTCGGAGTTCGGCAATGTTGGTTTCGTTTTCCTTTACCGCGTCATATTCCATCCAATCGCGGGAATACCAGCGTTTCAGATCGCCTTCGCGACTGTCCAGATAATGTCCGGGCGGGAAGAGTTCAATTTTGGTGCAAACGCCTTCCAGCGCTTTCAATTCGGACGCCACATAAAAAGTTCCGTTTTGGTCCCAACCCATATAAAGCGGAATGATGCCCATATGATCGCGCGCCACAAAATAATGGTCGTTTTCAATATCGTAAAGTGCAAAACCAAAAATACCGTTCATTTCATCAAGAAATCCTGCGCCCTTTTCTTTATATAAAGGAAGGATCACTTCGCAGTCACTTTTTGTTTGGAAATGATAATTTTTAAATTGTTTCCGAAGTTCCAAATGATTATAAATTTCGCCATTCGCGGCAAGCACCAAATTTCCATCACTGCTGAAAAGCGGCTGTTTTCCCGAAGTAGGATCCACAATGGCCAACCGTTCGTGGGCCAATATTGCTTTGTCGTTACTGAAAATTCCGCTCCAATCCGGCCCGCGGTGGCGAATACATTTTGCCATGGATAATACTTGAAGCCGTAAGGCCTCTGCCGGCTCTTTGAGTTTGAATGCACATACAATTCCACACATAATAGTTCGTTTTTTTGGTTAATAGTTAATTGTTTGTTGTTTAGTGTTTATTGTTGATGGTTGTTTTTATACAGCTTAAAGCCTACAGCCTATAGCCTATTGCTAACAAAACCAACCGCCAAAAAAAAACCCGCCAAGTAAAAAACCTGACGGGCTATATATCGCGACAAGTTTCTGTTACGGCAGCTCGTTATTATTATTGTTATTATTTAGGCTGAAAGAAAACATATACTTGCTATTTTTTATTTGAATTGCTAATTTAAAGGAATTAATTTAAGCCTGGCAAATCTTTGTTGCATAAAATGCAATTAATAGGTAAAGGAATTAAATACTTCGACAAAACGCACTTTTTGGATGCTCCAGCTATTTATTTTCCGATGGGTTATAAAAAAAGTTGCTTTTCACAAATGTTTTGGTCAAAACCATACCAGAAAAAACTATCTGAGCTTTGGAAATTCTGAAGGATTGGTCTCGTGCATAATATCATACACTTTTTCATAAACATCTTCCACCGAAGGTTTGCTGAAATAATCACCATCGGTTCCATAGGGTGGTCTGTGTTCCTTGGCCGATAGGGTTTGCGGCTTGCTATCCAAAAATTTGTAGGCGCCTTGGGTTTCCACAATATGGTTCAAAATATAAGCCGATGCCCCACCGGGAACATCTTCGTCAATAACCAAAAGCCTATTTGTTTTTGCAACACTTTTTGAGATGTCGTGATTCAAATCCAACGGAAGCAGGGATTGAACGTCTATTATTTCCGCGTCTATTCCTGCCTGTTGCAGTTCTTTGGCTGCTTCCTCGACAATTCTCAAGGTGCTTCCGTAGGAAACCAAGGTGATATCGGTTCCAGACTTTACGGTTTCGACCACACCAATGGGTGTTTTAAATTCGCCAAGGTTATTCGGCATTTTTTCCTTTAGTCGATAGCCATTCAAACACTCAATGACCAAAGCGGGTTCGTCGGTTTCCAAAAGGGTATTGTAAAAACCTGCGGCCTTGGTCATGTTCCGCGGCACAAGAATGTACATGCCGCGCAGGAGATGGACCAATCCTCCCATCTGTGAGCCACTGTGCCAAATGCCTTCCAAGCGGTGACCGCGCGTGCGAACGATCAACGGGGCCTTTTGGGTGCCATTGGTTCGATAGCGTACCGTTACCAAATCGTCGCTCATTATTTGAAGAGAATACAAAATATAATCGAGATACTGGATTTCAGCAATGGGGCGCAGGCCGCGCATGGCCATTCCAATTCCTTGGCCTAAAATGGTCGCTTCCCGGATTCCCGCATCGGCAACACGAAGTTGGCCATATTTTTCCTGCATTCCTTCCAGACCTTGGTTCACGTCGCCAATTTCCCCCGAATCTTCCCCAAATATCAAAACTTCCGGATGCTTGCTGAACAGCACGTCAAAATTATCGCGGAGTATTACCCTGCCGTCCACTTCTTCGGCGTCGTTGGCGTAGGAGGGAAGCACCTCTTGAACCGTCTTTGCATTTTCGGACGCTTCGGAATAGAGATGTGCGCTGTATTTAGGTTGGATCAAGTCGAAATAATTCGCAATCCAGTCCTGTAATTGCTGCTTTTCGGAAGAATTTTCACCCACCACATAGCGCAATGCCTTTCTTGCGGCTGCGAGAATATTTCTGCGAAGCGGCTCTTTTTCGGACGCCAATTCGTTTTTAATTTTTTCAATGAAATTCTTGTTGGCGCTGTTTTCGGCGAGATTTCCCAACAATAAAACAGCTTCTGCCTGTTCCTTTTTTTGTGGTGCCAAAAATGCTTCCCAAGCCGCTTTTTTTCCATCGCGGACCTGTTTTTTGATATCATTTTCAATTTCGTTCAAGGCTTCATCGGTAGCGATGTCGCTCGCAATCATCCATTCCCGCATTTTTGTGTTGCAATCGTGAGCGGCTTCCCACTCCAAACGTTCCTTGCTTTTGTACCGCTCGTGCGATCCGCTGGTGCTATGGCCCTGCGGTTGGGTCAATTCCTGCACGTGTATCAAAACTGGAACGTGTTCCTCGCGGGCAATTTGGGAGGCACGATTGTAAACCTCGATCAATTCCGGATAGTCCCAACCTTTTACGCGAAAAATTTCATAGCCATTTTCCTCTTCGTTTCTTTGGAAGCCTTTCAGGATTTCCGAAATATTTTCTTTGGTGGTTTGATATTTCGCGTGCACCGAAATTCCATATTCATCGTCCCAAACGCTCATCACCATAGGAACTTGAAGCACGCCGGCGGCATTGATGGTTTCCCAAAAAAGACCTTCGCTGGTACTGGCGTTGCCAATGGTGCCCCAGGCTACTTCATTGCCATTAATGGAAAATTGGGTCTTGTTTTCGATACCTTTTACGTTCCGAAATATTTTTGAGGCCTGTGCCAAGCCTAACAATCGCGGCATTTGGCCCGCAGTGGGGGATATGTCGGAACTGCTGTTTTTTTGCTGGGTAAGGTTTTTCCAACTGCCGTCCGCATTTAAACTATGTGTAGCAAAGTGGCCGCCCATTTGCCTGCCGGCGCTCATGGGGTCTGCCTTTAAATCGGTGTGTGCATACAGACCGGCAAAAAATTGTTGGACGGTTAGTTGGCCGATGGCCATCATAAAGGTTTGGTCGCGGTAATAGCCACTGCGCCAATCGCCATTTTTGAAGGCTTTGGCCCACGCCAATTGCGGCACTTCCTTGCCATCGCCGAAAATTCCGAATTTGGCTTTTCCGGTGAGCACTTCGCGGCGGCCCAATAGACTACATTCACGGCTGGTTACTGCAATTTTGTAATCGTTCAGCACTTCTTTTTTAAAATCGTCAAAAGAAATTTCGCCGTTCGTTTTTGGTTTTGTCTGCATTGTATTGGGCTTTGTTTTTTGCAAAAATAGCGAATTCGATGGGCTTTCGCAACGCATAGTTATTCACAGAAACCCTTGGGAAAGTGGCCGTTCAAATTATTCCTTTCTATTGGGCAGCAATTTTAAAATCAAAATCCTGATTAACAAAAGGAAAGGAAAACCGTGTAGAACCACATCAAACCAATCGGTTGCTTGCATACCCGATGCGCCGCCTGCAATCCACCTTATTTTCCCCCAGATGTGCGGCTCGGGAAAGAAAGGGGCTAAGCCCAAAGTGAGGCAAAGTAAAATTATGATGCGCCAATTGTTCAGTAGATCCATTTTTTATTTGGGAATTAGCAATTTTATAATTGGCAATTAATAATTAGTAATTAAGAATTAATAATTAGTAATTAAGAATTAAGAATTAAGAATTAAGAATTAAGAATTAAGAATTAAGAGTTAAGAGTTGAGAGTTAAGAGTTAAGGGGTAGAAATTAAAGATTACAATTGAAACTTAAAATTTAAAACCAAAAACTTAAAACTTAAAACTAAAAACTTAAAACTTAAAACTAAAAACTAAAAACTAAAAACTTACTTAAACATATCCATCCCAGGAATGTTTGGCATTCCCTCTTTTGCAACGGCGGCTATTTCAGCTTCGTTCACGCTTGTGGCTTTTTCGATGGCTTTGTTTAAGGTGAGGATTAAATAATCTTCCAACTGTTCTTTGTCTTCCAATAAACTATCGGCAATCTCGATGGTTTTTATTTTTCGGTTTGCCGAAAGGGTAACTTTTAAAAGGCCATCATTGCTCTTCTCGTCTATAAAAACGGTGTCCAACCGTTTTTTTGTGGCTTCTACTTTTTCTTGGGTTTCCTTTAGTTTGCCCATCATTCCCATTAAATCTCCAAACATAATTTTTTGTTTTAGTTTGTCGCAAAATTACTACTTTGTAAAGGTTTTCAACAACCTTAGAATGATGAAAAAATATGTCTTATTTTCCTTCGCAAGCCTTACTTTTGCCACTTCAATCTTTGCCCAGCAAATTGCAACATCCATGAAAATTTCCCCTCCGAAAGCCGAAAAGATTGCCAAGGAATTGAAGGCCCATGGCGACATCCGCATTGATAACTATTACTGGCTTAACAATCCTGAGGATGAAAAGGTCATTGATTATTTAAAGGAAGAAAACGAATATTACGAAGCGATGACAGCGCATACCAAAAATTTTAAGGAAGAACTTTTTGAGGAAATGAAGGCGCGCATAAAGGAAGATGACCAATCGGTCCCCTACAAACTGAACGGATATTTCTACATTACCCGTTTCGAGACCGGAAAGGATTACCCCATTTACACCCGGAAAAAGGGTTCGCTCACCGCCCCGGAGGAAATCCTTTTTGATGTAAATGAAATGGCGAAAGGCCATTCCTATTACAATCTCACGGGTTTGAATGTTTCCGAGGACAACAATTTGGTTTCCTTTGGCGTAGATACCTTAAGCCGAAGAAAATATGATATTTTTATTAAAAACCTTAAAACCGGCGAAATCTTTCCGGAACGCATTCCGTTGACCACCGGAAGCGCCACTTGGGGCAGCGACAACAAAACACTTTTCTATACGCGGAAGGACGAAAAAACCTTGCGCGCAGATCGAATTTATCGTCACGTTTTAGGAACCGACCCTATTGCCGATGAACTCGTTTTTAATGAAGAGGACGAAACTTTTGGGACTTATGTGTATAAAACCAAGTCGAAAAAGTATATCGTTATTGGCAGTTATAGCACTTTGACTTCCGAATATAGGATTTTGGAGGCAGACCGTCCGGGGGAAAATTTTAGGATTTTCCAGCCGCGCGAACGAGGTATGGAATACAGCATATCGCATTACGGCGATCATTGGTATGTTTTGACCAACAAAGACGAAGCCCTCAATTTTAAACTGATGAAAACTCCGGAAGACAAAACCTCGAAGGAACATTGGGCCGATATGATTCCACACCGAAAGGATGTGTTGTTGGAAGATATTGATATTTTTAAGGACTATCTGGTTGTAAGCGAAAGAAATAATGGATTGACAAAGCTTCGAATTAAGAAATGGGATGGAAAGGATGATTATTATCTTCCCTTCAATAATGAGACCTATACGGCATTTACGACCCAAAACCCCGAATTCGATACCAAAATACTTCGATATGGTTACAATTCGCTGAACACTCCGGCCTCGGTGATCGATTTCAATATGGAAACCAAGGAAAAGACCATTTTGAAGGAAACGGAAGTTTTGGGCGGCACGTTTGATAAAAACAATTATGAAACCGAACGCTTATGGGCGACGGCAGCGGACGGTACAAAAATCCCGCTATCGATAATTTATCGGAAGGGTCTAAAAAAGGATGGAAAAAACCCCACATTAATTTACGGCTACGGTTCCTATGGGGCCACGATTGACCCCTATTTTTCATCGGTTCGCCTCAGTTTGCTGGATCGCGGTTTTGTTTACGCCATTGCCCACGTGCGCGGCGGGGAATATATGGGAAGGCAATGGTATGAGGACGGAAAATTGTTAAAAAAGAAAAACACATTTACCGATTTTATTGATGCTTCCAAATTCCTGATATCCGAGGGTTATACTTCGAATGAACATCTATATGCCTCGGGCGGTTCCGCCGGTGGGCTATTAATGGGCGCCATCGCCAATATGGCTCCGCAATTATACCATGGAATTATTGCATCGGTCCCCTTCGTTGATGTGGTCACCACTATGCTGGACGACAGTATTCCTTTAACCACTGGCGAATATGACGAATGGGGAAACCCAAACGACGTGCAATTTTATAACTACATTAAAAGCTATTCCCCCTATGATAACGTGGAGGCCAAAGCGTATCCAAACATGCTCGTAACGACGGGGTTGCACGATAGCCAGGTGCAATACTGGGAACCTGCCAAATGGGTGGCCAAACTTCGCGACTTAAAAACCGACAACAATATATTGTTGTTGCAAACCAATATGGATGCAGGCCACGGCGGGGCTTCTGGGCGATTTGAGGCGCTAAAGGAAGTGGCGATGGATTATGCTTTTTTATTGGATTTGGAAGGAATTAAGGAGTAATAAAAATATTTCCGTACCTTTGTCGGGTTAAAAAATTCAGTCCCAGGCTGAGTGTTTTTTATAACGAACTCCCTCTTTATGAAAGAAGAAATTAAAGCCTATAATAATGTGTTGGAACTAATAGGCAACACACCGTTAATAAAGCTTAACAAGATTACCCAAAATATGAAGGGTAATTATTTCGCAAAAGTAGAAGCCTTCAATCCGGGACACTCCACCAAAGATCGCATAGCCCTTTACATTATTGAAGAAGCCGAAAAAAAAGGAATTCTTAAACCCGGCGATACCATTATTGAAACCACCAGTGGCAACACAGGGTTCAGTATTGCAATGGTCAGCATTATCAAGGGTTACGAATGTATTTTGGCCGTAAGTTCAAAATCTTCCGCAGATAAAATCGATATGTTGAAGTCGATGGGCGCCAAAGTTTATGTGTGCCCGGCCCACGTTAGTGCGGATGACCCGCGTTCTTATTACGAGGTTGCAAAACGACTACACAATGAAATAAAAGGTTCGGTTTACATCAACCAATATTTTAACGAGCTGAATATCGATGCCCATTTTCAAACCACTGGTCCCGAAATTTGGGAACAGACCGCGGGAAAAATAACCCATTTGGTGGCCTGTAGCGGCACCGGCGGAACCATTTCGGGTACGGCTCGGTTTTTAAAGATGAAAAATCCAAACATAAAGATAATCGGAATCGACGCCTACGGCTCGGTACTCCAAAAGTACCATCAAACCAAGGAGTTTGACGCCAATGAAATCTATCCCTACCGAATAGAAGGTTTGGGAAAAAATTTAATCCCGACGGCTACCGACTTTAATATTATAGACAAATTTGAAAAAGTGACCGACGAGAGCAGTGCCCACACCGCACGGGAACTTGCCAAGACTGAAGGCCTATTCGTGGGCTACACCAGTGGTGCCGCTATGCAGGGCTTAAAACAGTTGGAAGAAGAGGGTGAATTTGATGAAAACAGCAACGTTGTTGTGATTTTTCCGGATCACGGATCTCGCTATATGAGCAAAATATATAATGACGAATGGATGAACCAACAAGGTTTCTTTGATTCCGAAACCGCACAAATCCATAAAATTGAATATGTGAAATAAAGTAAGGGGCAAGCCTTACGAATATTAAAACCGCGAAAATCCCGATTGTAAAATGCAATCGGGATTTTCTTTTTTTTTGGAAACAGCCTGCTAAAATCTAAGGGAGAAATGCTAATATCTCACAAATAATTTAATTAATTTTGTCCCGCATTTTTAACTAAAGATTTAATGAAAGATTTATTCGATAAAATCTATAAAGATAAAGGTCCCCTTGGAAAATGGGCCGAACAAGCCGAAGGCTATTTTGTGTTCCCAAAATTGGAAGGTCCTATTTCCAACCGAATGAAGTTTAAGGGAAAGGAAGTAATAACTTGGAGCATAAATGATTATTTGGGTCTTGCAAACCATCCCGAAGTGCGCAAAGTAGATGCCGAGGCCGCCAAAAAATGGGGCTCTGCATACCCCATGGGCGCCCGAATGATGAGTGGCCATACCGACCTTCACGAACAACTTCAGAGAGAACTTGCTGCTTTTGTTCATAAAGAAGCGGCCTATTTGCTGAATTTCGGTTACCAAGGAATGGTCTCAACCATCGACGCTCTGGTTTCCAAAGACGATGTGATTGTTTATGACGTTGATGCCCACGCTTGTATTATTGACGGGGTCCGTCTTCACTTAGGCCAACGCTTTACGTATAAGCACAATGATATGGAAAGTATCGAAAAGAACCTACAGCGCGCAACCAAAGTTGCCGAAAAAACTGGCGGCGGAATCTTACTTATTTCCGAAGGTGTTTTTGGAATGCGCGGCGAGCAAGGAAAATTAAAGGAAATTATTGAACTTAAGAAAAAATACAAATTTCGCTTTTTTGTTGATGATGCCCACGGTTTCGGAACCCTCGGAAAAACGGGCGCCGGAGCGGGCGAGGAGCAGGGCGTGCAGGATGGCATTGACGTTTATTTTGCGACCTTCGCAAAATCCATGGCCAGTACGGGAGCTTTTATTGCCGGCGATGAGGAAATAATGAATTACCTAAAATACAATTTGCGCTCGCAGATGTTCGCAAAATCCCTACAAATGGTTTTGGTGGAAGGGGCTTTAAAGCGATTGGATATGCTTCGCACCATGCCTGAATTGAAAGAAAAACTATGGGAAAACGTAAATGCTTTGCAGGGCGGACTTCGCAAAAGAGGCTTTGACCTTGGGACTACCCAAAGCTGCGTAACTCCGGTTTATTTAAAAGGAAGTATTCCCGAAGCGATGGCCTTGGTAAAAGACCTTCGTGAAAACCACGGAATTTTCTGTTCAATAGTCGTTTATCCAGTAATCCCGAAAGGATTGATTCTTTTAAGAATGATTCCAACGGCTTCGCATACTATGCAAGATATTGAAGAAACTTTGGAAGCATTTTCATCTATCCGCGAACGCTTGGAGAACGGAACCTACAAACGTCTGTCTGCGGCTGTCGCTGAGGCGATGGGAGAGAAAATTTAAAACAAATTTCCGCGCTTCGGCTACGCTCAGTATAAACTTTGGCGGGAAACTTATAAAATTGAAAAATCCACCTTTTTTTGGGTGGATTTTTTTTATAAATCTTTTCTAAACGTACTCCGCTCCTTATGTTGCACTGGGTTATAATCCTTCCAAAGCAACTGTACGGCAGTATTTTCCTTTAATTCGGGGTTGGTTTCCACAGTGTGTATTCCCTTTGCGTTAAAAAGATTCTGCATTTCCTCGAAAATAATCGCCGTAACGCCCTTTCCCTGGTATTCGGGATCAATGCCAATTAAATAAAAAGCGGCGGTATCGTTCTTTTTCTGTGCCTTTAGAATATGGTTCCAACCAAACGGAAACAGTTTGCCATTGGCCTTTTTCAATGCTTTTGAAAATGAAGGCATCACGATGGAAAAGGCAATGAGTTTTCCGTTTTTGTCCTGAATGCAGGTAATGTAATCGGGATGGATAAAATTGAAGTATTTCTCTTTGTAATAATCAATTTGGTATTGCTGAATAGGTACAAATGTTTGAAGTGTGTTGTAGGTTTTGTTCAATAAATCGAACATACTGTCCACATAGGGCAAAATTTCCTTTTTGTTTTTAAAACGGATCACGGAAAGCCCGTAGCGTGATTTTACCAATTCAGAAAATTTCTTCACCTTTTCAAAAATGGACTGCGGCACATTCATTTTATATTCCACCCAAGTGGCCTGCTTTTCAAAACCCAGTTTTTCAAGATGTTCGGCATAATATGGATAATGGTACCACGTAATCATGGTGTTCATTTCCTCAAAACCCATCGTGAGGATTCCGGCCTTTTCCATATTGCTGAAGCCAACGGGACCTTCGGCATATTCCAAATGGTGCTCACTGCCCTTTTCAAAAACTTTTTCCAATAGGGCTTTGGTTACTTCCAAATCATCGATCATATCGAGCCACCCGAACCTGATTTTTTTCTTTCCCTGTTCGTTTACTTCCAAATGGTTCAAAATAACCGCAATACGGCCAACGATTTCCTCATTTTTATAAGCTAAATAATACCAAGCTTCGGCATTCTTGAAAACCGGATTTTTTTTGGAATCCAGCGTTTCCAATTCATCCTTAATTAGCGAGGGCACCCAATATGGGCTATTCTTATATATTTTAAAGGGAAAAGTGACGAACTTTTGAAGGTCACTTTTGGAGGAGATATGTTTTACGGTAATCATGGGTTGGGTTTATTCGCCATCGGTTTCAGGGACCAATTCTTCTTCACGCAATTCTTTTTTATCTTTCTTTTCCTTTTCCTTAAGCTCTTTGTTGATTTTGTCCTCCAAATATTCGTCTTTATCGTGCATATCAAAACGGTAGGCAACACCGGCACGGCCATAAAATTTGGAAGGCGTATCCTTAAAACTATAGGTTAGCGAAAGATCGACCTGCAAATTTTCGTTGATCAGTGCCGCCGCACCACCGCGCAACAGCTGATCGGAATAAAAATCGCTTTTTAAACCTTGATTTTCAAGGAAAACCGAAAAATAGCGATTGGTTGCGTGGGTCAAGGTCACAATATAGCCATAGGTCGGAAAGTCGGTTGTAACGCGGTCCACAATGATATTAGTAACAAACACCCAGCCGCCAATAAAATTGTTTTGGGTGGAAAGCACGAATTTTGGACTAATTGTAGTTTTGGTTTCGGGGATAAATGGATTTGGGGTATCGATACTGCTAAAATCGAAATTTGCCCCCGCATAAATGGAAATGGCCGGAATCAGATCGGCCCATTGTGTTTTGTTGTTGGCTTTCCAACTGTAAAGATTGGGACCTTTTAGGTCGCGTTTTCTGTAGGGATCATAGATCAAATATTTGGCGCCAATGGTGTTGTTTTTAAAATTGGAAACCTTGCTTTCCTGCGCCGTGGTGGAACGCTTGTCGGTAACGGAATTCGCCTGGAATTCGCCCATTAGACTCACTTCCAGCCGTTCTTTCCAAAAACCATAGCGTAGGGAATAGTCAATGGCGAAAGCGCTGGTCTCGGTTTTAAGCAGGTCGTGTTTTTCCTTTCCATAGCTAAAACCTGTTTCAAATTGAAGCACATTGGTGCCCACCGAAAATGCACCCTGCGATCCTCCCGGACGATTGGTATTTATCATTTCGGTATATTGTGCAAAAACCGGAAAAACGGTGAAAAAACTCAGCAGGAATAGAAAGGGAAGTTTAATACGCATGAAAAGTTGGGTTTAGTTCAAAGATATAAGATTTTACCATTTATTTAATAGTGCACATTCGCCTTTTTCTCCTTCAATCCTTATTTTTGGGGAGAATTTTTAAAGTATGATGACTTTCCTAAAAACGATATTGATCGTTCTTTTAATATACTTCGGTCTGAAAATTATTTTTAGGCTCGCCACTCCCTATTTAATGCGCTATATATCAAAGAAAGCGGGGCAACAATTTGAACAATTTTTTGGAAATGCCACAAACCGCGAACCCCATCGGGAAAAGGAGGGAACCATTACCATTGAAAAAAATGCGCCGCAACATTCGCGCTCGGGCAAAAAGGTTGGCGAATATGTGGATTTTGAAGAAGTAGATTGAAAAAAGAACAGTCAGTCTTTTTGACTTTTTGAGCCACGACTTTTTGAACTACGATTTTTTGAGCCACGACTTATTGAGCCACCACTTTTTGAGCCACGACTTTTTGAGCTACGACTTAATTTAAATTAACTTGTTGATTGCTTTTTTTTCAGGGGGTTTTTGTATTTGTTTCTTTATTGTCGTGCCTCCGATCGTCGTAATCCGTGATTCCAATAGGTAGGTCTTCGTGTTTCCTAAAAAATCGCTAATTTTCCCCTCCGAAACCTTCAAGCAAAATTATGCAGCCCGCCTTTAAAAAAATTCTTCCCCACTTAGTTGTTTTTGTATTGTTTATCGTGGCTTCCTTGGCCTATTTCAACCCCGTTTTGCAAGGAAAAAAGATTTTCCAAAGTGATATTGTGCAATACACCGGAATGGCAAAGCAACAAAATGATTTTCGCGATGCCACGGGCAAAGAAACCTATTGGACCGATGCGGCCTTCGGAGGAATGCCAACCTATCAATTGGGCGCCAAATATCCGAACAACTACATAAAACAACTCGACTTGGCCATTCGGTTTTTGCCGCGGCCGGCCGATTATCTGTTTCTGTATTTTATAGGTATGTACCTTCTTTTTTTGGTGCTGAAAGTAGATTATAAATTGGCTTTTCTCGGAGCTCTGGCGTTTGGTTTTTCAACCTATTTAATTATAATTCTCGGTGTGGGCCACAATGCCAAGGCGCACGCAATAGCCTATATGCCCTTTGTCTTGAGCGGAATTTTTCTCACCTTCCGCGGAAACTATTTGTGGGGATTTTTAGTACTCACCGTGTCCATGGGCTTGGAGTTGGTGGCGAACCACTTCCAAATGACGTATTATTTATTGCTTTTGGTAGCCATCATCGGAATCGTTTATTTAATCGATGCCTTTAAAAAGAAAATGTTGCCACACTATTTTAAGGCAGTGGGAATAATGATGGTTGCGGTGCTAATTTCCTTAGGCCTAAATGCCACCAATATTTTGGCGACCAAGGAATATGCCGACACTTCCACCCGTGGAAAGACTGCACTTACCATTAATGCCGATGGAACACCGAAAGAAAACAAAACTGGGCTTGATTTTGATTACATCACCGAGTATAGCTACGGAAAATTGGAAAGCTTCAACCTGTTCATTCCGCGGTTTATGGGCGGAAGCTCCACCGAAGCATTTCCAAAAGATTCAAAAACCGTTGAAAGCTTGATGCGAATGGGAGCATCCGCACAGGAAGCCAACCAATTTTTAAACCAAATCCCAATGTATTGGGGCGATCAATCTTTTGTCGGTGCCCCGGCCTATATTGGGGCGATTGTTATTTTTCTGTCCGTTTTAGCGTTGTTCTTGATTCGTGGCCGATTGAAATGGTGGGCGGTTTCGGCCTTTGTTTTGACCTTGCTGTTGTCGTGGGGAAAAAATTTCAGTGGGTTGACCGAATTTTTCATCGATTATGTGCCGATGTATAATAAATTCCGGGCGGTTTCCTCCATTCAGGTTATTATTGAACTTGTTCTCCCAATCCTTGCTATTGTTGGATTGCATCAGTTTTTTAATCAATTTGAAAAGGAAGAAGAAAGGAAAAAGGCGCTTCTTTGGTCCACGGGAATTGTTGGGGGAATCACTTTGATCTTTATTCTTTTTAAAGCCAGCTTGTTCGATTTTGCGAGTCCGTATGACAGTTATTTTAGGGATGAAATGGGCCTTCCATTTTTAGAGGCCATCCGCGAGGATAGAATGTCGCTTTTCACTTCCGACGCAATCCGTTCATTAATTTTTGTGCTTTTGACCGCTGCGGTGCTTTGGTTTTTTATAAAAGGAAAATTGAAAAAAGGAATGGCTATAATGGCACTTACTTTTCTTGTTTTAGTCGATTTGGTTGGCGTGGATCGAAGATATGTAAATGAAGAAGATTTTGTGCAGGCTAAATTGGTGGACGAACCTTTCCAAAAAAATGGTGCCGATGCGCAAATTTTAAAGGATGATGGGCATTTCCGTGTGTATGATGCAACTACGAATGCCTTCAACAGTGGTCGCGCAAGTTATTTCCACAACGCCCTAGGAGGCTATCACGCGGCCAAACCCGGGAGGATGCAGGATTTGTTTGAGTTTTATATCGCGAAGGGAAATATCGGAATTTTAAATATGCTGAATGTGCGTTACATTATTACGCAAAATGAAAATGGAGGACCCGTTGCCCAGCGAAATCCGTATGCAAATGGCGATGCGTGGTTTGTTGAAAATGTCCAACCTGCCGACAATGCCGATGAGGAAATCCAATTGCTCGATAGTTTGGACACCAAAAAAACCGCGGTCGTCAATACGGAATTTCTTTCCAAAATTCCAAGCAAAAAATTAGAGCGCGACAGTACGGCCACTATTGAATTATTTACCTATAAGCCGAATGAATTGGTTTATGAGGCTTCCACGAAAACACCACAGCTTGCTATTTTTTCCGAAGTTTATTACCCCAAAGGTTGGAACGCCTATATTAACGGAAAGCCCGCGGACTACTTTCGAGCCAATTATTTGCTGCGTGCCATGGTCATCCCTGCCGGAAACAATAAAATTGAATTTAAATTTGAGCCAAAAGTAATTCAGACCGGTAGCACCATTTCATTGGTGAGCAGTCTCCTTTTTGTATTGATTTTATTGAGCGGTTTGTATGTCGCCTTTCGGAAAAAAAGGGAAAAGGAACCAAGCTAATTTTTTTTACTGTTACTAGGTTATTGAGTTATAAAGTTATTAATCAATAACTCAATAACCCAATAACTCAATAACTCAATTACTCAATAACTCAATAACCCAATAACCAATAACCCAATAACGCAATAACTCAATAACCCAATAACTCAATAACCCAATAACCCAATAACCCAATAACTCATCACCCCTCAATGAAACGCGCCCTAATCATCACATACTATTGGCCACCGGCGGGCGGTCCGGGGGTGCAGCGATGGTTGAAATTTGTAAAATATTTTCGGGAGTTTGGGGTGGAACCTATTGTTTATGCGCCCGAAAACCCCAATTATCCTTTGGTTGATGAAAATTTTTCGGCTGAAGTTGCTTCGGATATTGAAATAATCAAGCAACCCATTAAAGAGCCGTATGGTTTTGCCAAACTTTTGTCCAAAAAGAAAACGAAACAAATAAGCAGCGGCATCGTTCCAAAAAAACATATTTCCATTTTGGAGAAGCTAATGCTATATGTTCGAGGCAATTTTTTTATTCCCGATGCACGCGTGGGTTGGGTAAAACCTTCGGTTGCCTTTCTGTCAAAATATTGCGCCGAAAAGCCCGTAGATGTAATTATTTCTACGGGTCCGCCGCACAGCCTTCATCTTATCGGCTGGCAGTTACAACAAAAATTGAATTTAAAATGGATCGCAGATTTTCGCGACCCGTGGACGACCATCCATTACCACAAATCGCTTCGATTAAATAAATCTTCAGAACGAAAACATAAGGAATTGGAAGCTTCGGTATTGAACAATGCCGATTTAATTACGGTTACGAGCCCGACCACAAAAAAGGAATTTGGAATGATTACCGAAACTCCGATCGAGGTAATCACCAATGGTTTTGATAGTTCAGAAAAAATTGAGGTTGAATTGGATTCATACTTTTCAATTTCGCACATCGGATCGTTTTTAAGCGAAAGAAATCCGGAGGTTTTGTGGAAAACCCTTTCTGAAATCTGCCGGGAACAGGCTTCCTTTAAAAAGGATTTGCGATTGCAGTTTGCAGGAGCAGTAAGCGAAGAAGTGAAGTATAGCCTTGAAACCTTTCAGTTGACGGCCAATTGTAACTATTTTGGATATCTAGCCCATTCGGAAGCCTTAAAACTGCAACGGCAAAGTCAGGTTTTGCTCTTGGTGGAAATAAACAGTCCCGAAACCCGGGCTATAATTCCCGGAAAGCTTTTTGAATATTTGGCGGCGAAGAGACCCATATTGGCAATAGGACCTAAGTATAGCGATATTGAAACGATACTGGCGGAAACCAGGGCTGGAAAATTTTTCGGCTATGGGGACGACGATGCATTAAAAACGGAGATTCTTCAAATGTACCAAGACTTCAAAAATGATGGTTTGCGGATTTCTTCCGAAGGAATTGAAAAATACAGCAGAAGAGAGCTCACCAAACAAATGTCCACTTTAATCTTGGCTTTGTCTTCTGTGAAATAGGGAATGGTGCAAATGAAAAACCCCCGATCTTCCACATAAAGTGAAATCACGGAGGTTTAACCAACCAACCAAAAAACTATCTTCTATCCGCGACCTCGTTGGCCAATTTCTCTTGAGGAATTGCCTCGGGACCCATTGGTTTTCGCAGCGTTTCGTGAAGGCGTACTATTAACCTTTGTGTTGCTCCGGCTTGCGGTTTCACGTTTTGGAGCCTCCATTTTTTTTCTGTTTACCGAATTGCTTCGGTTGTTCGTTTCGGTTCGGGTTTTAGAAGGAACATTTCGATGGTTTGAAATGGTCCTATTTTCCGATGAACGCATTTCGTTCTGATTTCGAGATTCATTGCTCCTTTCTCGGGTGGAGTTGTTTTTAATGGTTGTACTTCGGCTTTTTTCATCCCTGCGCGAAGTATTGCCAGAAACTCGCTCATTACTAACTCGATTTCGGTCCACGGCAGCGGCACCCTTGCTGTTAGAGCTTCGCGTTCTATTTACCGTTTCGCTGCGTGCATCGTTTTTTCTTACAATTCGGTTATTTGGGGAATTTCTTTCAACAGTATTGGTTCGCTCTCTGTTGACGCGAGTACTGCCCTCATTTCTATAATTTGCATTCGTTCGGGAATTGCTGGCCGCAATCATGGTGTTTTTTCTGTTCGGATTGTAATCCCTATTTATGGAAGATCTTCCGCTTTTGTCATAAACCCGGGTTCCCGGGCGGTAAAAATCTCTTCTGCCGTTTTGATAGGCCACTCGATTTCGGTTTTTGTAATACACCACATGTTCGTGATAGCTGTATCGAACGGGACTGTAATACCTTCGATAGGGCAAGTCATACACCACACAGTGGGAATAGACTGGGGGAGCGTAATACACGTGCCAAGGACGATATACATAATATGGGTTAAACACGTTTATGACCCCAGTGCAATGCGAAAAATAGCCGTAATTGTTATATATAACGTGAAGCCCGCCAACCCTAACAATGCGTCGGTCGTTGTATTGGATTTCTACATTGCCGGCTTGGATTATCCTACCGTAATAGTCATAATAAATGGGAACATTTTCAACCTGGATTACCGCACCATAATCATCATATTGAACATAGGCATCATAGTCATAACCCGAATTGAAACTTATATTTACATTGGGAGTATTGATGGTTACATTCGACCCTTTTTGGGGGCCGATATAGACAAAGTCGAATTGGCCGTCGGGAAAAACGGAGAATTCCACATCGCCTTCCACAAAAATGTAGGCGTTTCCATCATAACCGCGTCGGTAATGGTCTTCACCGTGGTTTGGAGCTGCCTTTGCGGAAAGGCCAAGCAGCAGGACACTGAAAATAAAAGCTAGGTTTTTCATAAGTTTCAAATTTTAAAAAGGGTTTGTACTTGCTTGTGTTTTTGGTCAGCGGAGTACGGCATCAAATAACCAACGACCGTGCCAAGTTTTTAAAACCTTCATTATCAGAAGGGTTTGCGGATGGAAGTACAAATAAATGCATCAAAAAAGGAGTACAAAAAAAATCCGCTGAAGATTCTAACTGCTTCAACGGATTTTAAAAACTAACCAACCAAAAAAACTAAAAGTCTTATTACAATTTCTTTGGTTTCAACTAGTGTGCCAAAAACTCAACTATAATATCTCAAAATTTATCCTTTAAATAAGAAGCCGTAAAAGAGTTTTTATTCTTAATGACTTCTTCCGGAGTTCCTGTAGCTACCACCTGTCCACCGTTTTCACCGCCTTCAGGCCCCAAGTCGATAATATAATCAGCGCATTTTATTAAATCCAGATTATGTTCCACCACAATCACGGTATGCCCCCTTTCAAGTAAAGCATAAAAAGAAGCCAATAATTTTTTAATATCGCGAAAATGAAGGCCCGTAGTGGGTTCGTCAAATATGAAAACGGTTTTCTCTTTAGAAGTTCCCTTTACCAAAAAGGATGCAAGCTTAATACGTTGTGCCTCGCCGCCCGAAAGAGTAGAGGAGCTTTGCCCCAATTGAACGTAACCCAAGCCCACATCCTGCAGGGGTTGTAGTTTCGATGCGATCTTGTCTTCTTTATGCTCGTTGAAAAAAGCAACAGCATCGTCCACGGTCATGGTTAGAATATCGTCTATGTTTTTATTGTGAAACGTAACTTCCAAAACTTCCTTTTTAAACCGTTTTCCATTGCAGGTGTCGCAAACCAAGTGTACGTCGGCCATAAACTGCATTTCGATAGTAACCTCGCCTTCGCCTTTACAGGTTTCGCAGCGGCCACCATCTACATTGAACGAAAAGTGTTTCGCTTTATAGCCCCGAATATCAGACAATTTCTGCGATGCAAATAGATTTCGTATATCATCGTACGCCTTTATATACGTAACCGGATTGCTTCTGCTGGAACGCCCAATGGGGTTTTGGTCAATAAATTCGATACTTTTGATGGTGTTAAAATCGCCTTTAATTTCCGAAAACTGTCCGGGTTTTTCGCCATAACCTCCAATCTCGCGCATGAGTGCCGGATAGAGAATTTTCTTTACCAATGTACTCTTCCCGCTACCCGAAACGCCAGTCACCGCCGTAAAAACATTTAAGGGAAAGGTTACATCGATGTTTTTTAAATTATTTTGGCGCGCTCCGCTAATGGTTATTTTGTTTTTTGAGGTTCGGCGTTTTTTAGGAATTTCAATTTCCATTTCCCCGTTCAAATATTTTGCTGTTAGCGAATCGGATTGTAGAATTTCGGAATAGGTTCCTTGGGCCACCACTTCGCCACCAAAGGTTCCGGCCTCGGGACCGATGTCTATAATCTCATCGGCGGCCTTCATAATATCTTCATCGTGTTCCACCACGATTACTGTATTTCCCAAATCGCGAAGGGATTTTAAGACCACGATAAGCCGTTCGATATCTTTTGGATGGAGGCCAATACTGGGTTCGTCAAGGATATACATCGAGCCAACAAGACTGCTTCCCAATGAAGTGGCCAAGTTGATTCGCTGCGATTCCCCGCCCGAGAGCGTGTTCGATTTTCGATTTAAGGTTAAATAACCCAATCCAACATCCTGCAAAAAACGGAGGCGATTGTTTATTTCCAACAGCAATCGCTTTGCGACTTTTTCTTCAAATTCTGAAAGCTGAAGGTTTTTGAAGAAATCTGCCGTTTTATTTAAAGGGAGTTCGACTAATTCCTGAATTGCGGTTCCATTTACTTTTACGAAACCAGCCTCGGGCCGCAGCCGTTTCCCTTTACAAGTGGTGCATTTTGTTTTTCCGCGATAGCGAGAGAGCATTACGCGATTTTGGATTTTATAGCTTTTCGATTCCAAAAAGGAGAAAAAAGAATTAAGTCCCTCAAAATATTTGTTGCCCTCCCAAACCAACTGTTTCTGAGCTTCCGAAATTTGAAACCAGGGTTTATGAATGGGAAAATCAAATTTATAGGCGTTGTTCACCAATTGATCGCGATACCACCCCATACTCTCTCCGCGCCAGGGAAATATCGCGTTTTCATAAACGGAAAGCGCCGTGTTCGGAATTACCAAATCCTCGTCAATCCCAATTACGTCGCCATAACCTTCGCAAGTAGGGCAAGCGCCATAGGGATTGTTAAAGCTGAAGAGATGGACATTGGGTTCCATAAAAACCATACCGTCGGCCTCAAACCGATTGTTGAAATCCGTAATCTTTTTAGCGTCCAGTTGGTCGATAAATAACTCGCCCTTTCCTTCAAAAAATGCTATCTCAACCGCGTCTGCAAGGCGGTTATAGAAATCTTCTTCGGATTTGGTAATAATTCTGTCAACTACCAAATCTATTTTTTTGGGAAGTGATTTCAGATTCAATTCATCGATCCGCAATACTTTATCGGCCACTTTTACCCGTGAATAACCCTGTTGTGCCAAGACCTGAATTTTATTTTCCATAGTTCGGCCCTCCTCCAAGTGGATAGGAGCCAGAAGGAGCAATTTTTCCCCATCCGGAAACGTTTTTATGAAATTTATAACATCTGTAGTGGTATCTTTTTTAACCTCTTTGCCCGAAATTGGGGAATATGTTTTGCCAATTCGGGTGTAGAGTAGTTTTAAATAATCATAAATTTCGGTGGAAGTCCCCACGGTGGACCGTGGATTTGTGGAATTTACCTTTTGTTCAATTGCGATAGCAGGGGCAATGCCCTTAATTGAATCTACTTTAGGTTTGTCCAACCTTCCTAAAAATTGGCGGGCATAACTGGAAAGGCTTTCAACGTAACGGCGCTGACCTTCAGCGTATAAAGTATCAAAAGCCAAGCTCGATTTTCCGCTGCCCGAAAGACCGGTAATAACCACCAATTTATTGCGCGGAATGGCAACCGTTATATTTTTAAGATTGTGAAGTTTAGCACCCTGGATAAGGATATTTTTTTTGATATCGGGAGTTTTTGTACTCAATTTTTTTTCCTTTTTTAAAGCGTTTGGCAAAGATACTATATCGATTTAAGCAATTGTACTCTAGAAATGATGTATTATTTTTTGTGGAAAATTTTAACCTTTTTTTTGCATTTGTGAATTCTTTGTTATTATATTTACGGCGTTTAACGTCATATATAAAAATTATTGCCTATTGCTGATCATTACTTTTAACAAATAAACATTCCAACCAAGCAACCAAATCTAACGTTGTTTATTTATTAAAGAAGTATTGATATGAAGCAAAGCACGCACTCTGACGCGTTTTTGATAAACGCATATATGAACGGAAACGAATCTGCACTTAGCGAGTTGATAACCCGCCACAAGCAAAGAATTTACAGCTTTATTTATTCCAAGGTTTTCGACCGTGATGTCGCTGAAGATATTTTTCAGGATACTTTTATTAAGGTAATTAAAACTTTAAAAAGAGGAGCCTATAATGAAGAAGGAAAGTTTTTGCCTTGGGTAATGCGTATTTCCCATAATTTGGTGATTGACCATTTCAGAAAAAACAATCGGATGCCCAAATTTGAAAATAATGACGATTTCAACATATTTTCAGTGTTGAGCGACAATGCCATGAATATCGAAAGGCAAATCATTAAAGGGCAAGTTGAGGACGATGTTAGAAGATTGATCCACGAGCTTCCCGAAGATCAAAAGGAGGTTCTAATTATGCGGATTTATAAGGATATGAGTTTTAAGGAAATAAGTGAGCAAACGGGCGTCAGTATCAACACAGCGCTGGGGCGGATGCGTTATGCGTTGATCAATTTGCGCAAAGTGATTGATAAACATAATATTATATTGACAAATTGATACAATAAAGTAAAATTCGGGACGTTATTTGAAAATAAACCCTCAAAATAATATCCTATGCAAAAATTTTACTCTGAAACATCACGTGTGGACGGCGTGAATAAAAAACTCGTTCCAAAAGAAGAAACCATTAAATTTCTTCTGGATTATTCAATGGCTTTAAGTGTTATAGATTACCATAAAATGAAGTTTGAAGCACTTCTAAACTAAACTTTGGAGAAACCCCGGAATTAGCTTTTCGGGGTTTTTTTTGTAAAAAAATTTAGAAGTTTGAAAATTTACGCGTTTAGTTTAAAAACACTTATAACTTTTCCACCCATTTAATTCATCGACCTTTTTTCTTTAAATATTCCGTTATAACGGCCTTCCTGCCAATGGTTTTTGTGATTATGTCCTTTTCCAATTCCCAGCCACGGGCGGGGGAGTAATGCCTTCCGTACCAAATTATTTGAAGGTGTAGCGAGTTCCACAAGTCTTTTGGAAATAGTCTTTTTGCGTCGCGCTCAGTTTGGACCACGTTTTTTCCATTCGTAAAACCCCATCGATACATCAACCTATGGATGTGTGTGTCCACAGGAAAAGCTGGCACGTTAAAAGCTTGGCTCATCACAACACTTGCGGTTTTATGGCCCACTGCCGGTAGCGATTCCAACGCTTCAAAGTCTGCGGGAACCTGTCCGTTATATTTTTCGATTAAAATTTCTGAAAGTCCGTGGATTCCCTTGCTTTTCATAGGCGATAGCCCCACAGGTTTGATAATATCCCGAATTTCTTCAACGGTTAGCTTTACCATATCATAGGGATTATCGGCTATTTCGAATAATATTGGTGTAATTTGGTTGACCCGAACGTCGGTACTTTGGGCCGAAAGCAACACCGCGATCAATAGTGTATAGGGATCTTTGTGGTCTAAAGGAATGGGCACTTGTGGATACAGTTTATTTAACGTATTGATAACAAAATCTACCTTTTCTTGTTTGGTCATTCTCAGTATTTTTAGCAAAAATTAAAGATAATGAAAACATTAAAGGTAGGCGACAAGGCGCCCGAATTTACGGTTAACGATCAGGATGGAAATTTGGTTTCCACCTCAGACTTTCAGGGTAAAAAATGGGTCGTTTTTTTCTATCCCAAGGCTGACACGCCCGGTTGCACTGCAGAGGCCTGCAATTTGCGCGATAATTATGAAGCGCTAAAAAAAGAGGGATATGAATTGTTGGGAGTTAGTGCCGATAGTGAAAAGCGTCAAAAAAAGTTTAAGGAAAAATACCATTTGCCATTTCCACTTTTGGCGGATGAGGATAAAAAAGTAATTCAAGCCTTCGGGGTTTGGGGGCCAAAAAAATTTATGGGAAGGGAATACGAGGGCATTCACCGAATGACCTTTATGATGGATGAAAACGGCACTATAGCGAAGGTAATCGACAAGGTTAAAACCAAGGACCACGCGGCTCAAATTCTTGATTAATTGTTCACCTTTTCGGTCGCTGGCTTGTAATTGAAAAGACCTTTTTCCTTTATAATTTCCGGCACTCCCGGCGGTAACATTTCCTCCCAACCTTTTTCGCCGGTTTCGATCATCGTTAGCACTTGCCGCGAAAAAATATCCATATTTTCGGGGTTGTAATCGGTTATGTCCACAACTTTTCCGTTGTACTTGAAAAATTTATACAACTCTTTCATCCGCGGATGTACCTTAAGATTTTCACTATTGGTATATTCGCCGGTTTCAGGGTCTTTCATCGGGTAGAGATATACCTTCAAATCCTTAAAAAACAGCTTTCCGAAAGCTTCCAATATCCCACCGCTCAAGTGGCGATAATATTTTTCGTCGAATATATCGATCAAGTTGTTAACGCCCATAGCCAAGCCCATTCTCATTTTGGTATATCGAGAAAAATACTCCACCAGTTTGTAATATTCCTGAAAGTTTGAAATCATTACGGTGTAGCCCAAAGAGCACAATAACCGGGCGCGGTCCATAAAATCTTCCTCGTCAATTTCGCCCTCGGCCCGAAGGTTGGAAAGCGTAATTTCAAAAATAACCTCGGTTCTGTCTTTTTCTACCCTATTTTCTTGCAGGAACATTTCATAGGAACGCTCGAACATGTCGATATTCACCTTGGTAACAGGCCTAAAACTACCGCGGAGGGCCAATATGTTTTTTTTGTATAGAATTCGGGCGGGAAGAATGTTATGGCCTTCGGGGTCGAACATTACGGCGTCGGTCATTCCGTTTTTAATAAGCTGCAAGCTCATCAGCCTATTATCCACTTCCTTGAACCTTGGTCCTGAAAAATTTATGGTGTCTATCTCAATTTTATCTTTATCGATGTGGTCATACAGATAGCGGAGCAGTTTGTTGGGTTGGTCATATTTATAATAGGCGCCATAGATCAAATTCACGCCCAAAATTCCCAAGGTTATTTGTTGGAGCTGTGCATCGTTTTCGTGAAACCGAATGTGCAGCGTAATTTCATTATAGGGTTCCTTTGGATCGATTTGGTACCGAATGCCGACCCAGCCATGCCCTTTGTATTTTTTGGCGAAATCGATCGTGGCCACCGTATTGGCATAGGAAAAAAATAGCCTGTTAGGGTGTTTATCGCGGTTGATGCGTTCCTCGATCAATTGAAATTCGTGGGAAAGCATTTTTTGAAGGCGCGATTCGGTGACATATCGACCGTCTTCCTCTACACCATAGATGGCATCGCTAAAATCCTTGTCATAGGCAGACATCGTTTTGGCGATGGTGCCAGAAGCACCTCCGGCCCTAAAAAAATTGCGCACCGTTTCCTGACCGGCCCCTATTTCGGCAAAAGTGCCATAAATATTTTCGTTCAAATTTATGCGTAAAGCCTTACTTTTTATGGAAGGAATATTCTCAAATTCCTTATCACCTATGATGGTCTCCGGCATAGCGAAATGCAATTTTTTTCAAAAACAAAGGTAGCGATTACAATAGGCAAACAAAAAAAATACCAGTATTTTTGCGGGAATGGACACAAAATTTAGGGCTACATTTCTCGGAACCGGAACCTCGCAGGGAATTCCCGTAATTGGTAGCGACCACCCCGTTTGCCTAAGTAACGATCCAAGGGACAAGCGCCTGCGGGTATCGGTCTTGTTGCGCTGGGCCAATTTTTCATACGTCATCGATTGTGGTCCCGATTTCCGCCAACAAATGCTCCGCGAAGGGGTTTCAAAATTGGACGGCATTCTTTTAACCCACGAACATAGCGACCACACTGCGGGGTTGGACGATATTAGGCCGTTTAATTTTAAGCAGGGCAATCTTCCTTTTTATGCGCATCCGCGGGTTTTCAAATCGTTGCACGAGCGGTTTGGTTATATTTTTCAAACAGAAAACAAATATCCCGGCGCGCCAAGTATTGCCGAAATAGCCATAGATAAAAATACCCCCTTTGAAATTGGCGGCAAAAGGGTCGTTCCCATTGAGGCTTTTCACGATGCGCTGCCCGTTTTGGGGTTTCGGATTGGCGATTTTACCTATTTGACCGACGTAAAGACCATTGCCCCGGAAGAAATTGAAAAAGTGAAGGGCTCTAAAATTTTGGTAGTAAATGCACTTCGGGAAGAGCAACATTATTCACACTTTAATCTTTCCGAAGCACTCGACTTTGCACAGGAAATTAAACCCGAAAAAACATATTTCACCCACATTAGCCATTTGATGGGCTTTCACGCCGAAGTTGAAGAAAAGCTTCCGAACAATGTCCATTTGGCGTACGACACATTGACCATAACCATTTAATTATGAGAAATAAAATTTTCATTTACCTTTTCCTTTTTGCGTTGCTTTTTCTTGTCTTTCAATATATGAATGAAAAAAGCATTTTTGAGGCACAGGAATTAAAGATTGAAAAATTGGAATCAAAAATGGAAGGAAAAAATTCCACGGTGGACAGTCTTAGGCAAAGGGTACACGATCTTGATTATTTCACCCTCCAGGGAAATGAAAATGCCGTGACCTATCTCGAAAAAATGGGCCTTGACGCTCCTGCTGTGGAGGCAATGGTTTCCGATCAAATTTATGATTTCAATTTAAAACCCGGCAATAATCCTTTGGTTCCTTTTGAAGGGTTAAAGGGAGAAATGAAAATCAACAAGCTGAAATTCTTGAACCATAAGTGGATATTGGCAGATTTTACCGACGGCACCTATTGGGGCGAAATGATCTTGGAATATTCTTTTAACGAAAAAAAGGAATTGGAGCTTAAGGCAATCGCATCCCTGCTTTATCCGCAATAAATTAATGATTTGCCAACCACCGCTTAAGCTCCAGAAAATTTTGGGGAGCGACGCCGTGGCCTACGGGAAATTCTGAATAGGTAACCTCAATGTTCAAATTTTTAAGGAACGGCTCGGTTTTTCTAGCCCATTCCACGGGAATAACTTGGTCCACCGTGCCGTGGGAAGTGTAAATTTTTAAATTGCTGAAATCCTGTTGCGCATAGCCTTCCTTCAATATATCCTCATTAATATAACCACTTAGACCGATTACGTTCTTTATTTTTTCGGGATAGCTCAACGCCACCGCAAAACTTAAAATGGTACCTTGGCTAAAACCGAGCAAGGTAATTTGTGAACCGTCAATTTTATACTTCCCAATAATTTCATCAATACATTTGAGAACCATCTCGCGCGCGAAAATGGCCTGCGCATCATCGCTGAACTTTCCTTGGGCATTGTCAAAATAAATGTTATACCACGCATTTCCATAGGGCTGTAAAGGAATGGGAGCCTTTAACGCAAAAATTGCGTATTGTTCCGGCAACTCACTGGCGAACGAAAAAAGGTCGTTTTCGTCGCTGCCATAGCCGTGCAGCATTATGATTGCCGGCGGTAGGCCTGAGTAGTTAGTGGCCGGTCTGTAGTTGTGGTCTAAGATTAAATTTTGTTTTTCCATAGCTTGCAAAAATAACCAAGACCTTTTAAACTGAAAATGTTTCAGCTTAAAAGGTCCGGTGTGAATTGGTTAAAAATTTAAATTCCCTTAAACCATTCCTGAAATTGCTCGCCAAGTACGGGAACGGGTTTCATTTCGCCCTGCACGGCGCTGATGAGGCCCAATAGCCAAAAAACGAAAATGGCCAGTTGTACGATCCACGTTAGCAGATGGATTCCCACAAAACTAAAAAGAATGCTAAGCACAACACCCACGCACATAATTCCCAAAGATTGGCGGATGTGGAAGGACCCTAAAGCTGTTTTATTGCCGTTGTTCATAATCAGTGCAATAATCCACCCAATAAGAGTAATGTAGGCGATAATTGCGACGGTTTTGCCGTTGTCGGTGGTTGTTTCCATGGAAAATTGGTTTTTTTGTTAGTGATTAATTCAAGTTAAAGATAACCAATACCTTAATTCAAAAACGCAAACCATTCCTGAAATTTTTCACTTAAAAATGGAATTCCTTTTTTCTTGTCTCGATAGGCCATTACCCAACAATATATCCAAACAATACAAACCAAAAACCAAAGAATATCTCCGGCGGTTACGTTTATTCTGGCCTGAATGATCATCGATACTATAAAGAAAAGCGTTAGCCCAAACATATTTTTGATGTGCCAGGTAGCGAAGGCACTTTTCTCATCGCGGTTGATAAAAAAGGCAATTAAAAACCCTACAAAAGGGGCGTAGGCAATCAAGGCCGTAGTTCCTCCGTCCGTTGAACTTTTCATGGATTTTTTAATACGAATTGATTCTTGGAAAAAATTCCATAGACGGTTCCTTTAAGTTTTTTGCCAAGTAAAGCCGCATTTTTTGAGGTTGAAAAAATGGCGGCCTCCGAAAAATCAATGGTGCCTTCGGGATTGAAAAGTGTAATTTCAGCCGAATTTCCTTCCTTTAGAGATGCTGAGGGAATCTGGAACGTTTTCTTCAGCCCTGTGAGTGCCATCACCGAATCTTCAACACCCAACACGCTGTTCAGGGCGCCAAAACAACCTTCCAAACCTATGCTGCCGAAATGGGCATGGTCAAACTCGGTTTTTTTGTGCTCTACGTCAATGGGATTGTGGTCGCTGGTCACCCCGTCGATGGTGCCGTCTTTTAGGCCTTTCAAAAGGGCCTTGCGATCTTCATTGGTGCGAAGCGGTGGCAGCAATTTATAGTTGGTGTTAAAATCTTCCAAGACCTCGTCGGTCAAAACAAGGTTGAAAATAGCAACGCTGCAGCTTACTTGCAGCCCCTTTTTCTTCGCCTGCCTAATCAGCTCGACCGATTTTTTGGTAGAAATGGTGGGAACGTGCAGTTTTCCGCCCGTATATTCCAATATATACAAATCTCTAATCAGCTGCAGTTCTTCGGAAAGCGCCGGGATTCCCTTTAATCCCAAACGGGTGCTGGCTACTTCCTCGTTCACCATTCCGTTTTTGGCCACCGATTTTTCAAACGGAAAGGATTGAATCAGCCCATCAAAATTTTGGGTGTACTGCAGGGAAATTTTTAATAGATTGGCGTTTGCGATTGGATTTTTATAATCGTAAAAAGAAATAGCGCCTTCGTTTTTCATATCAAAAAGCTCGGCCAAATCAATTCCCTTGCCGCCCACAGTAAGGGCCCCGACAGGGTAGAGGTGGACCGGACCCTCTTCGGCCTTGCTCTTCAAAAATTTAATGTGGGCCTTGCTGTCCGTTACCGGAAATGTGTTTGCGTTCACGGCAACACTGGTAAAACCGCTGAAGGCTGCAGTTTTTAGACCATTTTCCAGCGTTTCGCGCTCTTCAAAACCGGGCTCGCCGAAAGAAACGCTACTATCGAACCAACCTTGGGAAATGTGAAGATTTTTAAGCGAAATTTCTTTTGCCTTCTCCGAAGCAATAGTGGACGCAATTTTTGAAATTTTTCCATTTTCAATCAAAACATCCCTTGTTTTCATGTGATGGTCGCTGGACGCATCAACAATAGTGGCAGATTTCAGAAGTAATTTCATTTTAAAAAGTCAAGGTTCGGGTTTCAAAAATTTTGTTCCTTATCTGAAAATGGCTTCGGTCGGTTCGTTTGTTCAACTTGTTCGCTGCAATTATTTGTAATATTTCAGAATAAGCATTTCAAAGAGTAAAAAGAGCAATGCAAAAATAGCAAACCATTTCCAAAAACTGTGGATTGAATTGGCTTCGGCAATGGAATCAAATAAATCCGCCACCGTTTTATGGACCGTAACTCCCGCCCAATCCTCCGGATTTTGGTATTGTAGTTTGCTTTCCGCCCGAGAATAATTAAAACTAATGTGTTCCAAAAATTCTTTTTCCTTTTCCACTTTGTAATTTCCGGCTATTCTCGGCTCTTCGTTTGTGGTCATCAAAACATAGGTGGCCTTCGTCTGCTGAAGCGGGATAAACCGATCCGTTCCATCCGTTACTGAAAGGATTTCATCGGGCCCTAATTTTACAGGGATTGCGATGGAATTTTCTGTTCCTATATTATAGTACAATTGGGGCAATGGCAAACTTTGAACGGCCATATTGTAAAACGTTGGCACAATCAATGGCGAATTTTGAAAATTTGAATGTTCGCTATTGATGGGCGCGGTAAATAGATAGGCTTTTTGCTGCTGCAGCAAGAACGGCCGATTAGCCTCAAAACTGAGGGCCGATGCAGCATTTGTTTGAATGTTATAAAAGGAATTTACCTTCGGAAATTGAAAGTTAGCCACCTCCTTTTCAAATACATTTTTGAATAAAGGGTGGGAAAATTGGATGTTCGCAATATTTTTTTCCTGTGCTATTTCTTCCGAAAAACTGCCCAAACCGAGGCTGGCCAACAAATTATTATAACTGCCTATGTCAGCTCCGGTGGGCGGAATTATCACCAAACTTCCGCCTGCCTCCGTAAAGGCTTTTAATGCAGTACCCAGCGAAAGGGGAATGGTGGCCAACTCGTTTAGAATGATAAAGTTTTGGTTTGGAATTTCGTTATAATCGAGCGTTTTTGACGATTGTTGCAACAATTGAAATTCGTCCTGTTCAAAAAGACGTTTAAGGAAATTGCCATCGGCCTCATTAATGGCCAAAACTTTAATTTTTGCAAGTTTATTTATGCTGAAAAACAAGGTGTTGTCGAAAGAAATATTGGGTTCGTTGAGTTCAATTTTACCAATAAATCCTTCCGAACCATCAATGTCGAACGTTAGCGTTGCGGACCCATTTTCCGATAGGTCGGCGGCAGTTTTCGCAATCAATTTTCCGTTGTTGAATAAAGAAAGCGGTGTTTCAGAAAATTCCTTTCCCTGTTGGGAAATCCTTACTTTCAATTGTAGGGCGGCCGCGCTTGTTGAAGCTATAAAAGCCGTGTCGATGGCTATGTTCGAAGCCTTTACGGGACTTAGTTTTACGGCATCCACCGTTATATTTTTTGGCAGTACGGGAAAGGCCTCCCGTTGCTGAAAATCGGAAATATAAACCAACCGTTTTTGTACATCTCTTTCTTTGGAAAAAAGTTGGTTCGCCTTCAACAAAACTTGTGCGGGCGAAAGTTGGTTTTGGGAGTAGGGGACGGTTAAAATTTCATTCTTAAAATCCTGTTGCGAGGCATTTCTACGCTCTGAATCATTGGTAAACCAACTTATTTTATCGGTGCCCGAAGACTGTTCAAACAAACTTTGGAGCGCCCGTTCCAACAGCGGACCTTGGCTTCCTTTCGCCTGCATACTGAAGGAATTGTCTATATAGAGTACCGTTTCTTTTTTGGCATTCATTGCCGTGTTCGGGGCTGTAAACGGTTGCGCGAAGGCTATAATGAGGCAGGCTAAAGCCAATAGGCGCACGAGCAGGGCAAGCCATTTTTTTAGCTGCGAACTCTTTCGGATCTGAATGGTCACTTTTTTAAGGAAAGCAACGTTCGTAAAGGCTACTTTTTGAAACCGCCGAAGTTGAAAAAGATGAATAAAAATAGGAATGAGCAGCAGGAAAAGGGCGTAGAGAATTTCTGGGTTTTTAAACTGCATTCCGGTAAATATTGCCCAAAGATAAAAAACGGAATGAAACTGGCGTTATTTCTGCCGGGCAAAACCTAATTTTTAAAAGTTTGGTCCATTTCGCTGGGCTTTCTACTTTTTCGAATCGTAAATTCAATAGTTGTGCCTTTGCCCAATTCGGAGGAAACCCGAATTTCCCCGCCCAGTTTCGTCACTAATTTTTTTACAGTAGATAGGCCGATTCCGTTGCCTTTTTTGCCGTAGCGATCCAAATTTCCGGAGGTCATAAAAAGATCGAAAATTTGCTCGCGTTTGTTTTTGGGAATCCCCATTCCGTTGTCTGCGATGGAAAAGTGGTAAAAATTATCCTTTTCGCTGCACGCAATGTTGATCACTATTTTATCCTTGTCGTTATATTTTAAACTATTCCCAACCAGATTCAAAATAATCTGTTCCAGCGCGGCCTTATTGGCGTGCATTTCGATATTTTCTTCGGGAAGGTTTATTTCGCAGTCCAAATTGATATTCAACAATTCGATAATTTCCTCAAACAAATCTTGGCTGTCAAAAGTCTCTCCGGTCAATTGGGCGGTTTTGTCACTTTCGTAGTGTTCCAAAAGCCCGGTTATATACTCGCTCAAGGTAAAGGAAGATTGTTTGATGTACTCCAAATATTCGCGGCCTTGCTCGTCCAAAAACCCACCATATTTGCTCCGAAGAATGTCGGAGGTAATAATCATATTGGCCAATGGCATTTTCATATCGTGGGAAACCACTCCGGCGAAATTTTTAAGTTCTTCGTTTTTTTCCCTGAGTTCCTGTTGCACGGCCAAAAGGGTTCTATTTCGCTTGCGCGCCTCAAACAAGTTCACCACTTGATAGGCCAACGCACCCAGCGCCTTGATTTGCGATTTGGTGAGTTTTCGTGGTTTGGTGTCGAAAATACAAAGAGTTCCCAGCGCAAACCCATCTGAATTTACCAAACGCACACCCGCATAAAAAATGGCGTTCATCTGGGTTACCAAAGGATTGTCGCTAAACCGCGGATCCTTTCTGGCGTCTTCCACAATAAAAATATTTGAATCTTCCAAGATGGCGTGGCCGCAAAAGGAAATGTCCCGCCTCGATTCATTGAAATTTAAACCATAATGCGATTTAAGAAAATTCCTGTCGGCATCCAGCAGGGTTACCAACGAAATGGGAACCTCGCAAATGCTGGCCGTTAAGGCGGTAATGGTGTCGAAATCTTTTTCGGGAAGGGTGTCGATCAAATTATAGGACCGAACGGCCGCCAATCGTTGCGCTTCGTCAACAGGAAATTTAGGTGGGATCAAGTTTTGGTTTCAATTTAAAAAATCTCCGAAGTGCCTTCGGTATTTTTGGATTAAATGTAAATGTACAACATTTTATGTGCAGATGGCAAGGGTGGGAAAAATATGCTAAATGGATTAAATTTTGTTTTAAAACCGTTCAAAGGCGCCCAAGCCGAAAAGGGCAAAATCATATTTCACCGGATCTGTTGCATCCAATTTTCGTAGCGATGCATCCAATTCTAAAAGGGCCTTTCCGTCGTTTTGTTTTCGTTTTAAAAGTTTTAGTTTTCGGGCCACATTACCGCTGTGCACATCCAACGGGCAGGAAAGTTGGGAAGGGGAGAGGCGCTGCCAAATGCCGAAATCGACGCTCGCCTTGTCGCGGCGCACCATCCAGCGAAGAAACATATTGATTCGCTTCGCTGCGGAATTTTTCATTGGGTCGCTAATATGTTTTTGAGTTCGGACGGGGTGGGGCAGTTCAAAAAATGTTTTTTTAAAATGATGAATGGCCGGTTGGAGCGTTTCCGAATTTGCATTTTGCGCAAAGACGGCCTCTAAACCTCCATGCTTTTTGTAGATGTTTTGAAGCGAACTTAAAAAGTAAACCAAATCTTCGTTATTGAAGGTCCGGTGCACGAAGTTTGAGAGCGCTGCGGCATTTTTATCTGAAAAATCCATTACAAAATCGAATGGCGAATTTCCCATCAACGCCATCAATTTCGTGCCGTTGGTGATTATGCTTTTTCGGTTTCCCCACGCAATGGTGGCCACCAAAAACCCAGCAATTTCAATGTCCTCTTTTATGGAGAAGGAATGTGGAATTTGAATTGGGTCGGTTTCAATAAAATTTGGGTGGTTGTATAGTTCGACCTTTTGGTCAAGAAATTCCTTAAGTTGGGTGCGATTCATCTTTAAATTTTTCCAAAAAATGCCTAAAGCCTAAAGCCTAAAGCCTATAGCCTAATGCTTCAAAATAACCCCATCCTGCATTACCAATTTTCGGTCGGCCATATTGGCAAGCTCCTCGTTGTGGGTAACGATCACAAAGGTCTGCCCAAATTCATCGCGCAATTTAAAAAAAAGATGGTGCAGATTTTCGGCACTTTCGGTGTCTAAATTTCCGCTTGGCTCGTCTGCCAAAATAATGGCCGGATTGTTTATCAATGCCCTGGCCACGGCAACCCGTTGCTGTTCCCCTCCCGACAGTTCGTTCGGTTTGTGGTCTTCGCGATGCGACAGTCCTAAAAAGGAAAGCAGTTCTTTTGCTTTTTTGATGGCTTCGGTTTTTGGGGTGCGTTTTATAAAGGCGGGAATGCAAACATTTTCGATGGCAGTAAATTCGGGCAACAGTTGATGGAACTGAAAAATAAAACCGAGATTTTCATTTCTGAATTTGGCCAATTTCTTTCCCGATAAATTGCCAATGTCAATCCCGTTGATTTCCAATTTGCTTTTGGAGGCATCAAAACTATCCAAGGTTCCAAGAATTTGCAACAGCGTGGTCTTTCCCGCTCCCGAAGCGCCCACAATGCTAACAATTTCGCCTTTTTTAATATGAAGATCTACCCCCTTTAAAACATGAAGGGTATCGAAATATTTATGGATATTTTGGGCCTCGATCATACCGAAAGTTTTAGCCGTGAAAGTACTATTTATAGTGGTATAATGCAATCTGATGCCAGAGTTTGTTTATAACCCAAATAGAGTGTTTATCTTTGAACTCTAAAAATTAAACAAAAATTTATGGCATCTTATCGATATTTCGAAGAATACGATCAGCCCATTACCGACAAATTGGTTGAGAACTATACTAAAATTTTAAACGGCATCGGCGAGGACGTTTCCCGGGAAGGGTTGCTCAAAACCCCCGAACGGGCGGCCAAAGCTATGCAATTTCTTACTTCGGGCCATTGCCAGGACCCAGTTGAGATTTTGAAAAGCGCTATGTTCGCCGAGGCCTATCACGACATGGTAATAATTAAGGACATTGAACTTTATTCACTTTGTGAACACCACATTTTGCCGTTTTTTGGAAAGGCACATATTGCCTATATTCCCGATGGCTATATTGTTGGACTGAGCAAAATTCCGCGTGTGGTGGATATATTTTCGAGAAGACTCCAAGTTCAGGAAAGGCTCACCCACGACATTTTGGAGTGCATCAACACTACATTAAAACCAAAAGGTGTGGCAGTGGTGATTGAAGCCTCGCATATGTGTATGATGATGCGCGGGGTGCAAAAACAAAATAGCGTGACCACCACCTCTGGTTTTCGTGGCCAATTTGAGTCCATTCAAACGCGCAATGAATTCCTTAAATTGATAAGCAACGACCTCTCCTGATTTTTTGGAATGTTTTTTGTTCCCCAAGGTTATAAAATTTAATAATGATGAAAAACGAAAAATACAGATTGTTGCGCCGTGGAATTATTTACGATTTGATAGGAATGGCCACTATGGCGATCCCCGTGGTGGGTCCTTTTTTGGATATGCTTTGGGCGCCTTTTGCAGCAAAAAAAATGAAAGATATGTATAAGGGCACTGAGGGAAAATTCGCCGCAGTGTTTGTATTTCTCGAAGAAATTTTGCCTTTCACAGATTTTGTACCTTCCTTTACCCTAATGTGGCTTTACACCTTTGTTTGGAAAAAACAGCCCGTGCCGCAACCCATTGAAGTGAGAGTGAACGAATAAACAAAAAAGCCCCATTTTACGGGGCTTTTTTTTTAGGTTATATTTTTACTTTCAATTGAATATTGAAGCTTCTGCCCATATTTAAAATGGAATCGGTCTTAAACCTCGATAGGTGCGAAATATATTTTTTATCCGTTAAATTGGTGCCGTTGATTCCCAGGGTGAACAGTATTTTATTAAACTTAAAACTACTTGTCAGCCCTGCATCCAACAAGGAATAGCCGCCGGTTTTGGTTTCAAAGGTGCTCACATTTTTTTGGTCGAAGGTGTTTTTCAGCGTTACAAAAGCGGTGCTGTTTTTCCTTTTTTTACCATCTTGCAATTCAATGCGAAACGTACTTTGCACCGAGTTTGCTGGTATTAATGGCAGATATTCGTTGTCACTTCGCCTTCCCGTAACGGTTTCAAAACTGCTTTCCAAATGCAGCCAATCCAAGGGGTGCGGATGGAGATGGAATCCAAATTCGGCTCCAAACAAGGCCGCGTCGTTTTGCAGATATTCAAAAACTTCCACATCGTTTATGGTTTCATTGGTTGGGGAAATATAGATGTAATCGTTAACCGCATTGTAAAAACCGTTGGCGAACACCTCCACATGTTCATTTCTGAACTCAACGGAAAGATCGGTTTGAAAATTTTGTTCGTTGGTCAATGCGGGATTTCCAATTTCATAACGGTTGGTGCCCTCGTGAACGCCATTTGACGTGAGTTCCGCCAAATTGGGCGCCCTAAAGCCACTAGCCAGATTTAAACGGACTGCAACATTTTTAAATACATCCGTTTTTCCGCCCAAAGCCGCGGTGAAACTCGTAAACGTTTTGTGCAATGGAGCAATAAAATCGGTTTCCGAAGGGTTTCTGGCTGCATCACTTTCAATTTTTCGCGAATCAAACCGAATGCCCGCTTGAAGGTCAAGAGTCTTCAAATGATAATGGGTGGTTGCCAAAAGGCCCACATCGGTTGTTGTTGCATCGGGAATCAGGATTTCTTCCCCTTCGTTTTTATTGTTTTGGAACATCCCCTGCAACCCAACAATAGTTTCAAATTTTCCGAGCAGGGGCAAATTATATTTAAGGTCATAATTGAAAGTATTCAATTTTAACCGAAGCGCTGCCGTGGCCGGATCTTCCTCAAATTCGCGTCGGTCATTGAACAGGTAGCCCATTTTTAAATCCAAACTGGAATCATTGAAGAATAAGGTGTTGTCCAAACTTAAAATTTGATTGTCTATTTTCTGAAAGGGAAGTTCCATTTTTTTTGAAATCGAACTTTCAAGAATTTCCTCCGAAATACCAATATTGGAGCGATTGTAATTATAGCGCAGGGTCGATTTCAATTTTGAACCTTGATACTGAACGCCGGTCTTCACATCCCTTTCGTTAAAGCGGGTGTTGGAAACCCGATATCCGGCTCCGGTTTTATAATCGCTAAATTCTGAATAGGAACCGCGCGCCAAAAATTTTACCTTTTCAGCAGAAGTTTTTACGCCAAAATTGGTAGCAGTTCCCCGGGTATTCGAAAAATAGGTAGTGTTTAAATCGCTGTGCGTTTCACCGGCTAGGGCAAATTTCTCCGGGTTTAAATAGAGCACTCCGCCCAAAGCGTCACTGCCATAAAGGAGGGAAGCTGGGCCTTTTATAACCTCAACACTTTCCACGCCGGCCTCATTCACGCCAAGCCCGTGTTCGTCGCCGAATTGCTGGTTTTCCAACCGGATGCCTTGGGTATAGGTTAAAACCCGATTGGAGCTTAGCCCCCTAATAACGGGCTTTCCGATGCCGATTCCTGTTGAAATAACCTCGACCCCCGCGATGTTTTTGATTCCATCCGCCAAGGTAACGGCGCCAGCCGAATTCAGTTCGGCGGTGGAAACGCGGTCCACTTTCATTACATTTTCGCTCTGCAATTTGTGGAATGGAGTGGAAACAATTACTTCTTCCATTTCTACCGCACTCGCTTCCAGGTTTAGGTTTTGGGTGATTGTTTCATTATTAAAAAAGCTTATCTTTTTGGAAATCGTTGCGAATCCCAAAGAAGAAAACACCACAGTGTAGTTTCCATCGGGAATATGCTCCAATTTATAGTCGCCATCAAAATCGGTCACGGTTCCTTTCTCCAATTGGGGAAGGTATATTGTGGCCGGTAGCGGTTCGTGGGTCTCGGTAGCTGTAATTTTCCCCAAAAGGGAATTTTGTGCGCCCGCTGCAGTAGCTACAAAACATACCGCAAGCAGGCATAAAATAGTTTTCATGCGTTCTTGAATTTTTTAAATGAAGATTGAATTAGAGGTTAATCTTAAAAATCAAGAAAGGCGGGGAGGCCCGCGAAGAAAGTAATGGTGGGCATAGTATTGGAGTTCCGGCAAGAAATAAACGGTTTCGTTTTTTTGAAAACCGTGAAATACCGCGAACTCGGGAAGTTTCTGTAAGTTAAAATTGAACAGTGAAAAATGAAAATCACAAATGGAACAATCCAATTGCTTTTTGTGGATATGGACGGAAGTTTCTGTACAGGCTTTGTGCTCGTGGCTATCAAAAGCGTGGGCAAATTTTACTGCAGCCGGGAACAGCAGGGCCAGCGAAAAAACTGAAACTGTGAGTAGTCGTACTATTTTCTGATTCAGAAACTTCATTTTTTAACTAAAAATCCAAGACCCATTCCGCGGAGCATTTTCTTTTCAAAGTTCCAAAAAAATTGAAATTCGCCAAAAACCCAACCGAAAAAAACCAAAAGAACCTGATAGATGGGAAGGATTATCACTATACGGAAGGGCCAATAGACATACCAGCCCATTTCTTTTTTGATCTCAAAAAAATCAGTGAGCGGGGCCGCGAGTTTTGCGGCCGAACTTCCCGTAATGGCAAATACAAGAAAGATGATAAAAAGTTGCCGGTTGGTTTGAATGTTCCAACGCTTCTTAAGCTTTTTCAATTTCTTCCGCCTGTGAATTTTTGATTATACTTCTCTTGAAAATAGACGAAATAATTATAAAGCAAATAATTCACTTCATATCCATAATCAACTGTGGGATCGTAGTTTATCTGTTCCGAATATAAATTTCGTGAATGTGGGTTGGGCTGCAACACGCGGTTGTTGTATTGCTGCACAAACGAACGATTTTTTGTTTCCAAAAGCGACTGGCCGTAAAAACCTCTGGGCGGTTGCGACGCCAGCCAAGATTCAAATCCGGGTTCAATAATGAGAATTTCGTATTGTAGGCTATCATTCGCAATGCGGATGGTGTCGTTTTTTGCAACTTCCTTTCCGGAAGAACTTTCAAAATTTCCGCTGCCACAACTGTATAGGGCAATGGAAAATGCAAGGATTAGTAGCAGGTTTTTCATTTCAAGAATATTTAGTAGTGCCGAAGAAATATGCTGTTTTGGGTAAGAATAGCAAGCCTTTCTATTTTTTGGCACTTTTGAATTTCACTTTTTGCAAAGGTAAGCAATGACAGGTGAAGCGGCATACCTTTAACTATCATTTAAAAAAAACACCGTTCCAATTTGGGGAACGGTGCATTACTTTCTAAATTCAAAAAATATTATTTTCCGAAGAAACCGCCCAAAAGATCACCCAGACCGCCTTTTTTCTTCTTTCCGCCCAGGACCATTCCTGCAACGTCGTCGATCACGCTGCCGTCGCCATCGGCATCCAAAAGGCTCTCGAGAAAGGATTGGTCGTGATGGGTGTTTTTGCCCAAAACAGAACCCAGCAAATCGCCCAATCCCGATTCGCCCACTTGGTCCTTTCTTTTTTGGTTTCCCAAAATACCCATTAAAATTGGAGCGGCCATTTTAATGATCTGCGCTACGGAATTTGCATCTACACCACTGGTTTTGCTAATGTTTTGCTCCACTCTTTGCTGGTTCCCGCCCAACACGTGTTTTAAAATGCCAGCGCCATTTTCTACTAATGAGTCTTTGCCGCTGTTTCCCAAAAGGCCGCTCAATTGGTCCAAAATGGAACCATCGTGACGGCTGTCGTTCAAGGCGTTGTTCAAGCTTTGTGCACCTTGGGGCGTTGCGGCGTTGCGCTGCATCGATCCTAAAATTACGGGAAGCGCCATACTTAAAACATTTGCGGTTTTATCTTCGGGCTGACCTGTTTGGGCACTTGCACCCTTGATGAGTTGTTTGCCTAAATCGCTGCTGAGTAAATCTAAAATTGAAGCCATAATTTTAAACTATTAATCAAATGAAAGTAAGGTAATTAAAAATTCTAAACCTTGGCCAAAATGTTTATAATTTGTTCTGCCAGTTCGGTGCCAATTCGATCCTGTGCCTCCGTTGTGGCGCCACCAATATGGGGAGTAAGGGAAATACTGTCGTGCATCAAAACTTTTATGGACGGTGCGGGCTCATCTTCAAAAACATCGAGGCCGGCGAAGGCGACTTTTCCGCTTTCGAGCGCTTCCAACAACGCCATTTCGTCCAGCACACCGCCACGGGCGGCATTGATAATTCCCACTCCGGTTTTCATTTTGGAAATTTCTTCCTTTCCTATAATATACCCGTTTTGTGAGGGTACATGGAGGGTAATAAAATCGCTGTGTTTTATCAGTTCCTCAACCGGTTCGGTCTTAATTTTTAAGGTTATTTTTTGATGGTCATAAAATTCGAGGGTAATATCGGCCTCGCCAACGGTGTGGTCGCTAGCGATTACTTTCATTCCACAACCGAGCGCAATTTTGGCAACTTCGCGGCCAATTCTTCCGAATCCAATGATACCAAGGGTTTTGCCACGCAATTCGCGCCCTTCGCCGTAAATTTTCTTTAAATCCTTAAAACGCGTATCGCCGTCCAATGGCATATTTCTATTGGAATCGTGAAGAAATCGAACGCCACCGAACAAATGGGCGAAAACCAATTCTGCCACCGAAGCCGAAGAGGCAGCCGGCGTATTGATGACCTCAATTCCATTTTTTAGCGCAAGGTCAACATCAATATTGTCCAAACCAACACCGCCACGACCAATAATTTTCAGGGAAGGACAATTTTCAATGATATCCTTTCGCACTTTGGTCGCACTGCGCACCAGTAGCACTTCTATTTTATGCTGATTGATATAATTTTGAAGCTGTTCCTGCGCCACGTGTACATTCATCACTTCAAAGCCCGCTTTTTCCAAAGCATCGATTCCGCTTTTTGAGATTCCGTCGTTTGCTAAAATTTTCATGAAACTAAATTTCTGGGTTTATTTTGATTTTTTTTTAGGCTCCTTTTTCTACCGCCTGCATTACCGCTACCAAAACCTGGACGCTCTCCATCGGCAAGGCGTTGTACATGGAAGCTCGATAGCCTCCCACACTACGATGCCCGTTCAAACCGTTAATTCCCGCATTTTTTAGGTGGTCGTCAAAAGTGGCTTTTAGCGCATCATTTTTTAAATTGAAAGTAGCGTTCATAAGCGATCGATCCTCTTTATTGGCGACAAATCCCTCGAACAATGGATTTCTGTCTATTTCATTATAAAGAAGTTCCGCTTTTTGGTTATTTATTTTTTCTATCGCCGCAACGCCTCCCAAATCCTTTAACCATTGTAGGGTCAACATAGAAACATAAACAGAAAAAACGGCAGGGGTGTTGAACATGCTGGCTTTTTCAATGTGTGTTTTATAATTCAACATGGAAGGAATTGCGCGCGAAACTTTGCCAAGAATGTCTTCCTTCACCACAACCAAGGTAGTTCCGGCAGGCCCCATATTTTTTTGTGCCCCGGCATAGATAAGACTGAATTTGGAAAAATCGACCTGCCGCGAAAAAATATCGCTGCTCATGTCGCACACCATCGGAATTTGCGTGTCGGGAAAATCTTGTAACTGTGTTCCAAAAATGGTGTTGTTACTGGTGCAGTGAAAATAATCGGCATCACGTGGGATGCTATAATTTTTTGGAATAAAGTTGAAACCCTCACTTTTGGAGGTAGCAACTTCCACCACTTCCCCGAGAAATTTGGCCTCTTTGATCGCGTTGTTGCTCCACGTTCCCGTGTTTAGATAGGCTGCTTTTTTCTCCAAGAGATTATAGGCAACCATTAAAAATTGAAGGCTCGCTCCGCCTTGCAGGAACAGTGCTTGGTAGCCTTTGTTTTGAAGTCCCAAATGTTCCAGTGCCAGATTGCGCGCCGTTTCCATTACCGCCACAAAATCTTTGCTTCGGTGCGAAATTTCAATAAGGGAAAGGTTTGAATTGTTAAAATTTAAGACGGCATCGGCCGCTTTTTCAAGTACGGATTGTGGCAAAATGCAGGGTCCCGCACTAAAATTGTGTTTTTTCATTACGGCGAAAATTTATAATACAAAGATGAAAATTATGCCCCAAAAATGGGGGCGCATCTATAAAATTTTTCAAGGAAGTTTTAACAGAAACCTAATCGTATCGACGCCATCGGCATATTCCCATAATTCGGGATGTTGGGCTTTTCCAAATGCAATTTCGTCAGCAATTCCGGCTTTCGAAACAATGCACTGAATATTTTCTGCTTGGGTTTTTAGTGATTGGGAAAGCGATTCAATGGTTTCGTACTGTTCATAAAAAACAACGGAAATAGGCGAGGAGAAGCCGGAATCGTTTTTTAGGAGCATAAATTCATTGTCCAAAAGAGGTAGCCCATCCATTAAATAGACCGCTTTGTTGTAATCGTAATTATTGATGTATTTGTGGTTGTGGATAATGTCTTTCCAAGAAAACATAGACTTGAAAAAGCGTTGGAAATCATAATTCTTCGGAACGTACAATTTTGAAACATTGCGACAACCCAGCCCAAAATATCTGAAAATATCATCGGCCAGTTTTAACAAATTTTCTTCCGTTTCCGCCCCGGTCAATACGGCCACCGAATTTCTGTTTTTGCGGATGATGTGCGGATATTTCCCAAAATAGTATTCAAAATAACGTGCGGTATTGTTGCTGCCCGTGGCGATGACTGCGTCAAAATCCGTAAGTTTTTCTTCGGAAAATGAAATGAAACCATTGAATTCCCCTTCAAAGGAAATGAGGATCTCTGCCAAGTAAGGAAGTAACACCCGATCGTTGGACGAAAGTTTTGCCAACACTTTATTGCCCGTAAGCAGTACCGAAAGGAAATCGTGAAAACCCACTAAGGGAATGTTGCCCGCCATAATAATGGCCACTGTTTTTGGATGCGGATTTTCAATTTTATAGCTCGAGGCCCAGTGGTGCAAATTTTCTTCGGAAAGAGCCTCGCCCCAACTTTTCAAGGCAAAACGTATGCTGTCCTGCGTAAACCAACCATTTTCGGCTTCAGCTCTTTTTAAAATGGCCGTTATTTTTTCGGAAGACTTCGTTTCAATGTCGGTTTCCGATGCGTTTTCGCGCAGCCATTGTCCGAGGTTTACAAAAGCGTTAATTCTTTGTTTTAGTTGCATACTATTTTGGTGTTGCCCCCAATAGGCATTAACTTTGCGCAAAGTTAGAAAAAAGTAAAAGCTATGGCAATCATTATAACAGACGAATGTATAAACTGTGGTGCCTGCGAGCCCGAATGTCCAAACACGGCCATCTATGAAGGCGCCGATGATTGGCGCTATGCAGACGGCACCGATTTGGAGGGCAAAGTGGTGCTCCCCAATGGAAAGGAGGTTGATGCCAACGAAGTGCAGCAACCCATTAGTGATGAAATTTATTATATAGTTCCCGACAAATGCACTGAGTGCAAGGGTTTTCACGACGAGCCCCAATGTGCTGCCGTATGCCCCGTGGATTGTTGCGTGCCGGATGAGGACCACGTTGAAACGGAAGAAGAGTTATTGGCAAAACAGGCATTTATGCACAAGGAATAAATACCAGATTTAAAAAAAAAAAAGCAACCTTTTTCGGGTTGCTTTTTTGTTAAAGGGATTGAAATTAATTATTTGATGATACTGAAATAAGGTTCTTGTTCATTTTCTACATCCCATTTCAGCTCGCCATTGAACCAGGTTTTAGTAGCACGTATTGAATTTTCATCCCTAAAAATTTCAGTTTGAAGGGTATCGGTGGCATCAGGGCTCCATTCAATATAAGTGATAGGCAGTCTTTCAGTTTCTGAATGGTTTTGAAAAACACGTATTCTGTATTCCGATTCATGTTTAAAAATGAAAAAGTTCCTTGGATAGGTCAAATTTTCATCAAAAACTTCTTTCTTTTCGCCATTTATTAAATAGTATAATTTAATGTTCTTCGCTTTATAAGCATTGGGATTATTGGGATCCAAAAGATCTTCTCCGCTCGAATTTTTAAGTGACAATTCTATATTAATGTCCACAAGAGCTTGTGGTTGAGGTTCGTCATCATTGCTTTTACTGCAAGAGGTTAAAATTGCTATGAATACAAATGCTACTATAGTTTTCATAATTAAAATATTAGTTAGAACTGGTTAAGTCATTATTCGGCTTATTTACTCAATAAATGAAAAAAAAATATGGATCATAGGAGTTTTTTTTCGTTAAATGTTTAATACAAATTTATCCTTTTAAAATTACATAATGAAAAATGAAAAAACCGCCTCTCAAATCTAAATTCGAGAGGCGGTTTTGTTTGTGGGGATAGTATATGGAAAATTACATTTTATCCTTTTTCATATCGCTCTTCATTTCCAACTTATAAACATCGGAAACAAGGGCATCCAATTTTGGATCATAACGCTCTACCACAAAATTTCCGTCGGCATTAAAATATCCAAAAGACGATCTTCCATCTTGCGACATAATATAATACCCATTTTGTGAGGTTGGCTTAATCACGGCATATTCTTCATTGGTAGCGTTGTCTTTAATGGTCATTAATCGGTAACCTTCATTATCTTTTTGGGAAACGAACTTAAACCGTCCGCCATCAAAACCATAGCTTACATCCGTATCAACCACGGTTGGTTTCATTACTACACTTTGGTTGATTTCTCCGGCTTCACTATCGTTTAGTGCGACCACCTGCTTTTCGGTTTGGGTTACGGCCTTGGTAGAAACATCGGTTCCCTTGGAGGTTTTTACAGCTGTTTTGGTAACTACGGTTTCCTCTTTTTTGTTTTTATTTTCCTGTGCAAATCCCACTGTAAAAGCGGCAAGAGCAACTATTAACATTGCTTTTTTCATAATAGTTAAGTTTTTTATTTAGTTATTTTCCAAAGATACAGGCGCAGGATGTTAAAAAATTATAAATCATTAATAATCATTTGCCAAACTTCAAGTTCGGTAATTTATTTCATTCTTTTTACACCCTCTAAATAAAAAAACCGCTCCAAAATAGAAGCGGTTTTTATAACATAAAATGCGAATGGATCAGTCCTTTTTAAGTTTGGACATTCCATCGGGTCTCTTCATCAGCGCCGCGCGTCTAGCCTCCAACTCAGCCTGTTGTTGTTGCAATTTTGCTTGGCGCTCGCGCTCGGCTTCGGCAGCCGCCGCCGCTTTTTGTTCTTCAATGGCTTTTTGCAACTGGGCTTCCTGACGTTCGCGAATGGCCATTTTTTTCGCCTCGTTCGCTTCGTTTTTTACTACGTCGTCCACCACCACTTTATTGTCGGAATCCTTCCGGGTTGTTTCGCTGAATTCCTGATTGGTCTTGTTGTTGCCTTCAACCACCACCGCACCACTTTCGGTATCGGTATTTTTGATCTCCTTTATTTTAACGTCGCTACCTTCTTTTGTAACGACACGTTTTACGGTAGATTCTTCCTTTACGGTTTTGTTTACCTGTGCCTGGGCGGCAGTTAGGGTTAAGGAAACAAGGGCAATACTCATTAAAATACGTTTCATAATTATTGGTTATTAAGGTTTGAATGGTAAACTTAAGCCCATTGTCGTTAATTTCCTGTGAATTAATAGTGAAATTAAACCCAATTTTTTCCGTTGTGCATTTTAAAAATGATGCTACAAATTCTGCTTTGAACTTGTATATTTGCACCCTCAAAAACAGGAACCATTTTAAAACGGTTTTAAAAAGATAGCTAAATGAAAGCAGGTATTGTAGGTTTGCCAAACGTGGGAAAATCCACTCTTTTCAATTGTTTGAGCAACGCAAAGGCCCAGAGCGCCAATTTTCCTTTTTGTACCATTGAGCCAAATGTGGGCGTGGTGAACGTTCCGGACAAGCGGTTGCTTAAATTGGAAGAATTGGTGAAACCCGAGCGCGTGCTTCCTGCTACGGTGGAGATTGTGGATATTGCCGGTTTGGTGAAGGGGGCCAGCAAGGGCGAAGGTTTGGGCAACCAGTTTTTGAGCAACATTCGAGAAACCGATGCCATTCTCCATGTGCTGCGTTGTTTCGACAATGAAAACATAGTTCACGTTGATGGCAGCGTAGATCCCATTCGCGATAAGGAAACCATAGATATTGAACTCCAGTTGAAAGATTTGGAAACGGTGGACAAAAAACTCGAAAAGGTGAAACGCGCCGCCCGCACCGGAAATAAGGATGCACAAAAGGAGGAGGCAGCGCTGTTGAAAGTGAAGGCAGGTCTCGAGGCCGGGATTTCAGTTCGCGCCATTGATCTAACCGAAAGCGAGCGGGAAGATTTTATAGTGAACGCCCAATTTATCACGGACAAACCCGTAATGTACGTCTGCAATGTGGATGAAGCCTCCGCCGCTACCGGAAATGCTTATGTTGAAAGGGTAAAGGCAGCCGTTGCCAATGAAAATGCCGAGGTTTTGGTTTTGGCAGTAGGCACGGAGGCCGACATCACCGAGCTAGAAACTTTCGAGGAACGCCAACTTTTTTTGGAAGATTTGGGCTTGGACGAGGCCGGATCCGCAAAATTGATCCGCAGCGCCTACAAGCTTTTAAATCTGCAAACCTATTTTACCGCAGGGGTAAAGGAGGTCCGCGCCTGGACCATTCCCGTGGGGGCAACCGCGCCCCAGGCCGCCGGCGTTATCCATTCTGATTTTGAGAAAGGTTTCATCCGCGCTGAAGTTATAAAATATGACGATTACGTAACCTATGGCAGTGAGGCCAAAGTGAAGGAGGCCGGGAAAATGGGCGTGGAAGGGAAGGAATATATTGTGAAGGATGGCGATGTGATGCACTTTCGCTTCAATGTATAATTCAAAAAACGATTATTTTTTAGGAAATCCGGTTTAAGGAGAAATTATTCGTAAAGCCTTAATTTTTTTTGTAACAAGGCCATTTCCTTTTCCATTTTTCGCAGGCGTGCCAGCATTTGTTTGATGGCGTCCAAGCCTTCAAAATTAATTCCCAAATCGTGGTGCAGCCTGAACATACGCTCAATTTCGGTTATATCTTTTTCATTGATGAAAAAATTGTCTTCCCGTTGTTCAAATTGCACCAAACCGTATTCCTGCAAGCTCCGCACGAATGAATCCTCAATATGGGCGTGTTTGCAATAGTGACTTACCAGTATGTATTTTTCGCGTGCCATTATCTCAATTTTGAAAGTTCAGTGAATAATTCCTTTTCCTTGGCAGACAGGTTCTGGGGGAGGCTAATTTTATAGGTAATATAAAGATCGCCTTGTTGGTCTTCCTTTTTATATTTTGGCAATCCCTTGCCTTTTAACTTCACTTTGGTATCGTTCTGGGTTCCCGGTTTCACGTTCAGTTTTACTTTTCCGGTTAAGGTTTCAATGGTAATTTCACCTCCCAAAATGGCCGTGTAGAGTGGAATTTCCTCTGTGGCATACAGGTCGCTTTCCAAATGTTTGAAACGGGTGTTGTTAAATATTTCGAAGGTAATGAACAAATCGCCCTTCGGCCCGCCGTTCATGCCTTCGCCGCCGTAGCCTTTAATTTTTATGGTCTGTCCGTCCTCCACGCCCGCAGGAATGGTGAGCCTTATTTTTTTATCCCCCAAACTGATGGTTTGTTTTTGGCTTTTTAGAATATCGGTCAGGTTCAGCCGAAGGGTGGCGTTCAAATCTTGACCTTTAAATTGTGAAGTGTGCCTTCTGCTTCCCGCACCGCGACTAAAACCGCCACCGCCGAACATCGATTCAAAAAAATCTGAAAATTCGCTTTCGTCAAAACCCTGCCCACCGGAAGTGTAGGTGCGCTGTCCGCCAAAACCGCCACCAAAACCTCGCGAGCCCTGTTGTTTTTTGGCTTCCTCAAATGCGTCCGCGTGTTGCCAATCTTTTCCGTATTGGTCATACTTTTTGCGTTTTTCCGGATCGCTCAGCACTTCGTTGGCTTCGTTCAGCTGTTGGAATTTTTGTTGCGCCTGTTTATCGTTTGGGTTAAGGTCAGGGTGCAATTTCCGGGCTAATTTTCGATAGGCCTTTTTTATTTCGGCAGCAGTTGCATCTTTGTTTACCCCGAGAATTTTGTAGTAATCTATAAATTCCATCGCCTTTTTTTATTTGTGTTGAAATTATAAAAAGAATTTAAACAAGGCAATGCCCAAGCCCATTCTTTACAAAAGTTTAATATTTTTTCCGCCTTCGGAAAGCACCACTTAGAAGACTGCATTGGGAATGGCTAAAATTCTATATTTCCTGGAACGAATCGGCAATTTGATGATAGGTGCGCAGGTATTTTTTTGAAAAATCATTCAATGTCCAGCTCATGATCATATACAGGTCATTGCGCCCCTCCACGAAGGTGATCAGGTATTTTATTTTTTCGTCCACCCCTTCAATCTTGCCTTCAAATTGGGTGCGTTTTGCGTTCAGCCGGCCAATTTTTTCCACCTCTAAATTTTCCACGGAAGTCATAGCAATTCCTTGCCCTAACAACGACATTTGCAGTTTTCGGTAAATTTCAATAGTGGTGCCCAAACTGTCGGCCCATTGGCTCTCCTTGATGGCTGATAAAAATTGTTCCTTGTTTTCGTCAATCACGATCGTGTAGGTTTCCTTAAAAGGATTGTTGTACTGCAGCGATGCTTCATCGTTCAACTGATCGGTTTTCCGCATATAATTTGGAATGGAAAGCTGATATTTTCCGTCAATCCTAACTTTTTTGAAATCACTTTCCAGTGAAAGTACTTCTTCCTTATTGGGTTGCAGGTACGTGCAGGAAATGGGGATGAACAAAATGCCCAGCAGGCAAAAAATCGGAAGAATGGCTTTCATTTTCAACATAAAAAATTCAAGATTAAAATATAAGTTTTTCAATTTATAAAATTTCAATTTGGCAAATTTGCCCCGCGGTGTTTGTTCTTAACAAAAGCCTGATTTTTTTTGTTAATTACTTTCCGAAGTATTGGTTTCACAAGTGCTCACGTATATTTATATTAGCAACCCTACACCCAATCTCTATGTCCGAAACACAATATACCGAAGACAATATTCGCTCGCTCGACTGGAAGGAACACATCCGGATGCGCCCGGGAATGTACATCGGGAAACTGGGGGACGGTTCCTCGCCCGACGACGGAATTTACATCCTTTTAAAGGAAGTAATCGACAACTGTATTGACGAATTCGTAATGGGCGCCGGCAAGACCATCGAGGTGCGCATTAAGGATAAAGAGGTGAAAGTGCGCGATTACGGCCGCGGCATTCCTTTGGGGAAGGTAATCGATGTAGTCTCAAAAATGAACACCGGCGGAAAGTACGACAGCCGCGCGTTTAAAAAATCGGTTGGTTTAAATGGCGTTGGAACGAAGGCCGTGAATGCGCTTTCGGCGTTTTTTAAAGTGGAATCAATCCGCGATAACCAAATGAAAGCTGCCGAATTTTCCCTAGGCGAACTCACCAACGATTTGGCGGTCGAGGAAACCACCAAACGAAAAGGGACCAAAGTGGTTTTTATTCCCGATGAAAGCATTTTTAAAAACTTCAAATTCAGAAATGAATATGTAGAGAAAATGCTGAAAAATTACGTCTATCTCAATCCGGGCCTGACCATCGATTTCAATGGCGAAAAATTCCATTCCGAAAATGGGTTGAAGGATCTATTGAGCGAAACCATTTCCGAGGAAGATTGTGCCTACCCCATAATCCATTTAAAGGGGGAGGATATCGAGGTGGCGATGACGCACAGCAAAACGCAATACAGCGAGGAATACCACAGTTTTGTGAACGGGCAGAACACCACCCAGGGCGGAACGCATTTGGCGGCATTTCGCGAGGCGTTGGTGAAAACCATCCGCGAGTTCTACAATAAGAACTATGACGCTAGCGATGTGCGAAAGTCTATCGTTGCCGCAATCAGCATAAAAGTGATGGAGCCGGTCTTTGAAAGCCAGACCAAAACCAAATTGGGCTCCACCGACATGGGCGGCGACCATCCCACGGTGCGCACTTTTATAAACGATTTTGTAAAAACCCAGCTCGACAATTACCTCCATAAAAACCCGGATGCGGCCGAAGCCATCCAAAAGAAAATCGTACAGGCCGAACGCGAACGCAAGGAGTTGAGCGGCATCCGCAAATTGGCCCGCGACCGTGCCAAAAAAGCCAATCTGCACAATAAAAAGCTACGCGATTGCCGTGTGCATTTGCAGGACATAAAAAACGAGCGAAATCTCGAATCTACGCTGTTTATCACCGAGGGCGATTCCGCCAGCGGGAGCATCACCAAAAGTCGCGATGTGAATACACAGGCTGTTTTTTCACTGCGTGGAAAACCGTTGAACACCTACGGAATGAGCAAAAAAATTGTTTACGAAAACGAGGAATTCAACCTGTTGCAGGCCGCGTTGAATATTGAAGATTCGATGGAAGATTTGCGGTACAACAACATCGTGATTGCCACGGATGCCGATGTGGACGGGATGCACATCCGTTTGCTGCTCATTACGTTTTTCCTCCAGTTTTTTCCGGAATTGATAAAGGAAGGGCATTTGTATATTTTGCAAACGCCGCTGTTCCGCGTGCGGAATAAAAAGGAAACCATTTATTGCTATTCCGAAGAGGAGCGCATCAACGCCATAGAAAAATTGAAGCCAAAACCTGAAATCACCCGCTTTAAAGGTTTGGGGGAAATCTCGCCCGATGAATTTGTGCATTTTATAGGGAACGACATCCGCTTAGATCCGGTGATGCTCGACAAATCGATGAGTATTGAGGAACTGCTTTCGTTTTATATGGGAAAAAACACACCCGACCGGCAGGAATTTATTATTGATAATTTGAAGGTGGAGTTGGATAGGGTGGAGGAGTGAATTTTTTGATATTGGGAATATGGAAAATGGACTGAGGGAATATGGAGAAAGGATTGATAGAAGATGGACTTATGGATTATGGAATAAGGACAAATGGAGGATGGAAGGGGTACATATTACATCCATATTGCATTCTCCGAGAGTATGACTATGGATTAAAGAGAATATGGAAAATGGAATCCGGGAATACGATCGAAAATATCAATAATAATGGCACGACATAACTTTAGAAAACTTTCGATTTGGGTTGATGGCTTAACTTTTACGGCGGAAATTTATCGGATAACCAAAAAGTTTCCAAAAGAAGAACGATTTAATCTGATTAGTCAATTAAGTAGTGCAGCAGTTTCTATCCCTTCAAATATAGCAGAAGGTTCCGCGAAATCATCCGACAAGCATTTTAAGATTTTTCTGGAAAACAGCTTAGGTTCTGCTTATGAGTGCGAAACGCAAATTGAAATTGCGAATAGAATTTCATATTTGTCTGATGATGACTATCAATTATTAATAAATAAATTACAATCGCTTCAAAAAAGAATAGGAAGTTTTATTGACAAGTTGAGTTAAAAGTGATTTTTATGGAATGTTGAAAATAGAATATAGAAAATGGACTTCAAAAGAAAATTTCCCAAAATGAATTTCAAAAAAGTAATATTGAATATGCTAATTGCAATTATTAGTGGTAATTCAAATGTTTTATGGCTCTCCAATAATCCATATTCCATCCCATCCATATTCCATATTCCATATTCCATCCCGTCCATATTCCATACTCCAAATTAAAAAATGAGCGAAGAACAAAATTTTAACGAAGAACCAACTGGAAATCACCCCGACTCTGGCGAAACCATCACCAAAGTAACGGGTATGTACCGCGACTGGTTTTTGGATTATGCCAGCTACGTAATCCTGGAACGCGCCGTGCCCGCCATTGAGGACGGTTTCAAGCCCGTGCAGCGCCGCATAATGCAGTCTATGAAAGATTTGGATGATGGGCGTTACAACAAAGTTGCGAATATTGTTGGGCACACGATGCAGTACCATCCGCACGGCGATGCCAGTATTGGCGATGCGATGGTGCAGATTGGCCAAAAGGATTTATTGATAGACACCCAAGGAAACTGGGGAAATATCTTAACCGGCGACGGCGCGGCGGCCCCGCGATATATCGAGGCGCGGCTTTCAAAATTTGCGCTGGACGTTGTTTACAATCCAAAGGTTACCACGTGGCAAGCTTCGTATGACGGTCGCAAAAAAGAACCGATAAATCTGCCCGTAAAGTTTCCGTTGCTTTTAAATCAAGGGGCGGAGGGGATTGCGGTTGGACTATCCACAAAAATCCTTCCGCATAACTTTTTGGAACTCATTGATGCTTCCATAAAACATTTGCAGGGAAAGAAATTCCAAATCTATCCCGATTTCCCAACGGGCGGCTTGATTGACATTGCCGATTATAACGACGGACTGCGCGGCGGGAAAATCCGCAGTCGCGCGCGCATCAACCAACTCGATAAAAACACGCTCGTTATTACCGAAATTCCCTTTGGCACCAATACTTCCTCTTTGATTGACACCATTCTGAAAGCCAACGAAAAAGGGAAGATAAAAATCAAAAAAATAGAGGACAACACCGCTGCCGAAGTGGAAATCCAAATCCATCTGCCCAGCGGCATTTCGCCCGACAAAACCATTGACGCGCTGTATGCCTTCACGGGCTGCGAGACTTCCGTTTCGCCTTTGGGCTGTGTGATTGAGGACAATAAACCTTTGTTTATCGGGGTTTCGGAAATGCTTCGCCGCAGTACCGACCGCACGGTGGAACTGTTGAAACAGGAACTTGAAATTCAACTCGATGAATTGGAGGAGCAGTGGCATTTTGCTTCCCTCGAACGTATTTTTATTGAAAACAGGATTTATCGCGATATTGAGGAAGAAGAAACTTGGGAAGGCGTAATTGCCGCAATCGACAAAGGATTGCAGCCGCACATCCAGCATTTAAAAAGGCCCGTTACCGAAGAGGACATCGTTCGGTTAACGGAAATTCGCATTAAAAGAATTTCGAAATTTGATATTGACAAAGCCCAGCAAAAGATTGACGCACTGGAAGATAACATTGCGCAAACAAAGCATCACTTGGCGCATTTGATTGAATACGCCATTGAGTATTTCAAAAGATTGAAAAAAGATTATGGCGCTGGAAAGGAACGAAAAACGGAAATCCGCACCTTTGACGATATTGAAGCCACGAAAGTGGTTATCCGCAACACAAAACTCTACGTTAACCGCGAGGAAGGTTTTGTGGGCACCAGCCTAAAGCGCGACGAATACGTTACCGACTGCAGCGATATTGATGACATCATCGTTTTCACCGAGGATGGGAAAATGATGGTCAGCAAAGTGGACCAAAAAACCTTTGTCGGCAAGGGGATTATCCACGTTGCCGTTTTCAAAAAGAAGGACAAGCGCACCATTTATAATATGATCTATAAGGACGGCACCCGAGGCGCCAATTACGTGAAGCGTTTTGCCGTAACCTCCATTACCCGCGACAAGGAATATGACCTTACCAATGGCACGAAAGGTTCCAAAGTGCTATATTTTACGGCCAATCCCAACGGAGAGGCGGAAGTGGTAACCGTGTTCCTGCGCCAAAGCGGAAGCATCAAAAAGCTAAAGTTCGATCTCGATTTTGCCGATCAGTTGGTCAAGGGAAGAAATTCCAAAGGAAATATCGTTACCAAATATTCTATCAAAAAAATTGAATTGAAGGAGAAAGGCCTTTCGACGCTAAAACCGCGTAAAATCTGGTTTGATGACTCCGTACAACGGTTGAACGTGGACGAGCGGGGCGAGCTTTTGGGCGAATTTAGAAAGGATGACCGCCTATTGATTGTAAACCAAAAAGGAGTCGTTAAAACGGTAATTCCGGATATCCAGCTTCGGTTTGAGGACGATATGATTATTCTGGAAAAATGGGACCCGAAAAAACCGTTGAGTGCCATTTATTGGGAAGGTGAAAAAGAACTTTTTTACGTAAAGCGTTTTTTAATTGAAAATCCCGAAAAAGAAGAAACCATTATTACCGATCATCCAAATTCATACCTCGAAAAAATATTCACCGATTATCGCCCAATGGCCGAGGTTGTTTTCGCAAAGAAAAGAGGGCAGGAGCGCGAGGAAAATTTAGAGGTCAATTTGGAGGAATTTATTGCCATAAAAGGAATTACCGCGATGGGCAACCAGTTGACCAAAGAAAAGGTTTTGGAAATAAACACCCTGGAACCGCTGCCTTACGAGCCGCCAGCACCCGTGGAACCAGAGGAAATTGATGTTGTGGATGAAGAGGATTTGAATGAGGAAATGGAAACTTCGGAAGAGGAAAATGGGTCGGATGAGTCCATTACCGATGAGGATGGGCAAGGGAGGTTGTTTTAACTTTTTCATTATTCATTTGATATTTATTTGTCACGCTGAGCCTGTCGAAGCGCAAGTGTGAAAAAGTCTTCGACAAGCTCAGACTGACCTTCCTGCTTAAAATAAAAATTCACAGCTTCAAACCTTTTGATTTCCAAAAGAAAAACCTTATTTTTGCGCCCCTCTTAGCGACGAGTCAAGAATAAGAGGAATTGAAACAAAACAAAACAAACCCTTCTGTGGGATAGTCGCAGCAAAATCTTGTAACAGCGCAGAATACAAAGCATTGGTTTTTTTGAGACTTCCGTCTTCGCGGAAACGACAAAAACCAATTTTACAAACAAATGGCTGATAAAGCAAACAAAGAAGAAGTGCAGGTAGAAGGAACTGCCGCACAAAACGAGGTAGCTACCAAACCTCAAAGAGAAGTTTCACTTAAGGAAAGCAATCCTGAAAAATTTCTTGCAGATTTCAACTGGCACAACTACGAGGAGGGCATCGACCCCATCGATGATGGCAAGTTGGAGGAATTTGAAAAATTAGTAAAGGAAAATTTCGTTGACACGCTGGACGATGAAGTTGTTGAAGGAAAAGTAATCCACATTACCGATCGTGACGCCATCATTGACATCAACGCTAAAAGCGAGGGTGTTGTTTCCTTAAATGAGTTCCGTTACAATCCAGATTTAAAAGTTGGTGACAAGGTTGAAGTATTGATCGACGTTCGTGAGGACAGCACCGGTCAATTGATTCTTAGCCACCGTAAAGCAAGGACCATTAAGGCTTGGGACCGCGTAAACGCTGCCCACGACGAAGGTACTATCGTGAACGGATACGTAAAATGCCGCACCAAAGGTGGTATGATCGTAGATGTTTTTGGCATTGAGGCCTTCTTGCCAGGTTCGCAAATAGATGTGAAGCCAATCCGTGATTACGACGTTTACGTGGGTAAAACCATGGAGTTCAAAGTGGTTAAGATCAACCACGAGTTCAAAAACGTTGTTGTTTCGCACAAAGCGCTTATTGAAGCGGATATTGAAGAACAGAAAAAAGAAATCATCGGCCAACTTGAAAAAGGACAGGTATTGGAAGGTGTTGTTAAAAATATCACTTCTTATGGCGTGTTCGTTGATCTTGGCGGTGTTGATGGACTTATCCACATTACCGATCTTTCGTGGTCGCGCATCAACCACCCGAACGAAATCGTGGAACTAGACCAAAAATTGAACGTGGTAATCCTTGATTTCGACGAGGACAAAACCCGTATCCAATTAGGTCTAAAACAATTGAACCCACACCCATGGGAAGCTCTTGGAGAAGAGTTGAAAGTGGGCGACAAAGTTAAAGGAAAAGTAGTGGTTATTGCAGACTACGGTGCGTTTATTGAGGTTGCCGAAGGTGTTGAAGGGCTAATCCACGTTAGTGAAATGTCTTGGAGCACGCACTTGCGAAGCGCCCAAGATTTCGTGAATGTGGGTGATGAGGTTGAAGCCGTAATCCTTACTATGGATAAGGAAGAGCGCAAAATGAGCTTAGGTATCAAGCAACTTACTCCAGATCCTTGGACCGATATTACTTCAAAATATCCTGTTGGTTCACGCCACAAAGGGATTGTTCGCAACTTTACCAACTTCGGTGTTTTTGTTGAACTTGAAGAAGGTATCGACGGGCTAATCTACATCAGCGATCTTTCCTGGACCAAGAAAATCAAGCACCCAAGCGAGTTTACCAATATTGGTGATGAGCTGGAAGTGGTTGTGTTGGAATTGGATGTGGACGGACGCAAATTGAGCCTTGGCCACAAACAAACGGAAGAAAATCCTTGGGATAAATATGAAGCCGAATTTGCTGTTGGCACCAAGCACACCGCTACCATAGAGGAAGTTGTGGACAAGGGCGCTACCGTGAAATTCAATGACGATATCGTTGCTTTTGTACCAACCCGCCATCTTGAAAAAGAAGACGGATCCATGTTGAAGAAAGGTGATGAGGCTGAATTCCAGATTATTGAATTCAACAAAGAATTCAAAAAAGTGGTTGCCTCCCATATGTCCATTCACAAGGAAGAAGAAGCGAAAATAGTAAAAGCCGCTGCAAGAAAGCAGGCTCAGGAAGCGGAAGAGGCAAAACCAACTTTGGGTGATGCCAACGCAAAATTGCAGGAGCTAAAGGATAGAATGGACGGCAAAAAATAGCCTTATTTCCACAAATGTGGGAATCCAATCCTAATAAATGCAAGAGCCTCCCTTTTTAGGGAGGCTTTTTTTATGGAGGCAATCAACTGCAAATACTTCTCCTTTAAAAACAAAAAAAGCGTATTTTTGCCTTCTGAATACAATTCAGAACTTCCTATGAGCCAAAAAGTGTTACTGAACGCAACCGAGATAAACATTGCGCTTAACCGTTTGGCCTGTCAATTGATCGAAAAACACGACGATTTTTCAAAAACAGTACTTATCGGAATTCAGCCTCGCGGTGTCTTTTTGGCCGAAAGGTTAAAAACCTTGCTTGAGGTGGATTATAAAATCAACAATATTAGGCTTGGTTATTTGGACATTACCTTTTTTCGTGACGATTTCAGAAGGGGTGAAAAGCCGTTGGAAGCAAACCAAACGAAAATTGATTTTATTGTGGAAGGAAAGAACGTTGTTTTTATAGATGATGTGCTTTTCACCGGAAGAAGCATCCGTTCGGCTTTGACGGCTGTTCAATCCTTTGGGAGACCTTTGGAAATTGAATTGTTAACCCTGATAGACCGCCGGTTTAGTCGCCATTTGCCCATTCAGCCTGATTATCGTGGCAGACAAGTGGATGCAATCAATGGAGAAAAAGTAAAAGTGTGTTGGAAGGAAAACGATGGGGAAGATGCGGTGTATCTCGTAAAAAACTAACGCGTAAAGACGCACGGACGTGCGTCTCAAGCGTAATGACGCACGGACGTGCGTCTAAAGAGTAAAGACCCACGAAAGTGCATCTAACCACATAATAACAAAACCAAAAAATGGAACTAAGTGTAAACCACTTACTGGGAATAAAATACATCACCGAAGCCGATATCCAACTCATCTTCGAAACGGCAGACCATTTTAAGGAAGTCATCAACCGCCCCATCAAAAAAGTTCCCTCGCTGCGCGACATTACCATTGCCAATCTTTTTTTTGAAAACAGTACGCGTACAAAACTTTCTTTTGAACTTGCAGAGAAAAGGCTTTCCGCAGATGTCATCAACTTTGCATCTTCCAGTTCTTCGGTTACCAAAGGGGAAACCTTGATAGACACCGTAAATAACATCCTCTCCATGAAGGTCGATATGGTGGTGATGCGGCACCCCAATCCGGGCGCTGGTGTTTTTCTTTCAAAACACGTAAAGGCAAGCATCATTAACGCGGGCGACGGTGCGCACGAACACCCTACGCAAGCCTTGCTCGACAGCTATTCCATTCGGGAAAAATTGGGCGATGTGGCAGGAAAAAAGATAGTAATCGTTGGTGATATTCTTCATTCTCGGGTTGCGTTGTCTAATATTTTTGCGCTACAAAAACTTGGAGCTACCGTTAAGGTTTGCGGTCCCAAAACGCTAATTCCTAAATATATAGAAAAATTAAATGTAGGAGTAGAAACCAATTTGAAAAAAGCGCTGGAATGGTGTGATGTGGCCAACATGCTCCGTGTGCAAAACGAACGGATGGATATAAGCTATTTCCCCACCACCCGTGAATATACCCAGCAATTTGGCCTTAACAAAAACCTACTCGATTCGTTGAATAAAGAAATTGTGATAATGCACCCCGGACCCATAAATCGCGGGGTTGAAATCACGAGCGACGTGGCGGACAGCAAACAATCCATTATTTTGGAACAGGTCCAGAATGGCGTGGCTATTCGGATGGCCGTTATCTATTTATTGGCTTCAAAAATTAAACATCATGAAGATTGAAAACCACCCCAATTTTGTGGTCCTTGAGGACGAAAAGGACGATATCATTGATTTTTCATCATTTATTGAAAGTCAGGTACCTTCAAAATACAAAGGACAAAATGTTGTTCTAAATCTATTGAAATACAAAACGTTGGCGCTACCGGAGCTTCTTCAATTTTTAAAAACTTCAAATCTTCACCGAAAAACCAAACAGTCTTTTGTAATAGTCAACGACGCTATTGATATTGACGATGTCCCTTTTGAAATGATCGTGGTGCCAACCCTACAGGAAGCCGGCGATATTATTGAGATGGAAGAAATTGAAAGGGATTTGGGATTTTAGATTTTTGTTCCAATAACTATCGGAAGCCGATTATGGTTTTTTCAATTCACAATATACAAGTCACAACTCACAAATAACAAAACGCAAATCACAAAACACAAATCACAAATCACAAATTACGATTTCCAATTCGTCAATCTAAAAATCGTCCCTCGTAAATGAAACTAACAATCCTCGGATGCCATTCTGCTACCCCAACAGCCTTCGCGCATCCAACGGCTCAGGTGTTGGAGCTAAAAGGGCATTTATTTTTGATTGATTGCGGCGAGGGAACCCAAATGCAGCTTCGGAAATTTAGGGTGAAATTTTCACGCATCCGTCACATTTTTATATCCCACCTGCACGGCGATCACTTTTTCGGTTTGGTTGGGCTTATTTCTACCTTTCTGTTGCTGGGTAGGGAAGCCGAGCTCCATATTTACGGGCCAAAAGGCATAAAAGAAGCCATATTGCTGTTGCTTAAACTCGGAAAGGCCTATACCAATTATCCGCTCTATTTTCACGAATTGGAGGCCAGCACGCCCCAACTCCTTTTTGAGGATGAAAAGGTTTCGGTAGAATCCGTTCCGCTGAATCATCGGGTCTATACCAATGGTTTTCTATTTAAGGAAAAACCCGATGACCGAAAATTAAATGTCGAAAAGGCGCGCGAACTAAATATTGATTTAAGCTATTATCACAAAATAAAACAGGGTTTTGATGTTGAGAATAGGGAGGGCAAACTAATACCCAATAAAGAGATAACTTTTGATCCGCCGCCACCGAAAAGTTATGCCTATTGTAGCGATACAGTATATTTTCCTGAAATCGTACCCCAAATCCAAGAGGCCACGGTGCTCTATCACGAATCCACTTTTTTGGAAGAACACCACCATCTTTGCGAAAAAACCAAACACAGTACCGCCAAGGAAGCGGGCGTCATTGCGCGTAAGGCCAGTGTAGGCACCTTGATTCTCGGCCATTATTCGGGGCGATACGGCAATTTGGAACTTTTTCGAAAAGAAGCGCAGGAGGTTTTCGAAAACGTTGAATTAGCCGAAGATGGAAAGACATTTTCTTTTTAAAAAAATTATTGCGTTATCAATATAGAAAAACCAAAATCAGCCAGCTCCCAGCATCACTCATCCACCACCCACCTCCCACCACTTCCAATTTTAATACATATTTAATAAGCCACTATTTTTTAACATCCCCAAAACGCTTAACTTGCGTTAAAACTTAAATCATGGCAGAAAAACTTCACGAATACCGAAAATCCTACGAAAAGGGCGAACTTTCCGAAACATCGGTTGATGAAAACCCGATGCAGCAATTCCGAAGTTGGTTTTTTGAAGTGAAGGAAAGCGGTGGCGTGGACGAGGTGAATGCCATGACCATTTCCACTATGGGTCCGGATGGTTTCCCCAAGGGAAGGGTGGTTCTCCTAAAAAAATATGATGAATACGGTTTTTATTTTTATACCAACTACCAAAGTGAAAAGGGCAAATCCATAGCCCACAACAATCGCGTTTCGCTTTCCTTTTTTTGGCCGAATATGGAGCGGCAGGTAATAATCAAAGGCACGGCCGAACGAACTTCCGAGGCAGATTCGACCAATTATTTTCACTCTCGACCGAAGGGAAGCCAACTGGGAGCAGCAGTTTCACACCAAAGCGAAGTGGTGGCCTCGCGCCAAGTGCTCGAGCAGGCCTTGGCCAATTTGGAGAAAAAATATGAAAATAAGGAAGTGCCCAAACCCGAAGATTGGGGCGGTTTTCTGGTAAAACCCATTTCTATAGAATTTTGGCAGGGCAGGCCCAACAGGTTGCACGACAGAATTCGCTATACCTTAAAAGGGGAGGACTGGAAAATTGAACGTTTGGCTCCATAAATCCTTGTTTTTCAAGTAGCTTAAAGCTTAAAGCTTAAAGCTTACAGCCTACAACCTATATTCTTAAAACAATTTATGAAAACCCTTTACTTAGTCCGACACGCAAAATCATCTTGGAAACACGATGTTGACGATCATGAACGTCCATTGAAACCGCGGGGCGAGCGCGATGCAAAATTGGTTTCCAAAAAAGTGGCCCAAGAAATTGACCCGCCCCAACGCATAATTAGCAGCGATGCGGTCAGAGCCTTGTCAACCGCGCGTTTTTTTCAAGAGGCACTTCAAATTCCGGCTACCGATTTTAAAACGGATGCCGCGCTTTATGATTTTACGGGACAGCAGGTTATGCGGGTCATTAAATCGTTGGACGCTAAGCTGGACTCCGTTCTGATCGTTGGCCATAACCACGCTTTTACTTCCGTTGCAAATATGCTCGGAAACCGCTATATTGAAAACGTTCCCACCTGTGGATTTGTAATGTTGCAGTTTGAAGAAAAAAATTGGAGCGAAATAACCACCGGCCGAACAATTAAAACCATCTTCCCAAAGGATTTAAAATAATGACGGAAAAAATTGCAGCACATACCCACGTTCGCAATAAATATAACAATAGGGAATTAAGTTGGCTATTGTTCAATGCGCGCGTATTGCAGGAAGCGAACGACACCAAAATACCATTGCTGGAACGCCTTCGGTTTTTGGGGATTTTTTCAAACAATTTGGACGAATTCTTCAAGGTGCGCTATGCTACCATCAAAAGGATCTTGGAAGCCGGAAAGACCGGTCGCAGTTTTTTGGGTGGCATTTCGGCCAAGGATTTATTGGAGGAAATCACCCAAACGGTAATAGAACAACAGGCCCATAGTTTGAACATCCTGAGCGATATCCATCAAGAGCTTCGCAAGGAAAATATTTTCATTATCAATGAAAATGAAATCACGCCCAGCCAAAGCGAGTTTATTTCGGAATATTTTGTGAGGCAGGTTAGCCCGGCCATGATGACTATTATGATCGGTGAATTGGATGAATTTCCAAGCCTGCGGGACAGCGCCGCCTATCTTGCCGTAACGATGGTAATGGGCACCGATGACGCCACTTTCGAAAAAAGGCACAATTATGCCCTAATAGAAATTCCGAGGACCATCGACCGTTTTGTGGTGTTGCCCAAAGAAGGAGAGAAACAGTTCGTCATCATTCTCGATGACCTGATCCGGCATTGTTTGCACAACATCTTCAGCATTTTTAACTACGAGTCCATTTCGGCGCATATGATTAAGATTACCCGCGATGCGGAGCTCGATATAGACAGCGATTTAAGCCGAAGTTTTATCGATAAAATTTCAAAAAGCGTCAAAAAAAGAAGTGTGGGCGATCCGGTCCGCTTTGTTTATGATAAAAGCATCGATAAGCGAACGCTTCAATTTTTATTGCAAAAAATGGGGATCGACAAAACCGATAGCATTATTCCCGGGGGCCGCTACCACAACCGACGTGATTATATGAACTTTCCGCGTTTGGGAAGGCCCGATCTTCAATACGCGCCCACGGAACCCTTGCCCATTCCCGGCCTGAGCCTTCAAGGGAGCCTGTTCGATAAAATAATTGAAAAGGACTATCTGCTGCACGCACCCTATCAAACCTTTATGTATGTGGTTAAATTTTTAAGGGAAGCAGCGCTGGATCCAAAGGTAAAAAGTATAAAAATTACTATTTACAGATTGGCAGAAGTCTCAAACATTGCCAGTTCGCTCATAAACGCCAAGAAAAACGGAAAGGACGTAACCGTACAAATTGAATTGCAGGCGCGTTTTGATGAAGAGGCCAATATAGAATATGCCGAGCTGCTGCAGAGCGAGGACATCAAACTGGTTTTTGGGGTAAAAGGCCTTAAAGTGCATTGCAAAGTGTGCCTGGTGGAACGGTTAGAAAATGAAAAATTGATAAAATACGGCATCATAAGCACGGGTAATTTCAACGAAACCACCGCCCGTCTTTATACGGATTATACACTTTTCACCGCCGATCAAAGAATTTGTAAGGAATTGAACAAGGTGTTTGATTTTTTTGAGGTGAACTATCAAATCCGGAAATACAACCATTTAATAGTTTCGCCCCACTACACGCGAAAGGCCATTTATCATTTAATTGATAATGAAATAAAAAACAAAAAAGCCGGTCTGCCCAGTGGCATTAAATTGAAATTGAATAGCCTGTCAGACTTTAAGATGATCGACAAGCTCTACGAAGCCAGCCGTGCAGGGGTGAAAATTCAAATGATCGTTCGCGGCATTTGCTGCCTCATTCCGGGAGTAGCCGGTATGAGCGAAAATATTGAGGCCATCAGTATTGTTGGAAAATTTTTGGAACATCCGCGACTTTTCATTTTTGAGAATGCTGGCGACACGAAGGTTTATATTTCCTCAGCCGATTTTATGGGGAGAAATTTGGACAATCGGGTTGAAATTTCCTGTCCCATTTATGATCCTGCCATTAAACAGGAAATTCTTGAAAATTTTGAAATTGGATGGAGCGATAATGTAAAGGCGCGCGTTATAAGCGTTAAAAATGATAACGCCTATTTAAAGAACGACAAGCCACCCGTGCGCTCGCAGTTCAAAATGTATGATTATTATTTGAATAAACTTGAAGTAAACTGATTTGTTGCAAATAGAAAAATACGGCGCAATCGACATTGGCAGTAACGCCATTCGCTTGCTCGTGGTTACCGTGATTGAGCAAGAGGATAGCGACCCGATATTCAAAAAAACATCTTTGGTGCGCGTTCCCATTCGCTTGGGCGCCGAAGTTTTTTTAAGCGGAAAAATTTCAGAATCCAGCGCCCGTAGAATGATGGATAGCATGCAGGCCTTCCAACTTTTGATGAAAACCCACAACATAACCCGATTCCGTGCCTGCGCCACTTCAGCAATGCGGGAGGCCTCCAACGGTCGCCAGCTTGCCGATCGAATTTTGGAAAAAACGGGATTGCCCATTACCATTATAGATGGAAACGACGAAGCCGCGATTATAGCCTCTACCGATCTAAAAAGCCTTATTCAGGACGACAAGGTTTTTCTATATGTGGATGTTGGCGGAGGCAGCACCGAACTTACCATTTATGCCAATGGTAATTGTGTTTCCTCAAAAAGTTTTAAAATTGGTACGGTCCGACTTTTGGAAAACTTGGTCGAGCCTTCCGTTTGGGATCAAATGGAGGCTTGGGTAAAGGAACAGACCAAAAATTTTAAAAAGGTTTCCCTAATTGGAAGTGGCGGAAACATAAACACTATTTTTAAGAAAAGCGGTAAAAAATTGGGCAAACCTTTGAGTTACCAATATCTTTCCTCTTATTATGAATTGATAAAATCGCTCACTTTCGAGCAGCGCATTACGGAACTGGATATGAATCCCGATCGTGCCGATGTGGTCGTGCACGCCACCCGAATCTATCTTTCCGCCATGAAATGGAGCAGGGCCAAAAATGTTTTTGTGCCCAAAATAGGGTTGAGCGACGGCATTGTGCGAAGTCTTTACAACGAAAAATTGGCGGCCGAAATGGAGGTCAATTAAACCCCAGAATTTTTGCGAAGGTGCCGGTTCGATATGAAACTGCCTTTGGAAGCACTTATTTTGCCCGAATCGAGATAGCGTTTGGTTACCGCGGCCCTGTTTTTGGCATCCGTCATTGGGCTGTTGCCATAGCTTTGCCGCACGGAAAGGTATTCGTTCAAAATGGAAGCAGCTTCTTTTTCACCGCCACTTTTCAATTGTTCGACTGAAATTTGGCTATTTTGAATGGCCTTCACTACACACGGAAGCAAATAGGCAGGCCTATTCACGTGATTGTCCAAAAATAGCGCGGCCGCATATTCAGAGGAAAAAAGATCAAACAGCGAGTGGCCCCCAAGTTTTGGCGATTTTTCAAAATAAAATAATTCGAACCGATTGATGGCGTGTAAAATCTGCACGGCGCAGATTCTTTTATCCATCCCCGCTGCCACGAATCGATAGGCAACACTATTGCTTCTAAAAAATTGCTTTTCGGCCGGGCTGTCCACTTTGTTGCCGCGGTGCATTAAATATCCATAGGTTGTGCCGGTATCCTCTGAAACATCCACTCCAAATTGGCCACAATATTGCTGAAAGGCGTCGGGGTATTTTTGTTTTATCAGCTTGATTAAAGCAGGCAATTCGCCCGGGTCGTTGCCCGCGCCCAAAGTCCATTGAAACATTCCAAAACTCATAAAACAATTGTCCCAGGTATTTACGGCATCCAAATTTCCCTCGTTTTCCGAAGTTGCCAACAAGGCGTTGATCTCGGAATTGCTGATTTTCAAATCGGCCAAAAGCTCGGAATTTTCGCGGATAAAGGTTTCGGTTATTTGGCTGCCGGGCCTAAATAAACCTTTTCGGAATTTTTTGCCCAAATATTTCCGGGTCGTATCTGTTTGATATTGATAATAAACGCGGGGATCTTCTTCAATAATAATAACGTCTGCCCGTTCCGTGCTTGCCATTGGGCCACTTTCAATGGGCAATTGCAGCACTTGGCCCACTTCAATTTTATTGGCATTCACGATATTATTGAGTTCAGCGATTTCGCGCCATTTCGCGGTTGCGCCCAATTGTTTAAAAGCTATGGAACCCAAGGAATCACCCGATTTAACCGTATATGTTTTCATAGGAATTTACAAATGGCGGGAAAGTCGTTCGCCACAAATTGTGATTAAATATACACAATATCAATGGGTTGCGATTTATCTATTTAGAAATTTTCATCTAATTTAAAAACAAAGAGGAGTGACGGTGATGAAGGAAAAAGGGAAGGAGTGCCGTCGAATATTTCTTCTTCGTAAAAAATTTTCGAGAAACCCTAATGCAAAAAATAGGCTTATTTCTTAAACATAAAATAAACGGCCAAAATTAACAACACAAAGGAAATAATATGGTTTACGCGAAATGTTTCCGTTTTAAAGACCAATAGGGTGAACCCTACAAAAACAACGAGCGTAATCACTTCCTGCAAGACTTTTAACTGCAAAAGGGAAAAGGGACCGCCATTGCCACTATACCCAATCCGATTGGCGGGCACCTGAAAAATATATTCAAACAGGGCGATTCCCCAACTAATAAGTATGATGGCGATCAAACCCAACTTGTTGAACCATTTCCATTCGGCGAATTTGAGATGGCCATACCAAGCCAAGGTCATAAACGAATTGGAAAGAACGAGCAGACAAACGGTGAGTATAGATTTCATAATAAGAAGTGGTATTAAAAGTGCCGAGGGAATGAGAAACTTTTAGTTTATTTCTTCAGCTTTTTTCGCTCCTTTTCCTCCATTTGTGCGCCGATGAAAGGAATTCGCGGAGCCAAAAAATAGCCTGTCAAACTTGCGAAAAGAATGGGAATAAAATAGGTAAAACCTGTGAGGGTTGCCAAAAGAATGGTCGTGCTCATCGGGGTTCGTGTAACGCAGGCGTTGATGGCCGCCATGCAACTAACAATGGTCAACGAAAGGCTGATAGTTGGAAAGACGCTGTGGATCAAAAGGCCCAATGCCGTGCCGCAAAAAAATAGCGGAATTATAAAACCGCCGCGCCAACCGGAGGTCACTGTAATGGCAATGGCAATAATTTTAAACACTAGTACCGCCAAAAGAAATTGAAGGGTAAGGTCGTTCGTTAGTAGTTCGTTTATTTCAAAATGGCTGAAATAGCGCGTTAGGGGAATGTAGAACGCGATGGTCCCCAGCAACAGGCCGCCAATCAATGTTTTCACGTAGATCGGCGCGTTTATTTTTCCAAAGAGGTTTTTAAAAAATTTGGTGCAAAATATAAAGCCCCAGCCCACGATGGTCGCCAAAATCGCGAAAAAGACCGCCCACGCAAAGTCAAAAACCGTGGTCATTTCATAGGCCGGGAGGTCCCAAGTAGGGCCGAGGCCCAAATGCACAATCAATGCAAAAACCACATAGCTGAATCCGCTGGCCACAAGTGCGGGAATGATGGCCTGATAATATTCCACGGCGTGTTTGTGGTGCAAAATTTCCAAGGCGAAAAGGCTTCCGCCCAAGGGTGCGCCAAAAAGGGCCGTAAAACCTGAAGCCATACCCGCAATGCTCAATGAGCGCAGTTCTTCTCCTTTCAGTCTAAAAAGTTTGCCCATCCAACTGCCCGTGGAACCCGTGACCTGAACCAAGGGTGCTTCTGGGCCCAAACTTCCGCCCGAAGCAACGCACAGCAGCGAAGACAGAATAATGGAAGGATTGTTTTTCGGGTCCAACTTTCCTTTGTTGAACCGGATGTTGTTCACGATTAACTGCATTTCTCCGGGATCGCCAATAAAATAGATAATAAGGCCCGCCAAAAGTCCGCAGATAGCCATTACCGGAATTACGAGCCACCCTTGATAGACCGCTAAAAAATCGGTGAGATACATTAAAACTACCCAATAAAGCCCCGAAATTATGCCGCCTACAAGGCCCAACACGGCCCATAAAAGAAACATTCTGCTGAAAACAAAAGGATTGAACCGAATGGGTTTGTCCAAAATGTCGGCATATTTAACGAGCTTTCTTCTTCGCTTAAGTTTCATTCCGTAAAGATTAAAGATTAGCCGTGAATGGATTGGTGCTTGCCCAGATTTTTCATTATTTCGGCTTCAAATTCCAAAAGCTCGTTCCATTTTCGGTCCACTTCGGTACGGTCTCCATATTGGCGGGCAAAACCCAAGAACATCGTGTAGTGGTTGGCTTCGCTCACCATTAGTTTTCTATAAAATTCGGCCAATTCAGGATCTGCCAGTTCTTGGCTCAATAGCCGGAAGCGTTCACAACTTCGGGCTTCAATCAAGGCGGCATACAGGAGCCTGTGCACCAATTGTGACGTTCTGTTGCCGCCCTTGGGGAAAAATTGGAGCAGCTGCACCACATAGTCGTCTTTTCTGTCGCGGCCCAGGATCCAGCCCCGTTCCAGGATTTTGTCATGGACCATTTTAAAATGGCTGATTTCCTCTTTTACCAAGGCGATCATTTCTTGCACCAACTCGGTATATTCGGGAAAACTTACCATTAATGAAATTGCGGTAGAAGCTGCCTTTTGCTCGCACCACGCGTGGTCCGTTAGAATATCCTCTATGTTTTTTTCAACAATATTTACCCAGCGCGGGTCTGTGGGAAGTTTTAAGCCTAACATTTTTATATTAACTATTTATGGATGCCGGTTTATTATTCGGGATAATTGAATTTATTTCGAGTTGTGGATAACATTTACTATACCTCCAAATCAAATTCCCTTCGCAATGTTTCTAATATCGGATTTTTTTCCTTCATTTTTTCAAACTTTTCGCGCGCCGAGTAGGCATAGCGTTTTACGGCCGTTTCATTAACGGTTATGGCCAGATCAATTTCATAATTCTGAAGCTTTTCCCGAAGAAATCCCAACAGTTCATACTTAGCCTGTTCCACTTCAGTCTTAATGGTTTGGTTGGGAAATTCTAATTGAATTAATGTGCCGTCCAACTTGGGTGGAACCATGGTTAAGTGCGACAAGAGATTGTATTTTCCGTCGTTTTCGACGGTGGCGGTATATTCGTTCCAAGCCTGCAGCATGGCTTCCTCAGAAAATTCGGTAACTGGAAGGTTTTCCGAATCGGGCTGGTTGGCGACAAGCTCTTTTTTGATTTCCTGTTTTTTCTGAATACTTTTTAAGGAAAGGGCAGATATCTTCTTTGCATTGCGTTCGGCCAATAGCTGTGGTCTTTCAATCACCCTTTCCGAAGGTGCTTCGGGAGGTTGGGGATTTTCGTTTTTTTCAATATGGTTTTCTCCTGAACTAAAGTGGGCCGACGGTTCGCGGACCAATTGTTTTTCCAAATCAGTTTCAGCTTCTGTTTTCGTGGGATGGGAAGTAGTGATACTGCCTGCCGAAGTTATTTTTTCTTCCTTAACAGCCGCTGTTTCTGCCCTGTATTTTTTCGATTTAAAATAGGAGGGAGGAATTACGAAGCGCCCGTTGTTATTGGAGTTTTTTTTTTCGCCCTGAAACGTCAGGGATGCCAGTTGCATCAGGCAAAGTTCAACCAACAGACGTTGGTTTTGGCTGTTCTTATATTTTAGGTCGCAAGTGTTTGCAAGCTCGATTGCCTCCATTAAAAAGGAAACGGATGTTTTTTGCGATTGCTCAAAATACATAGTTTTTACCTGTTCGCCCACTTCCAATAGATTGATGGTTTCCTGGTTTTTGCAGACCAGCAGGTCCCGGAAATGCGAGGCAAGGCCCATAATGAAATGGTGCCCGTCAAAACCTTTGGAAAGAATTTCGTTATAGGTAACCAAAACCTGTGGAATGTTGTTTTCCAAAAGCAGATCGGTTATTTGGAAATACCAAGTGTAGTCCAGCACGTTCAAATTTTCGGTAACGGCTTCGCGGGTAAGGTTTTTTCCGGCGAAGCTCACCACACGGTCAAAAATGGAAAGGGCATCGCGCAAAGCTCCATCGGCCTTTTGGGCAATAATGTGTAGGGCGTCATCCTCCGCCTCAATGTTTTCAGATTTGGCTACCTCGGCAAGATGCTCTTTGATATCGCGAACGCCGATTCGCCTGAAATCGAAAATTTGGCAGCGGGAAAGGATGGTTGGGATAATTTTGTGTTTTTCGGTAGTGGCCAAAATAAAAATGGCGTGCCTTGGCGGTTCCTCCAAAGTTTTTAAAAACGCATTGAACGCGGCCGAGGAAAGCATGTGTACCTCGTCTATTATATAGACTTTATATTTGCCAACCTGCGGTGGAATTCGCACTTGATCGATCAAATTTCGGATATCATCAACCGAATTGTTGGAAGCGGCATCCAATTCAAAAATATTGAAGGCAAAATCCTCGCCTTCCTTTTCGGTGCCATCAGAATTTATTTTTTTGGCAAGAATTCTGGCACAGGTTGTTTTTCCCACGCCACGCGGACCAGTGAAAAGCAGGGCCTGAGCGAGGTGATTGTTCTCGATGGCGTTCTCCAGAGTATTGGTAATAGCCTGTTGCCCAACAACGTCCTTAAAAACGACGGGGCGATATTTGCGGGCAGATACTATGAAGTGTTCCATGGTTCAGTGTGTGTGTAGGCTTTAGGCTGTAAGCTTTAGGCTGTAAACTTTATGCTTAGGGCAAATATAAAGATGTGTTGTGGGTTTTTAAAAAATAGCGGTTTCAATTTTCCCATATTTATTAACATTAAAGTACTTTTGCGCAGCAGGCCGCCCTATCGCTGCCGATCCCGATCTATCGGGATTCGGGAGAGGAAAGTCCGGACACCAAAGGGAGGCATAGCGGCTAACGGCCGTCGTCCCGAACACGTTTCGGGAAAGGACCAGTGCAACAGAAAGAATGTACAGGTAATGCTGTAGTGAAATCAGGTAAACTCTATGCGGTGAAATGCCACGTAAACCTGCGCTGGAGGGTTCCCGCCCAATGCAGGAGGGTAGGCAGATAGAGCGTTTTCGGCAACGGAACGCCTAGATAAATGATGGGGATCTTTCTATGGAAGGATACAGAATCCGGCTTATAGGCCTGCTTTTTTTATAAAATTGTTCTTATCCATATATAGGCTTCCTCTTTATTTGCGAACACTTCGAAGGGCAGCTCCCTATAAAATTGCTTTTCAAAAAGAGCACTTTGTTCACAAATAGGCGAATAGCAAACTACCGCAAGTGCCGCCATATTTTCGTGAATGGAATTATAGATTGCGGGGGAGAGGTTTATGGAGTATGAATATTTCCTGTTGGAAATATATCCGAATTTCTTATCAGAAAAATAAAAATTGAAAACCTCAAATAATTCAGATAACTTGTTTTCGTCAAAAACCTGTCCTTCCTCGATGACAACCTCGATACTATTTTCATAAACAACAGCCGTTCCGAAGGTAAGTTTGTGATCCATGGATTTAAAAAGTAATGTTATTTAAAAAAGCTGAAAACGTTTCCTCCATATTTCCGCGCTTCATTGAAATGTTGCTCACCAGAAAGATCTATCAATTTTGAATGTTCCAAAATGAGTAAGCCCTCTTCCTTTAAAAGCTGATTTTCAAAAACTGAGCTTAAAATTTGGTTCAGTTGTGAAATATCAAAATCATAGGGCGGATCGGCAAAAATGATATCAAATGTAGCGGAAGCTTTTTCCAAATATTTTAAAACATCCGATTTTATGGTCGTTATCGGAAATTCAAATTCTTCCGAAATTTTATTGATGTATTGAACGCAGCCGTGGTGCGCATCGACGGAAGTGATATTTGGAACCCCGCGCGAGGCGAACTCAAAACTTATATTGCCCGTTCCGGAAAATAGATCCAACACATTCATTTCATCAAAATAATACCGGACCCTTAAAATGTTGAAAAGCGCCTCCTTGGCAAAATCGGTAGTGGGCCGAACGGGAAGATTTTTAGGTGCAATTAACTTTCTTCCTTTATGGGTGCCGGATATAATTCGCATTACAAAATATTCTTTAAAACTATGTTTTTGTGTGTTTTATGGTCGTTTATTTGAAGCGTGCCGGAAAGAGCTCCATATGCAAACTCCAAATGTCGAATGTAGGTATAGGCAATTTCAAAATTCGCATCTCCTTTTTCAATTTCGCCACAAAGCACCACGGGCAGCGTTTCGGGGTCTAACCGCAATTGTTCCATACAGAAGAGGGTGTAGTATAAAAAATCCTCGGGTGTTTTAAAGGTGTAGCTGTTACAAAGCTGCAGGGTTTTGTTTTTGGTAACCAAACAGTCAAAACTATTTTTTTGAAAGTGCAGATACATTTTTGGAAGGCTGTATTCTTCAGCAGCCAAAATTGTTTTTAAAAGAATGGTGACGGAATGGAAATAGTCGAAGCTACCATATTTTTCAAAGAAAAAATTATTGATGTTCATAAAGGGAACATAAACCACCACCAGGTTTTGTGCATCCAACACGTCGTGGGCCATATAGTCATTCGCAAGTATTTTCGCGTTGAACTTTAAATATTCGCTTGCCTTTGCGGGATCGAAAAGTGAACCGGGAACCAAACTGTAAACCGGCGTTGAATAGACCACGGAAACTTCTGTAAAAGCAGCGTTAAGGATTTCATTTCTTGATAAAATGGCTTCTATCTCGAACAATACCTCGTCAGGCGTGGTGCTGTGGTCCCAGGTTTTTTCCATAAAAAAAACAGGGCTGTCCTTTTCGGGGCTTGTGACCAAAAAAGAAAGCCCGTTCAAAGAAACTTGAACGGACAGTCTTTTATTTTCAATATTTGATATGTTATTCGATTTTTGCAGAGTCGTAGATTTTTGGCCAGTTTCCGGTCGTGTTCACTTCTTCCAGCGAACCTACTTTAATATCTGGGCCGTTCACACCGTCAACGGACTGAACTTGCAATTCCTGAATAACCAAGTCCTTGTCCAAATCTGAAAGGATTACCTTTTTAGGAACCTTCGCCTCAAAAACGGAATAAGAAGCATCGTTTTTCACAATTTTGCCAGCTTTAAGTTCGAACTTGGCATTTACGCCTTCCACGGGCACGTTCATCATGGTTTTATAGCGGTCGCTGGAACCGAAAAGCGAATCTTTTACTGGGGTAAAACCTAAGGTGTCAATAAGCGATTTTTCAATGAAATAACCTTCAGAAATACCGAAGGCCTTGTTTTTGGCCACGTCGGCAAAACTGGTGTCGCGTCTTTGGGTAATGGCGAATTTGGCGGTGTCAATAAAACGGATCAGGCTGTCCCAATCGCCGGTAAAAGTGCCGGTTATTTCCTTGTGGGCCAATTCTGCGGCTTGAATATCCTTTAAATTTTGGATCACTTTAACGTAACGTGCCTCCTTAATTTTGTTGAATTCCACCGGGCCCATAACCGAGTTCCATAATTTCCAGCCCAAAAAAATGATGACAATCCAAAGAACGATCTGAATTACTAATTTCATTATTGATTTTTATTTAAGTGTTGATTTTACTAAAAGGTCTATCGCAAATCTACAATTTTTTTTTGTTCACAAAAGTATATTCCGAAAAAATCATGGCTATCTTTAAACCCATAATTACAGCTCCAAACGATGCATCAATCAGAATTTTACGCTTTTTTAAAGAATGGTTTTCCACACAATACCACCCCTAAACAAGATATCGCGCTTCAATTGTTGGCCAAATTTGTTTTGGAAAGCGGTAAAAATGCCACCTTTTTATTAAAGGGATATGCGGGAACGGGTAAAACGACCATCATTGGCGCATTGGTGCAGAATCTTGCAAAGGCGAAGACCCGTTCGGTACTTTTGGCACCTACAGGAAGGGCGGCCAAAGTGATCAGTAATTATTCCAAAAAACAGGCTTTTACCATCCACAAAAAAATATATTTTCCAAAAAGTGAAAAAGGGTCTGTTTCGTTTACGCTACAGCAAAACAAGCATCGTGATACACTTTTTATCGTGGACGAAGCGTCGATGATTCCCGATCGCAACCTGGACGCGAAACTTTTTCAAAATGGGTCGTTGTTGGATGATTTGATGCAGTATGTGTACAGCGGGCACAATTGCAAACTTTTGCTTATTGGCGATGCCGCCCAGTTGCCGCCCGTCCATTTGGATATAAGCCCCGCTTTGGATCCGGAAATTTTGGAGAACCAATACAGTCGCGAGCTGCTAAAGATTGAATTGGACGAAGTAGTAAGGCAGCAAAAAGACAGCGGTATTTTGGCCAATGCCACAAAAATCAGGGAATGTTTGGATACTGGTGGCTATGGCGATTTTCGATTTTCGGAAATTCGATATCCGGACATCATTAGACCCGTGGATGGCCAAGAAATTATGGATGCCATCAACGATAGTTATTCCATTAATGGAAAAGAGGATACGGTGATCATTGTCCGCTCAAACAAAAGGGCAAATCTTTATAACCAAAGCATTCGCGAGCGCATCCTGTTTCAGGAATCGGAACTTTCCGCAGGCGATTATCTAATGGTAGTCAAGAACAATTATTTTTGGGTTGCTAATTCCAGCGAGGCCGGATTTATTGCCAATGGCGATATTGTGGAAATCCTTGAAATTTTCGCCTTTAAAGAACTGTACGGTTTCCGTTTTGCCGAAGTAAAAATTAGGATGGTAGATTACCCTAATATGAAACCTTTGGAAACGGTGCTGCTTTTGGACACGCTTACCTCCGAAAACCCATCGCTTACCTATGACGAGGCAAACACCTTATACCAAGAGGTTATGAAGGATTACGCTGCAGAAAAATCGAAGTACAAGAAGTTTTTGGCAGTAAAAAACAATAAATATTTTAATGCCCTGCAGGTTAAATTCAGTTATGCCATTACCTGTCATAAATCGCAGGGCGGGCAATGGAATACGGTCTTTGTGGAACAGCCCTACCTGCCCAACGGAATGGACCGCGAGTATCTGCGATGGCTTTACACCGCCGTAACGCGAGCCCGAGAAAAATTATATTTAATAGGTTTTAAGGATGAATATTTTGTGGAACGATAGCTTGCGACTGCTTTCATTGGCTATTGAACGCATAATTTTATTGACGCAAAACATGTATTTTTATGTTGCTGGCGAAAGCCAATAAAATATTTTCGTCCACCATTTTTAAGATTGAAAATCAACAATGGAAATTTTTGAAATCATATTAAGTGTTTCCTTGGGAATTGGTCTGGCAGCTGCCGTGGGGTTTCGCGTTTTTCTGCCGTTGTTGGCCTTGAGCGTCGCTGGTTATTTTGACGTGGTTCCGTTAAATGAAAATTGGCAATGGCTTGGCAGCCTTACCGCTATCATAATTCTGGGGGTGGCAACCCTGATCGAGATTTTTGGCTATTACATTCCGTGGTTGGACAATCTGTTGGACACCTTGGCCTTGCCGTTGGCCACCGTTGCCGGTACGGCCGTAATGGTGGCGACCCTTACCGAAATAAACCCTGTAATTACTTGGGCATTGGCAATAATTGCCGGCGGAGGAACAGCGGCTGCCATTCGCGGGAATTCCGCAGCGGCCCGTTTAACTTCCAGCACCACGACTGGGGGAGTGGCAAACCCGATTATAAGCACGGTGGAAACGGGAACCTCCATAGTGATGGCGGTGGTTGCCATCTTCATTCCTTTGCTCGCAATTGGGTTGGTTTTGCTCTTGTTTTTTGGAATGTTTCGGTTTTATAAAAAGCTTCGGAAAAAACGATTGCCAAGAACTTAAACTTCTTATTTTTGAATTCATTTAAATTTTTACGACTTGAAAGTAATAGCTATGATTCCCGCGCGTTACGGCGCTTCACGATTTCCCGGAAAATTAATGCAGGATTTGGGCGGAAAGCCCGTAATTGTAAGGACCTATGAAGCCGCCAAAGCTACCCAGCTGTTTGATGAAGTGTATGTGGTTACCGATAGCGATATTATTTTTAAGGAAATTGAACTTTACGGCGGAAAGGCCATTATGAGCCAAAAGGACCACGACTGCGGAAGTGACCGAATTGCAGAAGCCGTAGAAAATATGGATGTGGACATTGTGGTAAACGTGCAGGGCGATGAACCCTTCACCAGTCGGGAAGGCTTGGAAAAAGTGCTTTCGGTTTTCAATGAACCGGATGCCCACAAAATTGATCTTGCATCGCTGATGACCGAAATCCACGATTGGAAGGAAATCAACGATCCAAATACGGTGAAGGTGATCGTTGATAAGGACAACTTTGCGCTTTATTTTTCACGCTCGCCCATACCGTATCCCCGCGATAAAAATGTCGCCATCCAATATTATAAACACAAAGGAATCTACGCTTTTAGAAAACAGGCGATTATGGATTTCTACCGATTGCCCATGCGCGCGCTCGAAGCGGTGGAAAAAATTGAATGTATCCGCTATTTGGAATATGGCAAGAATATAAAAATGGCCATTTCCAACACAACGGGCGTTGAGATAGACACCCCCGAAGACCTCGTGCGGGCCAACAAATTGTTGAAGGAAAGCAAGCCTGACACCGTAAACAATAAGTTCCGAAATTTTCCAATGGTGCCGAAGGTGGTTTTTGGCGAAGGCAGCTTTGACCAGCTTAGCTCCATTTTGGCTTCCCAAAAAAAGAAAAACGCCCCCTTTATTTTTTTGATTGACGATATTTTTGAAAAGGATGTCGAATTTCTTGACCGGATTAATCTTCATTTTAATGATAAAATAATCTTCATTTCCGCAGATGAAGAACCCAAAACCTCCCAAGTTGATGGCTTGGTAAAGGATATTAAGGAAGAATTTACCTATTCACCCTCCGGAATTATCGGCATCGGGGGCGGAACCGTAATGGACCTTGCCAAGGCCGTTTCCATAATGTTGCTCAACCAAGGCAGCGCTGCAGATTATCAGGGTTGGGATTTGGTAAAACACAAGGCGGTCTATCACGTGGGGATTCCTACTATTTCGGGCACCGGTGCTGAAGTTTCCAGGACTACGGTCCTGACGGGACCGGTTCGAAAGTTAGGTATCAATAGTGATTTTACCCCTTTTGATCAAGTAATTTTAGACCCGGAACTTACCCGCGGCGTTCCAAAAAACCAGTGGTTCTATACCGGTATGGATTGTTTTATTCATTGTGTGGAGTCCCTCAATGGAACTTTTTTGAACGCTTTCAGCCAGAGTTATGGCGAAAAGGCCTACGATTTGTGCAAGGAAATTTTCTTGGGCGATACGCTTTCTGAAGCTGAATCGCGCGCAAAGTTAATGATGGCCTCGTGGCACGGCGGCATGAGTATTGCCTACTCGCAGGTGGGCGTGGCCCACGCCATGAGTTATGGACTTGGTTATGTTTTGGGAACCAAACACGGCGTGGGCAACTGTATCGTGTTTCAACATTTGGAGGAGTTTTATCCTGAAGATGTGGCCCTGTTTAAACAAATGGTTTCAAAGCATCGCATTGAAATTCCACACGGAATTTGTAGCAATTTGACCGAAGATCAATTGAACACGATGATAACCGTCGCCCTTGGAATGGTTCCCCTATGGGAAAATGCCCTCGGCAGTGAGTGGGAGCAAATTATTACTCCCGAAAAATTAAGGGCATTATATCTAAAGATGTAGTTAATTCCAATTCAAATGGGGCTTGCAAAATTTATTTTTGAAAATGTAATGGGTTGGAAAATTGAAGGGGCTTTTGATCCTTCCATAAAAAAATCGGTGGTGATTGTGGTGCCACACACCAGTTGGCACGACTTTTACATCGGAGCCTTCGCCCGAAAAATTTTAAAGACCCAAATAAATTACATTGCAAAAAAGGAATTGTTTACCTGGCCTTTTGGATGGTATTTTCGCTGGATGGGAGGCGCGCCCTTGGACAGAAGCGCCGGGCAAAACCAAGTGGAAGCGATTGCGGAAATTTTTAAAAACAAAACCGAATTCCGATTGGCGATGTCGCCCGAAGGTACCCGCAAAAAAGTGGAAGTTTGGAAAACCGGATTCTATTATATTTCCTTGGCAGCCAATGTCCCCATCATTCCGGTAGCGTTTGATTATGCCACAAAACGGGTAATTGTGAACCCGCCTTTTTATCCCACGGGCAATATTGAAGCAGATACCTTGAAACTCCGCTCTTTTTACAAAGGAATTAACGGAAAAAAACCCGAATTCTCATAACGGAAAACACTCGTTCGCCCGAGATTTATTTTCCTGCGTTTTTATAAATAAAAAATTTCCCAAAAATGTTTCTGAAACCCAGCAATTATTCCTCGCCAGATTCTTCCATGGTGTGGTAAACATTTTGAACGTCGTCATCCTCCTCAATTTTTTCGAGCAGCTTTTCAACATCGGCCACCTGTGCTTCGGATAGTTTTTTGGTAACCTGCGGAATCCGTTCAAAACCTGAGGAAAGAATTTCAATTTTGTTTTCTTCCAAATAGGATTGGATGGCGCCGAAACTTTCAAAGGGAGCATAAATCATGATGCCATCTTCATCCTCAAAAATTTCCTCTACGCCGTGGTCTATCAATTCCAGCTCCAACTCCTCAATGTCCAATCCGTCGGGATTTATCCTGAAATTGCAGGTGTGGTCGAACATAAAGGAAACTGAGCCAGAGGTTCCCAAACTTCCGTCGCATTTGTTGAAATAGCTGCGGATATTGGCAACGGTTCGGGTGTTGTTGTCGGTAGCGGTTTCAATCAAAATGGCAATCCCGTGCGGGGCATAGCCTTCAAAAAGAACTTCCTTATAATCGCCCAAATTTTTGTCGCTCGCACGTTTAATGGCGCGCTCCACGTTTTCCTTGGGCATGTTCACCGCTTTTGCGTTTTGGATCACGGCGCGCAGTCGGGAATTTGCATCCGGATCGGGGCCACCTTCCTTTACGGCCATTACAATATCTTTACCAATGCGCGTAAAAGCTTTGGACATAGCGGACCAGCGCTTCATTTTTCTCGCTTTTCTAAACTCAAAAGCTCTTCCCATAAATTAGTTTCTATTGTTATTCTTAATCTTTTATTTTAAAAAAGGTTCAAATTTAAAAAATTCCAAAAACCGAGCAGCAAATCTCCTTTAAATATTAAAGCCCAAAACGAGGAACCTCAATTTAATCCAAAATTATTGCCTTCAGTTTAAAGAGTCAATCCCTTAAAAAATAATTCTTTCAGCAATTCTTTGGATTTGAAAACTATTTAGATAGTTAACCGATAAGTTCGTCAATAATCCTGGCAAGTTCAAAGTCCTTTTCGGTAACGCCATCGGCATCGTGGGTGGAAAGATAGATTTCCAGCGAATTGTAAACATTGCTCCATTCGGGATGGTGCTGTAATTTTTCGGCTTCAAATGCAATGCGTGTCATTGCCGAAAAAGCTTCCTTAAAATCCTCAAATTCAAAAATGGTGTGCAGGGCACCTTCGTGATAATCCCAGCCTTCAAAATTCTTTAATTTTTCGGTAATCTGTTTTTCTGATAGTGCTTTCATAGTATTTGTTTTATTGGTTATGCCACTAATTTTCGCAGCTTTTTTTGGTGGGGCGCAGTACGCCTTTATGCTGTGATGAGCCGCAAGAGACGCAAGAGACGCAAGAGAATATAGAGACGCAAGCATTGCGTCTTTACGGATCCTACTTGATCGAGAGTATCTCCTCGTTTAGGCTACACTCCTCGATGACTGCTGCCACTGTAATCTGGTGTTGCGCCGGCAGGCTGTTGTGCTTCGGCAGTAGCGCTTGGTATTGATCTTCATTGCTGTTGTAAACGCTTTTAAAGATAGGCATTTTATCGCCTATTTTCGCCGTGATTTCCCGAAAAAGGTCCTCGTGGTGCACCATATCATTGCTTGCCAAATGAAAAATTCCGGAAAGCGATTGATTTAAAATAAAATGGATTTGTTGGCAAACTTTGTTGACCGTAGTGGCGGAAATAATCAAGTTTGGAAAAACCTCAAAGGCCGCTTGATGCCTAATGCACTGGCGAAGATGCAATATTTCCGGGGAATTGATCCCCAACACCATCGGCAATCTTGCAATGGTTGTTTGCGAGGGAATGTTTTCCAAAAATAATTTTTCAATCGCAATTTTTAATCTTCCTGTTTTGGTTTCGGAAACGGTTTGGTCAAATTCATAAGATGGGTGCGAGACTTTTCCATTAAAAACCTCAGCCGAAGAAATATAGAAGACCCGACTGGTGGGATGGAGCAGGGCATAGGCCATCAACTCGCGATGTGCTTCCAGTTGGCTTTTAAAATCGCCGTTCAGGGTGGAGATAATATGGGTAGGCTGTAACGAATTCAATAACAAAAACAGCGAATCCTCCTCCACACAATAGCTATGGAACACCTGATTGTCGCCAAAATTTCCGTGCTGTCGGCAATAGGTTCCGTGTACCTCAAAATAGGGATGAAGCTCCTTGTAAAGGGCGTTGCCAATAAAACCGCTGCCGCCCAAAATCAAAATACGTTGCTTTTTCGCCTTTTTAGCCATTAAACCGTTGCTATTTTTAAAAAATGGAAAGTTTGGTTTTTGTGGTAAACTGTTCCAACGCCTTCATTCCCAAATAGGAATTTCCTTTGGGGTTCAGGGCCGGTGCCCAAGTTGCAATGGTAAAACAGTGGGGCAGGAGTGCCACAATACCTCCGCCAACACCGCTTTTACCGGGCAAACCTACTTCAAAGGCAAACTCGCCCGCTTCATCATAAAAACCACAGGTTAGCATAATGGCGTTTATCCGCTTTACCTGACTGGAAGTTAAATGCTGCACCTGCTTTAAACATTTGCCCTGGTTCGCAAAAACGAAAAAAGCATTGGTCAACTGCCTACAATCCATCATTATGGCGCATTGGTGAAAGTAGAAATCCAATACGTCGGCCACGCTATTGTTCAAATTGCCATAGGCCTTCAATAGATTGGCGGCCGCATAGTTATTGAAACCTGTGACGCGCTCGGATTCAGCGATTTTCTCATTATAGGAAATGGTGTCGTCATGGGCCAATTCACGCACAAAATTTAAAAAGTCCAATTTGGGATTTTTTAAGTGCGAAAGCAGCACGTCTGCAACCACGATGGCCCCCGAATTGATCAAAGGGTTTCGCGGAATGCCGTCCTCCAATTCCAAAAGGGAAAGGTGATTGAAGGGGTTTCCCGAAGGTTCCACATCAACACGCTTCCATAAATCATTGCCCACCAATTGGAACGCCTTGGCCAGCGACAGTACTTTTGAAATACTTTGGATGGAAAACTTCTCCGTCGCATCGCCCACGGAATAATTTTCTCCGGTAATCAGTTGCAAATGGATGCCCAGTTTTTCTTTGGGAACCGTTGCCAATTCTGGAATATAACTCGCTACCTCACCCGTGTTTTCGGTTTTTTGGAGCGAAGCCTTTATAGCTTCCAAAATGGCTTGATAATTCAACATTATCCTTTATAAAATGGAGTTTTCACTACGGTTGCCGCAACGGGTTTGTTTCGAATCTGTATAAAAATTTGGGTACCTGGCTCACTGTTTTCCGTAGTAACGTAGCCCAAACCAATACCTTTGTTCAACGATGGCGCCATGGTTCCGCTGGTCACGATGCCGATATTTTTTCCATCTTTGTCCACAATTTCATAATCGTGGCGAGGAATGCCGCGTTCGGTAAGTTCAAAACCAATCAACTTTCTTCTTACTCCCTCTTCCTTTTGTTTTTTTAGGTTTTCGGAATTTATAAAGTTCTTCGTAAATTTTGTAATCCACCCCAAACCTGCTTCCAAGGGCGAGGTATTGTCATTGATATCATTACCATAAAGACAGAATCCCATTTCTAACCGAAGCGTATCGCGGGCAGCCAAACCGATAGGTTTTATGCCGAATTCCTTTCCGGCCTCCATCACCTTGTTCCAAACCTGCTCCACTTCGTCGTTGGTGCAATAAATTTCAAAGCCGCCACTGCCGGTATAGCCCGTGGCACTGATGATCACGGAATCAATTCCGGCGAAATCCGCCACCTTAAAATGATAAAATTTTATATCGCTTAAATCTACCGAAGTCAGCGATTGCATAGCTTCCACCGCTTTTGGTCCCTGAATTGCCAATAGCGAATAGTCATCGGAAAGATTGCGCATTTCGGCGCCCATAGTGTTGTGTTTCGAAATCCAATTCCAATCCTTCTCGATGTTGGAGGCGTTCACCACCAACAAATATTTCCCATCCTCAAATTTATAAACGATCAGGTCGTCCACGATGCCGCCTTTTTCGTTTGGCATGCAATTATATTGGGCCTGTCCGTCGGCGATTTTTGAAATATCGTTGCTGCAAATTTTTTGGAGCAAATCGAGCGCATTGGGGCCGGTGATCAAAAATTCACCCATATGCGACACGTCGAAAACGCCCACGGCCTTGCGCACGGTTTCGTGTTCTGCATTAACGCCTTCATAGGACACTGGCATATTGAAGCCCGCAAAGGGAACCATTTTGGCGCCCAATTTTTCGTGTAGGTGGGAGAGTGCTGTATTTTTCATAATCATTTCCGCGAAGGCGGCAATTTATTGGAGGTTGATAAAAATTTAAGTTTCGCAAATGTATTACAATACAAACAAGATAGCCATTGTTTTTGCGGTTTCTTTTCAACAAAGGCGGCGTTAAAATCGTCTTAACCGGCGGCGATGTTCCCAATGTTTTCGATACTTTTAAAGAAAAAACCATGGCCACAACCACTTCTGTCAATCCTTATAACGAAAAGGAATTGGAATCTTATAAAAACCATTCAAAAAAAGAAATTCTGGAAATTATCGACCAAGCCGATGCACGTTTTTACAAATGGCGTGAAACCCCGTTTACGGAACGGAAAAAATTGATGTTGGCTGCGGCTTCCGAATTGAAAAAAAACAAAAATGAATATGCCGAAACGATGACCTTGGAAATGGGCAAACCCATTTCCCAAGCCGTTGCAGAGATTGAAAAGTGTGCGTGGGTCTGTGAATATTACGCCGAAAATGCTGAAAAACAACTTACAGACGAAGTAATAAAAACCGATGCGCACAAAAGTTACGTGCGCTATGAACCGCTGGGCGTGGTTTTGGCCATTATGCCGTGGAACTACCCATTTTGGCAGGTGTTCCGGTTCGCTGCCCCTGCGCTGATGGCCGGAAACATTGCTGTTTTAAAGCATGCATCCAATGTGTTCGGCAGTGCGCTGAATATTGAAAAGGTTTTTAAAAGAGCTGGCTTCCCCGATTCATGTTTTTCTACATTATTGGTGGGAAGCGAAGCCGTAGCGGGCATTATTGAAAACGAAAAAATAAGGGCCGTAACGCTAACGGGCAGCGGTCCCGCGGGAGCTTCGGTCGCTTCCATCGCCGGCAAAAACATCAAAAAAACGGTTTTGGAATTGGGTGGAAACAACGCCTTAATAGTTATGAAGGATTGCGACCTCGAAAAAACCGTCGCAACCTGCGTGCAGGCGCGGTACCAAAACACCGGACAGAGCTGCATTGCCGGAAAAAGGTTGTTGGTAGATGAAAATATTGCGGATGCATTTATTGAAAAACTATTGGTAAAAGTGCGTGAGCTTAAAAGCGGCGATCCCCTGGACCCCGAGACTTATATCGGAACCTTGGCCCGACCCGATTTGGCGGAAGATTTAGAAAAACAAATTGAAGCCTCGGTGAAAGCGGGCGCCAAAATAGAAATAGGGGGAAAGCGACAGGGAGCCTACTTTGAACCTACTGTGCTTACAAAGGTTACAAAGGAAATGCCGGTTTTTAAGGAAGAAACATTTGGTCCGGCGCTATCGGTTACCACGTTCAAAACGGTGGAAGAGGCCATAGCGCTTTCCAACTATTCCAAATTTGGACTTGGGGTTTCCATTTTTACCAAAAATATTGACGAAGCCGAAAAACTTTCGGTCCGATTTAACGAAGGAGCCGTTTTTATAAATGAATTGGTAAAAAGCGATCCCCGTTTGCCCTTTGGAGGAGTCAAGCAGAGCGGTTATGGCCGCGAGCTGAGTGAACACGGAATTCGGGAATTTGTGAACCGAAAAACAGTGTTTATAAATTTGTAGATTTACCTTAAAATTTGTTCTATGAATTTCCACACCCGAAAATGGATCAAACCCGAAGACTTAAACCCCAATGGAACGCTATTCGGCGGTAGGCTGTTGGAATGGATCGATGAAGAAGCAGCCCTTTATGCCATAATCCAATTGGAAAACCCTCGGACGGTTACCAAATTTATGAGCGAAATAAATTTTAGAAGTTCCGCAAAAAAGGGCGATATAATTGAGATTGGACTTGAGGTAACCAATTTTGGCCGAACCTCATTGACTTTGTGTTGTGAGGTCCGCAACAAAATGACCCGCGAGGTTATTATCAGCATTGACAAAATTATTATGGTTAGCCTTGACGAAAGCGGTATTCCCGCGCCCCACGGCAAGACCCAAGTTGAATTCGTGAAAGATCGCCTCGCGAAATAATTCAGGAAAGCGCTTGAAGATCTTTCCCTGTGGGAAGTTCAAAAATTTCCAAATCGAAATAGGGGATAGCCGCCAGCAAATGGTCAAAAATATCGGCTTGGATGTGTTCATAGTTTACCCAACGCTTGTCCTTGCTAAAGCAAAATATTTCTATAGGAATGCCCTTGTCGGTGGGGGCCAAGTGCCGGACCATTAAAAATAGGTCTTTATTGATGGCGGAGTTTTCATTCAAAAAAGCGTCGGCATAATACCGAAAAACCCCGAGGTTGGTTTGATTTCTCCCATTGATCAGCAATTGCTTGTCTATTTGGTTTTTTGCGTTAAACTTGTCCACATCTTTTTGGCGATGTTCCAAATAGGGTTTTATAAGCTGGATTTTTTTCAACCGCTCTACATCTTCGGGCGACAGGAATTTGATTGACGATTGTTTGATGTAAATGGACCGTTTAATTCGTCGCCCGTCGCTTTCCTGCATTCCCCGCCAGTTTTGGAAGGAATCTGCGATTAGGCTATAAGTGGGAATGGTGGTGTAGGTATTGTCCCAGTTCTGGACTCGGACGGTGGCTAGGTTAATTTCGGTTACCAAACCATCTGCCCCAAATTTGCTAAAGGTAATCCAGTCGCCAATGCGCACGATATCGTTGACCGAAACCTGGATACTGGCCACAAAGCCCAAAATAGTGTCCTTAAAAATAAGCAGAATAACCGCCGATGCCGCCCCGAGGGTGGTCAAACTAACAATGGAATAACCGGTAAGCAATTGGATAATCCAAAAAATTCCGACTCCCCAAGCGAAAATCATCATTACCTGCACATAACTTTCCATCGGCTTATCGCGGTAGCGCTCGTTTTCGTAAAGATAATTTCTTGTGGTGCGAAGAATGCTTCTGAAGATCAGTACACAGAGAATAATCAAATAGACCTGTGCCGCAATTTGAAGCAGGTTGGTCATAAATGGCGATTCAACAAAAACGATGGGGATTACATACCAAACGAGCCACAACGGCAGGGTATGGGCAATAAACCGCGGAAAATTGCTTTTAACCAAATAGTCGTCAAAAGTAGTTTTGGTCTTGTCGCTAAAGGCTTTAAAGACTTCCACTATAATTTTCCTGAAAACCGTGTCGAGGATATAAACCACCGTTAAAATAATGACACAGTTCAACAGCACATTCAAAAAAATGGCCCATTCCAAGGTCATTCCCTCATCAACCAAATAGTTTTGGAAAAGACAGCTATATTCTTGAACGATTTGACGATTCATTATAAATATTTTCGCTCCACGTAGAAGGGTCCAAAGGGTAGCACCGAACACATTACCACAATAAACAGATCCAACATGGACCATTTCAATTTTTTAAACATATAAATAGCTCCACCCACGTAGAGCACGAACAAAACGCCGTGGGCCATCCCAACAATTTGCACCATTTGGGGCAGATGCCAGATATATTTTAAGGGCATCGCGATTCCCAAAAGCACTAAAAAAGAGATGGCTTCCAAGGTACTGATGAGCCGGAATGATTTTATTGAAAGTTTCAAAATGCTAATTTTTGTGCAAAGATACACCTTGAAGTTTGCCTTACTATTTTTTAATACATTTTTAGCGAAATTGTATTTTGGGGATAATTACTATATTTAAAAGAAAAAAGCTATGCTGCCACTTGTACAATCGCCTGTCGAAACCATCCAAAATTCATTGGAAAGATATTATGAGGAATTTTTAAAGGTGCTGCCCAGAATTGCACTCGGGGTTTTGGTGATTATTTTGGGAATCTTGCTGGCGCAACTGCTTACCAATTTTTATAAGAAAAGATTTCAGCAAAAATCCGAAGATCCTTTAATGTCGAGGTTTTTGGCCCAAGCGGTTAAAATTGTGCTCATCATTATTGCTATTATGCTGGCGCTTCAAATTGCAGGGCTTCAAGGCATCGCCACCGGACTGCTAACGGCCGTTGGGGGAGGTGCCATTATTCTGGGTTTCGCCTTTCAGGATATAGGCAAAAATTTCCTCGCTGGGATAATTCTTGCCTTCAACCGGCCCTTCAATATTAACGACACTATAAAAATCGATGCTATTTTTGGAAAGGTAAAAGAGTTGAATTTTCGCTATTCGCACATAAAAACTTTTGACGGCCGCGACATTTATATTCCCAATAGCGATGTGCTTACCAAACCGGTTGAAAACTATACCGCCGATGGTTTTTATCGGGTAGAATTCACCGTGGGAATCGGGTATGAAGATGATATTGTTTCGGCAAAAAAGGTCATACAGGAAATTTTGGATTCCAACACCGATATTATTAGCGATGCAGAACACGAAAATTTTGTGATTGAGGATGAACTGGCGGCCAGCACCGTTAATCTGAAAGTTTATTTTTGGGTAGATACTGTGGACTATAGGCGGGCCTCACGTGTGCTTCGCGGGTTGGTCATTCGCGAAGTAAAAGAAGCCTTGTTTAAGCAAGGGTTTAATCTTCCCGCAGATATTAAGGAACTTAAAATTTATGGCACCGAGGATGCCATTCCCATTAAATTTAAAAACGCTCCCGACTTTCCGAAAGCGGAATCAAAATAGGTCGGCGGCAATTTTTTTTTAAACTACTACAGCAAAGCTTCCAAGAAAACTATTGGGCCGTGTAGCCACCATCGATGGTGTAATAACTTCCGGTAACAAAACTGGCGGCGTCGCTGCACAGCCAAAAAACCAAGTTGGCTACCTCTTCGGGCTGGCCCAATCGGCCAATGGGGTGGAGCTGCACCAACTGTTTTTTCTGCTCCTCATCAATTTGGTCGAGTAGTGGGGTTTCAATATATCCCGGGCCTACCGAATTGATACGAACCTTGTCCTTCGCATATTCAAGGGCCGCCGTTTTTGTTAAACCTACCACGCCGTGTTTAGCGGCCACATAGGCTACCGAGTTCGGGGTCCCAACGCTGCCCAATATGGAAGCCATATTAACGATGGCGCCACCGCCGGCTTTAATAATTTCGGGGATTTGATATTTGTTGCCAAAGAAAACTCCGCTTAAATTAATTCCGATTACTTTTTCCCAACTGTCCAAGGAATATTCAGCGGTAGGAGCCATTTCGCCACCGATCCCGGCGTTGTTTACCGCAAAATGAAGATTTCCAAATTTTTCAACGGTCTTTTGCACTAACTGCTCGCTGTCTTTGGGTTTGGAAGTATCGGCTTTTATGAAATGGGCAGATCCATTTTTGTCGGTTATTTCCTTTACCACTTTTTGGGCATGGTCCTCGGCAATATCAGAAACTATTACATTTGCGCCATTTTCAGCGAATTTATGGGCGATGGCCCTGCCGAGTCCCGAGCCCGCTCCGGTCACGATTATTGTTTTGTTTTTCATTTTTAATAGTTTTCTTTAAAATTAAAAGTTAAAAACCGGAAAGTGTATTAACAAACTATTAAATCATTCGCAGGGAAGGGGTACGTTCAAGGTTTTATAGCTCCAATTTCTTTTAAAACTGAAATGCCACCACTCCGTTCGGATCGAATTGAAACCGAACTTGCGCATTCCTTCAAAAAGAAGTTTTCGGTTTGCCAGAATTTCTGCAGAAAAATTATAGTTGTCTATGTGCGCTTCCCTACCGAAGTAGTCGTAATCGCTGCCCATTTCCACATAACAACCTTCAAGGGTTTCCAAAGTAATATCCACCGCGGCTCCTTTGTTATGCACCGAACCATTGCCGTAGGGGTTGCCAACATAGGTAGGTCGCGGCACTTTTGCCCACATTTTTTTCTGGACGTCCAGCGGGCGGTAGCAATCGTAGATTTTTATACGGTACCCCTTTTCGCAGAAATACTGATTGGCATTTAAAAGCGCTTCGGCAACATCGGGCCGCAGCAAACATTTTGGGCAGTCATAAAGGGTTTCGCCAATAAAATTGTTTGGGGTGGCATAACGGATTTCATAACTGAATTCGGTGGAGAGGGACTCGAGGTCCACTAAGGGTTCCTGCGTATTTTCTTCCGAAGAAAAACTTAAAAATAAAAAGGCAGTGAGAAGGAAGGATGCTAATTTCATCCTTCAAATTTAAGCAGATTTTAATAACATTCGTTTTTGCAATCAATACCTTTGAAAAAACGAAAAAAATGAATGATTTAGGAAAAAAGACCGCATTAATCACTGGCGGCACAAAAGGAATAGGCTTTGGAATCGCCGAAGCATTGCTTAAGGAAGGCATTAACGTTTCCATAACCGGAAGAAACAAGGCCACGGCCCAAGAAGCGGCAAAAAAACTGAACGCCCACGGAAACGATAGGGCACAGGCATTGGGTTTGGAAGCAGACGTTCGCAATTTAGAAAGCCAGCAAAGGGCAGTAAAACAAACCTTGGATCAATTTGGCAGGTTGGATATTGTGATTGCCAATGCAGGTTTGGGTCATTTTGGTTCGGTGGAAGATTTAACTATTGACCAATGGAAGGAAACGCTTGACACCAACCTATCCGGCCCCTTTTATTCACTAAAAGCGGCCTTGGAGCCACTAAAAGAGAATCAAGGCTATTTTATAACTATTTCCAGTTTGGCGGGAACCAATTTTTTTAAAGGCGGTAGCGCCTATAATGCGAGCAAATTCGGCCTTACTGGTTTTACACAGGCAGCGATGCTGGATTTACGCGATCACGGCGTTAAGGTTTCAACCATTATGCCCGGCTCGGTATCAACCCATTTTAATGGAAATGAGCCAGATGAAAAGGATGCGTGGAAAATCCAAAAGGAAGATATTGGCCAACTGGTGGTGGACTTATTGCGAATGAACCCCCGAACCTTGCCCAGTAAGATTGAAGTTCGGCCGTCCATGCCCCCATCCAAATAAATTATTTGAAGGAAAAAGATTCGGCCCAGGCCTTTGCAGTATCGATATCATCGAAAAATGCAAAACTGTGTGGAAAAAGTTTTTGCTCCACAGTAGCCCTTTCCCGCTCTGCTTCGCTGGTAGAAACAATGGCCAGCCCAATCTTGTTTTTCATTTTCCCGTTTCTGTAAATGTCGAGATCGATGGTGTGTGGATATCTTCTATCGGCAATTACAATAAAAGGTTTTCTGCCAAAATGCTGCTTGTAATTTTCCCGAATCCAGTCATTTTTTTTGATGTCAACGTGCTCGTTCTCAAACACACGCACCAGCGAATAGGTGTCGTAAAGATAGAGTTCACAGAAATCGGAAAGTAGTTTTTTTTCCATAGCGGGTTTGGTGGTTGCTTAAACTAAAGATAAATATTTTTTTACATTTCCTACAAAGAAAATTTTCTTTTATAGAATCCCATTAAGCAGTATTTGTAATAAAAAAAAGCGACCTACGGGCAGTAAGTCGCTTTTTCAAAATAAAAGTTACTCTCTTTTTTAATTGGCAGAAAGTAGTGCCAAAAATTTGTCAAGGTTCGGAAGGATCACAATGCGCGTTCTTCTGTTGGTCGCACGGCCTTCTTTGGTTTCGTTCTCGGTAAGCGGATGAAAACTACTTCTTCCGGCTGCTATCAATTTGGCCGGATCCACGCCATAATCGTCCTGCAACTTTCGAATAACGGCGGTTGACCGATCGACGCTCAGTTCCCAGTTGTCCTTTATATATGCTCCGGGTTTTACGGTCTGGCTATCGGTGTGGCCTTCAACCATCACTTCAAGAGCAGGCTCGCTGTTTATTACATTTGCCAAACGCTCCAATAAAGGGTCGGCTTTTGGGTTTACCCGGGCGCTTCCCGATTTGAACAATAATTTATCCGAAATGGTAATCATAACAACAGTTTCGTCAATATCAATGGCGATGTCGTCTTCTTCACCTTCACCGGCCAAAGTGTTGTCCAGATTTTTCTTAAGGTTATAGGAAACAATAAGATTCATGGAATCTTTTAGGGTCTTTGCCTGCGCCAATTCCTGTGGGTCAACATTGGCAAGGGCTTTTTTCATTTTTTCCTTATCGTTTTGTGAAATTACCACTCCTTCAATTTGCTGAAGGCGACTGTTGTTGCTGTCGGTCAAGGATTGGATTTTCGAATTGTAGTTCGCAACGCGTTCTTCAATTTTGGCATATTTGGCCTCAATTTCCTCCTTTTCCAGTTGGGTTTTGGCCAGCGTGGAACGGGTGTCGTTGTATTGGTTTTCCAATTCAACATACTTCTTTTTTGATACGCACGAGGTAGCAAAAATTGCTGTTGCCAGCATGGTTAGTGCAATAGCTTTTTTCATAATACTAAGTTTTAAAGGTTTGTAATGCAAATATAAATGCAGCTTCCCCCAAAAAATTAGTTAAGGCATGCTATTGTTTTGTTAAAAGACAGATCCTAAAAAACCTTAAAAACGTAGCCCAACAACCAATACAGAATAATAAAAACTACGATGGTGCCGATACATCCACACTTGCCACCACCAATCTTTTTGGCGCCCCATCCGGCAAGTAGAATTCTAAGTAACTTTTTCATATTTGTTCTATTAAAACATTAAATTATAATTCCAAATTATTCTTCTTTTCGTGGAGCCATCTGCAATTGGTTTTTGCCAAAATCCAGCGTCCGGATCGGGAAAGGAATATTGATTCCGGCCTCGTCAAAATGTTTTTTGATTAATTTGATGGCCTTGTGCTGCGCTTCCAATTTGGGTTTGGGCTTGGTGCTCGCAATCCAAAACCGGGTAATAAAATTGATGGAACTATCGCCAAATTCGGTAAAGAAAAACTCTACGCCCTCATTGTCCTGCTGCTCAAAATTGGCCCTCATAATCTTTAGAACCAGGTCTTCCACTTCTTGCAGATCGCTTTCATAACCCACGCCGCAGCTAACGGAAACCCGGGCGCGTTCTGTCCACGAATAGTTGGTGAAGGGGCTATCGATAAAAATTTTATTCGGGATAACCACATAATCATTGTCAGTTTGTCGGATGGACACTGCGCGAAGGTCAATTTCCTCCACATAGCCGCTTTTTCCTTGGGCTTCAATAAAATCGCCAATGCGAACCTTGGGTTGAAAGGAAAGCATGAAACCCGAAACGGTATTGCTCAAGGTTCCCTGCAAGGCGAACCCGATGGCCAAACCCATGACCCCGGCACCGGCCAGAATGGAGGTTAAAACCTTATCGAGTTGCAACACGCCTAAAGCCACGAAGAATCCGATCAATAAAACAATGGTATAAATTAACTTGGAAAGTATCTGTTTTATGGACTCATCGCCCATCTTTTTAAAAAGTACTTTGCGGGAAAATTTCTTGATCAGCCTGGCAATTATGTAAAAAATGACCATTACCACTATGGCGACCGCAAAATTGGGCAGCTTCAATATGATGGCGTCCAACCATCCATCGAGCTTGTCCCACAAATTTGAAATTGAATCTTTAACGGAAAAATTTTCTGACATATATTTAATTTTTAAAGTAAGGTAGCAAGCATAAAGGTACCCAAAATCCAAAGGACGATGGAAAGTATGCCTCCTATAATAAAGAAATGTTTGAATTTATAAAAGCCCATTCCATAAATAAGCGTATTGGTTTGATAGCCCATTGGCGTAAAAAAACTAAAATTGGCGCCGAACAAAACCGAAAGGATGAACGGTTTCATGGAAAGGTCGAGGCCTACCGCCACGGCGATAGCGATGGGCGTCATAATAATTGCCGTAGCGTTATTGCTCACTACGCTGCTCATTAACATGGTAATTAAAAAGATCAATCCAATTACCGCCAAGTTGGATTGGCCGCTCAAAATCATCAACAGCTGGTCCGAAATCCATTTGTCTGCGCCGGTGTTGTTCATCGCGATACCCAATGGAATCATTCCCGCCAGCAGAAAAATTACCTGCCAATTGATTCGGTGATACACATCGTTTAGTTCCAAACACCGCGTGAGCAATAATAAACTCACCCCCGTTAGCGCACTCACCAAAATCGGCAAAATGCCACTGGCGGCAAGTCCGATCACCAAGAGTAAAATAGCAAAGGAAAGCGTCCGTTTTTTGGTGTTTACGGGTGGTTTGGTTTTGTGTTCCCTTAACACCGCTACGTTTTCCATGTCGTCCAACTGGCCAATGTCATTTTTTGGAATTTCTACCAACAATCGGTCCCCGGGTTTAAGGGTTATTTGTTCAATATCTTTCCGAACCAGCCGTTCTTGGGTGTTGCGAATATTTTTTCTCTTTTTTATCGCAATGGGGAGCGCATTTTGGAACGTCTGTTTTCTAAGCTGTTTTAACGTTTTTCCTATTAAAACCGATCCCGGCAGAATCAGTAATTCCACAAAACCAAGATCGTTCTGTTTGGCAACGGTTTCAGTTTCGTCCCCGTTTTCGGACTTTATTTCGGTTTTGGGTTTTTCCTGCGTTTTGTGAACACTCAACCCTTCGTCCTCGTTCAATTTTGCCAAATTTTCAAGATCGCACATCAGCAGCAGCTTGTCATTGGCCTTAAGCGTAATGTATCGGCCGGGAGCGTTGGTGATCTGCTTCCTTCGCGTAAGTTTAAGAATGGAAATTTCGGGGTTTGTATATAAAAAAGTGTCCTCAATTTTTTTGCCGATCAATTTGGAATTCTTTCCAATCACCACCGTAGTTACAAAATTTTCAAGATCATACAGGTCGTGCAGATTCTCTTTGGAATCCTTGGGAAGCCATTTGGAAGCCACGGTTACCACCAATATTCCAACCGCCAAAAAAACAAATCCGAAAAAGGAAAACTCAAAAAAACCGAACCTTTCCGCGCCCAAGTCCTTCGCTACCGAATTTACAATAAGGTTGGTAGAGGTTCCCATTAGCGTGCAACTTCCGCCCAAAATTCCCGCAAAGGAAATGGGCAACAAAAGCTTGGCCTGTGGCAACTTGAACCGTTTGGCCAGCTCCGAAATAATCTTAATGAAAACGATTACCACGGCCGTTGTATTTATAAATGCCGAAATGCCTCCGGTAATAAACATAAAAACGGGCAATAGCAAAAACAACGGCAGTACGTGCAAATTTTTTAGAAACCGCGCCAAGGAAGCGATAACCCCATTATCTTCCAACGCCAAAGCAATAATCATCAGCGACAGTACCGTAATAGTCGCGGAATTCGAAAATCCGGCAATAGCTTCCTCGGGTTCAACCAGGCCGGTCAACGCCAAAGAGGCAATAATAAACATCGCGATTTTATCAACAGTGAAAACCTCGAATGCAAAAAGTAAAATGGTAAGGAACAGAATTGAAAAAACGAGAATTATTTCCGTGGTCATTTGGATCGTTGGTTTGTTCCATAAAGATAACCGCAGAAAAAATTCTCGTTCCCAAGAAATTCATAAAATATTGAAACCTTCGTGGGGTTTTAACAAAATTTATCCCAAATATTTTTTTAGGATATGGCTCTTTGAAGTTTGTCGCAACCTTCGAATTGCCTTCTCGCGGATTTGCCGAACGCGTTCGCGGCTCAAATCGAAAGTGTCCCCAATTTCCTGAAGCGTCATCGGGGGTTGGCCACAGAGCCCGAAATTTAATTTTACCACATCGGCCTCGCGCGGTGCAAGCGTATCCAATGCCCGGTTTATCTCAATGCGAAGCGATTCGTGGAGCAAACTCTTGTCGGGGTTGGGGCTTTCGCCCGAACTCAACACGTCGTAGAGATTGTTGTCATTTTCGCCTTCCTGAAAAGGCGCATCCATTGAAAGGCTGCGCGTGGAATTTTTAAGGGAGCTTTTAACCTTGGCTTCACTAAAATCCAATTCCTTCGCAATTTCAGCGGCTGTGGGCACCCGTTGGAACTTCTGTTCCAAATGGATGGAAGCTTTTTTTATTTTATTGATATCGCCAATCTTATTCAACGGAAGCCGAACCACGCGCGATTGTTCCGCAATGGCTTGGAGAATCGCTTGGCGGATCCACCAAACAGCGTAGGAAATAAACTTGAATCCTCGGGTTTCGTCAAATCGCTTGGCCGCTTTCACAAGACCCACATTTCCTTCATTGATCAAATCGGGAAGACTTAACCCCTGGTTTTGATATTGCTTTGCTACCGAAATTACAAAACGCAAATTGGCCCGGCTCAATTTGTTCAGGGCAGCTTGATCCCCTTCACGAATGCGCTGTGCCAACTCCACTTCCTCTTCCGCCGTTATAAGGTCAATCTTGCTTACATCTTGTAAATAACTGTTCAAAGATTTGGTTTCGCGGTTGGTTACTTGCTTCGTGATCTTAAGTTGTCTCATATAATAGGTATGTTTTTTTAATAACACGGCATAGTACCACATTTTGTGGGAATATCCAAAAAGTTAACAGTAGTTGTTAAAATTTGATTATTCGCCATTTTTTAACTACTTTGGAAAAAAGTGTTTATGAAAACGATAAAAATCGGTGCCTTGCTTAGTTTGTTCTTAATAAGCAGTGCCTCAATTGCCCAAAAACCCACAGAGGTTCCAAAACCAAGTGAAAAACCAATAGATCTAACCAATCCGGCAGATATCATTATCTACATCGTGCTTCCATTATGCGCCATCCTTTTTTTCTTTATTTGGCGGGGAAGGAAAAAAAAACCAAAGGAATAAATTTTTCTATTTAACATCAATTTGAAAGCTTTGATAGTACTTTTGGTGTAGTTATTGAAACATCGTTCGAAAACTTTTTAGGATGCGGATAAATTTAATTGCCATTGCCTTATTCATTTTTTGTGGAAATGCTTTTTCACAAATTGATCTTCCCAATAATTCCGTTCGTTTTGATGCCTCGCAAAACAATTTGGAAAGTTCCACAGGGTTTGAAATTCCTGCGGTGAAAGCGCCCACTCTTTCCAATACCAAAAATCCGAATGTGCCCGACAACACTCTGGGAAAGGAGGAGGAAAAACCTTTGGATTTGCAAAACGGCGATGGACTTTTGGAATATACAGGGAGCAATAAAGTCCCTAAATATTTCTCGAAAGATAAAGAGGCAAAACCCGAATTCGGAAGGGACCAATACCTTGGTGATTTCAAGACCACTGCAAAATTTGCCACCTTTATGTACCGCGATCACGAATTTGTGGATGGCGATATGATTCGCGTTTACGTGAACGGTGATGTGGTGATTCCCCAAGCAAGGCTCGAAGGTAGCTTCCGCGGTTTTGATGTGCCGCTAAAATCAGGTTTCAACAAAGTAGATTTTGAGGCCCTGAATCAAGGAAGTTCCGGACCCAACACTGCCCAATTGGTGATTTATGACGAAGTGGGCAACCAATTGGCTTCCTATGAATGGAATTTGCTAACGGGCAACAAAGCCACGGCTATTTTGGTTAAGGAATAAAAATTTTCGATTTCTTCCATCTCGTCTTTCCGTTAAACTTCCCTTAATAAAAGCGAAAAAATACAGCGTACCCTTCCCATTTCCTTTAAGGCTTACTAATTTTAAGGAAAATTCCACACTATGAATGTTTCCGAACAAATCCTCCAAATCCTTAAGGAAGTTGGGGTCACCCAAATTTGGGGTGTAACGGGCGACGCCTTAAATACGTTTACTGATGCCCTTCGCGATGATGACCAAATAAAATGGATAGCCGTGCGCCACGAAGAAAATGGTGCGTTTGCCGCCGGAGCTGAGGCCCAAATGACGGAAAACCTCGCCGTTTGTGCGGGTACAGTGGGTCCCGGTACGCTTCATTTAATTAATGGACTTTACAACGCAAAAAAGGAGCGGGTGCCGGTTTTGGCAATTAGTGGGCAAGTGGCCCGCGAAAATTTGGGTACCAATTATTTTCAGGAAGTGGGGCTCACTAAAATTTTTGATGATGTTTGCGCCTACCAAGCCGTAATACGATCGGCGGAAGAAGCACCGCGGGTCGTTTTAAAGGCCATCCAAATTGCGTTGGAACAACGCGCGGTGGTTCGGGTAGAAATCCCAGTCGATATTGCGGTGGAAGAGGCAAAGGGTTCGCATTACAAACATCCGGTGTTTCGGGGCAATGCCACCCTTGTTCCGTCTGAGGAAGACGTCAATAAAATTGCAAATGCGTTGAACAAGGCCGAAAAAATAACCATTTTGGCCGGGGCAGGTTGTCGCGGCTGCCGAGAAGCAGTTTTGTCGCTTTCAGAAAAATTAAAGGCCCCCATTGTCCATACCCTTCGCTCTTCAGACGTGATCCACAATGACGATAAAAATGTGGTTGGCCTCACGGGCTTGATCGGAAATCCTTCGGGATATCACGCCGTGATGGAGGCGGAGGTCCTTTTGATGCTGGGCACCGATTTTCCGTATAGCAATTTCCTTCCGGACGATTCCACGATTGTCCAAATCGATAAGCGTATAGAAAATATTGGCAATCGCGTTAAAGTGGACATTGGTGTGCAGGGCGATTGTTCGGCAACGCTTCAGCAGTTGGATTCAAAAATTCTTCCAAAGAATGACACCCAATTTTTGGATGGGTTGGTGGAACATTTCACCAAATGGAAAAAGCAAAAAGAGGAGAGCAGCAGTCTGAAAAATGATGAAGAACCGTTGCATCCACAGTTGTTTATGAATGTCATCAACCGAAAAGCCGCGAACGACGCCTGTTTTACGGTTGATGTTGGCGAAAGTGCCATTTGGGTGGCCCACCATCTAACCCTAAATGGCAAACGGAGGTTGCTCGGCTCTTTTAATCACGGTTCTATGGCCGTGGGTTTTCCGGCGGCCTTGGGAATTCAATCTGTAAACCCGGGGCGGCAGGTCTGGGCCATCGTGGGCGATGGTGCCTTTGGAATGTGCATGAACGATTTTATAACCGCCGTTCGGTATAATTGGCCCCTGAAAATATTGGTTTACAACAATAGTCAGCTGGGCTTCGTAAAAATTGAAATGGAAGAAGCGGGCTTTGCCATGGCAGACGAGGCACTGGGGCTTCAAAATCCAAATTTCGCCGAATATGCCAAACTTTGCGGGGGCGATGGTTTTCGCGTGACGCACGCTTCTGATATTGAAAAAGCCATCGATTTGGCAATCGCCTCCCCGAAACCCTTTATTATAGATGCGGTTACCAATCCGGGCGAACTTTCGCTGCCTCCCAACATCACGTTGGAAGAGGCGTGGGGCTTTGGAAAGTCGAAAGTGAAGGAAATTTTACTTTCGGTTAAAGGCGATAAAAACCAAAAATCCAACTTGATGGATGAAATAAAAGCCTTTTTCCACAATTCAAAATAATTTAATCTTAAAATAAAAATAATGTGAGAGAAGCAATCCAGTTCACTTTTATAGCCTTGGGGGTTATTGCCGTAATAACCTGCACTGCCATTTGGCCGGTTTATGGTTTTTCAATCTTGGGCGCCTTCATTTTTGGAATCGGGATCTATGACCTTTTTCAGAAAAAACACTCCATTCTTCGCAACTTTCCGGTTTTGGGCCATATGCGTTTTCTGTTGGAAATGATTGGGCCCGAACTGCACCAATATTTTGTTGAAAACGATACCGACGGAAAACCCATTGACCGGAACCATAGGGCGTATGTGTATCAAAGATCGAAATTGCAGAACGAAACCCACCCGTTTGGGACTGAACTAAACGTGGAAGCCGAAAATTACAAATGGATGAAACACAGCATCTATCCCACCAAACTTTTGGAAACGCCGCCGCGGGTGGTGGTGGGCGGACCGGACTGCAAACAGCCATATAGCGCGAGTATTTTTAATATTTCTGCAATGAGTTATGGCGCCCTGAGCAAAAACGCGGTAATGGCTTTGAATTTGGGGGCTAAGGCCGGAAATTTTTTTCACGATACCGGCGAAGGGGGCATCTCTGATTATCATTTAAAGGGCGGCGACCTGGTTTATGAGGTAGGCACGGGCTATTTTGGCTGTAGAACGGAAGACGGGAATTTTTCTCCTCAAAAATTTAAGGAAAAGGCGGCGCTTCCCACGGTAAAAATGATTGAGATCAAGATATCCCAAGGTGCGAAACCCGGTCATGGCGGGGTGTTGCCAGCTGTAAAAAACAACGAGGAAATTGCGAAAATTCGAGGGGTAAAACCGCACACCACGGTTCTTTCACCACCCGGCCATAGCGCGTTTAACGATGCGGAAGGATTGCTGAAATTCGTAAAACAAATGCGCGAATTGAGTAACGGTAAACCGATCGGTTTCAAACTTTGCATTGGGAGCAAACAGGAGTTTATTGACATTTGTGAAAAAATGGTCGAAACCGGCATTAAGCCCGATTTTATAACCGTTGATGGGTCCGAGGGAGGCACAGGCGCAGCGCCCATTGATTTTTCAAACTATGTGGGGATGCCTTGGGAAAAGGCACTTGTTTTTGTGGTGGACACTTTAAATGGCTATGGTTTAAAAAAGGATATTAAGGTGGTGACGGCAACGAAAATCTTTACCGCTTTTGATATTTTTAAAGCCCTCTGCATTGGTGCCGATATTTGCAATTCAGCGCGCGGAATGATGTTGGCTCTGGGTTGTATTCAAGCGTTGCGATGCGACACGAACAAATGTCCTACCGGTGTTACCACCAACAACCCAAGCCTAATGCGGGGGTTGGTGGTGGAAGAAAAGTGGAAGCGCGTGCGGAATTACCAAAAGGAAACGGTCAAGGAATTTCTGGAATTATTTGCTGCCGCAGGCTGTAAAACGCTTTCAGATTTAAATAGAAGTTTTATCTTTAAGCAAGTGGAAACGGAAATAAAATGTTACGAAGAACTATATCCTCCCGTGAAAGAGGGTAAATTTATAAAGGAGTCCTACGACGCATTTTGAACCTTAAATTCTTGCTACATGAAAAAAGTTTTGATAACCTTGGACTATAATCCAAAATCTGAAAAAGTGGTTCAGATGGGCCACGAACTGGCAAAATTGATGGACGCGGAGATTTGTCTGTTCCACGTTTTGGCCGAAGTGCGCTATTATGGAATGCAATATGAACCCTTTATGGGCTACGAGGGTTATGCCTTTCCGGTAGATTATAAAATTCAGGAAGAATTTGTGAAGGTAGCGCAGGATTATTTGGATAAAACCGCGGTACATTTGGGCGCCGGAAATATTTCGACCCATTTGGCCGAGGGCGATACCGCCGATGCTATTTTGGAATATGCCAAGGAATGGAGGGCAGATGTTATTGTTATGGGCGCACACCGCCACGGCACTTTGGAAAAACTTTTTCTCGGAACCGTTGCCTCCAGTGTCTTGGAGCGCACAAGCATTCCGGTTTATATGGTTCCTACTGGATCGGAATAAGAGTAAATCTTTAAGTAAAAACTATTTAGAAAATTATGGCTTTAACCAATAATGATATTATGAAAAAACTTCGCGTAGCCCATAAACTCCGCGATGATGATATTGTAAAAATCTGTGCTTTGGTCGATTTCGCAGTAACCAAAAGTGAGCTCGGGGCCATATTCCGCAATGAAAACCACGAAAAATATATGGAATGTGGCGATCAATTTCTTCGTAATTTTTTAAACGGATTGATCGTCCATCTTCGGGGACCTATGCCAGAAAGGAAAGGCAATAGTCTAAGTTCCACCAAGAAAAAAAGCTGAATTAAATTTCTTTAATCCAGCTTTATGAGGGGAACGGCTTTTTGGTCGGTCAATAGGCGTGTCGGCATGTTTTTCTAATTGTGGGATCTTCAAACAAATGCTGGTTGCCGTTTAGGAAATTCAGCGTATGTTGTCTTTGCGATCCGCATTTTATTCTTTTTTGAATGTTTCGCAAGGTTTTCATAGTTTTTGTTTTTGAGTGATTGCGTTACTTAAAACGTCTTTTCGAATTCCAAGTATAGGATTTGGAAGTTGCTGGTCGATGCAGTCTTTCGTTGGTGTCCAATGTTCTCATGGTTTTAATTTTTAAGGGTTATAATCTTCTTCTTAGCGATACCTTCTTTTTAAATTCCAGTTATACGCTTTTGTGGTCTTCATTTTTTCGGTTAAAAGATTACTATCCAAAGTTCTCATTTTTAAATTTTTTAGTGGTTTATACTTAAAAGACGCGATAGATTGATATATGTTACAGTACTATGTAATACAAAGTAATGATTTAACGAAAGATTAACTTTTAATACTTTAAAACACTGAAATAGGAGGGTTTAACAAACCATTAACCCGAAAGGCTACTGAAAAGGTTGTGAACGAGCGAGCTTCCCGCTATATTTGCACCCGAAAACAAAGGTGTTTTTTCAGCATAAAAATTTTAGTATGAATACCGTCCGAAAATCTGAAACCAATAAATTTAAGCGCGCCCACCTTTATTATAAATATACCGGCTTTTATTCCTTTGTTGGCCAAAGTTTAAAAAAGGCCTTGCTGCCCACAATGGTGGTTATTGCAGCGCTCATTCTCCTCGATCTTTATGTGGTGGATTTTAGCAATCTGTTCACCTATATAACCGAAACGTATGCTCCCATTAATATTTTGTTGGTGTTTTTGGCTTCCGAATCTCTTTTAGGTTTGGTGCCGCCCGAAATTTTTATTGCCTGGAGCGATAAGATGCCAGAGCCTATGCTTTATTTGACGCTTTTGGCTGCCTTGTCCTATCTTGGGGGAATAATTTCCTATTTCATCGGCAAATGGATTTTTACCATTCCGCGGGTCTATTCCTATATGGAAGGAAAAATGAAGAAACACTTAAAGCAAATCCGCAAGTGGGGTGGCTTTTTGATTGTTGTTGGCGCCTTGTTGCCCATTCCATATTCCATAACCAGTATGGCTGCGGGAACCATTCATTATAAATTCCGAAACTTTTTACTGTTCGGTCTTCTACGGTTTGTAAGGTTTTATTTATATGCCATTGCCATTTTCAGTTTGGTGTAGTATTTTTGACACTCCGAAGGAATATTTTTGGAGCATTTTCTTTTCACCCTAAAAATCAGCTACCCTCGTCCCCATGAGGAAAAATGACCCCTACGCCGCCCTACGATTTCGGGAATTCAATATTTTTCTATTGGTGCGGTTTGCCATGGTTTTTGCTTGGAGCATGCAATTTGTGGTGATTGAATGGGAGGTTTACAGCATTACAAAAAATCCACTATCCCTTGGAATCATTGGGCTGATGGAAGTAATTCCCGCCGTGGCCATGGCGCTGTTTGCGGGTCATATAGTGGACCAACGGGAAAAACGAGGCCTTTTATTCAAATGTATTTTGGGATTTTCAGTGGTGAGTCTTGGTCTATTTCTTTTAACTTGGCCGCGGGTCGTCGAAGACCTTTCCACAAACACCATTCTTTACGCGGTTTATTTTTTGGTGTTTTTGGGCGGAATTGTACGTGCCTTTTTGGGCCCTACCATTTTTTCGTTGTTTTCTTTATTGGTCCCAAAAAAAATATATCCTAACGCGGCCACTTGGAGCAGTTCGGTTTGGCAAATGGGCTCGGTGGTTGGGCCAGCTGCCGGCGGATTTTTTATACATTGGATTGGCGTGCACTGGTCCATGTGCTTCGTTTTTGCCTTTTCGCTAATGGCGTTGTTGCTTCTGTTGCAAATTCCCAAAAAACCCATTTTAAACCCCAATATTGGGGAACCCGTGATGAAAAGTTTAAAGGAAGGCATTAAATTCGTTAGGAATACGCGGGTTATCCTCGGTGCATTGACGTTGGATATGTTTGCGGTGCTGTTCGGCGGCGCCGTTGCACTATTGCCCATTTATGCACAGGATATTTTAAAGGTGGGTCCCGAGGGGTTTGGAATTCTACGTGCGGCCCCCGCTGTGGGAGCGCTATTGATCATGTTTACCTCGGCACATTTTCCCCTAAATAAAAATGCGGGAATGAAACTGCTGGCTGCTATTTTCGGATTTGGAATTTGCATAATTGTTTTTGGTGTTTCCACTTGGTTTTGGCTTTCCGTGGTGGCGCTGTTTTTAAGTGGAGCTACCGACGGAATTTCTATGGTCATCCGTTCCACTATTTTACAACTCCGAACCCCCGATGCGATGCGCGGCCGGGTAGCCTCTGTAAATTCTATGTTCGTGGGTTCCTCAAATGAACTGGGTGCCTTTGAAAGCGGACTTACCGCCAAACTTATGGGCACGGTGAACGCGGTGGTTTTTGGAGGAACGATGACTTTGATTACCGTTATTGGAACGGGAATGTTTTTTCCAAAACTGCGAAAACTCGATTTGCAAAAGGATTTGGACGAACACCAAAAAGATTGATTTTTTAAAAATCCTTTCTTCGTTCAATTATATATTTAATCTGTATTTTTAAGGTTACCTAATAGCCTTAAAATATGGAGCGCGACCATCGGGAATCTCCCAATTTATTTATGTTTTATCTAACGAAAACCGCCGGTTTAGAACCGCGGGAAGCACATCTGCTTTCCGACGGTTTGACGCGGCAAAAAGTTGAAAAAGGCACCCTATTGCTCCAACCCGGCGATCCGTGCAAACATTCCTTTTTTGTTGAACGGGGTTTGCTTCGATCTTTTATGTTGGATGAAAATGGGAAGGAGCACGTAATTCAATTTGCGCCAGAAAATTGGTTTATCGTTGACCGAAGCAGCGTTTATTTTAATGATGCTTCAGAAAGTTATATCGAAGCAATTGAAGCGTCGGAGGTGGTTTTGATCGGTGAGGATTTTATGTGTCGTGCCGCCGAAATGAGTTCAGTTTTTAGACGATATAACGATAAATTGTTGCACAATCACATCCGCCAAATGCAGAAACGTATCAACCTATTGTTGGGGGCTTCGGCAGAAAAGCGCTATTTAAGCTTTATAGAAATGTATCCAGATTTGCTCCTTCGGGTGCCGCAATGGATGATTGCTTCCTACTTGGGAATTACGCCCGAAAGTTTGAGTCGGGTCCGGAAGGAATTGGCACATAAAAACTTTAAGCCAAGCTAATATTTAAAAAAAAAAGGCCTGTCAAATCAACGCGACAGGCCTTTTTCTGTTTAAAGACATCAATCCAAATATCCAAATTTGCCCATATTGAAATCGCTGATTGCTTGCACCAATTCACTTCGGGTGTTCATAACAAAGGGACCTTGGGCGGCGATGGGTTCATTTATGGGCTCGCCGCTCAATACCAAGACTACGGCATCATCGGTTGCTTCGAGCTGGAAGGTTTCACCGTCATTCTTAAACAATCCAAAGCTATCGGTTTTCAGGGTTTCGGCCTTATTCACTTTTACGTCGCCCTCAATAACCAATAGTGCCGTATTGAAATGTTTTGGAAAACTGAACGAGGCCGTTCCGCCGCTTTTTAGTTTCACATTCATCATGTTTATGGGGGTAAACGTAAAGGCGGGACCTTTTATTCCGTTATATTCTCCCGCAATAACTTCTACCGTACCCGCTCCTTCGGGGAGTTCCACTTTTTTGATGTCCTCTTTGGTAATGCCTTGATATTTCGGTGGGTCCATTTTGTGTGCCGCGGGAAGGTTTACCCACAATTGCACCATTTGGAAATAGCCGCCCTTTTTGCTGAACGTTTCCTCGTGATATTCTTTATGGAGAATGCCAGCCGCCGCCGTCATCCACTGAACATCGCCCTCGCCAATAACGCCGCTGTTTCCGGCGCTGTCGTGATGGGCCACGCTGCCTTTATAGGCAATGGTAACCGTTTCGAACCCACGGTGCGGATGCACCCCAACGCCGCGTGGCTGATCGGTGGGTGGAAAGTAGAATTTGCTGTTGTAATCCATCAAGATGAATGGATCCATTCTTTCATACCCTTTGCGGATTCCGGAAGGAATATATTGGTGCACCCGAAAACCATCGCCAACCATATGTGGAGCCGGAGGGGAGAAAATTTGTTCTATGCTTTTTGTTTTCATAACGTAAGTTTTAAGAAGTTTAAAATTACTGAGTTACCTAATTTTTTCTATTGATATATGGTAAGAATTAATAATTCCTTATGGAGAAAAAAAGAAGACTTCATTTTTGCAAACGAAGTCCTCAATTTTAAAAAAAAGGGAACAGTAAATTTTATAAACCTATTGCTTAATAAATTGAAGAGAAACGATCATTTTTACTTTATCGCCCACAACAACGCTGCCTGCTTCGGTGACTGCATTCCAAGTGAGTCCAAAATCCTTTCGGCTTATTTGGCCTTCAAATTCAAAACCGGCTTTTGTTTGCCCATAAGGATCTACGGCCGTTCCGTTGAATTCTGCATCTAAGCTAATTTCTTTGGTAACGCCTTTTATGGTTAAATCGCCAACCATTTTTTCGCCATCAAACGATTTGGATTTGAAGGAAAGCTCCGGATGGGCCGCCGCGCCGAAAAATTCATCGCTTTTTAAATGCTGGTCGCGGTCTTTGTTGTTTGTGTTTATTGAATCGATTTCGGCAGAAAAGGTGAAGTTGCCATTTTTAAAATCCTGATCAGCAGTTTCAACCTGCCCATTGAATTTTTCAAAACGGCCCGTTACGGTCGAAATCATCATATGCTTTACCTTAAAATTGATTTCCGAATGGGAAGCGTCAATTTTCCATACTGTTTTTGAAGTGTCCATAATTATAAATTTTTAAGTTAGGTACAAAATTAAGGTTTGCACCCATCTTGGACATTGATGTATGTTAAGTAATAAAAAACAGGGCAGATGTTCAATGGTCCATAGCTTGGATCAATTGTTCAAAATTTTCGATGGTTACGTGAAGAACGCCGCCAAGGCTTATAATTGGGGTGGTAATGGAATCCAATGAAACCGTGGCATTGGCAAAGGCGGGCGCCAATTGCGTTTTGAGTTCGGGTTTTTCGGTGAAGCGATAAGCCGTGAAGCGGTAGCGGCTATTTTCCAAATTGGAAACAAGGCTGTCGCAAGTGGGGCAATTTTCCGGAACGTACACAATTATTTTCTTTTTTGGGTCGATTTTGATAGGTTCGGCCTCTTTCCGAAGCGCGCGGCGGGAAAGACTGTCGCTAACTTTTAGATTATAGGTGTAATTGGCTTTTTTGCCCCTGTCCACTATCAGGTTGGTAAGCATAACTTTTGAGGCGGCCGGCACCCGCACGGCACGGGGAACGCCTTTGCTTTGTCGGAAATTGGTTCCTTCAACGGTTATGGAAACGTCCAAATCCTGTTCGTTTTTGTTCAATGCATACAAAAAAAGACGGTTGGCCTTGGCTTCTTCAACAATTTCTATGGGTCTATTTTGGGAAAAGGAGGCAGTAACGCCGGTAAAAAGAAATAGGGAAAGGAGTAATTTTTTCAACATATTGGTTTTTGGTTTTCGTGCTTTCGAAGATAAAAATTAAACCCACAATAAAAAAAATTCCCGCCGAATAGCGGGAATTATTTTTTTAACCAAAAAGACCATTAATTCGAAAGGTCGTTAACTTCTCTTTTTGCGCTGTTTTTAAGCTGATCATATTTTTCTGAAATTGTGTTTTCCACCTCGCCGGCTTTTTCCTTAATCTTTCTGCCGGTTTCGTTGGCCTTGTCCTTCAATCGTTGTTTTTCCTCGGGCGTCATGTTTTTATATTTCCAAAACGCAAAGGCACCAGCTGCTATCCCCAGCAGTGCCAATAATCCTTTTCCTTTGTTATTCATAGTGTTTTTCTTTTTAAGTTTTTGTGAAGATACGGCTTAAATCAATTTCCCAAGAATTCCAAATTGACTTTAGTAATTATTTAATACTCTGCTTCAATATTTTAAAAAGAATTCCCAATGTTTTTTTGAACTTTTCCCTGTTCTTGAAAAATTGAACAAAACAGGACTTTGCTTCGACCGAATCCATTAAGAAGTATTTTCAAATAAAAACTGCCCAAAATTCCTTCAGAATAAATCCTCCAAAAAATGCTGCCAAAACCTATAAAAGGACGTAATTTTGCAAAACTTCAAAAAAAAGTGGGGATTTTTATGACAGAGACCAAAGCCGCCATTCAAGAAAAAAAAACCGACAAAGAACTTTATAGCTACCAAAAGGGCGCCATCAATAAAATTTTTGAGAAGTTTGAAACCGCCCCCGATGACTATCATTTGCTGTACCAGTTGCCAACGGGAGGAGGGAAGACCGTCATTTTTTCTGAAATTGTGCGTCAATATTTAAAAATGCACGATAAAAAAGTGCTTGTAATGACACACCGGGTGGAGCTTTGCCGGCAAACTTCCGAAATGCTTACCAGTTTTGGAGTGGTAAACAAAGTAGTGAACAGCACCGCCAATCTTTCGGATCAGGGAAAATACAGTTGCTTTGTGGCCATGGTGGAAACCCTGAACAATCGTTTGAACGATAATAAGCTGGACATTTCCGACATCGGTTTGGTAATAATTGACGAGGCGCATTACAACTCCTTTACCAAACTGTTCAAATTTTTTGAGAAATCATTTATCCTTGGCGTAACGGCAACACCGCTCAGTTCCAACCGCGGCCTGCCGATGAAAGATAACTATCAGGAATTGATCGTGGGGGAAAGCATTCAATCGTTGATTGAAAATGAATTTTTGGCAGAAGTGGAAGTTTTCCAATATAATATGGGCTTAACTTCACTCGAAATTGGTTCCAACGGCGACTATACCGTAAAATCTTCAGACGATTTGTATTCTGCCGTGGGGATGTTGGACCAACTGCTTCAAGCCTATCTAAACCACGCCAAAGGCAAAAAAACCCTGATTTTCAACAACGGTATCAATACCTCCATTCAAGTCTATTATCATTTGAAGGCTGAAGGTTTGCCCATTATGCACCTGGACAATACGGCCACCAAAAAACAACGCAGGCAGCTATTAAAATGGTTTCGCGAAACGCCCGATGCCATTTTAACTTCGGTGAGCATCTTGACCACCGGTTTTGATGAACCCACAATTGACACCATAATATTGAACCGCGCCACGCGATCCTTGACGCTCTATTTTCAAATGATCGGCCGTGGGTCGCGTATTCTGAACAACAAATCAAAATTTTCGGTAATCGATTTGGGGAACAATTACCAACGTTTCGGACCTTGGGACGCGCCTTTGGATTGGCAGGCCATTTTCCGTTCACCCGACTATTATATGGACCGGCTTTTGAGCGATGAAGAACTCGAAAGCCATTTCCGATATGAAATGCCCGATGAATTGCGCGCGGAATTCGCCAAAAGTAAAGAGGTATATTTTGACATAAAAGATACCTATCAAGAAGCAGTTTTAAAGGGCGAATCGAGCAAAGTGGTTTTGGAACGCTCCATTGCCCAACACGCCTATATTTGTGTTGAAAACAGCGAAGATGTTTATGATGCGTTGGGCCTAGCCAAAATGTTGGGCGATGACATTGACCATCGCATTGAGAAATATTCACAATGCATCAGTAAGAGCACCCATAATTTTATATCGTGGCTTAAAGAAGATTACCGGCTTAAATTACGCACCTATTTGCGTGAAAATTTTGATGAAGTTTTCGAGCAGATCCACGGCCATCCGCCAGAAGATTAGCGAAACCAACTTATGGGTTCGCGCTTGGCGCTAATAGCATTCCCTTTATATTTGCACCAAATAAACAGCCATGGAATCATTCAACGAGCTTTCCCTTTCGAAAAACCTGCAGCGGGCCCTAGCGGAACTTTCCCTGGAAAAACCCACGCCCATACAGGCCCAGTCCTATCCAGTAATTATGTCGGGTACCGATATGGTGGGAATCGCCCAAACCGGAACTGGGAAAACCTTTGCCTATTTGTTGCCGATTCTTCAAGACTTGCCTTTCTCGAAAGAACCGAACCCACGGGTGTTGATTTTAGTGCCCACGCGCGAACTGGTGCTGCAAGTAGTGGAAGAAGTGGAAAAACTGGCGCAATATATGTCGGTGCGAGTAATTGGAGTCTTTGGAGGCACCAACATCAACCGACAAAAGGAAGCCGTGGCTGAAGGAGCCGATATTATCGTAGCTACTCCCGGCCGCCTTTACGATCTTGTCTTGGCCCGTTCCCTTCAATTAAAGGCTATTAAAAAAGTGGTAATCGATGAAGTGGACGTCATGCTCGATTTGGGGTTTCGGTTCCAGCTTACCAATATTTTGGACTTGTTGCCAAACCGCCGGCAAAATTTGATGTTCTCGGCTACTATGACCAATGAGGTACACGAATTTATCCAAACCTTTTTTATAGCGCCCACCACCATATCGGTAGCTGTAAGTGGAACGCCGCTAGATAATATTGCACAGTTTGCGTATGGCGTACCCAATTTCTACACCAAGGTCAATTTATTAAAACATTTGCTTCAAGACGAAAACGAGTTTAAAAAAGTACTGGTTTTTGTGCCTAACAAGAAAAGTGCCGATCTGCTTTTTGATTTATTGGATGATTTTTTTGGAAGCGAGGTGGCCGTCATCCACAGCAATAAAACACAGAATTACCGCCTACGTTCCATTGAAAATTTTAACGCGAGAAAAACGCGTATTTTGGTAACCACCGACGTAATGTCGCGCGGTCTGGACCTCGATCAAATAAGCCATGTGGTAAATATTGATGTTCCCACCTTTCCTGAAAACTATATGCACCGCATTGGCCGGACGGGAAGGGCGGCCCAAAAAGGAACGGCCTTACTGTTTTATTCCGAAAAGGAAGTGGCCGCTAAACAAACCATTGAAAATTTAATGGGCCGGGAAATCGAAGAACTCCCGTTTCCAAAAGAAGTTTCCATTTCACAACTGCAAACCGAGGACGAAAAACCCCAAATAGTCGAAATTAATAATCCAATTAAGGTTGAAGATGCCGGACCCGCCTTTCACGAAAAAAAGGAAAAGAACAAAAAGGTAAACCAAGGCGGATCCTATAAGCGAAAAATTAAACAGAAATACAAAAAACCAAAAACCCGAGGCGACAAGAACTTTGGAAAGAATAAACGGGGGAAGTAGGTTTTGGTGAGTTTAGGGGATTAAATGTTTATGAGTTGAAATGTTTATGGGTTTAAGTGTTTATGAGTTTATGAGTTTAAATGTTTATGGGATTAAGTGTTTATGAGTTTTAGTGTTTAAGTGTTTATGAGTTTAGGGGTTTAGGGGTTTAAATGTTGAGGAGTTTAAGTGTTTATGGGCTTGATCGTTAATTATTTATCATTTATAATTTTAAATTCAAAATTCAAAATTCAAAATTCAAAAAGGTTTGTTCTATTTTGCCATAAAAAACATCCCAACAATTGAAATCCGAAGGTAAAAATCCATTGCTTATTGTCCTTGCTTTTTTCTCTATTTATGTTATTTGGGGAAGTACTTATATGCTCAACAAAGTTGCTGTTGCGGAATTGCCGCCCTTTTTTTTGGCATCCATTCGGTTTACTACGGCGGGACTGCTCATTTTTATAATTGCCAAGCTTATGGGCAAATCGTTGGCCATCACCCGCAGGCAATTTGTGAACACCTTCATAGTGGGTGTCCTCTTCCTTTCGTTCGGGAACGGCATTATTGTTTGGGCCCTCAAATATGTGGATAGTGGTTTTGCCGCCTTGGAAATTTCTGCCCAACCTTTGGTGGTGCTTTTGTTGATGCGTGGTTTGCAGGGCAAACGTATAAAAACAATGTCGTTAGTGGGGGTAGCCTTAGGGATTATCGGGATTTTTCTCTTGGTGGCCCAGAAACAGCTAATGGCCCAAGAGGGAACTGTTGTTGGAATGGTCATGATTTTTGCCTGTATGCTTAGTTGGGCCTATGGCAGCCTATTTGTTGGAAAGGCCGATTTGCCCAAAAACTTTTTTGTGAACACGGGCTATCAAATGTTTACGGCCGGCCTCACGCTTGCCGTTGGGAGTTTGGCTTTTGGCGAGCGGTGGATAGCTCCAACCGAGTGGGAGAGCCCCGTGCAATTGAGCATGTTGCTTTTGATTCTGTTTGGAAGTATCGTGGCGTTTACATCTTTCAATTATTTGTTGAAGACCGTTTCTCCAGACAAAGTGGCCACTTCAACTTATGTTAATCCAATTATCGCCCTGGTTTTGGGATGGTATATTTTGGGCGAGCAGATTACGGCACAATCGGTTATTGCTGCTGGAGTTTTGTTGACCGGCGTTTATTTTATCAATTCCAACAAAGCTCGACCCACATTACCACGCTTTTCGGGCAAGGTTAGAAAGCGGTAAGGCCTTCAATTTTAATTTTTCCGCCTACCGATACATCGGGATTTTTATCTTCTTCCGATTTGTGTATCTTTAACCACCAATAGTACAACTTATAACCAAAACATCGACTACCCATCCGTGCCCCATCCCCAATTAAAAAAATTATTCCAAGCGATTTTTTCACCTTCAATTTTCAGACTTCCCGTACTGGTCATAATTCTTTTTTCAATGGCGCGGGGATTCGGACAGACTCCTTTGGATTCCATAACCCAAAAAATTGAAGGTGAAAAAAATCTTACCAAAAAAGCAACATTGCAATTGGAGCGCGCTCTGTTATTTTCCCGTGGCGAAAAGGAAAAGGCCACGCGCGATATTGAGGAAGCCCTTGATTTTTTTATAAAAAGCAATCAGTCAGAAGGGCAAGTGGATAGCTATATTGTCTATGGAAACCACTATTTTCAAAACCGTGATCCCCAGGCCGCGGCCCATTTCGATTCCTTGGCCATCTCGTTGGCGCAGCGAATTGGTTACAAAAAAGGGCTATCCACCGCTAAAGGCAATTTGGGAAGGGAATTTATTAATTTGGGCGATTTAATTGCCGCGGAAAATTATTTAAGCCAGGCCGTTGCGGAAGAAGCCCAATTGAAACTGCAGGACCCTGAACGTCAAGCCGAATTGCACAACCGTCTAAGCATTCTTTTCGCCCGGCGCGGAGACCATCTTAAAAGTCTTGAATTTATTGAATTGGCCCTTCAATTTGCACACGGAAGTAAGGACCACACGTTGCTTTCCAACATCTATATCAATTATGCAAACGCCCTGTCGCGTCTTTCGCGTTTTGATGAGGCAGTCAAAATGCATTTTAAGGTTATTCGTCTTTGCGAAAAAACCAAGGACACCCTGGGCCTTCAAAAAGCCTATAACAATTTGGGAATTGCCTTCAGAAATGGTGGCGAATTTGACAAGGCCATAACCTATTATCGCAAGAGTTTTGCGCTCGGAAAAAAATCGAACGACTACAAAACCATGGGGCTGAGCGTGGTGAATATGGCCACGGTTTATAGTGAAAAGCAGGAATTTGAGGGGATGGATACGCTTTATCAACAAGGGATATCCTATTTTGAAAAAGCGGCCGATTTGGGAGGAGTTGCGTTTGCTAGCCATAACTACGGAAACTTCTTGGTGATCCAAAAAAAATATGCCGAAGCCGATAAACTTTTGCAAAAAGCTTACGAATTAAGAAAAAAACTGGGTGCCGATTTAATGGCCGCAAGTTCATTGTCGGTGCTTGGAAAATCGGCTATGGAGCAAAAAAAATGGAAAGAGGCCGAGGCCTATCTTTTGGCGGCAGAACCCATTTACGAAGGCAAGAATCGGGAAGATAGAAATTTGAAGGAACTGAATGGTTATCTTAAGGACCTATATAGCCAATTGGGAAATTATGAAAAAGCCTTCCACTATCAAACCCAGGAACTGGAATTGGAAAAAACGCTTTTTACGGAAAACGAAAAAGTAAATTCCTTAAAAATAGAAGCGGCCTATGAAATGGAAAAACAAGCCATGGAAATGGCGCTACAAAGAGAAAAGGAGGCCTTGGCGCGTCAGCGTATTTTGTTTGTTAGCAGCGGAATTGTTTTGGTCTTGCTTCTTGTTTTGGTTTTTCTTTGGCTTCGGCGGAAACAACTTAAGGAACGCCATAGGGCACAGCTGATAAATATGGATCAAAAACACCGTTTGGCGCTTTCCAAATCCCTAAAAAAAGCGGAGCAACAAGAACGCAAAAAAATTGCCCATAAATTGCATGACGAGGCCGGATCTATGCTTTCCGTAGCGATTTTGAACTTAAAACAATTGCGCAGCGATGTTTTAAAAACCGATGCAAAGGCTGATGAAAAACTAAAAACCACTGAGAAAATTTTAACTTCTTTAAGCGAAAGTGTCCGAAATATTAGCCATTCCCTTATGCCGGTGGCTTTGGAGAAATACGGACTAAAAGCCGCAATCCATGATTTGGTAAAATCTGTGAATACATCCCAATCCCTTAAAATAGAGGAAATATGGGAAGGGTTGGATGACACCGGTCAATGGAGCGAGGAATTCTGTTTAACACTATACCGCATAGTGCAAGAGGCCATCAACAATATTATTAAACACGCCCAGGCCACGAATGTGCTATTGCAGATTGTGGAACTCGAGACCTCGGTTTCCATCTACATTGAAGACAATGGTAAAGGCCTTGACCATAAAGAAACCAAGGAAGGAATGGGTTTGAAGCTATTGCGGAGCAATGTAGCTTACCTAAATGGAACCATCGAGATCAACGGCAACCCCAATCAAGGAACGTTCATAATTGCGGAATTGCCCATTGAGAAAATTAAAGAGAAAGCACCAATGCATTCCCAAACCTAAAAAAGTAAAATTAATATGGTTGAAGGTACTCCTTCCAGAATAAATCCTATTAAGGTTTTAATAGCCGATGACCATCCGCTGATTATTAAGGGCATCACCGAGGTATTGGAACAACATCCGAACTTTGAAATCCTCGCAACTTATAATGATGGCAATGCCTTAATGCAATCATCCTTCTTGCCCAATGCCGATGTCCTGCTTTTGGATTTGAATATGCCAAAAAAGGACGGATTGCAAGTGTTGGAGGAAATTAAAGCGATGAACCTAAATCTGCATATTTTGGTTTTGACCTCCTATTTTTCAAAACAATTGGCAACCCAGTGTGAGGCAGCTGGCGCCAATGGGTATCTTTTAAAATCGGACAATCTGGATAAAATTCCCCAAACGCTGCGAGAAATTCTAGATGGGGCGGCGGTTTTTCCAATATTTAACGAAAGCACCGAGGAGGCACAAAATGATTTCACTTTTTTGGACGAATTTTTAAATAAATACAATTTAACCAAACGCGAGGCGGAGGTCATCCAAATGGTCTGCAAAGGCTATAGTTCCAATGAAATTGCCGAAAAACTTTTTCTTTCCTCCTTTACGGTCCAAACACATCGGCGGAATATTTTCAGGAAACTCAATATTGAGAGTAATCCCATTGCCCTGTATAAATTTGCTTCCGAACACGGCCTGCTTTAGCGTGGTATGGATTTTTATTTTAAGAAGAGGATAAATAAAAAAAGCCACTTTTTGGGTGGCTTTAATCATTTAGTTAGTTGAATGAATTTGATGAATCGAATTCCAGTAAAGGTAATGGGTACAAATAGTTTAAAAAATACCTACCAAAAGGTATTTTTTAAAGATTGGACACGCAACATTCCTTAAGAAAGCCAGCCGTTTCTAGCTGCGCCCTTGCTATAGAAGTACTCAAAAATGGCAATGGCTATTACGATAAGCGGCATAATCAACGCCTGCGGGCCCATTACGCCAACCACATCCATAGCAAAAATCCAATATCCCTGCATAACAAGAATGGCCAAAAGCGAAAGGCCAAAAATGGCAGTAGCCGCCTTTCGTCTGGTCAACAATAGAATACTTCCCAAAAGGCCCGTGATAACTGCGAAGCCATAAACATACATTCCCCAGCCTGGCATTCGCTCCATCAAAGTTAGCTGTTCAGGGCTCATTGCAGCCTTTAATTCGTCGGTCATTAAAAAATATTCAAGGACCCAAAAATAGACGCCTATCAAATTCCATAAAAGTGCAAAAATCGCGATAATCCAAAATGCAGTGTTCGGTTTGGTGATTGTGTTCATAGGTAATTGGTTTTAAGGTTGTTAATCGTAAAAATACTATTTTTTTTGAATTTGGGGATTTTTCTGAAATCGTAAAATCTTTAAAAGTTAGGAATCATTTCTGGGTGTTTTCAAATACTTTTACGCTTCAAGTGAATCTTTTAAAAAATGAAAATATGGCTACCACTATTCCAAAATCAGTTTTTGAATTCCTTTTAAAATTGAAGGAAAACAACAATCGGGAGTGGATGCAGGAACATAAAAAAGAATATCTGGCGAATGAAAAGGCTTTGAAACAGTGCTATGAAGCCATTGAAAAAGGACTCAATATTTCAGATGAAATTGCCAAGGTAAAAATTTTTAGAATCAACCGCGACATTCGTTTCAGTAAGGACAAAACGCCCTACAATGTCCACAGAAGTGTGAGTTTCGGTAGGGCAGGGGCGCATCGAAGGGGCGGATATTACTTGCGCTTGGAACCGGGCAACAGTTTTTTGGCGGGAGGCTTTTTTGACCCGAATCCTGCCGATCTTTTGCGAATCCGGAAGGAATTTGAAATGGACAGCGCCCCGATCCGAAAAATTTTGGCGAACGCCGATTTTAAAAGCGCCTTCGGAAATTTTAATCAGGAATATTCCGTGAAAACCGCTCCCAAAGGATTCAACAAAGAAGATGAAAATCTCGATTTAATCCGCCTGAAATGTTTTTTTGTAAGCCATCCCTTTTCAGACGCAGCAGTTTTTGACAAAGATTTTTCTGAAAAAGTGGTTTATTTTTTTCAGCTTCTCCGGCCGTTTTTTGATTATATGAGCGAAGTGCTGACCACCGATTTAAATGGGGAATCCTTGCTATAAAAACGCAGAAAAAATGCCCGCTTGATTTTAGGCAAATTCATATTCCAAAAGTTGGACGTTACTCTTTAACCGCTCCTTCACAATATCCATCATTCTTTTGTTGAGCGCCGACGAGTTTTGGATATAAATTCCAAATTCCTCCAAGGTAAATTGTCCAATAATCAGCCCTTTTAAGGAATTTCGAAATTTCATATCCTTGTGGATGGCGTTTTCAATATAGTCCAACCGCTTTTCAACGGCCAGGTCGTAAAATACATTTTTGTGTTTTGCCACATAATTTCGGAATACCGCCAGCAAAAGGTCATTCTGGAGTTTTGCCACGGGCCGCAATGTTTTATTCTGAAAACATTCATCGGCAGACATTCCGGCGATTATTTTTGCGGAGGGGATTTCGGGTCGCAAGCTAAGAAGCACGCTGTCTCGGGTTTCCATGGGAAGGTTTTTTCTAAAATTAAATATTCTTTAAGGTTCTAAAAAAGAAAGCGCGAATAGTTATAAACCTTCTTTTCAACAATGATGCTGAAGTTGGTATCTTTGGAATAAACTTGAAAAATGCGTCTATGAAAATATTTTCAGCAGAACAATTTTACAAAGCGGACAAGCAAACCCTGAAAACCCAAAAAATTACTGCGGTCCAATTAATGGAGCGCGCCGGAACACAGATTTTTAAATGGGTGCAACAACAATGGAAGGACGTTGCCGCTCCCATCCACATTTTTTGTGGGGTGGGCAACAATGGGGGCGATGGCCTGGTAGTAGGGCGTTTGTTGATGGAACACGGATTTAAGGTGCTGGTTTATGTGGTAAATTACAGCGAAAATCGGTCGAACGAATTTTCGATTAATTATGACCGATTGCTGGCAGTGGCCGAGAAGGCGCCAATCCAAATAAACGAGGAAACCAATTTGCCCGAAATCGAGTCCAATGCCTTGGTGGTTGATGCTATTTTCGGGATTGGATTAAACCGAAGTCCCGAAGGATGGATCAAAAGATTGATTGGCCATTTGAATGAAAGTAGCGCATTTAAACTAGCTATCGACATCCCCAGTGGTTTATTCCCGAATTTACCTTTAAAAGATTTTGATGCCGTTTTTAAAGCGGATCACACCTTGACTTTTCAAGCGCCGAAACTCAGCTTCTTTCTACCGGAAACAGCACCTTTCGTTTCCGAATTTACCATTTTGGACATTGGTTTGGATGCTGAATTTTTACAGCAAACGGAAGCTTTGGCAACAGTGGTAACAGAAGTTGAAGCCAAAAAAATGTATCGGCCACGGCATAAATTTGGACATAAAGGAACCTATGGCCACGCGCTCCTAATTGCAGGAAGCTATGGAAAAATTGGGGCGGCAGTACTGTCAACCTCAGCAGCGTTCAGGATTGGGGCGGGAATGGTAACCGCTATTGTACCCAAATGTGGTTATTCCATCCTGCAAACGACCATTCCCGAGGCGATGGTTTTGACCGATGCCGAAGAAAATTTTATTAGTGACATTAAATATCCCTTTCAACCTGCCGCCATTGGCATCGGAATGGGTATCGGGAAAAATGGGAAAACGAAAAACGCGCTGAAAAAACTGTTTCAGGAAACCCAAATTCCATTGGTTATTGATGCCGATGCGCTAAACATACTTTCCGAAAATAGGGAGCTTTTGAAACTGGTTCCAAAAAATTCAGTGTTGACGCCGCATCCGGGAGAGCTCGAAAGACTCATCGGCGCGTGGACGAGCGATTACGAAAAATTGGAAAAGGTGAAGCAATTCTCCAACAAATATCACCTTATTGTGGTGATAAAGGGAGCTTACACCGTAATCCTTTCGGGCGAGGCACCGTTTATAAATTCCACAGGCAATCCCGGAATGGGAACCGCGGGCAGCGGCGACGCGCTAAGCGGGGTGATTACCGGTCTTATTTCGCAAGGATATCCGCCCGTGGAGGCAGCCGTTTTGGGAGTCTATCTTCACGGAAAGGCGGGCGATATCGCGGCCCATTCGGAAGGGGAGGAAGCTGTAATGGCGGGCGATATCATTAAAAATTTAGGGAAGGCTTTTTTAAGTTTGCATTCATAAGGAATGTTTCTCACTCCAAAAAATAAAAAAAACCACGAAAGCATCGGGTATGCAATCGTGGCAAATTTTGTTTAAACGTTTATTTTTAAAGCAATTCGTCCAAGGTTTTTCGCAACATCGGATCGGACGGTCTGGGAGCATCAGCGGAAATAATCTTTCCTTCGGAATCGATCAAAATAAATCTCGGAATTCCATAAATAGCATACTCCTCCACAAATTTTGATTTCCAGTTAGTATCGGCGATCAATTGGATGCCACCCAAATTTTTATCCGAGACCATTGTTTTCCATTTTTCATAATCTTTTGGCTCGTCAATGGAAATACTAACAAACTGAATATTTTTATCGTGGTAGTCTTTTTCCACTTCCTGCAGGAAAGGAATTTCGCGCAGGCAGGGGCCGCACCAAGTTGCCCACACATCTATATAAACATTTTTGCCCTTTAAGGAGGCTAAATCCGTAGTTCCGCCCTTGTGGTTTTCATAATTAAAAGTAGGTGAGGGGCTACCCGGGGTAATGGCCTTCAACTTGTTGTAATGTTCGGTGATCTTGGCGAGATTTTCCGAATTGGGATTGCTGTTTTTATAAATTCCATACGCCTCTTCCAAAGTTTCATCGGGCTTTAGGCCAAATTGCAGGTAGGAACTCATCAATTTATCCTTCGCGTAACCGTTCGGCAAGGCCTCGTTTACTTTTTGTAAATAAATAATATTTTGGTTGTTATCGCCGCTTTCAAACGTTGTTTCATTTACCAACCGGTTATAATGCGCTTCCAACAAATTTTGATAGGCCACGGAATTTCTAAATGCCAGCGTATCGGCAAAATTTATGGTTTTTAATTCGTCATAAAAATCGCTGGCAACTTCATAATTCTCAACTCCCGAATAATAACGATGGGCATCTTTATAGTTTTCGAGCAGCATTGCCCTTGAATAAATATCGTCTTCCGCGAGTTTGTTTTTAAAGTTTTCGTTGTCAATTTTATTAGCTTGGTAAAGGCTATCCATCCGTTTTTGGTTGGTGCCCAATGCGTTCTTAAATTTTTCTTCGTCTAAAGAGAAAAGCTCCCGATAGTCCAAATTTTCTTCATTCAAAAGATATTTGGAGGCGAGGAAATTATTCTCTTTGGCCAGATCGCCCGAATATTTTAAACTTTCATCAAAAGCATCGGCATTCAAATTCACCGATAGATTTTTACCCTTTTCAAGATAAATTTCTGTCCGTTCGCGGCCTACATACAATTCATAAAAACCGTCGTTGGCTATGTGCAGGGTGTCCGCAAACGTTCCTTTGTCGTCTATGGGCAGCTTCGCTTCAAATTCAATTCCGCGAATTACTACATTTTCCGCCGGATTGTTTTCAATGGTTCCCGAAAGCACGGAATACTGGGGTTTTTCCTCTTGTTTGCAGGAAAGTACTGCAAGCATTAAAATAAATAGACTTACTTTTTTCATAAGAAATAAAACTAAAGTGAATGGAAAAATAGGTTTACAGACCCGACAGATTTCTCGTTTCCCACTACGTTTCTCGAATTTTTAAAGGGTTAAAATTATTTTGGAAAGTAAAATTACACATTGCCACCAAGTTTTGGTCCATTTCAAAAAGTTAATTTTTTGGCCTATAAACCGAAACTTTTTTGGACTGCTTTTGAATTGTATAAAAGTGGCACAGCAATTTAAAAATAGTACTTTTGTTGATACCAAAAGAAACACCCACCAATGCAAGAAATCCATTATATAAGCTCCGAAATCCTCGACTTGTCGGTTGTAAAGGAAATTATAGATAAGCATAAAAAACTGGAACTCTCCGAAGAGGCGCGGTTGAACATTAAAAAGTCGCGGGACTATCTGGTCCATAAAATGAAGGATAACGAAACGCCCGTTTATGGCATCAATACCGGTTTTGGTTCGTTGTGCAACGTGAAGATAAGTTCCGAAAACCTTTCAAAACTACAGGAAAACCTTGTGATGTCGCACGCCTGCGGCACGGGGGAGTTTGTTCCCAAACCTGTGATCAAATTAATGCTGCTGCTCAAAATACAGTCGTTAAGTTACGGATACAGCGGCGTGCAAATGGAAACGGTTGAAAGGCTGATCGATTTTTACAACCACGATATACTTCCCGTGGTTTACGCACAGGGCAGTTTGGGCGCCTCGGGCGACCTCGCGCCGCTGGCACACCTTTCCCTCCCCTTATTGGGCAAAGGCGAAGTTTATTACGGAGGCGAGCGGATTGCTTCCGAAAAAGTGTTGCAAAAATTCCATTGGGAGCCGATCAAGCTTCAGGCCAAGGAAGGGCTGGCGTTGTTGAACGGCACCCAATTTATGAGTGCCTACGGCGTATATTGTCTGTTGAAGAGTTTTAAACTTTCCTATTTGGCAGATTTGATTGGAGCCATTTCCATAGATGCCTTCGATTGCAACATGAGCCCCTTTAACGCTTTGGTCCATTTGGTGCGGCCCCACCGTGGACAAGTTAAGACCGCTGAGCAAATTTTGGAATTTTTGGAAGGTAGCGAATTGGGGCTTTCCGAAAAGAAAAACGTTCAGGATCCCTATTCGTTCCGCTGTATTCCGCAAGTCCATGGCGCTTCAAAGGATACCTTGCATTTTGTGCATAAAACCTTTAAGACCGAAATCAATTCGGTGACCGATAATCCGAACATTTTCGTAAAGGAAGATTTGATTATTTCCGGTGGTAATTTTCACGGTCAACCGTTGGCGCTCGCGCTGGATTATTTGGCGATTGCACTGGCCGAGCTGGGAAATATTTCCGAACGGCGTACCTATCAACTGGTTTCGGGCCTTCGTGGCCTGCCGGCATTTTTGGTAAGCAATCCGGGGTTGAATAGTGGTTTCATGATTCCGCAATACACTGCCGCGAGCATCGTTAGCCAAAACAAACAATTGGCAACCCCGGCCTCGGTAGATTCCATTGTTTCCTCAAACGGCCAGGAGGATCACGTAAGTATGGGCGCCAATAGCGCTACCAAATGCCTTCGCGTGGTGGAGAACCTTGAAACGGTTTTGGCCATTGAGCTCATGAATGCTTCCCAGGCATTAAAATTCAGGGAACCCAAAAAGTCCTCGCCTTTTGTGGAGACCTTTTTAAAGCCCTATCGGTCGGTGGTTTCTTTTATTGAAGACGATCGATTGATGGCGGACGACATTCATGCCAGCGTTGCATTTTTGCAATCGATGGATGTGGATACTGAAATTTTGTTTGGGTAATTGAAAAAGTAAAATAAGGGTAATGAAAAGAATACTACTATTACTGTTGCTCCATTTTTTTATCCTTCAGAATTTTGCGCAGCAATACCGACCCATGCTCGACCAACTAAACGAATGGCATTTTACTACTTGCTATTTCGGTTGCCAAACAGATGTTTACTACACGGATGGGGACACGCTCGTGAATGGAAAAAATTATAAAATCCTTGATGGATATCATTACATTTCCCGAACTTTTTTGTTGCGCGAGGAGGTGCCGGAAAAAAAGGTTTTTCTATATGTTGCAGCTCCGGGTTTTAATCAGGAATATTTATTATATGATTTTTCGTTAGAGGAAGGAGCGGTGTTTAATATGAACAATCCCATTAGTCCATTTCCACAGGACGGAGGTCCCTTCGTTCTCGATTCTATCGTAGCTAGGCCGCTGGTTGATGGCAATAACTATAAACATTATTATTTTTCGCCTGCTCCCGGCAATACCGTTAGCACTGAAAATGCAGTGTGGATTGAGGGTGTGGGTTCGCTTTCCATTGTCAATGCGCCGGGCGGCCATCCCGATGTAAATCAAGTGGGCCAATTGAGCTGCGCCTTTAAAAATACTGAGGCCTTTTATTCCAATCTGGATTCCATCGTCGATTGTATTCCGTTAATATTGAATATTGGCAAACATGCTTTGGATAGTACCCTTTTAATTCAAAAACCCGGAAGTGAAATTTGCGAGTTGACAAATGCCGAAGCTGTGCAGACGCTTTTGGTCTATGATGTTTCGGGAAAAAAAGTATCGGAAATTACCAATCCGGGACAACATTCCATTCAAATCAATTTAAACAGTTTGCGGCCTGGATTGTTTCTTTTAGTGGCGAAGGATTTTAAAGGAGGGACGAGAACTTTTAAGCTACTAAAATAAAAGGGGAAAGAATTAGGATTGCGCTATCATTTTGTTGACCCAGTTTTTCGCGTCATCTAAATTGGTGAAATGTTCAAAGGGTTTGGTTAAAAAACGCTTTTCGACTTCTATGTTGCTCAGTTTTAATCCTTCGGTCGAAACTACTGCAAAGGCTACCAGATTTTCAATTTTTGATGTTAATAAATAAACCATCGGGTTTACGGAATAACTGTTTATGCGATAGGTTATGTAGCCAAAATTCCTTCCCTTAAAATATTTTTCGGCAATTTTTACTAATTCCTTGTTGTCTTCCGGCTGAACGGTGATTCCCTCTTTCATTACCACGACCACAAAATTGGTAAAAACGCGAATTTCCCCGAAATCAAAATAAAGCGTTTCCATGGTTAATACCTTTATATTTAAGCCTAAGTTACGTATTTTTAGAATTTTAGGAATAAAAAAATCCCCAAGAATTCTTTTGGGGATTTTTTTTTACCTTTTTAAATCAGGACTCAGTGGTTTTTTTCTGCTTTTTGATTTTAATGGTCAATTCGTTGGCGCTTTCATCCAAATCCATAGTAATGGTGTCGCCCTCCTGCAAATTGCTATTGATGATCTCTTCGGCCAACGCATCCTCAATATATTTCTGGATTGCACGGTTAAGCGGTCTGGCGCCATATTGCTTATCAAAACCTTTGTCCGCGATGTAATCTTTTGCCTTATCGGTGAGTTTCAGATCATACCCTAATTCTGCGATTCGGGCAAAAAGTTTATCCAGTTCAATATCGATAATTTTGTGGATGTCCTCTCTTTCCAGAGGGTTGAAGACCATAACGTCGTCAATTCGGTTTAAAAATTCGGGCGCAAAGGTTTTTTTCAAGGCATTTTCAATCACGCTTTTCGTGTGTGCCTCTTCCTGGCTTTTCTTTGCGGCGGTGCCAAAACCAACACCTTGTCCGAAATCCTTAATTTGTCGTGCACCTATGTTGGAAGTCATAATGATGATGGTATTCCTAAAATCTATTTTTCTTCCAAGGCTATCGGTTAAATAGCCATCGTCCAATACTTGCAAAAGCATATTAAAAACGTCCGGATGGGCCTTTTCAATTTCATCCAAAAGAACCACGGCATAAGGTTTTCTGCGTATTTTTTCGGTGAGCTGTCCACCTTCTTCATAACCAACATATCCCGGAGGAGCCCCAACCAATCGCGAAATGGCGAATTTTTCCATATACTCGCTCATATCAATTCGCACAAGGGCATTTTCCGAATCGAACAGTTCGCGTGCCAAAACCTTGGCAAGCTGTGTTTTCCCAACCCCGGTTTGCCCAAGGAAAATAAAGGAACCAATTGGTTTATTCGGGTCTTTTAAGCCGGCGCGGTTGCGTTGAATTGCCTTAACAACTTTGGCAACTGCCTCGTCCTGGCCAATTACCTTGCCTTTAATCCGGTCGGGAAGAGCGGCTAGTTTGGTACTTTCGGTCTGCGCAATTCGGTTCACGGGTATGCCCGTCATCATCGAAACTACTTCAGCCACATTTTCCTCGCTCACGGTTTCTTTGTGGAGTTTGGAGTCGGCTTCCCATTGTTCTTGCTGCACGGCGAGTTCTTTTTCAAGATTTTTCTCGTCATCGCGCAATTTCGCAGCTTCTTCGTATTTCTGTTTTTTTACCACGGTATTTTTCAGCTCGCGCACTTCTTCCAATTGTTTCTCGATTTGAAGTATTTTATCGGGAACGTGAATATTCGTGATATGAACCCTTGAGCCCGCCTCGTCCATAGCATCGATCGCCTTGTCGGGAAGAAATCGCTCCGTCATATACCTGTTGGTAAGGGTTACGCAGGCTTTGATGGCGTCGTCTGTGTAAATCACATTGTGGTGCGTTTCATATTTATCCTTGATATTGGTAAGAATTTCAATGGTTTCGGGAACAGTGGTCGGCTCCACTAAAACTTTTTGGAACCGTCGCTCCAAAGCGCCGTCCTTTTCAATATATTGGCGATATTCATCTAAAGTTGTGGCCCCAATACATTGAATTTCCCCTCTTGCCAAGGCAGGTTTGAACATATTGGAAGCATCCAGCGAACCTGTGGCGCCACCGGCCCCAACAATGGTGTGGATTTCATCGATAAACAAAATGATATCGTTGTTTTTTTCCAATTCGTTCATTACGGCCTTCATTCGTTCCTCAAACTGCCCGCGATATTTGGTTCCTGCGACCAGGCTTGCCAAATCGAGGGTTACCACACGTTTGTCATAAAGAATTCTGGAAACTTTACGTTGAATGATACGCAGCGCCAAACCCTCCGCAATGGCCGATTTTCCGACCCCGGGCTCTCCAATAAGGAGCGGATTGTTTTTCTTTCTTCGACTCAAGATTTGCGAAACGCGTTGAATTTCTCCCTCGCGGCCCACCACTGGATCCAACTTTCCTTCCTCTGCAAGGGCGGTGAGGTCTCTTCCAAAATTATCCAAAACAGGGGTCTTGGACTTTTTGCTGGTTTTGGCCGAGGTGCCGGAAAATAGGTTTTCCTTGCCAGCGTCCTCCGCAGAAGTATCATCTTCATTGGGAAATGACTCCGCTCTTGGGGTATCGTCAATATAGTTGTCGTCTTTTGTAATCATAAGCTTAAATTGGTCCTTCACCACGTCATAATCCACCTTCATTTTGTTTAAAAGCTTGGTGGTCGGGTCATTTTCATTGCGCAAAATGCAAAGCAACAAATGCGCGGTATTAATAGAATTGCTCTGAAAAAGCTTCGCCTCCAAAAAGGTAGTTTTCAAAGCGCGTTCTGCTTGGCGGGTAAGGTGTAGGTTCTTTTTATCGTTTGTGTTTGAAACAATGCTTGGATTGGCGGGACTTAGAATTTCTACTTTTCGTCTTAAATGGTTTAGGTCCACCGCCAAAGCATTCAAAATGGTAACCGCCTTTCCGCTGCCATCCCTTAATAGACCGAGCATTAAATGCTCCGTTCCAATAAAATCGTGGCCTAAGCGCAAGGCTTCTTCTTTGCTATAGGCAATTACATCTTTAACTCGTGGGGAAAAATTATCATCCATATTTTTAAATATCGGCTCTTCTGTTTGGTACTAAATTAACCAAAATAAGACAAAAACTGTTCCCATTTGGTATCATTTTGGTAAAAGGACAAAATATATCGGGTATTTCAAAGAAGTATCACATTTACTTATCAACGATTTAAAGCCGCATTTTTGTTAATAAATTCGTGAATAACGAATGTCAAAAACACCTGTTATCCCTACGAAAAACCGTACCTTGCTCCATTAGTTTAACAACGATAATTAATCTTATTTTTTATGGCTGAAGGTGATAAAATAATCCCTATTAACATTGAAGATGAAATGAAATCTGCCTACATCGATTATTCGATGTCGGTCATCGTGTCACGTGCACTGCCAGATGTTCGCGACGGAATGAAACCCGTTCACAGAAGGGTTTTGTTCGGAATGCATGAACTTGGAGTTCGGGCTACGGGCGCACATAAAAAATCTGCCAGAATTGTTGGAGAGGTGCTTGGAAAATACCACCCACACGGCGATACCTCGGTCTATGACGCCATGGTGCGGATGGCCCAGGAATGGAGCTTGCGCTATATGCTGATTGACGGGCAGGGAAACTTTGGATCAATAGATGGAGACAGCCCCGCGGCAATGCGATATACCGAAGCACGGATGCAAAAAATTTCCGAAGAAATGCTTGCCGATATCGACAAGGAAACAGTGGACCACCAACTGAATTTTGACGATACCTTGAAGGAACCAACGGTATTGCCTACCCGAGTGCCGGGTCTTTTGATAAATGGAGCCTCGGGGATTGCAGTGGGTATGGCCACCAACATGCCGCCCCATAACCTTACAGAAGTGGTGAACGGGATCGTGGCCTACATTGACGACAACGATATTGACGTGGATGGCCTGATGCAACATATAAAAGCCCCCGATTTTCCAACGGGAGGAATCATCTATGGCTACGAAGGCGTTCGCGAAGCTTTTCACACTGGTCGTGGCCGTGTTGTGATTCGGGCAAAAGCGAGTTTCGAAGAGGTGCAAGGTCGCGAATGTATTGTGGTTTCGGAAATTCCGTATCAAGTGAATAAAGCGGAAATGATCAAGAAAACCGCGGATATGGTGAACGAAAAGAAGATTGAAGGCATCTCCAACATTCGTGACGAAAGCGATAGGAACGGGATGCGCATCGTTTACATTTTGAAGCGTGACGCCATTCCGAATATTGTGTTAAACACGCTATACAAATATACGGCCCTCCAATCCAGTTTTAGCGTAAACAACATAGCCTTGGTCAATGGAAGACCACAATTGCTGAACCTTAAGGAATTGATCCATTATTTTGTGGAACATCGCCACGAGGTGGTGGTGCGCCGTACCGAATATTTGCTTCGAAAGGCAGAGGAACGCGCGCATATTTTGGAAGGTTTGATTATTGCGTCAGACAATATTGATGAAGTTATCCGATTGATTCGCGCCTCTTCCAATGCCGATGAGGCAAGGGAGCGATTGATGGAGTCCTTCAAGCTTACTGAAATTCAAGCCAAGGCAATTGTTGAAATGCGCCTGCGCCAATTGACCGGACTGGAACAAGATAAACTCCGCAGTGAATATGAGGAACTGATGAAGACCATCAGCGACTATAAGGAAATCTTGGCAAGTAAGGATCGCAGAATGCAAATCATTAAAGATGAACTTATCGAGGTTCGTGATAAATATGGCGATCAGCGCCGCTCTACTATTGAATATGCCGGAGGGGATGTTAGCATTACCGATTTGATAGCCGATGAACAAGTAGTCTTGACTATTTCGCACGCCGGATATATTAAACGCACTTCCCTTTCGGAATATAAAATCCAAAATAGAGGAGGAGTGGGCCAAAAGGCTTCGGCCACACGAAACGAGGATTTTCTGGAACATCTTTTTGTGGGAACCAACCATCAATATATGTTGTTCTTTACCCAAAAAGGGAAATGTTTTTGGATGCGCGTTTTTGAAATTCCCGAAGGAACAAGAACTTCAAAGGGAAGGGCTATCCAAAACCTGATCAATATTGAACCGGACGATAAAGTGAAAGCCTTTATCTGTACCCAGGATTTAAAGGATGAGGATTACATCAATAGCCATTACGTTATTATGGCCACCAAAAAGGGGCAGGTCAAAAAAACGCCCTTAGAACAGTATTCGCGACCTCGAACCAATGGAATCAACGCCATTACCATTCGGGAGGACGACGAATTATTGGAAGCAAAACTCACCACAGGAAAAAGCCAAGTGATGCTCGCCGTAAAATCGGGCAAAGCCATTCGTTTTGAAGAGGAAAAAACACGTCCGATGGGCAGAAGTGCTTCCGGTGTCCGTGGCATTACCCTCGGAAGCGAAAACGATGAGGTTGTTGGAATGATAGCCGTAGATGATGAGAGTTCTGAAATATTGGTAGTTTCAGAAAATGGGTATGGAAAACGTTCGTCCATTGAAGACTATAGAATCACCAACCGAGGCGGTAAAGGCGTAAAAACCATCAATATTACCGAAAAAACCGGTAAATTGGTGGCCATTAAAAACGTTACCGATGATGATGACCTAATGATTATCAATAAATCTGGTATCGCAATTAGAATGGCGGTTTCGGATCTTCGCGTTATGGGCCGGGCCACCCAAGGGGTCAGGTTGATAAAAGTAAGGGAAGACGACGCCATAGCTGCCGTGGCCAAAGCAATGAAGGATGACGCCGAGGAAAACGGCGAAATTGTTGACGAAGGCAATGATGGCACAAATCTTGACAACACTGAAACACAAACCGAAAATAACCAATAAAAATTAACAAATGAAAACACGATTTATAGTACCGGCACTGGCTTTGGTTTCTGCTATTTCTTTTGGACAGAAAAAGGAAATTAAAAAAGCTGAAAAGGCCATAAAGTCGAATGAATACACTGAGGCCCTAACTTATTTAAGCGAAGCTGAACCTTTGCTCGGATCTGTTGACAATGGCGTAAAGGCACAATATTACGCAGCAAAGGGAGAAGCCCTTTTGGGTTCCGCAAATTCCGATTACAATAAAATGAAAGCAGCCGCCGAGGCATTTTCAAAGGCACTGGAGTTGGACGCAAGCATTGAGGCGCAGTTATCAGTGCCACTTCAAAATTTGCGCTCCAGCCTCATCAATAGCGCAGTGAAGGACCAAAACGCCGAGCAGTATAAAATGGCTGCCGATAAATTATATACCAGTTATACGGTAAGCAAGGATCCATCGGATCTTTATTATGCCGCCAGTAATTCCGTTAACGCCCAAGATTATGACAATGCGTTGAAATATTACCAAATGGTTTTGGATTCGGGTTACACAGGGGAAACAGAGGAATTTGTTGCCACCAGTAAGGAAACCGGCGAAGTGGAAGCCTTTGAGAATGAAAATATCCGGAATTTGGCCGTAAAATCGGGTCAATATATTAAACCGGAGAAAAGGGTAACCAAGTCAAGAAAAGGAGAGGTCCTTCGAAATATGACCCTAATCTACATTGAGCAAGGAAATACTGAAAAAGCTACCGAATTGATGAAAACCGCCCGCGCTGAAAATCCGGATGATATTTATTTAATGCGTGCCGATGCGGATATGAGTTACAAAATGGGCGATATTGCCCGATACAATGACTTGATGAGCCAGATTGTTGCCACCGATCCTGACAATCCCGAAGTATATTTCAACCTTGGTGTTGGTAGTGCCGAAATAGGCAATAAAGACCAGGCCATTAAATATTATGAAAAAGCGCTGGAATTGAATCCGAATTACGAAGCGGCTTTAATAAACATTTCGGTGTTGAAACTTTCGGCGGAAGATTCGTTGGTGGAGCAAATGAATAGCCTCGGAAATTCGAGGGCAGACAACCAAAAGTATGATGAGCTTAAAGAACAGCGAAAAAACATTTATATGGAAACCCTTCCCTATTTGGAAAAGGCATTGCAGCTAAAACCAGATAGCCAAGAAGTGGTGCGGACCCTAATGAATATTTACGGTCAGCTTGCCAACGATGCCAAATACAAAGAAATGAAGGCAAAATTGGAAGCGCTGGAAAAGAAAGGTTAATACTTTAAAAAGTAACAAAAGAAAGCCCCCGAAAAATCGGGGGCTTTTTTTATATTATTCTTTTAATAACCCTAAGCTTGTGGGTATGGTTCCGCAGGTCATAATTGAAAATACCGCTGTGGTCCAACCGATCTATGCGTACTTTCCCATGGGCGTGAATGATGTAATTATCTTTCATAATTATGCCAACGTGGGTGATTTTTCCCTCTTCGTTATCAAAAAAGGCAAGGTCGCCCGGCTCACTTTCTTCAATAAAACTCAATGCCTCCCCTTGGGTTGCCTGTTGGCTGGCATCGCGAAGCAATTTGTAGCCATTCATTTTATAAACCATTTGTGTGAAACCACTGCAATCAATACCAAAAGGCGTTTTGCCACCCCACAAGTACGGAGCGTTTAAATAAAGCAGTGCGGTTTCCACCAAATGTTCCTTTGGCAGCAGCGCGGAACTATACTTCCCCTCAAAATGATGTTGAAAAAAATCGGATATACCAATATTACTTCCCAAACAAATAGAAAATAACTGATTGTCGGGCCCAGTGACAAAATCTACCAAATCTGCAGAAAGTTTTGGGGAACGGGTTTCAAAATCGAAATAATTTTCTTCCGTAGTTTTTAGAAATTGTTTGTTGTCTATCCAGCCTTCGTAATTGTCAAAGGCCAATCGAATGCGGCTCCATTTTTTTCGGCTTTCCAATACCTTAAAATGATCGCCGTACAAAACTTGCGACACCATCTCGCTACTGTCCGAAGGTTCCGCACGAAGGGGGACTATACTTAAATTACAGATGCCGTATTCCATTAAGGATTGCTTGCGTAAAATACGGTTTTTAGATTTTTTCAATAACCATTGCAGATGCACCACCGCCGCCATTACAGATAGCCGCAGCGCCAATTTTTGCGTCGTTTTGTCTTAAAACATTTAGCAGGGTAATCAAAATCCGAACGCCGCTGGCGCCCAATGGATGTCCTAATGATACCGCGCCACCGTTTACGTTTACTTTATCGTCTTTCAATCCCAAGATTTTCATATTGGCAAGCCCAACCACCGAAAAGGCCTCATTGAACTCAAAAAAATCAACATCATTTAGGGTGATTCCAGCTTTTGCTATTGCCTTCGGAAGTGCCTTTGCAGGTGCTGTTGTGAACCATTTCGGCTCTTGGGCAGCATCGGCATAACCCTTAATATAAGCCAAAGGCGTCAATCCAAGTTCCTTAGCTTTGGTTTCGCTCATCAAAACCATAGCTCCGGCGCCATCATTTATGGTAGAGGCATTTGCGGCTGTTACGGTACCATCTTTAGTAAAGGCAGGACGCAATGATGAAATTTTGTCCATCTTTACGTTTTTATATTCTTCGTCTTCCGAAACCACAATTGGTTCGCCACGACGCTGGGGAACTTCAACAGGGATCACTTCATCCTTAAATTTTCCGTCGGCCCAAGCTTTTGCGGAGCGCTCGTAGGATTTTATTGCAAAGGCATCTTGGTCTTCCCGCGAAAAGTTATATTCCGTAGCGCAAAGATCGGCACAAGTGCCCATGGCATTGTGATCATAAGCATCCACCAAACCGTCCTTTTGCATGCCATCTATCAACGTGGCCGGACCAAATTTTGTTCCGTTGCGCATATGCAGATAATGTGGAATATTGCTCATGCTTTCCATTCCGCCGGCTATAACGACGTCTGCATCGCCCAGAGCTATGGTCTGTGCGGCTTGCATTACGGCTTTCATTCCGGAAGCACACACCTTGTTCACCGTTGTTGCAGGAACGGAATCCGGTAGGCCGGCTCCCAAAGCAGCTTGTCGCGCAGGGGCTTGGCCCACACCGGCCTGCACCACATTGCCCATGAATACTTCCTGCACCAAGGACGGATCAAGATTCACTTTTTGCATCGCGCCTTTTATGGCCGCTGCTCCCAATTGGGTTGCCGTTAGCGAGGAAAGACTTCCCATAAAACTGCCTATGGGGGTTCGGGCTGCGGAAACTATAACTACTTTGTTGCTCATATTACTGGTTTTTTAATTCAAAATAAGGATTGCGAAATTACGGATTTCAATCCTAAAAATCAATCTTTGCCCCGATGGGTTTTGGGATAACTCATTCCTTATTTATACCTTTACTTTAAGATTGTTTTTTATGAAGAACCTGCTTGCTTTATTTGCCAAAAACCAATCCCTTATTTATAAGGTCTTTCTATTCATAGTTTCCACGCTTTTAATAATCTATCTATTGCCCAAGGGCGGGCAGTTTAAATATAATTTCCAAAAGGGGAAACCTTGGCAGTATGAAAATCTATACGCGCCGTTCAGTTTTACCATAAAAAAAAATGAGGATACGCTGAAAAGGGAGCGCGAACAGATTCGGGCCAACGCCATTCCCTATTTTGATTATAACAGCGAAACCGAGGCGCAAATTATTGAGAATTTCCACGCGGCCTTAGACGCCAAATATATCGACAGTCTCTACAAAACACCACAGCGGGAGGTGCGGCAGATTGTGGACAGGTTTATTTCGGGCGTTTACCAAAATGGTTTGACAGAAGAAATTCACGCCTATGAGCCCGACCGACTTATCTATTTAAAAAAAGGAAATGAAATAGAAGAGCAAAATTACTCCCAATTGTTCCAAAAGGAAAATCTGAATAAAAAGGTTCGGGAATTGGTAGAAAAAAATAAGATAGAAGACACCCAAGCCCTCATTTATAATATTTTAAATGAAGTTTTGGAACCGAACGTTAAGCTAAATACAAAATTGACCGATGCTTCCATCGATGCCGAAATCAAAGCTTTAAATCCGAACCGGGGAATAATTGAAAAGGGAGGAAGGATCATTGCCAAAGGAGAGGTCGTCGAAGGCGATAAGTTCCAAATTCTGCAGTCGTTAAAGGCCGAATTCCAAAGCCAAATTTGGAGCAAAAACAATTATCTCTGGCTGTTGGTGGGGTATTCACTATTGGTTTCATTGGTCTTTTTGATGCTTTTCCTCTTTTTGAAAAACTATCGGCCCTATATCTATTCAAACAATACCAAAGTCACTTTTATTTTTTTCAACATATTTTTAATGGTCTTTCTAACCACCTTGGTTTTGAAAGTCCATTCAGACTATGTGTATGTGGTGCCTATCTGCATTTTGCCGCTTATATTAAAAGCCTTTTTTGATCCGCGCGTGGGCCTTTTCGTGCACGTGTTGACGATTCTTTTGCTGGGTTTTATCGTTCCCAACAGTTTTGAATATATGTTCCTTCAATTTATTGCCGGAATTGTTACCATCCTAACGGTTTCAGAATTATATAGAAGGGCCAATCTATTTATCTCGGTGGGGGAAATTACGCTGATATACATTCTTGGCTATTTCGCCTTTTTTGTAATCCAGGAAGGGAATATCCAAACCTTGGAGTGGGAAAATTTTGGCTATTTTATTCTCTGTGGCCTTGCTACACTGTTTGCACATCCATTGATTTATTTTTATGAGAAGATTTTTGGATTGGTTTCCGACGTGTCGCTGCTTGAGCTAAGCGATACCAATTCAAAATTGCTGAAGGAGCTTTCCAACAAGGCGCCGGGAACCTTTCATCATTCCCTGAACGTGGCCAATCTGGCCGAAGCCTCGGCCAATGAGATTGGCGCCAATAGTATGCTCGTTAGGGTAGGGGCGCTCTATCACGATATCGGAAAAATGCTCAACCCAACCATGTTTACCGAAAACCAGGCCAATTCGGTAAACTCGCACAATGAACTGGACCCAAAGGAAAGTGCCAAAATTATTATTGACCACGTTATCAAAGGAATTGAAATAGCGCGAAAAAACAACCTTCCCGACCGGGTAATCGACTTTATTCGCACCCACCACGGCACCAGTTTGGTCTATTATTTCTATAAAAAGGAACGCGAACAGCAGGGAACGGCAAACAAGGAAGATTTCATCTATCCGGGGCCCATTCCATTTTCCAAGGAAACTGCGATTTTAATGATGGCCGATAGCGTGGAGGCCGCCAGCAAAAGTCTTAAAGAACCTTCTTCCTCCATTATCGATGAGTTCGTCGAGAAAATAATCAATAATCAGATGGCGCAGGGCCAGTTTTTGAACGCGAACATTACCTTTAAGGAAATTGAAATGATAAAAAAGGTATTAAAGAAAAAACTCAACAATATTTATCATTTGCGGGTTGAGTATCCGGAATAACGCCAAATATTCTTTAGGAGATTTGAATAATTTTTTTTGGAAAACAACTACTCATAGATTATTAAAATTATTTATGCTTATGATATAAAATATATATAAAAATTTATAAAAAGGATTTTGGAAATTTGTCCCCGATAAAACAATCGTAGAACGAATTCTCTAAATCTTCAATTATGCAGGAACTCCCGAAACCGAATGAACATCCCAAAAAGAATTTCGACGTCAATTTACAAGCTCCTCAAGGATTATTAGCCATCGTACCCTTTTTACTTTGGCTTTTTTTTGCGGCCAACCTTTGCTACCTCCTTCTTTATTTTCCAAAAATTCCTTCAATACATTGGGGAGATTGGCTTCGAATCAATGGCTTTACCCTTTTAATTTGGACTACCGTTTCCTTTTTCAGCGCCGTTGTAAGCACCTTTTCGCGCAAGTATTTAATCGGTTTTAGGCACCGGAATCAGTTCGGATATTTGAGCCTCGGATTTTTTATTTCGGTTGTATTGCTGGTTATGGCAAACCACGTTTTGCTTTTCGTTTTAAGCTGGTTTTTGATGGGTATTTTTATGTCCCAACTGATTGGAGTAAACAGATCTTGGGCAGAGGCGAGACAAGCCGCCGTTTATACGCAAAAATTCTTTACGGCAGGAACGATTTTTTTAGGGCTGGGCCTTTTCCTTTTGGCATTTTCCACCCAACAATTCTCCATTGATGGCATCATTTCCCATTTAGGGTTGGTTTCCTTACATATAAAAATTAGTGCCGCGTGCTGCATAATTTTGGCAGCCATTATACAGTCCGCAATGTATCCTTTCCAAAGGTGGTTGCTTTCGGCGATGACTTCACCCACCCCTGCTTCGGCTTTAATGCACGCCGGTTTTGTGAATGGGGCCGGCATCTTATTGGCATTTTTTGCAAGCCTACTTTTCCAATCACATACCCTAACCGTTTTATTTGCTATTGGTGGCATCACGGCCGTAACCGCCCAATTCACCAAGCTGCTACAAGTAAATGTGAAACAAAAACTTGCCTGTTCAACCATTGCCCAAATGGGTTTTATGATTATGCAATGTGGACTGGGTTTCTTTAATGCCGCCGTAGCACACTTGATACTCCACGGATTTTATAAGGCCTACCTTTTTCTTTCAGCGGGTGAAGAGGTTCGAAATTCAACGCCCAATGCGCCTTATAAATTGCGTATTACACCGCTCCAAGCCCTTGTGGTCTTAATCTTTGGTGGGCTCGGGGCGCTTTTGTTTGCTTTTCTCACAGGGAAGGGTACTACCGTTGATAGCGGAATTATCCTAACCCTAATTGTTGCTATCACCGTGGGACAGATTACCTACAATATTGTAAAACAGAAAATCTTTAATCCCGTTCAAAAAATGGTATATCCCATCCTGTTGTTTTCCGCGGGAATCGTGCTCTATTCGCTTTTCTATAATGGCGTGACCGTTTTAATGGCGTCGATGCCAATGACAGATGTCCCTGTAGCAATATCCTATGTTCATATTGTTTTCGGAATCATTTTTCTGATTGGATTTTTTACAATGAAACTGGGAATCTATACAAAAGTGCCCTGGCTCTATGTTAAATTACTCAATGATTCCCAACCACAAAAAAACACCATTATAACCTCAACTAAAAAATTATTATGAAAAACACGTTCAATTTACAGCACTGTATAGATGAAGCCGCCAATTGTGTGGGCACAACCTGGCCATTATATTCCTTCGTTACTTCGAATCCTTTGGCGGGTTTTGAAAATTTTGAATTTGTGCAGGCATTGGGGCAGGCCGAAAGACTTTATGGGTCTTTTTTATATCCTGAAACCTCAGTGTACCGCCAAGCTTGGTTGCGGGGCGAAATTGAAGAGGCTGAAATTGCTACTCTTTTAACCGATAACGGATTCAAAATGAACCCCTTGGAATCCCTTGAAATAATGGATAATAAGGGAATCATAAAAAGAAGTAGAAATTTTGGCGTCCTCGATCGAATAATGTCGAAATGGCTCGGGGCTTTTCTTGATGAAGGATTGGCAGAATGGGAAATGCCAAATAAAGCGTTGGGTTTCTATAGTGCTTGGCGCGGGCTTGCACATATGGACAAAACCCTTGGAATAAAAAAATCCAATAAGCTTCCCGAAAGCCCAGAGGATGCCCTATCGGCCTTGATGAAGAATTCTTCGACGGAAGAATGTATTACAATCTTTAAGTACCATCTGGCGGCGCTTCCCGGATGGACCGGTTACATAAAACAGCGAAATGAAACCAACTCCGTTTGGAACCAAAAATATCCCATTTCCATTTCGGATTATTTGGCGGTAAGATTGATTATTGCACGACACTTGAATATCAATTTTGCTCCGAGCCATTTTGACGAAAAAGATAGTGCTGCCCACAGTAATCTACATTATTTCTGGTTGAAAGCCTGGGAAAGAAGTTTCCAAAATAAACTCGGAAGCCAACTTATAACCGAAGCAAAGTCCATTGAAATTTCAACTGAAAATGAAGATACTCCGGAGGCACAATTTGTGCTCTGTATCGACACAAGATCGGAACAAATGCGCCGACACATTGAAAAATCTGGGCCCTACGAAACTTTTGGCTATGCCGGATTTTTTGGAATAGCGATGGATTATAAAAACCAAGCTGACGGCGTAATCCGAAAGTCCTGTCCGCCGATTGTTGAGTCGGCCTATCTCGTTTCCGAAACCGCGAATGATGAAAAATTGGCACAAGTCTCCCATTTTGAAAAAAATATTGCCATAGAAAATTTTAAACAATATTTTTTAAGACGGATGAAAAATATGCTTCCTTCCACCTTTGGTTATGTGGAAGGGTCAGGAATTTTTTACGGGCTTTCCATTTTGGAAAAAACGTTCTTCCCAAGTTTTAGATACCGAAGAAAGAAAGATAGCCAAAACGATGTGGAAACACTTTTCAACCCGGTAATGAACCCGTGTACTTATCTTGGCGAAGAGCCCGTTCCGGAAACAATTGCCCTTGAAGATAGGGCTGCCATTGTAAAATCGGCGTTTGACCTTTTGGGTTGGCGAAATTTTGCTCCTTTAATATTCTTTGTTGGCCACGGAAGCCACACGACCAATAACCCTTTCGCCTCGAGTTTGGACTGCGGTGCCTGCGCGGCCAATCCAGGAAGGCACAATGCGCGAATGCTGGCGAAATTGGCGAATCAAAGGGAGGTTCGCGAGTTTCTCTCCAAAAATCATTCCCTTGAAATTCCCGATACTACCATTTTCGTGGGTGCGGAACATAACACTACCACCGATGAAATAGAAATGTTCGATTCTCACGTGCCAGCCTCGCATAAAGCCGCGCTTCAAACCGTCAAAAATAATTTGGCCAATGCCCAAAAAAACGCTTTAAAAGAGCGTTTGGGGTTAAATAAGAATGAAATTTTGAACGCCCAAACCAAAGCCACCAGTTGGTCTGAAACCCGCCCGGAATGGGGACTCGCAAAGAACGCCAGCTTTATTGTGGCTCCAAGGCGGTTAACCCAAAATATCGATTTGGACGGGCGCTGTTTTCTGCACTCCTACAATTGGCGCTATGATAGCGAGGGAAAAGCCTTGGAAGGTATTATGCAGGGCCCTATGGTGGTTACGCAATGGATCAATAACCACTATTATTTTTCCACCGTTGCTAATGAGACTTTTGGCGGCGGTTCCAAGATCATCCAAAACATTACCGGGAATTTTGGAGTGGTGGAAGGTAATGGAGGCGATCTAAAAATGGGGCTCCCCATTGAATCCTTAAAATTGACCGATACAGAAATGTATCACCAACCCCTGCGGCTGTCAGTGATCATCCAAGCTCCATTGGAATGGATTGAAAAAATACTTCGTAACAATCCCAACCTAAAAAATCTATGCGACAACGAATGGATTTATTTATTGGTTTTGGAAGAAACGGAAGGACTTCAAATTCGGCGTTATGAAAGGGGAATGAAATGGAATACAATCACAGAGCCCGCTATTTTTAATAATACCGAAAACAAAATTAACCTTAAACTGGCTTCGGCAGTTTGATTTACTGTGAAATGAAACCATACGACGGGACTTCAATTTTTCGGAACAGGAAGGCTGTAATCGCCACGATGCATCAAAAAGAAAAGGTTATCGTTCCACTTTTTCGATCCGAATTTCAAATAGAAGGAATCGTGCCCAAAAATTTCAATACAGATCAATTCGGCACTTTTACCGGGGAAATTGCTCGGAAAAAAAATCCATTGGAGACCGCTCGGATAAAGGCGCTGGCGGCCCTTAAAGGAACTGGTTATACCTTGGCCATTGCCAGTGAGGGATCTTTTGGTCCGCATCCGGAGAGCCCTTTTATTTCTGGAAATGAAGAGTTAATAATTCTGATTGATACCGAAAATGATTTTGAGATTTTCGGACGCTATTTTACGGAAGAAACAAATTTTAATAGTCGCCAAATCCACAATTTAAAGGAGATGATGGATTTTGCAAGTCAAATTGGATTCCCTGAACACGGCATAATTCTTAAAACCAGTGATGTTTCCGAAGAACAGAAAATTTTTAAAGATTTAAACACATTTTTCTCCCTAAAACAAAAAACACTTAAACTTTTGGAACAAGGCCATTCGCTGGTCGCGGAAACCGATATGCGGGCTATGCGCAACCCCACGCGAATGAAGGCTATTGAGAAGGCTGCCGAACAATTGATCGCGAATATGAATTCCTTTTGTCCAAATTGCAACAGTCCCGGTTTCGTAATTACGGAATCGATATCGGGATTGCCGTGCGGTCTTTGTTGCCAGCCAACTAAGGGAATAAAAGCCTTTAAATTTGAATGTAGAAAATGTGGATTTGCTTGTGAAAGGGTAAATCGAGAAAGAAAGTATCAAGATCCTACCTTTTGCGATTATTGCAACCCTTAGTATTTCTCGAGCCATCCGTAATGGGTTTTGATGACCGTTTCAGAATTTTTCTTGAGGTATTCTAAATAGGAAAGGGCGGCGGGTGAAAATTTTTTTCCTTTCAGCCATATTAAATTCCAAGATGTAGTGATTGGGAGACCTTCTGTGGGAATGATGCTTATTTGCTGACTGTTCAATTCATTCTTCAATCCGATTAAGGGCATTATACTAACTCCCAATCCCGCCAAAACGGCCTGTTTTACAGCTTCGTTGGAAGTAAGCTGAATCTTTTTTTTGGCTTGAACATTTTTATGTGCCATAAATCGTTCCATGGACTGTCGGGTGGCGGATCCTTCTTCCCGATAAATCCAATGAAAATCACTCAATGGCAATGGTGTTTGGTTTTTAAGGTCCAAAGCCAACTCTGGGTTTGCCACTAAATATAATTTGTTATCCATTATTTCAATCCGCTCAATATTTAGGTTTTCCGGCAATACGGATACCAGGGCGAAATCTACTTCATTTCTTTCAAGGGAAGCCAATACCTGGTATCGGTTGGTAACGTCCATGACGAGATCGACTCCGTTATGCAGTTTTAGAAATTCGGAAATAAAGTAGGGCATAACATATTTTCCGGTGGAAACTACGGCAATCGTCAAACTTCCGGCCAATTCCCCTTTATAGGCCAAACTGCTGTGTTTCATATTTTCAACCTCGGCTAAAATGCGTCTTCCGGCAGCAGCAATTTCCTCTCCAAAAACGGTTATATATAGCTGCCTACCAATAACTTCCGTAAGAGGAATTTCGAATTGATCCTGAAAATTCTTGAGTTGAATGGATACTGCGGGTTGCGTTAAGAAAAGTGCCTCGGCAGCTTTGGTAATGCTTTTTAGCTCAACAATTTTTAAAAAGATAACCAGTTGGTGAAGCGTATAATTCATTAATTTAATTTATTTAGAACATAGTAAATATAAATAAAAATATATGAAAAAACTCGCTCATATTTGTGGAATGAACTAGCAAAATATCGACAATGAAAAAACTTGAAACAGTGGAATTGATTAAAGGTAAATTTGACCCAAAAGATGCGTCAGAAATATTGTTGACTATCATTGGCGACAAAATTAAATTCAATAACCGGCAAATTTTTAGTCGTGAGGAGCGAAATTTGGGAAATACCGCTCACTATAAAAAAAGGGTAGAGGAATTAAAAGAAGCTGAAACCAGACTTTTAAATTTCATTAAAATGGCGGTTGCTGAGGAAAAAGAGTTGGAAATTTACGCTACTATTGAAATTAAATATTAAAATTTGGGGCTGCCCTCTTTTTCCTAAAACGCATTCTATTCGACTAAATCAACCAAAAACAGCATACAAAAAATCCCCAATAAAGGGGACTGAATGTGATCGCGAAGGGATTCGAACCCCTGACCGTCCCGATTGGAAATCGGGATGCGCTATCCAACTGAGCTACGCGACCCTTAGTAACAAAAAAACCGAACGCCCTGTTCGGTTTTTGTCGGGGTGGCAGGATTCGAACCTGCGGCCTCCTGCTCCCAAAGCAGGCGCGATAACCGGGCTACGCTACACCCCGAGGAACAGTCTTGCGACTGAAAAAATCAATTTTCACATTCCGAACATAAAAAATCCGAATCAATTTTCGGAAAATGAATGCTGGGCAATGTGAAATCGGTTTTCATTAAATGCGGAGAGACAGGGACTCGAACCCTGGCGACGGTTACCCGTCGACAGATTAGCAATCTGCTCCGTTACCACTCCGGCACCTCTCCTGTTTTTTATGAACGTGTCATCCTAAAATGCGGTTGCAAATGTAAGTTTTCAAATGAAATAACGCAAACAAAAATTGCCCTTTTTTAAAGTTATATTCTAAAGCAATTGAAATCAGCATTATGATCCATAGGATTGTTTTTTACAGCTTTGAACAGATCAGCATTTCTTTTTTATTTTCGAGATTGGTTACAAAAAATAGATAGAGGTTGCCGCCATCGGCTATTTTCCACTTATTGCGAAGGGTTTCAACAGTTTCTGGAAAGTTTCTCGTACTGATGTTCGCTTTTTTAAACGAAATTGCCTTTCGCATCTCCACTTTGGAATACGGCACGGATTGTTCAATTAAAAAGCCTCTTCCGGGAAAATCGATTTTAGTTTCGCTCGTGTAGAGATGGGTGTTTTTATGGAGTTTGTTAACCCTAAGTTTTTCTGAAATCAAATCGAAAGCACCGCTTTTTAACAGGGCGGCGTTTGGCTCATACAAATATTTTTGGGGCAAGCTGTGGGTTGCAGTAGCGATTTCATTTCGATCAAATTCGAATTTTTCAAGAGTTCCTTTGGTAAAATGTATGGTTTTTATTTTGGGACTATCTGCAAAATTTCCTTTCAAAAGCCAAAGAAGCTCTTTCACTTCATTATCGATCGCTACAATATGAATTTCTGCGACCCCGGGCAATTCACTTAATCCAACGGAAATGTCCAACATTGGCGAGGTTTTTAGAAGAAATTGATCACAATGGTCTAAAATTTCAGAAATATTTTTTGGAATGTTTGGTTCACAATCGGAAAGAAAGAAAACTTTGCCCTTGCTTTCGTGGCGCCGGGAAGGATCTGCAAAAATCACATCGTAATGTTTTGATAAAACAGCTTGCAGACCGTCTTCATTAAAACATTTAATTCTGCTTTCTCCGAGCACCACGAAATTATGTGCTGCCAATGCTGAAAGTTCAGGGTTGATTTCAAAATGATGGACCGATGTAAATTCTTTTGAAAAATAATATCCGTCAATCCCAAAACCGCCGGTGATATCGGCCAAGCTTTTCCCGCGAACCAAAGAAGCTTTATATTTAGCCGTTATTTCAGAGGAAGTTTGCTCCAGATTTACTTTCGGAGGGAATAGAATGTTCTGCGTTTCAAACCAAAGGGGCAGTTTTTTTTCGATCTTTTTTCTTCCTTCAATCTGTTGGATTAATTCCTGGACGGAAACATTTTCAAAAGGGCTTCCGGAAAAGGCCAATCTGGAAATATCGCCCTCGAAATTTATAATTAATTGTTGAACCTCGCTATTTAATAAGGCTTTATTGATCAAGATTTAAAGATTATGCGTGAGCCGTTTCACGATTTTATACTCCGAAAGAAATTCCTTTGAGATGACTTTTAAAGTGGTATAGGTAGGAACGGCCAAGATCATACCGGGAATTCCGAACACGTAGCCTCCAATGAGTATTACTATAAAAATTTCCAAGGGGTGCGACCGAACACTGCGGCCAAAAATTACGGGTTGTGAAATTAGATTGTCAAACAATTGTGCCAACGCGTAATAGCCCGAAGCCCAAAGCAATGGCGGCAAAAGACCGCTCGAGAAATCGGCACCCAAGTTGTTTGAAACGATTACCAACAGCATCAAAATCCATCCGATAACCGGACCCAAATAGGGAACGATGTTTAGAAATGCACAAATAATCGCAACTGCCACGGCATCTTTTATGTCCAAAAAAAGCAATAGCACCGAATAGAAGAGGGCCAAGATAAAAATTTGGAACAGCAACCCAATGAAATATCTGGAAAGCAATTCCTTGACTTTCAACAAAATTCTTTTAAACTTTTCCTCGTCCCCACTTTTGGCGAAAGCAAGCACGGTTCGGGCAATCATATATTCGTCTTTTAAAAGAAAAAAGGAAATAAATAATACCGAGAAAAGGCCCACAACGGTACTGCCAATATTTCCAAAGAAAATATCCACAAAGCTCGGAATTATTTCCACATCCAAATTTTGCACATAGGTGGTCCGTTTAACGGCTTCCACCAACTGAAAATGGTCAACCCCAAGATATTCGCTGGCCTGAATATTGAGTTCGTTCAGGTCGCGTTTCACTTGTTCAAAATCTATTTGGGAAATATGTTTGCCCTGTTCAATAATAATCGGAACGAAAATACTCAGCAAAAGGCCCACCGTGCCCATAATTATCAAAAGGGTAACCACCGACGCAAAGGTATTGCCGAACCTAAACCTTCTTCTTAAAAATAAAACAACCGGCCTCCCGATCAAGGAAAGAACGAGCGCCAAACCGATATAAAGAATGAGGGCTTGGATCTCAAAAAGAAACCAAAGCAAAAGAAAAATACCCGCAACAACGGCGAGTGCCCTTAAAATTCCGACGGTAATGGCTTTGGCGTTGGCTTTCACATCGTAAATATAAATGTTTCCAAAATAGAAAAAATCAAAGTTTTGTTAAGGATGCCGATTGCAGAATGCCTTTGTAAGTACGATTGAACACTCTATTTTTCAATGCTCAAAAACATATTTAATCATATTCGCCCCCATCTGCAAGGCTTTCGTTCGCACTTCCTGCGGGTCGTTGTGCACTTCGGGGTTTTCCCAACCATCGCCCAAATCGGTCTCGAAGGTATAGAGCAGCACCAAGCGGTCCTCCACAAAAATACCGAAGGCTTGCGGTCTGCCACCATCGTGTTCGTGGATTTTCGGCATTCCCTGAGGAAATTTATAGACATAGCTGAACAAGGGAAAATTGGCGGGCAGTTCTTTCAATTCGGCGTTGGGGAAGATCTTCACAAGCTCCTTGCGGATATAGGGATCAATGCCATAATTGTCGTCAATATGAAGAAAACCGCCACTGATTAAATATTTTCGGAGGTTTTCGGCTTCATCCGCAGTAAAAAAAACATTGCCGTGGCCGGTCATATGTACAAAGGGAAAATCAAAAATATCCACGCTGCCAGGGGTTACCGTCGGCACTTTTTCCTTTAGGGCCGTATTTATATTCTGATTGCAGAATTTTACCAAATTGGGAAGCGAGGTAGGATTGGCATACCAGTCGCCGCCACCGCCGTATTGGAGCAGCGCAATTTCCTGGGCCGAAACAGAGCCCACAAAAAGCATAAAAAAAACAAGGGAGCACATTTTTAGCATAGCCATCAAAAATACGAATTAGCAAATTGAAAAAACACCGCTTTCAAAACAGAAATTCAATTTTAAGATTCATTGACAAAAGCTGTACTATGGCAGGCCACGATTGCGGCTGTTTCGGTGCGCAGTCGGCTTTCGCCCAAACTTACGGGCAAAAATCCCGCTTGTTTCGCCTCCATAATTTCTTGGGAAGAAAAATCACCTTCGGGACCGATCAATACGGTTATTTTTCGATTGGGAAGCAAAACAGATTTGAACGATCGCTTTTCGGTTTCCTCGCAGTGGGCAATAAATTTAAGCGCGGCTGAATTTGCTTCATTTTTAACAAAATCTGAAAAGGGCACTGCCTCGTATAGAATGGGCAAATAGGCCTTAAGTGATTGTTTCATGGCGCTTTGCAGGATTTTTTCATAGCGATCGGGTTTTATGGTTTTGCGTTCGCTATGGTCGCAAATGATTGGGGTGATTTCTGAAATACCGATTTCCGTAGCCTTTTCCAAAAACCATTCGTAGCGATCATTTAATTTTGTGGGCGCAACTGCCAAATGAAGCTGATAGGGAAGGGGTTGCTGTACTTCTTCGGAAATAATTTTCACAAAGCATCCCTTTGGATTTGCGTTTATTATTTCGGCCGAAAAAAACGAGCCTTTACCATTGGTTATTTTAAAAGTGTCGTTTTCCTTCATCCGCAAAACCTTAATAATATGGCGGCTTTCCTCTTTGTCAAAAGTTAATTCTTTTGTGGATTGGGAGATGGCGGGATGGTAAAAAAGCTGCATTTATTTCAGTTTTGTTTTAGCTTGGGCGACGCCCGTTTCGATCCATTGCTGCAATTCGGTTTCGGAGAAAAACCCTTTTTCCGAAACAACGATAAAGTTCTTCATGGGCCTTCCCGTAAAATCCATGGGCTTTACAAATATATTGTTAAGCGCTGCCTCCTTCTTATCGGAAGGAATGCGAACCAGTAATTGCCCGCGAAATTCCCCAACACACATTTTCCCCTTAAAAAGAAAACAGGTGCCCCCAAACATTCGCTTTTCCTGAATATCTTTATTCCACGGAGCCAGGGCGGCCCTTATTCGCTTCACTATTGCTTCGGAATTTGGGTTCATTTTTAAAATTGCATCCGCGCCGAAGCCACCACGTTCTTTTCGGCAAAATTCTGGTTCTTGTATTTCAGTTCGCCCACCATCGCGATCATTGCGGCATTGTCGGTGCAAAATTCAAATTTGGGAATGTGGGTTTTCCAGCCATATTTGCCTTCGGCGGCTTTCAACGCTTTGCGAATTCCGCTATTGGCGGAAACGCCTCCGCCAATGGCTACTTCGGTTATTCCCGTTTTTTTGACGGCATTTTTCAGCTTGTCCATTAAATAATCGACTATGGTAAATTGAAGGCTGGCGCAAATGTCATTGATATTTTCGGCAATAAAATCGGGGTTTTGTTCGGTTTCCTTTTCTACAAAGTAGAGGACCGAAGTTTTCAATCCGCTAAAACTAAAATCCAAGGGCCCCACTTTGGGTTTTGGGAACTTAAAGGTCTTGGAGTTTCCCAATTGTGCATACTTATCGACCAGCGGACCGCCGGGATAGGGAAGGCCCAAAATTTTTGCGCTTTTGTCAAAAGCTTCGCCCACGGCATCGTCAATGGTTTGGCCAATAATTTCCATTTCAAAATAATCGGTCACCTTCACAATTTGGGTATGCCCACCGCTGATGGTCATTGCCAAAAATGGAAAATTCGGGGCCGATTGGCCTTCGGCCTTGATGAAATGTGCCAAAATATGCGCCTGCATGTGGTTTACATCTATCAACGGAATTCCCAAACCCAGAGCCAAAGATTTTGAAAATGAGGTGCCTACCAAAAGCGAGCCCATCAAGCCGGGACCGCGCGTAAAGGCGATGGCAGATAACTGATTTTTGTCGATATTTGCCCTGCGCAACGCTTCGTGCACCACGGGAACGATATTTTGTTGGTGCGCGCGCGATGCCAGCTCTGGAACCACTCCGCCATATTGCTCGTGAATTGCCTGGGCTGCAACAACATTGCTCAATATTTCGCCGTTGTTGATAACGGCAGCGGCAGTATCGTCGCAGGAAGATTCAATGCCGAGGATATAACAATTTTTTTGTGTCAAAACAAAAGAGGTATATTTATTGGTCGTAAAATTAAAACTTTAAAGGCGTATCAAAAAACTTCGGAAAATAATAGTTCGCACCTTCGTAATCATTGTATTGCTGCTCGTGCTTTTAGTGATTGTTTTTTCCATTCCCTCGGTGCAGACTTGGGTGGCCAAAAAGGTTACGACCAATCTTAACGAAACTTACGGAACCGACATTAACATTAAACGGTTGGGGCTGAATTGGAAGGGCGAAGTGGATATCCGCGAGGTTTATATTGCGGACCACCATCACGACACCTTGATTTACAGCAAAGAGGTTCGAACCAACATTATTAGTTTCCAAAATTTAATTAAGGGGAAACTGGGTTTTGGAAATATTGATTTGGAAAAGGCCAAACTCTATGTAAAAACTTATAAAGGTGAAGACACCGACAACCTTTCCATTTTTGCCAAAAAGTTTGATACCGGGAAACCGAGCACCTCGCCGTTTTCGCTCTTCAGCAATGATGTTACACTAACGGACAGCCGAATAAAAATCACCGATGAAAATCTGGAAGAGCCGGAATTGTTCGTATTGAACGCCGTAAATCTGGTTGCAGACAATTTCAATATACTGGATTCGGATGTTAAGGCGAATATTAAATCGCTTTCCCTCGTTGCCGATTTGGGTATTACCATAAAGGACATGCAGGCCGATTTTGCCTATTCCGCTACCAATATTACCTTGAAAGATCTAAATCTTGAAACATTGGAGTCCAAAATCGTGGGCGATATTGATTTGGATTATGCAAAAAATGGAATGTCAAACTTCGCAAACAATGTGATCATTACGGCAAACCTGAAGAACTCACAAATTTCGACCAACGATCTAAATGCCTTTTACAATGAATTTGGCCCTGACCAATTGATTTTATTGAATACGGAAATGAAAGGCACGCTGAACAATTTCACGGCTTCCAATTTAAGTTTCCAAATGGGCGACACAAAAATTGAAGGAGATTACGCGTTTCAAAATATTTTAGATTCCGAAAAGGACTACGGAATTACCGCCACAAACCATACTATTGCCACAAATTATTTCGATTTAAGACGCTTTATGCCCAAAGTATTGGGAGAGGTGATTCCCGCAGAATTAAAGGAATTGGGGCATTTCAACTTTGTTGGAAATACGTCTATTGTTGGAAACGAGCTCAACACGGATAGTTCTTTGGAAAGCGCAATAGGGCAGGCCCAAGTGGATTTAAAAATGGGCAATATCAATAATTTCGATAACGCCTATTACAAAGGAAACGTGGTGCTTCGCGATTTTAATTTGGGCAAAATTGCAAAAACAAATTCCTTGGGAAAAATAACCGGCGATTTGAATTTTGATGGTCGGGGCTTCAGCAAAAACACCGTAAACACGGCCGTTTCTGGAACAATTTCTTCTTTTTATTTTGAAGATTACAACTATAAGAACATCGAGGTTTCGGGGAATTTAAAGAATCCACTTTTCAATGGCGAGCTTTCCGTGGATGATCCCAATTTAAAATTGAATTTTAAAGGCTTGATCGATGCTTCCAACGAAACCAACCATCTTGATTTTGAGGCCGATGTTGAATTTGCGGAACTGAACCAGCTTAACCTTTTAAAAAGGGATAGTATTTCCGTCTTTACGGGAAAAGTGGTGGTGGATATGGATGGAAAAAATATCAATGATGTGGTGGGAACTATCAATTTCAACCAGACTTTCTACCAAAACGAACGCGAATACTACTATTTTGACGACTTCACCGTAACTTCTTCCTTTGAGGGAAAAGTGAGGACTATTGAAATAAATTCGCCCGATATTATTAACGGAAGAATTTCGGGGGAGTTTTTGATCGAGGACATTCCCAATCTGTTCCAAAATGGAATTGCGAGCATCTATGCCAACTACATTCCGCGAGAGGTTACTACCAACCAATATATTGATTATGAATTTGAGATTTACAACAAAATAGTCGATGTATTCGTGCCCCAGTTGAAATTGGGCGACAACACTCGGGTAAAAGGCTCTGTTTCTTCCGATGAATCAAAATTTGAGCTCGATTTTAGGTCGCCGGAAATTTTGCTTTTTGACAATTACATTGGCAAACTTAATGTTCAGGTAGATAACGATAACCCGCTGTACAATACTTACATAGCTGCCGATTCTGTTTACACGGGTTTTTATAATATTAAAGATTTAAACGTCATCAACAAAACCCTGAACGACACGATGTATGTGCGGGCAGAATTTGCTGGTGGTGCCAAAAAGGAGGACTTGTTCAACCTGTCCCTTTATCACACCATCAATCCCGCGGGAAAATCAGTTATTGGGGTAAAAAAATCGGATATTACCTATAAGGGAAAAGTTTGGTATCTAAACGAAAACAACAATCGCCTCAATAAAGTGGTGTTCGATGATAATTTTAAGGAAATCAGATTGGACTCTCTCGTGTTGAGCCACGAGGAACAATTGATCCAAATGGCAGGCATGTTGCGCGATTCAACCTATAAGGATATTAAAGTGCGCTTTAAGGACGTCAATATTGGCGACATCACTCCCGAGCTGGATAGCTTGCGTTTGAAGGGAACCATGAATGGAAAGTTCGATTTTCTTCAGAAAAACGGAGCCTATTATCCCAACAGCACCGTTACGATTGATGGTGTAAACATTAACGACATTCCCTTTGGCGATTTAAATTTAAAAATTGACGGCAATGAGGACCTCACCAAATATCGCATAAATACCACCCTGATAAACAATGACGTTAAATCCATTAGCGCCATTGGCGAAATAGACGTTTCGCCCAGAAATCCACAAATTCAGCTTAATATAGACCTGAACCAATTCAATATGCAGGCCTTTAGTCCGTTTGGGGCGGATATAATCACCGACATCCGCGGGCTCATTTCCGGTAGTGCAAAGGTTTCGGGCAGCTACAAATCGCCCGATATTTTGGGACGATTTACCTTGGAAAACAGCGGTTTGAGAATCCCATTTCTCAACACCAATTTCAATCTTGAAAACAATGCCCAATTGATTGTTACCAAAAACAAGTTCGAAATTGGCCGCACGAATATTACCGATACCAAATATGATACCCACGGAATTTTATACGGAGGTGCTACCCATAGCAATTTTAGCAATTGGGCGTTGGACCTACACATTGATGCGCCCGAACGACTTTTGGTGCTCGACACGCCGCCGGAAGAGGATGCGCTTTATTATGGAACTGCCTTCATTAGCGGACGGGCGGCCATACAAGGCCCCATTGATGAATTGGTGATCGACGTGGAGGCCACCACCCAGCGCGGCACCACATTTAAAATTCCGATCAGTGATACGGAATCCATCAGCGACGATTCTTTTGTCCATTTTCTATCGCCCAAGGAAAAGGAGGCCCGCATTAACGGAGAGGCTATTGAATCGATTGAAAATAAAGGTCTTTCCCTAAATTTTGAATTGGATATTAATAAAAATGCCGAAGTGGAAGTAGTGGTGGACCAACAGAACAATTCCACCCTGAAAGGTCGCGGTGCGGGAATACTTCTTATTGAAATAAATACCAACGGAAAGTTTAAAATGTATGGCGACTTTCAGATTTATGAAGGGGAATTTGATTTTCGGTACGGCGGCATCATCCAGCGGACTATTGGCGTGGTTCCGGGCGGAAATATTACGTGGGACGGCGCTCCCGAAAAGGCCAACCTCAACCTGAGCGCGGTCTATAAAACACAAGCCAATCCATCTATTTTGTTGGACAATCCCACCATAAACCGAAAAATTCCAGTGGAAGTTATTGTTGGCTTAAATGGCGAATTGGCGCAGCCCGCGCTGAAATTCGATATCGATTTCCCGAATGTGAGCTCTACTTTAAAAAGCGAGTTGGAATATAAATTGAAAACCGAGGAACAGCGGCAGAACCAATCCATTTTCCTATTGGCGACCGGAAACTTCGTAAACGATAACTATGGCGGTTCTAACGCCTTTGCCGGAACTTTGGCAGATAGGGTTTCCAATTTGGTGAACGACCTTTTCGCGGACCAAGACGGAAAATTTAGCCTGGGAGTGGGCTACACGGTGGGCGACGACACGCCCGACCAAGAAACTGCCGATTATGTGGATTTGACTATTTCAACAAAAATCACGGAACGCATTTTAGTGAACGGAAAGGTTGGTGTGCCCGTTGGGGGCGCCAATGAAACTTCGGTCGCGGGCGATATTGAAGTGCAATGGCTCATCAACGACGATGGTAGCCTTCGGATGAAATTCTTCAATCGGCAAGCAGCCCTGCAATTTATTGGGGAGGACCAAATTTTTGAACAGGGAGCCGGAATTTCGTATTCCGTAGATTTTAACACCTTTCAGGAATTGTGGCGCAAACTTTTAAACAAAAAACCAAAGGACGCTTCCGATTTGCCCGTAACCCCGGATGATGACAGTTATCCCGTTGACTTTAAGCCAAAATCGACCAAGCAGGAAGAGGAAAATGCGGAATAAATTTTAAAAGGCGCCAAGAAAAATTTTTTATTGCTTCACGATAGTCCTAAAAGTTAGGTTGATCCTTGGTTCCAGAATCTTTTTTGTTTTCGGCAAACTGTGCCACCAATACTGTTGGGTAGTCCCTTTCATTATCAAAAGGCTGCCGTGTTCCAATAGTATCGCAACCTTTTCTTTAGATTGCTTATGTTTAAATAAAAACCTTCGTTCCGCACCGAGGCTTACCGAGGCAATCGCGCCATTGGGTTCTAATTCCTTTTCGGCGTCGGTGTGCCAACCCATTCCCTCTGCGCCGGACGGATATAGGTTTAAAAGACAACTGTTGAAGGATTGGCCACAGATAGCTTCCACCGCTTGTTTAATGCGTAATAATTCAGGGGTCCACAAATTTGCCCGTTTTGTCGTTTTGGAATAGGAATATTCAAATTCGCTATCGCCATACCAAGCAACGAGGCGTTTGGTGCTAATTCTTTTCCCGAAAAGGACCACTTCGTCATTTTTCCAAGGAATGTTTTTTTCTAAGCTTTTATAAAATTGGTCTGCCATTTTTTCGTTGAAAATCTTTCCAAAATAATGCACTGTGCCATCGTGCGGCAAGAGGGAAGGGGATTGGATGTTTTTATTTTTGAAGGGAACCATTATAAATTTAAATGTACCGAAAATATTTAAGCTCCAAAATGGTAAAGTCCCGAATGTTTTGATAAAAAGATGGTATCTTAGGGGTTCAAAAAAACAGTTATCCTCCTCTAAACTGTTCAGAATTAGATCGCTTTGATCCAAAATTTTTAACAACCAAAACCGCTTCAATTATGAGTCTTCTCATTGTTATTCTTATTCTCGGGGCATTGCTGGCCTTTGTACTGATTTTTATTTTTAACCGCTTCGTAAAAAATAAGAATATGGTCAAGGATGCGTGGAGCAATATTGATGTTGCCCTAAAACGACGTTACGACCTGATTCCAAATTTGGTTGAAACCGTAAAAGGCTATGCCGCGCACGAAAAATCGACACTCGAAAATGTGATCCGCGCCCGAAATGCCGCAATGGCCGTACCCTCAGACGACATTAATGGCCAGATTAAGGCAGAAACCCAACTGCAACAAACGCTGCGCAGTATTTTTGCTTTGGGGGAAGCCTATCCAGATTTAAAGGCAAATACCAATTTTTTGGAGTTACAGCAAAAGTTGAATGAAATTGAAGAAAACTTGGAACGCAGCCGCCGTTACTACAATGGCACCGTTCGGGAGAACAAGACGTATGGCGAAAGCCTGCCCGGCGTGTTGGTTGCCGGAATGTTCGGCTACAAACATTTTGATTATTTTGAAGCCGATGCAGCCGAGCGGGAGACCGTGAAAGTGAATTTTAATTGATTTTTAATAGTAAAACCCGAAAATTCTGATACGCTGAAATAAGCATAAAATCTAACCGCATGCTTCCGACCTTTGCCAAAATAAAATATGGAAATCCCATCCGACCCCCGAAAGCGGTTTGGCTATTTATAGGAATGTTCTGTTTTTGGATGAATTCCTTTTCCCAAGGTTTTGAGGTAATCCACAGCGAGATTTCCATTTTTATAAATAAGGATGGCTATTTTGATGTGGTGGAAGATTACCATTTAAATTTTACCGAATACAAACACGGAATTTACCGCGACATCCTTTTAAAATACGACCTACAAACGGAAAGCGGTTTGGAGAAAAGGCGGATAAAAATTAGAAATGTGGACGTTCCCGACCATGAGTTTCAATCGGATTTTGACTTTGTACAGCAGCTTAGCAATAACTTTCAAATTAAAATTGGCGATAAGGACCGCACCATCATTGGGCCGCAACATTACCAAATAAAATATCGGGTTTATGACGCTTTTATTTTTAAGAAAAATCAAATCCAATTCTATTGGAACGTGAAACCGGCCGGCTGGAATGCTGTGTTTCGGCAGTTGGATTTTAACATCCATCTTCCAAAAAACCTTCCTGGCGATGTGGACCAACTATTCGTGTATGCTGGCGATTTCGGAGAAAGCGAACCCACCACGGATTTCAGTATAACTTATAACGATGGTACTTACCGAGCCGAAAGTGGACCCAACTTTATTTCCAATCCAGGACAAAGTGTTACGGTGTTGCTGAACTTGCCTCCTGGAAGTGTTCAGGAATTGAAACCTTGGTGGCCATTTTGGACCCACTACGGATGGACGTTACTACTTGGCGCTTTCATTTTCGGTTTTTATTGGGTTTGGAACAAGTATGGCAAGGATGATAGGGTAGTGGCCACGACCAGTTATTTTCCGCCAAACGGAATGGACCCTGCAATGGCGGGTTTTTTAATAGACGATTCCGCAGATACGCCCGACTTAATTTCGCTGCTTCCGTATTGGGGTTCCCGCGGAATTATAGCGATGGAGCAGCTTCCGAAGAAAGGTTGGTTCGGTAAAGAGGATACCAAAATAATACGGCTTCGCCCATTGCCCGTTGGCTCGCCGGTTTATGAAGAGGAAATTTTCAACGGTCTTTTTGGCAATTATTACGGCACGGGCAACAAGGAAATTCTCGTTAGCAGCCTGATGGATTCTTTTTATACCACTATGGCCAGCGCTAAAAAGAAATTAAAGGAAACCGCCCAAATCTATTATGATCAGGAAGCCAAAAGCATCCAGACCAAAGCGATCGTGGGAATTTTGGTTGTAGCGTTTGTGCTGTTTTTTCTTTTTCTTTTCACTTGGGGGCTTTTGGCAGCCCTTGCGCTCATAGGGGTTTCCATTTTTTTATTGGTAATGAGCACCTATTTGGTAAAGAAAAACCTAAAGGGCAACCGTGCGTTTTCCGAATTGAAAGGGTTTAAAAACTTTATCAAAATTGCAGAGGAGAACAAGTTAAAAATGTTGCTCCAGGACAGTCCGACCTATTTTGAAACTACTATGGGCTATGCGCTCGCATTTGGACTCTTTTCCCAATGGGCCCAAAAATTTGAAGCCTTAAACCTGCAACCGCCCAGTTGGTATTCGTCTTCCACGGGGGTTTTCACGATGCACCATTTTGCCAATTCCTTTTCAGATTCAATGATTTCGGCCCAATCCACCATGGTTAGCTCACCTTCCAGTTCGAGCGGTGGTGGTTCTTCGGGCGGTGGTTTCGGCGGCGGAGGTGGCGGCAGTTGGTAATCTTTTCGAAATCGGTCAATCTCAAAAAAAAGTCTTCCCCATAAAAAATTGTATTTTTAAAGCGAAGCGATCACCGAAATTTCCACATTTACAAACTTTGGGAGATTGGCAACCTCAACCGTTTCGCGGGCCGGCGCGGTGTTTTCCTTAAAATAAGCCCCATACACCTCATTGATTTTTGCAAAATTGTGCATATCGCTGATGAAAATGGTGGTCTTCAGCACATTTTCAAAAGTCATTCCCGCTTCGGAAAGGATGGCCTTTATGTTTTCCATCACCATTTTTGTTTCCTTTTGGATGTCGTCGGTAACAAGATTTCCCGTTTTTGGATCGATGGCTATTTGACCGGAGGTATAAAGCATAGCACCTTTTAGAACCGCTTGGTTATAGGGCCCTATTGGCGCGGGGGCGTTGGGTGTTGTTATTATGGTCTTCATATTTATGGATTTTGTTTTAACTTTTATAGGAAGGATCAGCAATTATAAACGTTTGTCGCTTTCCCGGCGTTTGTCATATTTAATATCGCTGAGCACAGAGGCTTTAATCCCAATATAAAAATACCACGCCGTGTTGATGCTGCCGATCGGGGTCCAGTTGAAGCTCATTTGCCAACTTTCGAGGTCGCGTTGAAAACGGAATTGGGTGAGCGTTACGCCCTTATTTTTAAAATCATAGCCCGAGGAAACCCCAACCGTCCAGCGAGGGGCTAGTTCCAAGTTCGTGCTCACCATAAACGACTGGCTGGAAATTTCATTTTGCCGCTGAGCATTTCCATAGGTAATGGTATAAGCAAACCGCAGGTCCCAAGGAATAGTAAAATTATACCATTCCACATTGGTTTTGTCTCTTTCCTCTTCGGTATCATCATAGATTTGGCCATCGTAAATATTAGAGGCTTCCCCGAAAAGATCATCCGGGCGGCCTCCATTTCGGAACGTTTCATTGTCCATTCGGTCGGTGTTTTTTGTCTTGGCCTCAAAATCCTTACTCGAAAATGAATAGTTGATACTAATATTGGCATTCGTCAACCGAAACAAACTACCGCCATTATTTATATTGAAGACATCGATCTTTCGATTGTTGTTGTCCAGCGCATAAGGGTCCAAGGCACCGCTGAAATTGAAATCCAATTTAGGGATGATGGGAATGCTTCCGGAAAATTGCAACGGGCTCCATTTCAGCGAATCGCCCGCTAGATTGTAAGCCGTGGAAAAATTAAGGTTGTTCAATAGCGTGATCTTTTTTGGTTCCAAGGCGGTGGTGTCGCGGTCGCGCACCTTGGCCTCAAAAGTATTGCTTAACGAAATGCCCACATTGCTTGAATACACTTTGCTCGGCGGGCCGTAAAGTGTATTTTCAAAACGTGAATATTGAATTATTTCATCCTCCAAAGTCGGGTCGGCCGTGTTGGGAACCCGGAATTCGTCATAATAACGGTCAAAAGCGGGGTTGATATTATAGCTTATGGAGGGCCGAACTACGTGGCGAATAGCTTGGATTTTTTTATCGGTGCCGAAATTGAAAAGCCCGTAAAGCGTGGTTCCCAAACTGGTCGAAAAATTGTAGGTCCGGTAGCTTTCAAATCCCGGAACGGTGTCCTGAACAATCCCGCCGATGCCATCGTTGGCATTTTCATCATACCGTTTTCGGGTGGTTTTCAGCACCCAAGTTTCGCGATAGTTGGTTCCGGCAGAAGCGCTTAAATATTTTAAAATCTTGAAATTGGTGGTAATTGGAATATTGTGTTGCGCCCCGATCTGTGCCTGGTTGAACATTTCGGGTTTAAAGAAAAGCGAATCCACCGTTTGAATTCTGTTTTCCGCAGTTAGGTCATACTGGAAATTTATATTTTGGATAATCCCTTTTTTCATGCCGTTGCGCGGCGCAAAGGGATAAATTCTGGAAACACTGGCATTCAAATTAGGAAGCGACATCGATATTTGCTCCGTTTTGGTATTTTGTGAATGGGTTGCCGCCACCGTAAGGTTTACCTGTGGCTCGCCCTCAAAAGTTTTCGAATAGGAAATAGACGAACTAAGGGTGTTGACCAATGCGCTGGCGTTATTGGTCTGATTGATGGATTGGTTAAAATATTTGCTGCTTCCCAAATTAACCGAGGCCGAAAACCGCGAACTCGGGTTGCTCTTTGGGTCCTGCGAATGGGTCCAGCGAATATTGTAAATGGCGCTTTCCTGAAAATTCGGAAAACCGCGTTCCTCCTGCACCAAATACTCATAACGCGCACTGAAATTTCCGCGGTATTTATACTTCAGCACATAGGTGGATTCACCGCGAAGGGCGTAACTGCCGTTGGTATAGTAGTCGCCCAACAGGCTAAAATCCAAATAGTCATTGATGACGAAGTAATAGCCGCCGTTTTGGAAAAAGAAACCGCGACTATTGTTTTCCCCAAACGATGGAATTATAAAGCCCGAAGTGCGGTCCTCGGTCAAAGGAAAATAGGCGAAGGGCAGCCCCAGCGGCGTGGGAACGTCGGCGATATACATATTGGTGAGGCCGGTAACAATTTTCTTTTTTGGCACGAATTTGGCCTTTCGGGTGTAAAAATAATATTCCGGATCTTCAATGTTTTTTGAGGTAGTAAACTTAACGTTCCGAAGATAGACGACCGAATCATTCACTTTTTTGGTAACCTCCGAAATTACCCTAAATCCATTCTGTTCGGTTCGGCTGTTATAGACCAAAGCCTTTTCGGTATCAAAATTATAGCGGATGGAATCGGGCTCCACCCGGTTGGCGGCCTGCACAAAAACGGGGCGTTGACTATAGACACCGGCACTGTCGATTCCCTTCGCATACACTTCGTTTTTGTTGTAATCCAAAATGATCAGGCCCGCGTCAATACGCATATCTTCATAAATAATGTAGGCCTTGTTGTACATATAAACCTTGTTTTCCTTTCGGTTTAGCAGCACATAATCCTCGCCGTAATAATCTACCACATCGGTCAGGGTTTCCTTTTCGGGCGTGACGGAATCGGGTTTCACGGTATCCTGTACTCTTTCGTTGATTTCTGCAACGATGGGTTTTAGGTTAACCGAAACCGTATCCTCTTTGGTGGTTTTTGGCAGATTTGTTTCCGATTTGGGCGGGATGTCTTGAGCAAACAACGGTACACTGCCAAGAAGCAGTATTGTTAAGAAAATTGTTAAGTAATGCCTGTTGGTCTGCAATGCGCTGATGCTATATTTTTGTAGATTTGGCTCAGTATTTGAAACGGTCAAAAATAAACATATTTTTTGGGGTACGTTTTTTTAATTCATTTTTTTAAAATATCACCTTTCAGCAATCGTTAACAGCTTTATGGAAACGAAATTTCTTTTCTCTTTTGTACTTTTTATCGGATTATTTTTTTCGCCTATATCAAACGCAACCGCGGCCATCGCGCCGAAACCATTTGTGGTTGTTTTGGATGCGGGCCACGGCGGCCACGACCACGGAAATAAAGGCAACGGCTACAAAGAATCTGAAATTGCCCTGAACATCGTGCTTAAGGTGGGGGCGGAGTTGGAAAAACTTCCCAATGTTAAAGTGATCTATACCCGAAAGACCGATGTGTTCATTGAACTGCGCGAAAGGGCCGCCATTGCCAATCGGGCCGATGCCGACCTATTTGTTTCCGTTCACTGCAATGCCCATAGCAGCAACGCTTTTGGTACGGAGACCTTTGTGCTCGGGCTCCACAAAAGCCAGGCTAATTTCGAGGTGGCAAAAAAGGAAAACGAGGTAATTTATTTAGAGGAAAATTATGAAGAAAAATATGGTGGCTTCGACCCCAATGCCCCAGAATCGCTGATCGGAATGGTATTGATGCAAGAAGAATATTTGGACCAAAGCATACTTTTGGCCAGTTTGGTGCAAAACAATATTGTGAACAACTTGAACCAAAATGACCGCAGCGTGAAACAGGCCGGTTTTTGGGTGCTCCACAACACCTATATGCCCAGTGTTTTGATAGAAACCGGTTTTCTTACCAATAAAAAAGAAGGAGCCTACCTAAATTCCGCCAAGGGTCAAACCGAAATGGCCCGGGAAATCGGCAATGCAATCAAAACCTATATCAATAGTTTGTCCATCGGCAATCAGTCCGTAAAGCACCCCGAGGTAAAACAATTGGAAGTTGAAAAAGCAATAGAAACCACAAAGGAAGATATTTATGAAGGCACGATATTCAAAATTCAACTGGCGGCCACCAATAAAAAACTCGACCCAAAACCTTCCAACTTCAAGGGGCTCAAGGACGTAAATCGCGAAAAGGAAGACGGAATGTTCAAGTACTATTACGGGGAGTCTTCCGACTATAACAAAATTCAAGTTATGAAAACCTTTGTGCAGCAAAAAGGCTTTCCTTCGGCCTATATTGTTGCCTTCAAAAATGGTAAAAAAGTGAATGTACAAGAAGTGTTAAAGTCGAAAGGCAATTAGTGTGCTTTCTTTATATTTATCACTTAAATTTGTTCACTATCTAAAATTTCACTCTTGAGACTATCCAAAGAAGTTAAAACCGGAATCCTTGCCATCGGCGCTATATTGCTGTTGATATTTGGCTATAGTTTTTTAAAAGGCACCAATCTCCTCGATAAAAACCGCGAATTTTACGTAAAATATGACAATGTCGAGGGCCTTGCCCAAGCGGCGCCCGTAACCATAAACGGCCTCACGGTAGGGAAGGTGCAAAACATTTCCTTTGCCAATTCCAAGGGCGGGTTGGTAGTGAAGTTCACCGTGGAGCGCGATTTCGATTTTTCAAAAAACAGCATCGTCAGGATTTACAGCTCCGGACTTTTGGGCGGAAAGAATCTAGGGATTTTCCCCGAATATGACGTTAACAATATTGCCAAAAGTGGCGACACCCTTCGCGGCGACGTGGAAGATGGAATGTTGACCGCCGTAACAAAAGCGCTCGGCCCGTTGGAAAAGAAAGTGAACAATACCCTCGCAACGGTCGATACGCTTTTGCTGAACGTAAATGCCATTGTGGATGAAAGAACGAGAAAGAATTTGAAAGAGGCCATAGAAAATCTGAACAATACTTTAAATTCCTTTTCGGGCGTTTCAGAAAACCTCAATCACATTCTTTCCAACAATACGGGCAAATTGGACAACACCTTTACCAATCTTGATAAAACCGCAGGCAACTTAGCCACCCTTTCCGATTCGCTCGCACAGCTCGATACCGGAAAATTAGTTAGAGACCTTCAAAACGTTGTGGATAAAATGGATAAAATCGTTTCCGATGTGGACAACGGCGAAGGATCCATCGGCAAACTCTTGAAGGACGAAAAATTATATGAAAATTTAGAAGGCGCGTCCCGACAGCTGGAACAATTGCTTCAGGACGTAAAATTGAATCCTAAACGATACGTGCACATTTCCATTTTCGGAAAAAAGAACAAAGAATACGAACCACCAGCCAATCCAGACGAATAAACCATGGCGTATATTCCAAACATTCTCTTCATTCTTGCCCTTGCTTTGGGTATTGGGTATTTCACCCGCAACATCCGCAAAATTATCCGCAATATAAAATTGGGGCATAAAGTGGATACTGCCGACAAAACAGGCGAGCGTTGGGCAAATGTGTTCCGGATTGCCCTCGGCCAGTCGAAAATGGTGGTTAGGCCCGTCGCAGGAATACTGCATATAATTGTGTATTTGGGGTTTATAATCATCAATATTGAAGTCCTTGAAATTATTATAGACGGCATTTTTGGAACCCATCGAATTTTTTCCTCTTTGGGAAGTTTTTACGGATTTTTAATAGGTTCTTTTGAAATATTGGCACTTTTGGTTTTCGTGTCGGTAGTGGTTTTTTGGGCAAGGAGAAACGTGCTGAAACTCCAGCGCTTTTGGAAACCCGAAATGAAGGGTTGGCCCAAGAACGACGGAAACTTCATTCTCTATTTTGAAATGGTGCTGATGGGTCTTTTTCTGTTGATGAACGCAACCGATGTCCATTTTCAGCAAATGGCAAATGGCAATATTGTTTCAAAACATATAGCCGAATTGTTCAGCGGTACTTCAACCGCCACCCAACATCTCATCGAACGGACCGCTTGGTGGCTTCATATTTTGGGAATTTTGGTGTTTCTGAATTATTTATACTTCTCCAAACACCTTCATATTATATTGGCCTTCCCAAATGTTTATTTCGGAAAGGTGGTTCCCAAGGGAAAATTTAAAAATTCTGCCGCCGTTACCAAGGAGGTGAAAATGATGATGGACCCGAATGTGGATCCATTTGCCGCGCCGGCCGAAGGCGCTGCCGAGGCCCCCGCCAAATTTGGAGCCAGCGATGTGATGGATTTAAGCAGAATTCAATTACTGAATGCCTACACCTGCACCGAGTGCGGCCGTTGCACCAGCGAATGTCCGGCAAACAATACGGGCAAAAAGCTTTCGCCCCGAAAAATAATGATGGATACGCGCGACCGTTTGGAGGAAGTGGGGAAAAACATTTCCAAGAACGGCGAATTCAAACCCGATGGCAAACAATTGCTGGACGACTACATTACCCGCGAGGAACTATGGGCGTGTACCACCTGCAATGCCTGTGTGGAAGCCTGCCCCGTCAGCATCGATCCGCTGAGCATAATTATGGACATGCGCCAATATTTGGTGATGGAACAATCGGCCGCGCCCACAGAGTTGAACGTTGCGATGACCAATATTGAAAACAACGGCGCCCCTTGGCCCTACAACCAAATGGACCGATTGAACTGGAATAATGAAAATTAATCAACGGCCCGTCTTTTTCCGTTCAACGAAATTGATGGGTATAAACGTTTGCCAATGAAGAAAGAAGAAGTAGAAAAAATGCTGCACGAGAAAGTTGAAAAGGGCGAACGCGTTAGTCCCACCCTTCCGGAGGGAATAAAAAACTATCTCATCGATATCGATGGCACCATTACCGACGACATTCCCAATGAAGAACCCGAGCGTATGGCCACTTGCAAGCCGTTTCCTGATGCCTTAAAAACATTGAACAAATGGTATGGCGAAGGCCATATTATTTGCTTTTTCACCTCCCGAACGGAAGCCCATCGGGAAGTGACCGAAACTTGGCTGAAAAAACATGGATTCCTTTACCATAGTTTGTTAATGGGCAAGCCGCGCGGTGGAAATTATCACTGGGTTGACAACCATTTGGTGCGGGCCACCCGGTACAAAGGAAAATTTACCGATTTGGTGGAAAAGGAAATCACCATTGAAGTATTTGAGGATTAGGATAACATTCCAGGAGGAAAGTTAGTTTATTCCTATAAATCAAAAATTTTAAAAAACGAAACTTGGAACCAGAAACCAATAAAAAATGAGCGAACCAATAAAAGTTCCAACAATGGCCGAATATATGGCCCAAGGCAAACAACCCGAGGTACTATTTTGGGTAGGCTGCGCGGGCAGTTTTGACGACCGAGCCAAAAAAATAACCAAGGCCTTTGTAAAATTATTGCACAAAGCAAAAATAGACTTTGCCGTTTTGGGCACCGAAGAAAGCTGTACGGGCGATCCGGCCAAACGGGCGGGAAATGAATTTCTTTTCCAAATGCAGGCCATGGCCAATATTGAAGTTTTGAATGGCTATGGCATCAAAAAAATCGTTACTGCCTGTCCGCACTGCTTCAACACGATTGGAAATGAATATCCGGAATTGGGCGGAAACTATGAAATTCTGCATCACACCCAATTCCTGAAAGCCCTTCTGGAAGAAGGCCGTTTAAAAGTGGAAGGCGGAAAATTTAAAGGGAAAAAAATCACCTTTCACGATCCTTGCTATCTGGGCCGTGCCAATGGCGAATATGAGGCGCCAAGAAACCTGCTCGAAAAATTGGAAGTGGAGTTGATTGAAATGAAGCGCAACAAAAAGCACGGAATGTGCTGCGGCGCCGGTGGAGCCCAGATGTTTAAGGAACCCGAGCCCGGCGATAAGGATGTAAACGTGGCGCGCACCGAGCAGGCATTGGAGGTAAATGCAAAAATCATCGCCACCGGTTGTCCCTTCTGTATGGTCATGATGACCGACGGGGTCAAAGCCAAAAATGCCGAAGAAAACGTTCAGGTAATGGACGTGGCCGAAATGATTGCCAATGCAGAGGATTTATAAGAATTAGGATTGTTTCTTAAAAATCATTGCGCAAAAGCAAAAATGAAATTGTTGTATTGAAAAAAAGAAGATTGATTTAAAATGTTGACAGACTTTAAAAACCTGCCCGATAATTCCCGGATTTGGATTTATCAGGCCAATAGAAAACTGAGCGACGAAGAAGTTGCAGAAATTACAGAGCTTTCAAAAGATTTCCTTACAAAATGGACGGCCCACGGCGCAGAGCTGGAAGCGGGCTTCGAAATAAAATACAATCGATTTATCGTGATTGGCCTAAACCAAGCAAATGCTTCGGCCTCGGGCTGCAGTATTGATGCTTCGGTGCATTTTATTCAGGACCTGCAGCAAAAATTTGATGTGGATTTGCTCGACAAAATGAACGTTACGTTCTATTCGGGTGATTTTATTGCCTACAAACCGTTGACCGATTTCCGGAAAATGGCCAAGGATAAATCGGTTTCCAAAAACACGATAGTCTTCAACAATCTTGTAAATACCAAGGCAGAATATCTTGAAAATTGGGAGGTGCCGGCCAGTGAAAGTTGGCACAATCGTTTTCTGTCCTAATCCCAATTTCCCTATTATGAAAAAAGTTTTGCTTGCTTGTTTTCTTATTGCTTTCTATTTACATAGTTCGGCTCAGGAGAACAATCCATTGATCGTTAAAAAAGATTTCGAAAACCAAAAACAGTGGGTGGACAGCATCTATGGCGGAATGACGCTGGAAGAGAAAATCGGCCAACTTTTTATGGCCGATATTTTTAGTAGCGATCCCCCGGAAAAAATAGAAAAACTAAAAAATCTTATTTCCCAATATCATTTGGGAGGGGTCATTTTTTCCAAGGGCGGGCCGGTGCGGCAAGCGAAACTGAACAATGAATTTCAATCGTTGGCCAAAGTTCCATTATTAGTAGGGATGGATGCCGAATGGGGCCTGGCCATGAGGCTCGATTCCACGTATGCTTTTCCGTGGAATATGACTTTGGGCGCCATTACCGATACCAAAATAATTGAAAAAGTAGGCAGAAGAATTGGCGAGCAGTCCAAACGCTTGGGGGTTCACATCAATTTTGCGCCGGTGGTAGATATCAACACCAATCCCAAAAATCCTATTATTGGGAACCGTTCCTTTGGCGAGGATAAGGAAATTGTAACCCAAAAGGCCCTCGCTTTTATGAAGGGAATGCAAAGTGCCGGAGTTATGGGCAGTGCTAAACATTTTCCCGGTCACGGCGATACGGAAAAAGATAGCCACAAAACCCTGCCAACCATCGATTTTTCTAAAAACAGATTGGACACCTTAGAGCTCTATCCTTATAAAAAACTGATTCAACAGGGATTAAGTAGCATCATGGTGGCCCATTTGAACGTGCCCGCGCTGGAACCCCAATTGAATTTTCCATCGTCGCTATCGTCAAAGGTGGTTACCGACCTTTTAAAAAAGGAGATGAAATTCAACGGCCTCATTTTCACGGATGCCCTTAATATGAAGGGAGCTTCCGACTTTAAAAAACCCGGCGAAATAGAATTGGCCGCCTTTCTTGCCGGAAATGATGTGTTATTGATTTCCGAAGACATTCCAAAAGCGATCGATTTTTTACTGAATGCTTTTAACGAAGGCACACTCACCGAAAAGCGATTGGCCTATTCCGTCAAGAAAATTCTTTATGCCAAATACAAAGCTGGACTAAACAATTACAAGCCTGTAAAAACAGCCTATTTGGTAGAAGATTTGAATTCCGTTAATGACGATGCGCTATATGAGGAAGCCATCGACCATGCGCTCACCGTTCTCAAAAACGATCGGGCCATTCTTCCCATAAAGGATCTTCAAAAGAAAAAAATTGCCTATATAAATTTTGGCGATGATTCGGGTGCCGAATTTTTAAGGGAGCTGAAAAAATATGGCGAAGTAGATTGGGTTAAGGCCAATAGCCTCGATGAGTATATCTTAAAGTTGAAGGAATACAATTACGTGATCATCGGTTTTCACAAAAGCAACGACAATCCGTGGAAAAAATTTGAATTCACCGAAAACGAACTCGTCTGGCTCTATGAAATAGCAAGGACCAATACCGTAATCCTCGATGTTTTTGCGCGGCCCTATTCGCTGTTGGATTTAAAATCCACCGCCAATTTTGAGGGCATAATCATGTCCTATCAAAACAGTCGGATTGCTCAGCAAGTTTCGGCACAGCTCATCTTTGGCGCGCGCGAGGCCAAGGGGAAATTGCCGGTATCATTGGGCGAAGGTTTCCCGCTGAACGCACAATTGCAGACCAAGAGCCTGCGCAGATTGCAATACGGCACGCCCGAAAGTGTGGGGATGAACAGCTATAAATTAAAGAAAATTGATTCGCTTGCCAATTTGGGTATTCAAGAACAAATGTATCCCGGCGCACAAATTTTGGTGGCCCGAAAGGGAAAAATAATTTATCAGAAAAATTTCGGGTTTCAGGAATATGATCAAAACAAGTCCATCAACGACTCCACGATGTATGATTTGGCTTCGCTTACCAAAATTTTAGCCACCCTGCCCATCATTATGGAATTGGTGGACAAAAAAGAATTGACCCTAAATACGAAGCTTTCAGAAATGCTACCGGCCTACAAAAACTCCAACAAAGCGAATGTAACCCTAAAGCAAATGCTGTCGCACTACGCACGATTCAAGGCGTGGATTCCTTTTTATAGACATACTTACAATGAGGCAAAAACAGGGGTTTCCTCTAAATACTATTCCGATATTCCGGGAAAGGATTTTAACGTTCAAGTGGCCGAAAACCTTTATATGCGGCGCGATTATATGGACACCATCTATAAGGATATCCGCGAAAGCGAACTGAACGCCAAATTGGAATATAAATACAGCGATTTGCCCTATTATATCTTAAAGCAGTATTTAGAGCAAAAATTTCATAAGCCGATGGAATTGATCGTGCAGGAAAATCTCTATGAATCCTTGGGCGCCAATTATACCACCTATAATCCGTTGGTTTCATTTTCAAAGGAAAATATTCCGCCCACCGAACAGGACGATGTTTTCCGAAAACAGAAAGTTCAGGGCTATGTGAACGACCAAGGTGCAGCAATGTTGGGCGGCGTTAGTGGCCACGCAGGACTTTTCAGCAATGCCAATGATGTGGCCAAAATTATGCAGATGTATTTGTGGAAAGGTTTTTATGGCGGCAAAAGATATTTCAATCCCGATGTTTTTGATGATTTTAATACCTGTTATTATTGCGATAAAAACGTGCGAAGGGGCGTTGGTTTCGACAAGCCCCAATTGGGAAGCGTTGGTCCCACCTGTGGCTGCGTTTCGATGACTAGTTTTGGGCACAGTGGCTTTACGGGAACCTTTGCCTGGGCCGATCCGGAGCAGGAAATTGTGTATGTATTTTTATCGAACCGAACATTCCCAGATCCCGAAAACAGAAAATTGATAAAAAGCGACTTGCGCAGCAAAATACAGGAAGCCATTTATGAAGCCATTGATTATTGATTTGGACCTATTGAAACCGTGAGCAAGCAAAACAAAATGAAACGTATGAAAATAGCTATTGTTTGTTATCCAACTTTCGGAGGAAGCGGGGTAGTGGCCACGGAATTGGGTTTGGCGCTGGCCGAAAGAGGCCACGAAATTCATTTTATTACCTACAAACAGCCCGTGCGGTTAGAGCTGCTGTCCAAAAACATCCATTTCCACGAGGTTTCCGTTCCCGAATATCCCTTGTTCCACTACCAACCCTATGAACTGGCGCTTTCCAGCAAATTGGTAGATATGGTAAAACTCCACAAAATCGAAGTCCTTCACGTGCATTATGCCATTCCCCACGCTTATGCTGGCTATATGGCAAAAAAAATGCTGGAAGCTGAAAATATTTTTATCCCGATGGTGACTACCCTGCACGGAACGGATATAACTTTGGTGGGAAGCCATCCTTTTTACAAAACCGCCGTAACCTTCAGCATTAACAATAGCGATGTGGTTACCTCGGTGTCACAAAGTTTAAAGGAGGACACGCTGCAACTTTTCAATATTCAAAAGGAAATCCACGTGGTGCCCAATTTTATCGACATTCCAAAGAAAATAAATCCATTTACCGAATGTCAGCGCGATATGATGGCGGAACGCCACGAACGCATCATCACCCACGTGAGCAATCTGCGAAAGGTGAAACGCGTATTGGATGTGATAGAAATTTTTGACAGAATCCAACAAAAAATTCCTTCAAAATTAATTATCGTGGGTGAGGGCCCCGAACGCGAAGCCTGTGAAAACCTCTGCGAAGAAAAAGGCATTTTGGAAAAGGTTCTCTTTGTTGGCAATAGCAATGAAGTAGATAAAATTTTATGTTTTACCGATCTGTTCATTCTTCCTTCGGAAAAAGAAAGTTTCGGTTTGGCAGCTTTGGAAGCAATGGCCTGCGGCGTTCCTGTAATTTCAAGCAATACCGGCGGTTTGCCAGAGGTCAATATTGAAGGGGTCAGTGGTTTTCTGAGCGATGTGGGCAATGTGTCTGAAATGGCAGAAAACGCTCTCACCATTTTAGCTTCCGATGAAATTTTGGCCAAATTTAAAAAACAGGCCATTGAAGCGGCCATGGTCTATGACACGCAGAAAATAGTGCCACAATATGAAAAATTGTATGAAGCCGCCATCGCGAAAAAAAGTAGTGCGAGCTGTCTTTAAACACAATGAAACTTCACCACAAAAAAGAAATGCTCCGATTTTTCCGGAGCATTTTTTTAAGCTTAAATTTTCAGGATTTAAAATTGATAACGGGCGCTGATCCCCACATCAAAATTAACATCGTCGCGATAGTTTAGGTTCACTTGCGGCCTAAAGTCGAAGGAAATAAGTAGCGGAAAATCAAAGCTGTATTCAATTCCGACGTCACCCGTAAGAAAAGCGAATGCTTCAGAATCCTTGTTGCGATAATAGGGATAATCGTCATCATAATATCGGTCCCAACTCTCGATTCCCGCACCGAGCCCAGGGCCCGCATACCAGTTGAAACCGCCATCAATGTTCCATACCCATTGATAGATTGCGGTAAATTTCACATCGTCCCAATAGCGCTCGCTATGCCAACCGAGGCCCAATTCCAATCGGTTTGCATCGCCAAGGGCGCGCTGATAATTCACTTCCGGCCCAAAGCCGTTACTTTCGCTAAGGCGGATTCCAATAGCGTTTTTCGCGATTTCCTGAGCATTGGCCTGAAGACCAAATGCTGCCATAACAAGAAGCAATAAAATTGGTTTTTTCATCTGTAAAAAAGTTTGTTTAAGTGGAAGATGCCATGCCCAATCCGACGGCGGTCGGGACATCTCCATTTAGTTTATGATTTGTTGGGGGGCATTTCATACATTTGATTTTGGTTTCAATCGGTGTAAAAGTAGCGGTATTATTGGCCACAAAGCGTTAATGCCTTGCTAATCCAATGATGGAAACCTACAAATTTTTGTTAAGGAATTTCTACCTTTACGGGATAGCTCATGAAAAAACAATTACAGGACTTTCAGCAACTTTTCAATGGGGAATTCCATACGGATTCCCTACACAAAATGCTGTATTCCACAGACGCTTCCGTTTATCGAAAAACGCCCCTCGCCGTCGCATTTCCAAAAAATATTAGAGGCATAAAACAGCTCGTTTCCTTTGCCGAAAACAACAATGTGCCTCTGATTCCAAGAACCGCGGGCACCTCTTTGGCAGGTCAATGCGTGGGGGAAGGTATAGTGGTGGATGTTTCCAAATATTTAAACAGAATTCTTGCCATCGATCCCAAAAATAGGACGGTCACTGTGCAACCGGGAGTAATCCGCGACGAATTGAATGGCTATCTTAAACAATTCGGTCTTTTTTTTGGGCCAAATACTTCCACCAGCAATCGGTGCATGATTGGCGGAATGGTGGGCAATAATAGCAGCGGAACTACTTCCATTCAATATGGCGTTACGCGCGACAAAGTTTTAAAACTGAAAACCATACTCTCCAATGGGGAAGAAGTGGTTTTTGAAGCCATTTCCAAAGAAGAATTTATAAAAAAGAGCCATCAAAATTCGCTGGAAGGACAAATTTACGCAACGCTTTACACCGAATTAAATTCCCAAACGGCCCAAGAGGAAATTCTACGGGAGTTTCCCAAACCGGAAATCCATCGTAGAAATACGGGCTACGCGGTTGACAATCTGTTGCGATCAAATCTTTTTGGCAATTTTGAAGAAGATATAAATCTCTGCAAGTTGCTCTGCGGCAGTGAGGGCACGCTGGCCTTTACTACGGAAATTACCCTACAACTCGATCCGTTACCGCCCAGGCATACCGCTATGGTCGCCACCCATTACCACAACCTGCAAGCCTGCCTAAACGATGTGGTGGTTGCAATGCAACACAATTTGCACACCTGCGAAATGATGGACAACGTGATTTTGGATTGCACCAAAAAAAGCAAGACCTATGAGCCCTACCGATTTTTTGTAAAGGGCAATCCCAAGGCAATCCTGCTTTTGGAACTAAAAAGCGAAACGGAAGAGGATTTGGAGAAACAGATAAAGAACCTCCAAAATTCGCTTTTACAAAGCAATTTAAGTTATCACAACGCGGTCCTTCACGGAGCCGAAATCGATATGGCCCTCGAGCTTCGAAAAGCGGGTCTTGGCCTTTTGGGAAATATTGTTGGCGACCGCAAAGCCGTTGCCTGCATTGAAGATACCGCGGTAGCATTGCAGGATTTGCCCAATTATATTTCAGAATTTTCCGCCTTGATGGAGCGCTTTGGCCAGCAGGCGGTCTATTACGCCCACGCCGGCGCGGGAGAGCTTCATTTACGCCCAATTTTAAACTTAAAGGAGCGCGAGGGCGTAGCTTATTTTCGTAAAATTACAACCGAAGTCGCACAACTTTGCAAAAAATACAAAGGTTCATTTAGCGGTGAGCACGGTGACGGAATCGTGCGGGCTGAATTTATCCCGTTAATGGTCGGGCCAAAGAACTATGAGCTTTTTAGAAGAATAAAATCGGCGTTTGACCCGGAAAATATTTTCAATCCGGGTAAGATTGTGGATGCCTTTAAAATGGACCAATCGCTTCGGTACGAACCGGGTCGGGACGAGCCAAAGATTGAAACTTTAATGGACTTTGGTGATTACCAAGGCATTCTTCGGCTGGCCGAAAACTGCAACGGCAGTGGCGATTGTAGAAAAACCGCCGATTCGGCGGGAGCCATGTGCCCCAGTTATCACGCCACCAAAAATGAAAAGGATACCACACGCGCCCGCGCCAACGCCCTGCGCGAAGTTTTAACGAATAATGAAGCGGTCAATAAATTCGATTCCAGGGAATTAAAAGAGGTTTTTGATCTGTGCCTAAGTTGTAAGGCCTGTTCGAGTGAATGTCCCAGCAATGTGGATATAAGTACGGCCAAGGCAGAATTTTTATATCAGTACAACAAAGCGAACGGGCTAAGTTTTTCAAATAAACTCTTCGGAAAAAGTACGAAACTGAACAAGATGGCGTCCCAATTTCCGAAGCTGTCCAATTGGTTTTTTGCGAATGGTTTCACTTCAAAAATTATCAAAAATATAAGCGGCGTCCATCAAAAGAGGTCACTTCCAAAAATTTCAAATAAAAGTTTTAGTAAGCATCTCCAAATCTTTCAAAATGAGGGAGTAAAAACAATTTCAAATAAAAGACCATTGGTATTGTTTGTAGATGAATTCAGTAATTATTTGGATGCCGAAATTGCGGTAGATGCGTTTGTACTTTTGACCGGTTTGGGTTATAAAGTGGAAGTGATCGATTCGTTGGATAGCGGTCGCGCCCTGCTGTCTAAAGGATTTTTGGAAGAAGCGAAATTGGAGGCGAACAAAAACATTAAATTTTTAAAGGAAAAGGTTTCTGAAAACGTTCCGCTTATTGGTATTGAACCCTCGGCTGTTCTGTCTTTTCGCGATGAATACCTGCGTTTGGCAGACGATAATGAATCGGCAAAAACGATTTCAAAAAACACCTTTTTGATTGAAGAATTTTTGGCGGCCGAAATTCATAACGGAAATATTTCGGCGGCCCAGTTCACTTCCGAAGAAAAACAGATTAAAATCCACACCCATTGCCACCAAAAATCGCTCAGCAACCAAAAGGTCACTTTTGACATTCTAAATCTTCCCGAAAACTACAGACCTACCATCATTCCCTCGGGTTGCTGCGGAATGGCGGGAAGTTTTGGGTATGAAAAGGACCATTATGAGGTAAGTATGAAAATAGGGGAGTTGAAGCTGTTTCCGGCTGTCAGAAAAACTCTGGAAGACACCATAATTGCAGCCAATGGCACCAGTTGCCGCCATCAAATTAAGGATGGAACGGGGAGGGAAGCGCAGCATCCGGTGACTATTCTTAAAAACGCGCTGCGGTGATTTTGACGGTTTGAACCACGACCGCTTCGCTGCACGAACCACGACCAAATTTTGACGGTTTGAACCACGACCAAATTTTGACGGTTGGAACCACGACCGCTTCGCTACAAGAGCCACGACATTTTCAAAAAGTCGTGTTTCAAAAAGTCGTGCATCAAAAAGTCGTGTTTCAAAAAGTCGTGCATCAAAAAGTCGTGACTCAAAAAGTCGTGGCTCCAAAAGTCGTGCATCAAAAAGTCGTACTTCAAAAAGTCGTGGCTCCGACCGTCGTGTTTCCAAAAGTCGTGTTTCAAAAAGTCGTGTTTCAAAAAGTCGTGACTCAAAAAGTCGTGGCTCCAAAAGTCGTGCATCAAAAAGTCGTGGCTCCAAAAGTCGTGCATCAAAAAGTCGTGGCTCCGACCGTCGTGTTTCCAAAAGTCATTTTTAAATCCTGATTCTTGAATATTTAAACCCGAAAGTTTACATTTGTTCAAAACACATCTATGGCGGGCAATTCCTTCGGAAAAATTTTTACACTCACCACCTTTGGCGAATCGCACGGCGCTGCCATCGGCGGAATTATAGACGGCTGTCCGGCAGGTCTTTCCATAAATTTTGAAGCGATACAAACTGAAATGCAACGCCGGAAACCCGGCCAATCGGCCATCGTTACCCAACGAAGGGAAGAGGACGAAGTAAGGTTTCTTTCCGGAATTTTTGAAGGAAAAACCACCGGTACGCCTATTGGTTTCCTTATTGAAAATACCGACCAGAAAAGCAAGGATTACAGCCATATCAAGGATATCTATAGGCCTTCCCATGCAGATTTCACATACGATAAAAAATACGGAATTCGCGACTATCGCGGCGGTGGACGATCCTCGGCCCGCGAAACGGCTTGTAGGGTAGTGGCCGGGGCTATTGCCAAACAATTGCTTCCAGAAATTAAAATCACCGCTTTTGTTTCTTCCGTGGGCGAAATAGCGCTTACAAAACATTATTCCGAACTGGATTTTATGGAAATTGAGAAAAATCCCGTGCGTTGCCCCGATGCCGCAATGGCCTTAAAAATGGAGGATTACATAAAAACCATCCGAAAGGAAGGCGATACCGTGGGTGGGACGGTTACTTGTATTGTCCAAAATATGCCGATCGGTTTGGGGGAACCGGTTTTTGACAAATTACATGCAGATTTGGGTAAAGCTATGCTTTCCATCAATGCAGTAAAAGGTTTTGAGTACGGCAGCGGTTTTGCCGGAACGCAAATGACGGGAAGCATACATAACGATGCTTTTAATCCTGATGGCAGCACCAAAACCAACCACAGTGGTGGAATACAGGGTGGAATAAGCAATGGCGAGGATATCTATTTTAAAATAGCCTTTAAACCAGTGGCCACTATAATGCAAAAACAAACCACCATTGACAATGAGGGAAAGGCGGCGATAGCAGAAGGCAAAGGCCGTCACGACCCCTGCGTGGTCCCGAGGGCCGTACCCATTGTGGAAGCCATGACAGCAATGGTCCTCGCCGATTACTGGCTACTCAATAAAATTTCGAAAATCTAAAGTCTAACATCTCATATCTAACATCTCACGTCTAACATCTCACGTCTAACATCTCACATCTCACTATGAAAAAACTCGCACTCCACTGGAAAATAATAATCGGACTTATTTTAGGGATTATCTGGGCCCTGCTCAGCAGTCAGTTGGGGTGGAGTGAATTTACGATAGACTGGATAGCACCCTTTGGCAAAATTTTTATCAATCTGTTGAAATTGATTGCCGTGCCTTTGGTGCTGGTGTCCATTATCAGCGGTGTAGCAAATATTGGCGACCCTTCAAGCTTGGGTAGGATGGGGGGAAAAACCCTATTGGCCTATTTACTTACCACCCTCTTTGCCGTTGGCCTTGGTTTGGTATTGGTAAATCTCATAAAACCCGGAAAACTCATTGATGAACAGAGCAGGATAGACAACAGGATCAGCTATGAAATTTGGAGTGCCTCGGAAGGCCATCCCGTTAAGGACGGCATAAACTATTTACAGGATCCGGCGTTTTTTGAGCGGGCCCGAAAGATCACAGATCTTTCCAAAGGCGAATTGAAGGACGCCTCCGTAACCGAAAAAATGGCCACTGCCGAAAAAACAAAGGAAACCACGCCACTGCAGCCATTGGTAGACATTGTGCCCGAAAATTTCTTTTTTTCCCTCACCGATAATGGGTTGATGCTTCAGATTATTTTCTTCGGAATATTTTTCGGGATATGTCTGTTATTGATCCCCAATGAAAAATCACACCCCGTTACCGCCTTTATGGACAGCGCCATGGAAGTTTTCCTAAAAATGGTCGATTTGGTGATGCAAGCCGCTCCTTTCTTCGTATTTGCACTTTTGGCCGGGGTAGTGAGCAAAATGGCCGGTGACGATATAGGCAAGGTGTATGAAATATTTAAGGGTCTGAGTTGGTACTCGCTTACCGTATTTTTAGGGCTTATGATAATGATTTTCATTATATACCCCCTACTGGTTAAAGTATTTGTGAAGAAAATACCCTATAAAGGCTTTTTTAAAGCGATGGCCCCTGCGCAGACATTGGCGTTTTCTACCTCGAGCAGTGCCGCAACCTTACCGGTAACTATGGAATGTGTGGAGGAAAATCTGGGGGTCGATAAAAAGATAACCAGCTTTGTACTGCCCATTGGCGCCACCGTAAATATGGACGGCACCTGTCTTTATCAAGCGGTGGCCGTGGTTTTTCTGGCCCAACTTCATATGATAGATCTAACCCTCGGCCAACAATTGACCATTGTGCTTACGGCAACCCTGGCCTCTATAGGCTCGGCCGCCGTTCCGAGTGCGGGCTTGGTGATGTTGATCATTGTTCTGGAATCGGTGGGTTTAAACCCCGCATGGATAGCAATTATTTTCCCTATTGATAGGATTTTGGATATGTTCCGGACTGTTGTAAACGTAACGGGAGATGCCACGGTTTGCACCATTATAGCCAAGGATGAGGGAATGTTAAATTACGTTCCACATGAAAATCCATCAGAGACGTTTGATTTGGATTCAGAAACAAAAGCTATAAAAGCCCGATAAATATTTTTTGGCTTCCTTCAAATTATTTTCTATCTTCGATTATCTCCCCAGAAAAATAGACCCAATCTATACTTCTGAATTTCATCTTCTTAGCTATGCTTAAAACCCATAGTTATGAGAAAATTATTTTTAGCCTTCGCCCTTGCATTTTTTGCAGCCCATCTTTATTGCCAAGTAGGAATTGGAACAACCACGCCCAGTCCGGCAGCCATGCTTGAAATTGCCGCCAGCTCAGATGGGGGATCAACGTATAAAGGGTTTATGCCGCCCCGGGTGCCGAATGTAGCTGCGCGGGATGCGATAAATCCAGCTTTGGCAGACGTTGGTTTGATGGTTTTTGTTGAAAGCATGGAGTGTTTACAAATATGGAATGGCACGGGCTGGGAAAGTATGCATTGCATTAATAATACTGGTTTTGTGGATTTATTTCAAAATTTTGATTTAAATACCACTTGGGGTTATTCATCGGATATTCCATTTTTTGATAACGGGAGTCATGGGTTTTATGGAATTACCAATAGTTCTAATGGTGGTTTCAGCAATATAAATACCCTAACGAACAACTTTCTTGGGATTTTGGATCTTGATGATACCGAAGACGGAAATGGAACTTCCGGATTTGCCACTATTACCTTTAACACTATAAATGTTTCCAATGCCTCAGCTGGCGTAACCGTTTCCTTTCAATATCAATTTTATGAATATGACAATGGAGACGACGCCTATTATAGATTAATTATTGACGGAGTGCCCCAACCTGAAATTCAATTAATTGCTGGAGGCGGAAATAATTCGGTTTCAGGAACAGCCTCGGTAAATGTTCCTGGAGGCACTACATCGGTCTCTTTGGTTATACGGATTAGCCAAGATGGCCAAGGAGATTATGCCGGTTTTGATAATTTTTCAATCGTTGGGAATTAAAAAAACAGGCCCCCAAAAACTTCGGGGCCTGCCTTATCAGCTAAATCTAATTATCCGGGGCAGACCATCAATTAAAATGAAGCTAAACCGATTCCCTAAACCGCTTAGGCCCACAAGGGCGCTAATGGTTTTGATTATGGCGTAAATTGCGTTACATTTGGGAGCCATCGTTGCCCTAAACAAAATTGTTAGTAACCCTGCCAAACCTTTGAAAAAAACCAATCGTGACGGAAAAACAGAAAATGCTACAAGGCGAAAATTACGATTCCAGAGATCCGGAGTTGTTGAAAATGTACCATAAAGCCAGAAAATTATTAAAAGAATACAACTATCTCGATGCTGAACGAACCCAAGAACGGGAGCAAATTTTAAATCACCTTTTGGAATTTAAGGGAAAGGGAGTTTGGATAGAAACTCCCTTTTTTTGCGATTATGGTGAGAATATCTCCATCGGTGAAAACACCTTTGTCAATACCAATTGTATGTTTTTGGACAATAATAAAATCAGCATCGGAAAAAATGGATTGATTGCACCCTATGTGCAAATATATACGGCAAGCCATCCTTTAAAAGCATCTGACCGAATCATTCAAAAAGGAGCTCAATCGCGTTATTTAACTTCAACAAAACCGGTCACCATCGGCGACAATGTGTGGATTGGTGGCAATTGCGTTATTTTTCCAGGTGTAACTATCGGAAACAATGTAACCATCGGGGCTGGAAGTGTGGTAACAAAAAATATTCCTGACAATGTTTTAGCCTATGGCAATCCTTGTGTATTGAGAAAAGATTTAAAATAAAAACTTGTGACCCAAATCTATAAGCGTAATGCCGACTAAAGTGCTATAATTAAGCAAATGCAACAATAGCAAACAATATCTTACCAACCCCAAAAAAACCCCAACCAATAAATGACCTTAGACCAATACATCCACAACCTAAACACAAGATATACCCTGGGCAACGCCACCGAACATACTTTCCGCGGCGACCTGCAGCAACTTTTGGAAAGTCTGGTGCCCACCATAAACGCTACCAACGAACCCAAAAGGCAGTCCTGCGGCGCGCCCGACTATATTTTGACCAAAAAGGACAGCACCTCCCGAAATTTCGGCATTCCCGTGGGGTTTATTGAGGCCAAGGACATTGGCGACAAAGACCTGGACGGCACCAAGAAAACAGGAAACAAAGAACAGTTTGACCGCTACAGGGCTTCGTTGAACAACCTCATTTTTACTGATTACATAAACTTCCACCTGTACCGCGATGGCGAGTTCATTACCAAAATTGCCATTGCCGAAATTACGGCCAAGGGCATAAAACCCCTACCCGAAAACTTTGGCAGCTTTACAAACCTTATCAAAGATTTTTGCGCCCACCTGTGCCAGACCATCAAAAGCCCAAAAAAATTGGCCGAAATGATGGCCGGCAAGGCGCGCCTGCTTTCTGATATTATCGAAAAATCCTTGACCAGCGATGAGGAAAACCAGGAAAACAGTACGCTGAAAGAGCAAATGCTGGCCTTTAAAGAAATTTTAATCCACGACATTACCCCACAGGGTTTTGCAGACGTGTATGCGCAGACCATTGCCTATGGCATGTTTGCCGCCCGCCTGCACGACCCCTCGCTCGATAATTTCAGCAGGCAGGAGGCGGCCGAGCTCATTCCCAAATCAAACCCCTTCCTGCGAAAACTGTTTGGCTACATTGCGGGGCCAGACATAGACGACCGCATTAAGTGGGTAGTAGAGAACCTTTCGGAAATCTTTTTGGCCTGCAACGTGTCGGAAATTTTAAAGGACTATGGCAAGGCCACCAAGATGGAAGACCCCATTATCCACTTTTACGAAACCTTCCTTAGCGAATATGACCCCAAATTGCGCAAATCGCGCGGCGTTTGGTACACCCCCCAGCCCGTGGTGAACTTTATTGTGCGCGCGGTGGACGACATTCTAAAAACCGAATTCGGTTTGCCCCAGGGCCTGGCCGACACCAGCAAGACCACCATAAAGGTAAACACCCAAAACCCCGATGCCCGTTCGGCAACGGGCTACAAACAGGTAGAGCAGGAGGTACACAAAGTGCAGCTCCTGGACCCCGCCACCGGTACGGGCACCTTTTTGGCCGAAGTGATAAAGCACATCCACAAAAAATTTGAAGGGCAGCAGGGCATTTGGAGCAACTATGTAGAGCAGCACCTGCTGCCGCGCCTAAACGGGTTTGAGCTGCTGATGGCCAGCTACGCCATGGCCCATTTAAAGCTGGACCTGCTGCTTACCGAAACCGGCTTTACCCCAACCAGCAACCAGCGCTTTCGGGTGTACCTTACCAACAGTCTGGAAGAGCACCACCAGGACACGGGCACGCTGTTTGCCAACTGGCTGAGCAGCGAGGCCAACGAGGCCAACCACATAAAACGTGATACCCCCGTAATGTGCGTGATCGGCAATCCGCCGTATAGTGGAGAAAGTGCCAATAAAGGCGAATGGATTATGGGCCTGATGGAAGATTATAAAAAAGAACCGGGCGGAAAAGAAAAACTCAAAGAACAAAATTCCAAATTTATAAATGATGATTATGTAAAGTTTTTACGCTACGGACAGCATTTTATTGAAAAAAACGGAAGCGGCGTTTTGGCATTTATCAATCCGCATGGTTTTTTGGATAACCCCACGTTTAGGGGTATGCGGTGGCATCTTCTGAAAACCTATGATAAAATTTATACGATAGATTTACACGGAAATAGCAAAAAAAAGGAAACAGCTCCTGACGGTTCCGTAGATCAAAATGTTTTCGATATAATGCAAGGCGTTTCAATTAACATTTTTGTAAAAACAGGAAAGAAAAAGCCGAATGATTTAGGTCAAATTTTTCACTATGATTTATTTGGTAAACGGGAATTCAAATACGAGTTTCTTGAAAAGAATAACCTGAATTCAATTTCATTCACAACAATACCGAATAAAGAACCTATGTTTTATATGGTTCAAAAAGATTTTGAAGCAGAAGAGATTTACAGGAAAGGATTTGCGTTAAACGAAGTTTATAAAATTAATTCTTTGGGTCTCCTTACTAAAAAGGACGAATTTATTACTGCATTCGATAAAAAAATAATTGAAGAAAAGTTATATGACTTTATAGATGAATCCCTAACAGATGAGCAATTAAGCTCAAAATTCAGGTTAAAGTTGAAAGATAAGGACAAATGGAATCTAAAAGAATCAAGATTGAATATTCAGAAAAATGGCATAAAGCAAGAAAGGCTAATATTACAGAATTATAGATGTTTTGATGAGAGATGGATTTATTATGATGGAGATTTTGTAGCCAGACTGAATACTAAAGTCTTACATAACGTAAATAATGATAGCTTGGCTATTATATCTACAAGACAACTTGCAGGCAATGATTTTTACCATATTTTTATTTCTAATAAAAAATCAGATCAGTGCTTTATTTCTAACAAAACAAAAGAAGGTTGTCAAGTATTCCCTCTCTATCTCTACCCAGAACCCAACCCATCATCAACCGCAGGGCAGGCTTTACAACAATCCATAGACCATCCAGATACTTCAAAACGAACCCCCAACCTAAACCCCCAAATCGTCCAACAAATCGCCGAGCAGTTGGGGCTGGATTTTGTGCCAGACCACGAGACTATCCCGGAAAAATACAGTATTGACGTTCCCCCAAAACCCCTGGGCTCCCCCTTTGTACGGCCCGGGAATTGGGGCTACCATCACTGTTTTACGCCGCTGGATCTGCTGGATTACATTTATGCGGTCTTACATTCGCCCACATACCGCGAGAAATACAAGGAGTTTTTAAAAATTGATTTCCCAAGGGTGCCCTACCCAAAAGACCAAACCACGTTTTGGCAATTGGTGAACCTGGGCGGCCAACTGCGCGAGCTCCATTTGTTGGAAAGCCCGAAGGTGGAGCAATACATCACGCAATACCCGATAGATGGCGATAATGTGGTGGGCACCCCCAAATACGTGCCCATTCCAAAAAATGAAGAGACCGGTGTTTTGCAGGGCAATGTTTACATTAACGACACCCAGTTTTTTGCCAATGTCCCGTTGACGGCATGGAAATTTTACATTGGCGGCTACCAGCCCGCCCAAAAATGGCTTAAGGACCGCAAAGGCCGCAAACTGGGGTTTGAGGACATCCATCACTATCAAAAAATAATCGTGGCGCTTACGGAAACCGATAGGCTGATGAAAGCCATTGCTAAAATGGAGGGGGTATGACGGTGCAGGCCGCGGCATTTCTTGCTTTTTCCGGCAACCGGCAGGCACCCAAAAAACGGTGCCTACGGGTCTTTAAGGGAACCACCGCGGGGGCCTTAGGGTAAAAACCGTGTCCAGATAGGGTGTCCAAGGTGTGTGGACACGTCCATTGGGGCATTGCATACGTGCCACCACGTGTTGCACCCGTGCCCCGACGTGTTTCATAGGTCCACCTACGTATAAAAAGACGTCCCACAACGCATTGAACACGTTGCGGGACGTATTGCACACCTGCCCCCACGTATAAAAATACGTCCGATGGCGTATTTCATACGGTATCGGACGTAGTATGGAGCCCCTGTGGCCCCAGGAGCTGAACGGTCAAATTAAAATTACGGAATAGGGATTGACGAATCTTTCAGTATTAAAGTCTTCAAAATATTAAAAAGAATACCCTCATAAAAACCGCGATTTCAATTCTGCAGTGGGAATCATACAGCTTTCCTTTTTGCCGAACCATTTGTAGCGGTTTTTGGCGATATAGTCATAGACTGCATTTCTGATGAATTTCGGCACAACCACAAATCCAAAAAGTAGGGGATAAGCGCCCGACAGCTGTTTGGCTATACGAAGCGCCGCGGAGGATTTTTCGTAATGTTTTTCGCCATCAAGAAGAATGATGGAATCTACTTTTGAAGTATCTATATTGAATTTTGAAGTCAGTTCTTGCCCAATTTCACTTTGCAGCGCCGCAAACTTAAAAACGTTCTTTTTGTCCCGCTTGATAATAAAAACAACCGCACCGTTGCAGAGATTGCAAACGCCGTCGAAGAGGATTATTTTATGATCATTTTGCATATAGTACTCTATAAATTCCAAACTTCAAATTTCAAATCACAAATCTTTGTCACGCTGAGCTCGTCGAAGCGTTTTATCATCCTGAGCTTGTCAAATCGTTTTGTCACGCTGAGCTTGTCGAAGCGTTTTATCATCCTGAGCTTGTCAAATCGTTTTGTCACGCTGAGCTTGTCGAAGCGTAATTGAAGGGTGTCTTCGACAAGCTCAGACTGACATTTTAAAATAAAATTGACCCTTTCTATCACTTACAAAGAAAAACTTTAAATGAAAGTCCTAATTTCACCCCTCGGATTATTTTTTTGAACTTGAAATTTATTACTTAGTATTTTCACCCCTTTGGGGAGATGCCGCAGGCAGCGGGGACTATACTTTTTCCAATTCCTCCAAACTCACGTTGGTAGTAAACATGCCATAATTCACAATGGCCTTATTCTTTTCAATAGTGTCAATCGTGCCAATGGCGCGCCCGTCTATCATCCGAACACGGTCGCCAATTTTTAGCGCTACTTTCGGTTTTGGCGGTGGCAGTTGCTTGGCTTTTTCTTTTTCTTCCTTTTTGCGCTCGCGGATTACTTCCACCTTTTTTTCAACTTCCTGAATCACTTTCTTTTCCTTTGCCTTTACGGCTTTCTTCACTTTGGGTGCCAGCTTTTTGCGTTTGCTGTTCTCTACCATCACCAGCTTCATCAGCTCATCGATGAGTTGTTTTTTCTGCTTGTTGTTAAAATATTTTTCGGAAAGGGCATCAAATTTTTTGCCCAGGCTGATCAGTTTTTGGTTGGCGTCGAACAACTCTTGATAGCTTTCCAGCTTTTCCTGCACGCGGGCGTTTACCTCTTCCAATTGCTTGCTTTCCATCCGCGCCTTCTGTTCCTCACTTTTTAAGGACTCTGAAGTCTTCCGAAGATTGCTCCGCTCTTTTTGAAGATTGGCAATGGTTTTATCAAAACGTACTTTACCGCGCTCAATCTTCTTTTTCGCTTTATTGATGAGACTGTACGAAATTCCGTTTTTCTGTGCAACCTCAAAGGTATAGCTGCTTCCCGCCTCGCCCAAATGCAATTGGTAAAGCGGCTCCAGTGACCTGCTGTCAAACTGCATATTGGCATTGATGGCGTGCGGCAGTTCATTTGCCAATAATTTTAAATTGGTGTAATGCGTTGTGATAATCCCGAAAGCTTCGCGCTCGTAAAAAACTTCCAAAAACGTTTCCGCCAAAGCGCCGCCGAGCTCCGGGTCGCTGCCCGTGCCAAATTCATCAATCAGAAAAAGGGTTTTTTTATCGCACTTTTTTAGGAATTGATTCATTTTCTTTAAACGGTAACTATAGGTGCTCAAATGATTTTCGATGCTTTGGTTGTCGCCAATGTCGGTCAAAACTCGTTTAAAAAAGCACATTTCGCTTTGCGGTTCGGCAGAAATCAACAAACCGCTTTGAAGCATTACCTGTAAAAGTCCAACGGTTTTTAGGGTAATACTCTTCCCCCCGGCGTTGGGCCCGGAGATTACAATAATTCGTTTTTCAGGAACCAGTTCAATGCTCTGCGGAAAAGTTTTTTCTTTCCGTTTGTTATTTGAAACCAGCAACAATGGGTGATAGGCCTTTATTAAAGAAATTTTTTTGTCGGAAACAATAATAGGCAACACGCCGTTTATTTTCAACGCATATTTCGCCTTGGCATAGAGCACGTCCATCGCAATCAAGTATTCCTGATAGCTAGCCAAAAGCGATGCATGCGGACGTATAAATTCCGTCATTGCCTTTAAAATGCGCTTAATTTCTTCGTCTTCCTCATATAAAAGATTGCTGAGCTCGTTGGCATATTCCAGCGTTTCCTGCGGTTCTATATAAACTATGCTCCCCGTTTTTGAACTTCCCAAAACGGCGCCTTTCACCTTTTTGCGGTGCATCGCCTTTACGGCCAAAACGCGGCGGTTTTCAACCACGGACTCGCGGATTTCATCCAAATAATCACTTTGGGCATACTGCGAAAGGGCTCTTGTGAACGAGGAATTGATTTTACCCTTTACCACGTTCAACCGCCTGCGGATGGAGCCGAGTTCCGTGGAAGCTTCGTCTTTTATTTCGCCGTATTTGTCAACGCGTTTGTTGATTTCTTCGGAAATGATTGATGTGTAATTTACTTCTTCCGAAAAGGAATTCAAGTGAATATAAAACTCTTCAAATTTTTTAAAGAACTTCAAAAGAATCCGCGTGGTTTCAGAAATAGAAAGAATTTTTCGGAAACCGGAAATTTCAAGACTGCTGTTTTCAATTTCAAGCAAACGCAGCTCTCTAAAAATTGGGTCGAACCCGTGGTTCGGGATGCGGTTGTCGCCGTCAAAGGAAGCCTTAAATTCCTTTACACGCTGCAATTCCGGAACGATTTCAGCCATTTCCGGAAAGGGAACAATAGAAAGTGCACGCTCCCTACCTGGCTCGGTTACGCAAAAGTCGGCAATTTGCCGTAGTACGGAAGGAAATTCGAGATCTTCTAAAGTTTTACTGTCAATTTTGGTCATAAGCGCTGCGATAGGCAATTTTTACCACGAATATATTTTTTATTCGTGCATTCGTGGCTGGCTTCCCGTATTTTTGCAACCACAAAAGTAACAATAATGGAGGTAACAATGGAGCCGGGCTGGAAAGCCATTTTAAAAGATGAATTTGAAAAACCCTATTTCAAGAATTTAGTTGAATTTGTAAAGAATGAATACGCATCCGCCAAGTGTTTTCCACCGGGAAAGCAGATTTTTTCGGCCTTTGATCACGCTCCCTTTGATGAAGTGAAAGTTGTGATAATAGGGCAGGACCCATACCACGGACCTGGGCAGGCGCACGGTCTCTGTTTTTCGGTGGGTGAAAACGTTGCGTTGCCGCCTTCGCTTAAAAATATATTTGAAGAAATACGGACCGATGTGGGAACGCCCATTCCGAATAACGGAAATTTGCAACGCTGGGCCAATCAGGGCGTTTTGCTTTTAAACGCCACGCTCACCGTTCGGGCACACCAAGCGGGAAGCCACCAAAATAAAGGTTGGGAAAAATTTACCGATGCGGTTATTGAAAAATTATCCTCGGAGAGGGAAGGCTTGGTTTTTATGCTTTGGGGCGGTCCGGCAAAGAAGAAAGGGGCGAAGGTGGACAGTTCCAAACATTTGGTGCTCACGAGCGGGCATCCGTCGCCATTGGCCGCGAATAGAGGTTATTGGTTTGGCAACAAACACTTCAGCAAGGCAAATGAATTTTTAAAGGAAAAGGGGAAAGTTCCTGTAAATTGGTAATGCTTCGGCTTCGATCGGCAACCTCAAAAGGGAAAGCCTAAATAATCAATAAGAGATAAAAAAAATAATAAAGAATAGAAACGGGGAGAAATTTTCTATTCTTCTTCGGGTGTTTCTGGTTCAGTGGCATCGTTGCAACTAAATTGAAGCAATAAAAAGTTAGTGACCAACAACGCCCCCAAAACGATTAAAAAAGTAGTCATAACGGATGGTTTTATACTCTAAAGATGCAGAGGGAGCCGCGGGGTTGCGTAAAATTTAAGATTTTTTTTGGAAGTGGTGTAATATGCTGGTTTCCTGAATCTTATTTTCAATTAAATCCAATTCCACCAGCTTTTGCTGAATATTTTCAAGTTCTTTAGCAGTCAATTGACTATCGCTCCATTCCGTCAACGACAGCCATTCGCGCACATCTTCTATTTTTTGACCGTAACGATGGGCTATCATTTCATCAATGCCTTCCAAACTTTTGAAATTTTTGGTAACGGCGTTAATTACCTTTAAAATATTTTTAATCGCGTCGGCCTCATTTTCCAATACCTCGTTGCGGACGGCAATCACAAAACTGGGCCAAGGAGTAGGCGATTCGCCCACCAAACGAAAGGTGCCATTATCCACATAAGGCTTGGTCATAAACTTTTCCCACATAAAATAGTCGCCTTCGCCTTTGGGCAGACTTTCCAATGCTCCCTCCAAATCTTTGATAACCTTAAAATTTAGGTCGTTTTTTAAATCCCAATCGAGATTTTCTGCGTTTACGAAAGCCATTAAATGCGAACCCGAGCCAAAACGGCTGATGGCTGCATCGGTGCCCTTTAAATCGGAAACAGTTTCATATTCGGAATTGGCGGCTACGTGAATTCCCCATAACAAGGGCGATTTCACAAAAACTTGGACAATCTTGCTGGGATTTCCGTTAATGATGTCGCGCACTATTCCCTCGGTAAGGATTACGGCCATATCAATTTCGCCATCGCGCAGGGCACGCGCCATTTCGCCGGTTCCGCCGGGAAAATCCTTCCATCGCAAGTTTATGTTTTCCTTTTGAAAATCCTTATTTCTGAGCGCAAGATACCACGGAAGATTGAAGTGCTCGGGTACGCCACCTATTAAAAAATGCTTCATTCCACTATTTTGTCCAGAGTATATTGTATTAGCGCATCAATGGTTTTGGTGCTGTCCTTGCTAAAAGTTCCGGAGGCCCGGTTGGCAACAATGGCATTCATCGAAAGCGCGCGATGACCCAACAATTTGGCAAGGCCATACATAGTGGCCGTTTCCATTTCGAGGTTGGTAATTTTTTTCTTTTTAAAACGGAACGAAGTCAATTTTTCGTTAAGATCGCTGTCCCACAAAGGAGCTCGCAACACCCTGCCTTGCGGACCGTAAAAACCCACGTTTGTGATGGTAATTCCCTGCAAGGTTTTATCGGAAACCATTTTTTCAATCAAACTTTTATCGGCCGCAACGGCGTAGGGCACGGAATTGTCCGGGTTCCACTGGGTGTGGTCAATAAAGGCCTGGGCAAATTCACGGTTGAAAATTTTCTCGGTTTTGGCGTAATAATGCATCACGGTGTCGAGGCCAATGCCCATTAAACTCACCAAAAAACTATCCACTTTCACGTCGGGCGTAAGGCCGCCGGAGGTGCCAATGCGAATAATATTGAGCGAAGTAAGTTTTTTTTTGACCTGTCTTTTTTCAAAATCAATATTCACCAAGGCATCCAACTCGTTAAAAACAATATCGATATTATCTGGCCCAATTCCGGTAGAAATCACGCTTATTCGCTTGCCCTTATAGGTTCCCGTATGGGTTTTGAATTCGCGGTGTTCTGCGGTAGTTTCAATGGTGTCAAAATATTTTGAGACCATTGCCACGCGTCCCGGGTCCCCAACAGTTATGATAGTTTCGGCCAATTGTGACGGCGCCAAGTTTAAATGATAAATCTTTCCCTCGGGGGTAAGTATCAGTTCGCTGGGTTGAATGGTTTGTTTCTTCAAAATAATTAGCTGTTTTTGGTTGAAATAATTTAAAAGTTTAAGGATTTAAGAGAATAGGAGCTGGATAATTTTGGGCATTAGCCCTAAACTATCCGCCAACACGCTTCACCTTAAAGCCCTTTTCTTTTAAAAATTGCATGATTTTGTCTCTGTAATCGCCTTGAATAATGATCTCTTCATTTTTAAAACTGCCGCCCACGCTCAATAACCGTTTCAACTCCTTAGACAGCATTTTAAAATCAGAATCGGCCCCGGTGTAGCCTTCAATAATTGTTACAGGCTTGCCTTTCCGCTTTTCGTATTTGCAAAGCAGAGGCTCGTCCTGCATCCAAACCGTCGGTGTTTCGTTCAATCCGGGAAATTCTTCCGGCTGATGGTCTGGAAATAGATTTTTTAATTGGTCTTCTAAAGAGTTCAATGTTTCAGATTTGTAGTTCTACGGCAAAATGTTGGCACGACTGCTTACTTTTTTATCAATCCAATCTCCACCAAGCGCTGGTGAAGAAATTCGCCGGCGGTAATATCTTCGTAGGCTTTTGGGTGTTCTTTGTCAATACATTCTTCCAGGCAATTCAATTTCATATCACTTCGGGGGTGCATAAAAAATGGGATGGAGTAGCGGGGCTGGTCCCATTCCTCGCGCGGTGGATTCACCACGCGGTGAATAGTGGAACGCAACTTATTGTTGGTATGCCTTTCCAGCATATCGCCCACATTAATTACCAACTCGTCCTCATTGGGAATGGCGTCAATCCACTCGCCATCTTTTCGCAACACTTGAAGTCCGCCTGCAGAGGCCCCCATCAATAAGGTGATAAGGTTAATATCTCCGTGGGCACCGGCACGCACTGCCCCTTTGGGTTCTTCGGTAATGGGTGGATAATGGATGGGGCGTAAAATACTGTTGCCGTTCGTGGCCCAATGGTCAAAATAGAATTCATCCAACCCAATATAAAGCGCCAATGCCCTTAATACATAAATGCCAGTTTTTTCAAGCATTCGGTAGGCTTCCATACCCGTATGGTTAAAGTCGGGCAATTCTTCCACTTGCACATTTTTTGGATATTCCTCAGCCAAATTTGCGTCGGCAGTCGGTTCTTGGCCAAAATGCCAAAACTCCTTTAGGTCGCCTTCCTTTTTGCCCTTGGCGTGTTCCTTTCCGAAGGAAATATAGCCGCGCTGCCCACCCAGTCCTTCTATTTCATATTTTTTCTTGACGTCAAGCGGGAGCGCAAAAAAACTTTTTACTTCCTTATAAAGCTCTTCTACCAATTCATCGCTCAGAAAATGGTTCTTTAAGGAAACAAAGCCAATATCTTCATAGGCAGCACCGATCGCATCTACGAATTTTTGTTTTCTCTTGGGATCCTCCGAAAGGAAATCGGCCAAATCTACACTGGGAATATTGTTCATAATTTAAATATTTTATCGGTTCAAAAAGTAAGGGATTTTTATTTAGGACAAATGGATGTAATGTTTTTAAAATTTGCTAAATAATTTTAAATATACCAATAGCGTTTTTCTTCCTACGTCTTACCGTATTAATTCATTTTAATAAATGCAAAGATACCAAAACGTAAAAGTTTTTCCACCGTTAAATATTCCCGTTAATAATCCGCGTTGCAATAGGTTTTTTTCTACTTTTGGGGCACCAATTTTTTAATGATGAAACCTGACACCACCCCCCATATTCACTTTGATTACGACCGAAACGGTTTGGAGGAACAAACCTTGCTTCGACTTTACCGGGGCATGCTGAAACCTCGGATGATTGAGGAAAAAATGCTCATTTTGCTTCGGCAGGGAAAAGTTTCAAAATGGTTTAGCGGCATTGGGCAGGAAGCTATCTCGGTCGGCATTACGGCCGTATTGGAGAAGGATGAGTACATTTTGCCGATGCACCGAAACCTTGGCGTGTTCACTATGCGCGACATTCCACTGTATCGCTTGTTTTCGCAGTGGCAGGGAAAGGCAAACGGTTTTACCAAAGGGCGCGACAGAAGTTTCCACTTCGGCACCCAAGAATTTCACATAGTGGGAATGATTTCCCATTTGGGTCCTCAATTTGGCGTGGCGGACGGGATTGCACTTGCCAATAAACTAAAGAACAACAATAAAGTCTGTGCGGTTTTTACCGGAGAAGGCGGAACCAGTGAAGGCGATATCCACGAGGCATTGAACGTAGCTTCCGTTTGGCAGTTACCGGTATTGTTCTGTGTTGAGAATAATGGTTATGGCCTTTCCACCCCAACCAATGAACAGTACCATTGCGAACATATCGCCGACCGCGGAAAGGGTTATGGAATGGAAGCCCATATTATTGAGGGCAATAATATTTTGGAGGTTTACACCAAATTAAAGAAACTGGTTGAAAGTATGCGCACCAATCCACGTCCGGTACTTTTGGAGTTTAAAACTTTCCGAATGCGGGGACACGAGGAGGCAAGCGGCACTAAATATGTTCCCACCCATTTGATCGACGATTGGGGCCTTCGTGACCCATTGTTGAATTATGAAACGTATTTATTGGAGGAAGGGGTACTTTCCGAAGAAAAAATTAAAGAATATAAAGAGGAATTTAAGCACGAAATAGATGAAAATCTCGACATTGCCTTCGCAGAACCGACGATATCATTCGTTGAAGCCAATGAATTAAATGATGTTTACAAAGATTTTAATTATCAAGAAGTTAAGGCAAATGCGAATACAGAAAATATTCGATTGATCGATGCTATTTCCCAAGGATTGAAACAATCCATGGAACGCCACGAAAACCTTGTCATAATGGGGCAGGACGTAGCCGAATATGGCGGCGTTTTTAAAATTACCGAAGGTTTCGTGGATCAATTTGGAAAGGAACGCGTTCGCAACACACCCATTTGCGAGTCTGCCATCATTTCTGCCGCTATGGGACTTTCCATCAACGGGTTTAAGGCCGTGGTGGAAATGCAATTTGCCGATTTCGTTACTTCCGGTTTCAATCCTATCATAAATTACCTCGCCAAGAGCCATTACCGCTGGAACGAAAAAGCCGATGTAGTAGTGCGCATGCCTTGTGGCGCGGGGGTAGGGGCTGGCCCTTTCCACAGCCAAACCAATGAGGCTTGGTTCACGCACACTCCAGGATTAAAGGTGGTTTACCCCGCATTCCCCTATGATGCGAAAGGGCTGTTGGCAACAAGTATTGAAGATCCAAACCCTGTGTTGTTTTTTGAGCACAAAGCATTATACCGAAGCATCCGGCAAGAGGTGCCCACCGAATATTATACACTGCCATTTGGAAAAGCTTCCCTTTTAAAAGAAGGCGAACAAGTCACGATTATAACCTATGGTGCAGGCGTGCATTGGGCGCTCGAAACGCTGGAACAGCATCCCGAAATTGAAGCAGATCTAATCGATTTAAGAACATTAATACCATTGGATACTGAAACTATTTATCAATCGGTAAAGAAAACGGGCAAGGTAATCATTCTTCAAGAGGATAGTATGTTTGGCGGTATCGCTTCCGATATTTCAGCGCTGGTGATGGAAAATTGCTTCGAGTTTTTGGACGCCCCCGTAAAAAGGGTTGCCAGTTTGGAAACGCCCATTCCTTTTGCGGCAAATTTGGAATCGGGGTATCTTCCTAAAGAAAAATTTAAGCAAAACCTATTGGAATTGCTTTCTTACTAATTATTTAACAGTCGCTGTTAAACTTTAGATAAAGGAAATCTATGTGTTAAAATTGTTGGTTACTTTAGTGAAATACTAATCATTAAAACCCAACATTATGGTACGCTGGATTATTATTTTCTTAGTTATCGCAATTATTGCGGCGATTTTTGGATTCGGAGGCATCGCAGAAGGTGCGGCCGACATTGCAAAAATTATCTTTTACATTTTTATAGTACTATTAGTGCTATCCTTACTTTCAAGTTTATTCAGAAGGTAAAAATTTTTCACTCAACCAATTTTTTAAACACAAATTAATTTTTATGAAAAAGATCCTCTTTTTGGCCCTTATTGCGGCCACCGCGTTTTCCTGCGGTACTCCGAAAACAGTTCAAGAATCCAAGAAAGTTATAAAAGGTTATTGGACACTGGATAAAGTAAATTACGGCTCCTCAGGAAAATTCAATGTTACACTTCTTAACGACACTTCCGCGGAATGTTTTGAAGGAAGTACTTGGCGATTTATCCCCAACAACAATACCGCCACCTACACTATTGAAAACTCAAATTGTCCCACCGGGGAAAGAAATTTCATCTTTACCATTGTTGAAATTGACCCCGCTTCAGGACTTTATGATTTCATTATTAAGCCAACCAACGCTAAAGGAAAATCTGAGGACAACTCCGGATTTAGGGTTCACTTGGCTCAATTGAGCGAATCGTCCATGCGCTGGGAACAAACCGTAAGTTTGGATGGTGAACCATTTAAAATAAATATGAACTTTTCTAAAATTCAAGACTAATTATGAAGACATTTTTTAAACAGACCGCACTAGTAGCCTTTGCTTTTTCCATAATATTCAGTTTGGGAAGTTGCGAAGCCACCCGAAACGCAAATAACAAACAAAAAGGTGCCGTAATAGGCGCAGCGAGCGGTGCCGTTCTGGGCGCCATCATTGGCAATAACGTTGGTAAAGGCGGCAATGGAGAATTGGGCGCCGTTATTGGCGGTGTAGTCGGCGGTGGAGCAGGTGTGCTGATTGGTGCACAAATGGACAAACAGGCCCAAAAAATAGAGCAGGAAATTCCAGGGGCACAAGTTGAGCGCGTGGACGATGGTATTGTAGTTACTTTCGACGAAAATAGCGGGGTTTATTTTGATACCGCTAAATATAACATCAACGCCGCCTCGCAGGCTACATTGGATAAATTGGCCAACGTGCTGAAGGAATACCCCGATACAAATGTTTTGGTCGTGGGACATACCGACAGCGTAGGAGCGGATGATATGAACATGACGCTTTCGAAAAATAGAGCGCAAGCCGTAACTAATTATTTTGTTCAAAACAAAGGTTTGAGCGCAGGTAGATTCACTACCAATTGGTATGGCGAAACCGCGCCAGTGGCCGACAATTCAACTGCCGAAGGCCGTGCGAAGAACAGGAGGGTAAACCTTGCGATTCTTCCCAACGAAAAAATGAAGAAAGAAGCACAGCAGCAAGCTGGAGAATAAAACTAAATTGACACTCCCAAAAAATCCCGAGCCACTTAAATTGGTCGGGATTTTTTTTAGCTTTAAAGTTTTCAATGGAACCTAAAAATCATAGCGACATTCTTATAATCGGTGGGGGTTTGGCCGGGCTTTCGACCGCCCTGCATTTGTCGGGCAAAGGGTTGAAAATTAGTATTATTGAAAAAAATTCCTATCCAAACCATAAAGTCTGCGGCGAATATGTGAGCAATGAAGTGTTGCCCTACCTAATTTCGCTGGGTATTGATCCTTTTAAAGCGGGCGCCAAGGCCATTTCCAAATTTCAACTCACAGACATAAGCGGTGGATCCATTGAATCCCGCTTGCCGCTCGGAGGTTTCGGTATCAGTCGCTATTGTTTTGATGCACTTTTTTATGATTTGTTGAAAAATAAAGTCGATTTCATTTTTGATACCGCTGAAAAAATTGAATTTCGAGAAGACCAATTTTTGGTAAACACCCAACGGCAAGGCATCTTCACCGCCCAAATTGTAGTGGGTGCATTCGGAAAGCGCTCCAATCTCGATGCTTTTTTGGAGAGAAAATTTATGCTACAACCTTCGCCTTGGCTGGCCGTGAAAGCCCACTACAACTATGAATTTCCCGAAAACACCGTGGCGCTCCACAATTTTAAGGGCGGTTATTGTGGGCTTAGCACAACCGAATCCAATGTGGTGAATGCCTGCTATCTAACCACTTTTGAATCTTTTAAAAAATATGGCAATATTGACGATTTCCAAAAAAGGGAACTGTCGAAAAATCCGTTTTTGGACCAATTTTTTAAAGAAGCAGTTCCAGTTTTTAAAAAACCGATAACCATCAGTCAAATCGCATTTCAAAATAAAAGTCCTATTGAAAACCATATCTTTATGGTTGGCGACAGTGCGGGATTGATCCATCCTTTATGTGGAAATGGAATGGCAATGGCCATTAACAGCGCGCGTATTTTTTCAGAAATAGTTTTGGACCAATTCCAAAAAGAAAAATTCAATAGAAATGAAATGGAACTTGAATATACCAAAAAATGGCATAGTGAGTTCGGCACCCGAATGCGCACAGGCGCAATGATTCAAAAGGTTTTGCTGCATCCTTTGGCCTCAAAAATTGGTTTTAAATTAGCCAAAACCTTTCCCGTAATTTTGCCGAAAATTATTAAAAAAACACACGGAACACAGCCTTAATGGTCACTTTTAGCAACAAACACAGATCGTCGCAACAGGAAATTATGGACAACGTGAATTTCCGGGGAGAAGAAATGAAAAATCTTCTGCGCGATTTAAAGGTTGTAAATACTTGGTTGGGTGGCAACCGGATTACCTTTCGGGGAGTAACAAAATTGATGCGTAAAAAATGTAAGCAGCATCCAATAACCCTTTTGGATATTGGTTGTGGCGATGGGGAACTGCTTCGAAAGTTCGTAAAATTTGCCGATAAAAATAATTTTAAGGTGCATTGCATCGGTGTGGATTTTAACGAAAACATTTTGGAATATGCTGAAAATCAAAGTGTGGAATTCCCCAATATAAAATTTCAAAAAGTTGATGTTTTTTTGGAGCAGGAATTACTCCCGAATTGCGATATTGCAGTTTGTACGTTGTTTATGCACCATTTTAGGAACAATGAAATTGAAGGCTTGTTAAATAATCTTATTAAAAAAGTGAACCTCGGAATAGTCGTAAACGATTTGCACCGAAGCAGAATGGCTTTTCAGCTTTTTAAAATAATAAGTTTTCTGTTTTTAAAGACCAAAACGGCACAATTTGATGGCTTGGTTTCCATTGCAAGAGGTTTTAAAAAGCGGGAACTCAAAACGTTTGCTGCCAGAATCCCGAATCAAAAAAGTGAAATCCATTGGCGTTGGGCCTTTCGCTATCAATGGATTTTAAAAAAAGAATTATGAAAGTAAAAATAACCACCGTTGCCAAACAGCTGCCAGCACACAGTAGAAAAACCGCCGAGGTTATTCCGTTCGTAAAACAATGGATGAGCGGGCAGGACAATCGGTTTCAACGAAAAGTAATAAAAATTTTTGAGGGCGCGGGCGTCGATAAACGCTACTCCATTATGGACCCTGTGGAAGTTTTCACCAATACAAGTTTTGAGGAGCGGAACGAAATTTACGTTCGCGAAATTACTAAACTCGGAAAGCAATGCCTTCAAAATGCGCTGCAAAAAGCCCAGTGGAAATCCAGTGACATCGATTTTATAATTACGGTGAGTTGCACGGGCATTATGATTCCGTCCGTAGATGCCTATTTGATAAACGAACTGGAAATGCGGCAGGACGTAGTAAGGCTGCCAGTGACCGAAATGGGCTGTGCCGCCGGGGTTTCCGGAATTATTTACGCAAAGAATTTTTTAAAGGCAAATCCCGGCAAACGGGCTGCCGTGATTGCTTTGGAGGCTCCGACTGCCACCTTCCAATTGGAGGATTTTTCAATGGTGAACATCGTTAGCGCGGCCATTTTTGGCGATGGCGCTGCCTGCGTGCTTCTTTCTTCCAATGAAAGCGATGGTGGGCCAGAAATTTTGGACGAGGAAATGTACCATTTTTATGACGCTACCGAAATGATGGGTTTCAAATTGGTAAACACCGGGCTTCAAATGATATTGGACAAAGAGGTTCCCCAAAAAATTGCGGAACATTTTCCGGCCATTGTACATCCCTTTCTCCAAAAAAATGATTTGAAAATAGAACAGGTGGACCATCTGATCTTCCATCCGGGAGGTCGGAAAATCGTTGAAACGGTGGAAGACCTCTTCGGCAGTTTGGGCAAAAATATTGACGACACCAAGGAAGTGCTTAAATTATACGGAAATATGAGCAGTGCGACCGTCCTATACGTTTTGGAAAGGTTTATGGACCAAGAACCGCCAAGCGGTGATTTGGGATTGATGCTCAGTTTTGGCCCGGGTTTTTCGGCCCAACGGGTGTTATTGAAATTTTAATATTTCAACCTAAGAAAAATTCTAATTATGAAGGAATTCGAAAATCAATGGGCGGTAATTTTGGGCGGTAGTAGCGGGCTCGGACTCGCCACTGCCAAAAAACTTGCGGCCCACGGAATGAATATCTGCATTGTTCACCGCGATCGAAAAATCCAGTTAAATAGTTTCGAAAAGGAGGTGCAAGCTATGGAATCCTTCGGCGTAAGTGTAAAAACCTTTAACGAAGACGCCCTAAAACCGGAAGTGCGAAATAAAATTATCGCAGCCTTACCCAAAAATAGCGTTCACCTTTTGTTGCATAGCATCGCCAAAGGCAGCCTAAAAACGATGCTTGGGCCCGAATCGGAGATACTATCAAAACAAGATTTGGATATTACCCTTCACGCTATGGCCATTAGTTGGTATGAATGGAGCCAAGCACTCCTTCAAAAGAGCGTTTTCGCAAAAGAATCGCGATCCATAGCTTTTACCAGTGAGGGGAGTAGCCGGGTGTGGCCCGGTTATGGGGCAGTTTCGGCGGCAAAATCATTGCTTGAAGCCTTGATGCGAAATATGGCGGTGGAATTTGCCCCGAAAAATCTGACCACCAACTGCATTCAAGCGGGTACTGCGGAAACGCCCTCTTTTTTAATGATACCCAAAAGCGATGAACTTGCAGCAATGGCCAGAAAACGCAATCCCTTTCAAAGGCTCACAAGGCCCGAAGATGTAGCCAATGCGGTTTATTTGCTCTGCAAACCCGAAGCGCGATGGATCAACGGCACCGTACTTAAAGTAGATGGCGGGGAAAGCCTGAGATGACGATCCATTCTTAAATTAGAAAATTTAAAGACCAAATTGTGGATTACAGCGATATTATAGATTCATTGCCCTACGCGAAACCCTTCCTTTTTGTGGATGAAATTATTTCCATTTCAGCGGAAGCGTTAAAGGGCCGATATACCTTTAACCCCAATGAATTTTTTTATCAAGGCCATTTTAAGGGAAATCCCATCACTCCCGGCGTAATCCTTACGGAATGTATGGCCCAACTGGGCTTGGTGTGTTTTGGACTTTATCTTCTCAAGCCAGAAGAATTTTCTAAAAATAGCGCCTTCGCCCTCAGCAGTACCGAAATTGATTTTTTTAAGCCGGTTTATCCAGGGGAAACGGTTACGGTTATTTCAGAAAAAATTTACTTTAGGTTCCATAAATTAAAGTGTAAGGTACAGATGCTGAATGCCAAAGAAGAATTGGTCGCAAAAGGAATCATTTCGGGAATGTTGACTGGGGACAGGCTGAGGGAGTAGGGAGTAGGGATTTGGGATTTGGGATTCGTGATTTGGGATTTGGGAATTGGGATTTGGGAATTGGGATTTGGGATTTGAGATTTGGAATTTGAAATTTGGCAGTTGGGATTTGGGATTTGAGATTTGAGATTTGAGATTTGGGATTTGGGATTAGGAATGAGCAGGAGAAAGGGAAGAACGAGAAAAAAAAGCATTAGGAAGAGGAATAAGTGAAGCAAAAAAGTTATTTCGAAAAGGTCAAAGGCTAATAGCTAAAGGCTAATAGCTAAAGGCTAAAGGCTAAAGGCCAAAGGCCAAAGCTATTGAAGATTAAATTGTTTTATTTTATATTGAAAAATGGACGGATGTCAATAATTTTTTTAAGGTTTAAATGAAAAAACGCGTCGTCATTACGGGACTTGGAGTGGTTTCTCCGAATGGGGTGGGAATTCCAGAATTTTCAGAGGCCATCAAAAATGGGAAATCGGGACTTCGGTTTTTTCCCGAATTGCGCGATTTAAATTTTAGTTGCCAACTGGGAGGAATGCCTACCATTTCCGAAGAAAAAAAACGGCAGTACCTAACCGATTTACAATTGCGGAACTTTAACAGTAGTGGCATTTTATACGGAATCATCGCCGGAATGGACGCCATCGAGGATGCAGGGCTGCAACCAGCGCCCAAAGACACAGAACCCATTTGGGATTTGGGAATTATTTTTGGAAGTGGCACCAGCGGGGTGGAAAAATTCCGGGAAGCCATTTATAAAATAGACGACAAAAACGTGCGCCGCCTGGGCAGTAATTCCGTGGCACAGACCATGACAAGCGGCGTTAGTGCCTACCTCGGCGGCTTGATTGGTGCAGGAAACCGCGTTACCGCAAATTCCTCGGCCTGTACTACCGGCACCGAGGCTCTTTTGATGGGATATGAGCACATCGCCAACGGAAATGCCACCTATATGCTTTGTGGGAGCACCAGCGATAGCGGCCCCTATATTTGGGGAGGTTTTGACGCTATGAAGGTGACCACTTTTAAACACAACTCCGATCCCCAAAACGTGGCAGGGCCAATGAGTGCAGAGGCTAACGGTTTTGTGCCATCCAGTGGGGCAGGAGCCTACGTTTTGGAGACTTTGGAAAGCGCCCAAAATCGCGGCGCAAAAATATATGCCGAAATATTGGGAGGTGCCGTGAACAATGGTGGGCAGCGCGGCCAAGGCAGCATGACCGCGCCAAACAGCGTTGCAATCCAAAGATGTATTAGCCAGGCATTGGCCAACGCGAATATTGATTCGTCGGAAATAGATTATATAAACGGCCATCTTACGGCCACCATCAAAGATCCGGAGGAAATCGAAAATTGGGCCCGTGCCCTTCACCGTAAAGGAAGCGATTTTCCATATATCAATTCCTTAAAGGGAATGGTGGGACACGCATTGGCCGCAAGTGGTAGTTTGGAAATTGTGGCAGCCGTTCTCCAACTGCACGAAGGATTTATTTTTCCCAACGTAAATTGTGAACATCTGCATCCGAAAATTGAATCTTGGGTCGCTCCCGAGAAAATTTCGATGAAACTACTTAAAACATCGTTACAAACCATAGCCAAGGCCAGTTTCGGTTTTGGCGATGTGAATGCTTGTGCTATCTTTAAAAAAATTTAAACAGAATGACTTCCGAAGAAATTTATGCCCTTCTCGAACCAATTCTAAAAACCTATCTGCCCGAGGATGTTTCGGCTTCAGATATTAGCCGTGATAGCGATTTAACGCGCGAACTCAACATAAACTCGGCCCATTTGGTAGATATCATTTTGGACATTGAAGATGTCTTCAACATTGAGTTTAAAAATGAGGATATGGAAAGAATGCGCAATGTAAATGATGCCATCCAATTGATCCAACAAAAAGCTTCCGCTTGATTTGCTTTTATTCTGCATTGGCCAACCACGTTAAATTAAGTTTTTTCCCTCGTTAAAGACCGTTAAAACCATTGGGTTGCAATCCATAGTTTTTTAATTTTAAAGGTAATCCCTTAAAATTAGATTTTTATGAAAAAAATTTTGACCCTTCTGGTTTTCTTTTTGGTTTATGGTGCCTATGCCCAAGATCCTTATTTGCAAAAATCAGATCCCGAGGCGAAACAAAAAGCCATTGAAATCACCAACCAATACATACCCGAACTTTCTATGACTGGGGAGCAGCAACTGTTGTTTCAGCAAAAGGTGGAGGAATTTTTAATTAAGCGGAAAAAAATTGAAGCCGAATTTAACGGGCGGGAAAAACTTGATATGCTTTATCAGCTTCAACAAGAGGAAACCGCTGAAATGAATGACATTCTTACCCAACCGCAACTGCGACTTTACAAAGAATTAAAGCCCACCATCCAACCGTTGGAAACAATAAAAAAGGAAGAATGATCATTCTTCCTTTTCTATAAAATTTTCATTTTCAGTAGTTCTTTCAATATCCGGAGGGGTATCGTTGGAAGGACTTTGCTCCAGGCCTGCCGAATCTACTTCAAAAAATTCCATTATTTCGGGCGGATTTTCAATCTGTTTGGTGCGTTGGCCTTTAATGGCTATGGGTCTGGAAATTACGCAGTCATTCTTTTGGATAATTTTCAGCCAATCGTTCGGGCCGAAATCCGCGCTGCTTTTCAAATCTATGTCCAATTCGCGCTTATCTACCAAATCACCGACCTTCACGCCCAGCGCCTCTGCTATTTCGACCCACTGGGTATCGGAAACCTTGGTTTTGGCAATATCAATATCCAAGTAGCGGCCTTCCATTCCGGTCAAATAACTAAGGGTGTGTCTTCCCACCCGTGTATTGCTGCTGTATATAAGCGTTAGTTGATTTTCGTTTCGAGCTATAATTCCCATATTTTTCATCATTAATGTGCTTTCAGTTTTTCCTTCCGTTTTTGCAGTTGTGATCGAAGTTCCGTAATTACTTTTGCCACCGAGGCTTCAAAAGAGGCAGTGGACGATTCCGCAAAAATGGTTGGTCCGGGCACGCTTAAACGTACGCTGCAGATTTTTCCCTGTTCGGGATTTGACGAATTTTCCTTTTTAAAATAAACATCGGCACCCACAATGGTGTCATATTTATTTTCAAGTTTGTTTAGTTTTTCGGACACAAATGCTTCCAATCTTGGGCTCGCTGCCACCTCGTGGTACTCAAAATTTACGTTCATATCTGTTGGTTTTTATTAACTGTTTTAAAGATACGATAGCCAAAAACCCATTCCAAACTTTTAAGGCGATTTTGTGAAATTAATCTTCTTCCTGCGGCTGGGGATTGTTGTCGGGGATAAGTAGGGAAGCCACAATTCCGGCACCGAGCGAAAATCCGATAACGCTCAACGATAGCCATTCTGGAATTTCTACATTGTGGGAAATGATCATTTTCACGCCCACAAATGCCAAAATTACGACCAAGCTATAATTGATGTAGCGAAACTTGGTGAGCATACGCGAAATCAAAAAATACATAGACCTCAAGCCCAAGATGGCCAATATATTGGAACTGAAAACAATAAAAGGATCGGCCGTTATGGCGAGAATGGCCGGAATGCTGTCCAGCGCGAAAAGAATGTCTGTAAGCTCAATTATAATAAGCGCAACAAATAGGGGAGTGGCCGCGCGGATGCCCATCCGTTTTATGAAAAATTTATCGCCGTCCATTTTGTGGCTAACGGGGAAGAACTTCTTCAAAAGCCGAAACATTTTGGATTTTTTGGGATTGAATTCAGCCTCTTTGTGAATCAACATTCGGAAAGCGGTAATCAAAAGAAACGCCCCGAACACATAAATAATCCAATCAAATTTGTTGATTAGCGCCACGCCGAAGAAGATCATCAAAGCCCTGAAAACAATGGCTCCCAAGATTCCGTAAAACAGCACTTCGTGTTGGAATTTTTTGGGAATGGCAAACGATGAAAAAATAACCGCAATAACAAAAACGTTGTCTATGCTCAAGGAAAGCTCAATCAAATAGCCTGTAATGTATTTTAAAACCGCAGTATTCGGAGTAAGTCCGGTGGGATTTTCAATCAACCCTTCACTAAAAAGCCAATAGATTATACCCGAAAAGCCCAAAGCGAAACTCACCCAAATAGTAGTCCAAATGGCGGCTTCCTTCGTTTTGATTACGTGAGGGTTACGGTTGAAAACGCCCAGATCGAGCGCTAAAAATAAAATGATAAAAGCGATAAATATTCCCCAAACGACCATTTTTTAAATTTTCGCGTAAAAATAAGAGCAAAATGGTTCAAACTATAATAGGGAAATGTTAATAATGCTCGAGTGCGTTAAATACTTTTTAAATTCTTTCCGAGCGGAGCAAAACTTGCTATTTTTAAAACAAAAACATGGAAAACAGCATCTCAACAAAAAAAATAACACCAGTGGATTACCCAATTTTGGACAGCCTAAAAAATAGATGGAGTCCCCGGGTTTTCGCTTCAACACCGCTAACGGAACAACAGGTCCACACCCTGCTCGAAGCAGGTCGATGGGCGCCAAACACCAGTAATATCCAACCGTGGCGCATTATTTGGGGCCTTAAGGGTACAGAAATGTACAACCGCATTTTTAATTGTTTGGATGAATTCAACCAGTCTTGGGCGGGCAATTCGCAATTGCTGTGGATCAATGCTTTCAAAAAGACTATGGAAAAAAATGAAAAGGAAAACTTCCACGCCCTCCACGATCTGGGTCTGTTTATGGGAAATGTTTTGCAACAGGCCAACAGTATGGGAATAGCCGTTCACCAAATGGCCGGATTGGATTTTAAAAAAGCGCATAAAGAATTTAATTTTACCGAAGATTTTCACGTGGCCACTGCCGTTGCCTTTGGCTATTTTGGCGGCAATCCCGAACAGTTGCCCGAAGATTTGGAAAAACAGGAGCGGCAAGAAATGAGGCATCGAAAGCCGCAGGAGGAATTTGCCTTTAATGGCAATTACAAACCATAATTCCCTTTACTGCGTAAAAATAAAATCAGCTTCCATTTTTCAGCCAACCGTTATGCCCGAAAATTTTAAAGAGAACATCGAAGAACAACAGCAGATTGACAACGAGCTGAAAAATTCAAAAGCATCGCAGGCCGATACGGCGAAATCGCACGGAGAAATTTTAAAACAACAAATTGTTGAAGGCCAGGAAACCTACGACAAAAACCCAATTAGTATCCTCCTGAGTTCCTTGACCGCCGGGCTGGAAATTGGCTTCAGCTTTTTGCTTATCTGCAGCCTTTACTATTTTTTGGATGGAAAAGTAGCAGAAGATACCGTTTTTAAATCGCTCGCCTTGGTGTATCCCATCGGATTTATAATGATTATCCTTGGCCAATCCATTCTTTTTACGGAACAGACGTCTCTTTTAACGCTTCCGGTACTAAATAAAAAACGTACATGGCGTAGCCTTTTTCGGCTTTGGGGCCTGGTTATTGTCGGCAATTTGATTGGAGGCTATCTCATCTCTTTTTTATTGGTATGGATCGGGCCGCGACTCCATATTTTTGACCTAAAAACTGTGGAAACCATTGCCATCCACGTTACAGAATACGGCACTTGGGTAATATTGATAAGCAGCATTCTGGCTGGTTGGCTTATGGGCTTGCTGTCGTGGCTCGTTGCCGCATCCAAGGACACCTTAAGTCGGATTTTTATTATTTATTTAATCACCGCAGTATTGTCCTTTGCCGGCCTGCACCACAGCATTGTGGGCAATGTGGAAGTGTTTTCAGGTCTCATAAGTTCGCCCCAAATTTCGTTCTGGGATTATCTGTCCTTCATCGTTTTGGCCCTCGTGGGAAATGCCTTCGGAGGCTTTGTGTTTGTCGCACTTTTAAAATATCGCGCTTTTGTTTATGAGGTGAAGGGATAATTCAGGTTCCCAAACATCCAACGTATTCTATCGAATTCCCGTCGATTGCCCACTAATTTCATTAAAAAAATTCCAATACCTAATACAGCCTGACCATTTTGAAGGAAACCTCAATGGCCAATATAACCCATTCAATTACAGTCTTTTTTAAAGTATAAAAATTTCGAAATTTTGCCAAGATGGAATTTTTTGTTGTAATTTCATTTTAAAAATAGACCACATGCTTAAATTCAATCAAGGAGAACTGCCCGATCTTCCGTTTAAAACCGCACAAAAGAAGCCCATTCCCATTAAATGCGTTCAGATTGACCAACCCTTTGAGGTCGAAACCATGGAGGGAACAATGAAGGGAAAGGCAGGGGATTGGCTGATGGTGGGGGTTAATGGCGAAAAATATGCCTGTGATCGTGCTATTTTTGAAAAAACCTACGAACTTTTGGATGAACGAAAATCCAAACCTTCTGCCAACGCCAAATAATGGCGATCGTACTATCAAATTTCTAAAAACTTGGAGCTATGGCATCAAAAAAGATTTTTATCAGTTATTCAAGAAACGATACCGAATATGTCTCGGCCCTGGTCCAAGCTTTTCGCACCCAGGGTTTTGATGTTTGGTTTGATAAAAATATAATCACCGGCAACGATTGGGACGACACGATAGAAGAACAGATCAAAGCCGCTGATGCGGTAGTGCTGATATTGTCCAAAACCTCGGTGGAATCTGAAAATGTAAAGGATGAAATGTCCTACGCCATTGGCTTGGGAAAAAGCGTAAACCCTATTAAAATAGAGGAGTGTGTAATCCCTATGCGGTTGGCGCGAAAACAGTTTTTGGATTTCACCAAAATGGGCCACGAGGCCGGTTTTGAAAGACTGGTGAGGGATATAAACACCCATCTTTCCGAAAAAAATGCCACTTCAGTGCCGCCGGGAACTTTCGTGCCCCCCGTCCAAAGGCAAATTGCATATCAAAAACCTGCGCCACGTTCCAGCAACAGTTTGCTCTACATTATTGGCGGCATTGCGGTAGTGGGCACTGTGGTGGTGTTTTTCATCATTTTTTTGGTGGCGCTGATTACGCCGAATTCCGTAGAGGAAGAAAATCCGAAACCTTATTCCCAAGTGGAGACCAAAGAAGAGGCCGATTGGAATCTGGCCTATGAAAAAAACAATCTGGACGGATATATTGGCTATCTCTATACCTATGGGAAGCCCGCAAAATACTATGCCAATGCTTATGCAGAAATAAGCACTTTGCTTCCCAATACAGCCACGGTTTGGTATGGCGTAAAAAATGGTGAAATACACTTTAACAAATATCTTTATTATGCCGGCGACCAAACCACGCCGCCGCAATATGATGATATCATCACACCCTTGTTTAAAAGCGAACTTTATGAGGGAACCGACTACATTCGCAATGGCGTATTCGTGCAACCCGGCCAAAAACTATTGGTGCGCGATGTTTGGGTCGATGCCAATAACAATATTTGGGCAGGGGTACAATATGATAGGAGCTTGGCTAGCAGCTCAAATTCACAGTAATATTCAGGGTTTTGTTTTAAGGGGAAAGCAGGTTTTAAAATATTCAATTTTACATAATATAAATTATAGAACAAATAAGCATTTATTTCAATTAGGTGGTTTTATCATTTATTCAGTGTTTTTGGAACAATTTCATGCTGTCGTATTGTTTAATTAACATTGACGATAATTTAGATATTCGGAAGTTTGTGCGGTTTATTTTTAAATATGCGATTTACGGGAGATTGGATTATTATAGTTTTGAATTGTGTGTTGAATCCCCCTAAGATGATCAATGAATCATTCATACTCTATTCATACTCTATTCATACTCTATTCATACTCTATTCATACTTGATTTATGATTAATAGATGAATATTTTGGCACGTGAGTTTGATATAAATCGTACTCAAGTTTGACCCAAGTTGTGAATATCCGTTTTCTTGTGATGCTATCTTCGCTTTGAATTTTAAAGTTTCATATATGGCAAAACAAGTTGGCTTATTGAAATTGGTGGGCACCCTTGGGGATATTTCCTTTTACAAATCGGTTTATGGGTTTTTGGCTCGGACAAAAACGGGTGTGGACAGGAAAACCATTTTAAACAATCCCAGATTTGCACGGACACGGGAAAATGCAACGGAATTTGGGCATAGCGCAAAGGCCGGGAAATTGATTCGGGTTGCATTTAGACCTTTATTAGCCCATGCCAAGGACCACATGACGGTGCAACGCTTGGTTAGAAAAATGGTTAAAGTTGTGCAATCTGACACCCTAAACCCCAGAGGATTGCGAAAGGTTTTTCATGGCGATTTACATCTTTTAAAAGGCTTTGACTTTAACAGTTCCGCAAAATTTGACAGTACTTTTGTTGGAGGTTTTGAATCGGAATTTAACAGGGCTTCGGGGATCAGTTTGGTGACGATCCCACCATTTAATCCCATAAAGTTACTTGTTGCACCCAAAGGTACTACCCACTTTAAGTTTTCCATGGCAGTAGCTGCATTGAATTTTGAGGCCCTTACATTTTCAGTTGCTATAAATGATACAGGTTTTCTTCCTTATGATGCTGTTGAAACAACAACGCTTCCCATACTTGCCACACTCGCTCCCACTTTAACCTTTCCGGTATTACAGGTGTTGGGCGTATCCTTTTTTCAGTTTGTAAATGGGGAGTATTGTTATTTGCAGCATTGTGAGCATAATGCTTTGCGGGTTGTTGGGGTTTATTAGAAAAGGTGAAGGGTGAAGTGTGAAGGGTGAAGGGTGAAGGGTGCGCTTCGACACTTCCCTTCGACTGCGCTCAGGATAAACTAAGCTCAGCAGGACAAAGACGGGAATCGGGATTCGTGTGCTTCGACCCCTGCGCACCCGATCGCTATCGGGACGAAGGGGTCATTGCGACGCCGGTAGGCCGTGGCAAATCGAAGATTCAACGTAGTTAATCTTTTGAGGTTAAGTGCTAAGATTAGAACTACATGTGGACATGTTTTTATACTGATTTTCTCTTTTCTTTTTGCCATTGCCGCAAAATGAAACAAAAAGGTCTATGCTTACGAAAAAAATCCTGAAAATTTCTTTATCTACGGCGCAAAACATCCCCCTAACCCCCTTCGAAGGGGGAATTTACGTTTGAAATTATATATGATTTCAAGGATTTTTGCTTCTCCCTTCGATAAATTCATTTCTACCCATCGACTACGCTCTGGGCAAGCTACTTTTCGATAGGCCGAGGTTGTTCATAATATAAATCATTTTGCAATTTAGACATGATACTTTTATAATTTGGGGTATATGTAGGCAGACTAAATCTAATTTTGATTTTTTATTATAACAACTGCAGATTTTAGTTCCTTTTGCAATACGTTTACTATTTCATCCATAATTACAGCTTTTTCTTCAGGTATTCTGTCTAAGCCGTGGTGAAATGTGGAATTGTAATCAATTGTTTTGAAAAATGCATCCCCACTCAGCTTTTCAAATAGGTATTCTATTTTGCTTAAATTAGGTTGGGCATATAGGCATAGCATCCATAGAATGTAAGCCGATAGATAATGCGGCTGGTAGGAAAGTTTTGCGTATATCAGCGTTCTAAAGGCCCTTACGATAGCGGTGGCGAACATAGTATTTAGACCTTCCAAATTATCCTGAGCAGCATGAGTGCGCAGGACAAAGTATTGGGCCATCATTTTATCTGTAGCTTTGTACATAGAATCCAGATCGCTATAATATGGGTTCCGGCATGTTTCCCAATGCATTGTAAAGTGTTTGTCCGGGATTTTGAATATCCTGTTTTCCAATGTCATAATTTTTTTAAAGAATTCCTGATGGATAAAGAGGTTGTCCTGAATCCAAAAGCGACTGTGCCCTATCAGCACTACATTACAACTGGTATTAAACCTTGCGGCAACGGATTGCTGCATCCTATTTAGCAGTGCTGTCCCTACCCCCTGCCCGATTAATAGCAAATAATAATGGATTGTGCCTGCCGTTTGGCTTGTATAAAAGAGATAAATCTCTTCCGGCTGTTTTATTTTGTTTATTTGGGCTACCACTTCAAACAATTGCTGGTCCATAGGTGATTTTTCTGCTACCGCAATTGGTTTATCAGTGTTGGGTTTATTGCACTTGATTCTTTTTTTCAATGCCAGAAAGCGATCGGTAACCATTGTATACAATTGCTCTTCCACTTCTTTAATGGCGGGGTACAGATCCCAGTTGATCATCATTTCATCTCCATCCTCCGCCGCCTGTCTTGCCACTTCCAGTTGGGCGATCAGGTAGTATGTATTTCCATTTTCTTTTACAAATAAACCCTCAATGGAGGGAAGGTATTGGGTAAGGAATTTGATTCTTTGGGTAAGGGACTTAAAAAGTGTACTCTGCCCAATGTAAAGCTTTTCCAGATAGGTTAGATGGTATTCATATAGTGAAATGTAGGTAAGAAATACACTTGTGCGAGCCTCTGAACGATAGAACTCTTGGTTCAAGGTTCTTAATACATCGTGTTCGTAATAATAGTCACGTTCAAATTTTTTGTAGCGCTTTTTAAAGTCCTTCCATAATGTGGATGGACTAAATTTATAATCGGTATTTTGATACACTTTTGCAGCGGCAACACAATAAGCCGCTATAAAGGGATGCCCATTTTTATAGCCATACCGCATGGGCGTTGACCCCAATACGTGCAGCAACACGTGGTAGTTATTAAAAGCATTCCGAAGCCATTTCCGTGCTTCAATTATTTCTACGTTTTTAGTGCTTCCCGAAATTAGTATAAGGTGGCCAGGGGCTTTGGTTGTAGGTGGGTGGAAAAATAGGTTCTCTATTGTAAGTTCTTTTGTTAGCTGTCGCAGTTTGGTTGCCAATTCTAATGGCAGGGACTGAAATGATTGGTTTTGAATTGCTTCCATGATGTGCTTTTTATAGATTGCTTTCGTAAAGCTCTTTTAAAGGCCAGGGATATTCAAGTTTGGGATTGGGTATTTTAGAAGTATGAAGTGGGAAGTATGAAATGGGAAGTACGATGTTGGTTAAGGTCAAGAGCGAAGAGCAAAAAGCGAAAAGCCAAGAGCCAAGAGCCAAGAGCGAAGAATGAAAAGGGAAGTATGAAATACGACTCCCCCGCTCCCGCGCGATTGCATCGCGTGGCCTTCTACATGTAAAGTGCCTGTAAACTTTTATCTCAATTTCTTTTAGCATTTTTTAAAATTAATGACATTCTGAAAAAATACTATCTTTAGATAATGAGTCGCAATTATAAATTCCATAATCCAGAAGGTCTATATTTTGTCAGCTTTGCGGTTGTAGAATGGCTGGATGTTTTCACCCGAAATGAATACAAGGATATTTTAGTGCAAAGCCTTTCATTTTGCCAAAGGGAAAAGGGAATGGAGATAATTGCGTGGTGCATTATGACAAACCATGTTCACTTAGTTTTTAGAAGTGTTAAGGATCAACATCCTTCGCTTTTATTGGGAGATTTTAAACGATTCACGAGCAAGGCGTTGGTAAAAGCTATACAAGAAAACCCTCGAGAGAGCCGAAAGGAATTTTTATTGGAACAATTTAAAAAAGCAGCGGCAAAAACATCTAACGTGAAGGAGTTTCAGTTTTGGAGACACGATAATAAGCCAATTGAGTTGTGGAGCAATAAGGTTATTTGGGAGAAGATTAGCTATGTGCACAATAATCCCATTGAAGCAGGATTAGTTTATAGGGCCCAAGATTATGTTTATAGCAGTGCTTTGGATTATGCAGATGAAAAAGGATTGTTGGATAATATTGTGGTTTTTCAGTATTTGGATTGAACGGAGCATTTAGCCGTTATACAATAATCAGGATGGAACGCGATGCAATCGCGCACCAGCGAGGGAGGGATCAGGATGGAACGCGATGCAATCGCGCACCAGCGAGGGGGTTTTTCAGTATTTGGATTGAACGGAGCATTTGGCCGTTATACAATGATCAGGATGGAACGCGATGCAATCGCGCACCAGCGAGGGCATTTAGCCGGTATACAATGATCAGGATGGAACGCGATGCAATCGCGCACCAGCGAGGATTGTTGGATAATATTGTGGTTTTTCAGTATTTGGATTGAACGGAGCATTTAGCCGTTATACAATGATCAGGATGGAACGCGATGCAATCGCGCACCAGCGAGGGTTATACAATGATCAGGATGGAACGCGATGCAATCGCGCACCAGCGAGGGGCATTTAGCCGTTATACAATGATCAGGATGGAACGCGATGCAATCGCGCACCAGCGAGGAAATAATCTTCTAAAAAAGATTTTTTTTTTAATTTTTAATTATTTTGGAAGTACCTTCCTTACCGTAAATATCAATAACCTTTAAATAATAAATACCCATTTCCATAGTAGAAATATCAATTTGTGTCGCATCTGTTTCTGATAGTATTTCTTGACCTAAGCTGTTATAAACTCTAATTATTCTGATTTTTGTTTCCAATTGAATATGTATCACCCCATCGCTCGGATTCGGATAAACCTCGAAATTAAGTGTATTATTTTCATATAAGGATAAAATCAGGGAATTTTTATACCAAACTATAGTGCTAACAATGTCAGAAACCCCCAAAATATCCAAGTCACCATCGGTATCCAGGTCCGTAGAAATTAGGGATATTGGTTCAAGAATCTCATCGGATAGTATGTTTATGGGACCAAAATTTCCATTCCCATCTAAATTTTCTAGCCAGCCTATCTGGTCTTGAAATACGGATGTAAAGGCAACGTCCATATCATTATCATTGTCAAAATCACCCACGGTTATTCGATTAGGAGTTGACTCATCCGTTAAAATTATGGTAGGGTTACCAAAATTTCCATTACCATCTAGATTTTCAACCCAAATAATATATTCATCTGAACTGAAAGTATTGACAATCACATCCTTGTCGCCATCCATATCCATATCTGCGATTTTTATGTCCTGAAAAGAGGCACTGTGATTCACTTCTTGGATTAATTTGGCAGGTTCAAAGTTTCCACTACCCTCATTTTCAAGCCAGATTACCCTTCCATTACCGCTCAAATGCCAGGTTATAATATCCATATCGCCATCCCCATCCAAATCATCGGTACATGCAATGGAATGAAATCCGCCACCCGGGGTAAGGGGGTGAATATCCTGATAAGTGCCCTGCCCGTCCATATTTTCGATCCAGCCAATACCACTCCAGGAGGTATAGAGAATATCCATATCATTATCACCATCAAAATCTGCTGTTTCCAAGGAGGTGATTTGTTGTACCCCACTGGATAAGTGCATCGATTCCTCAAAGTTGCCAAGGCCATTCATATTCTTATAGATTACAATTCCTCTTTGTGAAGATGAAAATGATACGCCTATAACATCCAAATCACCATCGCCGTCAACATCTGTTGCCCTTACCAACAGTGCCTTACTTAAATATCCAATTATTTTTTGGCGTGACAGGCTACCCCTGCCATCAATATTTTCAAACCACGAAATTTTACTATTGCCTGGCTGACCATTAAGGCTTGCCGAAGCAGCCAACAAATCCATGTCTCCATCACCATCCAAATCTGCCGTAAATACACTTTTTGCACCTTCAACGTCTTCACTTATTAACTGCTGTTCCCCAAAAGTGTGACCGTCAATGTTTTTGTACCAGGCCATCTTGCCATCGCCAGAGGAACTGGAGGTAACATCCAATTTGCCATCATTATCAATATCGGCCGTTTTTAAGTACGATGGGTCAGCAATTTCATTGGAAATAAGATGTGGGGTGCCGAAACTTCCTTGACCGTCCAAATTTTCATAGTATGAGATAAAATCATTTCCCATAGATGAGGCGGAGGCCATTATATCATTATCGCCATCATTATCAATATCGGCAGCATGGAGAGTTGATGGGTCGTCCAGATTACTTTCAACCTCATGCCAGGATCCAAAATTACCATTCCCATTCATGTTTTCATACCAGCCTATTCTATCCCCACCAGAAGAACTTGACACCAAAATATCCGAGTCGCCGTCAGAATCCATATCGGCTGCAAAAACTGAAGTTGGATCATTTTCCAGATCGCTTATAATTATTTCACTTCCAAAATTTCCGTTGCCATCTAGGTTTTTAAACCATATAATTTTATCAAGATCGTAGGAACCCACAAGCACATCATTATCATTATCACCATCAAGGTCTACACTTATTAGCCCTCTAGGGCCATATATTTCATCAGCAATAATGGTTTCACTGCCAAAATGCCCCAGACCGTCAAGATTTTTTAACCATGATATCTGGTTGTTGCGCTGTGGGGAGTGGACCAAAATATCCAAATCCGTATCCTCGTCCATATCAGCCACATAAATAGGACCGGTGAAAGACGCAACAATTCTTTCAGGGCCGAAGGTTCCATTGCCGTCCAAATTTTCAAACATATAAATGCGCTCAGGCCAATCTACGGCTACCAAAGCATCCAGATCGCCATCGCCATCCATATCTGCCAAAGAGCGTGACACAACATAATGGGTAAAACCATACGTGGCGATGGAATGTCTTGAGCTGTAGGTGCCGTTACCGTCTAAATTCTCAAACCAAGCCACACTTCGGCTTCCAGCTGCCATCATATCCAAATCACCATCATTATCTATATCGCCAAAAAATGGTTCGTAGAAGCTAAACACATAACTATCGTCCATAATTATTTTTTCCTCAAAGCTGGTTTGGCATATTGCGGAAAAACTTATTAAGACAAGAAAAATTGTGAATATTTTGAACATAGGAGTTTTGATTTGATTAAAAAACAATATTAGTTATTTTTGTATAAATGGCCACTAACGCGCAATTAAAAAGCTTGCTATGTCTTGAACACTTTTGCAAAGAGACCTAATTGATTCTAAAAATCCTTGTTTCAGATACCATAATTTAGACAAATCTAATACTATCAGCACCAAAACTTTACGGAAAACCGTATTGGAGCAAATTAAACCGGCAGATATCAAAGGCAGCAAAAAAGTTTTAAGCTTTAAGCTATAGGCTGGAATTTGGGATTTGGAAGTTGGAATTTGGAAGTTGGAATTTGTGATTTGTGATTTGTGATTTGTGATTTGTGATTTGTAATTTATCCTCTTAGTGGGGGATATTTTAGAAGGAAGCATGGCTGGGTTTGTTGAAATATTTGTTAAATTTGATAACTGTCCGTTCGAGTGTTTTTATGTGATGCGAGAGCGACAGCGAAACATAAAAATGCCTGTGCTGAGCTTGTCGAACTATATCGAAAACCATCAAGCAAAATGTCAGTTCGAGTGATTTTCTTTTAAGCGCGCGAAAAAGAAAATGGTATCGAGAACAGACAAGTGACAAGAGTGACGAGGTACGAGCGACGAGGTATGAGCGACGAGGTACGAATTGCGAAGTACGAAGAACGAGCGATGAATAACGATTCACGACTTACGCTTTACGTCTCACGACAATAAAAAGAGACAAGAGCGACAAGGTACGAGCGACGAGGTACGAATTGCGAAGAACGAGCGACGAATAGCGACTCACGTCTAACGTCTAACGTCTAACGTCTAACGTCTAACGTCTCACGTCTCACGTCTAAAAATAAAAAGTAAATTTGAAAAAAAGCCTATAGCCTATAGCTTACAGCCTAAAGCAAAAAAAAATGGAAACAAAAATACACCAAGGCCGCAATATAAAACGCTTTCGCGAGATGCTTGGCATAAAGCAGGAGGCGCTGGCATTTGAGCTGGGCGAGGAATGGAACCAAAAGAAAATCTCTTTGTTGGAACAAAAAGAGGAAGTGGACACTCCCCTACTCGAGCAAATCTCCCAAGTGCTGCACATCCCCGTGGAGGCTTTTAGGAATTTTGATGAGGATCGTGCAGTGAATTTTATTTCAAATTCGTTTGATAATGGTGCAATTGGTTATCAAAACAATGATAATTGTACTTTTCATCCTATGGATAAAATTATTCAACTTCACGAAGAAAAGATTGCGCTCTACGAGCGTATGCTTAAAGAGAAGGATGAGATGATGGCGCGGTTGCAGAGGTTGGTTGGGAAATAGAAGCAGTTGAGAAGACTAGGGGACGCCAGCGCCAGCGAGGGCTTTCCCAGATGTGCCATACCTGTCATTGCGAGCGAAGCGCGGCAATCTTATGAAGCTACTTGTTTTCATGATTGGAACTTCACCATGGCAGATTGCTTCATTCGCTCCCTTTGGTTACTCCTTCGCAAAGACGTACACCCAGGCAGATTGCCACAGTCGTTCCTCCTTCGCAATGACGTCACTCATATAGGTTGGTTATTGTATTATTTTTTATATACTTGCTTAGATCTATTGTTTAATTAGATATTTTAATAATGAACATTCCATTTTTTATAAAAAAAGGTATAAATTTTTTCTGTATTTCATTATCTTTTTTTTTCTTAAATACAAAAGTGAGCGCTCAAGTACAAATTGGGCAAAGCATTAATGGGGAGGCTGCAGAAGATCGTTTAGGATCAAGAGGGCTTAGTACCAATTATGATGGAAATATTATTGCTCTTGGGGCTCGTTACAATGATGGCAATGGAGATAGGGCTGGCCATGTACGGATTTTTGAGTATTTAAATGATACTTGGGTTCAATTGGGTGATGCTATTGATGGTGAAGATATTAGAGATGGTTTTGGGTTTTCCATAAGTTTAAATTCTACTGGGGATGTTGTAGCTATTGGTGAACTAATGTTTGCTGGAGGTGAGGGTCCTGGAGGTGTTAGCGTATATCGCAACATCTCAGGAAATTGGGAGATTATGGGATCTAAGATTTACGGAGAGGAGGAGGATGATCGTTTTGGTTATGCAGTTAGTATAAACGATTCGGGTACTGTTTTAGCAATTGGAGCACCTTCAAAGGATGTAAATGGCAATGAGTCAGGACAGGCACGTATCTATGAATTTGATGGGATAAATTGGATTCAAAAAGGCGGGGATATTAATGGTGATGAAATGGACAATACCGGTTTTTCTTTAAGTATAAGCTCGGATGGTACTATAGTCGCAATTGGATCGCCAAAAGATTTTGAATATGAAGCAGCCGGAGAGGTAAGAGTCTATCAATTTGATTCCAATGATTGGGTACAATTAGGTTCTGTAATGGGCGGCTATGAAGTTTTTGATGATTTTGGAAGGGAGGTGAGTATTAATGGAAATGGGACGCGCATAGCAATTTCAGCCCCATTTAGTGGAAGTACTTCCCCTAACGGAATTGTTAGGATGTTTGAATATTCCTCGAATGAATGGGTGCAATTAGGAGAACCAATATATGGTGGTTTTACCCATCATTTGGGATTTGCATTAAGTCTAAATGATGAAGGGAATCTTGTGGGCATTGGCGGCATACCAAATAATTCAAGAACTTACGGTATCTTATATGAATATAACAACGGAAATTGGATACAGTTTGGTGATAAAATATTAGCAGATAATCTGTCAGATAATTTGGGTGAAACTCTAGCACTAAGCGGTAGTGGTGAGGTAGCTCTATTAGCTTCTCCCGGTTCCGATTATAATGGTCCTTTTTCTGGTCAAGCTAGGGCATATTCCTTGCCCCTAATTCTCAATAATGAAACTTTTAATCCAGCCTTGGCATCTATTTATTTAAGTCCAAACCCTGCAAGTATTACAATTACAATTCACAATCCCAAGGGAATAAAACTTGATATAATTTCTATTTATGACAGTAAAGGTCAGCTTCTAAAAACTATAGAAATCTCTAATAATAATGTGAAGACAGTCTTGGATATTTCTTATTTGCCTACAGCAAGCTACTTTCTTGTTTTAGAGAGTGAGAAAGGGAAATTAATAAAAAGCATTCTTAAAAGATGAATTCATTTTTTTAGCTATGCATATTCATTCATTGATTTAAGCGGGTCGATTATAAATGTTGATGGAAAAAAAGGCCCTGCTGGCACGAGCTTTTCGTTCGTGTCCTCCATTATTATTAAATCCGCTCCTCATACATACTAGTAATCCTTAAATCCTTATCCCAAACCACATGTATCTTTAAATGATAAATAATGTCTTTGCCCTTGTTTTCTCTTAGTAGTTTATAAACCATATTGTAAGTTACGGAATAGCCATCATTTAACGGGGTTACATTAAAAGTGTCCCATTGTATGTCCGTACTGGTTACAGGATGGCGCTTTATATATCTTTTGGTGTCTTCCTTGATTTCTGAAATTGTAAGATCAGAACGACTGTACCATTTATCTACTCGCGGACTTATAAAATCTTCCAGGGCATCTATATTTCCAGTTTGGATAGTACTGTAATATTCGGCTGTTTTTTGTTTTAAGGTATCTTCTATGGAAGTATTAAAGGCATTGAACCACAAAAGGGCTAACAAAACCAAACCAATTCCAGTGGCAGCCAATATTTTTTTATTCTTAAAAAACGGTAACGAAGTGTCTTTTGCTGGCGTTTCTGGTCGTGAACCCTGCGATTGTGAAGATCCTTTATAGGGTATAGCCCGTTGTGTTGTTGGGAAGTTTAAAATTTGGTAATCTATCGGGCCCTTATCAACATTAAACTGCTTTAAAAATGAAGGGTAAAGTTCTAGATAACTTAGCTCATTCAATGGAATTAAACTTACGGTACCTGGGTCCTCGGGACTTCCTCCATACCCAATGGCTATAAAAATGGGGATGCTTTCCACCTTTTGGATATCCTTAAAACGCTCTATTTGGGTGTAGCTTATTACCTCAAGCTTGTTCTCTGCATTAAAGCGGGAACGGTATTTGGCTTCTACATAAAACTCTTGGGCTGTATTTTTACATCTGAATTTAAAATCGGGCCGTAAGGTATCTTCTGCATATCTGGTTTTATTTTGATCATAATTATTGGTTCTGGAAACCATCACATAATCAGAGGCTTTGAACAATTCATTCTCAACAAATTTTTCGAATAGATCTCCTTTTTTAAATGATTCGGGTTGCATTTTTTCTATTTCAATTTTATTCTTTTTGTTTCTGTGTCGTATTCGTAATTCACGATATTTTCATTCAAAATCAGTCGTATAGTTTCTTCAATAACCTCAAAAGGAACTACAAACCATTCTCTCGGATTTAATCTTTGACCTTGTTCATTGTATAAGTCAATGTCTAAACAAGCCTTTGCGAAAAATCTATGCAAAAGATTTTCAAGTTTGTCCGCATTCCTATTGTAAACTTGGTAAGTCGCTATTTTATTCACATCTGCAAACAAATAGGTTGCTTCGTTTTTGGCATTCTTTATTCTGTCGTCAACTGAGCCACTTGCAAAGCCGATTTTGTACAAATCCTTAATACCTGCGAGTTCTTTTTTAGAAGACTTAGTTCTCAAAACGTATATCCAACCCGATTGAACATCTTCTTCTTTTACAAGGCCTGAATTTATAAATAAGTCTTGTTCGATTTTGTTATAGGTGTTTGTAATTAATTTTCCATCATTTTGGATTTGCTTACCTAATGAACGATAAAGCATATTGCTGTAAGTGCCGTTTTCAAAAATAGTTCTTGTTCGACCATCTTTTCTTCTAGCTGTTTCTATTGATAATTTTACGTTAGATCTTTTAAAATTCACATTTTCAAGATAGCACATTACTCCTGTCACAATATAATAGTTACCGACTTGAAGATGATTATCTATATCCTTAAAGGGCTTAATCTTTCGCTTTCCTTCTTTAATTTCTTTGTGAACCTGCAAGAACATTTTCTCATACTTCTCAAAGTCCTTTTCTTTCATTGGTTTTCTTTGAGCAACAAAATCGGCTTCAGCGCGGTCTTCAAGTCTTGGCGTGTGTTTGAATTTGAAAATGTCTAAATCATTATCAGATTCTAACAAGCCTAAATCATCATCATTGAAAATGTCATCAATGGATTGCTTTTCCATTTCTACGTGACCTAATAAATTATGTCTGTCAAAAGGTTTGAGGATTTTTTTCTGGTCCTCATATTCTCTAAAGTTTTTGAGTTTGGCCATTAAACCATATTCAGACATGCTTGATTTGTTGGGTTCTCTGTCGTTTTTGTCAATAAACACATTGATTTCCTCAAAAGAATCAATCAGCCTTTCTTCATCTGTTTTCACAGTTGAAGCCTTGACCTTAGAATCTAACAATCCAAAATCATCATCATTGAAAATGTCGTCTATGGTTAGTTTTTTCTTAGCCATTCTCAAGTGCTTTTTTACGTTTCAACCCCGCTAGTGCGCGATTGCATCGCGTTCCCCATTCAACCATAATAGCGAAATACCACAGTACCGTCCAATAATCCTTTTTCCTCTGTATAATCTGCACATCTTTCTATTCTCCAGCCCTTTTTCCTTTTGGCATGAGCTACGCCCGACGAAGTACGAATAACGAAGATTATAGTACGTTCCCTCATTTACCCCGTTCAAGAATTTTTTATCCCCCTCCCCTTTAGCATCTTGTAAGACCAATACTTAAATCCGCTATTATGAAAAGCAAGAAAACCCAATTAAAGCATTTAAGGAAATCAGCAAGGGACTCGCTGGTAACACTCCAACCGTCAAGGGATAATTCTAATAAATTTAGGGCCAGCTTTCTGTATTTTGATGGATATCTGGATTTATTTACCACGATCGAATCCCTTCTCAATGTATGTATACTGGCAACTCAGGGAGATCGCTTTTGTCCGCCACATATTAAAGAACATGAGCGCGACATTAGAAAGACTTTGGAACTTGCGGCACAACTGCTGCCTTTTGAGGAAGGGGAGTTTTTGGATAAGGCTTATGGTGCATTTAAAAGGAATGACAAGTGATAATAGGTAGCACCAAGTTTCGGTAAATGGTTTTGAATGTGGCTGTAGAAGCAAAGTATATATTTTTATATCAGCCAGTTACGCTATTTATTGAATCATTTCATCATCCCTAATTCTGTAGTCGCCATATTTGCAATTAAAGAATATCCTTTAGGAATGGTCAAAGAAGCATAAAAATTATTTAAGCTTCCATAAATATTCTGAGAAAACAGGTTTATTGATGTAGAAAGAATATTTATTGAGAAATGAATCATACAATGCAGTATAGTTGCAGCCGCTTAAAGGAAAAAGGATTACCTCTAACGGTTGTGAGGCCTTGTCCCCGAAACCCAGGACGATAAAAACCTTGTTTTCATTTTTATCAATCGCCTTGTATCTTCTTAATTGCTTTTCATTGCACCATTCAATCTTATTTTCCCTATTATAAACTCCACGACGCCATTTTGCCTCCACATAAAATTCCTTTCCGGTTTTTTTGTCTCGATATTTAAAGTCTGGTTTTAAACTGGACTCAATATAATCGCCATTGTTTGAGTGGTAATCGTGGGTGCGGTGCACAAGAACATATTCTGATTTTGGGAATAGGTATTTTCTAACATAGTCCTCGAACTCCTCTCCCTTTATGAAAGAATCTGGTTTGTTTACTTCGTTTTTTAATGCGGTAATGCCTTTGGTTATTTTTTTGAAGATATCCATATGGTATTAAAGTAAGCTATTGGTTTTTGCTAATATATAAAATTTTGAATGGTCAAATAGACTTCTTTTAAATGTCTAAATATTTTGGATGATGTTTATGACAGGACACGTGCAGGACGCCCGTGCCTGTTTCTATGAATTTGTCTTATTTTGTTGTTGAATAATATTCCATCTTTACCTTTTTGGAAACTGCTATTAAAATTTTCAATGACAACGTTACAATGCTGGGTTAGAGCGCTTGATTGTGATTCAAGAGGTTATGTTTCTTATGGAGATTTTACTGTTTGAGCCTTGCGTTGGAAACCTGCATGCAGCAGGCAGGCGCGCGGTAGCAGGTCCGAAATTACTTTGAATTAGGGATAAGAACGCGATACAATCGCGCACCAGCGGGGGAAATAGCTCCTTGTTTTAATTTATTTTCCAATTTAATTGAGGGTTATCCCGGATCAAATCTTTCAAAGCTGAAAAGCTATTAATAAACCAGTTTTTTATTTCAATATCTGAATTGGGGTTATTTAAATATTTTCCCAAATCCTCAACTATGTAATAAGAAAAACCATATTCAGAAGCAAGGGTTTTAATAATTGGATTATTAACTTTTAAATTGGCGAACTGATTATAAGCTTCGTGGTTATGGCCAATAAAAAATTGGCTGTTTAATTTCAGAAGATTGAAATCAATAGAATAAAGAACTTCTGACCAAGCTCCTTTATCAGAATGTAAAATAGGATTGTTATAATAGCAAAACCTGTTTTTTTCTTTTAACTGATCCCAGTTCAAGTTTTTATTAAGTTTGTTATACCCAAATGAATCTATAAATTCTTTCTTGCAATTATCTATATGAAACTCTATTATCTCAACAGTTTTCAACATGGTTTCCATACACGTTAAATTCTCAGCCTTTATTGTATTGTCTTGACCCATCTTGGAATAATTTAAAAATTTTAGATATTCTTTAATCAAAGGATTTTCTTCCTGGTATTTTCTTAAAAATTTTGCTATCTCGAACCACTTAAATTGTCTGAAATTATATCTAGAGTATTCTCCATTTAGGTTTTTAGTATCACTATATTTTGTACAGTAATAAAGGTTCTTTTTCAAATTACCATAATGCAAATCCAGCACTTTACCATATCTTAACAGTTGATCTATCCCTTCTCCCGATTCTATTTTATTCTCAATAAAACATACATTTTTTTTGCCTTCAAAAACCAAATCTATTATACAATTCGTATGGTCTGGAAGTGTTTTTCTTACTTGAGTTGTTAGCGTATAAATATCATCATCAAGTTGAAGGAAATTTTCAATAAAATCTTTATTAACTTCTTTATAGAGACGTAAAATCCCAACAAAACATTCTGTATTAAAATCCTCTAATGGAACTCTATTGTTTTCATTTGTTTTTATATAAAGGTTGATAAGATCCAAAAACATTTTTAACTAAACACTAAATTTTTAAGTTGTTGTAAGTCTTTATATATTTTTTTTTAAACTCATTTTTTTAATAGTTTTTTACCCCACTTGTCCTCTATACAAGTGCTCTTGAAACCCAATAAATGTTTTGCGTATAGATAGAGGGTATATCTTCAAGTTTTCCTTTTGCATCGGCGATAGCTTTATATTTAAGTACCAATAACTCAATTAATTTACTTTCATCCAATTCAGTCACGCCAGTTTGTACATATTGTTCTAGAACAATATTTAAAAATTCTTGCTACCATTTATCTTTTTAATGGCGTAATTATTTCTCAGGCTTGGAATAATGTATCTTCAACAAACTTTTCAAATTGGTCGCCTTTTGTAAAGGATTCAGGTTGCATTATAACAAATATTTAAATCATTTAAGGGTATTCGACAAGAACTGAATATATTATATGTTGAATATTACATACCTCCTATCAATTCTTTTGCTTTGTCCAACGTATATGCACCAAACACTTCTTTTTTATCAAAAACCATAAAGTATGCAAAGTCTTTTCCAGCTAGCTCTCCCCATTTATTACCTAGCCTACATTTTGCTTCACTGTCTGAACCGTCCAAGTGATCGCCTTTAGTCTCTACTAAAATCGTTTTTCCCGATTTTGTCCGCATTATAAAATCTGGATAGTGGTTGGCTTTAAATCCGTTGATGTAAAATCCTTTTCCACGTTCTAAATTCCTATGCCAAAAGGCAATATTTGAAGATGTTCCGAGTTCCATTGCTACTCGTTCTTCAAAGTTATTCATTGAGCCTTCTTTTTCGTAAAGTGAATTACCAATCGAAGAACCTGTATTTCCTGGAACAATCTCCTTCCTTAGGTTCCAATTTCCTTTGGTGTTGATTCGTTTAGACTTAATTAAATCCATAAAACGACCTTCGGCATAAGAGTCCGCCAACTGTCTAATTTTGTCTTTGATCTTCAAAACATAGCTCTCTGTTTTCTGAATAGCATCATTTTTTTGTTCAGAGTTGAGACTCTTAATTACCCGACCAATGTATTTTTTTATTTCTTGATCTGGAATCGGGTACATATTTCCTACAGCTTTCATCATTCGATGAGTAATATCCTTAATTTGACCTTCTTCTGGCTTTGCCAATATATATTCCGCAATAGGATCTTTTACTGAACTATCTTCTATTTTAACGAATGAAGGTCTGTACTCGTTTTTCTTGGCTTCTTCCAAGTCTATTTTATACAAGTCAGAAGAGATTTGGTCAAAATCAATTTTGATGTCTTCATCCGAAAGCTTGAAGTCTTTGAGTAAAGATTCTCTGTTCAGTAATTCTTCATCTGTTCCGAAAATGTCGCTTGCGGTTACTTTGATAAAGAACTGCGGAAATTCAATTTTATCTATAAACTCCTTGTAGGCTTCTTTAACCTTGTATCGTTTTAGTTTATCACCCATTTCTTGAAAAATATTTTCGTCAACAGGCTGTTGTTCCTGTTCTTTTATTTGTTCTTCTAACTGTCGGTTTTGTTCTTCCGCTAATGCTTCAATTTCATCAATTACCGTTGTTGTTTCTGGTTCTTCTTCATCTCCATTCGGGTCAAACGTTACTCGATTGGTGTCGATGTTTTCATCTTCTTCTTGCTCCGTTTGTTGCTCAGGGAAAAGGAAAGATTCAACTGGGTTAGCCGTAACCGTTTTCTTTTCTTCTTCGGTCATCTTATCGACTTTGCGGTAATCTTTTTCGCTAAAGCCTGATTCTTGCAAGCCTTTTACAATGCTCTGCAAAGTCTCGTTGAATTTGGCAGATGCCGTTAAAACATAAGAAAGGTTTAATTGAAATGATTTGTGCCTTTTCACATAAGGCTGACGCAGTACACGGCCTAAAATCTGCTCCACATCTACTGCACTTGATTTGTCTGCCAAAGATGCCAAGATGTAAGCAAATGGACAATCCCAACCTTCTTTTAATGCGTTGATAGTAATGATGTAACGAACTTCACATTCCTTACTCATTAAGTCAATGCCTTTCAATTCGTCAATGTTGGCGGTTTTTATTTTGATATGACTTTCTGGAATGCCCAAACTCAACAATTGCTCTTTTAGTTTTTCAAAAGTGGTATTGTCGTCATTGGTTTTGGGTTGTGCCTGAAACAGCACAATGGGTCTGATGTATTTACCACCTTCGGCTTCTTGCTTTTTTGCAAGATTTTCCAATTTGCGTTGCAAATGCAAAGCGTTGTTGATGACTTCCGTTTTATCGTGGTTGTTATAGACGATTACAGGAAGTTTTACCATATGTTCCTTTTTCAATTCTATGGCAGGAACAAGGCTTACAATATTGCTATTGTCTTTTGGTGTTGCTGTTAGATCAAGGATAAATGACGGATTTAGATTTTTAAGCATATCCACACTCAAATCACTTTCGGCATTGTGGCTTTCATCTACAACCAAAACGGGATTGAGATAACGTAAAACGTTAATAAGAGCCGTATCGTCCACACCGTCTAAAATATGTTCGTTGTTTTTGAATTGCGATACAAAGGCTTCTAACTGTCCATTTTCTTGGTAAACCTTTCTGTCGTCTTTGTTTCTTGCTCGCAAGCTGGCAAAACTCATTACAAAAATGCTCAGTTGGTCTTTTACAACTGTTGGGTTGAAGTTTGAGCCTTGTAACAAATCTTCTTTTTGATAGACTTCTACTCGGTGATTGAAAAGTGTATTGAGTTTTTGTCTGTACGGATGCTCTGGATTGGAAAGTGCATCAACAGTCTGTTGCAAAAGATTACTCCAAGGCACTAACCAAATCACGGCTTTTGGTTTGCTGGAATCGTAAGCCTGAAAAATGGAATGCAAAGCATTTACGGCAATAAAAGTTTTACCGCCTGCCGTTGGCACTTTGACTGCAACGTGTGCCGCATTTGGGATGTTGTTTTTGTAGGGTTGCATTCCTGTACCATCCAAAGGATTGTACGGGCCAATTTTATCTTCCCAATATTGGTTGAAGGCTTTGCCTAAATCTTTTTGCTCTTGAACGTAAGTCAAGTATTCTTCAAGATTTTCAATTACTTTCTGTTGATAGCTCTTTAATTCCATAATCTAAAATCTTGTGATGTCTCTTGGTATTTTCTTGAAAATGATGTTCTTCTTTGCCATAAATTCCTTTGGTAACAAGCAATTATCGGCATAGATGACATATTGTTCCCCTTTGGTTTTTATGAGTTCCAAAGCATCATAATCTAATGTGGTTAAGCGGTCTTTTTCATAAATGAAATAATAAGCCGATTCATCTTTTTTGCCTAAAAAATAAGGTTCTTTGTTCGGCTCTTTAAAAGAAGTTCGAGTTTCCGAAAACCATATATATTCTCTTATTTTTGGTAAACCGACTGCTTCATTCAAGTTTTGGTTTTCGTCAAAGAGTGGCAAGCCAAGTTCGTAAAAATCAAATGCTCCGCCCGTGCCTGCTACTGCTTTTGTACCTGAGCCATATCCTTTGGTTACACGCTTTACTCGCTCCGCTGTAATATCATTGGCGTAATCTTCCATTTCTACTAAAATGAATTTACGATTGCCATTATCTTCTTTATTCAGGTTTAAAACTGCGTGAGCAGTTGTGCCTGACCCTGCGAAGGAATCGAGGATAATATCATTTTCGTTACACAAGAAATTGATGATATATTCAATTAAAGAAGGTGTTTTAGGGAAATCAAAAACTTTCTTTCCGAAAATTTCGTGAAGCATTCTCCCTGCATTTTCAGTTGTATCAACACCAACAGAAGAATCAATAAAGTTTGGTGGAACTTCCTTTGCGTAGTTTTGTTTCTTATAAGAAATAACGAGAGATTTTGAGTTTATTTTAACTAAAGTCTTGTTTGCAAGTTCTTCATCTAATTTTTCTTGCACCCATATAAAGCGATTTTTAAATGTCACTTCATTTTCATTAGTGCCATTTTTAATAATTAAGTCGTTCAGTAATTCATTAGGAAATTTTGCAGTTCCATAAATGCCCTTTTTTATTACTCCATCTTTCAATCTGATATTTAAGCTTTTTGGTTTAAATCTTAGTTCTTTTAATGAATTTTGGGGCTTAGTAATTGGGTCATCACTTTTACTTGTTTTTTGAACTCCCTGAAATTTATTTGAATTTAAGGTTTTAGTGTAGCAAAGTACATACTCAATATTTCTTTTAATCTTGTGGGATAAATTAGGGGGTGTTCCTGATTTATACCAAAAATATGTTCCGACAAAATTCCTGATTCCGAAAATTTCATCACAAATCATTTTCAGATTCGCTTGTTCATTATCATCTATACTGATGAAAATCGCACCACTATCGTCAAGAAGTTTTTGAAGTAATTTTAAGCGTGGATACATCATACACAACCATTTGTCGTGTCTAGTAAGGTCATCTAAACCAATCGCAGCTATTTTGTCTTGTTCTTTGGCTTTTAAAGTTTCGTCTAACCATTTTTTTATTTTCGGATGGTTTACGTTGTCATTGTAAGTCCAACCTTCATTTCCTGTGTTGTACGGTGGGTCAATATAGATGCACTTTACTTTTCCTTCGTACTCGGGCAGTAAACTTTTTAAGGCTTCAAGATTATCTCCGTGTATTATTTTATTACCGCTGTTAGCAGGTTCGGTTTGTTCGCCTTGGTCGGCTGTAAATCCGTATTTGTGTTCCAATACTCGGTAGGGCACATCTTGGTGGTGGTTTACTACCTTGTCTTTTCCTATCCAGTTGAGTGTTGGCATATTATTTCTCTTTTACTTTCTTCGTTTCAACAATGATTTCCTTCTCGTAATTTTTGAGTACAGAATTTGATTTATACAACACTCGTCCGCAAGGTATTTTCTTGCTCGAATCGCTCAAATGTGTATGCTGGTCGTCAAAAAAGATGTGAGCACCAAAGGCTTCTAATACCTTTGCTTTGGGCAGTCCGCCCATAAAGTAGGCTTCATCCACATAAACATTCCATTTTCTGAGCGTTTTAATAACACGCATATGACTTGGTGAATTCCGTGCGGTTACTATCGCAATTCGAAGTGGCGAAAGTTCTTTTTCAACAGGCAAGTCGTCTTGAATATCAGATAGCTTTCGTAGCAGTATAGCAAAAGGTCCATCATTCAACGGAACATCTTCGTTTTCCTTTTCGTGCTTGTGGAATGCTTCTATTCCTTGCTCTTTATAGATTTGTTCTGATTCTTCTGAAAACACGACAGCATCTGCATCAAAAGCAAATTTTACTCTGTCCGTTTCAGGTTCAAAGTTTTCTGGTGGGTCGTATATTAAAGCAGTTGCACAGTTTGCTGTGTCAGCAAGCTTTTGAACATCACTTTCATCTCGTGAAAGGAAAAGGTCAACATCAAATGCATCAATGAAAGGTGCAAGTGGTTCACCACCTGAGAATGCCCATCTTGTAATTGGAAGTTTGTAATGTTCGATTGCCTTTAAAACTCTAACACCTGTTTCAGGGCTGTTTCTTGACATTACAACCACTTCAACGATTGGTTTTTCAACGTGTGTATTGAGTTTTAGTAATGCTTCAACCAAAGGAAATGCAGTTCCCTTTTCGAGTAGCTTATCTTCATTAGCTAATTGGTATTCTCGAAATCCGCGAATATTTTGTTCTCTAAAAATTTGCTCTTCTTCTTCGAGATTGAAAAGAGCTCTCGAAGAAACACCAACCACTAATATTTTTGAAAAGTCTACAGGCATCTTTATAAATTCCTTTACTGTAATTAATGAAACAAAAGGGTTGATTATTCTTCGGTAATCATTTCTGATTCTGCTACAATCCCTTTCGCTCTTTTTATTAAATCCTTTATTAAATCGCGATGCTTATTAAGGTCAGTTGATGATATTTTTATTCTATACCTACCTTCTCGTTTGTCATAATCCATTAAATCGAGGCCGGAAGTTTCGATTTTATTTTCTAATAGCTCGTCTTTTTCCAGTTTAATTTCCATACGTGTAAAATTTCTTAGCGCTCTAAATATTACGAAATTATCCGGTCTGCCATTTTTTGCCAAACCGATATAAAATTTGTTATATTTCAATTCATAGCCGGGCAAGACTTCTCTTATTAAAGAAAGGGCTTCATCAACAATTTTTACAGTTTTTGGGCTTCCTACTTGTGTTTCCCAATAATTTCTATCGGTTATTTCACTTATTTCTTCATCATCATCCACTAGTCCCAAATTCATTTCATCTAAAACTTTGTTAAAGGTTAGGAAATATTCATGATTATTTTTGTACGCAGTTAATTGTATAGCGATTAATGGAATTGTTCCATTAAATAGACTTATTACATTCAAAAATCTACTTGTTATTTCTTCTGCAATTATAACTGCACAATGCTCATATTGTGGATATCTCTTCCTTTCTATATCCCAATATTCAATGGTTCGGATAATATGACTTTCATCCGTTTTTCCCAGTTGGATTTCAACTTCGTAGCGTTTATTAATTTCTGGATCTTGTAATAAAATATCCAATCTTCCCGCACGTAATTGTTTTCGTTCTTTATCTTTTAAAATTAACTCACCAAGTCCAATAATTTCCGGGTCTTTTGCAATTATATCTTGCAGCCAAGTTTCCGTAAGAACAGGATGGCCTTTTAAATTAACCTTTTCAGGTCGGATTAAATTAATATTCATTTTAGTAATTTGTTTGTTCAAATATAAAACAATAGAAATTCATCCCACTACGGAAATCCGCATTGGAACATATTAAAAGGGGAGAAATCAAATATAACAATTATCATTTAACAATGAGCAATTAACAATTGTCTGATTGCTTTTGGCTGAATGGTGAATATGTGAATTTGTGAATCTGTGAATCTGTGAATTTGTGAGTACGTGAGTAGGTGAATAGAAATTTGTACTGTGGTACACGTGATGCAATTAAGCGGGGAATAGGAGAAAAATAAAAATATTAAAATTTAAAGTACGCCAACAAAAAAATAATACTTCCTTCACAAGCGCCTCGGCAGTAAACAATTGCACCGCATAAATAAAATTCCAAAAAAAATAATGAAATTCAGTAAATAAGTCCCTACTATAGTAAATTGCAACTCGAAAATTAGCGAAGAGCCAAGAGCCAAGAGCGAAGAGCCAAGAGCCAAGAGCCAAGAGACAAGAGCCAAGAGACAAGAGTGCCGAAGACGAGACCCCGAATCACCCTTCCCCCTTCACACTTCACCCATTACATTTCACACCTCACCCTTCACACCTCACCCCTCAACCTCACCCTTCACACTTCACACCTCACTACTCACCTCAGAGCACCTAATGCATCGGTCAGGTTGCCCCCGCTACCGCGCGATTGCATCGCGTGGTCTTCCGGTTCTATCCTTATCGTGCAAATAACCTTTTAGCATTCGCATAAAAAATTTTTCTCTTCTGGGCTTCATTGAGAAAATTCAAACGCTCAACGGCAGCTATAGTGGCTTTAATATCGGCATTATCCGACCCAAACAGCAGGCGGTCTTCAAGGCCTGCATCTATCATCTCCTTCATAGCTGCAGCAAATTCCTTTGGAGGAATAATTTTCGGGTTGTTGAGCACGGAAATATCGGCGTATAGTTCCGGATACGTTTTCATCATCTCCATAAACTCGCTGGCATAGGGCCCTCCGCTATGCATCAGCCAAACTTTTAGCTTCGGAAATTGCTGTAATACTTCTTTCAGCAAAAGAGGATTGCCCATTTCTTCTTTAAAGTTTGGGCAGCCATGGTTCGGCCCTGCAGAGCCGGTGTGAATACCAACAGGTAATCCATGCTTTTCCGCCAAGGAGTAATATGGATACATAAGGGTGTCAGACATGGAAATACCATGGTATTGCGTAAGCACCTCCCCGATGAAATGGATTTTCTTTTCCCGTATTTGTTGTTCCACCCAGTTTATATCGGGCCATTCCTTGCCATCGTCAAAGCATTGTTGCAGGCTATAGGGAACTT
>JBLWUV010000002.1:0-475265 GCA_048268785.1 Aequorivita sp.
CGCCAACATTGTATAAGCGTAATGCGGGCGAAGTGGCTAAAATTTGGTATTTTGGCATCTATCAAAGTTCGTGCTAGCGGACAGTGTATTGCTCCGAAAACCCGCACTACGCTTATACTTGACCGTTACCCACAAGCTAAAATAAATTCCGCATACCATTAAAAATCCTACAAAAACGCCACCGCGCAAACAGCACATTTATTTTTTCCAGCCGCAAAAAGCCAACACCTTAAAAAAATAAAAGAGCTGTTTTTTGCCTTTGTGCTCAAATCCTCTACCACCAAACTGTGAACAAAAAAACAGACAACTCGAATAAACCAACCAAATCTTTTATATCTTGTGACTTTATATAAAAATGGAGATGCTAAACGAAAGAATAAATATAGAAAACATTGATGGACAGTTATTTGAAATAAAAATAATTGAACCAGAGGATTCGAAATCCGCTTCTTTCACACACTATTTACACAATCATAAAAATGGAGTTTCACAGTTTTATAAAAAAGGTGCGTTATCTTTTGTAAAGAAGATTCTAAAAAAGGAATATCCAAACGAACAAATCACACAACAAGTCGCAGAGGAGGCTTTACAGTATTTAATATTCGATTTCAAAAAATCTGTTCCATTTCCAGCACCAGAAAAACCAAAGTTCAAATTTATTGACCTTTTTGCAGGAATAGGCGGATTTCGATTGGCACTTCAAAATCTTGAAGGTAAATGTGTTTTTACCAGCGAATGGGACAAATATTCAAAACAAACCTATAAGGCCAACTTCGGAGAAATACCATTTGGCGACATAACCAAACCCGAAACGAAAAATTATATTCCTGACAACTTTGACGTTTTGTGTGCAGGATTCCCGTGTCAAGCTTTTTCTATTGCCGGAAGACGAGGCGGTTTTGAAGATACCAGAGGAACACTTTTTTTTGACGTTGCCGAAATTATAAAAAAGAACCAACCCAAAGCTATTTTTCTTGAAAATGTCAAAGGTTTGAGAAACCACGACAAAGGAAAAACTTTAGCAACCATCTTAAACGTGCTTCGAGAAGATTTAAATTATTATGTTCCAGAACCTCAAATTTTAAACGCAAAAGAATTTGGCGTTCCTCAAAATCGAGAACGGATTTTTATAGTTGGTTTTAGAAAAGACTTGGGAATAGATGATTTTCAATATCCAGAACCAACAAATAAAGATGCCATTTTAGATGACATTTTAGAACAAGAAGAAGTTTCTGTAAAATATTACTTATCTACTACTTATTTTCAAACTTTAAAAAACCACAGGGCAAGACACGAAAGTAAAGGAAATGGATTTGGTTACGAAATAATTCCAAATGACGGAACCGCAAACGCTGTGGTTTGTGGTGGAATGGGCAGAGAACGGAATTTGGTTTTTGACGATAGGCTGACCAATTTCAAACCAATTACAAATATTTCGGGAAAAGTAAACCGAGAAGGAATACGAAAAATGACACCACGAGAATGGGCGAGACTTCAAGGCTTTCCAGATGACTTCAAAATTGTGGTTTCAGACGCCCAAGCATATAAACAATTCGGAAACTCAGTTGCTGTTCCCGCTATTCAAGCCACAGCAGAAAAAATTATAGAAAAACTAAACTTTAAATGATTACAGGTAACAAAGGGGAATGGAGCGAAATCTATGCTTTGTTCAAACTATTAGGCGATAAGCAATTATTTCTCGGAGATAAAGACATTGAAAAATTAGAAGGTTTAGTTTATCCAATCATCAAAATACTTCGTTCTGAAAACAATGGAGATTTTGAGTATTCTATCCAAGACGAGATAATTTTAATTTCTGGTAACGAACAAGTCTTAAAAATTCCAATTGACGAATTTAAAACCAAAGCATTATTCCTTTTAAAAGCGATTAAGGAAAACCGAGAAAGAACATTTTCCGTTCCAGAAATTGAAGAATTTATGCAATCCACAAATTGTATTTCCCTAAAAGCAAGTTCGTCCGCTAAAACGGATATTACAATTGTTGTTCACGACCAAAGAACGAATCAACAACCAACATTAGGGTTTAGCATAAAATCCCAGCTTGGAAGCCCTTCTACTCTTTTAAATGCAGGTAAAACGACAAATTTTATTTATAAAATCGTTGGAGCAAACTTGAGTGAAAACGAAATTGAACAAATTAATTCAATTGCGTCAAGAAGTAAAATAATGGATAGAATCGTTCAAGTTCAAAATAAAGGTGGAACATTTGAATTTGTCAAAACGGAAAGACAAATATTTTCAAATAATCTTATTTTAATTGACAGTCTGCTTCCAGAAATTTTATCGCAAATTGTTTTTGATTTTTATTCAAGTGGATTTTCGCATCTGACCGATTTGGTCAATTCTACGGCAGAAAAAAATCCATTGGATTTCGACGTCGAAAATGAACATAAATTTTATGAATACAAAATCAAACGCTTTCTAACCGACGTTGCTCTTGGAATGATGCCATCGCAAGTATGGACGGGTAAATATGACGCAACAGGAGGTTATTTAATTGTAAAGGACAATGGAGAAGTTCTTTGCTATCATATTTACAATAGAAATGAGTTTGAGGATTATTTGCTAAATAACACAAAGCTGGATACTGCCAGTTCTTCTCGACACGGATTTGGAGAAATTTATGAGGAAAATGGACAATTATTTTTCAATCTAAATTTGCAAATTCGGTTCACAAAATAGCCAACGCTAAAAGCCATACACATTTGCAATTCGCTCAAGCCATCACGCCACCCAAAATTGCAAAAGAGTATGTCTTCCCACCGCACAAATCCTTCGCATCATTATACAAGAGAACGCAAGCAGGACGCAGGAAAGCCTGTGGGTAACAATGTATAAACGCAATAAGGGTACAGTTTTTAAACCGAAAATTCCTATCTTTCAGCATAGTTTTAGTAAAATCGAAAAGTAAGTGCCAATTTCCCCCTTACTGCGCTTATACTAAACGTTGCCATTAATTTAAAAAATTGAGATTGAATGAAAAATAGAACTCTGAAATTAATATTTTGCGGAATCTTCACGCTGATTTTATCGAGTTGCGGTAACAAAACTGATAAAAAAGTTGACACCGAAATCGAAACTCAAACAGAATTGAAAATGGACGCTGACAGCGAAACTGTTTCAGACTTTGTTTACTCAAAAGGAAACAAAAAAGTTGAGCTGATTTTAGAGAACGGAGTAAAATTCTTGGAAGTTGGAAAACCGACTAGGGCGGATTTCCCAACAGAAAATATTAATGACCAAAGATTTATGATAAGCGGACCTGGAATTATGGTTAATAGAAAGGACCGTGATAAATTTCGTTTTACCATTACGCCGATTGAGGAAACACTCGTAAATGGGAATTTAGAAATTGACGTGACCGAGAGCGTAGAAAATGGAGAAAATTTTACGCATAAATTTTTGGTTCCAGTAAAAAGCACAAATGAATAAAAACTAATGGCAACAATGTATAACCGCAATTACGGCGGATTCGACTGCGTCCGAATCCACGCGTAATTGCTACCGTCGGTGCTTATCCGAAAAACATTAAATTTAATCCCGTAACTTCGGTTATACTAAACGTTGTAGCACATTTGACCAAATCAATGAACAGAATACTTTTCATAATTATTGCACTTTTATTTTTGACAAGCTGTAATGAAAAATCATTCCGAGTGGAATCGACATTTGACAACGGTAATTATGAAATAATATATCGCCCACTTTCTGACACAACCATTTACGGAAAAAAATATAGCAGAAAATTTAAAGTAAAATTTAACGAAAAGAAAGACACTTTACGAAAAGGAACCTTTATCAATAAGATGGCTATTGGAGAACATTCATTTTACGAGAACAATGAACTAATTTGTAAACGGAATTATATTGTTCCTAATCCTTTTTTCATTGGCCTTGATGACAAAAATGAAACCGTTGACTTCAGCGCATTCAAAATCCGACCAGATTCTACCTATCTTAACACTGCAACATTTTTTGACCAAAATGGAGATTCAATCATTGAAAAAAGTCACTTCTATAAAACTAAATTTTATAAGCAAAAATGGAATGTAGATGATTCATTAAGAGTTGATTTTGAATTTTATTATCCAGGTTATGAGGTTGTGAAATCGGACTTATATTTCATTGTTCCAGAAGACACATCAATGATTACACTTGCTTTTGACGCTGATAAAGACTATACCTTCACAAGAAAAATATTTGACAAAAAACATAATGAAATTGAAGGGCTTGTTGAATTTATAGCATTGGATAAAACCAAAAAAACTGGAGATTCGACAGCGTATGTAAAAAGAATAATGTTTATAAATGAGAAATTTAATATTGAATAAAAAAAACGTGCTACAACAATGTGTATAAGCAATGGCTTGTTCTCGCCTACTTGGAAATTCCTGCGGAATTTCCAATGGCAAGTACCTGTTTGCAATTGTCCGTCACGAACCACGCCACTGCTCATACACCCAACGTTGTGTGTCAGCTGAAATGAAACACCAAAAAATTGAATTTGACGAAAATGAATATGACTAAAAGACCAAGGATACAAAGTAAAAGACTTTTATTAAGACCATTTATTGAGAGTGATATTAAATCAGTATTTAAAGGACTTTCTCATCCTGATATTATTAAACATTATGGAGTTAGTTTTAACAGTTTGGAAGCAACAAAAGAACAAATGAATTGGTTTGCTAACCTCGAGAAAGAAGGGACTGGCATGTGGTTTGCGGTATGTTCGGAAGATAATAAAACTTTTTACGGTGCAGGTGGACTAAATGATTTAAGCCAAGAGCACAAAAAAGCAGAAATCGGATTTTGGTTACTCACTGACTTTTGGGGAAAAGGAATTATGACCGAAGCAATGCCACTAATATGTAACTACGGGTTTAATGAATTAGGATTACATAGAATTGAAGGCTTTGTTGAGTCAGACAACACAAACTGTAAAAAAGCAATGGCTAAACTTGATTTCAAACACGAAGGAACAATGAAAGACTGTGAAATTAAAAACGGGAATTTTATAAGTTTAGATATTTATTCAAAAATAAAAGCGAATTAAAAAGCCGAACACACAACAATGGCTATAAGTAATTGCTTGTTCTCGCCTACTTCTGAAAATCCTTGCGGATTTTCAGTTTGGTGTGTACTTGCAAAGTTAAGTGCTAAACCACGCAACTACTCATAGCCGAGACCGTTAGCATACATTTAAGAAAAACACCACCGATAACTAAATGGAATTTGGCGAAATAATATTTTACATAGTTATAAGTCTGTTTGCAATATATGCTCTGTCAAAATTCTACAATTTCTTTTTTAAAGGCTCAAAAGCAGACCAAGAATATGAAAGAAAATTGAAGGAAAGTTTAGCGGATGAATATATAATTGACCCTGAAACTGGTGCAAAAATAACATTAGAACAAGCCGAATCGGGACATTGGATAGCCCACGACAATGAATTCAAAACAATGTCCGAATCTGATATTAACAAATTGTACACAGAAGAACAGAAAGATGCAGAAAGAGCAGTTAATTATCTTAAGGAAAAAACTGAGTACAGAAAACAAAAATTATCCGAACAAGAACTTCAAATACTCGAAAAAACTAAAACACTCTCAAAATACGATGCCTGGAGTTATAGCGACTGTTTTCGATTCGAATTTGCAGACGGGTTTGTTTTTTTGCCAGCTGTAAAAATTTTAGACAAAGAACCAGGTTATTTTGATACTACCTATCACGAATCACAGGTTATGTTTTGGCTTAAATTAGATTTAGATTTAGGTCATTATTATTTGCGAGAAAAATCGAGTGTAGAAAAAATTTTTGATTTGATTAAAAGCGACGATGATTTGAAACTAAAAAATTATGAATCCTTCACATTTAAGAAATCTTCTCATTCTATTAAAATATTCCAAATTTTAAAGAAATTCGAAGGAAGTAAAGGATTAGAAATTGAATTTATGGACAATAACATATTTGTGAAAAATCAGAAATTAGCGAATCTGGAAGACATAAAACGAATAGAAAGCGTAATAAAAAACGTATGCTAACAACGGCTATAAGTAATGCGGAATTAGGTGCTTAATCGAGAAGAAATTGCTAATTTGCAATGACCGCCAAAACCTTGTTTTGGCTCTGTGCCCAACCGAAAGGGAAGTGCGTGTTTGCGCCCGCACTACTCATAGCCGGAGACGTTGTGGTACATTAAAAACAGACCGTAAATGAATAGAATTTTGATTTTGATAATCTTAATTTTAAGTTCTTGTGGAAAAGGAAATTCTGATTCTAAAACTAATTTTAATGAATCTGACTTCACTCAAACGCAAGGAATAATAACTGAAATAGAGAATGGATTTTCATACTCTGAAAAATTCAAACGGACATATCATTACGCATACGGAAATGAATCTGACACAAAACTTTACGGAATTGAAAAAAACTCTGATTTGATTTTAAATGTGGACGACCCAATAATTGTTCTGGTAAATAAAACTGACCGAACTAAAACTTATATAGCACAACGTGGAATAATAAATAAAAAAACGCTGACAGAATTAAAAAATATTGACAAAACCAAAGCGGAATAAAAATAACGTACCACAACACCGTGTAAAAAACATTGCTTATTTTAGTTAAGCCGTTTGGTCGTTGCTTTGTTTGCTAGCATCTGATTTTCCTTCGGAAAATCCTCGCACTCAAACACGCAACGTTCCTTACACATAAACGTTGTGGTGCATTTAAGAAAAATCGAGAAAGCCTGAAAATTCGGAGAAATGGAATGCCGAAAAAGTTTGCGGAGAAATTGAAAACGAATCCTAAACCGAAAAGAAACTGATTTTTTGCCGTGTAAAAGCAAAGCCGAAAATTTTTTGGATTTTAAGCGAATTTCTGACAAGCAAAACGCATTGGAAACGTAAAAATAATTGCGCCGAAATTAACTCTGACGGAAAAAATCTGGCGAAACTGAATCGAAATTTTATTTTGGATTCTTAAGTGCAAAACCGAAAAACCTGTGTTTCTCGACGGAATCAAATCTGACGGAAAAAAAAGCGCAACGGAATCGGATTTTTTTTGGGATATTAAGTGCAAGTCCAAAACTTTGTGTTTATCGAGGAAATCAAATCTGAAATAAAACATTGTGCCGAAATGAAATGTGGAAAACCGTAATAAAAATTGAGCGGAATTGATTAATTTGGTCTTTTAAACAACACTTCGGAGGAATTTACTCTGACGTGAAAATAACAAAAAGCGGATAGAAAAAACGCACCACAACACCGTATATAAGCTATGGCTTGGTCAGTCCTTACTTGGAAAATCCTGCGGATTTTCCAAAGCCAGTTTTTATTTGGAAAGGTTTGTGCCGACACACGCCACAGCTCATATACATAAACGTTACCACACATACTAAAGCCAGCCGCACAAATGGCACATTTGGTTTTTCCCACCGCCAAAAATCCACCGCTTAAAAAACCAAAAGAGCCATTTTTTCCACCGCTAAATTTGCAAGTCTAAAAAACTTACCTTACATTTGGACAAAATATGTCAAGACATTGTTTTTCTATGGAAACAATAAATAGTTTGGGAAATCAAATCAGGAAACTACGGGAGGATGCCGAAATGCCGTTGCGGAAATTAGCTTCGTTATTGGATATTGACCAATCCACATTAAGCAAAATTGAAAGAAACGAGCGGAAAGCCAACTTGAAAATGATTGAAGATTTATCCCATATTTTCAAAGTGGACAAAAAAGAGCTTTTGGTAAATTATTATAGCGACATTGTTTCATATGAAATCGAAGAAGAAAACAACTACGCTGAAATATTGAAAGCAGCAGAAGCAAAAATTGAGTACAAACGTTCCATAAAATCAACACAAAATGAATAAATCACTTAATATATTGCTTGATTTAGAAGAACATTTGATTGCTCAAGCTATCCAAAATAAATGGAAGTCCTTACAAGACATCAGACCCATTTCAGAAGAAGAACTTCAAGAAATCAATGCAAATTTATTACTGACTTCCGATGAAAACATTGCATTCATTGCACACAAGAAACTGATAAACGGTTTAAACTCACACTATATAAAAAATAGGTTCCCTGAAAACCTATCCTTATTCTCAAACCTTATTGATTATGGAAAAGATATAAGCGAAGCTTTTAGATTAATTCCAATAATGGAAATCCCCCAAATCATTGAAGAATTACATATCACATTTCTCAATTCTCAATTTTCAATAAATGCAGGACGGTTAAGAAGAACCAAATCCAAACATTATTTAAAAGAATTTGGGGCGGTTTATACTCTTCAAAAGATAACGAACGAAATTATATCGACAACTATTGGGAACACGCTTAAAAACACAAAAACAGAAGAAATAAAATGTTTGGATTTTGCCTGTGGAACAGGCAGGTTCTATTTTGAAGCAATTGGTATTTTGAAAGAAAAATATTCTTTGTCAATAAAAGACATTGTATGTAAACATCTTTATGCGGTTGATATTGACGATGTAGCCTTGACGGTTTTAAGGTGCAAAATCATTTCATTATTTGACAAAATTGACAAAGAAATTATTCACGCTCTTTCAAAGAATATCCTTCATAGAAATGCGCTTATTCCGAATATTTCATTGATAGCGGAATTTGATAACAGTTTTGATTTGTCAAATGATTTTAAACCGATTTTTGACAAAGGTGGTTTTGACGCAGTTTTTTCAAATCCACCCTATTACCTTCTAAAAGTAAATAAAAAGAACAGCGCACTTTTAAATGGATATTTCGATGCCCTTCAAAGCAAAGTGAAAAGCGAAATCAGCTTTTTCAAAACTTCGGGTTTCTACCAATATTCCATAGAAGGAATGTTGAATTATTACCAGATTTCAATTGAGATGATTTTAAAAATGGTCAAAGCCAATGGTCAAATTGGGATTATTTGCCCTGCATCTATTTTTGCGGATTTGACTTCAACAAAATTAAGGAAGCATTTATTGGCAAAAAACAAACTCCATTTCATTAGATATTATTCAGAAGCATCGAACTTATTTGAAAATGTGGCTCAATCCACAGTCATATTTTATTTGCAAAAAGACGGAATTAGCGAACAGATTGAAATTGAATTTGGTAACAATAAATTTAGTGTTGGGTATGAAACAATCAAATCTGTTTTTGGTGTAAATCAAGAAATCCCACTTATTGACAAAATTGGATGGGATATTTTGGAAAAGTTAGCAAAACATCCCAAAATAAAAAGCCATTCTTTTTTACGAAATAAAAGAGGTGAATTGGACTTGACGCAATATAAAGACTGCATCATAAACGATAAACCCACAGAGTATAGATTGGTCAGGGGAAATATGATAACCGAAAAAGGGGTCGTTGACAAGAATAATGAATATGTTAATATTGACAAATTCATCAACAAAAAATCCGTAGAATTCAAAGAAAAGGATTTTAATTCAAAACGGTTGATTTGTCAGCAAATATCAAACATCGACCTAAAGAAAAGGATGAAGTTTACATTCTCCGAAGAGAACGATATTCTTGCAAATTCTTGTAACTATATTAATTCTTTGAGAGGTTTTGATGATTTACAAAAATTGTATTTCCTTTTGAACAGTGAGTTATTGAATTGGCGATTTAAGGTTACGAGCAGTAATAACCACATCAATAATTATGAATTGAACGAATTGCCAATAGTCGATTTGGATAATATCAATTTGAACCAATTTGGGCGAGACCCCAAAACAAACAACATTTTGATTTGCCAACTATATGGCTTGAACAACCAAGAAACAGAATATATTTTGGGTACTGCAATTACTGAAAAACAAGAAGAACAACTCGTAGATGAAATTACTTTATAATCATATTTCCCCAAGGCTTAGTGATTTGGAGTGGGAAATGGCAAAACATATCCCAGCAGGAGGCAATTGGCAAAATATCCCAGTTCATATACCATCGAAAAGATTGGAGCAAATTAGAAAATCGGGAGGAAGAACTACTTACTATGGCAGACTGAAATATGACCGTCCCGCATTTACAATCACTACCTATTTCAATAGATTGGGAAATAGCAGTAATTTACACCCCGAACAACAAAGAATGATTTCAATAAGAGAAGGCGCAAGACTTCAATCGTTCAAAGACGCTTTTGTTTTTTACGGAAGCAAATCATCACAATATAAGCAAATTGGGAACGCTGTTCCGCCATTGTTGGCAAGAGCCGTTGCGGAAACTATAAAGCCACATCTTGAAAACAAAACATTCATAGATTTATTTTCAGGTGCAGGTGGAATGTCCGAAGGCTTTTTGATGGAAGATTTTAGCCTTCTAAGTGCAAACGAAATAGAGAAAAATTACTTTGAAACCTACATCAAAAATCATTTACCACATTCTCAAAAAGACAATTTACTTTTAGGGAGCATTACCGAGCAGAAAATAAAAGATGCCATCATTAACCTTGCAAAAAGCCACAACAAAGTAGGAATTGTGATTGGGGGACCACCCTGTCAAGGATTTTCTTATGCAGGTTGGAGAAACCCCGATGATTCAAGAAATCAACTATTCAAAGATTTTGTGGAAGTAGTCAACTCAATAAAACCCGAAGCTTTTATAATGGAAAATGTACCAGGGATTTTGACAATGAGAAAAGGAGAAGCCATCAAAGAAATTGTTGAAGCATTTGAAAATATTGGTTACAACGTAAACAAACCTTTCAGACTTAATGCGGAGGAATTTGGAGTTCCGCAAAAAAGAAAACGGGTTTTTATAGTTGGCACCGTAAAAAAAATAAATATTGGCGCACCTAAACCATTATTTTCAGTAAAAAATGATGATTTGCCCAATCCTATAACGGTTCAAGATGCTATTTATGGATTGCCACCTCTTGAAACGGACTCAGGAGAATTCGAAGTCCAAAGTAATTATAAATCGACATCCCCTTACGAATCATTGATGATGGGCGAAATTGACTTTAAAACTTTTTATGATGGATGTTTGGAAAAATCACCAGTTCTTGTTGGCGATTTCAGCTAACATCATCAGGGTGTTGTCAAGTTCCAATTTTGCATTTTCGTAATCATTCTCAGCCAATTTTTTTAAAACCTTTTTTAGACTCAAATCAACTTCCTTGCTTTTCCATTTGTTTACTTTGCGGTTATTGACATTCTTATACTCTTCTAGTTTTTCAAAGGCAATCCGCTTATAGCGTTGAATATTATTCTGTTGATTTTTGCCCGTTAATTTTTTGGGAATGGCTTTTTTGTATTTTCCAGTTTTGGGATTGAAACCTTCAAACGAATAATCGAAAAAAGAATATTGAGGATTTAAAAATTCCTCTAAAAATGTTCTATGTCCTGCTTCATCAACCATAGAGAAAATCGTCAAAACATAATGTAAATTTTTTCGCATCAAATCACTCAATCTGACAGCATCTTTATCTGTTTGAATTTTAGACTTTAGCTCATCCCAAATAAACTTGGAATGCCACGACACAATTTGTTCTTTCTTTTCATCTTCAAGCAATACTTTTACATCTGATAAACTCATTCTGTTATTTTTAGCGGAATTTTCCGCCTTTGTCAAAGGATGGAATTTAGGTCTATGACAAAACCCCAGCGAAATTGGGCCTATATGGTCTGCGCTCATTCCGTGTTTTCTAAATTCAGACATCAACCTATCCGCCATTTTCCAATCCCCATCCGCCCAGTTTTCATAAACTCTTCTATCTTGCCCATAGCGTTGAAGATTGGATTTGTGCCTTCCCTTATCGCTTTTGCTTCTGCAACAGTTTCCATCCGAATGATACCCGTCAAATCTATCAGGGGAATTGCTCATTACTCCAGGAGAAAGCAATCCTTTTGCAGAACTTTCAACAATGTGTTCCTTGATATACTTTTTGAGGGAAATCTTGTTCAACTTCAAATCTTCGTCAATTTTGAAGATTTTCTTTAGTTTGTCTATTGCTACGGAATCTTGCGCTATCTCTTCGATTATTTCAAATATATCTCTTGTGAAAGGGTCAAAAGCAATATTGAAATGCTTGTTGATTGCCAATAAAGTCCTACTATTGGGATAGATGTATTCAACACTTAGTTCTTTACCACAAATCTGACAAGTATGCAATTTTGTTGGATGAACCAATAAAGCAATTTTTGCATAGCAACCTGCTTCGATTTTTATTCCGTGCTTTTTACATTGCTCATCCCACCAAGCCCTTCTTTTTTGACCTTTTTCGGATTTGCCGGTTACTACCCATTTTACATTTCCATCCTTCCCTCTCTCGTAAAATAAGTCTTCATAACTATTATGATTGACAATGAATTCAGTATATTTTTTGAAGCTTGGATGCCAACTTCTTTGATGCTTTTTTTCTTCCATTTTAAACGTATCCTTTAAGTATTTGCAAAATTTAGTCACCAAATAATTCCTTAATGTCAACTTCAAGAGCATTTGATATTTTTTCAATTACGGTAATAGAAACATTCCTATTTCCTTTTTCAATACTTGAAATATAGGTTCTATCCAAATCGGCTTTAAATGCAAATTCCTCTTGAGAAAGACCTTTTTTCAGTCGTAACTTTTTGACTTTTTGACCAAATTTTTGCTTTATATCCATTGTACAAAAATGAAACTATGTTGACAATAATACAACGGACAATTGTCTACACTAAAAACCATACCCATTTGCAATTCGCACCAGCCAACGCACCGCCAAAAATTGCAAAAGAGTATGGTTTTGCCGACACCAAAACAACGAAATGAAGGAAGTACGTGTGGTAACAACGGCTATGAGCAATAGCGGCTAAATGCTAAATCGAAAGTTTTTGCATATATTTATCGTCTGTGGTAAGCTGAAAAGTTCGGTTTCAAAATCCGCTACTGCTCATAGCCGCGGAACGTTGGCAACAATTTAAACACACGAATTCCGAGTGAACAAAACGAGTAAAATATTATTAACTATAATTGTCATCGGACTAATTTTATCTTCCATAAATCTTATCTTCCAACATTATACGAGACAAAATTTTCGCGGATTTTGGATTGAAAGAACTATATACTGGATAACTCTGATTGCAATTTTTGGATACGCTTTGAGAAAACCATTAAAAAAACACCGATTTGTTTTTTTCTCGACGTTTACAATTTTCCTTTTCGTACAATGTTCACAAATCTTTGAATCTGGAAATATCTCAACATCTGAACATATTAGACTGACTGATAAATATTCTATTAGAAGTGGAGCCACACCAATCACACTGCCGACTACAAGCATAGTAGAAATAAACGGAATTTTTGAAAAAGAAGTATCTCAAAGATTTGTACATCTTGGCAATGGAGAATTTGAGCTAACTTCCATAAATTCTCTTGATAGTATTAAATTGATTGATGAGACCAAATCTCATTTTGTTGTGAGATTTTATAAAGACGATAAACAATTTGACCAAAAAATGAAAAAAACTGTTGCCAATAACTAAGCATTCGTGTGGTCGGAACGACCCAACATGAATGCAGTGTTGACTGAACCGGTGTTTGTCGGTCGGCCCTATGGGGAATGGTCTGGTCTGGAATGGATTTTTAGGAGTTGTGTTTTTCCTGATTTAGGATCGTTGCTCTGTGTTTTTGCCAAAGCATCTAAGCGCACTGTACATTTTGTAGTCTCTCTTGGCTATTTTTCAGCTTTGTCAGGCCCTTTTCTTCAGTTTTGGCCATAGAAGTCCCCTTACGCCGGGATCTACGTTTTTCATATAGGTCTGTTTAACTGTTTTTTGATCTGCTCTTGCCAGTGGTACGGCGGGCCACGGGCAGTGAAGGCCGCAATGGCAACAAGGTTTCCTTTTTTACAAGTGGGGCACTTACGGTATAATAAAGGCACTGTTTCTGCAAGTTCTGGCCTGCCAAGATCTTTCTGGAGTTCTGGGATTATTGTTCTTTTATAATAGCTGCCCAGGATACCATAGTGCCTGATACGGTTAAACCCTTTGGGCAGGATATGTAGCGAAAAACGCCTTATAAACTCGGCATCAGATAACCTTAATATGGACTTTTTACCCCCGTGGCGATAGTCCTTGGCCATAAACCGTACGTTCCCCTCTTCCAGGCTTTTTATGCGATGGTTGCTTATCGCGATCTTATGGGTATAGCGGCCCAGGTACTCCACTACCTGCGGGGGCCCGAAGAATGGGCGCTTGCAATACACTACCCAATTGTGCCTGAACAGGCCTTCGTAAAAAGACGGGGGTTGCTGTGTTCCCAACTCTTTGCGCAGCCCAGCCACAAAACGGGCCCTAAAGACCTTGCCCATAGCCTCTACGGGGAAGAGGTATTTTCCCTTGTTCTTGGCAGGTTTCCATTTGCCGGATCTGGCAATACCGCCCCCGGGAACAATGCAGTGCAAGTGGGGATGCAACGATAGGTTCTGGCCCCAGGTGTGCAAAATGGCGATCATTCCCATCCTGGCACCCAAGAATTTGGGGTTGGCGCCAAAGTCCCTGATGATGCTCTAGGCCGTTTTGAACAAAAGGCCGTACACCAATTTGGGCTCGTACAGACATAATTGGTTCAGCCCACAGGGCAGGGTAAAGACCACGTGGAAGTAAGAAACCTTTAATAAATCTGCCTCTCTTGCCTGGATCCATTCCTCTTTTTTGTGTCCCTGGCACTTGGGACAATGGCGGTTACGGCAACTGTTGTAGCTAAGATGGAGCTTTTGGCACCCTGGATTGTCGCAACGGTCAATGTGGCCGCCAAGGGCCGAGGTACGGCACTTGCGCAGGGCATGCAGGGTACGCAATTGCCAACTGTTGGCACAATAAGCGGCAAGGTGTTCCCAGTTGCGCTCCAATACCTGCGCTACTTCATAATCGGGATAGGACATCCCTATTGGCCATAAAGCCTGTCCAGCGGACTGAACGGCCTTTGCCTGCCCGATTGTGCCACATGGAGGTAGATAAGGGTAGTCTGGATATCCGCATGTCCCAGGAGATCCCTCACGCTCATAATGTCCAGGCCCATTTCCAAAAGATGGGTGGCATAGCTATGGCGTAGGATATGGGCGGTAATCTCCTTTTGGATCCCGCTGCGCTTGCGGGCCTCACGGACAATCCATTGTACTGCTTGTGAGGAAAACTGTGCAGGACTGCCTGATTTATCGTAGCCGGTAAAACACCAGGTGACGGGGTTTTCTGCCAGGAAATACTTCTTTAAACCACGGATCTGCATCTCGGACAGGGGAACATAGCGATCCTTGCGCCCTTTGCCCTGGCGCACGTGCAGCATCTTCCTGTCAAAATCCAGGTCCTTGCGCTGTAGGTTGCGGAGCTCAAAATTGCGGAGTCCACAGCCATAGAGCATCGCCAGCACCAATCGGTGCTTAAGCAACTTGGGGGTCCCCAGCAGCTGCCTTATCTCGTTTTGATTTAATACCACGGGCAGTTTCTTGGGGCGTTCAATGGAAGGAAGTACGACCCGCATTTCTTTCATCCCAAAGACACGGTAGGCATAGCGTAGTCCATAAACGGTGTGTTTGAAAAAACCTGCCTGCCGGCAGGCAGGCTGTCCGATGGGGTCTTGCGTTGTGACTTTAAAACGTGGAGGTAGTCCAGTATTTGCTCCTGATCGAGATCAAGTGGACTACAGTTAAAATGGAGTGCGATGTGCGCCAGGCAGCGGGCATAGTTGGTAAGCGTACTCTGGCTTTTGCCGGAGAGTTCGACCGAACGCTTAAGTTTGGTGTAGAGGGTTGTAAACTCTGGAACGGAAATAATGGCCCTTTCAATGAGGGTCTTTCTTTTTTTTCATAACTTTAAATATTAGTATTTGACAATACTTTAAAGGTAGTGAATCGTGATGTAACTGTCTCGTGAAGCTACCTTTAGGTTTAGTTCAACACTATATATAAGCTATGGCTTGGTTTGTCCGCACTTAGAAAATCCTGCGGATTTTCCAAAGCCAGTTTTTATCTGTAGAGGTTCGTGCCTAAATACGCCACAGCTCATATACATAAACGTTATCGGGCAGCCTAAAGGACGACACAACCAAGTAAACCGAATGGAGAGAATATATTTTGACAAGCAGATATTTAGCTACCTATTTAAAGGTGACAAACCTGTGTATCAAAAGCTTTATAATGACCTTTTAAAAAACAAAGACCATTTTATTTTCTGTTATTCTCACGGGCATTTGCTTGACCTGAAAAATGATAAATCAGAAATTAAGTTTAGAGAATTAGACTTCCTTGAAACGATTGTAGATGACAACTATCTTTCATACCACGCCACAGAGAAAAGAACATCTTGCTATTTAGCCAAACCAAATGAAGCATTTAATGATATTGAAGATGATACAGAAATATCATTTGCAACAATGTTTGACGATTTAGACTTAGAATTTGCAACACCAGAACAAAAAGAACAGATTAAACTCGCTAAAGACATATTTACAAATCAAAAAATAGATTTCGGATTTTCTCAAATTCAAGATATACCAGATGAAATAAAAAATCCTTTAAACAAAATCCTGCCTGTTGGTTTAGGCCCAATGACGCTTTTAGAATGGACAGAGCATTTTATGGGAATGGTGAAATCAATGGAAGATGATAAATCGGTTTACAAGGGGTTGCGAAATGTGGTTGACAAACACATTAATAACGGAAAGTTTACAATCGATATTAATGAAATAGATTTTAATGACAACCTAAAAAATTCGGTTTTGCAAAAAACCTTTATTGAATATGTTAACAGCAATCTAAATCCGAATGGCGACAAAGAAATAACAGATTATGATTTTTATACAAATGCATATTTCACCCTTGACCTATTAGGAATTAGCAAAGAGCCTTCTAAGAAAGTAAAATTCGGCTCAGTTCTGAACGATGGATATCACAGTTACTATGGTGCTTTTTGTGATTATGTAGTTTCAGATGACCAAGGATTTCTAAAAAAAACAAAAGCATTATACAAACTTTTGGAAATAGAGACTAAGGTTTATCACATTGATGAATTCATTCCGCTTTTCTATTTGTTGACAAATTCAATAGAAAGTAGCTCTAAAATGCTTTTTGACTTACTTATAAACGACATAAAAAACGGTTTAGTAATTGACAGTTACCAATCAATTAAATTCAATAGGAACACCACAGTCATTAAACCCTTTCACAGTTATTTTGGCTACTTCAATCAGATTGAGAGCATTAATGAAAACAACCAAGACTATATTTTGCTCAGACGAAAAACAAAGAATTATTCCTATTTTAGTTTTTACAGACAATATCAAGGAATAATAAATAAGGCATATAAACTTTTCGGTTATGACCTTGATAACAAAGGTGAATTTAACTTGGAGAAAGAAATTGAAGAAATCAAAAGCGGAACTTGGAAAGGTAGATTTTGGGACTTTGAGACCTTCACGATTTTAATTGAAATAAACATTGGTATCAAGGAAATCTGCTTGCTTTTAACACCTAAAACATCGACTGAATGAAAGAAGGCCGACCCGATAACAGCACCTACCCAAAAGTGGCGGTTCAGTGGTTAAATCAAGCTTTGTGCTTCTATCAAAGTTTGTGCTTGGTTGACAGTGAAGTGCTTCGAAATCGCCACCTTCGGGTAGCTGCAAAACGTTATAGGACATTTTAGAACGACACAAAAACAGACAATAATTTCAACGAGGCATAACTAAAATGACAGACACCAAACTTGACATAATATTAAGACCAACAGAAATCGCAGACTTGGACACTTTATTTGAAATTCAACTTGACAAAGAAGGTGGATACTTAGCTGCTTTTATGCCTAATGACCACACCAACAAACTTGCTTATTTAGAAAAGTTTACAAAACTCTTAAACGACCCAACAGTCAATAACCAAACAATTATAATTGACAACAAAATCGTAGGAAGCATTGCCAAATTTGTAATGTTTGGAGATAATGAGTTAACATATTGGATTGACAAACAATATTGGGGCAAAGGTATTGCGACAAAAGCACTAAAACACTTCCTTTACATTGAAACAACCAGACCAATTTTTGGACGAGTTGCGTTTGACAATTTTGGTTCGCAAAAAGTTTTAGAAAAATGCGGATTTTTAAAAATTGGTTCAGACAAAGGTTTTGCAAGTGCACGGCAGACAGAAATAGAAGAATTTATTTACAAACTAACTTGACAACGATTTGACAAAAAGAAAAACGCCCTATAACACGGGTTTTGCGTTAGTGGGCGGACAGTGCAAATATGAACTTTTGAGCAATTAATAAACGTTGGTGCTGGCAGACATTATACGGTTTCAAAAGCCCACCAACGAAAAGCCCGAAACCGTTAGTTGCAATGCTCGGAAACATTAAACAACTGTTTTTCATCCCTCATTTCAGCAGAACTATTCATTCTTAAATACCATACATTACCGTTTTTGTCAATTACAATAGCAGACACTTTATAATCGGTGCTTGGATAATATACAGCCTTTGCATCTTTAAATCTTCCGTTAATTATTGGCTCTAAATCTTGTGGAGTGGAACTCATATCACACCCAACCAAAAGCACTGCAACTAACAAAGTATAAAGAGCATAGCTTAATTTGTTTCTTAAATTTTTCATCTCTTCTATTTTTAAAGTTTATTAATAATTCAATATTTCGTGCTATTTTAGGTCGCTACGACATCTTATACAAACCGTTGGCTGCAATGCTAACAGACTCCGAAACGACATCGTGCAAACGGACAATTTTCGGATCGATAAGACTAAAAAGCAACAGGACTATTTGATAACTTACCCAGACAGAAAAGTTAACTTTGTGCAGACTGAAAAAACAGATAAACAAGAATGAATTTAACGATTGAAAATATATTATTAGTTGGCTCTTTATTACTTTTTGTCAGCGTAATTGTAGGTAAGACTTCTTACAGATTTGGCGTTCCGACATTATTGTTGTTTTTGGCAATTGGAATGTTGGCAGGGTCTGACGGCATTGGCGGTATTGGGTTTGACAATCCTCAAATAGCTCAATTCATTGGTATTGTATCGCTAAATTTTATTTTATTTTCAGGCGGACTTGACACCAATTGGACTTCTGTAAAACCAATTCTTCGAGAAGGACTTGTATTATCAACTTTAGGAGTTTTATTAACTGCTTTATCACTTGGGACATTTGTGTGGTATGTTACCGACTTTACTATTTATGAAAGTATGCTATTGGGTTCAATCGTTTCATCAACTGATGCAGCAGCCGTATTTTCAATTCTACGCTCAAAAAATCTTGCATTAAAAACCAATTTAAGACCAACATTAGAGTTGGAAAGCGGTAGTAACGATCCAATGGCGTATGTGCTAACCATTGCTTTTTTGACTTTGGTAATCAACCAAGACCAAAGTTTGGCTTCTATTGTTCCTTTGTTTCTTCAACAAATGATTTTAGGCGGAACTGCAGGTTTTGCTTTTGGAAAACTTAGCAAATTCATTATTAACAAAATCAAACTTGACTTTGAAGGACTTTATCCTGTATTGGTTATCGCTTTGATGTTCATTACATTTTCTGCAACCGATTTTGTTGGTGGTAATGGTTTTCTTGCAATCTACATTTGTGCGGTTTATTTGGGAAACCAAGACTTGATACACAAGAAAACCATACTTAAAATGTATGACGGTTTGGCTTGGTTGATGCAAATTGTTCTGTTCTTAACATTGGGATTGCTTGTTTTTCCTTCGCAAGTGTTCCCTTATATGGGTATCGGACTTCTCATTTCTTTGTTTTTGATTATTGTTGCTCGTCCTGTAAGTGTATTTCTCAGTTTGGTGTTTTTCAAAATGAAACTGAGAAGACGAGTTTACATTTCTTGGGTTGGTTTACGGGGTGCTGTTCCAATTGTGTTTGCAACTTATCCGCTTTTGGCAGGTATTGACAAAGCCAATATGATTTTCAATATCGTATTTTTTATTTCAGTTACTTCGGTTCTCATACAAGGAACAACATTATCAATTGTAGCAAAGTGGCTTAGGGTCGCACTACCTGAAAAAGCTAAAAAAATCACTGAATTAGACCAACTTGTTTTAGACCTGCCAAAATCATCATTGCAGGAATTTGAAATCTTGCCCGACTTTCACGCAGTAGGCAAAAGAATTGTTGATTTGAACTTTCCTAAATCTGCATTTATAATTATGATTAAGCGAAACGGAGAATTCATCCGTCCTGGTGGCGCAACTATTCTTGAAGCTAAGGACGTTTTAATGGTGCTTGCAGACAATCAAGAAGATTTTGAAAAAGTGGATAATTGTCTCCAAAAGGTAAACAAGAAAATTGACATCTGAGCAATGACAAAACAAAGAAGCACAGCAGCCAACTGGCGTTTGGCTCAATGGCGGGTTCAGTGGTTAATTGAACATTCTACCTCGCATCAACTTTTGTGGTGTATTGACAGTTTTGTGCTCCGAAATCCGCCACTGCGCCAAGCGCCAAAACGTTAGCGGTCATAGTAACGAACGACACCTCAGAAATTAATGAAGTACAAAAAAATAAAACCTTTCAAAGAATTAGAACCGTATATTCATTTATATTGGGAACTGAAAGGAACCGAAGTTGAACGACAATGGGAACGGGTTTTTCCAGATGGCTGTGCTGGTATTGTAATGAATTTGGGGGATATTTGTTTGACTGACAACGGCTCTACTAAAATGGAATTTGGGAAAACCTATGTTGTTGGGGCAATGACTTCATTCAAAGATACCTTTATTGATAACGATTCACATCTAATAGGTGTGTGTCTAAAACCTGCAACTTTTGCGAATTTTTATAGCTATACCCCACAATATGAGCTAACCAACGACACAGTTGAATTTGAAAAATCTAATTCGTTTAATGTTGATAAAATAATTGAAAATCCATTTAATTATTTTGACCATTTTTATTCTGAAAGAATAATCACCAAAGCCAATCAATTACAAACCGTTATTAATGATATACATTCAACAAATGGACAAATTAGTATTTACGAACTTTCAAGAAGGCATTTCACAACGGTAAGACAATTAGAGCGAAAATTCAATAGGTTCATTGGGCTGTCACCAAAAGAATATTCAAACATTATTCGTTTTCAGAATGCATTAAGTTTAATCAAAAAATCAAATCAAAACCTAAGCCTATTAGATATTTCTTTTGAATGTGGGTTTTATGACCATTCCCATCTTAGTAATGAAATCAAGCGAATTACAGGTCTCTCACCATCGCTACTTTAAAATGTCGCATTTTTACAAAGTATCACTTGTGGTCTCAAAGTAATATTGTAAAAACTTTAAAAAACAAAACCAATGCGAAAAATATCACTTTTCATAGCAATGAGTTTAGACGGTTACATTGCTAAACCAAATAATGACCTTAGCTTCTTAAAATTAGTTGAAAAAGAAGGAGAAGACTATGGTTACGCAAAATTCACAGACACAATTGATACGCTAATTGTTGGTAGAAAAACCTATGATTATGTGCTTCAAGAAATCGGCTTATCTCATTACGACAACGGACAACGAGATGTATATGTTATAACAAGAACTGAAAGACCGCAAGCAGGTAGAACGATTTTTTACACAGGAAATATAACCGAGTTAGTCAAACAACTAAAATCTGAAAAAGGGAAAAATATTTATTGTGACGGTGGTGCAGAAGTAATAAATGAACTGTTGAAACGCGATTTAATAGACGAGCTGATAATTTCGGTAATACCGGTTTTGATTGGTAACGGAACAAGATTATTCAAAGATAATAGACCCGAACAAATACTTGAATTTACCGAAGCCAAAACATTTGATACGGGTTTGATACAACTTCATTACAAGCGAAATAAATAAACAGAACCAGAAACTTGAAATTTTAAAAACAATAAAATGACAAACAACAAACCGACAGTAGAAGTCCAAATGCTAATCAGAAAACCTGTTTCACAAGTTTTTCAAGCATTTATTGACCCTGCAATTACTACCAACTTTTGGTTTACAAAATCAAGCGGACCATTAGAAGTTGGAAAAATCGTAAAGTGGGAATGGGAAATGTATGGCGTTTCAGACAACGTATTGACAAAGAAAATTATCCCCAACAAACTCATTTCAACAGAATGGGGTGACCCTGCTACAACAGTTGATTATAAATTTACCGCATTGTCAGAAAAAATGACGTATGTTGTTATTAAAAATTACGGTTTTAAAGAAACAGGACACGATTTGATTCAAGTAATAAAAGACAACACAGGCGGTTTTACTACAGTTCTAGACGGTCTGAAAGCATATTTTGAGCATAATATCAAACTGAATTTAATTGGCGACAAATTTCCAAAAGAAGTAATCGACTTTGGACAGTAAAACAGTAAATTGGCAAACGAAACCAAAGTTAACAGCGAACGACAGACACATAAAAATAAAACGGCAGTAATAATTGATCCATATGGAACATCCAAAAGACGAAACAGACATAATACTTCTACAAGCGGGAGAAGGAAGAACCTACAATTGTGGAACAATGACCGCAGTTTTTAAAGCGGATGAAAACGAAACAAACGAAAAATACAGTATATCGGAATGGTGGCTTGAACCAAACTCTGATGGACCTGGTGCTCACCAACACGAAGAAAATGATGAAGTGTTTTACGGACTTGAAGGCAAAACTTCCATACTTGTTGGAGAAAAGTGGATAGATGTGGAAAAAGGAACTTTTTTGAGAATACCGGCAAAAACCATTCACGATTTTGCAAATAGAACAAATGAAAAATCAGGCTTACTAAACTTTTTTATACCTGGCGGTTTTGAAAGAAATATGCCTTCGATTGTTAAGTGGTTTGAAGACAATAAATAATGAAAAAACAACAGCAAATTGAAATATGACGACAAAAGGAACATTAAAGACTTGCATAAATGAGCATCAGTTCTATAAAAGCAGTGACTGTCCAACCTGTCCAATTTGCGAAGAAGAACGCAAACCGAAAAACAGTTTTCTTTCATTATTAGGTGCGCCAGCAAGACGAGCATTAGAAATAGAAAACATCAAGTCATTGAAGGACTTAACAAAATGGACGGAAAAGGAAATCATTAATCTTCACGGAATGGGACCGAGTACAATTCCAAAACTTAAAAAAGCCCTAAGTGAAAACGGACTTTCTTTTAAAAATTAATATGAAAACAATCAAGCGGAAAAACAACGAAGCGCTAACAATGTATATAAAAAATAGGCGAACCATTAGTAAATTCAAAGGTTCTAGCTCGTATCAAAGTTCGTGCTTAACCGAAAGTTTGATTCTTCGGAATCGCCTACTTTTCATATACTAACCGTTGCCCACAATATGAAAAAACCGATGATTAAGAAAATTTTACTTCTGATTTTGACAATAAACTTGCTTTCTTGCCAATCTCAAACTGATGCAAATTATGCTGATGAATTAAAAAATTGTTTGTCGGACAAAGACGTGGATTTACTAAACAAAGCCACTTCCCTATTTGAGAAAAAATTATCGGAACATTACGAAAGTTCTGATAACAATGAAAATTTCATTAACTATTTGACTAATTTAGGTTCAATTCAAACCGAAAGAAATTTTACAGCGGAATTTTACCTTAACAGTAATTCTATCCAAATGGTTGATGAAATGGAAAAAACAGGAACCTTTAAAAAAATATGGTCGAAATTTATTGAGGATGAAAATGAGGAAGAAATTCCCTTTGCTGTAGTACCTGGATATGAAGAGCCAGAGGAAGAAAAACTTGAACTATATATTTTAAATTCTAATGGATTATATTTAGAATGCGTAAATAAAGTTTTAGAAAATAAAGGAATTATAGACGTTTTGAATTCCCAATCAAAATATGGGGATATTTCACCATCAATAATTGCAGGTGCGATGAAAAATGAAGTAAATAAAGCAGATTTTGACAACGGACTGAACAAAGTTATTGTAGCAATCGGATTTTATTATAACATTGTGAATTTATTGAATAAGAACCCAAGGTAACCGAAAAAATACTGTGGGCAATAACTAAGCATTCGTGTGGTCGGAACGACCCAACATGAATGTCCCGACCCTTCGGGATTGACTGAACCGGTGTTTGTCGGTCAGCCCTATGGGGAATGGTCTGGTCTGGAATGGATTTTTAGGAGTTGTGTTTTTCCTGATTTAGGATCGTTTCTCTGTGTTTTTGCCAAGGCATCTAAGCGCACTGTACATTTTGTAGTCTCTCTTGGCTATTTTTCAGCTTTGTCAGGCCGTTTTCTTCCCCCGAAACTTCGGGGTGGCCATAGGAGTCCCGTTACGTCGGGATTCACGTTTTTCATATAGGTTTGTTTAACTGTTATAACCTACTCCCGATTATTGTTCCCTCACAAATTCCAGATCCTGATAATCATAACTAAAATCGGTCAGCGGCGAAATGGGGCTCATTGAAAAACCCTTTGCCTTTCCCTCCGTATCCAGATTAAAATTCACAAAGGCATCGGCTTTCAGTGATCTGTCATTCCAGCGCACCACAAAGGTGGTCCCTTTATAAAAAACCATTTGTCCCACCAAGTCCTTTGATTTTTCAGCTTCAAATAAAAGATGTCCGTCTTGCTTTTTGATAAAAACCTTGCCAAACCAAAGGTCTCGAAACGTGCCGGTGAAATTGGCCAATTCCGGTTTGGGCGCTTCACTTTTCATTTGGTTATTGATGGTTTGCTCCACTGCCTTAAACAAACTGTCCTCTTCCCTTTCCCCAGCCAGTCGTCGCTCATTATATTGTTTAATCCGATCTTGGTCCCCTATGCCGAAATAGCCATCTTTTAAAGTATTGGTAATGGCCGAAAAAGCCGCTCCACTTTGTTGGTTCGTCAACACGATAATGCCCAGATCCATTTCAGGAAGTAGGGTTACCTGGCTGACAATGCCATTCAACCCACCGGTGTGCGTCACTTGAAAATAGCCGTTCACATCGCTTAAAAACCATCCCAATCCGTAGGCCGAAAAATGGGTGTTATAAGGCCCCCTGCCGCTGCGCAAAATGGTTTGGGGAGTCCACATTTCGGTATGGACTTTTTTGCTGAACAGACTATCCTTTAAATTTTCACCATACCTTCCTTCGTTCAATTGGGCTTGTACCCACGTTGCCATATCGTTTATGGATGCAAAAATTCCGCCCGCGGGGGTGGCTATTTGCGTAAAAGTATCGCCCGTCAATTCCAGTTTGCCATTCACTGGGGCGTGTCCGTCAATTCTGTTCGGATCCGATTTAATTTTTGGAATGGAAAGAAAGGAACGGTCCATTTGCAAGGGCTTAAAAAAGTTTTCGGCGATATAATCGTCATAACTTTTTCCGGAAATCCGTGAAACTACTTCACCGGCCACGATATAGAGAAGGTTGTCGTAATCAAATTTGCTTCGGAAAGAGGAAACGGGTTTTAAATAGCGTAAATTATGGATCATTTCCGCCTTTGTCGTACTGTTATTTGCGGGAAAAATCATCAAATCGCCGGCGCCCAAACCCAAACCGCTACGGTGCGTAACTAGATCGCGAACCGTAAATTCGCGCGTTACAAACGGATCGGCGAGTTGAAACTCGGGAATTATATCGGTTACTTTCGTATCCCATGTTAATTTTCCCTGATCGATCAATTGTCCCAAAGCGGCAGTAGTAAAAGCTTTGGTGTTCGAGGCCACACCAAAAAGGGTGTTTTCGTTAACGGGCACTTTTGTTTTGATGGACCGAACGCCATACGCCTTTTTGTGGTAGATTTTGCCGTCTTTTAAAACCGCGACCGCCATTCCGGGAACGTCGAAAGTTTTCATTGTTTTTTCGACCAGACTGTCAATTTGGGAACTGCTCAAAACCTGGCCCTGCACGAAGGCGCTACAAAGGAAAAGAACTAAGAATGTGAATGGGTGTTTAAGGGTAAAAGATTTCATGGAGGTAGTAATACATTTTGGCCCCTAAAGGTAGAAAAACTTTTGCCAAGTAGCGTGCAGCTTTTCATGCGCAGTATGGAAAAACCCTGAAATCGAATAGGAAGAAATCCTGTTCTGAACTTGCAAAAAACTTTCCCTCTTAAATCAATTTCAACTGATTGACGATTTCCTGTAGCGAGGTTTTTGCATCGCCAAAAAGAATGCTGCAATTATCCAAACCGAAAAGATCGTTCTGTACGCCGGCATACCCCTTGCCCATGCTGCGTTTCATCACAATCACCTGCTTGCTTTCATAGGCGCGGATAATGGGCATACCATACACGGGGCTATCCGGATTGTTCTCTGCCGCCGGGTTTACCACGTCGTTGGCGCCAATCACCAAAACGGCATCGTATTGTTCCATATTTTCATTGCCTTCGTCCATTTCCTTTAAACGGGAATAATCCACATTGGCTTCGGCCAGCAACACGTTCATGTGGCCCGGCATCCTTCCCGCCACGGGGTGGATTATATAGTCCACTTCCACATTCCGTTTTTCCAACAATTGTTGCAGTTGCCCACAAATGTGCTGGGCTTGTGCCACGGCCAGGCCATAACCTGGAATGATGGACACCTTCTGCGCAAAGGAAAGCGAAAGTGCCGTTTCGGAAATACTTATTTCCTTGATTTCCTGTTCCTCTTCCACCAATCCACCCTTGCTATTGTTGAAAGTTCCAGCAAGAACCTTTAAAAGCGAACGGTTCATTGCCTTGCACATTAAAAGTGTAAGCAGGATTCCCGCGGCGCCCACAAAAATACCGCCAGCGATCATCGCCTTGTTACCATAAACAAAACCGGCAAAGGCGGTGGCTATACCCGTAATACTGTTTAAAAGTGAAATTACTACCGGCATATCCGCACCGCCAATGGGCAGTACAAAAAGCACCCCATAGACCATGGCCAGCGTTGCCAAAACATACATAAAAGCGGTGAAATGTATGGGAATAATTCCAAGGAAATAGAGCACCGGAAGCACCAGCATCAATATTAAAAGGGTTCTTGCAGAAAAAATAACCGTTTTGCTGCGACGGTCCTTTACCTTTCCGGCCAATTTTCGCTCTGCAATAATACTGCCCGTAAGCGCCACCGCACCCGTCACCAAACCGGCAATGAGCAAAATCTGGTTTCCGAGCAGCGCCGTGGTGCTGTCCATTTGGTTCGCTTCCACAAGGCCCAACAACATGGCACACCCGCCGCCGGTGGCGTTAAACAGCGATACCAATTGGGGCATGCCGGTCATTTCCACTTTGTCCGATAATCGTTTCCCCAGCAGGGTCCCCACGGCGATTGCCAAAAACATAATAATCAAATTTGGGTAAGGAACCGTTTGGGTGAGCGCCGCAACAAAAGTTAGCCCAACCGCAAGGACCATCCCGATAGCCGCAATCAGGTTTCCGGTTTTCGCGCTTTTTGGGGAGCTCATAAATTTTAAACCTCCCAAAAAGGAAAGGGTGGCAATTAAATAACCTACTTCAATGATTGCGTGCATTTGTTGCTAATATTAAAAATGATAAAGGCCGAAAACTAAAAAAGGTAAAAGCTGTCTTTAAGTCGAAAATTTTTTGAATGGCCGGTTTTAGAAAACTACTTCGGTTTTTTGGGACTGAACATTTTTAACATTCGCCCCGTTACGAAAAACCCACCGGAAATATTCAAAGTGCCCAAAAAAACGGCAATCCCGCCCAAGGTAAGGTTTAGGTAATCATCTGCCGGCACGCGCAACATAACAATAATGGCGCCCACCAAAATAACCCCGCTAATCGCGTTGGCCCCGCTCATCAATGGCGTGTGCAAAATAGCGGGCACGTTGGCTATTACTTCTATCCCAATAAAGACACAGAAAATAACGAAATAAATTTCTTGGATGTGCTGGTTTATAAAATCCATAATATTAAGCGGGTTGCAAGTTTTTGGTAAAGTGTGGATGGGTCCAAACGCCGTTCTCCATAATTCTGGAGGCGCTCAACAGTGGGTCGTTGGGCTGGTCTTCGGCTTTTTGCTTATATTTTAAGAATGAAAAGTAATTGTTTGAAAGCAGTTTTGAGGCAGCTGCGGGAATCTCGGCTGAAAGGCTCGAATTCCCCAAAATGGTTATTCCGTTGTGGTGCACCAATTCCCTATTTTTGGAAAGCGCACAATTGCCGCCCTGTTCTGCTGCCAAATCGATTATGATGCTTCCGGGCTGCATGGTCTCTACCGAGCGCGTTTCAATCAACAAGGGTGCCTTTCTTCCGGGGATGTTGGCGGTACTGATAACAATATTCGCCGAAAGAATATGCTTGTGGATCAATTCCTTTTGCTTCTTTTGATATTCGGGGCTCTGCTCTACGGCATATCCGCCGGCTTGGGCAGATTCCGTATAGCCTTCCACTTCAATAAAAGTTGCGCCAAGACTGCGCACCTCCTCGCCAGCCGATTTGCGGACGTCGAATGCTTCCACCACGGCACCAAGGCGACGGGCCGTTGCAATGGCCTGAAGTCCGGCAACGCCGGCCCCAAGAATCAAAATTTTAACGGGCGTAAGGGTGCCCGCAGCAGTAGTGAACATCGGGAACACGCCATTATACAATTCGGCGGCCTTGATTACGGCACGATATCCAGCCAAGGAAGCCATGGACGAAAGCACGTCCATAGATTGCGCCAAGGTAGTTCGCGGAAGCAAATCAAGACTATAGACCGTGGCGTTGTTTTTTTGATAGACTCCAAACTTGGAATCATGAAAGAGGGGGTTGAAAATACCAATGAAGCAACAACCCCCCTTCATTTCCACTTCGCTAAAAGTATGATTTATGGATACGATGGTATCCGAATTCGTTAGTATGGTTTCACGCGGTTGGCCCATAGCCCCAGCGGCGGTGTATTCAGCGTCCGCTACTTGTAGCGAACTGCCCAGTCCAGGCTCAAAAAGAACGTTGAGCTTCAACTCCCCGGTAAGCCTTTTTACTTCCTTGGGCAACAAACAAACCCGAGGTTCATTTGGGGTTTTTAGAATTCCTATGGTCTTGGACTGTGGCTGTTCGCTCATAAGATCTTTTATGATGAATGGTTCCTTTGAAAAATTATTTGTTCAACATGGCGAAATATTCCTCCTTCACCCCGCGATACCGCTTTAAATGGGTTTGATAGTTTTTACGAAAGCGCTCGTGCTCGTTCACATAAAACATATCGCAGGCCACGTCTTCACATTCCGCAGCTTTTGGAAGCCCTTCTTTGTATTTCAAAAAGGCATCGATAGCGGTGGCATTGGCTTCCTTTTCACGATGTAGCCTTTCCAGAATGTCCTTTGACTCGAAAACTTTGGCGAGCTCGCTGGCACCGAGGTTCAACAGATTCACGATTTCCTTCTCTATATAATTGAGATGGTCGATCCAGTTGTCCAGCTCTATGCAATTGTTCTTAAAGGCAATGGCTTCGGGGGTATCGTGGTTGTAAATCTGCATGACTGTTTTATTTATTTGATTCGAAAAAAACTTAGGATAGAACGTCAATATCAATGGGTTTTTCGGCTTGTTTTACGTGGGTAATTTTTAGCTCCTTGGTGCCATTGGGAAAATTCCAGATTACGGAATCGCCCTCGGCATAGCCCATCACTGCTGAGCCCATAGGCGCAAGGATGGAAATTTTGTTGGCGGCAATATCGCGCTCGGTAGGAATGACCAGTTGGAATTCGGTTTTCCAGGTGCCAGATTCAACGGTAACAAAACTGTTGAAACGGATTACATCTGCCGGCATTTCTTCGTGGTCATAAATAATGGCGCTGGTAAGTTCGCCGCTTAATTTTTTAAGGGAAACTTTGGTGTTTTCGTCTTTGTAGTATCCCGTAACATTGAGCAATCGCTTCAAAAAAACGTACTCTTTTTTCTCTAATATTAAATTTCCATATTTCATGGTTTCTCTTTCGTATTAATAAAGAAGGAACACCGGAGGTCTAAAAAGACGTGAGGAGCGGTGTTCCCTCTTAGTGGATTCAATTTTTATTATGGGAAAATTCCCCTAAGCACATAGGCTTTTTCAATACGCTCAATAGCAATGGCGAAGGCCGCAGTGCGCATATCGATTCCTTTTTCTTCGGAATAGGCCGTAACTTTCTTAAAGGTGGACCGAAGTTTTTTCTCCAGTTTTTCCAATATTTCGTCCATTTGCCACAGCTCTCCGTTTCGGTTTTGAAGCCATTCAAAATAGCTTCCAATCACGCCACCGGAGTTGCACATAATGTCTGGAATAATGGTTACGCCACGCTCCAAAAGAATTTTTTCGCCTTCAACATCTGTTGGGCCATTGGCACCCTCAGCAATCAAGGTTGCTTTAATGGAGTTCGCATTTTCCTTGGTAATTTGGTTGCCCAATGCCGCAGGAATGCAGATATCGCAATCGAGGCCAAAGAATTCCTTGCCGTCCATGGCCTCAGCCTCGGGGAAGCCTACTATGCTACCTTTATTGGCTTTTCCATAGTTAAAAAGGTCTTCAACAGCAATTCCTTTTTTGTTTTGAAGACTGCCATACGCATCCTGTACGCCAACCATTTTTGCGCCTTCGGCCTCAAGAAAATGTGCGGCCCAATAGCCTACGTTTCCAAAGCCCTGAACGATGAAGGTTTTTCCATTTAAGGATTCCTTGTTCTTTTCGGCCCAAAATTTAATGGTAAGGAATACACCATAGCCCGTTGCACGGTCGCGACCTTCCAAACCGCCGCTTCCCACTGGTTTTCCGGTAACAACGTGCTGGTTTTTGGAACGCTCGCTGGTACTTTTTGTACTCATATACGTATCGGCGATCCAAGCCATCGTCTGGTCGTTGGTGTTTACGTCTGGAGCTGGAATATCGTGCTCTGGACCAATGTTTTCGCCAAGAGCATAGGTAAATCTGCGGGTTATGCGCTCCAATTCACCTTTTGAATATTTGGAAGGATCAATCTGGATTCCGCCTTTGGCACCGCCGTAGGGAAGGCCCGCCAAAGAAGTTTTCCAGGTCATCCACATCGCCAAGGCGCGGGCAGCATCAATATCTACAGTTGGGTGATAGCGCAGGCCACCTTTGTAAGGTCCAAGCGCGTTGTTGTGCTGCACTCGGTAGCCGGTAAAAATTTCAACATTTCCGTTGTCCATACGAACGGGAAAGTGAATGATAATTTCAGTATTGGTTATACCGAGAATTTTGCGAACGTTTGGATTCAGATCAATCTTGTCTGCAGCGCTGTTGAATTGCTCCAACACGTTGTCCAACATTCCTCTTTTTGCAGGTTGTGGTTTTTCCAAGGTTTGTGTATTTGTCATTTTTAAATTTTTTTTTAAATCATCGCCATTTCTGGCTTTCTTTGGGTTATTGTCATTTTGGGTTCCGGGGCTCGGTACTGTTCTTCTTCAAATTCGCTACACGAGAATACGGCCGAATGGTTGTGCGTCAAGATGCAATAGGACGCATGCACACATTCAAGGCATAGGTTTGTAGGATTATTGATCATAGCTACTTCATATTTGCCCTTCCCATTGGCAAGCTGTGTGCCAAGGATCTAAAATTTTTCAAGAAGTGTTCATAAGCTATTTAAAATGAATGGTTTAAGTCTTTTTTATGATTTTACATCTTAGTTTCCGGCTGGGTAATATTTTCTCCAGTGGGGAGAAATTCCCCATAAAAGGGCTAAGGAATGTGTTCTAATTTCAACATTTTCAATAGAAAAAATTCACCAACAAATATAAAAACCGGCCCTAATCCATTTTTCCCCTCAGGGTTTTTCGGTCTATTTTTAAAATTTCCGCTGCCTTGGATTGATTGTTATCTGTGGCGGCAAGCACTTTTTGAATGTATATTTTCTCCATTTCCTTTAGGGAAAGAAGCTCCTCTTCGGGAAAATTAATTTGATATTTCAAGGTTTCGGGCAGGTCCTTAATCCCAATACTGCGGTCGCACATAATTACCGCCCGTTGAATAACATTTTCAAGTTCGCGAATATTGCCCGGCCAGTCGTAGCGAAGCAGCAAATCCTGCGCCTCGGGGTCCACGGTTATGTAGCGGTCTTTATACTCGTTGCCATATTTAAACAGAAACTTGTCGGCCAACAATAAAATATCGCCCTTTCTTTCCCGCAGCGGCGGCACGTTGATTTCAACCACCGTAAGGCGATAGTACAAATCCTCGCGAAAGGTTCCTTTTGCAATCATTTCCTTCAGGTTGCTATTGGTGGCAGCAATGACCCGAATGTCAATTTTTTCGGTTTTGCGCTCGCCCACCTTCATTACCTCTTTTTCCTGAAGCACGCGCAGCAAGCGGGATTGCACGGCGAGGGAGGCATTTCCGATTTCATCCAAGAAAATGGTGCCACCATTGGCAGCTTGGAAAAAACCATCGCGACTGTCGTTTGCGCCGGTAAAGGCACCTTTTACATACCCAAAAAGTTCAGACTCCAACAGGTTTTCAGGAATGCCGCCACAGTTGACCGCAATAAAGGGCGCACGCGAAAATTTGCCGTTATAGTGAATGGAACGGGCCACCAACTCCTTGCCGGTGCCACTTTCACCACTAATAAAAATGGTGGCCTTGTTGTCCTTTACCCGATCAATAATCTGAATAACATTTTTTATGGCCTCGCTTTCGCCTATAATTTCATTGTAGGGTTTCGTTTCGGGTGCTGATGTAACTTTCTTTTTTGTTTTGGAGGAAAGGCATTTCAAAACGCCCTGCCGAAGCTCTTCCTTGGTAAAAGGTTTCACCAAATAGTCCACTGCGCCCGATTTTATGGCGGAAAGCGCATCCTGTACCGAAGGATAGCCCGTCACCACCAGTTTGGGCATAGTGGGGTAATGTTCCGAAGCAAATTGGATTAGCTGAAATCCGTCCACCTCCGGCATTTTTAGGTCGGTTATAAGAAGATCAATGTCTGAATCGCGCAGGATGGCTACCGCCTCTTTTACCGAAACGGCCTTATAGGTATGATAATTTAGCGAATGTAAATGCCGCTGGAGCAGTTCCAAAATATTGATGTCGTCATCTACAATCAGTATGTTTTCCTTTTGGAGCATCGGCCTTTATTCTTTCGGAAATGTAATAATAAAAATGGCACCCGTGGGCGTATTGGGCTGATAATCGATACTGCCGCGATGGCTTCGGATTATTCCGTGGACTACGCTCAGGCCCAGCCCCGAACCATCGCCAACCGATTTCGTGGTAAAAAACGGCTGGAAAATTTTTTGGACGTTCTCTTTGGAAATCCCCGGACCTTCATCGGCTATTTTGAGGGTTATTTTTTTCTTGGATTCTTCCAAACTAACTTTTATCAATCCATCTTTTGGGGAAAAATAGATGGCATTTAAAACCAAATTAAAGATCACCTGGGTTAATTGAATGGTATCTGCCTTTAAAAAAACAGGCCCATTGGGAAGGGTAACTTTATAGCGAAGTCCATTTTTTTTAAAGGTGGGGTCCAGCAGGTCCATCGCATCGTTAATGATGGGAACGATGTCCGTTTGGCCGAGATTTTGGGGCATTTCGCACGCAAAGAACATTAACTTTTTAACCACTTCCCGCGAAAAAATGGCACTATTGATAATTTTATCCAAATCCTGAAGGGTTTGGGAATTTTCCGTTTCCTTGCTTTTTAGAAGTTCCGCGAAACCCAAGATATTGGCCAGCGGCGTGTTGAGTTCGTGGGCGATTCCGGCTGTAATTTCCCCCAAAATGCTCAAACGGTCGGCGTGTTCCATTTTCCGCTTAACGATGGCTTCGTTTTCGCGGATGGAAACGCGCTCCAAAAGATCGCCCACGTTGATGGCCACGTTCTTCAATAGTTTTTTTTCTTCCTTTAAAAAATCTTTTTTGGTAAATTTTTCCGCAGGATAATGGATTTTTATGGATCCCTTGGGTTCGTTAAAAACGTTGATATTGCTTTCAATAAAAACCGTGCGTTTGGGCAGGGCGGCAGAGATTAAATGGAAGGGTTCACAACTAATTTCAACCGTCGCATTGGTATTGTACTGCAACGATTTCCGAAGACTTAGCGCTATGGAGTATAAGGTTTTGTCGAGTTCCCGATAGTCGTTGTTTACAATAATAGACGAAACTTCATACAAACAGGTAAGTTCCTTTATCCGTTCCTTCAGGTTTTTTTCTAAGCTCATAAATACAGCCTTCGCTCGAATGTCAAAGGTATCAAAATTAAATACGTTGGCGCTTTGTGGAGGAAGGAATCCTTGACTGTGAAATGTTCCTTTTGATATTTTTTATAAGAATTGGGGATATACGTGGCACTACGTATAAAATTTTGTTAAAGAACTTTTACCTTGCCAAAGATTAAAGGCGTCGAAAATTTTGGGATAAAATCTAAATGTTTCGCCGTCAATCTTCTAAAAGCCCCAAATTATGAAAAAACCTACCTCGCGAAGGCGCTTTATGCGCAATTCAGCATTTGCCATGACCGGCCTTGCCGTTTTCACGCCCACTATTTCCAACGCATTAACTTTTTCGGAGTGTCCCTTTTCGGGCTACAATCCGTATGCCGAAAGGACCAACGATTTAAGGCGTGGAATTTTTGGCGGACGGACCCTTTCCATTAAAGGAACAATTTATGAAACCGACGGCCGCACGCCTGTGCGTAATGGATCTGTGGAAGTTTGGCATCTATCGCCCAACTCGGAAAAGTATAGAAATCGCGGAAAACTTCAAACGGACCAAAACGGCCAGTATCAATTTATTACCGATTTTCCCAATAATGAAAAGGGAAAACAGCCGCGGATTTATTTTAAGGTTTCCAATTTTGAAAAAACAACGTTCACGGAATTGGTTTTCAATCAATCCGGTCCCCAAATCACCAGCGCCCATTGGGAGAAAAACCACCAGTTGGGAGAAAAGCTATTTCCGAAACAGGAAGGCTTTTCAGCATCATCCATTATTCATTTTAATATTTCAATTTAAAACCCTAATCTATAAACCAGAAAACCATGGAACCATTTATCGGACAAATTCAGGCATTCGGATTTAATTTTGCCCCACAAGGTTGGGCAAAATGTGAAGGCCAATTATTACCAATTTCACAAAACACCGCGCTTTTCTCCCTTTTGGGAACTATGTATGGAGGAAATGGGCAGACCACTTTTGGGTTGCCAGATCTTCGGGGGCGTTTTCTACTACACGCCGGACAGGGGCCAGGACTTCCGTATTATGATCAAGGCGCAATGGGCGGTGTAGAATCCGCCACGCTATTGACTCCTAATATGCCTGCCCACTCCCACCAATTCCAACTTCAAGCGGCCGACGAGGGAAACATTGATAATCCTAGCGGTGCCTATGTTGCCGGAAACGGAACAAATGCATTCGCAAATTCCGCCAATACGGTTATGGCTACCAATAACGTTAGCGTTGCAGGGGGAAGCCAACCTTTTTCCATACGAAATCCCTATTTGGCCATAAATTATTGTATTGCATTATATGGCATCTTTCCCTCAAGAGGCTAAAGTCAAGAAATAATTTTAATACGATCTGCCCCAGATTGAACTTAACAAAAACTTACTATGAAAAAAATTACATTAATAGTGATGCTATTCTTAGCAATCGGAATTGGCAACGCACAAACCGCTTTAACTGCCGGTGATATCGCCTTCGTCGGCAGCAACGCCGATGGCATGCTCAACAGCGATGACACCGTGGCCTTCGTGCTGCTAAAAGATATTGATGCCGCTACCACGATCATATTTACCGATATGGGCTGGAACGATGGCACCGGTTTTTTCACCGCCTCCGGCGATGGCGAATTTACTTGGACCTCTGGCATTGCCCGAAGTGCGGGCGATGTGGTAACCATTGATATGGGACCACTTTTTCCAGCGGCTTACAGCACCATAGGCGATCAGCTTTTTGCCATTCAAGGTTCTACCGCATCTCCAACCTTTATTGCCGGTTTGCAGTACAATGACGCTTCCGGCGACGATGGAAACTGGGACGGCTCCGCAATTTCGAACTCCACGTCGGCCCTTCCAAATGCACTCGTTACGGGAACTACCGCGGTGCGCCTTGTACCAGAACAGGACAACTGGCAATTTAGCTGTGCGCTTGCCGGTGGAGGACCAATTACTGGAACGCCCGCACAAATTAGGGCAATCGTGAACAATAGGGCAAATTGGGTTAGCAATGATAGCACTCCATACAATCCTGCATTGGAATCTGGTTGTGGTTTTACCGTAACCAGTGGTGGAGACACCACCCCTCCGGTAATTGTCTGTGCTCCTACGCCTGCACCAATAAGCGCAGGCATTAACGGCCTTGCCGCCATTCCGGACTTAGTTTCTGGAACCACGGCTACCGATAATGTTTCGATTCCCGCAAATATAACCATTACACAAGCGCCAGTAGCCGGGACCATGGTAGGCGCTGGGGTGTATTCGGTGGTGTTGACCGCCACGGATGAGGCAGGAAATAGCGCTACCTGTACTATCACCGTAACCATTAATGAACCTCCTTTTACCGTGCTCAACCCCGGTGAGGTAGCTTTCGTTGGTTTTAATTTAGACGGAAATGATGGCTTTGCGTTTATAATTCTGAAGGATATCATCGCGGGAACCAATATAAAATTCACAGATTGCGGTGTTTCTAATCCGAACACTATTAGTTGTGTTGGCGCTGGGGGCGAAGGGAGTGCTACTTGGTATGCACCTTCGGCCATGATGGCTGGCGATATTGTTACCTTACCGGGAAGCTTTTTATCGGGCAGTATTTTATCGGCAGTTGGCGATCAACTATTTGCCTATCAAGGCACGGCAGCTTCGCCTAATTTTATTACCGCAATCCATTGCAATGTGGAAACTGGGGTGACCAACGATACCGATTGGGACGGCGCCAATACTTCAAATTCAACCACGGCCTTGCCAGATCAATTGACCAATGGCGTGAATGCAATCCGGCTGTATGCTGCTGGTCCACCTGAGACGGAAATTGACAATTGGCAATTTGATTGCACTTCGGTTCCCGGAGGTTTTCCAATTACGGGAACAGCTCTTCAACTGTCTGCCATTATCAATGACATTCAATATTGGACGAGCAATGACCTAACCGAATATGTGCCCACTGCAAAAGCAGGCTGTCTATATAATGTGTTGCCTCCCGATGTGACTCCTCCTGTGGCCGTGTGTATGGATGCTACCCTATCATTGGATGCAACCGGAAACGCCACCCTTTCGGCCAGCGATGTTGATGGCGGATCCAGCGACAATTCAGGCTCCTTTACTTTGAGTGTTTCCCCGAGTGCATTTACTTGTGCCAATGTGGGAGCGAATACTGTAACCTTGACCGTAACCGATCCTTCGGGAAACAGCAGCACTTGCACGGCGACCGTCACTGTGGAAGACACCATAGCGCCTACCGCCACTTGTCAGGATTTTACGGTTCAATTGGATGCCACAGGAAATGCAGTTATTACGGCAGCCGATATTAATAACGGTTCCTCGGACAACTGTGGTATTGCCTCTTTAAGTGTTTCACCCTCAACCTTCGACTGCACCAATATTGGGAGCAATTCAGTAACCTTAACGGTAACTGATGTAAACAATAATAGTTCAATATGTAATGCCACGGTTACTGTGGTAGATACAATTGATCCCGTGGCTGTATGTAAGGATATTACGGTTACCTTGGATGCTTCAGGAAACGCAACCATTACTGCCGACGATGTGGATAATGGTTCGAACGACAACTGCAGTCTTGTTACACTTTCGGTTTCACAGACTACATTTAGCTGTGCCGATGTCGGTACCAACAGTGTACTTTTAACGGTTACTGATTTTAGTGGAAACACGGCAACCTGCAACGCAACTTTTACCGTGCAAGATAATGTAGCACCAACAGTAGTGTGCCAGAACATCACAGTTCCATTAGATGCCACAGGAAACGCCACTATAACCGCGGCCGATGTGGACAATGGCTCTTCAGATGCTTGTGGAATTGTTTCTCTTTCCGTTGCGCCTTCCACTTTTACCTGCTCGGAAATTGGCGCTAACACAGTAACACTCACCGTTCAAGATATTAATGGCAATAGCGAAACCTGTACTGCGGTGGTTACCATCACAGACCCGTTGAGCGCTTGTAACCAACCACCGATTGCGGTATGTCAACCTGTTACGGTTAATGCCGATGGAATTTGTGAGGGCAACGCCGTAGCAACCGATTTTGACGGAGGCTCCAGCGACCCAGACGGCGACCCGCTTACTTTTGCCGTAAGTCCCGTCGGGCCCTATCCAGTGGGGATAACCAATGTAACTCTTACCGTTAGTGACGGCACTCTGTCAGACAGTTGCAACACAACTATAACTGTAGTAGATAGTACACCGCCTACAGCGAATTGTGCCGCACCATTTACGATTCAATTAGATTCCAATGGAAATGCAAGTATTTCAGTAGCCGACATTGATGCGGGAAGTAGCGATAATTGTGGCATTGCAAGCACCGCTATAGATATTTCGAATTTCACCTGTGCCGATGTAGGCCCCAATACGGTTACGCTTACGGTTTTTGATGTAAATGGAAACAGTGCCACTTGCTCGACTATCGTAACCGTTCAAGATACCGTAGCTCCAATAGCCAACTGTGCTGCCCCGTTCACCATCCAACTTGATGCTACCGGAAACGCGAGCATTTCAGTTGCCGATATTGACAATGGAAGCAGCGATGCCTGTGGAATCGCCAGCACCAGCATTGATGTGGGCAATTTTACGTGTGCCGATGTGGGGCCGAACACAGTTACCTTAACCGTAACGGATATTAATGGAAACAGTGCCACTTGCTCGACTATCGTAACCGTTCAAGATTCCGTAGCTCCAATAGCCAACTGTGCTGCCCCGTTCACCATTCAACTCGATGCCAACGGAAACGCGAGCATTTCAGTCGCAGATATTGACAATGGAAGCAGTGATGCCTGTGGAATCGCCAGCACAGCTATAGATATTTCGAATTTCACCTGTGCCGATGTGGGCCCGAACACAGTTACCTTAACCGTAACGGATATTAACGGAAACAGTTCCACTTGCACCATTATTGTAACTGTGGTGGACACTTTGGTGCCCTCGGTAATTTGTACTTCCGATATTACAGTAAACACGGATGCCGGAAATTGTGCTGCCATTGTAAACTTTCCAATGCCTATAACTTCCGACAATTGTGGGGTGGCCACCGTCGTCCAAACATTGGGCGACCCGAGCGGCAGTGCTTTCCCTGTGGGAATAAATGTAATTGAATTTACGGCAACAGATGTTAACGGAAACAGCAATACCTGTAGTTTCACCATTACTGTGGTTGATAATGAGGCTCCGGTAGCCGTTTGCCAAAACATAACCATTCCACTTGACCCGTCGGGCAATGCGAGCATCGTTCCGGCAGATGTAGATGGCGGAAGTACAGACCAATGCGGTATAGCCAACATTGCTATTGATATTGATACTTTTGACTGTTCTGACGTGGGAGATAATAATGTAGTCTTGAGCGTTACCGACGTTAATGGAAATGTGGCAACCTGTATCGCCATTGTTACGGTGGAAGACGTGACCGCACCGATTGTAGCCTGTCAAAACCTTACGGTAGAACTTGATGCAAATTCGGGAACCGTGACTATTTCGGGAACGGATATCGACAACGGCAGCACCGATGCCTGTGGAATTGCAACCTATAGTCTGGATATTGACACCTTCGACTGTTCGAATATTGGCGACAATACAGTGGTACTCACGGTTACCGATGTGAACGGAAATTCAGCTTCATGTACTGCGATCGTTACCGTGGAGGACAATACCAGTCCGACACTGGTTTGTCAAGATTTCACCATTGCAATCGGACCCGAGGGTACTGCAATTCTAAATCCGAGCGACGTGATTGCCACCAACGATGATGCCTGCGGGATTTTCACCACCGCAGTTGACATTACCGAGTTCACTTGTGCAGACATAGGCACACCCATTACGGTCCAAGTGTTCAGCCAAGATAATAACGGAAATTTATCGACCTGTACGGCAACTGTAACCGCTGTAGATTTGTTAGGTCCGGAAATTAGCTGTCCGGCGAATCAAACCGTTGATCCGGGCGCAGGAAACCTATTTTATATTGTTCCAGACTATTTTGGAACCGGTGCGGCTACGGCTATTGATAATTGTACAGATCCGGTGGTTTTGACCACTCAGGACCCAGAAGCCGGCACTGCGCTCCCAGATGGCACCTACACTATTACACTCACTGCGACCGATGCCTATGGAAACAGCAGTAGCTGTCAATTTGAATTGGAGGTGGAAAGTGTGATTGGCGTCGAGGATCAAAATTTCAGCAGCCTAACTATCTATCCAGTGCCTACCAAAAACAACTTGCGCATTAGCAACCCCCAAAGTATAGATTTGGAAATTTTGGAAATTTATGACCTTCGGGGAAGATTGGTTCAGCAAACCAACTTGAAAGGAATGAACACCCACAAAACAGTGGATGTTTCAAAGCTGGCGGCAGCAAGCTATTATGTGAAAATAATCGGCAAAAGCGGCCAAATCATAAAACGAATGTTGAAAGAATAGTTTCATTTTTCATATATTTTCATAGTTAAAGTTGAATAGCCCCGAACTTTTTCGGGGCTATTTTTTTTATGCTTTCCAATAAAAAAACCGTTCAAAAACAATCAGTTTCGAACGGTTTTAAGAATCGGGATTTTTAAAATGCGCTAAAAAAATTAATCAAAATCCTCGAAATCGAATTTTTGTCCACCAACGGAAACTTCGGCCATTAATCCTTCCTTGGGCAGCGTGAACACCGCTACACCATCGGTATAGGTTATGTCCAGCGAAGGTGGGGCCTGATCTGCCGCCACGGCAGAAACGTTTGAACCAAAGCTGAAATCATCATCCATAAATTGTTGAACGGCCTTGTCGGTTTTAAAGAAAATGACTTCGCTATAAGCTTTTCCTCCAATTTGCGCGCCTATGTCCAATTGTTTTAAATTGGCCATACCCACCAATACGCCCCGCTCATAAACGGCTCCATTTCCGGCGGCTGCACCAATAATTACGGCACCCTTCCCTACGTTTGGGAAAATTGCGTATGCCTTGGCGTCGTCAAAATAGCCCTCCAATTTTGGATTGGCTTTTAGGAATGCAGCCTTTGCATCTTCGGAATCCTTAATAATTTTTTTGTCGTCTGCGTTCTGCGCAAAAAACGGGATACTCATAAAAAGCATCAGTAGCATCCAAAGTTTTTTCGTTTTCATAATCTATAGTTTTTTGTTTGAAATTTAAAGATACCCTAAGGGTGCAATCCACTGGGTTAAAGGACTGTTAGATTATGTATAAGAATTTGCCAAATTTGGAAAAGGCAAGAGAAGCAGCAACGGTTATTTGATTTCCTTTTTTACCAACAGATAAAAATCATTATCGAGCGGAAGATAACCTTGATCGTATAAATAATAATAGGTAGCACCGGATTTTGTGGTATAGATTCCGGTGAAATAATCAAAACTGAAACCCATCCGCAACAACCTGTTTTTGGTGGTTTTTGTTTTGTCCTCGGTGTTCAGTTTTTCTAGAATTCGGTAGTTTTTGCGAAGGCGATTATTGATGTTTCGGACCAACAATTTACTGTCCTTATTCAAAAGGTTGTTATAGGAATTGCGGCAAGCGTCGCTGCAAAATTTTTTATCAGCGCGCCCAACAAGTTTATCGCCACATTCCGGACAGTTTCTTTCCATTTCTTAAAGATAGAATTTTTTTCAAAATAAATCTCTCCAGCTGTAAATTCCGAAAAAGAATGCTATCGGACAAATGCTTCAAATGCGCGCTGGTTTCTTGCGATTGACCCCGTTGCGATAATGGGTTTTTTGAGAAATTTCTATGAGCTGGAATTTGCGCTACCGCGTTTTGGAATTTTCCTTAATGTGAAACCTATAAATAGCTTCAAATTTTAAAAACAGCCCACCGTTCAGCGAAGGGTTCAATTGGGTGCGGTTGTCGCCAAAACTAAAAGCGGAAAGACCCAAGTCTATTTTATCGCCCTGGGCATAAACCTCATAATTGTTGCTGGAATAGCCAGCCTTTGCCCGCAATAGCACCGTTTCCCTCAGCGCGTTGAATTGCAAATAGCCGGCAAATTCAAGGGAACTCAAGTCGGCGTAAAGCGTAGGTGCGTTTTGGTAATGGATGCGGTAGCTTCGTCCAATGCCGAAATAATCCATTCCGACGGTCGTTGCTCCAAATTTATAACTGACATCTGCAGAAATCGGCAGGCTCATATCCATTTCGAACCGCTTATTCGCACTTAAATAATACCATCCCAAAATAGGCGTCGTGAAAAGGCCAAAAGCTTCCTGCGAGGCATAAAAACCGAAACGATATTTCAGATTTTCGTTTCTTTTCAATTTTAAAAGCGCAAAACCGCCCAAATAAAAATCATTGCCGGAAACGTTTTTATAATCCGAAGCGATTTTGGGCAGTAGAACGAGGGTGGTACTCCATTTTTCCGACCACGTGGAGGCCAGTCCCAATTTTAGGTTTGTGCTGTAAAGGGTTGAAAATTCGGCATCGGGAAAAAGTTGAACCTTATTTATGCTGATATCCGCCCCCGTAATCAATGCCTGGTTTTCGTTCACCACCACCGGAAAAGTGAGCCCGGCATCAAAGAAAGCCACGTTGGTATTGCTGTCAACCTCTGCAAAATTATTGTTCAACGTTTGTCCGTAACCAATTCTAAAAATATCCACATATTCCTGCGAAGTGCCGAAAAGTGGGAGGATAAAAACTAAAAGTTGCAGTTTTTTCAAATTGTTCCGTACGTATTTTTGGCGCATCACCGAAACGTAAACCAGTCGTTCATTTTCGAATCGGCCACCTCATTGCGATGCACATATTCGTTGCTTTTGGAATTGTATTGGTAATCCTGGCTCCACTCTTGAAAATTTGCGGCCAGTTCTTTTATGGAATCGCATACAAATTGCGCCTCCGCATCGGTGGTGGTGGGGTGAATGGACATCCGGATCCAGCCGGGTTTGTGCGTTAGGTCGCCGCCGTCAATCTCACAGGTAATATTATTGCTGGTTTCCTGATCCACGTGCAACAAATAGTGGCCATAAGTTCCGGCACAGGAACAGCCGCCGCGGGTCTGGATGCCAAAACGGTCGTTAAGGATTTTTACACCGAGATTGAAATGAAGGTCCTCAATATAAAAACTGATCACGGCCAGCCTATCCTCCGTTTTAGGAGCGAGAATTTTTAGGTTCGGAATTTCATTAAGGTTTTTAAAGATAATTTCCAAAAGCTGGTGTTCCCGTTCCAAAATGTTGGCTACGCCCATTTTTTCCTTTAAGCGAATGGACAGCGCGGTTCGGATGGTTTGCAGAAAGCCGGGGGTGCCTCCGTCCTCCCGGGTTTCAATATCGTCTATATATTTATGGTTTCCCCAAGGATTGGTCCACGAAACCGTGCCGCCACCCGGATTGTCGGGAACGGTGTTTTTGTAAAGATTGTTGTTGAAAATAAGTACGCCGCTGGAACCCGGCCCGCCCAAAAATTTGTGGGGCGAAAAGAAAATGGCATCCAAATGTGCCCCCTCTTCTTCGGGATGCATATTTATTGAAATATAGGGCGCCGAACAGGCAAAGTCAACAAAACAAAGTCCGCCGTTTTGGTGCATCAACTTGGCAATTTCGTGATAGGGGGTTTGAATTCCGGTTACGTTGGAACAGCCGGTAACGGCCGCAATTTTGATGGGATGATCTTTGTATTTTTCAACCGTTTCGGCAAAAGTTTCCATACAGACCAATACATCCTCATTGGGCGGAATCACCACCACCTTAGCAATGGTTTCCAGCCAAGAAGTCTGGTTGCTGTGGTGCTCCATATGGGTCACAAAAACTATAGGCCGCATTGGCTCGGGAATGTTGGTGTAGGGTTTTATGTTTTCCGGAATTTTAAGTCCCAAAATGCGCTGGAACTTGTTAATGGCTCCGGTCATTCCGCTTTCACAGGTAATAAGCACGTCGTGATCATTGGCGTTGACGTGTTTTTTTATGATTTTTCTGGCTTCGTGATAGGCCTTGGTCATCGCCGTTCCCGTTACCGAAGTTTCGGTATGGGTATTGGCCACAAAGGGACCAAAATCCTGCAACATTTTTTCTTCAATGGGTGCGTAGAGCCGGCCGCTGGCGGTCCAATCGGTATAGATAATTTTTTTTCTTCCGAAAGGGGAATCAAATTCCTGGTCAATGCCCACGATATTTTTTCTGAAAGGTTCAAAATACCGTTCCAGCGAGTTCGTTTTTATTTTTTCTTCCGAAGAAATCATCGTTTTTTATTTTACCTAAAGTTAATCAATCCTATTGAACTTGAGGCAGTTGGTTTATTTTTTAAATGAACCCACCCCGTTTTGGAGCCAACCGTAAAATTCATCCACATCGGGGGTATAGCCCACTGGGTCAATCAAATTTTCCTCATCGTGGCCCATCAATACATAAAAGGGCTGGGAGTTGGTTTTATATTTAACCGTTTGCAGCTCGCTCCATTTTTGGCCAATATATTTCAATTTTTTACCTGGGTTTAATTTTGAATCCACTACTTCATCTTCCTCAAGATTTCTTTTATCGTCCACATACAGCGAAATCAGCACCACATCGTTTTTAAGAATGTCGAGCACTTTCGGTTTTACCCAAACGTTCTGTTCCATTTTTCGGCAGTTTACGCAGGCTTTTCCCGTAAAATCGATCATTACCGGTTTTCCGATTTTCTTCGCATAGGCCAAGCCTTTATCATAGTCGTTAAAAGCAATTATATCGTGCGGTGCCAAAAGATGGGCGCCTTCGGGAATTTCCACTTGGGCCGTGCCGCCTCCGCCTATCTTGGAATAGCCCACCCCGTAGGGAGACTCACTGTAGTGCTGTGGCGGCGGGAAGGCGCTGATTAAATTTAAAGGGGCGCCCCAAAGCCCGGGAATCATATAAACCGTGAACGACAATACCACAAGGCCCAAACACAGGCGCCCCACGGAAATATGGGTTAGCGGCGAGTCGTGTGGCAATTGTATTTTTCCGAATAAATAGAGCGCCAATGCTCCAAAAATGGCAATCCAAATGGCGAGGAATACTTCCCGCTCGAACCAATGTAGGTCCAAAACCATATCGGCATTCGACAAAAATTTGAAGGCCAAGGCCAATTCCAAAAAGCCCAGAACTACTTTTACCGTATTCAACCATCCCCCAGATTTTGGAAGGGAGTTCATCCAACCCGGAAATGCGGCGAACAATGCAAAGGGCAAAGCGATGGCCAAGGAGAAACCGAGCATGCCAATGATGGGACCCACCTGACTACCCCCGGCAGCCGCTTGTACCAACAAGGTTCCCACAATGGGGCCCGTGCAGGAAAACGAAACGATGGCAAGCGCCAACGCCATAAAAAATATGCCTATCAAACCGCCCCTATCCGCTTGGGAATCTACTTTATTTGCCCACGAATTGGGGAGCATAATTTCAAACGCGCCCAAAAACGACACAGCGAAAACAATCAATAATAAAAAGAAAATAACATTGAACCAAACGTTGGTAGAGAGTGCGTTCAGCGCTTGCGGACCAAATAATAAACTCACCAAAATGCCCAGCGCCACATAGATAACAATAATCGAAACACCATAAATGATAGCGTTTTTAATACCCTTTGCCCTGTTTTTGCTCTGTTTGGTAAAGAAACTGACCGTCATGGGTATCATTGGGAAAACGCAGGGCGTTAGCAAGGCCGCAAAACCTGAAAGAAAGGCAATAAAGAAAATGGCCCAAAGCCCCTTTTTGTCCTGCTTTTTATTCTGTTCCATTGCGGAAAGAGTGACCTCGGGTTTTGATTCCACGGTGTCCTTTACAATCGTTACCGCGGCGCTATCAACCGCAACAGCATTGTTTTCTTCCCCGTTATCCGCATTACTTTCAATGGTTTCGGAATTTTCTGTTGGGGAAGGATCGACGTTTTTTTCGGGAGCGGGTAATTTAAAAACGAGGTCCACATAATTGGGGGGCAGACAGCGCGTATCGTCGCAGACCATAAACTCTACTTCCCCTTTTACGGTGGCGCCCTTGGATCCGGTTAGTTGTACCCGTTGGGTAAAAGTGGCCGTATTTTCAAAAAAGGTGATAACCATATCAAAAACCGGATCGTGCACGGTGTGGCCCTTGCTTTCCTTGGGAGTTCCCACCAATTTAAAGTCGCTGTTTTCCTCGAACGTAAAGTTGGTGGGCAACGGACCGTTGTCGGGAACAACTTGGGAATAGAGGTGCCAGTTTTTTTCAATAACGGCCTTTGAGATTAAATCGAATTCTGTTTCCGATACTTTTTTTATACTCGTGGTCCATTTCACCGGATCGAGCACTTGCGCTTGGGCCGAGGCAAAGGAAAAAAGGAAAAGCAGAAGGTAAAGGGTTATTTTTTTCATCTTTCGGAAATCATTTAAGGATAAAAAACCAGCGTAAAATTAAGGTTGCTCAACAAATGAATGTTGCCATTGGCGGCCAATTTTTATATCGGAAAACTACTATTTAAATTTTATAAGACCTCAAATTTGGGGTAAAAATAGAAGTATTCAAAATAATGACGAGGTTTTGGGAAAAAACCCTTAAATAGATTTCAATTTTAACGCATAAAAATGAAAACGGCATCCCCAAAAACCACCCCGCGTTCGGCCCTGAAAAAGGCGTATTCATTTCTTTAAAATTGTTTACTTTTGCAACCTTTTAATGCAACACCCACATTATGAGCAGGAAATTTAAAGAATATAAAGGTCTGGACCTCCCTAAATTGGCGGAAGAAGTACTCGATTTTTGGAAAAAAGAAAACATTTTTGAAAAGAGTATTTCCATTCGCGAAGGAGCGGAACCCTTTGTGTTTTTTGAGGGGCCTCCATCGGCCAATGGCCTTCCGGGAATCCACCACGTAATGGCGCGTGCCATAAAGGATATTTTTTGTCGCTACAAAACCCAAAAGGGATTTAAGGTTGACCGCAAGGCGGGTTGGGACACCCACGGTCTGCCGATAGAATTGGGGGTTGAAAAAGAACTCGGCATCACCAAGGAAGATATTGGCACCAAAATTTCGGTGGAAGCCTATAACGACGCCTGCAAAAAGGCCGTAATGCGCTACACCGACGTGTGGAACAGTCTTACCGAACGGGCCGGCTATTGGGTAGATATGGAAGACCCTTATGTTACCTACGAGCCAAAATATATGGAGACCGTTTGGTGGCTGTTGAAGGAAATTTACAATAAAAATCTGCTGTATAAGGGCTATACCATTCAGCCATATTCCCCAAAGGCGGGAACAGGATTGAGCTCGCACGAACTCAATCAGCCAGGGACCTATCAAGATATTACCGATACTACGGTGGTGGCCCAGTTTAAGGCAATGGCAGAATCCTTGCCCGATTTCCTGGCCGAGGAATCGAACAATATTTGGTTCTTGGCTTGGACCACCACGCCGTGGACGCTTCCCAGCAATACCGCTTTGACCGTTGGGCCCAACATTGACTACGTTTTGGTCAAAACCTTTAACCAGTACACCTTTCAGCCTATCAACGTGGTTTTGGCGAAGAATTTGGTGGCGAGCCAATTCGCAAAAAATTATGAAGAAAAACCGAACGAGGAAATTCTGGAATCCTACAAACAGGGCGATAAGACCATTCCCTATTTTGTGGCCAAGGAATTTAAAGGTTCCGATTTGGTGGGAATCCGCTACGAACAGTTGCTGGATTATGCCAAACCCTATAACCATCCCGAAAATGCCTTTAGAATAATTGCCGGCGATTTTGTGACCACCGAAGATGGTACCGGTATTGTGCACACCGCCCCTACCTTTGGTGCCGATGATGCCAAGGTTGCCAAGGAAGCAACTCCGGAAGTGCCGCCAATGCTCGTTAAAGACGAAAACGGAAACCTCGTTCCGCTGGTGGACCTGCAGGGAAAATTCCGACCAGAAATGAAGGAGCTTGCAGGCAAATATGTAAAGAACGAATATTACGACGAATCCGAAGCGCCCGAAAAATCGGTTGATGTGGAAATAGCCATCAAACTGAAGACCGAAAACAAAGCCTTCAAAGTTGAAAAATATGTGCACAGCTACCCCAACTGCTGGCGCACCGATAAGCCTATTCTATACTATCCGCTGGATTCGTGGTTTATAAAAGTGACCGAATTTCGCGATCGGATGTTCGAATTGAACAAAGAAATAAACTGGAAACCGAAAGCAACCGGCGAAGGGCGTTTTGGCAATTGGCTTGCCAACGCAAACGATTGGAACCTTTCCCGCTCGCGCTATTGGGGAATTCCGTTGCCAATTTGGCGCACTGAAGATGGAAAGGAAGAAATGATCATCGGGTCGGTGGAAGAATTAATGACGGAAATGGACAAATCGGTAGGCGCAGGATTTATGCCACGTAATATTTTCGAAAATTTCAAAACCGGCGATTTTTCAGAAGAAAACTATGCAAAAGTAGATCTTCACAAAAATATTGTGGACGAAATAATCCTCGTTTCCCCAAGCGGAAAACCAATGAAGCGCGAGGCCGATTTGATAGACGTTTGGTTCGACAGCGGAAGCATGCCCTATGCCCAATGGCATTATCCTTTCGAGAATAAGGAAAAGGTAGAAAAAACCTGGCGAAAAGCCGATTTTATCGCAGAAGGCGTGGACCAGACCCGAGGTTGGTTTTACACATTGCACGCCATTGCCACCATGATTTTTAACGATGTTGCCTATAAAAATGTAGTTTCAAACGGACTCGTTTTGGATAAAAACGGCCAAAAAATGAGCAAGCGACTGGGCAATGCCGTGGATCCTTTTGAGACTTTGGACGTTTTCGGTCCCGATGCCACCCGATGGTATATGATAAGCAACGCCAACCCGTGGGACAATCTAAAATTCGACCAAGACGGAATTTCGGAAGTGCGCAACAAATTTTTCGGAACGCTTTACAATACCTACAGTTTCTTCAGCCTGTATGCCAATCTGGATAATTTTCAGTATCTTGAAGATGATCTTCCAGTGGAAAAACGGCCGGAGATTGACCGCTGGATACTTTCGGAGTTGCACACCCTTATCCAAAAAGTGGATGAATATTACGCAGATTACGAACCCACCAAGGCCACCCGCGCCATTTCAGAATTTGTACAGGAAAACCTCAGCAACTGGTTTGTGCGCCTAAGCCGAAGGAGATATTGGAAAGGAAGCTATAACGACGACAAGATTTCTGCCTACCAAACGCTTTACACCTGTTTGGAAACCGTTGCAAAATTGGGTGCGCCCGTAGCTCCCTTCTTTATGGACAGACTTTATAAAGATTTAACCGCCGGCACCTCGAAAGACGCGCGGGAATCGGTTCATTTAACCGAATTTCCAAAAGCAGACGTTTCGTTGATCGACAAAAAATTGGAGCACAAGATGCAGAAGGCACAGACAATATCGTCTTTGGTGCTTTCGTTACGACAAAAAGAGAAGATAAAAGTGCGACAACCGCTTCAAAAAATTATGATTCCCGTGTTGGAAAATTCAGAAAGGGAAGAAATTCTGGCCGTTTCGGATTTGATAAAAAGTGAAGTGAACGTAAAGGAAATTGAATTGATAGACGAAGGTTCGGATATGCTGGTAAAACAGATTAAGCCCGATTTCAAAGCCTTGGGGCCACGTTTCGGAAAAGATATGAAAGCCGTGGCAGCCGTCATTTCCGACTTTGACCAAAAGCAAATTGCAACTTTGGAAAAAGATGGGGAAATATCAGTTTTTATTAACGAAAAAAATACTACTTTGGCGCTCGCCGATGTGCTGATAAGTTCGCAGGATATTGCAGGTTGGTTGGTGGCCAACGCAGAAGGTGTTACCGTGGCGCTAGACGTTACCATCACCCCCGAATTGCGCAATGAAGGAATTTCCCGCGAATTGGTGAATAGAATTCAAAACCTTAGAAAAGACAGTGGTTTTGAAGTAACCGACCGCATTGAGGTAGTGCTGCAGGAGAATGAAAAACTCAAAACGGCGGTAAATCAAAATTTAGCGTATATAAAGGAAGAAACCCTAACGGATGTTTTGCAGTTTTATCCAAAAGTTGAAGAAGGAACAGAAATTGCATTTGATGATATTGAAACACGTATAAGCATTAAAAAAAAGAAACCATGACAGAGACAGAAAAAACCAGATATTCCGATGCCGAGCTGGAAGAATTTAGAGCCATCCTAAACGATAAAATCAAGAAAGCCACCGAGCAGTTGGAGCTTATAAAAAGTTCCTATAAAAACGACAGCAATAACGGAACCGACGATACGTCGCCAACCTTTAAGGCCTTTGACGAAGGCAGCGAGGTTATGAGCAAGGAAGCAAATTCGCAGCTCGCCATCCGTCAGGAAAAATTTATCCGCGACCTAAAAAATGCGTTGGTGCGCATTGAAAACAAAACCTATGGCGTTTGCCGCGTAACCGGAAAACTGATCAACAAAGAACGTTTGAAGCTCGTTCCGCATGCTACTTTGAGCATCGAGGCCAAAAACCTTCAAAAGTAAATTGAGTTTCCCTGCCCGAAAAAAGGCAGCTACAAGTTATCAAACAAAGTCCCCGGAATAGTTCGGGGCTTTTTTATTGTGAAATTTCAGATATTTTTTCAGAAATCATCGCGACCTTTGAGGTTACCTATGCGCCATTTAGTTTTCCTATTTGTAATCATCCTCTCGGGCAACTTTGATTCCCTTGCCCAAAAAACCATAGAAAAACAATATTCTTCCAATGGAATTAAAGCACTTTCCATAGTTGATGATGCGATTTTTAAAGTGTCAGTGGTTTCTTCCCCAGAAAAAACAATCCGATTGATCGCCCATTTTTCGGGCGAACACGCCGAAAGCGTGGTATTGGAAGAAAAAGAATTTGGCGGGACCCTCTTTCTAAAAACAGCCTTTGCTCCCTATTTTAAACCGGATAACGATAAACTTTCCGTCCACAAGTTGATGGCCATTGAAATGGAATTGGTGGTTCCGGAAACTCTTTCTGTAGAAATTATTTCAAAACTCGCCAGCGTTTCCTTTACCGGAACTTTCCATAATTTATGGATTTCCCTGGAAAATGGGAATTGCGAACTCCGAAATTTTCAGGGAAATGCGCGGGTAAAAACCACGAAGGGCGCCATTCAAATTTTGGCGCTTCCCACGGTTCACGGGGAAGCACATTCAGTCGCAGGAAGGTTAGAAAACAACCTTGGTGAAAAGGGAAAGTTCTTCATTGAAGCCGAAAGTGTTAGCGGTAATATTTCGATGCACCAAACCGAATAATATTGCTATTTTTGCCAGCATTATTATTTCCCCTTATGAGCCTAAAAAAAGCCACCTTCATCATTATCCTGATTCTATTGGTAGATCAAATTTCAAAGTGCTACATAAAAACGAACTTTGTGCTGGGAGAGGAAATTCGGGTATTTAACTGGTTTCGAATCCTTTTTGTGGAAAACGAAGGGATGGCGTGGGGAGCCAAAATTCCAGGGGAATACGGCAAATTGTTCCTCACCCTGTTCCGGATCGTGGCCATTGGTGGGATTGGCTATTGGCTGTGGGATTCGGTTCGAAAAAACGCACCGCGCATTTTGATTTTCTGTATTGCCCTTATTTTTGCCGGCGCACTGGGCAACATTATTGACTCGGTTTTTTACGGAATTATTTTTAACGACAGCCATGGACAGGTAGCCACTTTGTTTCCAGAGGGCGGCGGCTATGGCACACTATTTCACGGAAAGGTAGTTGATATGCTGTATTTTCCTTTGTATGGCGGCACTCTGCCCGAATGGATTCCGTTTTGGGGAGGCACCTATTTCACCTTTTTTGACCCAGTTTTCAATATTGCAGATTCCTCCATCAGCGTTGGCGTGTTCTTATTGCTTCTGTTCAACAAAAAAGCCTTTCCACAGCGGGAACCCAAAACCCGGATCCTTGCGCAAAATGATCTCGGGGAATAATTTTTCCCAAAAAAAGCTATCCTTTCGGAGCCAAAAGATTAAACGGATAATAGGATAAATTCCGAAGCACCCAATAGAGAAGGGCCAAGCCGAAATATCCATAAATAAATAGCTTGCTGTAAAATAGCATAAACCTAAACTTGGTTCCAAAAACCCAGTTGGAAAGCGCGATCGCCAGTCCGTAAATTAGAATGGGCAAGGTCAGCACCATTAAGGGATTGAACCTAAAGGCACCGATAAAATTTCCGTGAAGCAGATGGTGTATGGCCCGCTGCGAGCCACAGCCCGGACAATAAAAACCCGTGATGTAATGCAACGGGCACGGAATGAAAAAGGAAAGGGATGGGTTGAAAAAGTAATAGATAAAAACAAAGCCCCCAAGCAAAATTGCAATGAGGGCTATTTTAAAAAATTTAGTTGATTCCTGCCAAAGCCCCTCCAAATCCTATCACAATAAAGAAGATTACATACAGTACCCAAACAATGGCAGCTGCCACGGCGCCCCAAATGGCCCATTTTTTGGCATCATCGGCGGCCTGTTGTGCCCCAATAGTGTCGCCCTGCGCCCAAAGTTCCTTTACTTTTGATGCTTTAATAATCGATACGATGCCCAAGGGTAGGCAGCATAAAACGGTACACAAAATTGCCCAAACCAGGTTGTTGTCCGGGGGCGTTCCCATAGGTTGATTGGTTGTTTCCATAATTCTAATTACTTGGTTGATAAAATTTTAATCTTCTAAAGATAATTGGATATTTTGAAAATCAATGATTTTTTTTGGAGTGACGCAAAAATTTAATGCAACATCGGTTGTTTCAAAAAAAATTTCGGGTTCCGGTTCAAAAAAAGAAAGTCCGACAAAAACAGTTCCTGCATTGCATTTTTTTAAGAATCGATCGTAAAAACCTTTGCCATAGCCCACACGATGGCCTCTTTTATCATAAGCAAGTAGCGGCACGAACACCACTTCAATAATTTCCGGTGAAATCGCTAAGCCCGCAACCGGTTCGGTAATTCCGTAGGGCGAAGTTTTAAAGACGGTATGCTCCTGCATTAAAAAATGGCGCATTTCGCCGGTTTGAAAATTTGCCTTGGAAACCACGATACTTTTATCCTTTCCCTGCAAAATGTGCATCAAATATTCGGTATCCACTTCTTTTTTTTCAGAAATGGGCAAGAAAATATGGTAGTAGGTCTTGTTCCAAATGGGAAGTTCCAAGGCCCGGTTTGCAATCTGCAGGCTCATTTCTGCTATCGCTTCATCCGAAAGTTCTTCCCGAAGCTTTTTGTATTTAAGCCGTAACGTTTTTTTATCAGCCATACCGTTTTAGAAATTCCAAATCGCATCTATAAAACCTGCTCAATCTTCCATTTCCTCGGCCTCCACATTTTCAAATTTGGCGGTAGAGATATGAAAAATGGCATCGCCTTGGTTCACAATGGGCGATTGGTTCACATTAATTATATAGCCTTCATTCGGTGAGGTAACCTTAAACCGCATTTTTCCGTAGGGGTCGGTTATAGTGGCCAGAAATTCACCTTTTTCCACGTGTTTGTTGCAGTCCACTTTTACGTGCAGCAAACCGCTTCGGTGCGCGCGGATCCATTTGCTTTTTTCAATAATCACGGTTTTGGTGGCGGGATCGGGAGCAACAATTCTTTTTCCCAACATATCCAAATGTTCCAAAATCCGCAATATGCCGTCCACTCCTTCCTTTACAATATGTTTGTTGCTTTCCCTGCTTTTCCCGCCTTCAAAGAGCAGCACTGGAATGCCCATTTTGTGGCAGGTGTTCCTATAGGATTTTTCAATAGTATTGGAATAGACGGTAAAGGGCGCATTAAAGATTTTTGCAAGCTCCAACAATTTTTCGTCGCCCGGTTTTATGCGAATTTGGGCCGCATTGAACCTACTGGCGCCACCGGTGTGAAAATCCAGACAATAATCGGCATGGGGCAATACTTTTTTTGTAAAATGATAGGCCACGCGACTGGCCAGCGAGCCCGTTTTGGTGCCGGGAAAAACCCGGTTCAAATCGCGACCATCGGGAAAGGAGCGGTCTCCGTTCAAAAACCCGAAAACGTTCAAAATGGGAATGCACATAATGGTTCCCCGTTTGGGTTTGTTTAGCTTTCTAGCGATCAATTGGCGAACGATTTCCACCCCGTTTATTTCATCGCCGTGGATGGCGGCGGTTATCAGAACGGTGGGACCGGGAATTTTCGAGCGTTCAATGATAATTGGAATTTCAACCTTGGTAGAAGTGTACAGTTTTGCAATGCTGAAATCTACGGTTCGGCTTTCGCCGAGCGCGATGCGTTCATTGAGGATTACAATATCGCGTTCTTCCTTTTTGGCCATTTTTTATACGTTCCGTTCAATATATTTTATTATTGAATTTGCAATATCCTTGCCTGTAGCAGCCTCGATGCCTTCAAGACCGGGCGAGGAATTCACCTCCAAAATAAGCGGACCGCGAGCAGATTGCAGCATATCTACCCCGGCGATGCCAAGCCCTAATGCCTTGGCGGCTTTTAGGGCCGCAGTTTCTTCTTCATCGGTAAGTTTTATTACCGTTGCCGTTCCGCCGCGGTGCAGATTACTGCGGAACTCGCCTTCCTTTCCTTGGCGCTTCATCGCTCCCACTACTTGGCCATCCACGATAAACGCCCTTATGTCCGCGCCGCCCGCTTCCTTTATAAATTCCTGCACGATCACACGGGCCTGCAAATTGTTGAACGCTTCGATGACCGATTCGGCTGCTTTTCGGGTTTCGACCAAAATTACACCGATGCCTTGGGTGCCTTCCAGCAATTTAATGATTACAGGGGCACCACCGGCCTGATCAACGATTTCCTTTACGTTTTTGGAATAATTGGTAAAAACGGTTTTTGGCAGTCCCAATCCGGCACGCGAAAGAATTTGCAGGCTGCGAAGTTTGTCGCGCGAACGAACCAAGGCCTGCGATTCGGTCGTGGTGAAAACGCGCATCATCTCGAACTGCCGCACTACCGCTGTGCCATAAAAAGTAACGGAGGCCCCAATTCGCGGAATGATGGCATCGGTATGGTCCAGTTTGTGGCCTTTGTAGATAATTACCGGGTTTTTCTTTTCAATAACAATATCGCATTTGGCGTGGTTTATAATTTCCACGTCGTGTTTTCGTGCCTTTGCGGCTTCCACAAGACGTTTGGTGGAATATAGGTTTGCGTTGGCCGATAATATCTTTATGTTCATTTCTTGGTTTTTAGTTTATGGGAAAGGTTGGTTTTGTTAATGTCCACCACATATTTTTTGCTTAAAAAATTTCGTCCCAAAAGTACAGGAAAACGCATCTCCTCGCGGTCGCTCAATGTTAAATAAATGGGGTGGCTTTTTCCAAATAAAACTATTTCGGTTTTTATTCTATAGCGCGCTTCGGACTGGCCGTTACTGCTCTTTACCACTTTTACGTCATATTCGTCAAAAATGATTTCCTTTTCGTGATAACTGGGATGTTCCTCGTCGAGAAAATTACATTTTAAATAATTGTCTTCCACTTTTACGTTCTTGCAATGAATGGAAGAGGTGTAGGCGCCCGTGTCAACCTTCACTTCAATATCGAAGAGATTCAGCAATGGAAAATCTGCCTTGTCAATTCTGCCGATGTTTCTTTTCAATGGTTTCGGGGTTTTGTTTTTGCAAGGTATGAAATCGGAATTAAAATTTGAATTGAATTGGCAATTTACCGGCGGTGGCGTTCAATAAACCCGATGACGCTTTTTGAAACGTTTTTCCCCGATGTGTTTTCGATGCCCTCCAAACCCGGCGTACTGTTGATCTCCAATACCAACGGGCCATTGTTGGATTGCAGGATATCTACCCCACAAAACCCCAGGTTCATTGCCTTGGCGGCCCGTATTGCAATTTTTTCCTCTGCGGAAGAAAGCGAGATCATTTCTGAGGTGCCTCCGCGGTGCAGATTGCTCCGGAAATCGCCAATCTTGCATTTGCGCTTCATGGCCGCCACCACCACCCCATCCACCACTATGGCCCGAAGATCGGCGCCATTGGCTTCTTCAATATATTCCTGCAATAAAAATTTTACGCCGGCCGCATTCAATGTTTCAATGGTGGCCAAGGCATTTTGCATGGTTTCGGAAAGAATTACGCCCTCGCCGTGGGTGCCTTCCAGCAATTTGATGATAATCGGCTTCCCATGAAAGGTTTTCAATTGTTCCTCAAATTCAAAATAGGAAGCAAAGAGCGTTCTGGGAACAGGAATTCCCTGTTTTGCCAAAAGCTGAAAACACGTCCATTTGTCGCGACTGTTGCTGATTCCTTCGGAAGAAACCACGCTGAAAACGCCCATCGCCTCAAACTGGCGGACCACGTTGGTCCCAAAATAGGTATTGGAGGCCCCGATGCGCGGAATGACGGCATCCAGATCGTCTACCAATTCATTTTGAAAATAGAGTACCGCTTTGCCGTTTTCCACCGCAAGGTTGCAATAGGAAGGGTCCAAAACCTCCATGGTGTGGTTTCGCGCCTCGCCAGCGTTTAAAAGACTTTTGGTGGAATAGAGCGCTTCGCCGCGCGAAAGTATGGCAATGTTCATAAAAGCTTATTGGTGCTGCAATTTAGGAAAAAACGCAAACGGCCCTTTCGGGACGAAAAAATTTATTCCTTTATTAACATATTCATCGTTTAAAACATGCCAATAAAATTTACAATCCAGTATCTTTGAGCCTATGGCCCACCCCTCGGTAACTCTCCAAATTGCAACCCTTCCCGATTCGCCGGGCGTCTATCAATATTATGACAAGGACGGCAAACTGCTGTATGTTGGCAAGGCAAAAAACCTTAAAAAAAGAGTTTCTTCCTATTTCACAAAAAATTTCGACAACAACCGCACCCGACTTTTGGTGAAGAAAATTGCGACCATCAAACACATCGTGGTAAAAACCGAAACCGATGCGCTGTTGTTGGAAAACAATTTGATAAAAAACTATCAGCCGCGCTACAACGTAATGCTGAAGGACGACAAAAGCTACCCCTGGATCTGCATTAAAAACGAGCGCTTTCCGCGGGTGTTCCCAACGCGACGGATGATAAAGGACGGCAGCGAATATTATGGCCCCTACACGAGCATGAAAACCGTGCACACGCTGCTCGATTTAATAAAGGGACTATACCCGCTGCGCACCTGCAACTACGACCTTTCCGAAGAAAAAATAAGGGCGGGCAAATATAAGGTGTGTTTGGAATATCATTTGGGAAATTGTTTGGGACCCTGTGAAGGCCTTTATTCCGAAGCCGAATATCACGAAAATATTGAGGCAATCCGCAATATAGTGAAGGGAAATTTTAAAGATTCGCTCCACAAATTCAAAACCCAAATGAAAACCTTGGCGGCCGATCTGAAATTTGAGCAGGCACAACGGGTAAAGGAAAAGATTGATATTTTGGAAAATTACCAATCAAAATCCACCGTGGTAAACCCGAAAATCAACAATGTGGATGTGTTCTCCATAATTTCTGACGAAAGCTATGCCTATGTGAATTTTCTACAGCTTTCGCACGGCGCCATCATCCGGTCGCACACTTTGGAAATCAAAAAGAAATTGGACGAAACCGATGCGGAATTGCTGGAACTGGCCGTGGTTGAAATCCGGCAACGGTTCCAATCCCTTTCCAAGGAAATCTATGTGCCCTTTGAGGTGGCCGTGGGCGAGGACGTGAAGGTGCACATTCCAAAACTGGGCGATAAAAAAGCCATTCTCGACCTTTCGGAACGGAACGCGAAATATTTCCGAATGGAAAAATTCAAACAGGCAAAAATCGTGGACCCAGACCGTCACGAAAAGCGGATCATGGCACAAATGAAAAAAGATTTGCGCCTTTCGGAAGAACCGCGACACATTGAGTGCTTCGACAACAGCAACATTCAGGGAACCAACCCGGTGGCGGCCTGTGTGGTGTTCAAAAACGGAAAGCCCAGCAAAAATGACTATCGCAAATTCAACATAAAGACGGTGGAGGGACCCGATGATTTTGCCTCGATGGAAGAAGTGGTGTACCGCCGCTACAAAAGATTGCTGGCCGAGGAGCAACCCTTGCCACAGCTTATCATCATTGATGGGGGAAAGGGACAGCTTTCATCGGCACTGAAAAGTTTGGACCGGTTGGGCCTTCGCGGCAAGATTGCCATCATTGGTATTGCCAAACGGCTGGAGGAATTGTTTTACCCCAACGATCCCATTCCTTTGTATTTGGACAAAAAGAGCGAGACCTTAAAAATAATACAGCAATTGCGGAACGAGGCGCACCGGTTCGGGATTACCTTCCACCGCAGCAAGCGTAGCAAACAAGCGCTGAACACCGAACTGGAAACCATTCCCGGGATTGGTGAAAAAACGGTGGTGGAACTGCTTAAACATTTTAAAAGCACAAAACGCATTGCCACCGCAAATTTTGAGGAACTCGCAAAGGTGATTGGCGCCAGCAGGGCAAAGAAATTGGTGGAACATTTTGGCGGGGAATAACTTTTTGTTTTGGGTTATAAGTGAGGGGTTGAGCGTCTGGGGAGAATGGAGGATGGAGAAAGGAGAATGGATTAGTCCAATAATACGTCACAATAGTCCAATAATAGTGTCCAAAAGCCTTTTAATAATATAAATTAGACTTTGGTAAAAGAAATATAGACTTTGATTTTTTTTAATGATCAATTTTAAAAATCGAACATATTGGTAAAATACTTAGTTTCAATACTGTTTTTGCTTATTTCCGCGCTATCCTTTTCACAAGAGAAAACGGGCGAGGATCTGAAAGTTGGGCTGGTGCTAAGCGGTGGCGGCGCCAAGGGGCTGGCCCATATTGGGGCGCTAAAGGTTATTGAGGAATCGGGCGTGCGCATCGATTATATTGGCGGCACCAGTATGGGCGCCATTATCGGGGCACTTTATGCCTCGGGCTATTCCGCCAATCAATTGGACAGCATTTTTCGGCAGACCGACTTCAGCAGTCTCATACAGGACGATATTCCGCGTAGCGCAAAGACCTTCTACGAAAAACAGGAGGCAGAAAAATATGCTTTGGTATTGCCATTTGATAAATTCAAAATTGGCTTTCCCTCCGGGCTTTCCAAAGGGCAGAATGTCTATAATTTACTGTCCAAATTAACCAGCCACGTGAGCACGGTTTCCGATTTTAGCAAGCTGCCCATTCCATTTTTTTGTGTGGCGACCAACGTAGAAACGGGCAAGGAGGTCATTTTGGACCACGGCTACCTGCCCCGGGCGGTATCGGCCAGTGGCGCCTTGCCATCGCTGTTCAGCCCTGTGGTGATCGACGACAAAGTGCTCATTGATGGGGGCGTCGTTAACAATTATCCCGTTAGCGAGGTGCGCGCCAAGGGAATGGACGTTATTATTGGTGTGGATGTGCAGGACAGCCTAAAGACCCGAAACGATTTACGGTCGGCCTTCGATGTTTTGGTGCAGATAAACAATTACCGGACTATTAGCGATATGGTTAAAAAAACGGCGATGACCGATGTTTATATCCATCCCAATATAAAAGATTTTTCGGTGGTTTCCTTTGATGAAGGCAATAGAATCGTGGCCTCGGGCGTAACGGCGGCAGCGCAACACAAAGCCCAACTGGACAGTATTGCGCAACGGCAGCGCCGCAAAGCGAAAGATTCCGTAACCTTCAACAAGAACGACCTCATTTTTATAAAAGATGTGGAGATTGACGGACTTAAAAAATATACGCGAAGCTATGTTTTGGGCAAGCTGAAACTGCGCACCCCCGATACCATTAGTTATAAAGAATTTAGCAACGGCATCAATAACCTTTCTGCCACGGGCAATTTTCAGGACATCAACTATCGGTTGGTTACGGATAAGGACCACCAACATACGTTGGTCCTGCACCTGCGCGAAAGCCGATCGTCCATGATGCTGCGATTTGCGGCACACTATGACGATCTATTCCGTACGGCCGCATTGGTAAATATTACCAAAAAACGGCTGTTTACCAATAACGACATTGCCTCGTTGGATTTAATAGCGGGCGATAACCTTCGCTATAATTTTGAATATTATATCGACAAGGGATTTTACTGGAGCGTGGGCTTCAATTCAAAATACCACTTTTTTGAAACCGATGTACCCTTAAGTTTTGTCGGGGCCGATTTGAACGCCGAAGTGTCGCTGCCCATCAACAACCTCTCCATTAAGTATAGCGATTTCACCAACCAATTATATTTTGAGACCCTTTTGGAGCGCACCTTTATATTTGGCTTGGGAGGCGAGCACAAATACCTGCGCTACCTTTCTGAAACCATCGGCACCGATGAAAACAACCTGCCGCGCACTATTTTTGAAAGCACCAACTATTACAGTGCTTTCGGGTTTTTGAAATACGACAGTTACGACAACAGTTTCTTTCCAAAAAGTGGCGTCTATTTTTCGGGCGATTTTCACTGGTATCTTTTGGCCCACGGGCGTAACAAGAATTTCGAGCCCTTCTCTCTGGCGAAGGCAAAGTTGGGATACGCCCATACATTTTTTAACACCATTTCGGTAAACCTGACCACCGAGGGCGGTTTCAAATGGGGCGGACCCGAAACCACAAGTCTGGACTTTGCGCTGGGCGGCTATGGTTTTAAGGAAATGAACAACATCATCCCCTTTATGGGCTATGAGGCCATTTCGTTGCGGGGAAATACCTATTTGAAGTCCACGCTTATGTTCGATTATGAAATATTCCGAAAAAACCACATCAACCTCGGCGCAAACATCGCCAATGTGGGGAACGACCTTTTTGAAACCGGCGAATGGATTCAGGGCATCGACTACTCCGGATTTTCATTGGGCTATGGTCTCGAAACCGTGTTGGGGCCCATGGAAATTAAATATTCCTATTCCCCAGAATTGGACAGTAGCGAATGGTATGTTGCCTTGGGCTACCGCTTTTAGGATTGCCTTAAATCGAAAGCTCCATTATTTTTACGATATTTGTGGGAAGCTTGATTTTAATGGATGTAATTCTTCAGAATCGATAAAAAATAAACATAAGTAATAAACAATAAAAGATGCCTTTTTATCATAAACTGGGCAAGATACCGCCCAAACGCCACACCCAATTCCGCAAACCGGACGGCAGCCTTTACTCCGAACAACTTTTCGGCACCGTAGGTTTTGACGGAATGTACAGTAACATTTACCACGAACATCGGCCCACCCAGGTAAAGGAAATTAAGAAACAATATAGCGTAGCCCCAAAAATAGCCCGCGCCAACAATCTGGAATCCCTGCGGCTAAAGGGATTTGACGTGAAGCCCGAAAAAGATTATTTAAGCAGCAGAAAAACGGTACTTACCAATAGTGACTGCAGCATTATTCTCGCCGCGCCCCAAGAATCGCAAAAAGACTATTTCTACAAAAACACCGATGCCGATGAATTGATCTTCATCCATAAAGGCAGCGGCAAATTGCGCACGTTTTTGGGCAATCTCGATTTCAACTATGGCGATTATTTGGTGGTTCCGCGAGGGATTATTTACAAAATGGATTTCGACACCCAGGACAATCGGTTGTTTATTGTAGAATCGCGCCGACCCATTTACACCCCAAAACGCTACCGCAATTGGTTCGGACAGTTGTTGGAACATTCGCCCTATTGCGAGCGCGACATCCGCAAACCACAGGAACTGGAATCCCACGATGAAACTGGCGAATTTTTGGTGAAGGTTAAAAAAAAGGATGAAATTTTTGAAATGGTTTACGCCACCCATCCCTTTGACGTGGTGGGCTATGACGGCTATAACTTTCCCTACGCCTTTTCCATTCACGATTTTGAGCCCATCACCGGCCGAATCCACCAACCACCACCGGTCCACCAAACCTTTGAGACCGACGCAATGGTGGTGTGCAGTTTCGTACCGCGGCTCTATGATTACCATCCCGACAGCATTCCGGCTCCCTACAACCACAGCAATATTGACAGCGACGAGGTGCTCTATTATGTGGACGGCGATTTTATGAGCCGAAATGATATTGAGGCCGGACAAATAACCTTGCACCCTGCGGGAATTCCACACGGTCCACATCCCGGTGCCGCGGAACGGAGCATTGGAAAAACTGAAACCCAAGAACTGGCGGTGATGGTAGATACCTTTAAACCCTTACAGGTTACCGAGGATGGTTTAAAACTTGCTGATGGAACCTATTACCAAAGCTGGTTGGAGCGGTAATTGGGCCGGAAAAAAATGGGGTGAAGAGTTATTTATTGAGAATCTTTTGAATTAGTTGAATGAATTAGCAAACTTTAAGTATGAACAAAGAAGTAAAATCAGTCGATTACGGACTGGAAAAAATTTTTGAGGGCGCAGCAGATTTTTTGCCCCTGTTGGGAACCGATTATGTGGAATTTTATGTGGGCAATGCCAAACAGTCTGCCCATTTTTACAAAACGGCTTTCGGCTTCCAGTCCTATGCCTACAAAGGTTTGGAAACCGGCTCGCGCGATTCGGTGAGCTACGTCCTGAAGCAGGATAAAATAAAACTCGTGCTTACCACCCCTTTGAACAGCAAATCGCCAATCAACGAACACATAGTTAAACACGGTGATGGCGTAAAAGTTATTGCCCTTTGGGTAGAGGATGCCCGGAGCGCCTTCGAGGAAACCACCAAGCGGGGCGCAAAACCCTATATGGAACCCACCGTGGAAAAGGATGAGCACGGCGAAGTGGTGCGCAGCGGCATTTATACCTATGGCGAAACCGTCCATATGTTCGTGGAGCGGAAAAATTATAAGGGAATTTTCCTGCCCGGCTTCCGCGAATGGAAAAGCGACTACAATCCAACCCCAACCGGCCTAAAATATATCGACCACATGGTGGGCAACGTGGGCTGGGGCCAAATGAACAAATGGGTGAAATGGTATGAGGACGTAATGGGCTTCGTAAATTTTCTTTCTTTTGACGACAAGCAAATCCACACCGAATATTCGGCCCTGATGAGCAAGGTGATGAGCAATGGCAACGGCCGCATTAAATTCCCCATTAACGAACCTGCCAAGGGAATAAAAAAATCGCAGATTGAGGAATATTTGGATTTTTATGAAGATTCGGGCGTGCAACATTTGGCCGTCGCCACAGATGATATCATTAAAACCGTAAGCCAGTTAAAAGAGCGCGGCATTGAATTTTTACCCCCTCCGCCCCAAGCCTATTACGATGATATTCCACGCCGATTGGGAGACCATATGAAAATGATGAAGGAAGACATCAACGAACTTAAAAAGCTTTCCATTATGATCGATGCAGACGAGGAAGGCTATTTGCTCCAAATCTTCACGAAACCGTTGGAGGACCGCCCTACCCTGTTTTTTGAAATCATTCAGCGTATGGGCGCAAAGGGCTTCGGGGCCGGAAATTTTAAGGCGCTTTTTGAATCTATTGAACGCGAACAGGCCCAAAGGGGAACCCTTTAATCAAGTATGTCACAAACGGCCCCATCGTTTTTATAATGGTGGGGTTTATCATTTTGGAATGGTAGTTGTAAAAAGCATAACCCTAAAATCCCAAACACAAATTCTATGAAAAAACTGCCGTTGCTACTATTTCTTTTCGGTATCATATTTCTTCTTCCCGCCCAAGAACAAGCTTATGGCGATGGCGAATATTTTAAATTCAGGGTCCATTATGGATTTGTAACCGCCGGCTACGCAACGCTGAAGGTTAAAAACGCCTCCATAAACGGAAGGGAAGTGTTCCACGTTCGCGGTTATGGACAAACAATAGGTGTTTCCAAATGGTTTTTTAAGGTAGAAGACGATTATCAATCTTATATCGACAAGCAAAAAAATATTCCATATCGTTTTATTCGGAAGATAGACGAAGGGGGCTACACCAAGGACATCCAAATTGACTTTAACCACGCCAGTCAAAAAGCGACTGTTCGGGACAACAAAAAGAAAGAAACAACCGTTTTTTCATTTCCGCAGGAAACCCAGGATATGATTTCCGCGTTTTATTACCTTCGCAACACGATAAACACCGATAACATAAAAACAGGCGACGTGGTGGAAATGAATATGTTCTTCGATCAGGAAAATTACAAATTCAGGTTAAAATTTCTTGGAAAAGAAGTTTTAGATACTAATTTTGGGCGCGTTCGCACTTTGGTTTTCAGGCCCTACGTCCAATCGGGTCGGGTATTCAAGGAAAAAGAAAGTCTAACCGTCTGGATCAGTGACGATAAAAACAAAATTCCGCTGCTCGTGAAGGCAGATCTGGCCGTTGGCTCGCTAAAGGCAACATTGACCGAATTTAAGGGATTGCAACATTCCTTTAAAATAATTGCAAATCAATAAAAGATAATACCGAAAATTCCCCAGCATTGAAAATTAAATTCGCATTCGCACTTTTCTATATTCTATTTGCCCTTGCATGTAACAAAAACAAAGATACTCTGGCCGAGACCAACGAGGTGGCGCCAGAACCCATTATTGAACAATACGGTTATATCCTGAACGATTTTAACGTGGTGCGCGACACCATTCGCAAGGGCGATACTTTTGGCGACATTCTTTTTGCCAACGGCGTTCCCCAAGAAAAAATAATGGAGGTGGCCACGAAATTCCGCGATAGCTTTGATGTTCGGAAAATCGCGGTGGGCAAACCCTATGTATTGCTAAATTCAAAGGATTCGCTAAACCAGACCCAAGTATTTATCTATGAAACCAATAAGGTGGACTACGCGGTTGTAGATTTTCGCGACACCCTAACCATTTATAACAGCCAAAAACCCGTTCGGTATGAAGAACGGGAAGCTTCGGGAGTAATCACAAGTTCGCTGTCGGCCACTATGGAGGAGCAGAATTTAAGTCCCTATATGACCGACCAGTTGGCCAATATTTACGCGTGGACCATCAACTTTTTTAAACTCCAGCCCGGCGACCGATTTAAGGTTATTTATACCGAAAAATTTATTGAAGACACCATTCCTGCGGGTCTAAAAGAAATAAAGGCCGCCTATTTTGAACACCACGGCAAACCACTTTACGCCTTCAAATTTGCCACAGATTCCTTAGACCAATATGCGGGCTATTATGACGAACAGGCCAACAACCTGAAACGAGCCTTTTTGAAAGCTCCCGTAAAATTCAGCCGGATTTCTTCCCGCTACAATCTCAACCGGCGGATTAAATATTACGGTTTCAAGCTTCGGCCCCACCGAGGGACCGACTTTGCGGCGCCCGTGGGCACGCCAATTCTCGCCACTTCAGACGGTGTGGTTACCAAATCGGAATACCGCGGCGGCAATGGAAATTATGTTAAAATCAGGCATAGCGGCACCTATGAAACGCAGTATCTGCACATGAAGGCGCGCAAGGTGAAAGTGGGCCAACACGTTAGGCAAGGCGACGTTATTGGGTGGATCGGAATGACCGGAAACACCAGCGGGCCGCACGTGTGCTACCGATTTTGGAAAAATGGAAAGGAAGTAGATCCTTTCAAGGAGGACTTGCCTTTTTCCCGACCGCTCCCAGAAGAATTGCACAGCACTTATTTTGCCCAAATGCTTCCGATGAAGGAAGTTTTGGATTGCATAACCTATTAAAATTTTCCACACCTGTCCTTGTTGATAACATTGTTATTAACTAATCTTCCAATTATCAACCATTTAGGGACAACATTTTATCTTTAATACAACCTTTTTTTCTTAATGATTTCTTAATTGGTTTTCTTGGTTCAGAATCATTTAAGGTTGTACTTTTGCCGAAATTTTTAAACCTAAATCCAAATTCATGAGAAAGTTTTTATTTCTTGTATTTTTATTGGGCGGTTTTGCCGCTTTTGCACAAACGACGGTTACCGGAACGGTAATCGATTCTGATTCCAACGACCCCTTGGCAGGTGCCAACGTTGTTGAGAGCGGCACCACCAATGGCGCCATAACAGATTTCGACGGAAATTTTACATTGCAAACTTCCGCTTCATCGGGAACGCTAACCATTTCATACATTGGTTACACCGTGGAAAAAGTAGCGTTTAAAAGCGTAAATGGAACCGCAAGCCTGGGAACCATTAAAATTACTGTAGATTCTGATGCGCTTGAAGAAGTGGTTATTGTTGGAAAGGGAATTATCGATATGGCGAAGGACCGCCAGACACCGATAGCCGTTTCTACCATTACAGCTGCAGAAATCCAGTCCAAAGCAATCGGAAACGTGGAATTTCCTGAGGCTATAAAAAGCACTCCCAGTGTGTATGTTTCCAACCAATCGGGAGGTTTTGGGGATTCACAAATGTTTTTGCGCGGTTTCGACCAAACCAATACCGCTTTCCTTTTAAACGGACAGCCTATCAACGGAATGGAAGACGGAAAAATGTATTGGTCCAACTGGTCCGGAATGTCGGACGTGGCCAATGCAGTTCAAGTGCAGCGTGGTTTGGGATCTTCAAAATTGGCAATCTCTTCCGTTGGGGGAACCGTGAACATTGTTTCGCGTGCTGCCGGCAGAAAAGAAGGTGGATTTGCCCGTTTTATGACCGGTAACGACAGCTACTTTAAAGGAACCATAAGCTATGATTCAGGTTTGAAGGGAAAATGGGCCTACTCCTTTTTATTGGACCACTGGCAAGCGCACCGAAAATATGCTGACGGAACCGCAGGCCAAGGACAAAACTATTTTGTAGGCATTGGTTATGTGCCCAACGCTACCCACTCCTTCAACTTCCTTTTAACCGGAGCGCCACAATGGCACGACCAAAACTTCTCTGATTCCTTGGAGGATTATGACCAATATGGAAAGCGGTATAACGCCAACTCCGGTTTTTATAACGGCGAGCGATATACCCTCCGCAGAAACTATTACCACAAACCTATCATCAACCTTAACTGGGATTGGAACATGAGCGACAAGACCAGTCTTTCTTCCGTGGCATACGCTTCCTTTGGTCGTGGTGGCGGTACAGGACCTGCGGGCAGCTCCCGCAATATAGACGCCGTTCGCGACAATCACGGTGAAATAGACTTCAACCAATTAGAGGAAAATAATATTGAAACCGCCGAAAATGGTATTGGCAGCTACGGTCAAGGTTCAGTAGTGCGAAGAATGTCCGTAAACAACCACAACTGGTTTGGCTTCCTTACCAATTTGGAGAGCGCCGTTAGCGACAACTTCACCTTTAATATTGGGGTTGACACTCGTTTCTATAAAGGAAACCACTGGTATCAAATGAACGACCTTTTAGGTTTGCAGGGCTATGCCGACAACCGCGGGTATGGTGATGCAAGGGACAGCAATTACGTGATCAGCGAAACCTTCGAGGCAAATCCTTGGGCAGCGCTGTTCAATAGTGCAGACGAGTCGCAGCGTTTTAACTACGATTACTCCGAAAACATAAACTACATTGGTGGTTTTGGCCAGGCAGAGTACAAAACAGACGTATTTTCCGCATTCGTTCAAGGCGCACTTTCAACCCAAAGTTACCAAAGAGAAGGCCGTGCCGAAGGTAGCGAAATTGAGGGCGTGAACGGTTTGGGCAAGTCAGACAAGGTGAACAAAATGGGCTATAATATTAAAGGAGGAATGGGCTATACCTTTATAGAAAACAATACCCTATTCGCCAATGCCGGATACTATTCAAGACAACCCTTCTTGGACAATATTTTCTCTGATATCCGCAACTCTAACTACATCCTTGAAGGTGAAAATGAAATTGATAATGAAGAAATCTTAGGGGTAGAAGTTGGCTATAGACTTCGCGCCGGAAACTTCAGTTTAGACCTTAACGGTTATTATACAAGCTGGGGTAACCGCTTCCTTTCCGGAGGATTTATTGAAGGTAACCCAAGCGATCCAAACCCAGTGAACCAAAAAGATCGTTACCAACGATTCACCGACATTACGCAGGTTCACAAAGGATTTGAGTTTGAAGGAAAATATCGCTACTCCAGCGCCTTTATGCTTAGAGCATTCGGAAGCATTGGCAACTGGAAATATGACGGCGAAACTCCCTACCAAACCCGCGAGGATGAGACCAATGTGCTTTTGGAAGAAGGCACCATTAACCTGAGTGGCACCAAAGTGGGCAATGCTCCACAGACCTCTTTCGGTTTTGGTTTCAAATACAACATTTTTGGCGGATTAACGGTTGATGCCGATTATAATATATATACAGACCTATATGGATTTGTAGATGCCGAAGAGGTAACCGACGCAGCCCAGGCAGGAATGGTCTATCAGGCAGAGCGCCTTCCGGCCTACAGTCTTTTGGACGCAGGTATTACCTATAAATTCGATTTTGGCGGACAGAGTTTCACTGTTCGTGCAAACTGCTATAACGCCACCAACGAAATGTATTTAAGCCAAAAGGATTCCTTTGGCTATTTCTACGGCAATGGAAGAACTTGGAACGCGAGCCTACGCTACGATTTCTAAGTAGATCTTACCGGTTTCAAAAATGCCCCAACTTTTTGGGGCATTTTTTTTGTTTAATAAACGTATCTTTGGAACACTTCAAAAAAAATAAAAAATGTACACCACTATTCAATTTATCCATTCCTACTGGGCCTATTTAGTGCTTCTTATCGTCATTTTGGCCACGGTCAATGCCCTTGCAAGATTTTTTTCCAAACGGGAATATGGCGCAAAGGATTTCCGGATTTCCCTTTTCGCACTAATTGTTACCCATCTTCAATTGTTGATTGGCCTAATTTTGTTTTTTGTGTCGCCAATGGGCCTCCAAAACATAACCACTAACGGGATGGGCGCAGTAATGAAGGATCCGTTGTTTCGGCTTTATGCAGTGGAGCATCCAACAGTGATGATCCTAACGGTTGTTTTTATAACCATTGGCTATTCCAAACACAAAAAGAAACTACTGTCGCACAAAAAGTTTAAAACACTGTCAATTTTTTACACCATCGCCTTAATTTTAATGCTCAGCAGAATTCCATGGGGCCAATGGTTCTAAAAATTATTCGACCAAAAAAAAATCCTGCCATCGCTTTGTGGCAGGATTTTTTTTGAAGGGATGGTATTGCTATTTCTTTTCCTTAATCAAATAAACATACACCGGAAAGTGGTCGCTATAGCCCCCAGTATAGCCGTTCACAAAACTTCGGAACGGATAGCCTTTGTATTGGCCACGGGGCGTTGCCAAATAGTTTTTATTGAAAATACCCGCCTTGTAAAAACGATAGGAGCCATAATCCTTTTTTGTAAGTTCGGCCGAAAGAATAATTTGATCGAAAAGGTTCCACGCATCGCGATAGGCCAAAGTTCCCATTCCCTTTTTATACATATCCTCCATCGGGTTGTAAAGTTCCATCGGCTTCAAATCCTCTCTTTCGCTCTTGGTTTTCAGCACATCCTTTACACTGGGGCTAGTGGGGTCGTCATTTAGATCGCCCATGGTAAGAATTTTTGCATACGGATCTTCATTGAATAGGGAATCTATTATATGCTTGTTCAGTTCAGCAGCTTTAATTCTTTTTGGGCGGCTTCGTTCCTCCCCGCCGCTGCGCGAAGGCCAGTGGTTAACGATCACACTTATTTTTTCACCATCCAACATGCCACTAACCAAAAGCTGGTCGCGGGTGTAGATTCGCTTGCTTCGGTCCTCGTCATCAAAGATTACCAGTTCGTAGGATTTGTAATTGGTGGGAATAAAGACTCCCTTTTGGTAGAGCAGGGCGACGTCAATACCACGACGGTCCGGACTGTCAAAATGAACAATTCCATAATCTTTATTTACCAAAGGTTCTTGGTTCAACAGATCTTCCAGCACACGGCGGTTTTCAACCTCACTGACCCCTATCAAGGCAGGGGAAGTGCCCGTAACATCGGCTCCAATCTCAGAAATTACCTTGGCCATATTCGCCAATTTGGCTTCATAGATTTCCTTGGTCCAATGGTCCTTGCCTTCGGGCGTGCGATCGTCGTCAAAGATCAAGGGGTCATCTTCATAATCGAATAAATTTTCAACATTATAGAATGCAATCGTATTTACTTTATACTGCTTCTGTTGTGCAACGGTAACGAAACTTAAGAGCAAACAAAAACCGAGGAAATAAGGGGAAATTTTCATAGCAGCGCCAAGAATTAATTTTAGGTTATATTTAACATTATGAGGGTTCAAAAGTAGCTATTTCATTTAAAAAATGTAGCTTTGCACCGCATTTTAAAACAAAAATCATAATAAACTCTATTGATTGGAATGAACAAATTCTATTTAACAATTTGCACCGTTTTTTTGGTTGCGTTTTACGCAGCTGCCCAAAATGGTGTTGTAATGGGTAAGGTGCTCGACGCCAATTCCAGTGAACCCATCCCGGATGTGAAGGTAACCATCCAGAACAGTATTTTCAATACTTCCACCGATGCGAACGGTGCTTTTCAGTTTGCCCAAGAAACGCTTCCACAGGGCGAGCAGGTATTGGAAATTTCAAAAGAAGGCTACTCCAGCCTTAAAATTCCCGTAACCATTCAGAACGATACGCCGGTAAATCTTAAGCCGATACTTTTATCGGTCGATTTGCTGAAAGTGGAGGAACAAATTGGCGTGATCAGTCTTTCCGACGATCAGTTGGATGAGGACGAAGGCACTTCCTTTAATGTCTCGGGCCTGTTGCAAGCTTCCAAGGATGTATTTTTGAATGCTGCTTCCTATGATTTCAGCGCTACGTTTTTCCGCCCACGGGGTTACGACTCTGAAGACGGAAAAGTGCTGATCAACGGTTTGGAAATGAACAAACTTTATGATGGCAGGCCCCAGTGGTCCAATTGGGGCGGGCTAAACGATATGCAGCGCAACCAAATGTTTTCCATGGGCACCTCGGCCAATGAATATAATTTCGGCCATCTTGCAGGAACCACCAACATGATCATGCGTGCCTCCCAGTATAGAAAGGGCGGCCGTGTTTCCTTTGCCACCAGCAACCGCAGTTACAGAGGTCGCGTAATGGGCTCCTACAACAGTGGGCTGCTCCCCAGTGGATGGGCCTATTCTGTTCTTTTGGCCAGACGTTTTGGCGAAGAGGGCTATAACGACGGAAGTCTTTATGACGCCAATTCATTTTTTGCTTCTGTAGAAAAAAAGTTGAACGATAAGCACAGCCTGAACCTTACGGCTTTCTATACACCCAACCGAAGAGGAAAATCTTCGCCTAATACCCAGGAAGTTTATGATTTAAAAGGAACGCGCTATAACAGTTATTGGGGAAAACAGGATGGGGAGATTCGGAATTCACGCATTAAGGAAGTAAGTGAACCCATCATAATGCTGAACCATTATTGGGATATTTCCAACAAAACCCACTTAAATACCAATATCGGTTATCAATTCGGGAAAATCGGCAACAGTCGTTTGGGTTATGACAACGCCCCAAATCCTGATCCTACCTACTATCAAAAACTGCCCAGCTACTTTTTGGCAGACCCCAATGGGCCCAATAATGGCGGTGCCTATCAGGCATATTCACAATTCGTGAACGATGGCCAGATTGATTGGCAGGACCTCTATGAAACCAATATTTTTTACGGTGGAACTTCGCGTTATTATCTTTATGAGGATCGGAATGACGACAAACAGATTTCCGCCAACTCTATATTGACTTCACAGATCAATGACCATATAAATGTTACCGCTGCCGTAAATTATCGCAATCTGAACTCGAATAATTTCGCGAATATGATCGATCTTTTGGGTGGCAACGGCTATTTGGATGTGGACACCTTCAATGTGGGCGATGCCCAACAGAACGATTTGAACAATCCGAACCGAATTGTTGGTGAGGGTGATACCTTTAAATATAATTACGAAATTGATGCCTCCGAATACAGCGGTTTCGCGCAGGCGCAATTTGCCTATTCGACCGTAGATTTCTATTTGGGAGCCAAAGTGGGCCAAACCGCCTACCAACGCAACGGCCTCTATCGCAACGGTTCGTTTGCAGAGGAAAACCGCTCCTTCGGAAAAAGTGAAAAATTAGACTTCACCACGTATGGTGCAAAAGCGGGAGCCACCTATAAGCTTTCGGGCAGACACGCCTTTGAGGTAAACGGGGCCTATTTTACCGATGCGCCCACAGTGCGTAATTCCTTCTCCAACTCGCGCCAAAACAATGCGACCGTAAACGATTTAAGCACCAGCGACGATCTGTTGCAAGTTGAAAAAAATATGAGCGTGGACGGAAGCTATATTTTCCGTTCGCCCATGATCAAGGCGCGATTGACCGGATATTACACCAAAATGCAGGATGCCACCGAAATTTCATTCTACTATCTCGATGGGGTGTATGCGCGGGGCGGAACCCAAAACGATGGCAGCGACAATGCTTTTGTTCAGGAAATCCTTACCGGTGTTGCCAAACGGAATATTGGTGCCGAATTGGGTATTGAAGCCCAAGTAACCCCAACCATAAAGGTGAAGGCGGCAGGAGCTTATGGCCAAAACACTTATGACAACAACCCTGAGCTTTATTTAACCTCAGACGACTTTAAAAGCGCTTATGAATATTACGGTCCTTCCTATTTGAAGGATTACAAAGTCGCGGGCGGTCCCCAGCAGGCCTACCAGGTTGGCTTTGAATATCGCGACCCGGATTTTTGGTGGGTTGGGGCCACGGCCAACTATTTTAACAATGCCTATATTGACGTTTCACCCATAACCCGGACCTCAAACTTTTACACAGACCCGAGCGACGGCATGCCTTTTAATGATTACGATCCGGAACTGGCCCGTGAGTTGTTGAAACAGGAAAAGTTTGACGATTACATGCTCGTGAACGTAGTGGGCGGAAAATCTTGGAAAATAAAGGACTACTACGTTGGCTTCTTTGCTACCATCAACAACATTTTCGACAAACAATATAAAACCGGTGGTTTTGAACAAGGAAGAAACGGTAACTTTAGAACCCTGTCCCAAGACGCAAAGAATGACATTCCTGTATTTGGTTCAAAATATTGGTATGGCTACGGAACCACTTATTACCTAAACCTTTACGTTAGATTTTAATTAAGAAAAAAAGCATTAAATTTATAAACCGATGAAAAATTTAAAAAACATTAAACTTTTACCCTTCCTATTCTTCTTAGGGTTGATTGCTACTTCCTGCGTTCAGGACGACGACTATAGTATTCCGGAAATTACCGCAGAGGAACCCAACATAAATCCAGCGGACATTATGGATATTGCTACCGTAAAAGCATTATACAACGGTTTTGAACCCGTGGAAATTGAAGCCGGGGAAGGTTCCCAGCGCGATGTGTATGTGGTGGGTTATGTTGTATCAAGCGATGAGAGCGGAAATTTTTATAAATCCTTGGTAATCCAGGATTCCCCAGAAAATCCAACTGCGGGGGTTGCCATCTCGACCAATTCTACAGATTTATATACCAAGTTTGAGCCAGGCCGCAAGGTATATTTAAAAGTAAACGGCCTTTATATTGGCGAATATGCCGGCCTGCCTACTATTGGTGTGCAGGACGGAGATGAGGTAGGACGAATTGACGCCCTCGATTTTGACAAGCGTATTAAGCGTTCCTTGGAAAGTGCAACCTTGGTACCCACGGTTATTACCATTCCGGAAGCCAATAATCCTGCGCGATTGAATACGTTGGTTCAATTTGAGAACGTTCAGTTTCCAGCCGGTTTGGCGGGAGTGGAACACTACGGAAACCTAAACAATACCTTTGGAGTGAACAGGGCTGTTGAAAATTGTGACGGTCAAACGGTAATTTTAAGAACAAGCGGTTTTGCCGATTTTAAAAACCTAACCTTGCCCGAAGGAAACGGCACCCTTACCGCAATCTTGAGCATTTACAACAGCGATGTTCAATTATTGATCAACGGTCCTGAAAATGTAAATATGACCGGGGAGCGTTGCAACAATGGCGGCCCTGGCGATGCAGTGGAATTGCCTTTCGCAGAAAATTTTGAAGGACAGTCTGCAGGAACAGGTATGAGCGTAAATATCGCTGGCTGGACAAACGTTAATGTGAACAGCGGAACCCGCGTATGGGAAGTTCGGGAATATAGCTCAAACAAATATGCACAGACTTCGGCCTATAACTCCAACGAAAACCCCTATGAAGTGTGGTTGGTAACTCCAGGCCTTATCTTGCCGAACGGTTCTACCCCTACCCTTACTTTTGAGACCAACGATGGTTTCAACAATGGCGCGGCACTTACGGTGAAAATTTCCACCAATTTTACAGGCGACGTTACCGCTGCTTCTTGGACAAATCTGAACGCTACCATTTCCAGCGGCAACACCAGTGGCTATGGCACTGATTTCACCCCTTCCGGAGATGTTGACCTTTCAGCCTACGCCGGGCAGGTGGTTTATATAGCCTATCAATACAAAGGCGCTTCCAATGGAGTGACAACTACCTATCAAATAGACAATATTTCGGTAGTAGAATAATCCTAAAAGATTAAAATTTAGAAGCTGCAAGTGATTTATTCCTTGCAGCTTTTTTTATGGAGATGGCTGGCTACAAAAATTTAAAATCGGTCTATTTCAGCATCCGCTAATTTGCGATGATGTTTATTATTCGAAAACCAATGCCCTCTCAAAAAAAGAATGGATTAACGTAAATGGAAAAATAAAAATCTTCCGCCGCTGCCCCTCTTTTAAGCCATACAAAAGAAAACCCCCGCAAAATTCCGCAATGGGAATAAGCAGGGGTTCGGTTTCTGGTTGGTTACCAGTTTGTTTTAGCTCTATCGCTTAACGATAATAAAGTCGGAGCGTCGGTTTTGTTGGTGTTGGGCTTCGGAACAATTGGCGCCGCAATCCACCGCCGGACGGCTTTCGCCAAAACCTTCGCCGCTGATGCGCTCTTTTGCAATTCCCCTTGAAATAACATACTGCACGGTGCTTTTGGCGCGCCTATTGGAAAGGTCCATATTGTAGGCATCGCTACCCCGGTTATCGGTATGGCCTTCTACCTTTACGATCATATCGGGGTTTTTCTTCATAAGCTCCACCAGTTTGTCCAATTCAAAAGCTGCTTGGGGCTTAATGTTGTGCTTATCAAAATCGAAAAGGATGGGGTTCAATTTTACCATTTCGCCTTCCACAATCGCATCGATGGGCCGCAGGGCAATGCGAACGCTTTTTTCGCCACTGCGTTGCGCGGCAATGGTTTCGACATTGCTTTCATACCCCTGCATAAAGGCCTGTAACACGTGCGCTTGGTTGCAAGCTACGGCAATGGTAGTTTTTCCGTTGGCATCGGTATTTTGACTTTTCAGCTTATTTTCCCGACCGTCAAAAAGATCGACTCGGGCTCCGGAAAGGGCCGCTCCTGTTTCCGCATCGACCACCATGGCCAACAGTTGGCAGGATTGCAGTTTTTGGATTTTATAGATATCGTCGCTGCCCTTGCCCCCTTGCCTGTTGGAAGATACATAGCCTTCCTCCGTTGCGGGGTTGTAGGTATAGGCAAAGTCGTCTGCGCTGCTGTTTACGCCCAGCCCTAAATTCTTGGGAGTTCCGAAACCATCGCCTTGGAGCTGCGCCGCAAAAACATCCAGACCGCCCATTCCCAAATGGGCATCGCTGCTAAAATAGAGCGTGCCGTTGGCATCCACGAACGGAAAACCCTCCTTGCCTTCGGTATTGATGGTTTCGCCCAAGTTTACGGGCGAACCGAAAGTGCCGTCTTTTGAGATGGATACTTTATAAATATCGGCCTGGCCTTTGCCTCCGGGACGGTCGCTGGTAAAATAAAGCGTATTGCCATCAGCGCTCAAGGCCGGATGACTGTTGGAAAATTGGTGGTCATTAAACGGAACAGGTTTTATATCCACCCATTCGCCATTAACGTTTTCGGCATAATAAATATTCAATTGGTTAATGCCTTCATCGTCTTTTTTGTATTTACCGTTGTAATAATCGTTTCGGTCAAAATACATCCGCTTTCCATCGGCAGTAATGGCCACGGTACTTTCGTGAAATTTGGTGTTTACTTCGCCACCCAACAATGAACCGCTGCCAATGGAACCATTGGTGACGCTGGCTTTGTAGATATCAAGAAAAGGTTCGTCATTCCAGCCATATTTTTTGCGGGCAGTATTTCTTGCAGAGGCAAAATAGAAATCGTTACCAACAACGGTTCCTCCAAAATCTGAAAATTTTGAGTTCAGCGCTTCCAAATTGGTGGCGCCATATTGTTGGGCGTTTTCATCCACAATCTGAGGCAGGTAGTTGGGGTTTTTCATAAAATCGATCGCACGGGAATCATTGGGCTGCATTTGTGCAAATTGCTTCATATAGTGGTTATGCTCCTCAAACTTGCCATTGGCTTTTAATGACTGTGCGTAATTATAGACCGTCTCTGCATCAACGTCCTTTCGCTTTACCACTCGTTTGTAATAGGTTTCCGCCTTTTTGGTATCGTTGATAAAGTAGTAACTATTGGCCAATCGGGTAAAAACATAGGTGCTGCCTTCGCCCTTTTTGAGCAGTTTTTGATAGGCTTCAGCGGCATCTGTATATTGCAGGCGGTCGTAATATTGGTCTGCTTTTTTGGTTTTACTGTCTTGGGCGAAAGCCATTGTGGCGCTAATCGCAATGAGTAAAAGAAATGTAAATATCTTGTTCATCTTAAATGAAATTTGATGGTTAATTAGAAGAATCGTGGAGAACGCAGCACACGCGGCTTAAAGAACAGATCGAAGGTGACCACTACTTCGTGGGAAGCCGGGCCAACGGTTTTCAGATCGGAGGTAATGTGGTCATACGCATAGCCCACGCGGATGTTCGGAGTTATCTGGAACCCGACCAACCCGCTGAAGGAGTCGTCCAAACGATAGGAAGCTCCGAGTTCAAACCGGTCGTAAAAGAGTGCGTTCAGATTTCCGTCGAAAGATACGGGCGCATCAAAGGCAGATTTCACCATTACCGAAGGCTTCAATTTAAAGTTTTCCGAGACTTGAAAAACATAGCCCGCCGTGGCAAAATAATGATTGGTCTCCGAACCGTATTTGATGCCATTTTCATCGAGATGCACTGATTTCAGCATATTCGGCACAGAAAGTCCTACATAGAATTTTTCACCATAAAGGAAGGCTCCGGCTCCAATATTTGGATAGGTGTTATTTATGTTTTCCGAAAAGAAGGGGTCGTTTGGATCCTGTAGCTCCAAATCGGTTAGGCCTACTTCGTGAAAGGTTGCGCCCGCCTTCAATCCCAAGGCAAGCTTTATGGTGGTGCCCAACTGTAGCGTATAGGCAAAGTCCGCATACACATTAGTTTCGCTTACTGGGCCCAATTCATCTTTAATGGCGGAAAGGCCGAGGCCAATCTTGTCGCTGATGGGCGAATGTGCCGAAAAGGTAAAAGTAACAGGATTGTCGTCCAACCCAGACCACTGGTTTCGGTATAAAGCCGTAAGGGAAAGGCTTTCCTTGGAGCCGGCATAGGCGGGGTTCACCACGTTCATATTGTACATGTACTGGGTGTATTGAGGGTCTTGCTGTGCCCGTGTTTCATTAGCGAGAAGCACTGCCATCATTACGGTTAGGATATATATATGTTTTTTCATTTTTATCACTTTGATAATTATTTAATGGTTAGTTGGCTTCTTGGTTTAGATAGATCCATCCGGTGGCCTGCTGTCCATAAACAGCATCGTTGCCGGCAAGGTCAATTACGTAGAAATAAGTCCCCGTAGGAAGGTCATTGCCATCACTGGTTTGGCCGCTCCATTGGTTGGTGTAATTGTTCTGCTCAAAAACCAGCGTTCCCAATCTATTAAAAATTTGAAGTTTTCGGATTCCTGTTCTGTCATATAAAAAAGAAAGGTCCAGCGAATCGTTAAACCCATCGCCATTGGGTGAAATTCCTTGGGAAATTACGCAGTTTCCAACTTCGTATAAATTCACATTCACCGAATCGGTGCCGGAACAACCACCCACCGAGATAACCACGGAATAGGTTTGGGTGCCCAACGTCCCCGCTTCCACCATAAAATTTAGTGTGCCATTGGTTTCCCCATTGAGTAAACTTCCGTTTAAGAACCATTGAAAGGTCGCGCCCGCTTCACTGGTGTTTGCCGTTAGTGTTTGCGGCTCATTTGGGCAAATCAGCAAATCTTCGCCCAGGACAACTTCAAGATCATCTCTATAGGAAACCGTAACGCTATCGGAATCGGTACAATCGCCAACGGTTGCCGTTACGGTATAAACTCCAATTTCAGTGATTAATAGCGATGCGTTTGTTTCGCCCGCTAAAATATTGCCATCGAGGCGCCACTCGTATGTGGCATTCGGATTCTGGTCGGCGAGCACCGCCTCTAATACAACCGGTGCATCAAAACAAGTTTGGAAATCTTCGTTCAGGGTTACGTCGATAGTACCCAAATTAACCTCAATACTGTCCGTGGTTACGCACGAACTGAAGGTCACGATAACCGTATAAGTGCCGGGTTCAGAGATATCCAGCGTTTGGTTGGTTTCTCCCGCCAGCAGGGTTCCATTGCGTTGCCATTCAAAAGTTGCAAGCGTTGGATCGAAATCTATGGCTTCTGCCGTTAGCTTTTCAGACATTTCAAAACAAGAAGAAAAATCTGCCCCCAATGATACCTGCAATTCCTTTTGGGAAATGATTATTTCATCTATGGCTTCACAACTTCCCACGGTTGCCTTCACCGAATAAGTTCCATATTGGTCAATAACCAAGGTCTGGTTCGTTTCCCCGACCAAGACCGAGCCATCAAGACGCCATTCAAAGGTGGCGGTGGTGGGGTCAAAATCTATGGCTTCTGCCGTTAGGGTTTCGGGCATTTCAAAACAAGTGGTAAAATCCTCTCCCAACGAAACAGTTAGGTTTTGTAATGACAAGATTATTTCGTCGGTCGCCGAACATCCATTTACGGATACATTGGCGGTGTAAGTTCCCGGTTGGGTAGCGTTCAAGATTGGATTTGTTTCGCCAACCAATACTTGTCCGTCCAAGAGCCATTCATAGGTAGCTTGCGATGGATTGTAGTTGGAAGGAGTGGCATCCAGCACCACTGGCTCATAAAAACAGCTGGCCACATCAGGCCCTAAATCGAACTGCGGAAATTCATTAAAATTGATTACCACCGAAGCGATTACGGTACATTCGCCTATCGTAACCTCAACGGTATAGGTGCCGGAAGCAGTAACGGTAATGGTTTGGGTGGTTTCGCCGGTATTCCACAGAAAGGTGGCCTCGGCGGGGTTTCCGCCAATTATTTCGGCAGTTATGTCATAGCTTTGGGTTTCGCAAAGCTCTTGGTCGCCGCCCAGATCCACCGAAAAGGAGTCGAGCCTAAGGACCGTGACCTCATCGGTTTCCGTAATGACATCGCCATTGCAGTTGGTATAGACCGCTTGGGCCGTATAGGTGGTGGAGGGAGCGGTTGGACAAACGTTTATGGTAGGGTCCGTTCCGATGACCGTTCCATTGGCATCCAACCAAGAAAAAACGATGTTCGATTGTCCATTCGGCGTAAAGCGCCAAGCCTCGTTGGTGGCGCTCCAATCTCCTGTGTTCCTTCCCGGTGCGGTATAGCCTTGGGTTCCATTTTGATTTTGGATTCCCAAAACGGCGTTGCCATCGTTCCAACTACAGCCGTTGGGTCTATTTTCAACATAAATTTCCACCACATTGGTGGTTTCATAGATAACTATTTGTGAGGTAAGCTCCAAATTGGTGCAGTCGTAATAGGGAATTCCCGGAAAGCTCACTACCATAGTCCTGCATGGCGATTCGCCAAAAACGGTCCAGTTGATCTGGCCGGAACCGAATTCTGATGGATCCACATCCATATAGGGACCGAATATCGTGGTGAGGAATAGGTTTGGATTGGGAACAGATTCATCAAACGACCAACTACAATAACTCCCTGGGGCATTGCTGGCCAAATCAAATGAAACGACCGCATTGGAACCAATGACCATTTGGGTATAGGTTTGGCCAAAAAAACAAAAATCGAATGGCAAGGCAATGGCATCAGACCAAACATCATCCGTATTCACAGAAACTGGAGTTCCCCCAGTAAACGGGAAGGGCGGATCGTAGGGAATGGAAGACACCGCATAACTCGTGGTTTCCCCGGTGTTTTGATAGGTAGCCGTTAAATCGGTGCACGGCTCGCTACATTCCAATTCCACATCTTCGCCGGCATACACATTCGGGCAGCCGGGTCCTTGCGCAAGGGCCGAAAAAGAGGCGAAGAAGAAAATTAATAAAATGGGAATGTTAAGTAAAAAGCGTTTATTGGTAAGAGAAAAACATTCCAAAAAGGAAAGAGGTAATTTTTTATCCATAAATTTTAGATTGATAATTAATAAAAGGCATGTGGGTTAACTTTTTTTTAACATCGAAATATAGAAAATTCAGAGGAAATATTCCTTTTCTCTCTAAAATTATCCCGAAAAATTTAATAAACCCCTATAACTTTAACGGTCGTTAGTTTTATACATTTGCAGAAACCGCGCAATTTTCGGCTTTCCAGCAGCAGGATTTTGCGAAGCTTAAACCCATCACAGCAATTATGATTGAACCTACGGACATTTCTTATGAAAAAGCGATATTGATTGGCTTGATTACCCAATATCAAAATGAGGAGAAATCTGAGGAATATTTGGATGAACTCGAATTTCTGGCCTATACCGCGGGTGGGGAGGTGCTGAAACGCTTCACCCAAAAAATAGAGGTGCCCAATCCAAAAACTTTTATCGGCTCCGGAAAGCTGGAAGAAGTAAAAAACTTTGTGGACGAACACGAGGTAGGGGTTGCCATTTTTGACGACGAACTTTCGCCCGCCCAGCAGAAGAATATAGAACGCATCCTGCAGTGCAAGATCATTGATCGGACCAACCTTATTCTGGACATTTTTGCACAACGGGCGCAAACCAGTTATGCGCGCACACAGGTGGAACTGGCGCAATACCAATATTTGCTTCCGCGATTGGCCGGTATGTGGACCCACTTGGAGCGGCAACGCGGGGGTATCGGGATGCGCGGTCCGGGAGAAACAGAGATTGAAACCGACCGACGGATTGTTCGTGACCGGATTGCACTGTTGAAGGACAAATTGAAAAAAATTGACCGCCAAATGGAGGTGCAGCGCGGCAATCGTGGCGCCTTGGTGCGCGTGGCCTTGGTGGGCTATACCAATGTTGGGAAATCTACCTTGATGAACGTAATCAGCAAAAGCGAGGTTTTCGCCGAGAACAAGCTTTTTGCAACGCTCGATACCACCGTCCGGAAAGTGGTGATCGGCAACCTTCCCTTCCTATTAACGGATACCGTGGGATTTATACGCAAGTTGCCCACCCAGCTCGTAGAATCCTTTAAGAGTACTTTGGATGAAGTGCGCGAGGCCGATTTGTTGCTCCACGTAGTGGATATAAGCCACCCTTCCTTTGAGCACCATATTGATTCGGTGAATAAAATTTTGGAGGAAATAGGAAGTGCGGACAAGCCCACGCTGATGGTCTTCAATAAAATTGACGCCTACCAACCCGAGCATATTGAAGAAGACGATTTAATGACCGAAAAGACCAGCGCCCATTATTCATTGGAGGAATGGCGCCAAACTTGGATGGCCAAACTAAACGGCGATGCCATTTTTATTTCGGCCCTTAACAAGGAAAATTTTGAGGAATTTCGAAAGTTGGTTTATGAAAAGGTTCGGGAAATCCACGCTGCCCGTTTCCCGTATAACAATTTTCTTTATGACGATTATACGGAAGAAGGAGCATAAAAATTTTTAAAATTTGCCAAAATAAAAGCCGAACCAAAAAACTGGATCGGCTTTTTTTGTGCTGTTAATAAACGCTCCGTTTTTAGAATCCGTAGGTCAACCCAATGCCCAAAGCCTCCCGAATTTGGAAACCCTGAACGGCATTGTCGTCATAGATGGCTTGAAAGGTTACGTTGGAGGTTATATATTTGTTCACCTTCATTACCAAATTAAAAGTATAATCGATATCAACGTTTTGCGGATCTTCCAAATAATTTGAATAAAGGTTCAAAATATTTTCGGCAGAAACATTCGTCATTATATCAAATTTTGCGTAGCCCGATAGCGAAGCTCCAAATTCAAAGCGCGTCGATTTATTCGCATCGACCCCATAGTATTTGTTTTCGTCATAAGCTGCCACAGCACCGGGAACAGACTCGTCCACCGTTGTAAAATCCTTATCCACAAGAATAAGTTTCGCAGTTGCCGGCGAAATATTTACGTACAGATTATCGCTTTTCTTCCAAAGCAGACCGGGCCCGAATTGGATGGTCGCTGGCGAAAGAATGTGGGTAGTCTCGGTGCGATAGCCCGCGTCGTCAGGATTCAGATCTTCGTTGAATTCATATCCCTTTGCAAATTGGGTCTTAAAATTCAGAAAAAGGGAATAGTACCAATTGCTTTCTTTTATTTGCTGGCCTAAAATGGAGTTGAGTTCCAATCGGTCGTTGGTTTTTCGGGAATATTTGTCGTCTTTGTTTTTGGTAATTCCATACTCGCCAATCAAGCGGTTGTTCCAACTTAGCTTGTCGTGTTTATAGTTGAAATCGTAGGTTAGCGAAAGGTTTCCGGAATAATTGGAAGTTCCGCCGCCGGTCCATTCGTGGTTAAAGGCCGCTTGGTTGAACAATAATGATAAGTTACCTGCACGGGTCCAGCCATTTGGGATGGTGTCTTTCGGTTTTTCTTCTTGGGCCAATAGCGCCAAGGGTGCACTCAATAGAATGGCGAGAAGTAAAAGTTTTTTCATGTTCTATGATTTTATATTTTTTGCAAAACTACTTACTCTCATTTTTAAATTTCTTAGAAAAAACTTAAAAAGGAAAGTCTTGCATAAAAGAAAGTCAGGTGGTTTTGAGGTTTTTTACCTTTTCTTAAAAAGAGGCACCGAGGAACAAGCCTCTCCATACATTATGCTTTTGGCCACAGGTTGTAGTTTTTGGGCCAAAAGTACATAGGCATTTTCGGGAATGGGTTTGTTGGCGCACCCTTTGATTATTACCGGTTTGTCTGTAAATTCGGAAATATCAATATTTTGGAGCATTTCCGCAAAGAGTATGGTTTCCAGTTGGTCCAAAGTGCCAACCGTAACTTTTTTGGCAAAAGGTGCCAAATGGAGCGAAAGCAGCAAAAAAGCCCAACCCGGAACAATGGCATCGGTACTGCAATAAAGCCCTACATACTTATCTTGGTATTGGCTCCAATCGTGGTCGGAGGCCTGTTTCCTGAAATCGTTTTCGCGCAGCACCACACCATCCAACAACCAAGGAGAAATATCAAACGCAACGCGCTCGCCCACGGGATAGAGGTCCTCCAAATTGAAGGTAACCAATTTACTGTTCGCTACGCGGTTTATGATTTCTTCTGGCAAAAGGCAAAAGTTATTAGGTTATTGGGTTACTTATTTCCTATGGGTGGAAGTGTCCCTTTACGGGAATTATGGAGCTTACAGCATTCCGAGTTCCAATTTGGCCTCTTCACTCATCAATTCTTGGCTCCACGGCGGGTCGAAGGTTATTTCCACTTCTGCGTCCTTCACGTTTTTAATCGATTTCACCTTGGTCTCTACTTCCATCGGCAGGCTTTCGGCCACGGGACAGTTGGGGGTGGTTAGGGTCATCAATATTTTTACCTCGCTGTCTTCATTGATAAAAACATCATAAATAAGACCGAGTTCATAGATATCTACCGGAATTTCAGGGTCATAAATTGTCTTGATTACCTCGATAATCCTTTCGCCAAGTGCGGCCATATCCTGTTGGTTTCCTGTTTCCATATCCTTAATTTTTTAGTTGTGTTTGGTATGCAAGGGCATACATTTTCATTTGTTTGATCATCGACACCAGACCGTTGGCGCGGGTGGGCGAAAGATGTTCCTTTAAACCGATTTCATCAATAAAATCGGTATTGGCGTCCAAAATGGCCTGTGGTTCCTGGTTTGAAAAAACGCGCACCAAAACGGCGATGATGCCTTTGGTAATAATGGCGTCGCTATCTGCAGTAAAGATTATTTTTCCGTCTTTCAATTCGGAATGTAGCCACACTTTGCTTTGGCAGCCTTTAATTAGTTTTTCGTCTGTCTTTAAATTTTCATCAATCAACGGAAGCGACTTGCCCAGCTCGATCATATATTCATACCGCTGCATCCAGTCGTCGAACATAGAAAATTCATCAATCATTGCTTCCTGTATTGCTTCAATGGTCATGGTTGAATTTATTTTTCTTCTTTTTTTGCGCTTAACAGAACGCTTTGGTCATATTTGGAGAAGAACTTTAAGATGTTGTTTTCCAAAGTGTATGACCCCGCTTCCTTTAAGGCATTTAAAAAATCTTTTTCGGTACCCATAATGTTTTTGTCCATACACATCTTTTCGCTTACGGCCAGATCGCCAAAATTTATCGCAAATAAATCGATGGTATAATTTCCAAATACCGAATTGCAGCCGGTCGTTCCCCTAAAGGAATTGTCCAACGCGGAAAGCGTAAAGGTGGGATTGGTAGTGTTGGCCAATTTTTTGCCATTTAGTGCGGTAACGGTGTAGCTTCCTGTTAGCTGGACGTTGCCTGCTACATCAATTACTTTTTTGGTTTCGTCGCAGCCCGAAAATAGTAGGATGCAAATTAAAACGGAAAGGGTTGCAAATGTTTTCATATAATTTTGGGTTTAAACGTTCCTCCCCAAAGTTCAAATTTTCACTGCTATTGATGGGTTAGCTTAACATCATTTTAGCTTTTTTCACGGCGTTCACCAGCGCATCTACTTCTTCCAAAGTATTATAAAAAGCAAAGGAAGCACGCACCGTTCCGGGGATTTTATAAAAATCCATAATCGGCTGGGCGCAATGGTGGCCCGTACGGACGGCTACGCCCAACTTATCGACAATGGTTCCAATATCGTAGGGATGGATCCCTTCAATATTGAATGAAACCACCGAAGTTTTTTCGGGCCCGGTGCCATAAATTTTAAGCCCCTCAATTTCCAACAGCTTCTCGGTGGCGTATTTCAAAAGCTCGTTTTCGTGTTTTTCGATGGCCTCAAACCCAATTTCGTTTAAATAATCGATAGCTGCTCCAAAGGCAATGCCCCCACAAATATTGGGCGTTCCGGCCTCAAATTTATGCGGAAGGGCGGCGTAGGTTGTTTTTTCAAAAGTAACCTCGGCAATCATCTCGCCACCGCCTTGGTAGGGCGGCAATTTGTTGCCCCATTTTTCTTTCATATAAAGAATTCCAACCCCCGTTGGACCACACATTTTATGGGCGGAGGTTACGTAGAAATCCACATCCAGTTTTTGAAGGTCGGGCTTAAGGTGCGAACAGGATTGTGCCCCGTCGATGAGTACGGCCGCTCCAAATCGGTGCGCTTGTTCAATTATTTCTTCGATTGGGTTGATGGTGCCGAGTGCGTTGGACACGTGGTTTACAAACACCAGTTTTGTTTTTTCAGAAAGCAATTTTTCATATTCGGAAAAAACCAAAACCCCCTGCTCGTTCATTGGAATCACTTTTAAATTGGCGCCTGTTTTTTGGCAGAGCATCTGCCACGGCACGATATTGCTGTGGTGCTCCATGGCCGAAACGATTATTTCGTCGCCTTTTTTCAGCATTTCCGAAAACCCGTTTGCGACCAGATTTATGCCGTGGGTGGTGCCTGCGGTAAAAATGATTTCGTAATCTTTCTTTGCATTAAAATGGGTTTGGATTTTTTTGCGCGCCATCTCATAGGCATCGGTAGCTTCCTGCGAAAGGGTGTGCACACCACGGTGGATGTTTGCGTTGTAATTACTGTAATAATCTACGATGCAATCAATAACTTGTTGCGGTTTTTGCGAAGTCGCGGCATTGTCCAAATACACCAGCGGATAGCCATTTACCTTTCGGGAAAGGATGGGGAAATCGTTGCGGATTTTTTGGAGGTTGAAGGGCATTTGAAACTTTTATGAATTTTTAAATATGTGTTGAGGTTTAGCCACAAATACACGAATACATAATATATTATATTCGTGTATTCGTGGTCGGTTTTACATCACAATTCAAACCCCAAACTAACCCCAATTTTATTGGCAATCAGTTTGTTGATGCGCACTTTTAATTCCGGGATTTTTACGCTTTCCAAAACGGTGTTGGCAAAAGCGTACATCAACAGGGCGCGCGATTCTTTTAACCCTATCCCTCTGCTTCGAAGGTAAAACAAAGCATCCTCATCAAACTGGCCGATGGTGCAGCCGTGCGAGCATTTTACGTCATCGGCAAAAATTTCGAGCTGCGGCTTAGCATTGATCGTAGCTTTGTCGTCAATCAAAATATTGTTGTTCTGTTGAAAGGCGTCGATTTTTTGTGCGTTTTTTTCAACAATAATTTTCCCGTTGAAAACGCCTGTGGAGGCTCCGGCAAACAACCCTTTGTAATCTTGGTGGCTTTCGCAGTTGGGGGCCGTGTGATGCACCAAGGTGTTGTGATCGGTGTGTTGTTGGCCCTCGAGAATAGTGATTCCTTTTAAGGTTGAATCGCAGTTCGCTCCTTTCTGGTAAAAATTAAGATTGTTGCGCACCAACTTGCCGCCAAATGCAAAGGTGTGTACCCGGCAAATGGTGTCGCGCTGTTGCGAAATATAGGTGTTGTCAATTAAGGACGCGGTGCCCTCATCGTTTTGGATTTTGTAATAATCAACATAAGCCCGCTTTTCAGCAAAAATCTCTGTCACCGAATTGGTAAACACCTCATTTCCCGAAAGGCTTTGGTGGCGTTCAATGATTTGTACGTGGGCATTTTCACCAACAACAATTAAATTTCGGGGTTGCAAGAAAATAGCCGCTTCGTTGCCAGTTGAAAAATTGATGATTTCAATGGGTTTCTCAACTTCTTTGTGGGCCGGAATGTTAATATAGGCGCCCTCTTTGGTAAAAGCTGTGTTCAGGGCCGTCAGACTATCGCTTTTGGCTATCTTGTTAAAATAGTTTTCTATAACGGGTTTGTATTTGCTTTTGTTCAGCGCGGCAGACATAAGGCAAACATCCAAAGTGTCGTGGGTGGTCTCGGAAAGGAAAGAGCTGTAAACCCCATCCACAAAAACCAATTTGTAGGTATCTATTTCGTGAAGAAAATATTTGCGCACGTTTTTAAGCTCAACGTTGCGCTCCTTGTTGGAATAGACGCTATAATCCGTTTTTAACAGGGAATTCAGCGAAGTGTATTTCCAGGCTTCCTCTTTTTTGGTGGGAAATCCCTTTTCCTCAAAAATTTTAATGGCGGTGTTCCGCACATCGTGCAATGGCGAATCAAACTCCAAATAGTCTTCGAGGGCGATGTATGATGATAGTAATTTGCCTTTAAAACTCATTTTTTATAATTCAAAATTCAGAATTCAAAATTCTGAATTGTTTTAAACCAATTCTTCCTTAATCCAGTCGTATCCCTTTTCTTCCAGTTCATAGGCAAGTTCCTTTGAACCTGACTTCACGATTTTTCCGTTCATCAGCACGTGCACAAAGTCTGGAACTATATAGTCCAAAAGCCTCTGGTAGTGGGTAATTACCACCACGGCATTGTGCTTGCTTCTCAATTTGTTGACTCCGTTGGCCACAATCTTCAAAGCGTCGATATCCAATCCGGAATCGGTTTCGTCAAGAATGGCGAGTTTGGGTTCCAGCATGGCCATTTGGAAAATTTCGTTTCGTTTCTTTTCACCGCCGGAAAACCCTTCGTTTAAGGAACGGGACAAAAACTTTCTGTCAATTTCCAGCATATCGGCCTTTTCCTTAATAATTTTCAACATTTCGGAAGCGGGCATATCTTCCTGCCCTTTTGATTTCCGGGTTTCGTTAATGGCGGTTTTAATAAAATTTGTAACGGACACCCCCGGAATTTCCACGGGGTATTGGAAGGAGAGAAAAATGCCCTTGTGTGCCCTTTCCTCAGGATCCAATTCTGAAATATCCTCATTTTCGAAAGTTATGTAGCCACGGCTCACTTCATATTCCTCCTTTCCGGCCACAACGGAGGCCAAGGTACTTTTACCCGAACCGTTGGGGCCCATAATTGCGTGCACCTCACCTGCCTTTACTTCCAGGTTAATGCCCTGCAGAATATCTTTTCCTTCCAATCCGGCGTATAAATCTTTTATTTTTAACATCTTAATTTTTCTTTTCTGTTTCGTTTAATTTGATATCTACTTCCGAAGGCTTGTCTGCCACCCTCATAATTTCTTTAATCGTGATCATTTCTTCCCACTGGCTGTCGGTATCGGTATTCTTGGAAACCACTCCTTTCACGATCACCCCGACCATATCATAATCGTTCTGTTTTATTGCGGCCACTTGTTTCGCCAGTCCTTCCGAAAGCAGATCGCGCTTCACGCCATAGATAAAATTCGGGCCCATTAAAACCATGGCGTCGTCCGTACTCAAAAAATCACCCTTGTAGGCTCTGGCATCCGTAACTTCGGGCGCTGCCGTTTCAGTGGTTTCCACGCTTTTTTCTTCAGAATTCTTGCAGGAATAGACCGCAATCGAAACGAGAAGCAGCAATAGCATTTTTTTCATAATTCAGCGATAATTTATTTTTAAAAGACAGTGAATTCTAAAATAATTAAGTGATTAACCCACAGAGCCTTCAAGGCTAATTTCCAATAGTTTTTGGGCTTCAACGGCAAATTCCATCGGCAATTTATTCAACACTTCCTTGCTAAATCCGTTAACGATCAACGCGATGGCCTTTTCGGTGTCTATTCCCCGCTGGTTGCAGTAAAAAATCTGGTCCTCGCCGATTTTGCTGGTAGTGGCCTCGTGCTCTATTTGGGCCGTTTTGTTCTTAGCCTCAATATAGGGAAAGGTGTGGGCGCCACAACTGTTGCCCATCAATAGGGAATCACACTGCGAGAAATTGCGGGCGTTGTCTGCATTTGGCATAATTTTCACCAAACCGCGATAGCTGTTCTGCGATTTGCCCGCAGAAATTCCTTTGGAAATAATGGTGCTTCGGGTGTTTTTTCCAATATGGATCATTTTCGTGCCCGTATCGGCCTGCTGAAAATCGTTGGTAACCGCAATGGAATAAAACTCGCCTATGGAATTATCGCCCTTTAGCACACAGCTTGGATATTTCCAAGTTACGGCGCTACCCGTTTCCACTTGGGTCCACGATATTTTTGCGCGATTTTCACAAAGGCCTCGCTTGGTTACAAAATTGTAAACCCCGCCTTTGCCATCCTTGTCGCCGGGAAACCAGTTTTGCACGGTGGAATACTTTATTTCCGCATCGTCCAGCGCTATCAATTCCACCACCGCAGCGTGGAGTTGGTTTTCATCGCGGCTGGGAGCGGTGCAACCTTCCAAATAGCTAACATAGCTACCTTCATCGGCTATAACAAGAGTGCGTTCAAACTGTCCGGTTCCGGCTTGGTTAATTCTAAAATAGGTAGAAAGTTCCATTGGGCAGCGAACTCCTTTCGGGATATAACAGAAGGAGCCGTCACTAAACACGGCACTGTTCAGGGCCGCATAAAAATTATCGCGCTGGGGCACTACCGTACCTAAATATTTTTGAACCAGCTCGGGATGTTTTTTAATGGCCTCAGAAATGGAGCAGAAAATAATGCCCTTTTCCGCCAAGGTTTTTTGAAAGGTAGTTGCTACCGAAACCGAGTCCATCACGATATCAACCGCTACGCCTGCCAATTTTTTCTGTTCGTCCAAAGAAATACCCAATCTTTTGAAGGTGTCCAAAAGCTCGGGATCCACTTCGTCGATGCTGTTGTATTTCGGTTTTTTGTTGGGAGCTGAATAATAGGAAATATTCTGGAAATTCGGCTTTTCATAGTGCACGTTTGCCCACTCGGGCTCTACCATTTCCTGCCAATAACGGAAGGATTCCAAACGCCATTCGGTCATCCATTCGGGCTCTTCCTTCTTTTGGGATAGCGCACGGATTACCTCTTCATTAAGCCCAACTGGAAAGGTGTCTGATTCAATATCGGTATAGAAACCATATTCATACACCTTTGTTTCCAGTTCCTTTTTAAGATCGTCTTCGGTATATTTACTCATTTTCTGTATTGTTTATAATGAAAAAGATTCCCCACAGCCACAGGTGCGGTTGGCGTTCGGATTTTTAAAAACAAACCCTTTGCCGTTCAAGCCGCCGCTGTATTCCAAAGTGGTGCCAACCAAGTATAAAAAGCTTTTTTTGTCAACGGCTATCCTTACGCTATCTTCCTCAAAAAGTTTGTCGTTTTCGCCAATGGCATGATCAAATTTTAAGTCGTAACTAAGCCCGGAACACCCGCCGCTTTTTACCCCAACACGCACAAAATCTGTAGCAATGTTATAGCCATCTTCTGCCATCAATTGCGCTATTTTTGTTTTTGCGCTATCGCTAATCTTAATCATATATAGATTAATTCTAAATTAGACGGCAAATATACATCAATTCAATTTTTAAACCATAGGGAAGTGGGATTTTAAAACTATCCAACCATAGTTTTAAATAATAATTAACGACCCCAAAAATTTCAGGTACGTTAGGCCGTAACATCTAGAAAAAATTAGTTGGGATTCTGAAAATCAGGATTGGTAAGAAAGGAAGGATCGGAAAGGGAAAGTAGAAATGCTTTTAAATCTGCCTTGTCCGACTCTGATAAGTGCACGCCCCCTCTTGAAACAGCTTTCATTAACGGGTCAATGGTTCTGGAATAAACCAAGCCTTCGCTGTAGTGGTTGATGACCTCTTCCAAAGTCTGAAAACGGCCGTCGTGCATATAGGGCGCTGTAAAAGCCAAATTTCGAAGGGACGGTGATTTGAATTTTCCGTCGTCATTCGGATCGCCGGTTACATTGCCCAAACCCTTATCGGTAATGATAGCATCCAGCCCGTTATTGTGAAAAATATTATCGGTCCACAATGGGTTGCTCTCATTCCCGTGACAGTGAAAACAATCGCCGCGCGATTCATCCATAAAAATTGCAAATCCGTTGATTTCTTGGGGCGTCAGTGAATTTTCCCCGAGCAGATAGCTATCAAAAGGGGAATTGGCCGAAATAAGGGTGCGCTCAAATTGCGCAATGGCTTTGGTCGTCAATTCTTTGGTAATGGTGCGGGTGCCGAAGGCTTTATAAAAAAGGTCGGGATAGCTATTGCTGCTTTGAAGGCTGGCAACCGCGTTTTCCCAAGTATTGTGCATTTCAACAGGATTCGTTACGGGGCCTAGTGCTTGGTCTTCAATACTTATGGCCCGCCCATCCCAGAAAAATTTCTCATTGAAATTCCACGCCATATTGAAGAGCGGCATCGAGTTGCGAGTTCCCTCGAGCCCATCAATACCCACACTAAATCTATTGGGGTCAGAAAAAGAGTTGCCGGGTTGGTGACAGGAAGCACAAGCTTGGGTACCATCGCCCGAGAGAATGGGATCAAAAAATAGTTTTTTCCCTAAGGCAATACCCTCAACCGTCTGCGGATTGTCTGCCGGAATGAAGGGTGCGGGAAGCAATTGTTGAAAAATGGAAGGAACGGTCAACGGTTTTGGCGTGGGCACGTATTGTTCGTCCTCCGCTACGGGATCTGGATCGTTCTTTGAGCAGGAGGCCAAAAGACCTAGCGCAAGAATGGCCAGTAGAATATATTTTCTATTTGTTGCCCGTTCCTTCATTTTAATTTATTGTGTTATTTCCCCTAGGCTGAAAACAGTTGCCCCGTTGCGCTGCATATCCTTTTGCGCCAAGTAATCCATCATTAAATCCACACTGCGGTCGTTTAGGTCCCAGGTCAAAGGATTTTTATACCATTCGGAAATGTCCATTTTAATTTCGATGGTGGCATTTTTGGTAATGGTAAAATTCTTATTAAAATCAAAAGCAATAAAGTTTTGCTCAAACACACCTTCGCTCTTTCTCGCCGTTCCGTGGTGATATGCATAGGGTTGGGGTGCGCCATTGATATCGTCGAAAAAGCCTTCCATTTGCATAAAGTGATAGCCTCCGCCCAACATAGATGGCCAATTCCAAGGACCTCCCGGGGCAGTGTTTAGGTCTGGATAGGCACTGCTTATGTTGTCTGCCTCATTAAACCCATAAATGAAGGAAACGCCCGTATAATTGCCAGTAGCGATGGTCAATTCTGGCGACAACATTAAACTGTTGGGATAGTTTAAATCGATTAACTGGTATCCCGGAATAGCAATGGTAGATCCATCCTCCTTGTGGAGCACAATGCGCGAAATTAAATACCGAAGTTTGGAAATGGTGAGATAATTTCCGGCAGCATTGGTATAAACCGAATTGTTCAAATCGGCGGAGGAAACGGGAGTTCCTGCCCAATTCTGGGTAAATTTAAAATCCACCGAAACATTTTGTTGCACGGGTTCCCCTCCATCATCATCCTTCTTGCATCCAAAGGCAACAGCGGCCAGGGCGAACATTAAAATTAGTTTTTTCATAGGTTAAAAAATGTGTTTTTAATTGTTGATTTTTATTTTAGGGTAATTATTAAAAAATCCTTTGAACCTTGGTTCAATGGAATATCCTTGTCATTGCTTTCCGAATTGCCAACGGCCAAAACCTTATTGTCTGAAGTTTCGATGGCTTCCGAGGCAAAATCCAATCCAGACCCGCCTACGTTTTTCTGGGCTTTTAAGGTTCCGTTCGCATCCACAATAAAAATCCAAGCGTCATTCACCCCATTGTTGCTTTCCAAATCCCCATCGGCACTGCGGCTATGGCCAGAAAGGATATAGTCGCCATTGGAGCGCTGAACAATACTATGGGCAGTGTCAAACTGGGAACCGCCAAAGGATTTTTGCCAGATTTTATTGCCATTGTCGTCAAATTTTACCATCCAGGCATCGGCATTGCCGCGTGGGGAAGTTACATCCTGATCGGCGCTTCGGGAGTCGCCTACCATAATATAGTTGCCGTCATTGGTTTTGATGGAGGCATAGGAATTGTCAATCTCCGAACCTCCAAAGGATTTGGTCCATACCAAATCGCCGCCGGCAGTTAGCCGAACTGCCCAATAGTCATAACTGCCCTTGGGGTCAGTTTTGTCAAAATCGACACTTTCGGAAGTGCCTGTCATTAAAAATCCGCCATCTGCGGTTTCCCAGGCGTCATAGCTGCGATCATTGTTTGTGCCGCCAAAATAGCGCCTCCATTGTTTGTTGCCGTTGGCGTCCAATTTTATGCCCCAAAATTCTCCAACGCCGTGAAGCGTTCCTCGTGTAAGGGTTTGATCGAAACCCTTTTGTAGGTCATTGCCCGCGCCGCCACTGGCGGAAACATCAAAAAACCCAGTGATAAAATAACCACCATCTGAGGTCTGAAAGGCTTTAAAGGCTTGGTCGCTGCCCGGAAAACCGAAGCTTTTATCCCATTGCTTATTTCCCTGGGAATCAACTTTCAATATCCAATAATCCTGAAATCCGGCATTGCTGGAAACGTCACCGTCGCTACTGGTGGCATAACCGGAAAGTAAATATCCTCCATCTTTTGTGTGGGTAATCTTTGCCGCGCTTTCATCATCGCTTCCCCCATAGGTTTTGCTCCAAATTTTCTCCCCGGTCTTGGAAATTTTCAACAGCCAATAATCGCCATCCGTTCCCGTCCTGCCGCTTAAATCGCCGTCGGTGCTTCGGGTGGTTCCAAAAACCACGTAATTTCCATCGGCGGCTTCCACCACCGAAACGGCTTCATCAATACCGCTGCCGCCAAAGGTTTTTACCATTTCAACGGTTCCGAGAATTTCCTGCTCCTCTTCCTCTTCGGGCGCAGGGCTATCGTCCTTCCCACAGGAAGAAAAAATTATGAAAAGGGGAAGAAAGGCTAATAATACATTACGAATTAGAAAGTTTTTCAAAAGCATACATGGGGATATTGGGGGATATTGATTAATCAATTAATAACCTTTTGGTCGTAGATGCATTTATTTTCACAAAATACAATCCGGTCTGAAGTTTGGAAATGTCGATATTTTTAGAAAGTCCCGCTTCAAAATTCAAATCCAAAACCTTTTGCCCTAAAGTATTCACTATTTCCACGCTGTTGATGGGCTCTGATTTGGAATCGATGGTTACTTCGTTTTCGGCCGGGTTAGGAAACATTGCGAAACCGGAAATCTGTTGGTCTTCAATTCCCAAAAGCGAAGGCCTAACAATAAATAGTCCTCTGTCGATATCACTAATTACGATGTTTCCACTTGCAAAAAATGGATATACGCTCCAAGCGCCATCAAAATTGGCTGAGTTACTGCCGGGATAGGTGTCAAAATATTTGGTTTCCACCATATTTTTATTCTCTATATCGCTGATGTCCAGAATGCGTAAACCAGCGCGATAGCTAGATAGATAGAAATCATCCCCCACCACATAACCATTATGGTCTATGGCTGCCACTTGGGCCTCATATTCAAAATGAACTACAGGATTGTCCAAATCTTTCACGTCGAAAATGATTGTCCTTGTGTTAAAACCGAAGGATGACTCGTCAAGTTCGTCCCCGATAATAAAATAATTTCTATCGCCCGTAAGCCAACCTTGGTGGGTGTATTCCACACTGCCATACAAACCTATAGCGATTGGAACGGGATTGTTCTTATCGGTAACATCAACAATAGAAACGCGATCTTCATTGCTTCCGAAGAAAATTTCGCGACCTGTGTAGTCGGTGTCAGGACCGTCATAAATAATTACCTGGGCATCGTGGCAATAATTATCGCCACTAAAGCCACCCGCAGCAACCGGGTTTAGGGGGTCCTGTATGTTCACAAAATGGGGTCCGCCGCCATAGGTACTCGTGCCCACCGCATAGGCATAGCCAGTCGCTTCGTTGATTACAATATTGTGGCAGTGACCAAAACCATCATAATGGGCATCTTCAGTAAAAGTTTCGGGCGCATTGTTCACGGACCGTAAACGGGTAAGGTCGAAAACCTGCATTCCGTGGCCGCTGGCCTCACTTACGATAAATGCATAATTATTGTAAACCTTAATATCCCTCCAAGTGCTCGGATCGGTGTGGGTGGGTAGTTTTCCCAAATAAATAGGATTTACGGGATCTGAAATATCCACAAAAGCAGTTCCATTGCCCAAGCCCATAATGGCATATTCGGTACCGTCCTGCGGATCGGTCCATCCCCAGGAATCATTGCCGCGGTCCGAGCCAAATGTATTCAGGGTAATGCGCGACATTAAATCCAATCCATTGCAGGGATATTGCCCAGCGGTGCCGTTTTCACACGGGGTTTGGGCGAAGGCAAAAAAGCTAAAAAGTAATGATAGAAAAGGTAATTTTTTTTTCATTCGAAAGGGAGTTTTGTTAAAAAGTAGCCAAATGTAATTAATTTGAAACGTACTACACAAACGCAAAAGGTTAAATATTAGTATGCTAATAGCTCCGAAGTTACCCGCGAGCAGTTTCAATATGTGGGCGCGAAGGTGTATTTTTGCCGAAAACTATCTTTTTAGCAGCACAAAATGTTTGAAAACAAAGAAAATTCCAGCACCAGCATTGGCAGTTTAGGCGAATTTGGGCTTATTGACCATCTTACCAAAAATTTCAAAATAATACAAAAATCAACAGTAAAAGGCATTGGCGACGATGCGGCGGTCCTTTCCTGCACGTCCGGAAAAGAATTGGTGGTCTCGACAGATTTGCTTTTGGAGGGAGTCCATTTTGATTTAAGCTACATGCCCTTGAAACATTTGGGATACAAAGCCGTAGTGGTAAACCTTTCCGATGTGTATGCGATGAACGCCGAACCTTCCCAAATAACCGTTTCCCTTGCCGTGTCAAATAGATTTCCGGTGGAAGCCTTGGAGGAATTATATGCAGGTATTCAAGCTGCCTCGCAAATTTACAATGTAGATCTGGTTGGAGGCGATACCACCTCTTCTACCACGGGATTGATGTTGAGCATCACAGCTATAGGAACGGTCAATAAAGGTGAGGCCATTTACCGCAGTGGCGCAAAGAAAAACGATCTTTTGGTGGTAACGGGCGATCTGGGCGCTGCCTATATGGGCCTTCAGGTCTTGGAGCGCGAAAAGGAAGTTTTTAAGGTCAACCCAAATTCACAACCCGATTTGGAACCTTATTCCTATTTGGTGGAACGACAACTGAAACCAGAGGCGCGAAAGGACATTCGTGGGTTGCTGAAGGAGTTGGGAGTGAAACCGACCGCTATGATCGATATTAGCGACGGACTTTCTTCAGAAATAATCCATATCTGCAAAAGCTCCAAAACGGGTTGTAATTTATTTGAAGATAAAATTCCGCTGGACCCACAGGTTATCGCTACTTGCGAGGAATTTAATTTGGACAGTACCACGATTGCACTTAGTGGCGGGGAAGATTATGAACTATTGTTTGCCGTCAAAACCGAGGATTATCCAAAAATAAAAGCGAATCCCCATTTAACGGTGGTGGGCCACCTCACAGACGAAACCGAAGGAATGCACTTAATCAGCCGTGCGGGAACCAAAATTCCCTTAGTGGCCAGAGGTTGGAATGCGCTGAAAAATAATAATGAATAAAGTTTATTGGCAGCAAAACGCAAAAATGCTTTTCCGCTATTTTTTATAGGAAGAAATAAAAAAATCTGAGCATTTCAATGAAGGGAAAGACCTTTCTTTTTTATAAAAAAAGAGGATAGACATTCATTAATTTCACGCTGTTTGCGGGTAAGGAGCTCAAACTTTCCCGAATAGCTGTTGGAAACTTCCTTTCCACAACAAGCACATTTGTATTCATTAATGTGGTCAGTAATCTTTCGGGTAACGATGTAATCATGGCCAAAGGCTATGCAAACCAGGCTCAAGATCGGAGGTCGGCTTTGGGGCGTAACTTTATCCATCTCTGTCAGATTAATTTGGGGGTTATTGTTCAATATTAACATTTTTTTAGATAAAGTGCAAATTTTAACGGACAATAAGTAGATATTTCGCAACAGTTTCAAAGTTTTCCAATAAACTCAAATGGCCTCCATCGAGTTTTATAGTCTTGGCCCCACACTGTGCCGCAACTTTTTTTGTTTCCCAAAAAGGTAAAATAGGGTCGTCCACCGCCAATAGGAATATTTTCTCCCTCGGAAAATCCATTAAAATTTCCGTTCGATCTTTTCGGTCGCGCATTCCTTTGATTGCAGCTTTTATTCCCGCCACCGGAAAAGTGAAAGCTTCCAATTTTAAAGCGTCAATTTCTTCCGAAAATCGCTCGCGGGAAGATTCGGCGAACAGATTCCCAATAGCCATTCCAATATAAAGCTGTGGATTTTGATCGATAATTTTTAACGCTCGGTTTCGGATCGCCCGTCTTTCCGGGGAGTCTGCCACAGGAGTGGAATTTAAAAGAATGATTTTTTCCACCTTCTGCGGAAAAAGTTCAGCAAAGGCCAACGCCACATAACCGCCCATGGAATGGCCTATAAAAGTGGCAGCAGAAATTTGTACTTGGAGCAACAGTCCGTCCACAACCTCGGCCATCAATTCCATGGAATGGGTATTCGCAATAATCCCACTTTTGCCGTGGCCGGGCAAATCTACGGTAATGACGGTTCTGTGATTTTCAAACTTTGGCAGTAAAGCCGTCCACATCGTGGCACTCTCCAAGAAACCGTGCAAAAAAACAATTGCAGGACCGCTTCCTCGGATTTCGTAATGAATGGGTATGTCGCGATAAGTAAAGATCATTTATAAAAAAGACCCCAAAGATTGACTAATTTTTGGGGCCCGAAAAGTTTAAGTTTCTATTTTTAAATATGGCTTACCTATTCATCAACTCCTCGATTTCCTCGGCATCTATCGGAATGTTGCGCATTAAATTAAAGGGTTCGCCTTTTTTCTGGATTACCACATCGTCTTCCAACCGAATTCCAAATTTTTCTTGTGGCAGGTAAATTCCGGGTTCTACGGTAAACACCATATTTTCGGTCATTTTTTCCCAAAGAACTCCGTAGTCGTGCGTGTCCAGCCCCATGTGGTGGCTGGTGCCGTGCATAAAATATTTTTTATAGGCCGGCCAGTTTGGATCTTGGTTTTTTACATCGGCCTTGTCCAAAAGTTTAAGGTCCAAAAGTTCCTTGGTCATCAGTTTGCCGACTTCTTCGTGATATTCCTTCCAATAATTGCCCGGCACCAACATTTTTGTGGCCTCATCCTTAACGCGTTTTACGGCGTTGTAAATTTCCCGTTGGCGCTTGCTAAACTTGCCGCTTACCGGAATGGTCCGGGTCATATCACTGGCATAATTTGCGTATTCGGCGCCCACGTCCAAAAGCAGCAAGTCCCCTTTTTGGCACTGTTGGTTGTTTTGGATGTAGTGCAATACGTTGGCATTGTTACCACTCGCTATAATGGGGGTATAAGCGAAGCCGCGGGAACGGTTCCATAAAAATTCGTGCATAAATTCCGCTTCGATTTCATATTCCCAAACCCCTGGTTTTACGAAGTTCAATATTCTTCGGAAGCCTTTTTCGGTAATGTTGCAGGCCGTTTGAATCAAATCTATTTCGATTGGATCCTTTACAGAGCGAAGCCGTTGCAAAATTGGGTTGCTGCGTTCCCAATTGTGTGCGGGAAATCGATCCTTTGTGGCTTTTATAAACCGGTCCTCCCGCGTTTCGGTTTCCACGCTCTGGCGATAGTGCTCGTTGGTATTGAAGTAAACACGTTCGGCTTGGGTCATTACTTCAAAGAAAATCTTATCAAATTCCTTTAACCAATAAATGGATTTTATGCCGCTAACCTCGGTAGCCTTTTCTTTGGTGAGCTTTTCCCCTTCCCACACTGCAATATGGTCGTTGGTCTCGCGCACGAACAACATTTCGCGGTGCTCTTTATTGGGAGCATCCGGAAAAAGGACCAACTTGGTTTCCTCCTGATCGGCTCCGGTTAGGTAGAAAATATCGCGTGCCTGCTGAAAGGGCATAGTGCTGTCCGCGCCAATGGGATAAATATCATTACTATTAAAAACCGCCACGCTTTTTGGCTTCATCTGTGCCATAAAGTTTTTGCGGTTTTTAATAAAAAGTTTGTTGGAAATTTGATCGTATTTCATAAGTAGCTTTTTAATTTTTACAAGGTCCAGCCCAATACAATTTAAAGCCCGGTGCGCGTTGCGACACACATTAAAACCTTCCATTGCGCAGGTTGGAACACAAAATTAATTATTTCAAAGTTATCTCTAGGGCAAAAGGGGTTAAATCTGAATTAAAATTCAATCGAATTTCGATATCCAAAGAATCTGTTTGCGGGCAAAGGCTTACCGCAGAAAGAAAGAAAAAGACAAAGTATCAACCAGCGGAAATCCTGCGTTTCGCTAAATTTTTCAAAAATTGGAAAGCCTTTTTCTCAGGTTTTTGTAATTTCAAAGCAAGTTAAAACTTTCGCAATGAAAACTACCAAAAGGCTCGATGCCGCCCTAAAAAAACTCTACACTGCCTTCCACAACAACACCTTGAATCCGGAGTGCTGCAATCATTGCGCTGTTGGAAATATTTGCAATAACACCGACAGTTGGAAAAACCTCAGCGATGGGCACGGCTCCCTTCAACTGAATTACGTGGGCTTGGTCAATGAAAATTTAGGCCGAAGGTTCGGCGGATACACCCCCTCCGAACTGCTAAAAATTGAAACCGCGTTTTTGGCCGGTTGCGGCTACCAATTACCTTTCAATTCGAGAGATTCCCGCCCGAAAAATCCCACTTCCAAAGAAACCCTTTTTAATGGACTTTACGCCGTAGTTTCCACCTTGTGCGCACTGGACGGAATTGAAAATGTAATGGATTTCCATTTTCAGTTGGAACGGCAACTTCAGTCCGCCCAGCCGGAAATGGCAGTATAAAAAACCCCTACTTATTTTAAAAAGTAAGGGTTGAGGCTATTTTCTCCATTTAAAAGAATTTACACTTTTAAATCGCCGTGTTCGCCGAGATCGGGTTCCTTTCCAGTAATGGCACCTTTCGCCATTTTTAACAAGGAAAGGATTTTTCCATTTTTGGTATCCCAATAATGGGCCTCTTCGGGTTGAATTTTTATGGCTGTTATATTCGGGTCGTCCACCCCATCAAACCAGGCATCGTCGCCACTGCCGTATAAATCCTTAATGCGGGTTCGGTCCGTGCTAATTGTCGCACTGCCGAAAATGCTCAAAAATTCGAAAGAACCTTTGTCTGCATAAATCAATTGTGACTTGCCTTCACGTTCAATATTTTTATTGTGCTCGCTGTTTTTGTTGCTTAAAAACCAAATGTTTCCGGCATCATCCACTTCTTTGGTACTCATCGGCACCACGTGGAAGGGTTGGGCCTTTAGGTTTGTGGCCATCATTGTTAGGTCAATTTTTTCCGCCAGTTCCTTAATTTTCTTTTTGGCTTCTTCGTTTGCTAGATTTTTTGTGCTCATAGTTTTTTTATTTTGAAGATACTAAACTATACGGGGCTAGGCTTTTAACGAAATCATAAAGTTTGACACTCATAAAATAATACCGGGCAATGAAATTATTCCGCAGTGTAAGAAACCCTCCAAATATGGTTGGTGGTGTCGTCGGTGATCAACATATCCCCATCTGGCAGTACAACAGCGCCTACGGGCCTGCCGCGCACTTCGTCCTTTTTTGGATCTACTATGAAACCGGTCAAGAAATCCTCCGGTTTGCCGTTGGGCGCCCCATTTTTAAAGGGAACAAAAACTACTTTATAGCCTGATAATAAATCGCGGTTCCAAGAGCCGTGTTGCACCACAAAAGCTCCATTTTTATACTGTTGCGGAAAAGCATCGTTCGTATAGAACACCAGCCCCAACGACGCGGTGTGTGAACCCAAATCCACTTCGGGCACGATGGGTTGCTTCAATTTCACATTTTGGGGAACGGAAATCCTTGGGTCGTAATGGTTGCCCCAATACATATAGGGCCATCCGTAAAAACCACCATCCTTCACCGAGGTCAAATAATCGGGCACAAGATTATTCCCCAATTCGTCGCGCTCGTTCACGGCGGTCCAAAGGGTTTGGGTGGTAGGCTCCCAATCCATTCCCACAGGATTTCTGAGTCCCGACGCAAAAATCCGCAGATCGCTTCCGTCCGGATTCATCACCAAGATGTTGGCTTTCATCACTTCGTGCTCCATTCCCTTTTCACCGGCATTATCGCCACTACCCACCGCGATATAGATTTTGGAATTATCACTATTGGCAATTATATTCCGGGTCCAGTGGCGGTTTACTTTTCCAGCGGGCAAATCGGCGATCTTCGTTCCAAGACCTGTTATTTCAGTCTGTCCCGGTTGGTATGGAAAGCGGAGTACGGCGTCTGTATTGGCCACATATAACCAGTTGTCGATAACCAACATCCCAAAGGGTTGGTTCAGCCCTTCTTTTTCGGTCAGTAAAGTTTTGCGAAGGTCCGGATAGCCATTCTTATCCGTATCGCGAAGAAGGGTGATTTTGTCCGCACTATGTTTCAAATTGTTGGAACCCCCCGCGCCGATAATGGCAGCGCCAATCTGTTTCGGAATACTGTAATTGCTATTGCTTTCGGCCACCAAAACATCGCCATTCGGGGTAACGTACATCCATCGTGGATTCTCAAAACCATCGGCATATTTTGTTACCGTAAATCCTTCGGGCGCTTTGGGAGTTTCGCCTTCTTTCCAACCTATTACGTTGCTATAATTCGAAACCGATCTGGTCGCAAACGGTTCCGGCAACTGTTTTTCAGGTTTTACTTGTGAAAAAAGTAAAAGAGGAAGCACCAATACAACGAAGCAGCTATTTTTCATAAAAATATTTTTAATTTTTTAATTAATTCTTAAGCCGCATTACGGCTTTGATGTTTACAAATTCCTTCATCCCAAACCCGCCGTGCTCGCGCCCATAACCCGAATCCTTTACGCCACCAAAAGGCATATTGGGCTGCGCAAGTCCAAAACCATTGATAAAGACCATTCCGGTATCAAAATGCTTGCGGGCAAGTTCCATCGCCCTTTTTTCGTCTTTTGAAAATATGCCGCCACCAAGACCGTACACACTGTCGTTGGCAATCCGCATGGCGTCGGCCTCATCTTTGGCCTTTATCAATGAGGCAACCGGGCCGAAGAGTTCCTCGTCATAGGCTGGTTGGCCCGGTTTTACGTTTTCGAGTACCGTTGCCGGATAGAAGAAGCCTTTGCCTTTGGGCATTTCCCCGCCACAAAGAATTTTGGCGCCCTTTTTTACACTTTTTTCCACTTGTTTGTGAAGCGTGTCCCGCAGATCTTTCCGCGCCATCGGACCAATTTTTGTTTCCTTTTCCGTGGGATCGCCGTGGGTCATCTTCTTCATTTGTTCAACAAACGCATCGCGAAAGGCATCATAGACCTTGGCAACCACCACGAAACGTTTGGCGGCAACACAGGTTTCGCCGTTATTGTAGATTCGACCCATCACACACATTTTTACGGCCTGTTCCAAATCGGCATCTTCCAGGACAACATAGGCATCGTTGCTGCCCAATTCCATTACGGTTTTTTTCAAGGCCGCACCGGCCTTTTTGGCAATTTCACGGCCGGCTGCGGGACTGCCCGTGAGCGTAACGCCGCGGACTAATTTATGCTTAATAATGGCATCACTTTGTTGGTGGGAAATTTTCAGGACCGTAAATAAATTTTTTGGCAACCCGGCCTTTTCATAAATTTTTTGAAGTTTCAGGGCCGAGCCGGTAACATTTTCAGCGTGTTTTAGAAGCACACCATTTCCCGCCATCAAATTGGCAATGGAATAACGGATTACCTGATAAACGGGAAAATTCCAGGGTTGGATGCCGTAAATCACACCAATGGGCTCATAGGCAATCAATCCTTTTCCGCCACCGGGCAGTTGGCGTTCTTCCTCTTTTAGGCCCTCAGGGCCATTTTCTGCGGTCCATTGGCAAATGCCCGCGCAGAGCTCAACTTCCTGTTTTCCCTGCTTCAGTAGTTTGCCCATTTCCTGCGTCATCAATTGGGCAAGATCCTCGGTGTTTTCCTTTAATTCCTTTCCGATTGCCTTGATTATTTTAGCACGTTCCTTGGCCGGAACCATGCGCCAATCCAAGAATGCCCTGTGGCATTTTTCAACTGCGTCATCGGCCTGTTTATCGGTCATAACGGGATATTTCTTGAGTTCTTTTCCAGTGGTGGGATTGATGGTTACCAAATCTTTTTGCGCTTCCTTTTCCATAGTGTTTGTTTTTTAATGAATATATTATTTTGCTTTTGAAGTGTATCTTAAGGAAGTGTTATACTTTTGGAAATCACGCAGAAGTGGTTCTATGAAAGCTTCGCAATCTGTTGTTATGGCTACTGAAATGTTTAAGAATATCCGACCCGCCCGGCGAAATGATTATCAGCAGGTGGCACCTTTGATTGTACAGGCCATGGAAGATTTGGCTTGCACCTTTGCCAATACGCAAAATCCAAAAGATGCCATTCCTTTATTTGAACATTTTTTTCAGCAGAAAAAAAACCAGTACAGTTTTGAAAATTGTTTGGTTTATGAAGAAAATGGAGAAATAGCAGGATCTGTAATCGCCTATGACGGAGCTTTGCTTCCGCTATATCGGGAACCTTTTTTGGAATATATTGCCCAAAAATATAACGTTCGGGATTTGGTTATTGAAAATGAAACCCTGAAAGGCGAAGTATATATTGACACCCTTAGTGTTTACCCCAAGCATCAAGGAAAGGGGATTGGCAGTAAATTGTTGCTGGCCATCACGGCCCAGGCCAAAGAAGAAGGCCACAAGAAAGTGGGACTTTTGGTAGATCTAAAAAACCCCAATGCCGAAAAATTGTATTCGGCATTGGGGTTTGGAACTGTGGGCAAAAAACGGCTTGGAAATAGCGTCTATCACCATTTACAGCTGTCGTTATAGTTTTACGGATTTTCCACGCTGGCATCTCGGGCAAGAGCGGCATCGTCTTCCTGTTGCCCAATTTTGCTGTCCAAATAGAGCAATGATTCGCTGCTGGCTTTCGGGCCGCCCGCAATTTTTAATTTATCGAGCAAATCCATCACTAAGGTTTCTTCCTCAATCTGCTCTTTTACGAACCACTGCGCAAAATTCCAAGTTGCCCAATCTTTTTCTTTTTGGGAAAGGTTTACAATTTCATAAATGGCGGTAGTGTTGTCCACCTCGTGTTGGAATATTTTCTCAAAACATTCCTGAAGATTCTTCGGATCTTTGGGGGGAGCGGGCAAGGCGGCAATTTTCGACTTTCCGCCGCGCTCCTGAATATATTCAATGACCTTCATCATATGGTTTCGTTCTTCTCCCGAGTGTCGAAATAGCAAATTCGCAACGCCCGAATATCCTTCACTGTCGGCCCAAACGGCATAGGAAAGATAGATTTGCGCGGCATTGGCCTCTTTAGTGACTTGCCTGTTTAAAATGTCTTCAATTGGCTTTGATAATCTGTTGGTGTCCATAAATATAGTTTTGCCCTAAATTACAGAATGTTGAAGAAACCGCCGTTTGCCTTAACATTCCATTAGCGCAATTTTCAGGAGAACAATTGGTTGAGAACAGCCAGCGATTTTGGTTTTTGGTACCCCTGCACGTGAAAACTATAATAGGTCAAAATTAGCTCCAATAGGCTTTGGCGCTCTTTTTTTGAAAGCTTAATAGTGTGGATGTCATCAAAGGATTTGGTGAAGAATTTTTTCAAATTTTCAACTTGCGGGCCTGACAGGCAATAATCGCTTGTGTTCCTCGATTGAAAATTGCCCTCCCGAATATTGAAATAGCTCGCCGAACTATTGGAAGCATCCGGATAAAAACCCAAATGGATGCTTAACTGCAAGAGGAAATGGATATGAAAATTGGCAATTTCGGAATGCAGATCTAGCCACTGGATGGCAGCTTCCAAAAAATGAAAGAGTTCACTATTTGCCTCTTCCTCGCGAATGCAGTTTTTTAGTATTTCTGCCAAAAACAAAACCACTCCTGATTTTACGACGTCGGTATGCAAGGTTTGGTGGGGCCGAAAAAGTTTTGCCTCCCTAATATATTCAAGGGAACCCTTGTTTTTGTGATCCGCAATAAGTTCCAATTGTGTGAGCGGCTGAAAATAGGAGGTTTTCAATTTTCCCTTTTTCGATTTAAGAATGCCCCGAAGCAAATAACTTTTTATTCCCGACGCCTCCGTATAGCAGGTTGCTATCAAATCTGCCTCGGCATATTTCAGGGCCGAAAACACGATAGCCTTGGTAGCAACGAGCATCAGCGAATAATCATTATTTTTGAGACCTTTGTTTCCACGCTGTCCTCGGTGGTAACCAAAACCAAATACACCCCGCTTCTCACCTTATATTTCCCAAAGGCGGTGGTATCCCACAAAACGCTTCCACCCTCGGAAGTTTCCTCGAAAACAAGGCTGCCGTTGATGTCGGTTATTTTCACATTGGCTTTGGCCGTTAGCCCATCGATGGTCACATTTCCGTTATAGCCGGGCCGAACGGGGTTGGGAAAAGCGTGCAGATTGTCCAGATTGCTACTCGGCGCAGTGGCGGTTCCCTTAAAGGCTACCAAACCTTGGATCGTGGCAAAATAAACCACCCCGGTAAACGGATCGATGGCTATGTCCTGCACGTTGTTGCTGGGCAAAGGGGAATTATCTTTCGTAAAGCGAAGTAGGGTTTCTTGGCCATTGTTGGACAAATAGAACACCCCCGAGGTGGCAGTCGCCACCCACACATTGTTGGAACCGTCAATTTGGATATCGGTTATGGACTGTTCGTATAAAAGTTCCTGCGCTACGCCATTTTCCAAAATAATGATGGCGCGGGTTTCGGGTGTTTGGCCTGCGTCAAAAAAACTACCGGGACTGTAGAGCACCCGCAGGCCGCGAAGGGTACCGATCCACAATTTGTTCTGTGCATCAAAGGCCAAAGCCTTGATCACGGTGGAGGGCAGATTGCCCGAACCCGTTCCCTTGCCCGCTTTATTGAAGGAATCCGTTCTGGGATTGTAGCCAATAAGACCATTGGCATAAGACCCGAAAAATACGCTGCCATCGCGGCTTAAGGCCACTTGGGTCAGGGCCAGATCACTCGCCGGATTTATGATACTTGAAACGTCTATTTTCTGGAATTGACCACCCGGGCTAAGCTTCAGTAGGCCTTCATCCAATCTACTCTGAACAAACCATAAATTTTCCTCGGCATCAAAAGTAGAACCGTAGATCCTTATTCCTGCATCGGCGGTGCTTCCATTGGGCAAAACGAGCGTCACCCTTTCCAAGGGGCTATTGGTTTCATCATAGAGAATGGTGGGCGTTTCATCCACCACTTTAAGCAGTCCTTTTTGATAGGAGCTCATATACACTTCGTTCGGCTGCTTCGGATTTATGGAAACGTGAACCAAATCGGTTGGATCGGCGTTCACCGCAGCATTCAAATCTTTATAGGAAAGATTGGTCCATAGCGTATCCTTCAAATGGCTGATGCCATATTTGCTTAAAGCACCATTCGGAAAGTAGGGATTGAAATCGATGTCCACCTCGCCATAGCTAACCCAAAGCTGCCCGGGAGCTGCATCCAGCGAAAAAGGTCTGTTCCGAATTGGACCGTTGGGCAGGATTTGCTCTGGTTGTGAACTTCCAAAAGGAACAATCAATAATCCGTCTTCGGCCGTTCCGAGGTAAAAATTATTTCCAAAACCATAGCCTGAGTAAAGGTTGAGCTGAAAACCTTGGACGTTTGTTACCGACGCCCGTTGAACAAATCCTTCGGTGTAGGCAAAACTGCCGTTTTTCGTAGTAATGGTGAGCACGCCCTCAGCAAGCCGAAGTTTTTGCACTTGGGAGCTGAAGGTTTGCACCACCGAGGTATTTCCCTGGGGCGTAACCCGCAAAATAGCATTTGCCGTATTGGCGGCGTAAAGCTCACTGCCCAATTTTTCCATACCCCTGTAACTGCCGCCTGCAATAGTGGTCCAGTTTTGATAGTCAATTAAATTGTCATCGGCCACCAACGCGCGCCGAATGCCGTTGCCGGCACTGGCCGCAAAAATATAGGGCTCCTGCACCGTGGTTTGGACGATATTGATCTGGCTACCGCCATCACCAATAAAATAGGTGTCCCCAAATTCCAAGGCCGAAAGATTAAAGACTGAAATGCCGTATTGCGTAGAAATATAGAGTTGGTTATTGTATTCTTCAAAATTGTTAATGCGTTTCCGGTCTGGTGGAATGGTTTGCTTTTCCAAAATATCGACCACTTTTAGCACGTTTTCCTCTCCATCCTTCACCACTTCCATCAGCCCGTTTTCATAGCCGATAACCAATAATTTAAAAGCCTCACTATAATGCACGGTAGTGATAAAATCTCCCGAAAGACCGTTGACGGTGGAAAGGGTTTTTATTTTTTGTGTGGAAAGGTCGTAGCTATATATGGCATTTTCGGCCGCCACGTACATTTTGTTATTCCCTTGTGAAATGTCCTTTATGGAAACATATGAAAAATGGCCCGTCCATCGATCCTCAAAATTTTGGGCGCCCGCCAATATTGTGAAAAGAAGCAAAAAAGCAATGACACATCGCTTCATATAAAGAGTTTTTTTTATTAACACGCTAAAATACTATTTATTGCGACAACAGAATTAAAAAGCCTTTCCATATCGTTCATTATTAAAACGAAAAATGGAAAGGCTATTTTGGAAATGATTCTTTTGGAAAAAGTTACACTACACCTTGCGCCAACATAGCGTCTGCTACCTTTACGAATCCGGCTATATTAGCACCTTTAACATAATCGACATAACCCGAACCGTCGCTGCCATATTTCACGCAAGCCTCGTGGATATCGTTCATAATACTGTGAAGCTTTTCGTCAACCTCAGCCGTGGTCCAACCCAACCGCAAAGAGTTTTGTGACATTTCCAATCCGGAGGTTGCTACCCCTCCCGCATTGGAGGCTTTTCCGGGCGAAAACAGGATTTTTGCTTTTTGGAAGGCTTCAATCGCCTCGGGAGTGGAAGGCATATTGGCACCTTCGCTCACACAAATACATCCATTTTTTAAAAGCAGATGGGCCTCTTCTCCGTTCAATTCATTTTGGGTGGCGCAGGGAAGGGCAATATCACATTCCACTTCCCAAGGCCGCTTTCCTTGAATGTATTGGGCATTGGTGAATTTTGTGGCATATTCTGAAATGCGGCCGCGTTTTTCGTTTTTTAACTCCATTACGAAGGCCAATTTTTCGGCATCAATTCCATCCGGATCGAAAATATAACCGGCAGAATCGGAAAAGGTAACGACCTTTGCGCCAAATTCCAACGCCTTTTCTGCAGCATATTGGGCCACATTGCCCGAACCCGAAATAACAACGGTTTTGTCCTTAAAACTTTCGCCTTTGGTGGCAAGCATATTTTTTGCGAAATAAACCGTTCCGTAGCCGGTGGCCTCAGGCCGAATCAAGGAGCCTCCGTAAGAAAGGCCCTTTCCGGTTAACACCCCTGTAAATTCATTCCGAATGCGCTTATACTGGCCGAACATAAAACCAATTTCGCGACCCCCAACGCCTATATCGCCCGCTGGCACATCAGTGTTCGGACCGATATGGCGGGAAAGTTCGGTCATAAAACTTTGGCAGAACCGCATAATTTCGGCATCGCTTTTCCCTTTTGGATCAAAATTGGATCCGCCCTTTCCGCCGCCCATAGGCAAGGTGGTTAGGCTATTCTTGAAGGTTTGCTCAAACCCCAAAAACTTTAAAATGCTCAAATTTACGGAAGGGTGAAAACGAAGGCCACCTTTGTAGGGCCCAATGGCCGAGTTGAATTCCACACGATAGCCCTTATTTACTTGTATGTTGCCCTGGTCATCCGTCCACGGAACACGAAAGAGAATGGTGCGTTCGGGTTCCACCATTCGCTCCAACAAATTTTTGTTGGCATACTTTTCATTGTTTTCAATAAATGGGATAACGGTTTCGGCAACTTCGGTTACCGCCTGCAGGAACTCAGGTTCATTGGGATTGAGTTTTTCGACTTCAGAAATGAAATCTTTAATGCTTTGCTTCATTGGTTTTAAATTAATTTACTTTTAGCGAATTTCCTGATTTACATATCCTTTCAACGCGCCATAAATAAAATTTCCTTTGAAACCATTCAAAAAAGCCGCATTAAAAAAAGCTATATTATAAGGAAGTGACAAATATAAGCGTTATGATAAAAACAGCTTGCAAATTTTTAGGAATAAGCCAAATAGTACCATTAAATTTCGCTGTTAGACATGTTTTTATATATTTGTTGTGTCTCAATCTAAACCCATATTTATAATGAATACCAAAATGGTGTTATTGGTATTCTTCTTGTTGGTTTTCGCTAAACAGGAAGGTTACGGTCAATTCGGCTTTTCACACGAAGTGGGTTTAATTACTGGCCCCGTTGTTTTCTATTCCGATTTCGGACAGCGCAACAATTTTGAAACCAATGCCAGAAACGTGGGTTTCGGGGTGGGGCTGATTCACTATCTGAATTTTTCCTACCGCGCCGATTGTAACTGCTACACCCGCGACAAATATTTTAACGACCACTTTAAAATCCGGAACGAGATTGACTACCACAAAACAAACCTCGAGCACTTTGGCCGTTGGGTGGCCCCTGACCAAACTTCCTTTTTCGCGGACCAACTCCGGGCGATGAAAGGTTCCACTTCTGCGTTTGAAATTGGCTCACAACTGGAATATTTTCCATTGAGCATCCGCGATTTTTCTGCGGGAGCCTTTAAAATTGCGCCCTTTATTAGTTTTGGCGTTCACTGGGTTAGCTATAACACCGAAGTTACCTCGGAATTCGGGCCATTAAATACGCCCGTCTCCACTCCAGACAAATATTATAATTCCTTCCAGCAAGGCTCAGCTTCAACGTGGTCAGTTGTGGGCAGCGTGGGCATTCGCTATAAACTGACGCCTTTGAGCGATTTGATGCTGGACAGCCGTTGGGAATACTATTTTACCGATTATTTGGACGGCCTCAATCCCTCCCTTGAAAATAACGGCAATGTTCCGGTGCCTGAAAACAAAGCCAATGAGTGGATCTATTGGTTGAATATCGGCTATATTTATTATATAGATTAACTGCAATAGCAAGCGATAAAGAAGGGCCGTAATTTCAAAACAGCAATTACGGCCCTTCTTTTTTTAAAAAAAACTTTGCCGATTTATCCGATGGCCTGCTCCAGATCGGCAACCAAATCGTCCACATCTTCAACTCCCACGGAAAGACGGATCAACGCATCAACAATTCCCGATTTTTCGCGTTCTTCTTTCGGAATACTCGCGTGGGTCATACTTGCGGGATGCCCTGCAAGGCTCTCCACGCCCCCCAAACTTTCGGCCAAAGTGAAGATTTTCAGCCTTTCAACAATTTTTATGGCTTCTTCATAATTATTCCCTTTCGCAACAAAGGAAACCATGCCCCCAAAATCATTCATCTGTTGCTGAGCGACGGCGTGGTTGGGATGGTTTTTAAAGCCCGGCCAATACACTTTCTCAATTTTGGGATGGGCCGCCAAAAACTCCGCCACCGCTTTGCCGTTTTCGCAGTGGCGCTGCATTCTTAAATGCAGTGTCTTTAAGCCCCGGAGCACTAAAAAACAATCCTGCGGACCGCTTATGGCACCGCTGGCATTTTGGATAAAATATAGTTTCTCCGCTATCGTGCTGTCGTTTGCCACCAAGGCACCCATTACTACATCGCTATGGCCACCCAAATATTTGGTGGCGCTGTGCATTACAATATCGGCCCCTAAACTTAAGGGTTGTTGTAAATAGGGAGAAGCAAAGGTGTTGTCCACCGCCATTAAAATCCCATGCTTTTTGGCAACTGCGGCGGTTTTTTTTAGATCTATCACGTTCAACATGGGGTTGGTTGGGGTTTCTATCCAAAGGAGCTTGGTTTTTCTATTCACATAGGCTTCAATATTTTCGGCATCGTCCATTGCCACAAAGTGAAATTTTATCCCGAAGCGCTGGTAGATTTTGGTAAACAAACGATAGGTTCCTCCATAAAGGTCGTTGGTGGCGATAACCTCATCGCCGGGCTCCAAAAGCTTCATTACTGCATCGATAGCGGCAAGTCCACTGCCAAAGACCAGCCCAAACGCGCCGTCTTCAAGGCTTGCGATGGCTCGTTCCAAAATGGTGCGTGTGGGGTTTCCACTTCGCGAATATTGAAATCCTTTGTGCCCACCGGGAGTCTGCTGCGAATAGGTTGTGGTTTGGTAAATGGGCGGCATTACCGACCCATAGGCAGGATCGATGTTTTCCTGTCCGCCGTGTATGGTTTTGGTGTTGAATTTCATATAGAAAGCGCTTTTAAAGGTCTAATTCTCAACCCGTGAAACTTTATTTTAGGTTTTAATATAACTTTTGCAATAGCTGCTTTTAAAGTTATTACTTTTGATTGGTAAATGTAAGTGTTTCATTTGCGATAACTAACCATCAATTCCTTCAACTATATGAACAACAAAATTTCTGTCGTGGCCTTGATTGCGCTCATTGGCGTGGGCTGCAATCAGGAAAAAAATATTGAAATTGCTTCGGAAAGTTTTACCGAAAGGGAACTCTCCATCTGCAAAAACAGCAAATGTCCCGAAGTGACCATCAATTATGTGGAGGTAGTTGGCGATGCGGAAGTTTCTGAAAAAATAAATGCGAAAATCAAAAATTTTATTTTCACTTCCCTGCTAATGGGCGAAGACACCATACCCTCCGCAAAAACCATACAGGAAGCGGCCACCGGTTTTATTGAAGCCTATAATGCCGATAAAGCGGAATTTCCGGATATGGCGGGTGAATATTTTGCCGAAATTTCGGTGAACGAAATATATACTTCCAAGGAATTGTTGTGCTTTGAAATGCGCCAATACCTTTTCACGGGCGGTGCCCACGGCTATGGCACCACTTCTTTTATGAATATTGATCCAAAAACCGGAGCGGAGCTTTCCGCAAAGGAACTATTTAAAAATCCAAAGGAATTTACCGATTTTGCGGAGAGCAAATTTCGGGCGCAGCAACAAATTACTGAGGACCAGTCCATCAACGACCACGGTTTTTGGTTTGAGAACGACACCTTTCATCTGCCCAAGAGCGTAGGTTTAACGCAGGATAGCTTAATTTTTGTCTATAACCAATACGATATTGCCAGCTATGCCGAAGGGCCCATTGAACTAAAAATCGCAATGAAAGATGCCGAACCCTTTCTGCGCGCAAAATAAATATCCACTATGCAAAAAGTCTATTACCTTTCCACCTGCGACACTTGCAAAAGAGTGATGGCCGAAGTGAAAATACCTTCGTCGTTCATAAAACAGGACATCAAGGTGCAGGGAATTACCGAAGAAGAATTGGATGAGCTTTTCAACCTTACCGATAGCTATGAGGCGCTTTTCAGCCGCCGGGCAAGATTGTTCCAAGACCGAAATCTAAAAAACGAAGCCTTGTTAGAGGAAGACTACAAAGCCCTGCTGCTGGAACATTACACCTTTTTAAAACGTCCTGTAATCGTCAACAACGACCAAATTTTTATTGGCAGCAGCCCGGCAACGGTCGCCGCCGCCAAAAAATCCATCCACAAAGGAAATTGATCCATGGACAAACGCTTAGTCGCCTTTTTGGCAGCCACGGCCACAGAGACCATCTACGGCATCAACCACACGGTGGCCAAGGGGTTAATGCCCCACGTAATCCAACCTTATGGGTTCATCGTTCTTCGGGTGGGCGGTGCGGCCCTTTTATTTTGGCTGTTAAGCCTTTTTTCCAAAGCCGAAAAAATTGATCGGGCGGATTGGCTGCGCATTTTTGCCTGTGCCGTGTTTGGAATGGTGCTGAATATGCTTATGTTTTTTAAAGGTCTAAGCCTTTCCACCCCAATCAATAGCGCCGTTTCAATGACCATAACTCCGGTATTGTTGCTATTGCTTACGGCAATCCTGTTGCGCGAACGCATTACTTGGCTAAAAACCGCAGGCATATTCTTGGGGTTGACAGGCGCTTTGGTGCTTATTTTATTTCAGGAAAAAACACAAACCAATGCCCCCAACATTCCTTTGGGAAATTTGCTTTTTGTGCTGAACGCCATTTCTTATTCGTTCTATTTAATTTTGGTGAAGCCCTTGGTAGCCAAATACCGACCGGTGACCCTGCTTAAATTTTTCTTCTTAATAGCCTTTTGCATTAACCTTCCCATCGGATTTACCGAATTGCAAGCTGTTTCGTGGTCAAGTTTGGGTTTTTCCGAATTGGGACAAATGGCCTTCGTAGTGATAGCCACCACCTTTTTGACCTATCTTTTCAACATTTTTGCGCTTAAACAGTTAAGCCCTTCCACGGTGGGGGTTTTTATTTATCTGCAGCCGGTGGTGGCGACCATTTTCGCCATATTGGTTGGTGCCGATGCGCTCACGGCTATCCGCGTCGGTGCGGCGGCATTGATTTTCATTGGGGTTTACTTGACCACCCGCAAGCCAAAAACAAGTGTAAACATTAAGAAAAGTTAGGCATATCCTCGGGCCTTTGGCTATATTTTCGGGTGTCTTCCTTGGTGAGCGTTTTGAAATCGGCGGTTTTTTCAAAGGACTCAAACTGCTTTAAAAGCGCTTCGGGCAGCGACGTTAATTTTCGGCTGTCCAAATCAATCCACGCGCCCATCATTTCGCAGCGCGCTACATTTTTTCCTTCGGAAGTATAGAAATTATGTAGAAATTGAAAATACATGCCATCCGCCGACAATCCCTTTAATTGTAGGGAAACATAAATGGGCTTGCCCGGAAACACTTCTTTGAAGTAATAGATGTGTTCGTAAAAGGCCACTGGACCCAAATTATATTTTACCAAATGCTTTTGGTTCAGCCCCTGTTCCAACAAAAAACTCATTCGCGTATGGCTCATATAATCTATGTAGGCACTGTTGCGTAGGTGGCGGTTGGCATCCACATCGCTCCAGCGGACTTCAAATTGTTTTGTGTACATAATCAAACTTTTTTTACAAATTTAAGTACTTTTGTTATGCAAGCATAGCACTTGTGCTTAGTTTCTAAAACCATGCCGCTCCTAAAAAGCAATTATCACCCGCCTTTTCCTTTTAAGAATGGCCATTTTGCCACTATCTATTCGGCCAAACTTCGGCCTGCGCCAAATTTGCAGCAACAGCGCGAAAGGCTGCGCTTGCCCGATGCAGATTTTATGGATATTGATTGGTCCTTTGCCGGAACAACTTCCCGAAAGGTGGCTATTCTATTGCACGGCTTGGAGGGAAATTCCCAACGGCCCTACATCCTAGGGCAGGCAAAAATCCTTACCGAAAACGGATGGGATGTTGCCGCCGTCAACTTTCGCGGATGCAGCGGCGAGACAAACCTTTCCTACCAATCCTACAACGCCGGCAAGACGGACGATCTGGAATGGGTGTTGCATTTTATTTTGGAAAAAGATCGATACAGTGAAATTGCGCTACTGGGTTTCAGTTTGGGCGGAAACCTGCTTTTGAAATATCTGGGCGAACGAAATGCTTTCCCAAAGCAAATAAAAAAAGCCGTAGCCATTTCTACTCCGTTGAGTTTGAAAGGTTCTTTGGAATCGCTCAATGAATTTTCGAACTGGGTGTACCGCAATTCGTTTTTGATTAATCTTCGGAAAAAATACAAAACCAAGATGAAGGATTTTCCCGAAAAAATGACGCTATCAGATTACAAAAAAATAAAATCGCTCGAGGCTTTTGACAATCTATACACCGCACCAGCGCACGGTTTTAAGAATGCCCTTGATTATTATGAAAAGAACAGCAGCCTGCAGTTTTTGCCCTTTATTAAAATTCCCGTTTATATTTTGAATGCCCAAAACGACAGCTTTCTTTCCTCGGAATGTTATCCTACTGCCTTGGCTTCCAAAATGGAGCATCTTTTCCTTGAAATCCCAAAATATGGCGGCCACGTGGGTTTTCACCAAACCAACAAATTGTATTACAGTGAAATGAGGAGCTTGCACTTTTTAAACAACAATTTGTTATAATTCTTAATTCAGAATTAAGAATTCAGAATTAATTACCTTTGCCCTTCATTAAAAAAGGAATATGATCCAATCCATGACGGGCTACGGCAAAGAAATTGTACAGTTGCCTTCCAAAACCATTACCATTGAAATCAAATCGCTAAACAGCAAGGGTCTCGATCTGAACACACGCGTGCCCTCGGCCTATCGGGAAAAGGAGCTTGAAATTCGCGATTTGCTCGCCAAATCGCTGCAACGGGGCAAAGTCGATTTTTCATTGTATATAGAAGTCACCGGCGAAGCTACCAACACCCAATTGAACGAAACGGTAGTAAAACAATATATAAAACAGTTGGCCAATGTGGTGAACGGCGACCCCGTTGAACTTTTAAAAATGGCCGTGCGGATGCCCGACGCCCTAAAAACAGAACGGGAGGAAATTGACGAAAAGGAATATAAAGCCATTTTAAAAGGGATCGATAAGGCGCTTGAGGCCATCAATGAATATAGGACCGATGAAGGTTTGGTGCTTGAAAAAGACTTTTTGGAACGCACCAAGACCATTTCGAAATTGCTGGAGGAAGTAATGGCCTTAGATCCGGAAAGGATTAGCGGAGTGAAGGAACGATTGCGCAAGGCAGTGGCCGAATTGCAGGAAAAAGTGGACGACAACCGTTTTGAACAGGAACTGATTTATTATCTTGAAAAATACGACATCACCGAGGAAAAAGTGCGACTTAAGAACCATTTGGATTATTTTGAGGAATCCTTGAAATCACACGACTCCAACGGAAAAAAATTGGGATTTATCACCCAGGAAATTGGCCGCGAAATTAACACCATTGGCAGCAAGGCCAATTATGCACCTATGCAGCAAGTGGTGGTGCAAATGAAGGACGAGCTGGAAAAAATTAAGGAACAGTCCTTAAACGTTCTATAAATGGAAGGAGGAAAATTGATAGTATTTTCGGCACCTTCGGGCAGTGGCAAGACCACCATCGTTCAACATTTGCTGAAACAGGAAGATCTCAACCTTGAATTTTCGGTATCCTGCACCTCGCGCGACCCCCGCGGTGAAGAAAAACACGGAGAAAATTATTACTTCATATCCCTAAAGGAATTTAAACAGCATATAAAAAATGGCGATTTTTTGGAATGGGAAGAAGTGTACCGCGACAATTTTTACGGCACCTTAAAAAGTGAAGTAGAACGCATTTGGAGCCACGGCAAGAACGTAATTTTCGACATCGATGTTGCCGGAGGCCTGCGCATTAAAAAGAAATTTCCGGAACGAACCTTGGCAGTTTTCGTAAAACCGCCCAGCATAGACGAGCTGAAGATCCGGCTTAAAAAACGAAAGACCGAAAGCGACGAACGCATCAATATGCGCATCGCCAAAGCTTCGGTAGAATTGGCTACAGCGCCCCAATTCGACAAGATCATCAAAAACCACGATTTGCAAACCGCTTTAAAGGAAGCCCATGACTTGGTAGAAGACTTCATAAAAACATAAAAAGTAAAGACGCAATGCCTTGCGTCTCCGCAGAGTAAAGACGCAATGCCTTGCGTTTCAATAGAGTAAAGAGACACAACATGGCGTCTCCACAGTATAATGACAAAAAAAATCGGACTGTATTTTGGCACCTTCAACCCCATCCACGTGGGGCATCTGATTATTGCCAACCACATGGTGGCGTTCAGCGATCTGGAGGAAGTTTGGTTTGTCGTTACCCCCCATAATCCACTTAAGAACAAAAAAACGCTATTGGAGGACCACCACCGATTGGCAATGGTGCGCATTGCCGTGGAGGATTATCCAAAATTGAAAGCCAGCAATGTGGAGTTTGACCTGCCGCAGCCCAATTATACGGTGAATACCTTGGCATATTTGGAGGAAAAATATCCATCCCACGATTTCTGTTTAATTATGGGTGAAGATAATTTGAAGGGGCTTCACAAATGGAAAAACTATGAAGTGATTTTGGAACGCTATTCACTATACGTTTATCCGAGAATCTCCGAAGGAAACACCCCCCTGCCCCCCTCAAGGGAGGAAAAAATCCCCCAGATTAAAATAGTAGATGCGCCTATTATAGAGCTTTCTTCCACCTTCATTAGAAAGGCCATAAAAACCGGGAAGAATATTCGCCCGATGCTTTCTGCCGAAGTTTGGAAGTATTTGGACGAAATGAATTTTTATAAATAGCAGAATCCAAAATGCTTCCGCTAAAAAAAACCGCCCCACCAAATTAACACTCGGGGAGCGGCCTCAACTAAATAACCAACCAAGATCACTGAAATTATAATGAAGCTATTATTATTTCAATAATCACCCCAATAACGTATAGCCACCGCCAGAGATTGTACGCCAAATCTTAAGCTACTGTTAAATGTTTCGGGAAGTAGAGGAATTGCTTACTTTTGAAATAAGAAACCCTACCAATGTCAGAAAAACCAAAATTTGCAGTCTTTGGCGGCGGAAGCTGGGCCACGGCCATTGTAAAAATGCTCTGTGAAAATCTGGAAGAAGTTGGCTGGTATATGCGCAGTAAAACTGCCGTGGAATTTATTAAAAAGAACGGCCACAACCCAAATTATCTCAGTTCCGTAGAATTCAACCTTAAACAGCTCAAACTGAGCAATGATATAAACGAAACCGTTTCAAATGCCGACTGTCTTATCTTCGTAATACCTTCCGCGTTTCTGCACCAAGAGCTTGAAAAATTATCGGTATCGTTGGAGGACAAAATCGTTTTTTCGGCCATAAAAGGGATTGTTCCGGAGAGCAGTTTGATTGTGGGCGACCATTTCAACACCCATTATAAAGTGCCGTTTAACAACATTGGGGTCATTTCCGGTCCCTGCCACGCCGAAGAAGTTGCGCTGGAACGTCTTTCCTATTTAACCATTGCAAGCGCTGATGCCGAAAAAGCAAAATTGCTCGCCGATGTTTTAAGCAGCGATTATATTAAATGCACTATCAGCGACGACGTATTGGGCACCGAATATGCCGCAATGCTTAAAAACATTTATGCCGTTGCCGCCGGTATCGCCCACGGCCTTGGTTATGGCGACAATTTTCAAAGTGTGCTGATGAGCAACGCCATCCGCGAGATGAAGAAGTATGTGAAAAAAGTGCACAAAATGAAACGCGACATCAACGATTCGGCCTATTTGGGCGATTTGTTGGTTACGGGTTATTCCGTTTTTAGTAGAAATAGGCTATTCGGCACCATGATTGGCAAAGGCTACACCGTAAAAAGCGCCCAATTGGAAATGAGCATGATCGCCGAAGGTTATTACGCCACTAAAAGTGCCTATCGCCTAAACCAGCAACGGGGAAAGAAAAAGGCCAAAACCCCAATTATTGATAGTGTTTATCAAATTCTTTATGAAAATAAGGATCCGAAAAAAATCTTTAAAAAGCTAACAGAAAAATTAGATTAAAAAAAAAGCCCCGCCAAGTTGCGGGGCTTTTTTATGGTTTAGATTTTAACCGGCAAATTCCTAAAACCCATATTGTAAAAGGTGAAACCATACAGATCTGCATATTGCTCGATGGTTTTGCTTACTGGCGTTCCGGCACCGTGACCGGCATCGGTTTCAATCCGTATCAAAACAGGATTGTCACCGGATTGCTTGGCTTGGAGTTCGGCGGCAAATTTAAAGCTGTGTGCCGGCACAACCCGATCATCGTGATCGCCGGTGGTAATTAAGGTTGCCGGATATTCCACACCGGCCTTAACGTTGTGCAGGGGCGAATAGCCTTTAAGATACTCGAACATTTCCTTGCTATCTTCGGCGGTTCCATAATCATAGGCCCACCCAGCCCCCGCGGTAAAAGTGTGGTAGCGAAGCATATCCAAAACGCCCACTGCCGGAAGGGCCACTTTCATTAAATCGGGCCGTTGGGTCATCGTTGCCCCCACTAGCAGACCTCCGTTCGAACCTCCGCGGATTGCCAGATAGTCTGTGGATGTGTAGTTGTTATTGATTAAGTATTCCGCCGCGGCAATAAAATCGTCAAATACATTCTGTTTGTTCATTTTCGTGCCCGCATCGTGCCACTTTTTCCCATATTCACCGCCGCCCCGAAGGTTGGGGACTGCATAAATTCCGCCCTGCTCCATCCAAATGGCATTGGCAATACTGAAACTGGGCGTTAAACTAATGTTGAACCCCCCATAACCGTACAGCATCGTTGGGTTTTTTCCATCCATTTTTAATCCCTTTTTATGGGTTATGATCATCGGAATTTTAGTTCCGTCCTTTGAGGGATAAAAAATCTGGTGACTTTCATAATTGTCGGGATTGAAATCAATTTCGGGTTTAATGAACAGTTCGGAATTTCCGTTTGCGATATCATATTTATAGATGCTGCCCGGGGTAATGTAATTGGTAAAGGAATAATATAATTCCTTCTCCTCTTTTTTGGTTCCAAAACCACCAGCCGAGCCCACTCCGGGAAGCTTAATTTCACGAACCAATTTGCCGTCATAATCAAACTGCATCACTTTTGAAACGGCATCGACCATATAGTTGGCAAAAATATAGCCTCCACCGGTACTGGGCGAAAGCACATTTTCGGTTTCCGGAAGAAAATCCTTCCACTGGTCGGGCGTTGGGTTGCCTGCGTCAACCGTCACAATTTTTCGGTTGGGCGCGTCCAAATTGGTAACGATATATAATTTTGAACCCACATTTTCAAGGACGTAGGAATCCGTATCGGTATTGTCCAAAATGGTAACGAATTTTGAATCCTGTTTCGAAAGGTCTTTTATAAATAGTTTATTCCCCGAGGTGGAGGTACTCGCCCTGATTATTAAAAATTTATTGTCTTCGGTAACATTAGCCCCAATATAGCGATGCTTTTCCTCGGGAGTGGCGCCAAAAATCAACTTGTCCGCGCTCTGCGGCGTTCCCAGTTTATGGTAATAGACTTTATGCTGGTCGGTTTTTGCCGAAAGTTCGCTTCCCTTCGGTTTGTCATAACTGGAATAATAAAACCCATCTTCCCCCAGCCACGAGAGGCCACTGAATTTAATATCCTTCAAGGTGTCGCCGATTAAGGTTTTGGTTTCCGTATTCATTACCAGCACTTTTCGCCAATCGCTTCCCCCTTCCGAAATGCTATAGGCCAATTTGCTGCCATCTTTGGAAAAGCTGGTTTCGCCCAACGAAATGGTTCCGTCTTCCTTAAAAGTATTGGGATCCAAAAAAACCTCGGCGGTCTTGGGATCGCTGCCTGTTTTGTAGCGATATAGTACAAACTGGTTTTGCAAACCGTCGTTTTTATAGAAATAGGTATATTTACCTTCCTTAAAGGGAGCGCCCACTTTTTCATAATTCCAAAGCTCTGATAGTCGTTTTTTTAGGGCCTCGCGGAACGGAATTTGTTCCAAATAATCAAAGGTCAGCTTGTTTTCTGTTTTTACCCAAGCTGCGGTTTCCGCGCTTCGGTCATCCTCCAGCCAGCGGTAGGGGTCTTTCACTTCCACCCCAAAATAAGTGTCAACTTGGTCGATAGTTTTCGTTTTTGGATACTTCAATGGAATTTTTTCATTTTTGGTTTGCGCATATCCGCTCACAACGGAAAGCGCAATAATTACGGGTACAACGGAAATCTTCATGGATTTTATTTTTTTCGATTCGTAAAAATACCATTTTCCGACCAATCAAGGCATCGGGCCAAATAAAAAAGGCCTCCCAGCGGAAGCCTTTGACCCTAACGGACATTTCAGAATTAATGAAATAACGGTCTATACACTTTCCAGTGTTTATAAATCAAAATGGCGTTCAGCACGATGACCACCAAGGCCAAAATCAGCCCCGGCGTATCCATAAAAACGTGGAAGAGGAAAATGTTTACGGAAATGGGCGCCAATAAAATTAGGGCGAACGAAACCCATTTGTCAAAAATCAGTAGCAAACCGATCAAAACCTCAAGGATGCCGATGGTCTTCAAAATGTAGCCCGTGTTGCTAAGCGAGTCTATAAAAATGGCAGCATCGCCGGTGTAAATGTGGGTGGGCATAAAGCTGAAATTAGCCAACTTGCTCAGACCAAAAAAGAGTAATCCCAAGCCCAAAATGATTCTTAGGATTTTTGTAAATGTTGAATTCATAGGCTTTACGTTTAGTGGGTTAATCTTTAAAGATACTGAAAAATAAAAAACGCACCTTTAAATAAAGTGCGTTTTTTTAACATTATTTTAAATGTATTCTTTTCTTTTTTCTTAAAAAACTAAACCAGCTTTTGCTGCAACAAATACTCGGCGATCTGCACGGCGTTTGTGGCCGCACCTTTGCGCAGGTTGTCGCTCACGATCCACATATTCAACGTGTTGGGCTGGGTTTCATCCCGACGGATCCTGCCCACAAAAACATCGTCCTTTTCGTGTGCATACATCGGCATAGGATAGGTGTTTGTGTCTGGATTGTCCTGCACCACTATTCCGGGAGTTTCGTGAAGAATTTTCCGAATGGCGCCCAGTTCAAAATCGTTTTCAAACTGAACGTTTACCGCTTCGCTATGTCCTCCGGCGGTGGGGATGCGCACCGCCGTTGCGGTAACCGAGAAGGTTCGGTCGTCCAATATTTTCTGCGGCTCGCGCGCCAGTTTCATTTCCTCTTTGGTATATCCGTTTTCCTCAAAAACATCACAATGGGGCAGCGCGTTTTTATGGATGGGGTAGGGATAGGCCATTTCGCCCTTCACCCCGGCCATTTCATTTTCCATTTGCTGGACTGCCTTTAACCCGGTTCCCGAAACGGATTGATAGGTAGATACCACCACCCGTTTCATTATATATTTTTTGTGAAGCGGCGCCAGGGCCATTACCAATTGGATGGTGGAGCAATTGGGGTTGGCAATAATTTTGTCTTCCTTGGTAAGCAAATGGGCATTGATTTCGGGCACGATCAGTTTTTTATCGGGATCCATACGCCACGCGGAGGAGTTATCAATTACCGTTGTGCCCACCGCTGCAAATTTGGGCGCCCATTCCAGCGAGGTGCTTCCGCCGGCAGAAAAAATGGCGATATTCGGCCTTGCAGCAACGGCTTCTTCCAATCCAATTACGGTATGGGTTTTTCCTTTAAAGGAAATTTGCTTTCCACGGGATTTTTCCGAAGCTACCAAAAGCAGTTCGTCTATGGGAAAATTGCGTTCCTGCAATACTTTCAACATTACTTCGCCAACCATTCCGGTGGCACCGACCAAGGCTAATTTCATATTTTGTGATTTGTTGATTCGATAAATTGGGGTTTGGGAATCGTTACTTTGTAATTTGAATAATTTTCCGCAAAGGTCGCAAAGTTTTTCACAAACGGCACCAAGGGATTACGGCAAAATTATCCTGTGGAACGTGAATATTTTCAAATAATAAGGCAAAAAAGAACCCTCCCCATTTTGGGGAGGGTTTAAGGTTAGAATATGCAATGCAGCGGTGGCTAAAATTATTTTTTTCTCAATTCGTCCCTGATTTGCATCAACAAGTCCTTTTCGGATGGGCCCGGATCCGGAGCGGGGGCTTCTTCTTTTTTCTTGCGCACTTTTCCGTAGGCTTTTACAATAACAAACAATACAAATCCAACAATCACTAAATTGATAATGGAGTTTATCCATTTTCCGTAAAGGATGGCATTTTCTGGTTTGGTAATTTCCCCATCGGGTGCCACGACCGCCTCTGAAAGTTCCACTTTCAGGTCTGCAAAATCAACGCCGCCCGTAAATTGGCCTACGATGGGCATCATCACATCATTCGTAAAACTTGAAACAACAGTGCCCACGGCAGCGGCGAGCAAAACGGCAACGGCCAAGTCTATAACGTTGCCTGTCATTATAAAATCCCTGAATTCCTTTAACATGTTGATTGGTTTTAGAGGTTAATAGGCACTAATTTAAAAAAAACTATTGGTTTTTTAGGGAGCATCGGTCAATTCCTACACACTACTCGTTTCACTCTTTGCGATACGGCCGTAATCAATTCATAGGAAATGGAATTTATTGCCGCCGACAGTGCCTCTGCGGTGGCCGTTGGCCCAAAGACAATTGCATCGTCGCCCTCGCTGCACGCAATGTTGGTTACGTCCACCATAATCATATCCATACACACATTTCCCAAAATAGGCGCCTTTTTTCCGTGGATGGTTACCCAGCCCTTTCCCTTACCGTAAGATCGCGGAATGCCGTCTGCATGGCCAATGGGCAGGGTGGCAGACAGTGTAGTATTTTCAGCGATGAAGCCACGATTGTAGCCAACGCTCTCGCCCCTTTTCACGGTGTGTATTTGTGAAATAACGGTTTTGAGGGTGCCCACCGGTTTTAAATGTTTGTTTTCCGCCGGATCGTTTCCGAAGCCATAAAGACCGATGCCCGTGCGGACCATATCAAAATGTGCTTCCGGATAATTTAGGATTCCCGACGTATTGGCGCAGTGGAGCAGCGGCCGATAGCCAATTTTTGAAATCAATTCCGAAGAAATATTTTTGAAACTATCGATTTGTTGAAGCGTGAACGGCCTCAACTTTAAATCTTCACTGGCAGCGAGATGCGAAAAGGCCGACTTTACCTTTACACTTTTGGTCTTTGAGAGTTTTTCCGCAATAAAATCGAGATCGCTTTCCACAAAACCCAGCCGGTTCAAACCGGTATTGAACTTTAAGTGGATGGGATATGCCTGCTGTTTTTTTGCTTCCGCGAAAGCGATAAACTCCTCCAGGGTTTTTCGCGAATAGATGCTTGGTTCCAAACAACGATCGAGAATTTGCTCAAAATGGGAAGGAAGGGTATGCAGCACCAAAATAGGGGTTTCGATTTTTGCATTGCGAAGGGTTTCGCCCTCGTTGGAATAGGCTACGGCGAAATATGCCACTCCAAGCGATTCCAATTCCTTTGCAATAACCACCGAATCACTTCCGTAGGCAAAGGCCTTTACCACCGCCAACATTTTTGTGTCGGGGGTAACACGTGAGGATAAATAATGGAAGTTATGGTCGAGCGCGTTTAGGTCAATTTCCAATACTGTTTCGGTGGCTTTGGGCATATTATGCTTGTTTTCCTGTTTTTTCTGCGGCTTCCACGGAAGCTGACTTTTGGTTTTCAACAACATTTTCAGCATCCTTTACTTCCAATTTTACCACTTTATCGCGAAGCTGTGCCTTATAGAATGCCGCCCGGCTCAAAGGTTCATACTCCTCGGTTTCGCCCAGCAACACGAGCGCCTCACTTTTGGCCTTTCGGTAGCTGTAGTGGGCCAGATTGCCCGTTCGGGTACAAACAGCGTGTACTTTGGTGACATATTCGGCGGTGGCCATTAAGGCCGGCATGGGGCCAAAGGGGTTGCCTTTATAGTCCATATCCAGTCCCGCAACAATCACGCGCACGCCGCGATTGGCCAGATCGTTACAGACTTTCACGATTTCATCGTCAAAAAACTGGGCCTCGTCTATGCCCACCACATCACAATTATCGGCCAAAATCGGAATATTCGCCGCAGCGGGCACGGGCGTGGATCGAATTTGGTTGCTGTCGTGGCTGGTCACGGCATCCTCGGCATAGCGCGTATCTATGGACGGAGTGAAAATCTCCACTTTTTGACGGGCAAATTTGGCGCGTTTCAGCCTTCGGATAAGTTCCTCGGTCTTTCCTGAAAACATGGAACCGCAGATAACTTCGATCCAGCCAAATTGTTCTTTCTGATTTACGGTATTTTCAAGAAACATAGTTTAATTTTACGCGAAACAAGTAGCATCTATTCCTTTTTCAAACGGCACATCAGCTTGAAGATTGCTTGAAACCACCCGGTGATGGGCAATTTGGACAAGAAAACAAAAATAGTTGACGTTTACATATAGGATGCGTAAATTTATAAAAACAAAATAGAATTCCAGTTTAATTTAAATAGTTATGAAAAAGAAACTCCGCGAGCAATTATCCGCGCTCGCACAGCAATTGATTGATGGACAGAACACCTTTAATACCACCTCGATTAAGGCCATCGTTCAAGAAATTTATGAAAAATTGATCGTGCTGGAATATCTTGAAAACCAACTGGAAGATGGCTCGGAAGCGCCCCTGCCCACGGCTTTGGACTCCAAAAGTTTTCGCGAGGAAAATTGGTTTACCGAACCCGAACCCGTTCCCCAGCCTGAACACAAGGAAGACCTTATTGAACCCTTAATGGAAAAAATAAAGGATATCGTAGCGCAGATGCCGGAAGAGAGCGAGCGCATCGATGACCTGCTGGACGAACTGCTTCCGAAAAACCAGGAATCCGCCCCTGCAGAAACCTCCGAAAAAGCACCGACCAAACACACCAAAAATGATTTGGAGGAATTCGCCTCAAACTATCAACAAATGCCCGAATTTGAAAGAAAACCTATCCAACAATTTCCAAAATCAATCGAAGGGGTGCAGGCGAGCAAAACCCTGACCGAATCGCGGGCCAAATCCATCAACGATTCCATTAAAAAAGGATTGCACATTGGGTTGAACGACCGTTTGGCTTTCATAAAACACCTCTTTGACGGACAGACCGAGGATTACACGCGGGTACTTTCGCAAATAAACACTATGCAGAATTTCGAGGAAGCACAGCAATTTATTAAAGGACAAGTAAAGCCCGATTACAACTACTGGCTCAATAAAGAGGAATATTCCGAACGGTTTATGAACATTATCGAAAAGAATTTTAATTGATAACACAGTTGCTATGACAGCCCAAAAAACCATCTACTGGATAGCCACCGGGCTGCTCAGCGCGCTCTTCCTCTATTCGGCTATCCTTTTTCTTACCGACACCCTTGTTGTTCAGGGGCACTATCAAGACTACCAATATCCCGCCTACCTTGTCATTCCCATGGCGCTGGCCAAAATTTTGGCGGTGGTCTTTATCCTCATCCGAAAACCCAAATGGGTGATGGAATGGGCCTACGCGGGGTTGTTTTATGACCTCGTGCTGGCATCGCTCGCCCACTATCGGTTGGGGGATCCTGAATTGACGCTCACCTTGTTGGGGATTTTGTTTTTGTTGATTTCCTATTTCTTCGGAAAAACGGTACGTCCCTAAATTATGGCCGGAAAATTATATTTGGTACCCACGCCCATCGGAAATTTAAAGGACATAACCTTTCGCGCCATTGAGGTGCTCAAGGAAGTAAATTTAATTTTGGCCGAAGACACCCGCAACAGCGGAAAATTGCTGAAACATTTTGAAATCGGCACCCCGATGCATTCCCACCACATGCACAACGAACACAAAACGGTGGATGCGATTGTGGCGCGCATCCAAAACGGGGAAACCATCGCATTGATAAGCGATGCCGGCACCCCTGCCATTAGCGACCCCGGGTTTTTATTGGCCCGTGCCTGCGTAGCGGCGGGAATAGAAGTAGATTGTTTGCCCGGCGCCACAGCCTTTGTCCCGGCGCTTGTGAACAGTGGCTTTCCAAATGATAAATTTGTTTTTGAAGGTTTTCTTCCGGTGAAAAAAGGACGGCAAACCCGCCTCGAACTTTTGGCCGAAGAAACCCGAACCCTCATTTTTTACGAATCGCCGCACAAATTGCTGAAAACGCTGGCGCAGTTTGTGGAATATTTTGGTGCCGAGAGACCCATTTCCGTTTCCCGGGAACTCACAAAACTGCACGAAGAAACGGTTCGCGGAACCGCGGGGGAAGTATTAAAACATTTTGAGAACAGGCCACCAAAAGGTGAAATTGTGGTGGTGGTAAAAGGAAAAGAATAAGTTTCTGTCTATTTTTTCGCTTTCCAATTCCTTTAATTTTTCAACAACCTAAAAATTCCGTTGGAAGTCTTTAAAAAATAAACCCCACTTTGGGCGGCAGAAAAATCTATTTGGGTTTGTTTTTCGGCCAATTCGCCTTGGGAAATTATTTTTCCGGTTATGTCGGTAATTTGATAGGTATCCATTTCCGAAAATCCACGTTCAATGGTAAACATTCCGTTTGAGGGGTTTGGGTAAATTATCAGCTTGTTTGTTTCAAATTCGGGCACCGACAAGGGGTTGTTGTTATGCCGAAGCAGCACAATTTCTTCCTCACCATTATACCAAAATGTATAGCCAACGGTCACAATTTTGCCGTCTTCCTGCGCAATGGTTTTTGAATTATAGAATTCTATGGGTGATACTGCACTAAATGAATTGTCCAAAGTTCCGCCCGGAAAATATCTATAAATTACATACATGCTACCTTCAAAACAATCTACAGAACTGCCGCTTACCAACATTCTTTGATTTTCCTGAACAATTAAACCAGAACTGACAAAACCTGAAATAGGGAGCAGGATGGTGCCATCGCTACCAAAGGTGGAGTCCGGGGAACCATCAAAATTATATCTTAAAAAGAAAGGCTGAAAAACCGGTTCAAATAGATCGAGGCAGGCCCCGCAGCTTCCGGCAATAACTATTTTGTTGTCGTTTGTAAAATCAAGACTTGCAGAACTAAAGTTCATGGGATTCAAGGCATCTATATTCTTTGTGGCCATTCCATTGGTTCCAAAATTTGGGTCCAAATAACCATCGGGATTGAATTTCATCAAGAAAATATCTGTATTGGCGTTATTATCACGGGTACCCAACAAAAAAATATTACCCAGGGCATCGCCCTTTATCTCGCGAATTTGGATGGTTTCACCGGAAAAAGTTGAAACGGCCGAACCGTTCACTCCAAATGAAATATCCAGAGCGCCATCGCTTAAATAATGGGAAACAGAAACTTTATCGCTCGCGGAAAATCGCACTAGTAAAAAAGATCCGTCACTTAACAACATCATTTCGAATGTTCCGGGAATAGCGACTGTTCCGTCCGTTCCGAAAGTAGTGTCCAATTGTCCGTCATTTAAAGATCTCGCAACAATAAAAAAAGTATTCGAACCGTCGTTCTTGCTGCCTGCAGCTACAATTCTATCTTGATTGTCCACAAATAAAAATGCAAACCCATAAAAACCCACGCCGTAATCTGCAGTTACTACTCCGCCTGTACCAAAAGAGGTATCAATACTGCCGTCGGTCAAGTATCGAACAAGGATTACATTATTGTCACCGTTTGACAAACGTTTTACACCGGCAACAACCAGCGTGCCGTCCGCCTGTTGGACAACCGCCTCTCCAAAATCCTGACTATTGGAGAAATCCGTAAGAACTACCCCGCCATCGCCAAACGAAGTATCCAAACTCCCATCCTGCGCAACGGAAACCAATGAAGCAATTCCTACCAAAAAAAGTAAAAGTGTTTTCATAATTCTAAAATTTAATGGTTAGTAAGTGGGAATTTCATTACAAGATACTAAATATTCAATTATGAAAAGCACCCTCGCAATGGTCCTAAATTTGTAATTTTACAGCGCTCCCCTGATTTGGTAATCACAACCAATCCAAATTTTGGAATTTGGAATTTAAAAAATTTGGAATTTTCACAGATTATGCGCTGGACCCTTAAACCCAAACCCGATCCCAATAAGGTAGATTCGCTTGCCAAAGTCCTGAAAGTGGACCGAACTATTGCCTCACTTTTGGTGCAGCGCGGGGTGGAAACTTTTGAAGAGGCCGAAAAGTTTTTTCGCCCAAGCCTGGAAAACCTTCACGATCCGTTTTTGATGAAGGATATGGACAGGGCCGTTGCACGCATCGAAAAAGCTATTGCCTCCCGTGAAAATATCCTGATTTATGGCGATTACGACGTGGACGGCACCACCAGCGTCGCCCTGCTTTCTTCCTATTTAAAAAGTTATTACCCTAATGTTTCAACCTACATTCCCGATCGGTATGACGAAGGCTATGGCGTTTCCTATAAAGGCATTGACTATGCTGACGATAATGGTTTTTCATTGATTATTGCCTTGGATTGCGGCATAAAGGCCATCGATAAGGTCGCGTATGCTTCCGAAAAAAATATCGATTTCATAATCTGCGATCACCACCGGCCCGGCAAGGAAATTCCCAACGCCGTTGCCGTGCTCGATCCAAAACGCGAAGATTGCGATTATCCATACAAAGAACTGTGCGGATGTGGCGTAGGTTTTAAATTGATCCAAGCCTTGGCCGAAAATCGGGGATTGCGGCTTGAGGATTTATTGCTCCATTTAGATTTGGTGGCCACCGCGATTGCGGCCGATATTGTTCCGATTACGGGAGAAAACAGAATCCTTGCCCATTTTGGGTTGAAGGTAATTAATAGCAATCCGCGCACCGGAATTCAGGCCATTTTAAAACAGGTGAAAAAGGAAACCTTAACGATTACCGATGTGGTGTTCATAATCGCCCCGAGAATAAACGCCGCCGGACGGATGAAACACGGCAACCACGCCGTTACTTTACTGACCGAAAATGAGCTTGAAAAAGCGGAAACCTTTGCCGCCGAAATCGAACAATTCAACAAAGACCGCAGGGATGCCGATAAATTGATTACCGAAGAAGCGCTACAGCAAATAATCCAAAACAAGGAGGAAACCAGAAAAACGACCGTTGTTTATCAAGAAAATTGGCACAAAGGCGTCATCGGCATCGTAGCCTCACGATTGACGGAAACCTATTATCGGCCTACTTTGGTCTTTACCAAAAGTGGCGAAAAACTTGCCGCCTCGGCACGCTCAGTAACCGGATTTGATGTTTACAACGCCTTGGAAAGCTGCGCAGCACACATTGAACAATTCGGCGGCCATATGTATGCGGCGGGGTTAACGCTGTTCGAAAAAAACTTTGAGAATTTCAAAAATGAATTTGAACGCGTGGTTTCCGAAACCATTGACCCACATTTACTTACTCCGGAAATAAAGATTGATGCCGAAATAAATCTGGAAGACATTACCCCAAAATTCTTTAGAATTTTGAAACAGTTCGCCCCCTTCGGCCCTGGGAATATGACGCCCGTTTTTATGACGCAAAACTTGATGGATACCGGCTGGGGTAAATGTGTGGGGGAAGACAAAACGCACCTCCGTGTTGTGGTGAAACAGGGAAATTCCGCTCAATTTACTGGAATTGGGTTTGGTTTGGCCGAAAAACAGGAAATCGCCTGCGGCGGAAAACCGTTCAAAGCCGCTTATTGCATTGATGAAAATGAATGGCAGGGCAATGTGAGTCTGCAGTTGCGGTTAAAGGATATACGGGAATGATCTTTATTTTTTTTCTTGTTGCAGGGCAAGGGCCTGTCCTTGCCCTACAACAAAACGATATTTCATTTTGAATTGAATTCCTTTAATTCAAATTTTTCGCCATCAAAAACGCCGTAGGTATAATGGTTTATCCAATCGCCAAGGTTATAATAGGTTGAATTTTCGCCCACCTTAATTTCCATCGGCAAATGGCGGTGCCCGAAAATGAAGTAATCGTAATGTTTACTTTCCAGTCTCCGTCTGGAATATTGCGCCAACCATTCCTTTTCCTCGCCCAAAAACTGCTTGTCCTCATCGCCCGAAATCAGTTTGTTCTTTACCGAAAGATGTTGCGCCACCCGCACGCCAATATCGGGGTGCAACCAGCGGAAAAGCCATTTTGAGAACGGATTGGTAAACACCTTTTTCATCCGTTTGTAGCCCTTATCGCCCGGACCTTTGCCATCGCCGTGACCAATTAGAAAATGATTGTTATTGAACACAAATTCTTTCGGGTCGTGGTAAACGGGAATATTCAATTCGGTTTCAAAATAGTCGTGCATCCACAAATCGTGGTTGCCCACAAAAAAGTGGATTTGGATGCCGCTGTCGCGAAGCTCGGCCAGTTTTCCCAAAACGCGCACAAACCCCTTCGGCACCACGGTTTTATATTCAAACCAAAAATCAAAAAGGTCGCCGAGCAGGAAAATTACTTCGGCATCGTGTTTTATGGTGTCCAGCCATTTTACAAAAATCCTTTCGCGCGGCAGGCTTTCGGCCTGGGTGGGCGCGCCCAGATGGTTGTCGCTGGAAAAATAGATTTTTTTGCCCTGTGGAATTTGCATCCGTCAAAGATAGGAAAGTGAAGTGATGCGTTTAGAAAGTTTTCTAAGAAAGTTGCCTTCTTGTTATAACAATGTTTTAACTTAGCGTTGCTAATTTTCTAATTATGGAAGCAAAAATAATAAAGGTGGGAAATTCAAAAGGAATCATTATTCCTTCAAAATTTCTAAAACTTATTGGGCTTGAGGAAAAAGTTGCCATAGAAATTGAAGGTGAAAAAATGATTATTACCGCTGCCAAATCAATACCGAGGGAAGGCTGGGAAAATATACTTGCCGAAGATGTTGCAAAATATGGACAGCCGGAACGTTTGATGCCTGATATTTTTGAAGATGAAAATAATAGGGATTGGGAATGGTAAAGCAATATGATATTTATTGGGTAAATTTAGACCCAACGGTGGGGAGTGAAATTAAAAAAACACGGCCCTGCTTGGTTATATCCCCAAATTTTTCAAACAAAATATTGAACACAATTTTAGTTGCGCCAATTACTTCAGCAGTCAGAAATTTTCCAATGCGTCTTTCAATAACCTTAAAAAACAAACCGGCCCAAGTTGCTTTGGATCAAATTAGATGTGTTGACACAGGAAGGTTATTTGATAAAATGGCATCCCTTGACCAAAAATCCGTTCAAAAATTAAAATCCCTTCTTTCGGAATATTTAGTCGAATAATTCTCAATTATCCCCCGCAAACCACTCGGCATAACTGCTGTCGGTTTCCTGCAATTTTAAGGAGTGTAGTTGGATGTTTTGGGGCAGGCGTTTCTTTATTTTTTCAGAAAAATCAATCACCATCATTTCGCTGGTGGGCTGATAATCTACCAACAGCACGCTGTGGCCGCGGTCGCTCAGTTCCCTTGCCAATTCAACGTGTGGGGTATTTTTGTTGAAAACGGTAGCGTGGTCAAATACGTCCACGATTTCTTCCTTTACGATTTTTTTTAGATCGCCAAAATCGATTACCATTCCGAATTTCACATTATTAGGGTCCGAAATGGGCGTGCCTATTACGGTAACGGAAAGCTTATAACTGTGGCCGTGCACATTTCGGCATTTGCCGTCGTAGCCAAACAGGGCGTGGCCGGTTTCAAAGGAAAAAATCTTGGTAATGCGAATTTGTTTCATTGTAAAAAGTTGGTCCACAAAGATACAATTTTCAATGGCGCTACTGGATTTCGCCAATTTTTAAAAAAACCTGCCGTCCCAACCAATAAAAGATGCCGTCCAACGGACGAGAAGATGCCGTCCCGAACCATCAAAGATGCCGTCCCTCGGCGGCGCCAATGCAGCATCTATTTTTTGAAGGCTGAAATTTCCTTTTCCGGGCTTAAAAAACTTAAGCGTTTCTAAACTATATTTGCCCACTTTTTTAAAAGAAAAAATGACCGAAGAACTTTTTGAGCAACTCGAATTTGTTGAAAACCCGCTGTTTGAAACCATCATCGGCGATTTGTTGCAGCAGCAATACAGCATAGTGAACGATTTTTTTTCTTCGGAAGAAGTGGAGATTTTGCGCCATTCCCTCCTCGCAAAATACGAAGCAGACCGTTTTAAAAAATCCGCGATAGGCAATAGGACCAATGAAGAAATTGACAAGAGCATCCGCGGCGATTTCATTCTTTGGATGGATGAGAAAAACGCCAATGAAGCCGAACTTCTTTTTTTTAAAAAAATAAATGAATTGGTCAATTACCTAAACAAAACCTGTTTCTTGGGCATTCTGCAAAAGGAATTCCACTATGCGGTATATCCCACCGGCACTTTTTATAAGCGACATTTGGACACCTTCCAGAACGACGATCGCCGAAAGCTTTCCATAGTTTGCTATTTGAACGAGGACAACTGGCTACCTGAGAATGGTGGCGAGCTCACCATTTATACCGAAAAGGAGAACCTCGATATTTTGCCGCTGCCGGGGCGCGTGGTCATTTTTGAAAGTCAAGTGTTGGAACACGAAGTAAAAGTGGTAAAAGCCTCCGAACGGTTGAGCATTACGGGCTGGCTAAAAACGCGGTAAAATTTTGAAGGGGATCAAGGCTGTGGAAAATGGTTTGGCCGATTGGATAGAAACTACTACTAAAAATACGCCTGAAAACACGCTTCCGGTTGTTGGAAACAGTTTTGTTTAAAATCCATCGGATCAATATTGAAGTCCACCCTATTTACTTGAATTGTCATAACGGTGTTTGTTTCCATCGCCATGGTTCCGGTAGTTTTGGAATGGATGGTTGTTGTAATTTTATGGGCTATGCGCAGGCCGTCCACCTCCCGGTAGTCTGAATATTCATTTTCCGTGCTTGTCACAATTTTGGAACCCGCCGTTTCCTGTTCGTTCCGTTGTTCGGAGCGGACCATCAGTCCGGAATTACTATCGAAATATACAAGATGGGAAAAGGCCACCCCCATTGTACTGGTTTCATACCGAACCACGTTTACTGCCCTGCCATCTAAGTTTTCCTGTGCTATGAGTTCCGCACCATCGGGAACCGTTATTTCCGGAAAGGGTTTTTGTTGATATGTATTCGCAAGGGTGGCCATTTCCTGTTTTTGCCCGTTCGCAAAATGCATGGTGGTGGTTCCGTTGGCAGTAAAATATCTCGAAATTGCAATTTCTTCCGAAAGGGAAGATGGATATTGTTTGGTTAGAACGGCAGATTGCACGGATCCATAATCCCAAAAATTGATTACTTCCTGTTTGCTGCTGCCTTCATTGGAAACGATGCCCGAGGTTTTAAAGGTAGTTGTAATACTGCTGGCATCCATTTTGTTGGCAATGGTCTCCATTTTTTCCTTGCCGCCTATGGCTTCTTCATATTTTTGGTAAACGTCGGAGACGGTTAGATCCTTGGGAAGATTGCCTTGGGAAAATGCCGGAAAAATCACCGCGAAAACAAAAAGCTGGAAGATAATATTTTTCATTTTTAAAGTTTGGATTTGCTTGGTTGTTATGTTGAAACTGTACATTCAACAACTTTCATATTCTTGAACGATGGAATTATTTATAAGGCTTGGACAACGGCCCTTCAAACACCTACCCTCTAATTTATCTGCCGGATCAACATTCCCGGACCGTACCTGCCCTCTGCGCCCTCAAAAAGGGTGTATTCCTTTTGGGATCGTTCCTCAAACCAATCGCCTTGAACGGTGTTGTTCCAAATATCCTGTTCCTTCGCCACTTTGATTATGCCCACCCGTTCATAATAGGTTGTTCCGTCCTCCAAAACGCGCAGTTCCAATACCTCAAATTTGTCCCCTTCCTTTATGCCTTCTTTTTTTCCGACTTTGGCTGCAATGGGGCTGCCGCTGAACAGCGGAAATTTGGCCCTGAATTCTTCATATTTTCGCTCCAATTCGGCCAAACTCAAATCCAAAGCGGTCTGTATGGCTGCCTCATCTTGGGAAAAACTAACATTGCGCCACACCAAGGTTTCCTTTTCCAATGTCGCCAATTGTTCCTTGCTATGGCGCAACATACTTTTGGATGAATTTTCCGCTATAACCACATTGCCTATATATTCCATTGCGAAACCGTTGTATTGCTCAAATGCTTTCTTCTTGGCTTCGTCTCTATTTGTTCGATCCATCCAAAATTCGCCATAAAATTTGGCTGCAGTTTCTTCATTCCAAATAAGACGGTACAAATAGGCCCTGGTTGTGATATTGGATTGAAGGCCGTACTGAAACAATCCCGTTTTGGTGCTATTGTCCACCCGTTCAAAATCATAGACCACCACAAAGGTATTTCGGATCAATTCCTCGCCGGCGTCCCGAAGCATTGCCCTTCCCCTAGCGGTTTGCAAAGCGATTTTAACATCGAGCTCGGAGGCGTTATATTCGCCCCTTCTTCCTACCAATTCCATTGAAAAACTTCCATCCGTGCTCCTACTGAACCATTTTGCAATCAAACCTTTGGCAACTTGTTTTTCTTCTAAATAGTTCAGAATAAATTCCCCTGAAACCATACTCGTCGGGGATTTTTTAATTTCATAGGGACCCAAATTATGGTCGTTGAATTTTTCAGGTATGGGGGTTTTTGCAAATACATATTTTGTAAGGTAATGCAGGTAATCTTCCGAAGTATCGTTCAAAATCAAGGTGTAAAGCGAGCTTCTCTTATACTTCGGGGCCCGAGACCCCTCCGTTTTTAGCCCGACTGTTTTGGTATCCGGGGTGGCCGGCGGTTTGGTGGGCTCACTATAATCCGGCAGTTCAGCGAGGTTGTCTGCCTTTGCGTTTTTATAAAACGTTTGGAAAACTACCTCGCGTGCGGCTACGGGCAGCAATTTTTTATACATTTCAAGTCGTTGTTCCTTCAGGTTTATTTCCTGCTGCGCATTGAAATCCTGCACGCTCTCCGCTCCAAGCGTACCGTTTTCTGACACGGTTGCCACACTACCACAGCCGGAAAGGGCCAAAGAAATAGTTGTACTTAAAAACTTTAGGGAAAGAAAGCGAGAAGGTTTCATAATTTGTGCGAACTATGATTAATAGAAAAGGTAACCGCTTGCAATATCAAAAAATAATCTACCCGCAAAAATACCTACCTAAAGGTATTTTCCGAAAAACGGTTTAGCCTTCAAAGATAGGTATTGCATTTTAATGGCCCCTTTTTTAAAATTTCAGCGCGTGCCAAAGGAATTGAAATGGAAAACCCATGGCCCCGTCAACCACTCAAAAATCACTTTTCTATTTGAATTTCAGAATAGTAGATGAGGCGAAACCTTTTTATCATTGTTCCAACGATTCCTTTGGCACCAAAAAATTGTGTACTCCGGTCATTCTTCGGAATCGTCCAATTTGCCGTCGCGTTTGTCCTTTCGGTATTCCCTTTCTTGGGTCTCATTGTTTTTTTCAGGATCAATGGGGGTTTGTTCCGGCCGGTGTGAATGATCTTTGTCTTCCATGATGCTAATGTTTTAAATTGGTTTGAGCAAAAGGTGCTAACCATTTGCCCGGACTTTTTCTTAAAATTAAAAAAAGATTGTTCACCGTTTCCCCAAAAAAATCCTAAAAGCAAAAAACCATTCAAAAAGAATGGTTTTTAAGGCTAATTCATTATTATTAAAAAATTTGTTTTGCTTTACAAAGCTGAATTTTTTGGACCCAAGCTTTTTGGGCCCCCATCTTTTTTCTTGCTACATAAAACCTCCTTTTTTATAGTTTTCACAAAAATAATAAGCTATCTGCTTGGCGGTTAACACAATGCCCGAAATTCTTAGCGATTTTCATCACTTTTTCAAGTTCTTTCCATAAAGTTTTAAATCACCTTGATTACGTTTTAAGAACATAAAAAAAGACCCTAAAATAGGGCCTTCCTTCAAACTTAACTGGGAGCCTTGCTTATTCTTCTTCTTCGCGGCGGTTACTTCTGCGCGTTGGATCCTGATTGCGTTGGTTATCCTTCGGATTGCGTTCAGAATCGTTAGTTCGATTTCCATTACCGGCATATTGCTGGTGTCCTTGCTGATTTTGATTTTGTGTGCTCATAACTATATTTTTTTCTTTAAATTTAGAGCACTAAACTCATTTCGTGCTACTTACTAAGAGGAATTTGGCTCTTAATTTTTAAAACTTTAACGCAATATTTTTTATAACGTTATTTTCTTTTCTTTTGAGCTAGCTCCCTTTGAAATAAAGTCTGGTTGCAATCAAATATTCGGGTTTTGTCGCTGGGTTTTTTGAAAATCCTTTGGGGAAAGTCGATATTTCTGCTTGAAAATTTTTGAAAAGTAACTTCGATTTTTAAGTCCAATGTCATAAACTATTTCAGAAATGGTGAAGTTTGAGTTTCGCAATAATTCCACCGATTTTTCGAGGCGAATATCACGTATGTAGTTGATTACGCTGCGGCCGAACATTTCCCGAAAGCCTTTTTGCAATTTGTTGGGACCCAATCCGCTTTTTTTGCACAGCGATTCTATGGAATATTCCCTCCCGGGATTTTCAATAATTTCTTCGGAAACTAACCTTATCTGTTCCATTTCCCAAGGGCTGAAACCCGACAGGTTTGGATTCCCTTCCTTTTTTTCCCTTATCAATTGAAGAAGCTTTAGCCCAAAAAGCTGATAAAATATTCCTTCCCATAAAAATAATTTTTCCAGTTCCCTTTTTCCTGTTATCCTCAAGAAATCGATTTTTGAAAAAAGCGCCAAATCAATTCTTCCAACATAATAATATTGATCGGGCAAATTTTCTTTAAAAATATTTTTGTAACGATTAAAAAAACAGGGAACTCCTTCCATTAAAACTTTACCAAAATTGGAAAATGCAATAATTAACACCTGTGCCGGCTGTTTATCCATGGCAATGCGAACGCCTTTTCCCTCACTGTCATAAACAATACAGCTTTCTTGGTGATGGAGCCGCCTATTTTTTTCGCCCAATAAGCAACAAACAGTGCCACTCCAACAATAAATTAAATAGAAACATTCGGTTGGGAAAAACATAATTTTATGGACCACTTGTTTTTCCAAGTAAAATTCCTGAAAAGTAAAAGGGTAAGTCCTGAAAGGCTCTGGGGAATTGGTAAATTGAAACCGCATCGCTGAACCATGGCCATAAGCTTTTGGGTCAGGAAGATCGATATCCATGATTCATTTGGTTTTACAATTTAGTTAATTCAGGCCCTAAAATAGCAAAGCCCAAAGCGGTGCATTAATGCAATTGAATAAAAAAGTAGTCAAATTGAATTATTGCTGTTACTAACGCTTTCCTCCGCCAACCTCCAGCTGAAATCCATCTATCTCTAGATTTCGTGCAAAAAGGGATAAGTCATTCTTATAATTATTGCGACAGGCTCGTTGTCATTTAATAGCATCGAAGTAGCGCCGGTTTTTATGATGACTAATTTTTGGTGTATTTTTAGGGAGTGAATCTAAATCTTTGAAAAATGAAAACCATTATTTCCCATTCCATTCCTTTTCACGAGGTTATTAATGATCTCGCCCGCGAAATGGGGACTGATTATAATCAAGATTGCGAGGAATATATTCTCGAGATTCCGCCTAATTTCGGAACTGGCATAATAAAAGGAATTAATTTTCAAGAGGGCATCGGCCTATTATTTTACGATTGCACTTTTCATGAGGATGTGGAAATAAAGTTTATTGTAAACCAGGTCCATCCCTTAAAATTTCTCTTTTGTGAAAAGGGGGGATTTTCGCATCATTTTGAAGACCATAATAAACTCCATAGAGTGATGGTATTGGAGAATATAATTGTGGCAAGCAGTAAATTTGACGGACATATTTTAAAATTTGATGCTGGGGTTCGCACCAAAATCAACAGTTTGGAAATAAATAGGCAACGCTTTGAACCTACTATGGATTGCGAAATAAGAACATTGGATACGGATTTAAAAACATTGTTTCTCGATACAAAAGCCACGGAACAGTTCTATTATCACGGCGATTATAGCGTGCAAATGGCCGATCTCTTTCTGGAAATGGACACTTCTCAATCCAATGATTTTGTACGAACGCTTTTTCTTCACGGAAGTGCCTATAAAATTCTATCGCTTCAAATTCTGGAATATCAAGATTCAAAAAAGGGGGAAGGCCAAAAACTGCTACTTAAAAAACGCGATCAGGAATTGGTAAGGCAGGCCGCGGACCTAATTGACAATGATATTTTAAACTTCAAAACGGTAAAAAAACTTGGTGAAAATGTTGGCCTCAACAATACAAAACTCCAAAACGGTTTTAAAATGTTTTATGGGCTTACCGTCAATGAATACGTACAACAACGAAGGCTGGATTTGGCAAAAAACCTAATCCGAAATACCGACTTTTCCTTTTCCGAAATTGCCTATATGGTTGGACTTTCCAGTAAAAGTTATTTCTCAAAAATCTTTAAGGATAGATATGGTATCACACCTTCCGAAATAAGAAACGGGAAAACAAATTAAATTACCCCCCAATCAATTCGCCACCATTCACATGGAGAAACTGACCCGTAATATAACTGCTATCCTCGCTCGCTAAAAAAACATAGGCCGGCGCTACCTCACTGGGCTGCCCTGCCCTTCCCATTGGAGTATCTTTTCCAAAATCGGTCACATCGTCAAATGTAGCAGGAATCAAAGGGGTCCAAATAGGTCCGGGGGCCACGCCATTCACACGGATTCCTTTTTTGGCCAAGTTTGCAGACAACGATCGCGTAAAACTCACAATAGCCCCTTTGGAACTTGAATAATCCAATAAATGGTCACTGCCCCTATAAGCGGTTACCGAACTGGTATTAATAATAACGCTGCCATCAGAAAAATGCTTTAGCGCTTCCGCAGTAACATAGAAAAACGGAAAAAAATTAGTTTCAAAAGTTTCTTTCAACTGTTCTGAGCCAATATCCATTAAAGCATCTTTCGGGAATTGTACCGCCGCATTATTTACCAAAATATCCACCTTGCCATATTCCGCCACGCAATCCTGAACTACCGAAACACAAAATTCCTGGTCTCGCAAATCCCCCTTCAACAATAAACATTTTGTTCCTTCCTTTTCAACCAATTTTTTGGTTTCCAGCGCATCTTCATTTTCTTCTAGATAGACTATGGCAATATGGGCCCCTTCCCTGGCAAAATGTACGGCCACGCTTCGCCCAATGCCGCTATCCCCACCAGTAATGATCGCAATCTTGGATTTTAATTTTTCACTGCCCTTATAATCCGGCCGAATTATTTCCGGCTGGGGCATCATCTTATATTCCCTACCCGGCTGCTTCTGTTGTTGGTCGGGGAAATTCCTTTTCTTCTTCATATCAATTTTAAGGAGAAGATTTACGCTCCACAGAACAATCTGTAGCTTTTATAAATCACCGGTCCAAATAAATATTTTTATTTCTTTTTTGTATCTGGAAATTTATTGGGACTATCAGTTTTTTCATCTTTATCCCTTTCATCCTTTTCCTTTTCTACCTCTCCATATTGGTTGTAGTCTCTCTTTTTGTGAAATCCGTCTTGAGTATTTCCCATAGCGATTAAATTTTAAAATTTTAACTTTCAATTTTATAATGAATGGGCTTAAAACTGCCCCCATTGCTATCTTCTGCTGAACAGGCGGTCAACCCTACAATCAAATCCATTTCTGCCCGAAACAACACATAATCATTGGCCTTGCTCAAGGGTGGCCTAACCGCAATTTTTCCCTTGTCATCAAATTGAACATTCATAAATATGTTGAAGGCTGTTGGTATATCATCGGCATTGATTCCAAAAAAAATCAAATTCTTGGATAGATTTTCAAAACAACTCGGGTGGTAGTCATGATTGTCATACATTATCTGAAAGGTCTCCGGGCTGCAGGGGGCAAGCAAAAAATCATTGCGCCCGTTTGTATCCTCTACAATCTCCATCATCTTTCTACTTCGATTGCTCCATAAAAAATTTCCCTTTGTAATTAAAATGGATTCTTCAAAATCCAACGTTTTTCCCGAAGAAATTTTTTCGCGAATATCGTGTTCATTAAAAAGAACCATGTCGCTAACTTGTTTTCCAAGTGGATCAATCACTCTTAAAAATTCGCCCTTTCTAATTTTAAAGGCCGCCCCCGATTGGGGTTTAATCTGTTGGATCATATTTTTTTTCAGGTTTTTTTTGTGAATGGTTCCTTTCATATATTATTTTATTGTAATGTCCCAATACCAAATTCACCAATACAATAAGGGCCGTACTCGTCGCAACTTCAATATACATTCCCATGGCCGCCAAACATCCTAAGGCAGCACTACACCAAACGGCTGCTGCGGTAGCCAAGCCGGAAATTTGATTCTTCCGCTTAATGATAACTCCCGCCCCTAAAAATCCGACCCCTACCACAACTTGACTGATAATCCTTGTTAGGTCCACAAATTCAATATGTAGGAATTGAAACGATATCCCAACAAAAATAGATGCACCAATAGCTACCAACGCATTGGTTTTCAATCCAGCATTTTTATTTTTCATTTGTCGCTCTATCCCAACACATACCCCAGCAACCATGGCGATAACGGTATTCAATATAAAATCAATGGTGGTAATAGGTTCCATAATTGGCTAAAATTTTTTTGATAATTTCATAGCACATTTTATGGATGGAAGGGGCATTTCCAATTGCTTTCCACCTGCCGACCACTATATTGCCGGGCTTCACTACGCTCGCCAAAATCTTCTAAAACCGGATTGATATTTCCCTGCAACGCTATATCGCGCTCCCTAATTTTGTTCCGCACCTTATTATAAACTCCCATTTGCCGAAGCTTTTCAAATTGGCTATGTAAATTGAATACTAAAGTAGGATGTGGGGCCCGCCTTGCCAAACGCGATGCCTGGGGATGAAGTCCCACAACATAAAAAGCGCGTCCTCCAATACTGAAACTAAAGTTGGCATCTGCGGGATCCGGACTCACCGAAGGATCCCATGCTTCTGAATCGAGTTTATGCAGAAATTGCAGTTGGCGCCAAAGTAAATTTTCAAACTCTATTTCCCCCACAACATTAACATTTGGAAAGACGGCCAAAAAAGATTTGAAGTCCCTACCCTCAAAATCATAGGAATTTATGTATTCCTTCAAATCGATAATCAATTCCCGCGCCGTGCCAATAGTTCCTAATTTTTCATAGGTATGCAAATAATAATTTTCTTGCTGAAAAACTGTATTTGCCATAATGCAAGGATGATTTTTTTCAACAATAAATTCATGAAATTTACTTTCCAATGAGGGAGTTCGATGTGAATATAAATTTGGTTCCATAGCTTTTTTTCTTTTAAAATTAATTGAGATGCTATTTAAACCAAAGGGAATTAAGTTTTCATTAAATGCTTTTTAAAGGGTTCTTAACACGGCGAAAGCTTAAAAATTCGATAGCGTTAACTATTTGATCGATAGCGCAAAAAAAGCATTAACATGGAGAAATTTAATATAAAGGAAAGTCCATTTGTAAAAATAATGGGATAATCATTTTTTAAAATTCCATATACTACCCACAGGCCCACCCCACACATTATGCATATAAACATAAAAGGGGAAATATCTACAACCTGCTCCGTCCTCCACGATTTCAACAATTGAGGCACAACCGCTAAGGTCGTAAATATTCCGGCAGCAAAACCTATAACTTCTATGGTGACCCTAATCGCTAACATCTTCCAAGAGGTAGGCCTTTAATTTTTCGTCGATACTTTTTGAATGGATAACAGAAATATCCCCAGTAGTTTCAAAAACCACTGCCTGTATATGTGTAAAATCCGTAACATTGGCTTCTCTCAATTTGGCGCGCAAATCGCCCTCGGTCACGCGCGCCTTTTTTAAATTTTCGCGTATTATGGTTGCACCATCCATTAACAATAACGGCCTGTTATCTATGGCGTTCCGAAAATTGCTATACCTACGAAAATAGGCCGCAGTTAATTGAAATAGATAAACCGAAAAAAGTCCAACCATTCCCTCTGCCAAGGAGACGGATGCCGATAGGATAGTAGTCGCAATCAAGGAGCCTACTGCAACCGTCATGGCAAAATCAAAACTCGACATCTTGCTAAAACTGCGCTTGCCAAAAATTCGTGTTAGTAGGATAACCGCTATATAGATGCCCAAACAACTGGCCAAAATTTGAAGGGTCCCGTTCCAGGTTAATTCAAAAAGCTGTTTCATGATTTTTAGATTTATAGAAAAGCCCGTATGAAAATACGGGCTTAACAATATAAATAATTTAATTTTATTTTGCCTTTCGGTTCAACCGGCCTTCCGCCAAATCGTTTAATTTTTTGTCGGCGCCATATTCCTCGTCCAGCGTCTGCTTCAATTTTTTGGCAATGGCATCATGCCCCAGTTCTTTTGCATACCTCACCGCGGTTCCATAACCAGAGATTTCATAGTGTTCCACCCGCTGGGCTTCTGCTATCATTCCTGCATGCATCACATCATCGTCTTTTACTTCTTTTAAAAAATCTTCGGCTTCCTTGATCAGACCTTTCATCGCCTTACAGGTTTCACCTTTGGCCTTTATTCCTAAGGAATCACAAATTTCCGCTATGCGTTCCTTGTGTTCCTTGGTTTCGGCCAAGTGATCCTCAAATGCCTTTTTTAGCTGTGCGTCTTTCGCCTTTTTTGCCATTTTGGGCAGCGCGTCAATCAATTGGTCTTCTGCGCTGTACAGGTCTTGTAGCTGATGTTCAAATAATTCTTCTAAATTTTTCATAACTTAAGTTTTTTTGTTTTCCATTAAAAATAATCATCTTAAATTCTAGAAAAAAACAGTTTAAATTTCCATTAACAAGAAAGAAGCAATAGAATTAAAAATTTATTAATAACATTAATTTTGGAACCTCGAGTGCCCTCTTAAAGAATTTTCTATAGCCATTTTGAAATAAAACCTACTTATTCTTAATAATAAATAAAGGTATTGATTGAACAAATTAAATTCACCCAATGGGTTCGCTATATAAAAACAGAAAATGAATATCCTAAATAAAAATGTAAATGTGCTAAAAATCATAGCTTAAGAGCGCCTGCCCCCCACTACATTGCACTACCTTCGGCAGGCCCATTATCAAATCAGTAGTTTCTAAACCTACAAATGTTAGTTTTTATGGATGTTCTTGTCCTTTGCACACCGTATTAAATCCTTCCACCAAACCCTTCCCGTTTTTAAATGGTATTCCTACCTCGCGCTTACCGCCCTCTGCCTCGCCATAATTTCATTGATCTGCTATTACTGATATTCGCTCCAATTGTTTTCTCGCCATTAAAAAAGCCCGAAAAATTTCGGGCCTTTTCCTTAGGTGATATAAAATTTTATTTCTTATAATTTATCATCCAGTTTATGCCATATTTATCGGTGCACCTTCCATACTGGCTGCCCCAAGAGGTTTTTTGAAAAGGGGTATGCACCTGACCGCCCTTGGCCAGTTTATTAAAACAGCTTTCAGCTTCGGCTGCTGAATCCATGTCCACGCCCAATTGCATATTCGTGCCATCTGTCAATGGGGTGTCGGGCGCAGCGTCATAGCCCAACAAAGTGAATTTTTTATGCTGAAGCTCCGCGTGCTGCCATTTTGCCCGGTAATGCTCCGGGATGTCTATTTTTTTGTCGGCATAGGTCTGGATGTTCTCAATACGCCCGCCAAAAATATCCTTATAAAATTCAAAGGCTTCCTGACAGTTTCCGTTAAATGATAGATAGGGTTCAATTCTCATAATCAAAGGTTTTTTGGGTTTACAATTTGAATGTCTCCAATTCTTAAAGACTTCAATCTTAATTCTAACTTTAATGTTTTCCCCATCAATATAAAACCTTCACTGCCCATTATAAACTTTTTATAACTTGTTTAACGCGAGCTGTTAACGGCTTATAAAAACCGGTACAGCACTTTTTGGGAATGGTTATGGCATAAAAGGAATATGGTTTTTTGTATGGTAACTCCACCCGCGCTCACGACAAATTCGCCATCGCCTCTTCCATCGCTATCCCGTTGCCCAATACCCCTTTAAACAGGTCGGCTTTCTTTTTTAAACGCTCGGGCACGGTTTTAATGTTGAAGTCCAAAAGCTGCAAGCCTGGTTTTACTTCCTTCCATTCCAAGGGTGCCGAAACGGGGGCTCCCTTTTTGGGTCGAACGCAATAAGGCGCGGCCAAGGTTTGCCCACGGCGGTTCTGCAAATAGTCGAGATATATTTTTCCTTTTCGGTTTTTAACGGCCCGTTCCATACTGGTCAGTTTGGGCAGTTGCTCGTGGATGTAGTAGCAGAGCAACTTCGTAAAATCGCGCGCCTCCTCAAAAAGATATTCTCCGCCCAACGGCAGGTAAATGTGCAGCCCACTGGAGCCGGAAGTCTTGCAATAGCCCTTTATTTTTGCGCGGTCCAATACTGCCTTGGCGGCAAGCGCTACCTCCACTACCTGCTCAAAGGTATTCCCTTCGGAGGGGTCAAGGTCGATCACCGTATAGCTTGGCCGGTCCAAATGCTGCACAGGGGCATTCCAAGGGTTTATTTCTATACATCCCAAATTGGCCATATATAAAAGGGTTGCCTCGTTTTGGCACATTAAATAATCGATTTCCCGTTGGGAGGATTCGGAATAAAGTTTAACCGTTTCTACCCATTCGGGTAGATTGTCGGTATCCTTTTGATAAAATGAAGGCTTATCAATTCCGTTGGGATGGCGGTGCAGGTTTTGGGGCCTGTCCTTTAAATAGGGCAGCATATAATCCGCCACTTGCAGGTAATAATCGATCAAATCATATTTGGTATAGCCCTGTTCGGGCCAAAACACCTTCTCCAAATTCGATAAAGGCACCGCAATTCCGTCCACTTCCAGTGCAGCGCTTCCCGAGGGTTCGACCGTCCCTCGCGGTTTTTCGGTTTCGGGTTGCACCTCCGCTATCGGTTTATCATAGCGAAGACCCTTAAAACTGGGGTGGCGCATCAATCCACCTTTGGTCCATTCCGAAAATTTTACCTCACACACCAGCTTTGGCAAAATCCAATGGGGAGTCCTTCCCTTCAGATTTATGGATTTCCCAAAAGGATTTTTTCCGTTGTGCAAAGCCTTCATCTGCTTCAACAGCTCCCGCTTTTCGGCGGCTGTAAACCCTGTGCCGCAATTGCCGACATACTTCAATTTCCCGTCGGTAAAAATTCCCAAGATCAAGGATCCAAAAACGGAACCACCGTTCACCGAATCGGTATAACCACAGATTAGGGCCTCCTCGGTAGTATGGTTTTTTATCTTTAGCCACGCTTCGCTCCTATAGCCTGGGGTATAGACCGAGTTTGCCATTTTTGCCATCACGCCCTCCATTCCAGCATCGATGGCGCGCTTGTAGAGCGCGGGGCCCATAGCCGCTATATGGTCGCAATACACTACCTTTTCCAGGCCTTCCAAAATTTTAGGCAATAAGCTTTTACGCTCCACCAAGGGCAACTCCAAGGTGTCGTGGCCGTTTAGGTGCAGCAGGTCAAAAACGTAATAGCGCAGTTGGCCCCCGGTAGTTTCAGCCTCATAATTTTGCAGTTTTTGGAAATCGGCCTTCCCTTTTTTATCGAGCAGCACTATCTCGCCGTCCAAAATACATCGGTGGGGTATCTGTTCCAGCGCCACGCCGATCTCTTTAAATTTTCGGTCATAGCTCAGGCCATTTCGCGAATACAGCCTAGCCTCGCCTTCTTCAACATAGGCCACCGCCCGATACCCATCCCATTTAAGTTCAAACACCCAATCCGGATCCTTAAAAATCTTCTTGGCCACGCTGGCGAGCATGGGCTTTAGCGGATGGTCCCATTTCAGCTTTTTTACCCTTCCGGATTTCGGGGATATGTCTCGATTGGAAAAAACTTCGGCATCATATTCAAGATCGGTGGCATACTTATCCTTTTTTTTGATAAGCAACCATTGGTTGTGTGCCTCGCCCCGCTGGGTGCGCACCAAGGCAAAAGTGCCCTTTATTTTTTTTCCGAAGAATTCAATCTTTAAATCGCCGCGGTTCAGCTGGCGCAGTGCCTCGTCTTCCCCTTCGGGGCCCAAAATGCGATAGGTGCCGGTGTCCCAAATGTCCATTTCCCCCGCCCCGTAATTGCCCTTGGGAATGGTGCCATAAAAAGTGAGGTATTTCACGGGGTGGTCCTCCGTCCGAATGGCCAACCGCTTGTCTTTTGGGTTAAGGGATGGGCCCTTGGGTACCGCCCAGCTTTTCAGCACGCCCTCCAGCTCCAACCGAAGGTCGTAGTGCAGTCTTCGGGCTTGGTGGCGTTGGATTACAAAACGACGGCCCTGCTCCTCTTCCACCCTTCCTTTGGGCTCGGGGGTCTGGTTGAACTTTCGTTTTTTTATGTATTCCTCTAAACCCACAATCAGGATGCCTTGCGTTTCTTTTTCTCCAAACTCGCCTTCAACTTGGCCATCAAGTCCTCGGCAGCCGTGGGCGTAGTATCTACCTTCTGCGTCCGTGATTTTTTGCCGCTGGCTTTGTTGTTGATAATCTTCATCAGTTGCTTGTTATACACGTCCTTATATTTTTCCAGTTTAAAAGGCTCGGTGTAATTTTCGATTAGGGTAAGAGCCATGTCCACTTCCTTTTTGGAAACTTTCGTGCTGGGCAGCTTCAGTTCGCCCGGATCGCGGATTTCCTCCGCAAAACGGATTACGTGCAGCACCAACGCATCTTTATAGACCCCAATAAGGCTTAGGTTTTCCTTTTGCCGCATCACAAAAGTGGCCACCCCCAACTTACCGGTTTTCTTCAGGGCATCCCGCAAAAGATTATAACTCTTGCCGCCTTCCTTTTGGGGCTCCAAAAAATAGGGACTTTTAAAAAGAAGATCGTTTACCTCGGCCTCCTCCACGAATTCCTCAATGTCGATGGTCTTGCTTTTTTTCATGTTTGCCTGCTCAAAATCCTCTTTGGTAAGCACCACATAGGAATCATCTTTTTTAAAGCCCTTTACAATATCTTTCCACGCCACTTCCTTTCCGGTGTCCTCATTCACCCTTTTATAGCGAATTCGGGCATTGTCGTGCACATCCAGCATATCGAGTTCCACCCGTCTATCCTCAGAGGCGCTATACATTTTGATGGGGATGGAAACCAGACCGAAGCTGATGGAGCCGTTCCAAATAGATCGCATAACCGTAATTTTTTTCTTAAAATTAATTTTTTTGCAACGGAAAGAATATGGGTTTTGCGATATTTTAACGGAAACGAAAGTCTTTCAAAGGTTTGAATCCTATTAAATGAGAAAGAAACATTTTCAGCTTAACCCCAAAAACCATAAGAATGAATTACGAATTTCTGTTTTCCTATTTCCGATTTCCAATTCCCTGCTCATACCTCAAACTTCATAGATAAATTTGATACTCCCTGCAATAGTCCCCAATATATTCCTGCAGGTTTTGCACGGCCCGCTTAAAATCTACCCTTTCCGTCTCGCCAAATCGTTCCGCCTCCAAATCGCGATGCAGCTCCATGGCAATACTCTCGCGTATTTCCCGAAGCAGTATGCGAAGGTATTTTTCCTTGCCCATTTCGGTTAGCTGGTGCAGGTCTATCAGCGCATCGCACACACCGTCATATTCAGAGACCAATTCCTGTACGACCGGGTTTTGAAGCAGTTCGGGCTGTGATTTAAAAATTTCTGCGGGGGTTTTCATGATAGCATAATTTTTAGAAAATGTTAAAAGTAATTCCTCCAACAGAATTTCGCCCTACTCTTTCCCAATTTTTAAAACCTTGTAAATTAAAATTGACGCTCTTGGGAACACCTATAAACTAATTGTGAATAGGTACTATTTTTGGGTTCAAAACGAACCTGTACTAATGCAATAAAATGTAATTTCGTTGTAATACTTGGCTTTCCCTTTTTTTAAAACTACGAAAAAGCAGGGGAAAGAACGTTGGAAAAAATTTCGTTATTTCTTTCAAAAATACGAAGCCGGCTTATGGAAACGAATGTTTCAAGGCGCAACCGCACGAATAATTTAAGGTTAAGGGGACGAAGTTTTTCCGGAAATTTTCTGCTTCAATTACTATTCAACCCGCTTTTCACTCAAATATTTCCAATAGCGCTTTGGGATATGCCGTATGTGGAGTTTTAGGTTTTTTCTGGCTGCGATATTTGTACTTTTAAAATAATCCTGCCACAGGGTCTGAAATTCCATCTCGGCGCTGCCAAAAAATTCGTCAGTGGTTTTTAAAGGGTCAAAATCGCTGGGAAATTCATAGGTCACGGTTTGGATCTCCTTCAAATTATAATAAATGCCAAATTGCCGGTGCAGATCATAAATAATCCAGGATTGGTCGGCATACCGCGATTTAAAATGCTTGACGATCAAAGGCAAAACATTAAAATCGGGTGCGATGGTTGCAAAATAGATGTCGTCCTTCGTCAACCGGAAGCGAACGAATGCCTCCATCCTGTGTTTTTCACGACCCACACTTTTTGCCAATTGGGCAATCCTTAAAACATCAGGATTGGAAAAATCCGAATCAATAGGATCCTTGCTTCCAAAGGCATATTGAATATAGCGCAACATAAACTCCTCCACCTGCGCATTTTCACTGCAAAAGGCATAATATAAACGGGAACGGCCACGAGCCGTTAGCTTTTTCTTTAATCCTTTCCACACCCGATCGGCCTTTTTGCAATCGGTGTCAACCTCGATTTCCGAACCGAAAAGCGAAACCTGAAAATCCGCACTGCGGGTGATGCTTACATCGGTTAATTTCAATCTATAAATTTCAAAAACGCAGCTCAGGAATCCGTCAAAACTCCCGTCATATACCAAATTGTACGCGGCTGCCATCTATTCAAAAAGGCTTAATTGTGAACCCAAAACTGGGCTATATTTACTGCTGGATTCCTGAAGGATAAGCGATTTTAGTTGGGCCGGCATTAAATCGCGCCGTTCGTATCCCCGCGTTCCACACTCCAGAAAATACTTGGCCCGGTTCAGCGCTACGCCCAATTTCCTTAAATGCTCCCATTGCAAGGTCCTGAATTTTCTAGCCTCAATAATTTTGTGAACCGACTTCATCCCCAATCCCGGAACCCTTGCCAACATGTGCCTATCGGCTCGATTTACATTTATGGGAAATTGCTCCAAATTTCGCAGCGCCCAACCCAGTTTCGGGTCTATTTCCAAATCTAAATTAGGATGGTGGTTGTTCAAAATTTCTTCCACCTTAAAGCCGTAAAAACGCATCAGCCAATCCGTTTGATAGAGTCTATGTTCCCGAAGCATAGGCACAGCGGTTCCAATTTGGGGCAGACGGGCGTCGAAACTAATAGGGATATAACCCGAATAGTAAACGCGCTTCAAATTGAATTTCTTATAAAAAAAATTGGAGGTCCACATTATCTGTTGGTCGCTTTCCCCGCTGGCGCCCACTATCATTTGCGTGCTCTGGCCCGCCGGCGCATAGGTGGGCGTATTTTTCAGCAGTTTGCGTTCCGACTGGTATTGGATTATTTCGTTCTTCACCTTTGCCATAGGCTTCACAAAATCTTCCCGGTTTTTTTCGGGCGCAAGCGCTTTTAAACCTTCCTTGGTGGGAATTTCAATATTTACGCTCAACCTGTCGGCATATAGGCCCGCCTCGCGCATCAACTCGTCCGAAGCTCCGGGAATTGCCTTCAGATGGATATAGCCGTTAAAATTTTCCTCCAGCCGCAATTTTTTGGCCACGGCAACCAACCGTTCCATCGTATAATCGGCACTTTTGAAAATGCCCGAACTTAAAAAGAGCCCTTCGATATAATTTCGGCGGTAAAAATTGATCGTCAATGCCACCACTTCCTCCACCTGAAAAGCCGCGCGCTTAATGTCGTTGCTTTTTCGCGTTACGCAATAGGCACAATCAAAAATACAGTAATTGGTAAGCAGGATTTTCAACAGCGACACGCACCGACCATCTTCGGTATAGGAATGGCAAATGCCCATTCCGGAAGCGTCGCCCAGCGTTTTGGTGGTATTTTTTCGGTTGCTGCCGCTGGAAGAACAGGACACATCATATTTGGCGGCATCGGCCAAAATTTTCAATTTTTCTTGAATTCTCTGAAAGGACATAGATTGGATATTTTCCAAATTTAAGGAAATAATCCAAAGCATTAAAATTTAATTTTTCCTCATCCTATTGTCAAAAATGAATAAGCTAAGGTCCGGTTTAAAAGGAAAAGATAATTTTTTACGCCCTTCTTTCAAACCGCCGGGAAAATAATCCATTCCCTTCCCATCAAATAAACTTTGGGTGCCGTTCGGAAATTTTAAACAGTAGTGGAGTGTGTTAAGGGAATGTATTTACGCTTAAACTTAAGCATTAAGGCTACCGCCCGATAGGCCACCCACACAATCAGCGCGGCCCAGATTCCTATTAATCCCCAATGCATAAATTTGGAAAAATATAGTACGGGTAAAAAACCAAAAAGAGTAGCCCCAAGCAGTACATTTCGCAAGTAGCCCATTTCGCCCAATCCCTTAAAAATGGAATCGAGCGTAAAGGCCAATGCATTAAACGGCAAGCAGAGCAACACCATAAAAAACATACCGTAAAAAATGGAAAGTACTTTTTCATCCTTATTGAACAGCAGCCCCATGGGTTCATAAAAAATAATCCCAATCAGCACCAAAAAGCAGGCGACGGCCATATTATAAAAATTTACCTTTTTGGTCAGTTGCCATAACGCCTTAAAATTGCGCTCACCCAAGAGCTTCCCGCCCAAAATATTTCCGGCGGCTCCATAGCCGTCTATAAAAAAAGCGGTAAAGATCCAAATATTAAAGGCAATGGTATGTGCGGCAATATATTCCTTCCCAATAGCCGCAGCTTCGCGGGTGGCCAAGATTAAAGCAGTATTCAAGGCGAGGGAACGCAAAAATAGATTTAAGCTCATTTCCACCAACCGCTTAATTTCTGGATGTAGCGGTAGTTTCAGTTTTAGGGAAACGTCAGTTTTTTTTAAAAGAAACCCCAACGAAATAAGCGCCATAACTGCCTGCGCAATTAAGCTGGCCCACGCCGCCCCCTTAATTCCCATCGGCAAAAGAAACCCGTCTATTCCATACACCAGCGCAAAATCGAGCCCAATATTCAGGCCCGCACCAATAGCAGCGATAATCATGGGCCAAAACGTGTTTTGAAGGCCACGGAAAATGCCGAATACCGCAAAAGTGAAAAGCGTTAGCGGAAAACCCCATACGCGAATGTTGTAATAATCAATGCTGAAGCTGAGAATGATCCCCTCGGCATTGAGCAGTCCAAAAATTTCCTCCACAAAAAAATAGGTAGAAAAAAGAACGAGGATGCTGATGGCAATATTGAAATAGATGGCCTGCGCCGGAAAATTGTGAAGATCATGCAATTTACCGGCTCCCAAATTTTGGGATACTATAGCCGAAATGGCGCTTCGGGTCTGGCCCAATATCCAAATGAGTGCAGATAGAAAGGAACCCACGATACCAACCGCGGCCAGCGATTCTATCCCGAAATCCTTTATATTTCCTACCACCGCAGCATCGGTTGCCGAAAGCACTGGCTCGGCAATTCCAGAAATTAGTGCCGGAATGGCAAGCTGTTGGATGCGCTTAAAGGAAATATCGGTCCGTACCATTTTGAAGGGCAAAACTACACAAAATGCCCAAGGCCAAAGAAAGCGTTGCACTGGAAATGATTAAAATTTGCCCGAAATTTTAAAGAGTTGTAGTTTAGATGGCAATTAAGGTTAATTTTGCATTCAATTAGTAAAGCATCAGCCCATGAATAATATTTTGGTCCCCATTGGCGCCTCGGCAAATTCGGCCAGCCACCTGCAATACGCCATCGATCTGGCAAAGGCCGTTAATGCCAAGGTATATGTGGTTTCGGTCTTTCCCGGTCTTTCAAAGGCGGGCAGCCTCAGCAGGTTGAACAACGTATTGAAGGAGGATACCGAACAGCGTTTGGAAGAGGTTCGTTCCCAAGTTGATGAAAAGGGTGTTGAGGTTATTACCCATCCGTTGCAGGGCGAAATTTTGGACGGCATCAACCGAATGAACCGACAAATTCCGATCGATCTTATGGTGCTTGCCCCACGAAGCAATAGCATTAAAGAGGAAGTATATTTAGGAAAGACTTCGGGCAAATTGTTGAAACAGACCAATATTCCCATTCTGGTAGTTCCCGAAGGCGCCACCTTCCAGCCGCCCAAAACGATGCTGATGGCTTTTAAAAATGGAACCTTCGAGCGCGATGAACACTTGGAGGCCGTTCGAAAATTCAAACAATCCTTCGGAACCGAAGTAAATGTGCTTCACGTGGAAACGCCCGAAACTACGGACGAAATGAAAAACGTAACCGAAAACCTAAAAAATGTTTTGGATAGCTATGCTCGCGTAGAGGCAGCCACCACCTTCCAAGCCGTTATTGAATATTTTCAGCAGTTCAATCCGGATATGCTTTGCGTAATTAGAAGAAAACGCGGGTTCTTTAAAAAACTGTGGGAAAAAAACGAAATCCACAAAAGGGAATTCCACACCAGTAAACCGTTGTTGGTGCTACCCGTACAGGAATAAATTCATTTTGCAATTTTGACGTTGCAATAAGAAAAATTTTAGTATTTTCGCAACCTAAATCAGCATTGGGGGATTAGCTCAGCTGGCTAGAGCGCTTGCATGGCATGCAAGAGGTCATCGGTTCGACTCCGATATTCTCCACCAAAACCACTCCATAATAAGGGTGGTTTTTTTATTTTAAGAAGCCTATCGTTCGTTCTACAACGGTCTTTAATTCCACTGGTAACGTCTGGTTCTCCCAAGGATGCTGGGCGCCAAAAACGTGGTCACCTTCTACGATGGCCAATTTACTGGCGGGATTCCAAGCGTGAAGCATTTGGGCTTCCATCAATGAAACGGTCGGATCCTCACTGCCGTGAACAATCAACTGCGGAATTTCTAATTGTTTTACGGCCCGGCCAATGGTAAACCGTTTTTCGTTTTCCTTAAAATCGGTATAAAACTGAAAGTGGTGGGGCAACAGTTGTTTGGTTCTACTATTTTCAACATAGGTTACGCCGGTTTCTTTCCAGTTTTCAAAAGCTTGGCTATTTTCCTGAAAACGCGGTTTAAAATCGCTAACGCTTGCCCAAGTCGCTACCTTTTGCACGCGCGGATCCTCTTCGGCCTTAATCAACACAATTCCCCCGCCGCGACTATGCCCAATCAACGATAGGGTTGAAATTTCCTGTGGAAAATGTCCATTCCTTGTATCAATAGCGTGCATCAACCTATCCAAATCCTCCAACTCCAAACTGAAATTATTTTCGGCGAAGGCTTCCAGATCCGGAAAATCAACCGGCTGTTCCATAGTGCCTCCATTGTGTGAAAAATTGAATTTCACGAAACAAAAACCCGCCTCAGCAAAAGCTTCGGCTACCAATGACCACGCGCCCCAATCCTTAAAACCTTTATATCCATGACAAAAAATCACCACCGGCAGGGGCTTTTGGCTGGGGTAATAATAGACATCATAAAGTATGGGTTTCTTGTTTTTGGAAGCAAGAATTTTGTTTTGATTGCGAATCATTGTGCTATTTCTTTTTCGGTAAACGGTACTGCGGGATCGCAGATTTCCATAATTAATTGTTTTAGGGCTATCCTAAAATTTTCGAGAACTTCTTCGCTAATTAGCTGCGATTTATTGCGGCTTCCTGCCCTTTCCTTTATTCCCAATTTTAAAAAGCCGCTCCCCAGATTTTTAAAGGAAATAATGCCGGCTTCGGCGCCGATTATGGGAATTTCCTGATGCATCATTAAGGCATAAGTCAACACTTGAAAGACCTTGCTGAATTTATCTTCGTTTAATTCCTTCCAATCCACTAGCTCCACATCGCGCTGCGCTACCATTCCCGTTTTATAGTCAATAATGCGCACTTGGCCATTAAATTCATCTACCCGGTCCACTTTTCCACGAATCCTTACGGGAAAATTTAATTCAGAAATAGGAATTTCGAGACTAAGATCTGTTTCAATCTTGCGTATTTTTATTTGGTTTCCGTTTGCTATTTCGGCAATCTCCCGGTCAATAAAATTGGAAACGTAGCGTTTTGCGACCTCAAAGACTATCAGGTTTTTACCCTTGTCAAAAGTTCCGCCCCTATAGGTTTTTTTAAATTCCTGCCTCACCTGCCCGTCAATTCCCTTCTTTAATTCCCTAAGTGCCGAAACAGTCAAAAAATTACCTTCAAAAGGTTTATAAAAAGCCTCCAAAGTGTCGTGGACAATGGTTCCCAAAGTGTTTGCCGCTATGTTTTCCTCCACTTCCTCAAATTCATTTAGACCTAAGATTTTTTGAAAATAGAATTCCATCGGATTTCTAATATAGCTGGTTAAGGCTGAAGGGGAAAATCCTTTGGCGGCAATTTGTTCGATACGGACCATCACGGCTTCGGTTTTATGGAGAAGCTGTTGCGGACGCGGCTTAATTTGAACTTTTGGGGAAAGTATAATCTTTTCAAAAACGTGATTGGGCCGTTTGTCAATTTCCAATTGCCTTATAAAACGGCTTTTTTCACCAGTGTTGATTCCCTCGGAATGATTGTTATAGAGTAAGGTAATGTGCTTCGCGCGATGCAATAACCTGTAAAAATGATAGGTATAAATTGCATCCTTTTCATTATAGCGGGGCAAGTTGAATTGTTGTTTTAGGTCATAGGTTATAAATGACGCGTTCGATTTACCCGAGGGAAAAATTCCTTCGTTGACCGAGGTTATAATAATCCGCTCAAAATCCAGCACCCGTGTTTCCAAAACCCCCATTATTTGAAGGCCATTATAGGCATCTCCTTCAAAATCGAGCGACGCCGATGCGGTCAGTTCCAAAAAAACATCGTGGGCAGCCTTCACCGATTTTAAAAAGGGATAGGTGGCGTTAAGGGCCTGAACCTTGCCGAAGATTTGTGAAAGTTCATATAGAACCACTCGGTCCACCATAGATTTTCCCACTGATTTCTGAAGTTCCGCAATTAGAACCAGCGCTGTATTAATAGACTTGCCGCTATCATTTTCCCAGTCCTGAAAAAGTAATTCGAACAAATTTCTTTCCTTTTCGGAAGCCATCCCGATCAGCTGGTCCGAGGAAATGTGGGTAATGTTATCAACGGCCAGTTTTTCCATAATTCCTTCCGAATTTGGAAATAACCTACTGCCAATAGGATGGCTCAGCAGCGCGCCTATTTGCTTATAGTAAAACAACTCCGACCTTTTGTGGTGCAGGGAGAAAAGCAACTCAAAAAAATGGACAGCGGGGAAATTTTTTAAGGAAACCCCCATAGTTATATTTACGTTCTGCAATCCCGGCGGAAGGGAATAGAGCAATGGAATTAGTAATTCTTCATCTCCCAAAACGATGGCGGTATTTTGCAGTTCGCTTTCCGATAGCTGGTCCAATAACTCCCCTACAAATTTTGCTTGCCCTATGTTTTTTTGGACTTCTACCAACTGAAAATTTTTATCCTCGGTAAAATGGTTTGCAATAAATTGGGGAGGGTTCTTTTGAAAATAACTCCACTCCTTCAAATATTTTCTTATAAAATGGGAAGCACTATGGGCATCATCCTCAAAAAACTGCCTTTCAATATCCCAATAGATCTCACAATTGCTACTGGCCAAAAATTCTTGGATAATGGTCTGTTCGGCGGTATTTAGGGCATTGAATCCTATAAAAATGTGGGTTTTCGAGGTATTGTTCTGTATGTATTGTTTCACATTTGAAACCGCCTCTCGATAAACCATTCCCTGATAACCCAAATTTTCCTTTAGCAGAAGCGCCTGTAGCCGTCCATAAAAATCGAATAGCCCATTCCAAAAGCTTAAATAGTTCTTTATGATTTCGGTAGCTCCCTGCTGGACTCCCCAGCGCTCCAACGTTTTCACACTGGACAGATAACTGAAAAAAGGCTTTGGCGCCACCAGATATCGATCAATTTCATTAAAGTCATTGAGCAGGGTAGTCGCCCAAGATGTGTAGGTTTCAAAATCATCCTTTTCCGAAATCGTATCGGTTAAAAGATAGGCTTGATAACTTTTAAAAATCAGTTCGGTAGCATCAACAATGGTAAGATGGGAAAGACCTTCTACAAATTCTTCAATGCTAAAGATTTTGGGGGCAAATTGGGTATTCTTTAGTTGCTTTTTCAACACGTCCATCAAAAATCCCCCGGCCCTTTTACTGGGAAGTATAAAAGATAAATTTGAAAGGTCTGAATGTTTTCTTTGAATGTCCGCTAATGTATCCTGCAGAAATGTTACCATAGCCTAAAAATAAGAAACGCCTCCAAAATTGGAGGCGTTTCCGAATTATTTATTTAAAGCTTTTAGCTGAAATTATTTTTTCAAAGAAATTTCAACACGACGGTTTTGTTGTCTTCCAGCTTTAGTAGCGTTGGTAGCAATTGGTCGGGATTCACCATAACCAACTGAAGTCAATCTGCTACCATCCATTCCGATAGTGGTTAAGTAATCTTTAACCGAAGCAGCTCTGTCGTTAGACAATCTCTGGTTAAGAGCATCGCTACCTTGGCTATCAGTGTGGCCTTCAATTTCAAATTTCGCGTTAGGATATTCTTTCATAATATCAGCGATGTTTTGAAGAACAGCGTAAGATTCTTTACGGATAGTTGCTTTTCCTAGGTCGAAAAGGATAGTTTTAGAGTAATCATTCAATTGCTTAATGATTTCCACAGAAACTTCTGGACAACCGTTGTTAGCTACAGTTCCGGCAACATCTGGACACTGATCGTCTTTGTCAAGAACGCCGTCACCATCTCTGTCTTGGTAAGGACAACCTTTGTTAGCTTTTGGACCAGCTTCGTTTGGACAAGCATCGTCTTTATCGGCAATACCGTCACCGTCAGCATCTGGACATCCGTTAAGAGCAGCTAAACCTGCAACTGTAGGACACTCATCCTGTGGATCAGCGATACCATCGCCGTCAGTATCAGGACAACCATTGAATTCAGCTAGACCTGGAGTGTTTGGACAGGCGTCGTTTCTATCTTCAATTCCGTCACCGTCGGTGTCAGGACATCCGTTGAATTCAGCAAGACCTGGAGTCTCTGGACACTCATCGTTTTTGTCGTAAATGCCATCACCGTCAGTATCTTTTCCGCCAAATTGGAACACGATACCGGCAGAGTGCTGGAAGTGAGTAATTCCATAAGAATCCTCGAAAGCATTCTTATAGGTAGATTGAAGGTTAAGAGCTAAATAATCGTTGAACCAAAATTTAACGCCAACGATTGCGTTTGCGGTACCGAATCCGATATCGTCAACCCAGGTATAACCCCCACCAACACCGATGGATGGATCAAACCAGCTGTCTCCTAAAACTTTTTTGAAGCTATACTTAATTTCACCATCAGCACCGTAGTAGCTTAGGTCATCAACGGCGATATCGCCTAATTTATCTATTCGGTTGATGGTACCTGCTGCAGTAAATACAAAACCACTTCCAATATATCTGCTTACCGCGATTTTGGAAACGGATGGAAGGATGTTCCAGTGATCGTTTGCATTGAAGTACTCGTCAAAAATATCCCCTCTGGCAGCAGCTGGGATACGTACTTGATCCTCATTGAGTCCAGCTGGATAAACGTCAACGGCGTTCATACCAACCTCAACAGCCCAAGGATTGTTTTCGTCTTGCGCATTCGCCGCCCCGATTCCTATAAATAGGACAGCAGCAACTAATAATCTGTTAAGATGTTTCATATTCGATTGTTTAATTTTTAAGTGTTAATTAAGAGCAAAAGTAAGTTGTTAAATATTATAAACAAAAGCAAATCTAATAAAATTTTCCTAAAGTCGTTGCTATACGTACGCATTTAGGGGTTTCGCTATTCTATAACGCCCAATTGCTTTCCAATCTTTATAAAAGCGCTTATGGCGCGGTCCAAATGCTCCCGAGTATGGGCCGCTGACAATTGCACGCGGATTCGGGCCTTACCTTTTGGCACCACCGGGAAGAAAAAGCCGATTACATAAATTCCTTCCTCTAATAATAGGTCCGCCATTTGTTGGGACAGTTTTGCATCATAAAGCATTACAGGAACAATAGCAGAGTCGCCATCAATAATATCAAATCCCGCCGCTTTCATGCCTTTCTTAAAGTAAGCCGTATTCTCTGCCAACCTATCGCGAAGTGAAGTATCATTGGCTAAGATTTCAAATACCTTAATAGATGCCCCCACAATAGCAGGTGCCAACGAGTTTGAAAACAAATAGGGCCGGGAACGTTGACGGAGCATTTCAATTATTTCTTTCTTGGCAGTAGTATATCCCCCCATCGCGCCACCCAAAGCTTTTCCAAGGGTGCCGGTAATAATATCTATTCTGCCCAAAACGCCTTTTGCTTCCAAGGTTCCTCTTCCTGTATCGCCTATGAACCCGGCAGCATGACATTCGTCCACCATAACCATGGCATCATATTTATCAGCCAAATCGCAAATCTGGTCCAAAGGCGCAACTAAGCCATCCATCGAAAATACACCGTCTGTAACAATAATTTTATAACGGGCACCATTTTCGTTGGCCGCGATCAATTGTTTTTCAAGATCGGCCATATTGCTGTTTTCATATCGATATCGGGCTGCTTTGCACAAACGAACTCCGTCTATAATGGAAGCATGGTTTAGTGAATCGGAAATAATTGCATCTTCCTCTCCCAACAATGGCTCAAACACACCGCCATTGGCATCAAAACAGGCGGCGTATAAAATAGTGTCCTCCGTTCCGTAAAAATCGGCTATCCTTTGTTCCAATTCCTTATGTATGTCCTGGGTGCCACATATAAACCGAACCGACGACATTCCAAATCCGTGCGTATCCATAGCGTCCTTGGCAGCTTGGATAACTTCCTTGTTTGCCGAGAGGCCCAAGTAATTGTTGGCGCAAAAGTTCAAAACTTTCTGACCCGTTGAAATAGTGATTTCCGCATCTTGTGGCGAGGTTATGATGCGCTCTTTTTTAAAGAGACCATTCTCCTTTATTTCCTCTAATTCCTGTTGCAAATGCTGCTTTATCTTTCCGTACATGGGGTAAATTTTTATTGTCCAAAATTAAACTTTATTTATTAGTAATCCTTCCTCATTATTATAAACCAATATTTTTTCGGAAACGGCAAACCCCATTTCCATAACAGCTTCTTCATATAAATCCAATTGTTGTAAATGATAATTTTTTGGGCTACCGGTTTTATAGTCCACAATAGTAACGGTCCTTTCACGGCTCACGTTTATTCTATCGGGACGAATTAGTGCACCGTTTTTGGTAATTATGCTTTGTTCGTTGTAAACCACATCGCTGCCATTGAACAACGCTTCCAATTCGGGATGGCCAATGATTTGATGGACCATTTTTGTTAACACCTCAAATTCCGGTGCGGGAATAATGGATCGTTTTTCCAATTCTTCCAAAACCTTGGCCGCATCGGCCGCTGCAAAAATCTTGGCCATGGTTTCGTGAAGCAAATTTCCGGCGATTATGGCCGCGATGGTTTCCGATTCCATAAAAATTTCTTCGGAAGCAACCATCTTTAAACCGTGGGCCATCGGATTGCTTGAAAAATAAAGGGGTTCCCTTTGCGGCACGGATTCTTTTCCCTTTGAAATCGTATCGCTATTTTTTCCGAATTCATACACCATTTGTTCACTATTCCATCTTCCCTCATGTTTTAAAAATTCCATAAAGAGGTGGTTATAGCAGGAAGGGCCACCTTCCTTGGGCTCTGTGGGCATTTCAGCAAATACATAAAGTTTCTCGATGGCCCGCGTGAGGGTGACATACAAAAGGTTAATATTGTCGAGTTCCAATCGGCTGCGGTGCTCGTTGTACATTCGGGCGCCCACTTCGCCATAATTAGCAATTTCTGCCTTGAAATTGATGAGCGCTTCCGTAAAAGTAAAATCGGCGTTTCCCAATGGATACCAGAGCGTGTCGTACTTTCCATCATATAATTGCATATCGGCAAATGGAAAAATCACCACCGGAAATTCCAAGCCTTTGGCCTTGTGGATGGTCATTAACTGTACGGCGTTAGTACCCTCACCTGCGGGAATGGAAGCACTGTCTTTCTTGGTTTCCCAAAAATCCAAAAAGGAAATTTTATCTGCTTGGGGTTGCTGTCCAAATTCAAAAACAAGGTCCATAAACCCAAAAAGATAGGCATCGGCAGCGTTCGCCAAGTTCAATTTCTCAATACAATATTCCAGGGATTCATAAAGGCCCACAGAACGCATGAATTCCGGATTAAAATCTATGCCGAAATTGCTGAGCTCTGCTACAAATTCCTTTTCTGAAACGCCAAGAAATTTGGTGAAAAAAGAATGTTTTTCTTCGGCAATTTTTTGATGCTCGTGCAACAGATCCAACAGCTGGATTTTAGCCTGTTCGTTCTTGGGTTGAACGCAAATATGAAGGCAGCCCACCAGCATCTGCACCAAGGTAGCGGATTGCAGCAGAAGGGTTTCCGAAGAAATGACCGGCACACCCTGCTCCATTAAAAATCCGCCCAACGCGATGCCATCTGCCTTTTTTCGGGTAAGTATGCAAATATCCCGATCTGAAAACCCCTTTTTCCTTACTTCCAGGATAGCCTCCAAAACCTTTGCGGAATACGCCTCCATCTTTTCTGCCTTGGATTGTTTTTCGATAAATTCAAATTTTACAAATCCCCCGGTTTTAGTATTACATTCCTGTTGATTCCCGGTCAGATACAGGTTTTGGTGAATTTCATCAGCAAAAACGGACGATACATAAGTAAAAAAATCATTGTTGAATTTAATAATCTCGTCACAACTTCGATAATTCGTCTTTAATGAAAACACCTTTTTTTCACGTTGAAACGGCTTGTCGGTGCCATACAAACCCATAAACTGTTCCGGCAGACCGCCGCGCCATCGGTAAATAGACTGTTTGGCATCGCCCACCAACAAAAGACTTCCGGAATTGGGTTCCAAATATTGGGAGAGCGCATTCTCGATAAGCGGCTTTAAATTTTCCCACTGCAACTTAGAAGTGTCCTGAAATTCATCTATAAAAAAATGGCGATATTTTTCGCCCAAACGTTCGTAGATAAAGGGTGCTGGCTGGTTTTTAATCTGTTTGTTGATAAGCGAATTGAACTCCGAAATTGGAAAAACATTCTTTTCTTCCTTTAGTGCCTCAATTTCTTGATTAACCAAATTGATTACCGACAGTGGCGTGATGTTTTTTAAAATGGAATCGTAAAGTGAATGTTGAAAAACCCTTTCTTTAATTGCCAAATAATTGGAAAGGAGACTTGGCAGCAAACGATCGATAGTTTCCACGATAAAAGCAGCTACCTTTACTTTATAGAGACCCTTTCCGCTTTCCAGATTTTCCTGAAGCTTGTTGGCATAGGCATCAAAGTTTCCCGACTTAATTTTCAGAAAATGGTTCGGAAGCGTCCCTCTACTGAAATCAGCATGTTCCAAACCGTTTTCCGCAATAAGCTCAAGGGTCTGCGCGGCCAAATTTTCAATTTCGCTGAAAAGGTTTTCCTTTTTTTGGTTCAATTGTTTTTTAAACTCCAGAAAATCCTGGAGCGATTTCTGCTTTAGCTGCGCTACATGGTCGGCATCATTTTCATCGTAAAGCAAGTGGGCGGCCTTGGCAATATCGCGTGAAATGTCCCACGATTTGTCATCGTCGGTTTTTGAAAGGGCAAAATCGAGCAGTACCTGTGTAATTTCCTTGTTTTGGCCGGCCCTGCTCAATAACAAATCCACGGCTTCGGCCAAAAGGGCATCGGTTTCCAAAGTAACTTCAAAATTGGTAGCCAATTTTAAATCGCGCGCAAAGGTCCTGATTAAGCGATGGTTGAAACTATCAATAGTCTCCACGCTGAAAGCCGCATAATTGTGCAGCAGATTTTTTAAGATTTTCTGGGCCTGACGTTGGATAGCCGCCAAAGGTTTTCCCGTTTCTTCGGAAATTCGGACCATCATCGGCAACGGCTGCGCCACGCTATTTTCGTGGCTGAAATGCACCAAAGCATCCACGATCCGCTGTTTCATTTCGGCCACCGCCTTATTGGTAAAGGTAATTGCCAAAAGATGCTTAAAGTAATCCTCATTGCCCACAGCGAGGATCTGTTTCAAATATTCCTTGACCAGTGTAAAGGTTTTTCCGCTTCCGGCCGCGGCATCATAAATTGAAAAGGACGACGGTTTTTCCAAGGCAAAATCATTTTTCACTAAAATACTGTTTTTATGGCTTCGGAATCACATTAATCTATTCTTGGATAGAAATCTTATAAAAGCTATAACACTTTTAAGCATGGAGATTGTCTAAATTTGAGGGAATTTAATAATAACCAATAAAAAATACATATTATGTCTTTCGAATTACCAAAACTACCGTACGCATTTGATGCTTTGGAACCCAACATCGATGCAAAGACAATGGAAATACACCACGATAAACACCACCAGGGTTACACCGATAAATTGAACGACGCCATCAAAGGTACCGACATGGAAGGAAAATCCATTGAAACTATTTTGACGAATCTAAATATGGATAACAAGGCCGTTCGCAACAACGGTGGCGGTTTTTATAACCACAGTCTGTTTTGGAAGGTGATGTCCCCCAAGGGCGGAGGAAAACCGTCGGGCGATTTGGCAAAAGCAATCGACGATGCCTTTGGAAGTTTTGATGCGTTTAAGGAGAAATTCTCCGAAGCGGCCAAAACCCAATTCGGTTCCGGGTGGGCTTGGTTGTGTGTCCATAAGGGCGGCAAGGTGGAAGTTTGCTCCACGCCCAATCAGGATAATCCACTAATGCCGAATGTGGGCTGTGGTGGCACGCCTATCTTGGGCTTGGATGTTTGGGAGCACGCCTATTACCTGAAATATCAAAACAAGCGACCCGATTATGTCAGCGCTTTTTGGAATGTGATCAATTGGGATGAGGTTGCTGCCAATTACATCAAGAATAAATAATATAATCCTCCTTTCTATATAATGAATCCGCAGTTCAAATTTGAACTGCGGATTTTTTTATTAATGGCGGTTTATAGCTATTGAAATAATAGAAAGGCGATCGATTATTGGAAGTGAGGGGAAATAGTTCAGCGAAGGTAACAATTGTTGGCTATTCCGAATCGCAATTGCTTTGGAATTGGGCATAAAAAAAGGCAAACGATGTTTGCCTTTTTTTGCCCCAAATCTACCATGAACTTAACCTACTTATGCTAATGGTATGGTCAAATATATGGCAATAAATGTGTCGAAATTAGGGTTTTAGATGAATTGCTTAAATTTTCGTTGAAAAACATAATTTATTGTTTTACAATCTATAAAAACCTACCCTTCAAAAAAATGCCCACCATCTTGGTAAGAAATTTCTTGATCGCTTAAAGGAATTGTGTAAAATGAGAATTATCCAAAATGAAAATAGGCAGACCGAAATCTGCCTATTTTGCCCCAAATCTTACCATAGACCTAACCTACTTACGCCTTATGGTAAGTTCAAATATAGCGCAAGTTTGAGGACTAAAATAGTGTCAATCAACAATTTCGATTAAGTGGTTTGGCTTTCCGACAAACGGCAGACCCGCTGTTAAAATTTAAGGAAATTTAGTAGGCCCTTTCTGGATTTCCTTCATAAAAGTTAATGTAGGCCCGATTCACAACCCTATTTCCACCAGCGGTTGGATAATTGCCCGTAAAATACCAGTCCCCAAGATTTTTAGGGCAGGCACGATGAAGGTCTTCTACAGATTGGAAGATTAATTTCACTTTCGCCTGAATGTTTTCATCGCTGATAATTTCCGCAATTTTATCGGAAATTTCCTCATCTGAAAATGGCGCGTATAATTTTTTTACGTGATTGACCACATTTGCATCCTCAATTGAAACCTGCTCCTTGCATTTATGATAAATTTCTTCGACGATGCCGTAAGTGCCGCGTTCCCTGTGGAGTTCCAATGCCGCCTGAAATGCCACTAAATGCTCCAGTCGGGCCATGTCTATTCCATAACAATCGGGATAACGGATTTGCGGCGCGGAAGATACCACCACAATTTGCTTGGGGTGCAATCTGTCCAGCATTTTCAATATACTTTTCTTCAAGGTAGTTCCGCGGACAATACTGTCATCAATAATAACCAGATTGTCTGTTGGTCTAACTACGCCATAGGTAACGTCATACACGTGGGCAACCAAATCATCACGGCTGCTGTCGTCGGTAATGAAGGTTCTTAATTTTACATCCTTTATGGCTATTTTCTCGGTGCGGATTTTATGGGCTTGGATTTGTTGAAGCCGCTCGGCGGTTAGCTGTTCCTTCTCGTTGAGAATTGCCTCGTTCTTTTGCTTGTTCAATTCGTCCTGGGCCGCTTCCAACATTCCGTAGAAAGAAGTTTCGGCCGTATTGGGTATAAAGGAAAAAACGGAGTTTTCAGTATCAAAATCAATGGCCTTTAAAATATTGGGCATTATAAGTTTCCCCAGCATTTTGCGTTCCTGATAAATTTCGGCATCGCTTCCGCGGGAAAAATAAATCCGCTCAAATGAACAGGACCTCCGCTCCAAAGCCGGCAAAATTTCCTTTATTTTGAGCTTGCCGTTCTTTTTAATCACAATGGCGTGGCCGGGTTCCAATTCTTTAACCGTTTCAAAAGGAACGTTGAAGACGGTTTGGATGGCCGGCCGCTCGGAAGCCACCACGATTACTTCCTCGTCTTGATAATAATATGCCGGACGGATGCCTGCCGGATCGCGGAGCACAAAGGCATCGCCATGGCCCAAAAGGCCAGCCATTGCATAACCGCCATCCCAATTGGCAGCCGATTTCCGAAGAATTTTTGCCACATTCAAATTTTCGGCAATGTACGGAGAAGCTTCCTGCTTGTTTAAACCATTGGCCTTTGCTTTTTTATACTGTTTCCGCACGGCATCGTCCAAAAAGTGGCCGATTTTTTCCATAACCGTAACAGTATCTGCCTTTTCTTTGGGGTGCATCCCGAGTTTTATGAGGTTGTCAAAAAGCTCGTTGGTATTGGTCATATTAAAATTACCCGCAATAATAAGGTTTCTGTGCATCCAATTGTTTTGGCGAAGAAATGGATGCACGTTTTCCACACTATTTATCCCAAAAGTGCCATAACGAACGTGGCCGAGGAAAACTTCACCTATGTAAGGAATATTTTTTTTCTGTGCGGCCACATCTTCTTTGTATTCCGGATGGTTCTTGAACTCAAGATTGATCCGTTCGTTAATTTGTGAAAAAATGTCCTGAATGGGCTGGGATGCATTCGAACGAACCCGGCTTATGTAGCGTTCCCCAGGGTTTACGTCCAATTTAATGCTGGCAAAGCCCGCGCCGTCCTGCCCGCGGTTGTGCTGCTTTTCCATCATTAAATACATTTTGTTTACACCATAAAAAGCGGTTCCGTATTTTTCCTTGTAATATTCCAAGGGCTTCAACAGCCGTACCAGTGCAATTCCACATTCGTGTTTTAAGGCGTCGCTCATTTGTGATGTTAATAATTATGGGTTAAAGGTTATTGGGTTGGGAATCAATTCTATCTGACTATTTTACTAAATAAAATTACAAAAAACGCCCTGAAATTTCAGGGCGCGTATTTAGGTTAATTTGATATCAAATTGTGTCAAGCTTTTAAACTGCTGCAACCGCTCGTGCACTTCGGTATTGGACAGTTTGAGCAATCTTTCGGGGCCAAATTTTTCTACGCAAAAGGAAGCCAGTGCAGAACCGTTTATAATGGCGTTCTTCATATTATTATAACTGTAATCACCGGTTTTTGCAAGATAGCCCGTAAATCCTCCTGCAAAAGTGTCGCCGGCGCCGGTTGGGTCAAAAACTTCTTCCAACGGAAGTGCGGGCGCAAAGAAAACATCGTCATCACTAAAAAGCAATGCCCCGTGTTCTCCCTTCTTAATAACTACATATTTTGGACCCATTTCCATTATTTTATGGGCAGCCTTCACCAAGGAATATTCGCCGGAAAGCTGTCTTGCCTCTTCGTCGTTTATGGTAATTACATCTACTTTGGCAATAACATCCATTAACGCCTCCAAAGCGCTGTCCATCCAAAAATTCATAGTGTCGAGCACGATCAATTTTGGTGCAGCCATCTGTTCAATCACGCTCAGTTGGACGAACGGATGCAGGTTTCCTAACATCACTACCTCTGCATCGCGATATTTTTCGGGAACTTTTGGGTTGAAATCGGCGAGCACGTTCAAATCGGTTACCAAGGTGTCGCGGGTATTCATATCGTTGTGATATTTTCCGCTCCAAAAGAAGGTTTTGCCATCTTCGACTACCTCCAGTCCCGAAATATCCATCCCTTTTTTCTCCAGCATTTTAAGATCTTCTTTTGGAAAATCGCCGCCCACTATGGACACTATTGCACCATCGACATTAAACTGTGAAGCTGCCAAACCAATAAAGGTGGCAGCACCGCCCAAGATTTTATCGGTCTTGCCGAATGGGGTTTCGATGGCGTCGAAGGCTACGGTACCAACGATTACGAGTTTGCTCATAAAGGGATTTTTAAGGAGGGTGCAAATTTAATTAAATTAATTAGAAAAATGGGGCCTTTAACAGCTTTCAAAAAACACAGATGAAACTACTTCCGTCCAAAATCCGCAGGAATTTCTCCCCAGGCCTTGGTTTCCCATTTTACGATTTTTGTTTCGTATTTGTTGGTCTTTAGCCAACTTTCGGCACGGGCGACCAATTCAAAAAGCGTTTTGTTCTTTGCAGATTGTTTCAACTTTGTATTGCACTTTTTCTTTTTTACCCAACCTATGGCAATGCGTGAATCGCTGTAAATAATGCGGTCGCTATTTTTTTTCTTTAAAAAAGCAAGTCCGTGCACCAGCGCCAAAAACTCGCCAATATTATTGGTTCCCTGTTCAAAGGGCCCTTGATGGAAGAGCTGCTTCCCCGTTTGTGTATCAACGCCGCGGTATTCCATCTTTCCGGGATTGCCGCTGGAGGCTGCATCAACCGAAATAGAATAGAGATTGGGCTCACCAATTTTTTGAAGTTGCTCTTTGGAAAGTGTTTTCTGTATCGATTTTCCTTTATAATCGGAATATTCTTTATTGAAGGCCTTTTTTGCTTCCTCAAAAGTTTCAAAGCTTTTGTATTGCACGCCCTTTACGCCGTTTATCGAGCGCTTACATTCCTCCCAACTGCCAAAAATCCCCGCTGGATTTCCGAACCAGACTACGTAAAATTTTTGCTTTTTACTCGCCATAACTTTATAGTTCCCCTCCTTTAAAGGAGAGCCTGTCCCGAATTTATTTCGGGAGGTTAGGGTTGGATACTTTTCGTAATACTTCTTCAATTATTTTCGGAAACCATTCGTATTCCAATTGGTGTACTTTTTGGGCTACCGTTTCGGGAGTGTCTTCTTCTGAAAGTTTAACCTCCTTCTGAAAAATAAGGGCACCCTCGTCATAGTTTTCATTCACATAATGAATGGAGATGCCGGTTTCCTTTTCCTTATTTGCAAGAACTGCTTCGTGCACAAAATTGCCATACATTCCCTTTCCGCCATATTTTGGGAGCAATGCTGGATGGATGTTGATAACCTTATATGGGAATGCCTTCAAAATAATTTCAGGAAATTTCAAAAGAAACCCAGCTAAAACAATTAGATCGGGCTTTAACTCCTTCAATTTTTTTAGAACTCCATCGGAAGCCATCAATGCCTCCTTGCCAAAGAAATCTGCGGCAATCCCTAAATTTTGCGCGCGTTCCAAGACTTTTGCTTCCTTTTTATTGGAAAACACCTGCACCACCTCTGCAAGATCGGAATTTTGGAAGTATTTAATGATGTTTTCAGCATTCGTGCCGCTGCCCGACGCAAAGATTACAATCCGCTTGCTGCTTCCCATTTTCAGTAGTTTTCTGGAGTTGGTTTTATTAAATAAATTACAAAAGTAAAGCAATAGGGTTTTACTTCCCCCAAAATTGATTAAATTGGTTTTTGGTTTTTGCCCACAAATGAAAACTGCCAGTTCGGTGGGCACATTTTTAACATTAAATGGTGTTTTCAATTAAAATATTTTATTTTTGCCACTTATAATTAAATTTTAAAATCAAGAATTATGTCAGACATTGCATCACGAGTAAAAGCGATTATCGTAGACAAATTAGGTGTAGACGAAAACGAAGTTGTAAACGAAGCCAGCTTCACTAATGACTTAGGAGCAGACTCCTTGGATACGGTAGAGCTTATCATGGAATTCGAAAAAGAATTCGATATCCAGATTCCAGACGACCAAGCTGAGAACATTGCCACTGTTGGTCAAGCAATTTCCTATATAGAAGCAGCAAAATAACCATTCTTCTATGGAATTAAAGCGAGTTGTAGTTACTGGCCTTGGTGCCCTTACCCCTATTGGCAATAACATTCAGGAATACTGGGATGGTCTTGTAAACGGGAAAAGTGGCTGTGCGCCCATAACCTATTTTGATACCGAAAAGTTCAAAACAAAATTCGCTTGTGAACTGAAGAATTTTAACGCAGAAGACTACTTTGACCGAAAAGAGGCCCGAAAACTGGACCGCTTTGCCCAATATGCCCTTGTTTCCTCTGATGAAGCCATTAAAGATGCCGGAATAAACCTTGAAGAGGTAGATAAATTCCGTGTGGGTGTAATTTGGGGAGCAGGTATCGGCGGCTTGGAAACTTTTCAGGATGAAGTGATGAACTTTGCAGAAGGGGATGGAACACCGCGTTTCAACCCCTTCTTTATTCCAAAAATGATCGCGGACATTGCCCCTGGCAATATCTCCATAAAGCACGGATTTATGGGCCCGAACTACACTACCGTTTCGGCCTGTGCTTCTTCTGCCAATGCCATGATCGACGCGCTTAACTACATCAGGCTGGGTCACTGCGATGTGATTGTTACCGGGGGCAGTGAGGCCGCCGTTACCATTGCCGGTATGGGCGGTTTCAACGCAATGCACGCGCTGTCAACCCGCAATGACAGCCCCGAAACGGCTTCGCGCCCTTTTGACGCTACCCGTGATGGATTTGTTTTGGGCGAAGGTGCTGGCGCTCTGATTCTAGAAGAATATGAACACGCCAAAAAGCGGGGCGCAAAAATCTATGCCGAAGTGGTCGGCGGCGGTATGAGCAGCGATGCCTACCACATGACCGCTCCACATCCCGACGGTATTGGGGTGGAACGCGTTATGCTAAACTGCCTGCGCGATGCCAATATGAGCCCCAACGAAGTGGACGCCATCAATACCCACGGAACCTCAACACCACTGGGCGATGTAGCCGAATTAAAAGCCATTGTGAATGTTTTTGGTGAACACGCGAAGGACATCAATATCAACTCAACAAAATCCATGACCGGACATCTTTTGGGTGCTGCCGGCGCTATTGAAGCAATTGCCTCAATCTTGGCAATGAAACACGGAATTGTTCCACCTACCATTAATCACACTACGGTAGATGAAAACATAGATCCTTCCTTAAACCTAACCCTCAACAAAGCTCAAAAACGCGATATTAAAGTGGCCATGAGCAATACTTTTGGGTTTGGTGGGCACAATGCTTGCGTGCTCTTTAAAAAACTTGATGCCTAAAAAAATTTAATGGCTTCCATTAAAAACATATTTTCTTCCCGTTCAGATAAAAACGGGGAATTTTCCAATTCCCTAAAGAAAATATTGGGGTTTAAGCCAAAAGACCTTTCCATTTATGAAACCGCTTTTACCCACCGCTCTACCAACGAAAAAAACAATAATGGCCAGCCACAAAATTATGAACGGCTCGAATTTTTGGGCGATGCCATGCTCGGGGCGGTAATTGCCGCCCATCTTTTCAAAAAAGTTCCCGGCGGCAACGAAGGCTATTTAACCAAAATGAGAAGCAAGGTGGTCAGCCGCGAACATTTGAACGAACTGGGCCGCGATCTTCAATTGGTTAAATTTTTGAAAACCACCATCCCAACGCAACAATTCAGCGGAAATATTTATGGAAATGTTTTTGAAGCCTTGGTGGGCGCCATCTATTTGGACCGCGGTTTTAAGTACTGCGAAAAATTCATCCAAAAAAGGGTCATAAAACCCTATGTGGACATTAAAAAATTAGAGGGGAAGGTCATCAGCTACAAAAGCCTGTTTATTGAATGGTGCCAAAAACACAAAAAGCATTTCCATTTCGAAATTTATGAGGATAACGGCAAGGACGAATTGAAACATTTTGCCGTTCGGCTGAAAATTGAAGACGAGGTAATTTCAAAAGCGCGCGCCACATCCAAAAAGAAAGCCGAGGAACGCGCTGCCAAAAGAGCGTTCTATAAACTCAAGATTAAGGTAGATGCCGAAAAACCATAATACAGCGGCTACTTTTAAAACAATTCTTTTTAACAACCCCTCCTTCTTTAGCTTATACCTTTAAAGTTGCCTATTTTTGCAAAGGCATTTTTAGGATGCCAAAAAACCACTAATTCCAACAAAAAAATATGGTCCATCACAAATTGGATATGGGCGACGAACTGGAGGAGCCATTTACGCTCATAGCGGTCCATTGCAGCGAAGAGGACTATAAAATGGCCTATTTGCTCAACCAAAATCTCCATACCCGATTTAAACGGAGAAGGCAGGATATCGACTTTCCCGCCAAGGGCAAAGCGGTCACCTTCCCTATTTTTGATTTCTTGGACGAACTAAGCTACAGCCAGTACCATTTGGTCGCGAACAAATGTAGTAGCAGCGAACAGACCCTACCCAATTTGGGCAGTCTCTTTCCGGAAACGGATTCGGAAAAAAATCATTTTCTGTTGCCCGAGCTCAAAAAAGTTGACTATTTTATTAAAGTTTATTCCGATTTTGAACTCGAGCCGCTTCAGACCTTTGTATCCAAAATAAATGCCATTGCCCAGGTCGTTTCTGCCTATGTAGTAGAACAGACCGCAATAAAATCAAAAAACAATTTAATTTTCGATTAAATGTCAAATCAAAAAAGAACCAAAATAGTGGCCACCCTTGGCCCAGCCACATCCAGCGTTGAAACCCTTAAGCACATGATGCTCGAGGGCGTAGATGTTTTCAGGGTGAATTTTTCGCACGCCGATTATGACACCGTAAAAAAAACCATTGCGACCATTCGCGAGCTTTCGGAAGAACTGAACACCCACGTGGCCATTCTTTGCGATTTGCAAGGCCCCAAACTTCGGGTGGGAACCATGAAAGAAGAAGTGGTCGTGCAACCGGGCGATACCCTTTCCTTTTTTACGGGTGCCGAATTTGAGGGGAACAGGGAAAAGGTGTATATGAATTATGCAAACTTCCCAAAAGATGTGCAGCCCGGCGAAAAAGTGCTTTTGGACGACGGCAAACTTATTTTTGAAGTGTTGGAAACCAATAAAAAAGACGAAGTAAAAGTAATGGTAATCCAAGGCGGTCCTCTTCGGTCCAAAAAAGGGGTAAACCTTCCAAATACCAAGATTTCCCTTCCGGCGCTTACCGCCAAGGATAAAGAAGACGCCATCTTTGCCATCGAGCAAAAGGTAGATTGGCTCGCCCTTTCCTTCGTGCGCCACGCAGAGGATTTAAAGGAACTACAGGCCCTGATTGAAGCCCATTCCGAATATAAAATTCCCATCATAGCCAAAATTGAAAAACCAGAGGCCGTAGCAAATATTGACCGCATCATTGCCTATTGCGACGGTTTGATGGTCGCCCGTGGCGATTTGGGCGTAGAAGTGCCCGCCGAGGAAGTGCCCCTCATTCAAAAAGAATTGGTGCTTACCGCAAAACGAGCACGCATCCCTGTAATCATCGCCACCCAAATGATGGAAACGATGATTACCTCGCTTACGCCCACCCGCGCCGAGGTAAACGACGTGGCGAACAGTGTTATGGACGGTGCCGATGCAGTGATGCTCTCCGGCGAGACTTCCGTTGGCAATTATCCCGTGGCGGTTATAAAAACTATGACCCGAATTTTAAAAAGTGTAGAAAATTCTGAATTGATTCGCGTGCCGCAAGAGCCGCCGCAGATAAAGACCAACCGCTATATCACAAAATCCATTTGCTACCACGCTGCCCATATGGCCAACGAGATTGAGGCCCAAGCCATTTGTACGTTGACCAACAGCGGTTACACGGCCTTCCAAATCTCAGCCTGGCGGCCTTCGGCACACATCCTGGCGTTCACCAGCAACAAGCGCATCCTCGCCCGGCTCAACCTGTTATGGGGCGTCAAGGCATTTTATTATGACAAATATGTAAGCACCGACGAAACCGTAGAGGACGTAAACCGGATTGCCTTTGAAAGCGGCTATGTCCACAAAGGCGATTATCTAATAAACCTAGCGGCCATGCCCATTGTGGACAAGGGAATGGTAAATACTTTAAGGGTGTCGCAGGTGAAATAAATTACTTTAAATTACTTTGACAAAGTTCAAAACTTTGTCAAAGTTGTTTTAGACCAAGCAGTCTATTCCTTAATAATTTTCTGTACAAATTCCCCGCTATCGGTTGCCACCCTCAAAAAGTATATCCCGCTTTCAAGGCCGGAAACATCCACCTTCCTAATATCCCCATGTAGTTTAATAACCTCCTTCCCCAATACATCAAAAACCGAGGCACCTATAATACTTTCGGTTTTTGAATTTATAATGATTAATCCAGTTGTTGGATTTGGATAGATTTTTATATTATCTAGTTGGTTTTCTCCAATACCAATGATGGTTAGGTTTTCATACCATGCTATTTTATCGTCGTTCTGCGAAGAGGCTATCACATCCATATCACCATCATTGTCAATATCTGCAGCGATTACAGAACGTGAAAATTGAACTTCGGTACTTATAACATTTTTTGCTCCAAAAGAGCCTTGTCCATCTAAATTTTCAAACCAGACCACTTCACCGTCAAAAGCTCCTCCACCAGTTGCAAGTATATCATTATCGCCATCATTGTCTAAATCTGTGGAATATATGGAATGAGCACCTAGTAAATTGTCGATAATTATATTTTCACTTCCAAAATTGCCAAGACCGTCCAAATTTTCATACCAAGCTACTTTATCGGCACCTCCCGTAGCTGCAATTATATCTATATCGCCATCACCATCTATATCAATTGTGAAAATAGGTTCTACCGATAGACCATTTGTAGTTATTGTTTGTTGAGGGCCAAAACTACCCAAACCGTCTAAATTTTCATACCAGGCAACTGTAACAGATCCAGATGTTGAGCCAACTACATCCATATCACCATCACCATCAATATCAGCAGTTGCAATAGAGCGGGCATTGGGGGCGAAAGCATTGATAACTCTTGTTGGACCAAAGTTTCCATTGCCATCAATATTTTCATACCAAGAAATTCCGGAATTGTCAGAGCCTGATATAACGTCCATATCACCATCGCCATCGATATCTGTAGCGATTACTCTATAAGGTCCATCTGCGATATTTGAAATGATTTTTTGTGAACTAAAATTTCCCAAACTATCTAAATTTTCATACCAGACTACCATGTCAATAAAATAGGCCTTTTTTGGGTGGACAGCGGAGCAAACAAATACTTGGTTCAATTTGGGGATAATTTAAGGAAGCAACGGGTGCTCCAGTCGCTATCCCAAAAACAATTGGGGTTTGAAACCGGGCTCTCCCGAGAGTTTATCAATAGAATTGAAAATGGAAAAGTAAATGTATCGTTAATAAATGTGGTGGAAATTGCAAAGGTCCTTAATATTGATCCAAAGGATTTATTAGAATTTCAGCTATAAACTATGCCCTGGCCAGCTAAATTTAAACATAATCAATCCGCAACCTCAACCCTTTCCAATTTCATTCCAGTACTTTCTTTCGTGATTGTAACCGTATAACCAAAACCCTCCGTTTTGTAGCGGTATTCTATTTTCTGCAGTGCATTGTTGTTTCGGGAAATTTGCATTTCGCTTATAAAAGCGTTCTTCTGTTTATTGCCATTTTGCTGTGTTTCACTATTGGAACCTTTCGGATTTGGGAACGCAAACGCCTTCGGAATTTCAAAAAGTTGCTGCGCGGTAAAAAACCCTTCGTGCCATTTATCCGTCGGTAAAATCAAGGTTTCGGTCTTTGTGGGCCTGCTCGCCCTGCCGCCCGTAGCTTCGGAATAATTCACTTTTGGAAAATCCTTTTTCAATTCTTCGGCATAATTTTTCGCGGAAGCATCCGCTCCGGGCGGAAAAAATTTTGAAAGAAAACCATTGAAAGCAAACCCCTTTTGGTTATTAAATTCCACCTCGTCCATCGCGCCGTCAATTCCCCCCACGTTCATCGTGGTCTTCCCTTCGGCCTTCACGATTTTAACTTTCGTGCCCAAGGGCATCACGGCAAGTTTCGCGCTTTGCAGATTGGGAAACTCGCGCAATGTCAGCCCGCTAACCGCTGTAACATACATAGCATCCGGCGCAGTTTCCGCAGGAATGGAATCAGTTACAACCGTCTGCGTTTCTTCGTTTGTTTTAGCGTCGTTTTTGCAAGAAAATAGAAAGATAAAACCTGCAAGGAAAAGAATGGAAAAAGCTACGGTTTTCATAAGCTGAAGTTTTAAATTAGTTTAAAGATACGTAGCTTTCTATCATATTTAAAATTTTCGATTTGACGGCTTGCCTTATTATCAAATTGAGAAACTTTGTTCTCCTCCCTTTGGGAAGGGGTCAGGCCTGCCTGCCAGTGGTACGTAGGCAGGGGTGGGACCTAAAATTCAAGTTTCAATTGCACCTCAATAGATTCCGTAGCCACCTCCAATTTCTTTGGCGCGCCATTGTTTAGGTGTGAAATGGAAATACCCAACAACCGAACCGAATCCTTCATTTTTTCTTGATATAACAATTCCTTTACCACCTCTAAAATAGCCTCGCTCGAAGCGATAAAATCAGCAACCGTTTTGCTGCGCGTTTGCAGCGTAAAGTCGCTGTATTTAATTTTAAGCGTAACGGTTTTTCCCGCCAAATTCTGTTTGTGCAGCCTTCTTTCCACCTCAACCGCAATTTCCTGCAAGCGTTCCAGCATAAAGATCTCCGATGAAATATTTTCCGAAAAGGTGTGTTCCGCCGCCAGCGATTTTTGAAGCCGAAAGGGTTTTACCCGGCTGTGGTGGATGCCCCGAACAATATCAAAATAAAACCTGCCGCTCTTTCCGAAGTGTTCTTCCAAAAATTCGCAGCTTTTATTTTTTAAATCCTTGCCCGTGAAAATGCCCAAACGGTACATTTTTTCCTTGGTTACCTTGCCAACGCCATAAAACTTTTTCACGTCCAGCGTTTCCAAAAAAGGAACCACCTCTTCGGGGCCAATGGTTTTCTGTCCGTTGGGCTTGTTGATGTCGCTGGCAATCTTGGCCACGAATTTGTTGACCGAAATACCCGCCGAGGCGTTCAATCCGGTCCGCTCCTTTATTTTCTTGCGAATTTCCTCGGCGAGCAGGGTGGCGCTGGGATTGCCCTTTTTGTTTTCGGTTACGTCCAGATAGGCCTCATCCAGCGAAAGTGGCTCTACCAAATCGGTATATTCATAAAAAATGCCGCGCACCAATTTTGAAATTTCGCGGTAGCGATCAAAGCGGGGCCGAATAAAAATCAGGTCGGGGCAGTTCCGTTTGGCCGCCACACCGCTCATCGCGCTGCGAACGCCAAACTTCCGCGCTTCATAGCTGGCCGCGGCTACCACCCCGCGTTTTTCGCTACCCCCTACAGCCAAAGGCTTTCCGCGCAATTCGGGATGGTCCAACTGCTCCACGGAGGCATAAAAAGCATCCATGTCTATGTGTATTATTTTGCGGGTAGTATCCAACTTTCAGCTTCCAACTTCCAACTTTGACAAAGTTTAAAACTTTGTCAAAGTTAAGATTTAAAAGTTAAGATTTAGAACGTTTCAATACCTGTAAGCTGCGGTGGATATGAATGAACGTATATAAAATTTTCTACCGTATCAAAATACCTTAAAACTTCTAATCTATTCAGCAAAGTTGGTTTTTGGGAAATCAATGCGTTATAAGATGAATGTGCCCATTCAGTCGGATGGTTGCAGAAGCCGGCTTCCACGGGGCTCAGATGAATATAATGCACTAGCTTTCGAAAGTAAACCTCATCCTGTAGCTCCTTTCGCTTGAAAGGCCGCATAAAAAGATTGCCCCTTCTTCCCTGTTGTTTATTGAAAGCTTGGATATAGGAACTAAACAAGTTTGAAAATTGTTTACTCACAATAAGACTTTTATTCTTAAAATTCTTGTACTCTTCAAGTTCCATTAATTGTTTTTCAGACTTGACCTTTATTAAAAAATGAAAGTGATTCGGCATTAAACAATAGCAAAAGGTATCAACAACCGGAACTATAAACTTCTTATACTTCCGAAGAAAGAAGATAAAATTTTCATTGGAAACAAAAATTTTTTCCATTCCATTTGCGCGATTATAGATATGATAGTACCTGTCTGTTTCCAAGCCGTGTAAATTTAGTATTTCCAAAACCTGAATTTAATATATTCAATACGAACTTTGACAAAGTTTATCTATTTTTAATGGCATTCAGCATTATAATTCAAATGACGGCATTCAATTAAATTTCAAAAAACTTTGTCAAAGTTGAAGGGTGCATAACTTTCTAGACCTTTGACAAAGTTTATCTATTTTTAATGGCACTCAGCATTATAATTCAAATGACGGCCTATAATTAAATTTAAAAAAACTTTGTCAAAGTTGAAGGGTGCATAACTTTTAAGACCTTTGACAAAGTTTATCTATTTTTAATGGCACTCAGCATTATAATCCAAATGACGGCGTACAATTAAACTTCAAAAAACTTTGTCAAAGTTGAAAGGCGCATTACTTTTAGAACTTTGACAAAGTTTATCTATTTTTAATGGCACTCAGCATTATAATTCAAATGACGGCCTATAATTAAATTTAAAAAAACTTTGTCAAAGTTGAAAACAGCAATCATTTTAGGCGCTACGGGACTCACGGGAAGCCTCCTGCTCAAAAAACTTTCAAAAGACCCCGCTTTTGAAAAGATAAAACTTTTCTCGCGAAGTTCCGCAGCAGAAAATTCCCCAAAAATCGAGGAACATTTGATTGATATGGTCCAACTGGAAAAATATTTCGAAGCCTTTAGGGCTGATGTGGTTTTCTGTTGTATCGGCACCACAAAAGCCAAAGCGCCCGATAAAGAAACCTATAAAAAGATAGATTACGGCATACCCGTTACCGCCGCAAGGCTTGCAAAACAAAATGGGATTGAAACTTTTATCGTGATTTCGGCAATGGGAGCGGACGAAAACAGCGGCATCTTTTATAACAAAACTAAAGGCGAAATGCAGCGCGATGTTTTAAAACAGAACATTCAAAATACCTATATTTTACAACCTTCACTAATTGTCGGCGATCGCGCTGAAAACCGTTTTGGTGAAAAAATTGCCACCTTTTTTATGAAAGCCTTCGGATTTTTTATTCCGAAGAAATACAAAATGATAAAGGCCGAGACCATTGCGGAAGCGATGCTAATTTTGGCCAAGGAAGATTATTCTGAAAAAATAATTACTTCCGAAAAAATAAAGAAAATAGCAACATAAGTCTGAACAGAAACCTCACAGGTTTCAAAAACCTGTGAGGTTTTTACGCCAACGAAAGATGCAGGAAATAGAACGTAAATTTTTGGTAACCTCGGAAGCTTTTAAAAATGAGGCGCACAAACGCACGCGTATCGTTCAAGGGTTTTTAAATACAAATCCGGAACGCACCGTGCGCATCCGCATACAAGGAAATGAAGGTTTTTTGACCATAAAAGGAAAATCCAACCCTTCCGGCCTTTCGCGTTTTGAATGGGAAAAACAAATTTCACAGGCAGAGGCCGAGGAACTGCTACACCTTTGCGAACCGGGCATTATTGAAAAAACCCGCTATGAAATAGATTTTGAGGGACACACCATTGAAGTGGACGATTTTTTGGGCGAAAACGAAGGTTTAATTATCGCCGAAATAGAACTCGGTTCCGAAACTGAACCCTTTTCAAAACCCGAATGGCTGGGTAAGGAAGTTACGGGCGAGGTGAAATATTACAATTCAAATTTGAGTAAAAATCCTTTTAAAAATTGGAAAAATGAAAATTAAACTACTATTGATAATTTTAGGAATCACCCTTTTAAGCTGCCAAACCAAAATTGAGAAAGAATACGTTACCGAGCCCTGTCCAGAGGAAGAAAAAATTCCAATGGCGCAGCTGAAGGCAGAACTGACCGAAAAAGGCTTTCAAACCTTCGATTATGTTGATGAAAAATCGGGCGACACTATTTTGATGCAGCAATATTTCATCGCTTTTCTTAAAAAGGGACCCGCCCGTTCACAAACTAAAGAAGAAGCAGACAGCCTTCAAAAGTTACATTTAGCACACTTGGGCCGGATGTATGAAGAAGGTTTTGCAGATATTTCAGGTCCATTTGGGGATGATGGCGACATTCGCGGCATCACTATTTACAACGTTCCCACCCAAAAAATGGCGGACAGCTTAGCCAATATGGACCCAATGGTAAAAGCGGGAAGATTGGAAATTGAAATCCACCCGTGGTGGGCGGCAAAGGGCTTCCCATTGAGATAAAAAAAATCTGCCCTGAGAAACACCCAGGACAGATTTACAACCAACAATAAAAAACTATGAAAAAAAACTATCGCCAACCGCCGCCCAGCGCTTCATATAGATCCACTACGGATTGCAGTTGGTAATTTCTTGCGTTAATAAGGTTCAAACTGGAATTTAAGGCATTCTCCTGCGCATTTAAAACTTCCAAGTAATTCGCAAAACCGTTATTCAAAAGTTCTTCGGAATAGTCCGTGGCCAGAGTATAGGCTTCAAATTCCTTTTGTTTAACCTCTATTTTTTCAGTGGCTGCCTCATAACTGTACAAGGCATCCGAAACTTCTTTGCTGGCATTTATGATTGCATATCTAAAATCCAAATAGGCCTGTTCCTGCCGCGCCTGCGAAACTTCATATTGTGTGCGGATTTGCCTTTTGTTGAAAATAGGCTGTGTCAATCCTCCAATAATCGTTGCGAATAGGGAATTGGCGTTGAAAAGCTTATCAATTTCAATATTCTGGAATCCGCCGGTAGCCGAAAGCGTCAATGAGGGATAGAAACTGGCACGAGCGGCATTCGTAAGTTCAAATGCATTCATCAAACTGAATTCCGCAGCCATAACATCGGGCCTATTTCGCAGCAATTGCGCCGGAATTCCAGTATTCAACGGAATATCTATGTTTTGATTATCCAAACTTCCGCGTGTTATTTCGTGCGGAGCGCTTCCCAACAAAATAGACATGGTATTTTCCAACAACCGCGCCTGATTTTTTAAATCGATTAAAATTCCCTGGGCGGTATAAAGTTGCGCTTCGGTTTGTTTTACGCCTACTTCGGTAACATTTCCTGCTTCCTTTAAAGCTTGTGTAGTTTCCAAGCCTTTGGAACGCGTTTCAATGGTTTCTTCCGTAACCCGAATCTGTTCATCCAAAGAAAGCAATTGATAATAGGTGGAAGCGATATTGGCAATCAACCTGCTTTTTACGGCTTGGTGCGCCGCCACGGTTTGCAGGTATGAAGCTTGAAACGCCCTTTCATTACTGCGGATTTTTCCCCATATATCGGCTTCCCACGAAAGGCCGGCGCTCAATTCATATTGATCAATAGAAGAAATATCGCCAAACTGGTTTTGTGCCGGCAATTCCTGGTGGGTGTATCTGGCATTCCCGTTTAATGATGGAAAATAGCCCGCCTTGCCTTGTTTTACATACGCTTCTGCAATATTTATTTGCTGGAGCGCCACCCGAATGTCCATATTGTTTTTCAAACCCTCTTCAATATAACCTTGCAACAAAGGGTCCGTAAACAATTCCTTCCACGAAAGGGTGGCAATGCTCAACGTGTCCTGCGGCAGGTTTTCGGTTCGGTAATTTGCTTCGTTTACCACTTGAGGCCGTTCGTAATCCTTTGCGGCAAAGCAGGAAACCAGCAGAAATGGCAAGCTTGCCAATACCAAAATTTTATAGATGCTATTCTTTTTCATAAGAATTGTTTTCTTCAATAATTTCTAAATTTTCAGTCGGTGCGCCGGTAATCTTTTCCTGCAACCATTGGAAAAGGATAAACAGAATAGGAATTACAAACACCCCTAAAATGGTTCCTATCAATAATCCACCCACGGCTCCCGTACCGATGGATCGGTTTCCGGCGGCGCCCACTCCGCTGGAAAGCACCAGAGGCATCAATCCTAAAATAAAGGCAAAGGAGGTCATCAAAATGGGGCGCAGACGGGCTTCGGCACCATCAATTGCCGCGTCCAAAATCGACTCCCCGTGTTTTCTGCGCTGTAGCGCAAATTCAACAATTAGAATTGCATTCTTGGCCAATAATCCAATGAGCATTATTAGCGCAATTTGGAAATAAATGTTGTTTTGCAAGCCCATGATCTGTGTGGTGAAATAGGCCCCGAAAACTCCCACCGGCAATGAAAACAGCACCGAGAATGGCAGCAAATAGCTTTCGTATTGGGCGGCCAACAAAAAGTACACAAACACCAACGACAAAATGAAAATGGTAGTGGTTTGGTTTCCTGCGCTTTTTTCTTCCAACGTTAAACCAGAGTAAGCAATGTCAAAGTTGCTCGGCAAAGTTTTGCTCACCTCTTCCACGGCGGCAATAACGTCGCCGGAACTGAATCCGGGCGCGGGTGCAGCGGTAATTTTTGTGGAGTTGAACAAATTGAAACGCGTTACCGATTGTGGGCCATAAACCCTTTTCAAAGTAACGAACTGCGTAATTGGCGTCATTTCGCCACTGGCGGTGCGCACGTACATATTGTTCAAATCGTTTTCGGTGGCCCTATCCTCGGGCAGGGCTTGCACATAGACGCGATATTGTTTTCCGAAGCGGGAAAAATCTGCTGCGAAAATACTTCCTATATATCCCTGCAAAGTGTTGAAAATTGTCTGCACCGAAACGCCCATTTCTTTGGCCAAGGGCACATTCAGCGTCATTTCATACTGCGGATAACGCGTATTGAAGGAGGATTGGGCATATTGGATTTCAGGCCGCTGGGTCAATTTTGCTATAAATTCCTGATTGGTTTGGTCCAAATCGGTAAAGCTTCCGCCGGATCGGTCCAGCAAATTCAGTTCCGCACCGGCCGAGTTTCCGAAACCGGGAATACTTGGCGGCGAGAAGAAAATAATCTGTGCCTCGGGAATTTGCGCGGCAATTCCGAAGAGCTTGCCCGTAATTGCCTGCACGGAAAGCGATTCGTCTTCTCTATCTTTCCAATCGTCAAGCCGAATAAATCCAAGTCCGTAATTGCTTCCGGCACCGCTGATCAAACTTCTTCCGTCAATAACGGAAACACCCTGCACACCGGGAAGGTTTTTAATTTTTGAATAGAGAATTTGGTTCACTTCGTGGGTCCGGTCAATGGACGAGCCTGCGGGAAGTTCCATATTCATAAACACAATCCCCCGATCCTCGTCGGGCACAAAGCCGGTTTTAGTGACCGAGGACGACCACCAAATGCCCAAAACGGCCAGTATCAAAACAAGGGCGGTAATCCATTTTTGTCGGTACAGAAAATGGACCGATCTTCCGTATCGGTTTACGGTCGCCTTAAAACCGCGGTTGAAACCATTAAAGAATTTCTGAATAAATCCGGGTTTTTTGCTGTTCTGTTTTTCCTCGTGGCCTTTTAAAAATAGGGCACTCAACGCCGGTGTTAGGGTTAAGGCGTTTACCGCGGAAATAATAATTGCCACAATCAGTGTCACGCCGAATTGCTCATAAAAAACTCCCGTTGGCCCTTTGATAAATGTTACTGGAATAAACACGGCAGACATCACCAAGGTAATGGAAATAATGGCCCCGGAAATTTCGTGCATCGCTTTGAGCGAGGCCTTTTTCGGACTTTTTTCGCCTTCGTCAATCTTGGAATGGACGGCCTCCACCACCACGATGGCATCATCGACCACAATTCCAATAGCCAATACCAATGCGAAAAGCGTCAGAAGGTTGATGGAATAGCCAAAGAGATTCAAAAAGAAAAAGGTACCAATAATGGAAACCGGAACGGCAATGGCCGGAATTAAGGTAGATCGGAAGTCCTGCAGGAAAACGAAAACAACCAAGAAAACCAATAGAAAGGCTTCCACCAAAGTGCTCACCACTTTTTCGATGGAAGCATTTAAGAAATTGTTCGTGTCATAGGGAATATAATAGGTAATTCCTTCGGGAAGGTTTTGCTCCACATTCTCTAATTCAACCTTTATGGCATCAATAATTTCCTGTGCATTGGAACCCTTGGTCTGGAAAATTCCCATATTTACGGCTGGATATCCGTTGGTTACCGAACCCCCGGCATAGGATTGTGCGCCCAGTTCAATTTGGGCCACATCGCTGAGCCTTAAAAATTCGCCATTGCCCAAAGCTTTGATTACAATATCGCTGTATTCCTGTTCGGTTTTGTAGCGGCCGGGATATTTAATGGTATAGGAAAACGCTTCTCCATTGTTCTCGCCCAGTGCACCGGCAGCGGCTTCCAAACTTTGTTCCTTTAATGCTGCCACAACGTCTGAAGGCATCAATCCGTAAGCGGCCAGTTTTTGTGGGTTTAGCCAAATGCGCATGGAATAATCCTTCCCGCCGAAAACGCTCACATCACCCACACCGTTTACCCTTTGAAGTTCGGGAATGACGTTTATTTTTAAATAATTCTGAAGAAAGGTATCGTCATAATCGGGGTTGGTGCTGTAAAAAGATAGAAACATCAGCGCACTGGTTTGCTGTTTGGAAGTGGTTACCCCCGTTTGAAGCACCGCCTGTGGCAAAAGCGAATTGGCACGCGCTACCCTGTTCTGCACGTTAACTGCGGCAATGTCCGGATCTACGTCCTGATCAAAAAACACGCTGATGGAAGCCGTGCCGTTGTTGGTGGCGGTGGAAGTTAGATAGGTCATTCCTTCCACCCCGTTTATCTGCTCTTCCAGTGGAATAATAACGCTTTCAAGAATGGTTTCGGCGTTCGCTCCCGGATAAGTTGCATTCACTTGAATGGTTGGCGGAGCAATGTCTGGATATTGGGTTATTGGCAGTGCGCTTAGCCCCAATATTCCCAAAATCACGATAATTATAGAGATAACCGTAGAAAGTACGGGTCTATTAATGAATGTTTTTAACATGATTGGTTTTTCTTAAACGGTTATCGGAAAACTTTTTCAATCGGTTTGGCAATACTGTCAAAAGGCATTTCCTGCGGATTTATTTTGGAATTGCCACGCAGCTTATTGGCGCCTTTGGCAACAATTTTATCGCCTTTCTTCAAGCCGGAAGCTACTACGTAAAGGTTTTCAACCTCTGCAGTTGTTTCAATTTTGGTTGAAGTTGCCATTCCATCCTCGGCTACTTTATAAACATAAATACTGCCTTGTTGCTCATAGGTGGCTTCCTGCGGAACGACCAAAGCATCCGTATATACTTTAGGAACCTGGATTTTTCCACTATTTCCGTTTGTCAAAATGCGGGAAGGATTGTCGAAAACAGCCCGAAAGGAAACCGAACCGGTATTGGCATTAACCTGTGAATTGATGGTTTCAATAGTGCCCTCTTCTTCATAAAGGCTTCCGTTGGCGAGTACCAATCTTACTTTGGGCAGTTTATTAATTTTTTCCTCGATGGTTTTTCCTTCCGCGTTCTGAATAAAATCCAAATACTCTTTTTCATTCATCGAGAAATACGCATACACTTTGCTAATGTCTGAAACAGTGGTCATCGGAACTTGCGATGATGGACTCACCAATGCACCTTTCCGAAGATTTATGGAACCCACATACCCGTCCACCGGGCTTTTAATGTTTCCGTAGTCTATATTGGCGGCAATACTGTTATAGGAACTTTTGGCCTGTTGCAATTTTGCCTTTGCGGTTTCCAGTTGCACATTGCTGATAATGTTCTTTTCAACCAAAGGCTTTAGTTTATCAACCTCAACTTGTGCAGCGTTAACATTGGCACGGGCAGCCGCGGCGTCTTGGCTCAGGGTTTGGGTTTCCAAACGGAAAAGCGTTTGGCCCTTCTTTACCTTTTGGCCTTCATCCACCAAAACATCGGTTATATACCCCGAAATTTTTGCATTTACCTGACTGTTCACAATCCCTTCAATACTTGCAGGATAAGTGGTATATGCGGTGACCGTTTTGGTGGGAACGGAAACCACGGGAAGTGTGGGCGTCTGCGGTCCGGCCATAGGGGCCTGTGGGTTCTTACTATCGCCACAGCTACTGAAAACCAACAGTGAGCCGCAAACAAAAAGTGATGCTATTTTGAGTCTATTTTTCATATAAAGTTGATTAGTGATTTTTGTTTTTCTTACTTAATTTTTCTTTTAGATTTTGAAGGGAGTTGATGTTATAATTCAAAAATGCCAGATAGTCTGCGTGGAAGTCCAAATCAAATCTTTCTTCGGAATTATCCGGCAAGGCCTCGTTAATGCTTTTTTTATAATCCATAACCTCCAAATGGAGCTCGCGTTCAACCTGCCAATTTTTCAACATATCGTTCATGGATTTGATCATCGCGTCCGGAATCAGTGTAAAATATTTTTTCCGGTCGCCGGGCTTGGTATGGTAGGTAATTCTATTGGCTGCCTGCAAAACCGAAAGGTGGGTAGAGATGGTACTCTTGCTGGCGCAAAGTTTCTCCACCAAAGTTTCAAAGGTGGTTCCTTTGTGGCCCGATAAAATAAGGGTTGCTAAAATGCGCGCTGCCAAAGGCGCCATTTGTTCCCGATGCTCTATATGGCAGCCCAATTTTTCTATTAACTTATTTCTTTTTTCCAAAACATTGAATTTTGAGAGTGCAAATCTACGTTTAGTTCGGTTTAATCCGAACCAATCATATTATAAAATAATGTTAAAAGTTTAAAACCCTTTTACAGGCCGACTTTTAAAGCGAAATTTTCTATGAGGAAAAATAATCTAAATGGCCTCCTTCCTTTTAAAATTCAGAAAATTTAAAAGCGTTCGCAGGTATTGCGTTTCGTTAAACAATAATTTTAAAAAAGGACATAAGAGGTAGTATCAAAAATAGGTTTGCTCGTAAACAAATCCATTTTGTCCTACGTCTTATGTCCTTTTGTCCTAAGTATTTTTTACTGAAGAGTTCTAATTTCAATTTTCTCTTTCAGCTCATTTCCCTCGCTATCCACAGCGGTTAGAAGGTATTTTCCCGGTTTTGGCGAAAGGGCCAACTCGTGAAAGGTTTCGGTCTTGCCGATATATTTTGAATCCAAATACCAAAAAACGGTAGTTTCGGGCGAGCGGTGGGCCAACTTAAAAATTACTTCGTTTACATTTTCATCAAAATTCTTCGGAAGCAAAACGGTTTCATTCCTTTTCGGATAAATAAAAGCCATCAACTTTTCGCCTTCCTGTAAACAGCCGGGTGCAAAAGGTGGAAGAATTTTATATTCAGGATGAAGTTGTGCATAATAATATTCCATCACCGGTGGCAATACAAACAAGTTTTTTTGAACCATTTCCGAAAGCGGATAACACGAAGAATTCACCCGAAAATTTTCCGAAGCATTTAGAAATACAGTTTGATGGTACGGACAAGCTTCAGTTCGTGTTCCGTTTTTTGGAATCCATTCCGTTTTAGTCTCCTCGCAAAAAAGTCCAGCGAGATGGCCACTTTTCGGGCAGATTTCAACCTCAACCAATTCATCATAAGGAATTTTAAACCATTTGGATTGCGGCAAAACATTTAAAACATCAAACAAAACCGGCGCCGCAGCTTGAATTCCCGTCAATCCCGGGCGGCCTTCGCCATCGGCATTTCCCACCCACACGCCGATTGCATATTTCGGCGTAACGCCAACGGCCCACGCATCCTTAAAGCCATAGCTCGTTCCGGTTTTCCAAGCAAGCGGCTGACTGCTTGTGAAAAACTCCCAGTTTTCCTCGCCACTCGGACGGTTCACTTTTTGCATCGCGTCAAAGGTTTCATAAATGGCTCCGGCATTCCAAACAGAGGATTTTTGTTGAATTTCCCCGAAGGATATTTCTTCGTGATCTTTCACATAAACAGGGTCCACAAATTCATTTTTTCGATATTCGCTGGAAGAATTATTGAAGAAATTTAAGGTGGAAGCCATTCCCGCATAAGCTTTCGTTATATCCCAAAGACTGCTTTCCGCACCGCCGAGAATTAATGAAAGGCCATAATAATCTGCAGGTTTATCGATTTCTTTTTGATTGGTTTTCTTTAAAATATTATAAAACCGTTGCAGCCCAAAATCCTCCAACATCCGCACTGCGGGAATGTTCAGCGAACGCGAAAGCGCCACACTGGCCGGAACTGCGCCGTTGAATTGTTTATCGAAATTTTCGGGCACATAGCCATTCACCGAAGTGGGAATATCGGCTACCAAAGTATTAGGAAGCATTTCGCCCGCATCGAGCATTGAGGTAAAAAGAAATGGCTTTAAAATGCTGCCCGTGCTTCGCGGTCTTTCAATGACATCCACAAAATTATTATGTTCTGGGGTAGTTGGCGAATTGCCAACATACGCCAAAACTTCGCGTGTGTTTACATCCAAAACCAAAACGGCGAGGTTGTGGATTTGGTTTTGCGCCAATTGATAATTTTGTTCTTTTACAATATGGTTCACTTTCTGTTGAAGCGAAAAATCGATGGTGGTTTCCAAGCGCTTACCGGAATGTTCGCGACGGATTTTTTCGGTTAAATGCGGTGCAATTTCGGGCAACGGCAAAGGTTTTCCGGGCAGGTTTTCCTCCAAAGCCAATTCATACGTGGTTTTATCAATCACTTCATTTTGAAAAAGTTTCAACAATAAAGCATCTCTTTTCTTCTTTAAAATTGCTTCATTCTTTCCGGGAAAAATTAAGGCCGGCGCATTGGGAAGCACTGCAAGAGCGGCCGATTGCCCCCAACTCAATTCGCTGGCCGGAATTCCAAAATAGCGCCATGAAGCCGTTTCAAGTCCAACCACATTTCCACCGAAAGGCGCATACGAAGCATATAAATTCAAAATCGATTTCTTTTTAAAACCTGCTTCCAAACGCGTGGCTTGAAAAATTTCAATTAATTTTTCAAAATAAGTCCTTCCCTTATTTTTTCGGGAAAGACGGATTACTTGCTGTGTGATCGTACTCCCACCGCGGCGGGAATCGGTAGTGACATTATTCCAAAGTGCTTTTGAAATTGAAATTGGATTAAAGCCTGGATGCCAATAAAAATGCTCATCCTCAAAATAGAGAATGCATTTTTCAAACCGTTCCGGCACGGAATCCATTTTTGGAAATCGCCATTGACCGTCGTCTGCAATTCGTGCGCCCAGCATTTCGCCACTACTACTTTCTACAACTGTCGCGGTTGGAACGTTGAATAATGGCGAGGGGAGGCAGAAGAGCCAGACTAAAAATAAAATCACCAGAAGGCTTAGTTTTATTTTGTGGTTTTTTAAAAAAATGATTTTATTAGTCATAAACCCACATAATTCTACACCTTTCTATAATCCATATCTAATTTTAATTAGACTATCCTTTTTTCGTTGTAATTCCAATGGTGCTAACCCAATTGAAATTCTATTGTTATTTACTTTTTTCAAATCATCAATCATTTCTACCCCTCTAATAGTTCCATAAATTTGAGGTTTTTTATGGTAAAAATAATATTGATCCATCATAGCACCCACATAATATGGTGAAGCCTTACCTTTCCTTACAAACTCTTTGACCTTCGGTACAAAATAATTCAAACGTATACTATCGTCTGTATGCAGTAATAATATCCCAACATCAACTTGAGCGTGATCTAGCATAATCGAACCAATCATTTCTACATTGGGAAAGCCTTTATTTTCAAAAAGTTCGATTAATCTTTTTTCATGCAGTTTGTCAACGCTGTCAACTTTTTCCCAATCTATTTCAGGAACTTGATTCCTGACCCCTTGATCGGCAAAACACATAAACATTATTTCCTCTCTCAACTTTAAATCAACATTATCCATAAATTGTTTATTTAAAGAGTCATATTCATTCATTAATTGAGCACCATAATGTGAAGAAAAAAATCCCTCAAAATTTGAATTATTTTTGAATCTTATTAATTCTGATCCCCCCAGAATTGACTTTTTCAATAACTCATAGGTCATTTCGTACTTTTTTAGAATCGCAGTAGTTTCAGCAAAATTCTCAATTTCATTATAACCTATGGTTGTTATTGGCTCACAAGAATTAAATGCAATTTGATAAAGGTCAAATGCTTTAGGATAATTTTTAGTTTCAAATTCGTAATCTGCTATATAAATTGTTTGATAGTAATCTGTAATATAATTGCATTCAGATTTTTTATTTACAGAGCAACTGAATATAAATGGTAGTATGAATAGTAATCTCATTGCCTATTGTTTTTAAATTTCAGCATTATATAATTGCGTTCTAAAATTACTGTTCAATCGTTACCCACATTCCCTTATTCCGCGCATAATACGAATTGTCATACATCGCCTCAACCTGCGTTCCCGGTAAATAATACGTTCCCAAATAGGAAGCGTTCAATTTTACGCTAAAAGTTCTGGTTTCCCCTGCGTTTAAATCAAAAAAGAAATTCACCCTGTCATCGCGAATGTCTGTATAACGTGCGTTTCCACTTGCGCCACCGCCCAATTCTGAGAAACTGGTGTTTACAATCTCCCAACTGCTCGGGAAGATTTTTGCCAAGGCCACGTTGTTAATCCAATTGTTGGAAGTGTTGGTAACACTTACTTTCGCGATGATTTCAGTTCCCTGTCGCAATTTTGTTACATCTATCGGTTTTCCATCCCCTCCCAAATATTCAGATTTTATGGAAAGATTGCGTCTTTCGGCGAGTTCATTTCCTAAAGGCAACTTTCCGCGTTGTGAAAGCGTAACGTAAACCACATTAACTTTTTTGTTGGTTACAGAAACAGAATTGCTTCCCATTACAAACGAAATGTCGCGCTGTGCAATGGCTCTGTCGGTTTTTACTTCAACCGTTTTTCCGGCATTTGTAAAGGTAAGTTCCATCGCCTTTCCGCCGTTTTTGGCAACCATTTTTGCCATTGCCATCAATGCATACGAAGTTTCCTGAGTGCTGTACCAATTTCCGGAAGACAAATCTTTCGCCACGGAAATTGCCAAATCACGTTGTTTCGAATCTCCCAAAAGCACCAACGTTTCCAAAGCCATCGCCCTATTTCTAAAAGGCGAACCGTAGGTATAATAATCGTATTTCTGTGGCACGAAATTGATGTTGGCCGTTTGTGCAATTTGTAGTGCAACTTCTTTTTTGCCAGCCAAAGCGTATGCCGCTGCCAATCGCCATTTGGCATCGTTGCTCAATTCTTTGCTTTCGCGAAGGCGGTTCATTGCGGCGAGCTCCGGTTTTCCGGCCAACGCCAAGGTATAAAGTCTGTAAGCCTGCGTCAAACTTGAATTGTAAACCTTATAACTGTTTCGCCATTGGCGCGCCGTGTTTTGCTGGTATAGCAACCAATTGCTCATAAAACTTATTGGCAGCGCGTATCCTTTTTGCTTCGCTTCCAGCATAAAATGCCCGGCATAATTGGTCGCCCATTCATCGGCCTCGCGTTCGCCCGGCCAATAGGCAAGGCCGCCGTTTGCGGTTTGGAATCTTCCCAAACGCTCAATTGCAGCTTTTACATTTTTCTCAATTTCCTTCTTTTTATCAAAAGTTATGTCGAAAACATCCGCCAAATACAATTGCGGAAATGCCGAAGAAGTAGTCTGTTCCAAACATCCGTAGGGATAATGGATTAAAAATTCCATTCGTTTGCCAAAATCCATCGGTGGCAAGGTTGAAAATTCAAGCATCGCGGCATTGCTTCCCGGAACGCCAAAAGTTTCAAAATTGATGGTCTGCGAAGCGTTGCCGTCCAACGTATAATTTGTGGATTTTTGGGAAATCGGGTTCGGATTTTCCACGTCAATTTCCACTTTGTAGCTCGCTTTTTCGCCGTTTCCGGAAGCGGTTACTTCAATGGTTTGGAATTCCTTCGTTGGAAGCACTTCGAATTCGAAATTCACAATCTGTTCGCCCGGACTGTTAAAAGAAACAGTTTTTGAAGCACCGTTTTTCGGTTTCAATGCATCGCCTGTTTTTACAGTAATCGTGCCGGTTTTCACTTTGTTTTCCATTGCAAAAACGGTAACAGGAAGTGTAACCGTTTCGCCCGGCGATAATTTCCGCGGAAGCGAGGCCAGCACCATCAAAGGCGTACGGACGGGCGTGGTTTTATCGACACTGCCGTAGGCGCTTTTCGTTTTATCGCCCGCAATAACCATCGTCCGCACGGAGCCCACATAATTCGGCATCAAAATAGTGTGGGTTGCGGTTTTTCCTGCGGCGAGTTCAAATGGACCGAGGTATTTTACCACGGGTTTAAATCTGTCGGCTTTTCGGTTTTTTGCACCCAAAGCCGCATCGCCACCACCGATTGCGTAAATGTTATCCACACTGCCGGAATAGGCGCCAATCACGTAATCATACATATCAAAAGTTTTTACGCCCAAAGCCTCTCGACTGTAAAAAGCCTCGTGGATATCGGGCGTGGCGAAGCGGGTTAAATCTAGCAAACCTTCATCAACAACCGCCAACGTATAGGTCATGGCCTTCCCTTTTTCTTCGGAAACTTTTACGGTGAATTGCTTCTCCGGTTTTAAAACTTCCGGCATCGTGATTTTTGGGTGAAGCACCGTTGAAGGGTCTTCCACAGAAAGCGGAATAACGCCGTAAAGCCTTATTGGCAAATCGTTTTTCGTTTGGCTATGCGGTTGCAGCAGCGAAATATTCACATAAATATTCGGCGCCATTTCCTTTGTAATTTTTATCGCAGCTTTGGTTTCACCTTTTTTGGTTTCAATCCAATGCGTTGCCAAAACCTCGGTGCCGTTTTCAACGCTAATCAGCGCGTGGCCGTCGCTTCCCGAAGGAAAGGTGATAAACGCTTCCTCGCCCACATTGTATTTTTCCTTATCTGCTGAAAAGAGCAACATGCGCGCGCTTTCCGCATCGCCGTCCTTTGGGCGTTGCCACCAATTTCTGTAGAAATATGTTATGCGCCCGGTTGCGTGTCCGGATTGTTTATCGATTACTCGGATTAAATAGCGTCCGCCTTCCTCTTCGGGAATATTGATGGTGAAATTTCCCTTTCCGCTACCATCGGTTTTTACAGTGAAATCTTTTACGGGACGGTGCACGGTTGAATTTTCATAGGTTGAAAGATTGTCCGAACCTCGGTTCCACCACCAACGCCATTCAATTTCGAACACTTTCACTTCCAGCTCGCGATTGGCGGCTGCCTTCCCCTGCGCATCTACTGAAACAACCTGGAAAGTTGTGTTTTCATCTGTAAAATAAGAACCATAACGCCCAGCTTCGGGTGATATTAAACCGACAAAATGTGAGAACGGCGCCAAATCCTTTGAAAAAATATCCATGGAGAAATCGCCACCGCCTTCGTACACTTTCGTTAAAAAAGTAGCTTTCAACATTCCGGGCGCGTTCTTTCCAACTTCCAGATTTTGGCTGAAAGAAGTGCTTCCTTCCGAAGAAAGTTGCGCATCCAAAACGGGGATTTCCACCTCATCAAATTTCCGGATTGGGTCGATGAAATTGTATTTCGGAAACTTTGGAAAAGCGGAATTGCTGGCTCGAAGCGTGGCTGTCATATCAATCTTTAAATTCCGCGCAGGCGAGCCGTGAAGCCACATGGCGCTTGCCGTTCCTTTTACGGGTTTGGTGGCATCGAGAATTTCATCTTCAAAATCGAGTTTTATTTTTAAACGGTTCGGTTTGATTGTCGCAACTTTTAAAGTGTGCGAAAACTGGGCGCCACCAACGGTCACTGTTGCATTCCAATTTCCCGTTGGGGCAGATGGGTCGGTAGCGATCGGGAAATAATAAAATCCCCCCTGCACTCCCCGAAGGGGGGAATCACTCGAATTTAAAACTGTTCTTTGCACAAGTTTTCCGCGGGCGTCGGTTACGGAAAGGGTAACGGGATGATTTTTTGGGAGTGGGTTGGCGTTGTCGTTGAGCACGAATGTTAAGTGAATGCTGTCGCCGGGGCGATACACGCCGCGTTCGGTATAGGTATAACCTTTTAAACCCTGTTGAAGCTCCTTCCCCGAAATGTCGAAATTGCTCATCGACAGGGAATTTCCGTCTTCCAATTTAACGTAAGCGAAATTGTTTCCCTTTTGGGCTACTGCGAAAGCCGCATTTTTATCGCTATCAAAAACAGATCGACCATCGGAATCGGTGGTTACGGTTTCAATCAATTGTTGCTGATAATTGAAAAGTTTGACCTTTACGCCGCCCTCTGGTTTTGTGGATATAAGATTGGTGGCAAAAAAATGAAAGGAACGGTTGTTTCCCTTTTTTACAATCAAGCCCAAATCGGAGCCAAGAATATTTGCAGTTACAATCCTGTCTTCATTGAAATATGCCGGGTGGCACGGGTTGTCGCGCTGCTCCCAATTGTAGTTGAAATTCCTCCAACTGTAAATTTCATTGTCCCAATAGCGCTCCTCGCGGATTTCCTCGTCTTCCGATGAATCGCTGGCGTAATATGGGTCTTCTTCGTAATAATCATCGTAATATTCGTCTTCGTTTTCCTCGGTATTTTCTTCTTCGGAAGTAGTTTCGGCACAATCATAAATTATATAATCCTTTTTAAAGCTGAATTCGAGTTGATAGATCGCGCCCGGATCAGCCTTAAAATATTCCGAAAGATTGATGCCGTAGGCTTTCCAACTTCCATTGTTTCCCAGACCGTCGTTTTTTAGTTCGATGGTTTTTTTGGCTATTCTTCTGCCCACGCGCCTGATATCGTAAATACTGGGATCGTTCAAATTATAATTTTGTAGGAATTGCAGCACATTGCTTTCATAAATTTTTATGACGCGCACATCCACTTTTGAAAGATTGACCGCTTCAAAATAAACGGGCGTTGATGCCGAATTCGGAAGAATTACCCCTTTTGAAACCATCCGTACGGCCGGTTTTAACTGTTCAAAGGAAACCAATTCTGAAAATTCCTTTTTCAAGCCGAAGCCTTCCGTGTTCTTGATTCCCGTGAAAACGGTAACCTTTACGTCGCCCACCACGCGGTTTGGCGGATAGACGTTCAACACATTTCCATTTACTTCATAACGCAGATCGTTGGTATTTTCAATAGCCACTAAACCGGCAAAATCCTGGGTTTCCAACAACGGATCGGAAAAATTGATGCTCAACACCGCATTGGGCGAGGCGGTGCTGCGGATATCCACAATGGTAAAATTATTCTGTCCGGGAATGGCGAAGGTATTTTCGCCCTTGTTTTCGGCACCAATTGGCTTGCCATCCCATTTTATAAGAATTTTGGAATCGGTGGTTTTTCGGGCAATGCTGTCGATGGTAAAATTGAAATAATTCGCATCGGCGGCTTCGGCGGGCCATTTTAATTTTAAATTTTTACCATCCTGCGAAACGGAAACGAGCTGCTTCGCTTTTTCCAAGGAAATAACATCCGAGGCTTCAACAGCGGCCTCCACATATTGCCACTGTTTGCTGTAGCTTTGAAGATTGCCCAGATCTAGCTTGAAATTTGGAGTAATGGTATGAAAACTGAACGTGTAGGTTTTAAAATCCTTCGCAATGTCTTCATAAAGCTTGTTTAGCTTTACCGTTACCGTATATTCGGTGTTTGGTTTTAAATATTCCGAAGGTTGAAAAATCAAGGTTTTGCCGTTCTCGATAATTAATTTTCCTTGGGTTGAAGGCGAAATTTTTAGATACTCATCAGTAGCAAGTTCCTGTGTCAGCTCAAATTGTTCCAACGGTTTTGCAAGTTCCACGCGAATGTCGGTGGTAATGGACTGGTTTCCGTAAGTATGGCTGGAAATATATTCCTTGAATTTGAAAAGATTGTCGGTTTCGGAATGTTTGCTTTTGTCCTTGCAGGAAGAAATGGTAGCAAGAAAAACGAAAAAAAGAATACGGTAGAAGGGCTTCATAAGGATGTTTTTTGGAAAATTAAATGTATGGGAAAAAGGATGATTCTGCAATATTGGGATTGTTGGTTGGGCTAAAGCCCTGAATTATTTTCAATCTCTATATTCCCTGGGCTGAAGCCCAGGGCAATTTCAACAATTGGGCTGAAGCCCAGGGCAATTCAAAATAAATTTTGAAAAACAGACCAGAATTGCCCGCAGCTTTAGCTGCGGGATAAAATAGCAAACAGAAATAAGGGCTTTAGCCCAAATTGTCCAGACTTATCTATTTCCCAAATCCATATTTTTCAATGAATTCATTATATTCCTCCTGAAATGTTTTTTTATGGTGATGGGCTTCCTGATTATCGATATATTTTTTAACCCGATCCAAAATAGATTCACCAACAGAAACTGCATAATAATCATTCTGCCATTGAAATTTTATTTTTTCATTTCCTAGAATATTTCCCTTATTTATCCAATGGGACGATTCCCCTTTCATCATTCGCGCCACGTCATGGATGGCCTGCTCTTTTCCCAAAGAAACCAAACAATGGCAGTGGTCTTTATAACCATTGACTCTTAATAGAAATATACCCTTCTCTTTTGCATTTTGGCGAATATGCTCCCACAACTTTTGCCTTATTTCCAAGGTTGACAGAAAAGGCTGTCTGTTTTTAGTGCTCCAGACATAATGAATATAAACTTTTGTGAATGACATAGCTTTTGTTGGGCTAAAGCCCAAAATTTATATTAATCCATTTCATTTATAGTCCCTGGGCTGAAGCCCGGGGCAATTCAAAATAAATTTTGAAAAATAGCCCAGAATTGCCCGCAGCTTTAGCTGCGGGATAAAATAGCAAACAGAAAAAAGGGCTTTAGCCCAAATTACTCTTCTTTTTTATAGATCCCAATTTTTAATTCTCCCTTTGAATTCATAGTGGCGCGATACATTCCGGCAGTATTGAATTCCATCGCAACATTTCCATCTTTATCAATTGCCACAATTCCTCCATCGCCGCCAAGGGCCGGAATTTTTTTCTGAATTACTTCTCTTGCCGCAGCTTGCAAGCTCATTCCTTTATATTCCATTAAAGCGGAAATATCATAAGCAACAACCGCGCGGATAAAATATTCACCCCAACCCGTCGATGAAACGGCGCAAGTATTATTATTGGCATAGGTTCCAGCTCCGATAATCGGTGCATCGCCAATACGGTTCCAGCGTTTGTTGGTCATTCCGCCCGTTGAGGTTCCAGCGGCAAGGTTTCCGCGCTTGTCCAAGGCCGCACAACCCACGGTTCCGAATTTTGAGTTTTTTATATAGGAATCTTTAAAAGAAACTTTCTTTTCATTTTTAATTTTTTCCTTTTCCAAAACTTTTTGCAAAGACTCATATCTATTTTGGGTGTAGAAATAAGAAGTATCCATCATTTTATAACCCAACCCTTTTGCAAATTCTTCCGCGCCGGCGCCGTAAAGCATAACGTGTTCGCTATTCTGCATGACATCTCGGGCTAAATCGATCGGGTTTTTGATGTGTTTCACACCTGCCACCGCTCCCGCATTAAGCGTAGCTCCATCCATGATTGACGCATCCAGCTCGTTGGAGCCCTCGTGGGTAAATACGGCACCTTTCCCCGCATTGAATAATGGTGAATCCTCCATGACATTTATGGTTTCTGTGACAGCATCTAAGGAAGTGCCCCCATTTTTCAGAATTTCGTATCCTGCCGAAATAGCTTCTTTTAGCTTAGCTTTATAGGCCGCTTCCAAGGAATCGCTCATATTTTCCTTCAAAATAGTCCCGGCCCCTCCGTGGATGACAATTCCAAAATTACCCTCTTTTTGAACGGTATTTTTTGGATTTTTTTCCATTTCAAATTGGGTTTTTCCTTCCTTTTTACATCCAATCAATAGAAAAATAAGTGTGAAATATGTTAAAATTTTAACCATAGTGATAGTTTTAATAGTAACTCTAATATACGTGAAATATACTGTTTACGGCATATTGCGTAATTTTAATTATTTCTGAAAACTAAAATTTTCAACAATAATCCGATAAAGTGCACGATTTATTCGTTAAAGTGCATTTTATAAATATTTTTTTATATATTTGAAATGACATCAAGCCCCAAATCTGGTGTCGCCCCAAATTATGCACCTACTAAAAAGCAACCTACTTGCAATGGCATTGCTATGCCTAGTGATTACCTCTTGTTCCAAAGAGGATTCCGTTGAAGTTGAAGCCGCCAAATTCGATATCGATTTATCGCTCGCCCAACGCAATGACAGCCAAATGTCTTCAGAAATTTTAAGTTTGATCAACGACCACCGTGCGTCATTGGGTCTTTCGGCTCTCAAGATGGATACCCAATATGCCTCTGCTTTTGCGGTGGACCATACCGAATATATGATCGAAAAAGAGCAGATAAACCACGACAATTTCGGTTATCGTTCGGAAGGGATCAAATATCACGACAATGCTGAAGTGGTTGGCGAAAACGTGGCCTATGGCTATGAAACTGCCGAAGCGGTTGTAAATGCTTGGCTAAACAGTCCCGGCCATCGCGAAATAATTGAGGGCAATTACACCCATACTGGTTTTGGCGTGCTGAAATGCGCCAAAGGCCGAAGCTATTTTACCCAACTATTTTATAGAAAGTAAACCTCACTTGCACTTTTCTATTAGTCCAAATTGCCGTATTTTTACGATATACATCCTAAAAGTACGGCAATGGCTATTAAAAAACCCTTCAATTTAAATAAATGGATAGAGGAAAATCGGGAATTGCTGAAACCACCCGTAGGCAATAAAAATCTCTATGTAGAGTCCGACGATTATATTGTAATGATCGTTGCCGGACCAAACGCCCGAAAGGATTACCATTACAACGAAACCGAAGAGCTTTTCTATCAATTGGAAGGAAATATTCAAGTTGCCATTCAAGAAAATGGAGAAAAAAAAGTGATGGAGCTCGGCCCGGGCGATATGTATCTGCATCCGGCAAAAGTGCCGCACTCACCCGGCCGGAGCGCCGGATCGATAGGTTTGGTCATTGAAAGAAAACGTGTTGATCTTGATGGAAAAGACGGCCTGCTCTGGTTTTGCGACAATTGCAACAACAAATTATATGAAGTTTATTTCCCCTTAAGCAATATTGAAACCGATTTCCTAAAACACTTCAAACATTTCTACGGAAGCAAAGAGCTGCGCACTTGTAACAAATGCGGAACGGTAATGGAAGCCGATCCACGTTTCACAAAGGATTAACAGCTTATTTCCCAAACCGATATTGTTTCGCTTTCCTTTCTTCAGCGCATTGTGTACCTTTGCGCTTCATAAATTTTCAGAATAAAAAATCATAACTATATGCAAGCAACAACCACTCGCTTCGGTATCGAGGAAGCATTGGAACAATTAGGAATTAAGGACGTAAACCAAGGAACTTCTACTGGAAATGAATGGTTTTCGAACGGGGAAGAAATTTCATCTTTTTCACCCGTTGATGGCCAACTTATTGCGAAAGTGAGCACCACTTCCAAAGAAGATTACGAAAAAGTAATGCAAAGCGCCACTTCGGCATTTAAAGACTGGAGGCTGAAGCCCGCTCCACAACGCGGCGAAATCGTGCGCCAATTTGGCGAAGAATTGCGAAGACTGAAAAAACCACTCGGAAAATTGGTTTCCTATGAAATGGGAAAAAGCTATCAAGAAGGGCTGGGAGAAGTGCAGGAAATGATTGACATCTGCGATTTTGCAGTCGGTCTTTCCCGTCAGCTTCACGGCTTGACGATGCACAGCGAACGCCCCGGACACCGGATGTACGAGCAATATCACCCGCTTGGGGTTGTTGGCATTATTTCAGCATTTAACTTTCCCGTAGCAGTTTGGGCTTGGAACACAGCATTGGCGTGGATTTGCGGCGATGTTTGCGTATGGAAACCTTCCGAAAAAACTCCGCTTTGTGGAATAGCCTGCCAAAAAATAGCTGCGAAAGTTTTTGCAGATAACAATTTGCCCGAAGGTATTTCCTGCCTAATCAACGGCGATTATAAAGTGGGCGAAATGATGACCAACGACAAGCGCGTACCTTTGGTGTCAGCTACCGGTTCCATTAGAATGGGAAAAATAGTTGCTCAGGCCGTTGCTGCACGTCTTGGAAAATCCTTGCTGGAACTTGGCGGAAACAATGCAATTATCGTTACGCCAGATGCCGATATAAAAATGACCGTAATCGGAGCCGTTTTTGGCGCTGTGGGAACTGCGGGACAACGTTGCACCTCAACCCGAAGATTGATTATTCATGAAAGTATTTATGACAAAGTGAAGGACGCAGTGGTTGATGCCTATAAACAACTTCGCATCGGGAATCCGTTGGATGAAAAAAACCACGTTGGGCCACTTATCGACAAAGATGCCGTGAAAATGTACAACCAAGCCCTTGAAAAAGTGGTTGCAGAAGGTGGAAACATTATTGTTGAAGGCGGCGTTTTGGAAGGTGAAGGCTATGAAAGCGGCTGCTACGTAAAACCAGCCATTGCCGAAGCCGAAAATAGCTTTGAAATCGTGCAGCACGAAACCTTTGCACCCGTATTGTATTTAATGAAATACAGCGGCGATGTTGAAAACGCCATCGAACTTCAAAATGGCGTTGTGCAGGGGCTTTCCTCAGCCATAATGACCAACAACCTTCGCGAGGCCGAACGTTTTCTTTCGCACGCAGGAAGCGATTGCGGGATAGCTAACGTAAACATTGGGACCAGTGGCGCCGAGATTGGCGGTGCTTTTGGTGGCGAAAAGGAAACCGGAGGTGGCCGCGAAAGCGGAAGCGATGCGTGGAAAGTGTATATGCGCCGGCAGACCAATACCATTAACTATACTACTGAATTGCCGTTAGCGCAGGGCATTAAGTTTGATTTATAAAACCTCCTAACAACTTCTACGTATCGGAGGTGTTGGACGACCAAAAAAAAAGACCTGACAGGTTTTTGAAACCTGTCAGGTCTTTTTTTATTCGAGGTTTTATTTACAAAGTACCGTTGCCGTTTACGAAAGCAAACCGGTTGGTATCGGCCGGATTTGAGATCCGCTCGGCTATGCGGCGCATTCTGGCGGGAAAACCGAGCAGGAATTCACGGGCTTTTTCGGCCTCGTCGGTCAGGCCATTCATTTTTGAAATCTCCCAATGGGCGTTCAGTTTTTCGAGAATATCGATGTAGTCAAAGGTGGTGTAAACGCCCAACCGTTGTGCGGCATTGCTGAAATCATCAAAGGCGGAGGCCATTTTGCCGCCCAAATGGCGCAGGTTTTGGGCGGGCATAATGATTTTTTTGCGCATCATATCGGCAAAAGCGAGCATCATTTCGCTAGCGTCGTATTCAAAAATAGTTTTTACAAATTCGCGATAGGCCAAATGGTGGCGCATTTCATCACCGGCAATGATGTTGCACATACGCGAGAGCATTTTGTTTCCATTCTTTTTGGCGATTTTACCTACGCGATTATGCGAAATATTGGTGGCCAATTCCTGAAAACTGGTATAAATAAAGTTTCTATAAGGGTCGCGGCCCGTGCCCACTTCAAAACCATCGTTAATCAAATGGTGGGTGGTGCGCTCCACTTCTTTCATGTTTACCCTTCCGGAAAGGTATAAATATTTGTTCAGAAGGTCGCCGTGGCGGTTTTCCTCGCCCGTCCAATGGCGTATCCATTTGCTCCAGCCGTTGCGGCCGTGCTGGTCCACGCCCTCCATATCCATCAGCCAACTTTCGTAGGTGGGCAGGGCTTCTTCGGTAATCATATCGCCTACCAACACCACCCAAAAATCATAGCCCAGTTCGGTGGCTTCTTCCCGCAACTGCTTCACTTCTTCCATATAATTTTCACCTTGAAAATTGGGCAACAGATCGCTGGGCTGCCAAATTTCATCAACGGGCATCAAATATTGATCGATGTAGCTATCAATCTTTTTTTCAACGGTCTGCATCACTTCCAGCCGTACGTTCTTCAGTTTCATAAGATTTCTGTTAGGGAATGGTTACAAAGATAGGAAGTGGCTGACGGAAACCGTAATAAATTTCTCATAAATCCGAAAAACAGTGGGTTTTGCAGGGTAACTAATTTCGGCCCCGTTCGTTCGGATATAATTGATAGACTGGGTCGCTCTGCCAAATTTCCTTTGAATCTACATCGAGCATCGAGATTTTTCCTTTGAAAGCGGCGCCCGTATCTACATTCCAGATATTGGCGAAATTGGTGGGTTTGTCAAACCCAACGCGGGTTACTGGCGTGTGGCCTATGAATATTTCCTTAAAAAGTTTTAGGCGTTTTGGGTATTTATCATCCTCTTCGGAAATAGAGGAATCCATAGCGCAGGCCATTTCCCAAATGGTGCGGTCCCAATATACGAGGTTCGGATAATATTCGTGCTGCGGTCCGTGCTGGTTGGTAAAACCGGCGTGAACAAAGAGTCTGTTTTCGGAATCAACGTGATAGTTCACCAAATTTTCAAAAAATTGAAGGTGCCTTTGCTTTTCCTCATCGGAAATTTTCGAATAGCTTTCCACGCTGCTCTCCCCACCCTGACTGAGCCACATTGGATTCTTTTCGCCAAATTTCAAATATTTATAAAGCAATTCATCGTGATTTCCTCGAATGAAAATGCAATCATTTTTTGCCGAAAAATCTAACAAATACGAAACCACCTCGGCCGATTCGCTCCAGCCGTCCACGTAATCGCCCACAAAAATATATTGTGTGCCTTCCGGAACATTTACTGTTTCAAGCAATTGTTTCAATGCCCTAAACCCTCCGTGAATATCGCCGATTACAACTGTTTTCATCATTTAGAAAATAAATAAATCAGTCCAATTACGCAAAGAATCGAGAGGACAAAAAAGAATATTTTCCAAAATGAATAGGGCCTTTCACCCCAAATAGTGCCGCTCTGCCCGTTCACAAAAAAGTTATAGCGTTTTCCCTTGAATTTATAAGTGCTGATGTACACCGGAAGCAGGATATGTTTAAAAGTTTCCTCGGTAAGTTTAACGTGCAGTGAGTTCACTTGTTGGGTGTCGCCGCCAATGTCGCGCCGCACCCACGAATCGGCAATTTGCCGTGCAATTTTTTCACTTTCCGTGTGCCCCTCCAAAAGCGGGATGGTGTATTTTTCGGTAACGAAACCAGCAAGGTAGGAACTGTCAAATGGTTTCAGCATTTTTAAATTCCACCGCGCTATATTCATCGGAATAATCCCCGTTTTTTGATTCGAAGCTTTAATTAAAGTGTCGTCCACAAAGCCTGAAACGCTTCCCGAGGCCGGATACCAGCGCGTCCTTCGCTCTTGGACTGTGCGTTGGTTTTTTCCGCTGCCCACGGTTTTGGTTACGTAATAATACTCGCCCCGCTGGCCCGTGTAAGCTGCATAAAGTTGGGCATCAAACGTCCAATAGGGCGCGTAAAGCCCTCGTGTTTTTTCGGGATCGAGGGCGGCTTTTTTTAAATTGTTCGGCGCAAACCAAAGTCCATCGACCCATTTTTTAAAAATTTGAAATGCCTTTTTTTGATCAATTTGAAAGGGTAAAACCGCGCCCGGAAGTATCCATTCTTCTTTATAGGCATCTTCAATAATCAAGGGCGAGCCGCAATAAATGCAGGAAAGCGATTTGTAATTTTCCTCGATATGCTGGTTGGCGCCACAATTTTTGCAATGGAGCATCGTGATTTCCTCGCTGTGTTTTAGCGAGCCCATTTTTTCGAGGTAGGGTTTCAATTCCAATTCCTCAAAACCATTTTCGGAAGGGGCAATCGTTTCGGTATGGCCGCAGTAATCGCATTTCAGCTCGGTTGTTCCCGGCGCATAGGTAAGCTCTGCGCCACAATTGATGCAGGATTTTTTAAGTTCAGATTTTTTGGGTGAAATTTCTTCCATTGGAATTGAAGGTAATTAATGCCTACAAGGTTGCCGCTTTCGTCGGCAAAACCTTGCAGGAAAAAAGATTGCTTCGCGACTCGCAATTATTGCGGTGGAAGCGGCGGTGGGGTATTTCCGCCCAAAAACGATTTCAATTCCTCAATTTGCTGAAGTGGAGTCCATGCTGCCAAACCGGCTTTCCAAACTAAAGTGTCTTTGTTCACCGTTCTGCTTGCGAACAATGATTGCAATTGCTCAAAACTCACCGGACCGGCCTGTGTGCCATTGGCGGCGTAAAAATATTGGACTGCGGCAGGCATTGGCGGCGGCATCATTCCGCCTTGTGGATGTTGTTGCATTTGCTGTTGGCCCATTTGTGGGTTCATCATTCCGCCCATTTGTTGCGCGAGCACGAACCCCATTCCCATTCCCATTCCGGCTCCAGCTGTTCCACCTTCATTTGCAGCGGCAGCTTCAATGGCTTTTGCTGTTTTGAATTTGGTGAGTTTGTCTAAATCAAGCTTGTCGATTCGGCTGTATTCGAAGATTTCCTTTTTAAGGTCTTCGGGCATGGAAACGTTTTCAATAAAGAATTTTTCCAAGGAAATTCCCACGCTGTTAAATTCCGGTTGCATCACTTCCCTGCAGGTTTCGGAAAGCTCGGTAGTGTTTGCCGCGTACAATTCTATGGGAAGTTTAGCCTCGCCAACAGTATCGGTAAATCGGGTGGCGATAAGGCTTTTTAAATGTTCGTTTATTTCGAAATTGGTGAAATTATTGTCGGTTCCAACAATATCGACGATGAATTTTCCGGCATCGTTAATCCGGTAGGCATAGGTTCCGAAGGCACGGATTTCAACCAAACCGAAACGGTCATCGCTCAACGTGATTGGGTTTTTGGTGCCCCATTTTTCATCGGTAAAAAGATGGGTGTTCACAAAATAAACCTCAGCTTTAAAAGGACTATCGAAACCGTATTTCCAACCTTTCAACGTGGTTAAAATAGGAAGGTTTTGGGTGTTCAACGTATAGGTTCCGGGCTTAAAAACGTCTGCCAATTGGCCTTCGTTTATAAAAACAGCGGTTTGCCCTTCGCGAACGATGAGCTTTGCGTTGTTTTTTATTTCGTTTTGGTAGCGCTCAAAGCGGTGACAGATAGTGTCCGGCGTATAATCCAGCCACTCGATGATGTCGATAAATTCATTGCTCAGTTTTTCCTTTATTGTGTCGAAAATGCCCATGGTTTCAAATTTTAAAATTGCAGTTTAAAGATATAAAAATAGGTCTAACATTGGATTAATTATAACTCACCTTCCGCAAAATGCGCAAAGATTCCTTTATAAGCTGATAGACCTCGGCATCATACTGCCGTAAAAATTCCTTTGCCTCCTGCAATTTTTCCTTGGCATCCTCAAAATCGTTTAAATAACAAATAAGGTAGGTGGATGGCAGATTTCGCAGGTCCTTTTCTTCGGAAGCGGAGAGCGGAATGTTCTTTTTCAGCTTTTCCAAAAGGGCATTGTTCGCATTATAAATATGATAAAGCGTTTTTTTGTTGAACTGCGGCGGTTCAAAAATCAAATCGGAATCGATATTATAGGAACCGTTTTCCTTAAAGTGAATGGTAACTTCCTCCAGCGGATAGTATTTAAATTGTTCGTTCAACCCAAGATGCACATATTCCACGGTCTTGAAATAATCTTCGGTAAAGCTGATGCTGATCTCGTCCAACGCCGAATAGAAGAGCCGCACCTGCTCGTTGATCAACTCGATATCTACCCGCGAATAATAGATGCTGTCCTTGACTTTTTTGGTGTTTCCGGCCCAGCACACCACAAACTGTTCCTTAAAGACCTTGTAGTGGCTTTCCAAATCTTTGTGGCGATGGTTGATGAAATCTATCACGCCATCCAGCGTATGTTCAATATTGTTTTTGGCAGCGTTTTCAATGGATTTTACGATTTCGGAATTCACATCCTTTATCTCAATATCAAAATTTTTGGGCATGGAGATGCTGCCGTCGCGCAAAAAAATAGAGCCGCCCCAGTATTTCCAAATGTTTCGGCGAAGCGAAGTAATCTTGCCATTGGGACGAATGGTAACCAGCCCAACCACTTTATCGGCAGGTAAATTTGGAAAGGCCACATTTTCATATATAATGAGCGGCGCATTGGTAAGATAGGCGTTCACCAGGTTTTGCAACTTGCTATCGTCAAAAAAATCAACGCCCCGAATCTCGTTGGTTTCGTCTTCTACCCCAATAACGATAAAGGAATTGTTTGCCGGATTGCTATTGCTGAGCGCGCAGATATGTTTCAAAAATTTCGCCTTTCCTTCTTTGGTGCCCAGATCAATTCTTCGCTTTTTATCATAAAAACTGCTCTCGTCGTTATGGGCGAGGAGGTTTTTGATTAATAGGCGTTTGTTGATCATCGCTCGAGGTTGCAGGTTGCAGGTTGCAGGTTGCAGGTTGCAGGTTGCAGGTTGCAGGTTGCAGGCTGCAGGTTACAGGTTACAGGTTACAGGTTACAGGTTACAGGTTAAAAGTTATTTTTTATAATCATATTTTGAACCTTTTCTGTCTGAGTTTTTCAGGTAAATCATAAAGGATTTAATCTTTCTACTATTTAAAATGGCTTTTTCAGAAATTCTTTTGAAAGTTTCCTCGTCAATATGGTTTCTATCCAAACAACGATATAATTGTGATCTTGTTTCGCCACAGGAAGCCTTTGCAATACTTAAAAAATTTATAAACTCCCGATTTCCATCTCTTTCAAAACCTTCGGAAATATTATCCATTATGGATCCCGATGCACCATTGATTTGTTCACGAAGTTTATAATCCTTTTGCAATGGGGAATTTTGAATTATGTTCCAAATATCTTTACAAATTTCTCTAGCCAACTGCCAAATTTCTAAATCCTCAAATCTTTCTATTTTAGCCATAATTCTTGATATATTAAAAACTTGAAACCTGCAACCTGCAACTTTAAACCTTATTAACAATAGTACTACTCGCCTGGTCCAAACACATAACAGTCAAATCTGCAATATTCACATGCGGCGGGCGGGTTACGGCGAACCAAATAATATCCGCAACATCCTCAGGTTTTAAGGGGGTGTAGCCTTGATACACTTTTTCGGCTTTTTCACTATCTCCTTTAAAACGCACTTCGCTAAATTCCGTTTGTACCAATCCGGGATTTATGGCGCCCACTTTTATTCCCTTTCCGTTCAAATCCAATCGCATTCCTTGGTTTATGGCATCTACGGCGTGTTTACTTGCGCAATACACGTTGCCTTTAGGATAAACTTCCTTGCCTGCGGTGCTGCCAATGTTGATAATGTGTCCGCTGTTGCGTTCCAGCATTTTTGGCAATATCGCTTTGCTCACATATAGCAAGCCCTTCACATTTATATCCAGCATTGCGTCCCAGTCGTCGCTATTTCCTTCGTCAATTGGGTCGAGGCCGTGGGCGTTGCCGGCGTTGTTTATCAAAATATCGATTTCTGAAAATGGCTTCGGTAGCGATGCTATTGCCGAAAAAACTTTCTCTTTGTTGCGCACATCAAAGGTAAGGGTGTAGATTTCGGTTAAGGCCGAAAGTTCTTCCGATAGTTTGTTAAGTCGGTCTTCCCTCCTTCCGCAGAGAATTAATTTCAATCCATTTTTGGCAAAAAGCCTTGCCGTGGACATTCCTATACCAGAGGTTGCTCCGGTTATAAATGCAGTCTTGTTCATTTTTTATTATTTATCGTTTTTTTTATTAAAGCCTCTTACCGAATGCATCCCTCTTAACTCCTATCAGGTAGCTCTTAAAAAGTAACTTTCCCTAAAAGTACTATTTCTGAAACATTTGATACCCTTTTTCCAATATTAAAAAACTTAACGAATGCGCAAATTTGCTAAGAAAAGTTTAGGTTTCGCTATTTCTTAATTTAACCAATTGTTAACAGCCATTTAATCAATTAATTTTCAATTTGCACCGTCCTTTCAATAAGGGTATTCATTGAATCTAAATACAACATGGAAAATACAACTTCGACCTTTGACATCGGGGCATTAAACGAAAAGATTGAAAGGGAAAGTGCATTTGTAGATGTGCTTTCTATGGAAATGAACAAAGTAATCGTAGGCCAGAAACATATGGTGGAACGGCTTATGATCGGGCTTTTGGGCCAAGGACACATTCTTTTGGAAGGTGTGCCCGGATTGGCAAAAACCCTCGCAATCAACACACTTGCAAAAGCGGTGCACGGTACTTTCAGCCGAATACAGTTTACGCCCGATTTGCTTCCTGCCGATGTTGTGGGAACGCTCATTTACAATATGAAAGTGAATGACTTCAGCATTAAAAAGGGACCCATCTTCGCGAATTTTGTACTTGCGGATGAAATTAACCGGGCTCCCGCAAAAGTACAATCCGCACTTTTGGAGGCGATGCAGGAAAAGCAGGTAACCATTGGCGAAACCACATTTGCTCTCGATAAGCCATTTTTGGTAATGGCAACCCAAAACCCAATCGAACAAGAAGGAACCTATCCGCTGCCCGAAGCACAGGTGGACCGTTTTATGTTGAAAACGGTAATCAAATATCCACAGATTGCCGAGGAGCAGCTCATCATCCGCCAAAACTTAAAAGGCGCTTACGAGCAAATCAATCCAGTGGCGACCATCGATCAAATTTTGCGAGCGCAGGCCGCAGTTCGTGAGGTTTATATGGATGAAAAAATCGAGAAATACATCCTCGATATCATTTTTGCCACCCGTGCCCCGGAAAATTTCGGACTTGCCGATATAAAACCGCTGGTCAATTTCGGTGCCTCTCCCCGTGGAAGTATCAATTTGGCCATTGCTGCCAAATGTTATGCCTTTATCCGCCGTCGCGGATACGTGGTGCCGGAGGACGTCCGCGCCGTGGTCCACGATGTGCTCCGCCACCGTATCGGAATCACCTACGAAGCCGAGGCCGAAAACATTACTTCCGAAGACATCATCAACAAGATTGTCAACGTAATTGAAGTACCGTAAAAAAGTTTAAAGTTGCAGGTTACAGGTTGCAAGTTGGAAACTTGAACCTGTAATTTGAAACCTAAAACCTGAAACTACCGCAGTGGATACCAAGGAACTTCTTAAAAAAGTACGCAAAATCGAGATCAAAACCCGCCGGTTGAGCGACCACGTGTTTGGTGGCGAGTATCACAGTACGTTTAAGGGACGGGGGATGACGTTCAGTGAAGTGCGTCAGTACCAATTTGGCGACGACGTGCGCAATATTGACTGGAACGTGACCGCCCGCTACAATGAGCCTTTCGTAAAGGTTTTTGAGGAAGAACGGGAGTTGACCCTGATGCTGATGGTAGATATTTCCGGCTCGGAATTTTTTGGCACCCAGGAACAATTCAAAAATGAAATCATTACCGAAATAGCCGCAACCCTCGCTTTTTCGGCTATGCAGAACAATGACAAAACGGGACTCATCCTTTTTTCAGATGAAATAGAGCTCTACATTCCACCAAAAAAAGGCAAGTCGCACGTGCTCCGAATCATTCGTGAACTGTTGGAATTTGAACCCAAAAGCAACAAGACCGATGTGGCCAACGCGCTAAAGTTTTTAAGCAATGTAATGAAGAAAAAAGCCATCGTTTTCGTGCTTTCCGACTTTATTGCCGACGGTTATCGCGACACCCTAAAAATTGCCGCCAAAAAACACGATGTTACGGGAATCCGAATTTATGATAAGGCCGAAGAAACCATCCCAAACCTGGGAATGGTACAAATGGAAGACCAGGAAACGGGCGAACTTTTATTGGTAAACACCGGATCAAAGACGGTGCGGAACAATTATTACGGCTTCCATCGCGACCGGGTAAATTACTTTTCCGAGGCTTTTACAAAAAGTGGCGCGGGCGCCCTGAGCTGCCGGGTTGACGAAAGTTATGTGAAAAAATTGTTGGGGTATTTTAAGAGACGTTAGACGTGAGATTTTAGACGTGAGATTTTAGACGTGAGATTTGAGATGTTGACTATTAAACAAAATAAGAATTGCAAAAACCGAAATTTTAAATTTCAACGCAACCGCTATTTTCTTTTTTCTCTGTTCTTTTTTCTTTGCTCTTTCTTCTCTTTTTCACAAGTAACCTCCTCCATCGATTCCACAAAAATCAAGATTGGCGAGGAAATTCTATACACCATCAACGTGCAGGCCGATTCCACCGATGTGGTTCAGTTTCCAAAAGAACAGACCTTTGCGCCTTTGGAAATGATCGAGTCCTATAAAACCGATACCACTTTTGAAGCCTCAAAACTGCGCCTCATCAAAAAATATGGGTTAACACAGTTTGACAGCGGCCACTACACCATTCCGCCGCAGCGTGTTTTTATTAACAACAAACCATTTTTTACCGATTCCATAAAAGTAGAAGTGGCCGATGTGCCCGTGGATACGACCAAACAGAAAATGTTCGACATAAAACCGGCGGTGGAAGTTAAAAGTCCGCCGTTTGATTGGTTGTCGCTGCTCTATTGGGTGCTGCCGATTTTGTTGATTGTTGGTTTGGCAATTTATCTCTTCCGAAGTAAAAAACGAAAAGACGCCGCCCAAAAGCAATTGCCACCTTACGAAGAAGCCATCGTTGCCTTAAAACAGCTCGACAATTCACAATTGCTGAAGGAAAACAAAAGCAAGGAATATTACAGCAGCCTTACCGAAATCGTAAAGCGCTATTTGGACCGCGAAGTAGATGAAGCCGCCCTGGAAAGCACCAGCGATGAGCTTATAACTCGACTGATGATGCACAAGGACGCGGGCAATTTCGACTTCGATCTGGAAACCATCCGCAAGTTGGACGCTATCTTCAAACGGGCCGATTTGGTGAAATTTGCCAAAATGAACCAAGCTTCCGGCCAAGCCGAAGTGGACCGAAAAACCATTGAGGATATCATCAACGAAACCCACGAAGCCGTTCCCGAGCCCACCGAGGAAGAGCTGTTGGCAAACCAAGAATACCTTGAAAAACTTCAGAAAAAACGACAACGCAGAAAATGGATTTTGGGAATTTCGGGCGTACTGGCGGCCATTATTTTGGCGGGAATCATTTATGGTGCGGCAACCGGGTTCGACAATTTAAAGGATAAAGTTTTGGGCAATGACCTCCGCGAGCTCGCCGAAGGCAGATGGATAAAGAGCGAATACGGCAATCCGGCAGTGATTTTGGAAACTCCCGAAGTGCTCGTCCGTGCGGAAGCTCCCACCACAAATGCCGATAAAAGTGCGGTGATGGGAAGGGATTTTTTCACTTATGGAAAAATGGACGGGCCTCTATTCATAATGGTTTCTACTAGCCAATTCGCCCAAAAACAGGACATTGCCTTGGATACCGCCCTCGATGCGGTTTTGGACGATTTGGAGCGGAGCGGAGCCAAAAACCTGGTCGTTAAACGCGACGATTTTGAAACAGAAAAAGGTATTAAAGGCCTAAAAGCCTATGGCGAATTCAACGTGCAAGTGTCCGACAACAAGGTGCTGAAGCAGAAAAGCACCTATGAACTCTTGCTGTTCGCCCAGCAAAACGGCTTGCAGGAAGTTTTGATTGTGTATCAGGACGACGGCAAATATGCCGAAGAAATAAAAAAACGAATAGAAGCTTCCATAGAGCTTGAAATTTCAGAGAAAGATGGGCAGTAATTTCGAATTTGTAAATCCGGAGTTTTTTTGGTTGTTCCTCCTGCTTCCAGTGCTCGTGCTATGGTATGTATGGAAGCGGAAACAGCAAACGGCGTCCTTAAAAATTTCGAGCATCCAAGGCTTTAAGACTAGTGCAAACTGGTTGGCGCGGTTAAAACCCCTACTTTTTGCGCTTCGGCTTTTGGCGCTTTCCGCATTGATTGTGGCCATGGCCAGGCCACGCACCGTTGACGAAAGTACCAAAACCAAAACCACCCGCGGGATTGACATTGTGATGGCGATAGACGTTTCGGCCAGTATGCTGGCGCGCGATTTAAAACCGAATCGATTGGAAGCCCTAAAAACAGTAGCGGCTCGATTTATAAATGCCCGCCCGAACGACCGCATTGGCTTGGTGGAATATGCCGGCGAAAGTTACACGCGAACCCCCTTAACCAGCGATAAAACGATCGTGCTTTCATCCCTAAAAAACATTACCTACAACACGACCATTGAAGGCGGAACCGCAATCGGTTCCGGTTTGGCAACGGCGGTAAACCGATTGAAGGAAAGCCGCGCCAAAAGCAAGGTCATCATTTTGTTGACCGATGGCGTAAACAACAGTGGCTTTATCGACCCGAAAATCGCGAGCGAGCTTGCGGTTGAATTTGGAATAAAAGTGTACACCATCGGTTTGGGAAGCAATGGGATGGCCATGTCGCCCATTGGCATCCGTCCCGACGGGGGTTTTCAATACGGAAATGTGCAGGTTGAAATTGACGAGGCGTTGCTGAAAGAAATTGCGGCAAAGACCGGCGGACAATATTTCCGGGCAACGAGCACCACCAAATTGGAGCAGATTTACGAAGAAATAAACAAACTGGAAAAAACCGATATTGAAGAGTTCAAATACACCCAATATGACGAAATGTTTCGGCCGTGGGCCATTTTCGCATTGATATTGATTGGGTTTGAGTTTTTGTTGCGAGTGACGGTTTTTAGGGGATTTTTGTAAAAGTCCCCTAACCCCCTAAGTGGGAATTTCGGATTACACTCCTCCCCTTTGGGGAGGGCGGGAGGGGACAATAAATTTAAAATTTTTGGAACAGGAAAATGATTTTATAAAAAGGGAAATCCAAAAACTAGCAATGGTCTTGAACAAGTTGATTGACAAAACGGCTTCGGCACACGCCAATACGTTTGAAACTGTGGTTTTTTAAATCGATGAAAAATTAGAAGAAAATTTCGCTCTATCGTTGAAGAAAATTTCGGCAATGGAAAATGTGAAATTGATTGAAAAAGTAAAACGGATTCAAAGTGAACATTTTGAAAAATTGATTGAATTACTATATCAAACAATCCAAAAATCAGAAGAATTCACAAAAGATTTTGATTTTGAAATAAAAGAATTATCAAACAAGCTCTTGCTGATGATTGAATTCGCAAATGAAAAAAGCAATTCGTTTTCAGTGGAAAGAATGAATATGAAAACGCAACTAAAAAACAGCAATAAATAAAGAATAAAAAATAATAATAAATAATAAAAATGTACCAACTAGAGCAACCCATCTACTTCTACATTCTCTTCGCCATTCCGGTGATAGTGGTGGTTTTTCTATTGCTTTTGGTTTGGAAAAGAACGGTCCAGAAGAAATATGTTGATAAAGAACTGCTGAAAAAATTGAGCCCAAACCGTTCGCTCTTTAAATCGGTCTTAAAAATTTTGGTGCTTTGTTTGGCCATTGCCTGTTTGAGTTTTGCCCTCGTCAATCCAAAAATTGGAACAAAATTGGAAACCGTAAAGCGGGAAGGCGTGGATATTGTTTTTGCGTTGGACGTATCGAAAAGTATGTTGGCCGAGGACATTGCCCCCAACCGTTTGGAGAAATCAAAGCAGCTCATTACCCAGATTATCAATAATCTTTCGGGAGATAGAATCGGGATCATCGGCTACGCGGGCAGTGCGTTTCCGCAGGTTCCCATCACCACCGATTTTTCTTCGGCAAAACTGTTTCTCAACGGGATGAATACCGATATGGTTTCCTCCCAGGGAACCGCCATTACACAAGCCATTGAAATGGCGCAGACGTTTTATGATGATGCCGACCAGACCAACCGCGTTCTTTTTATAGTTTCCGACGGGGAAGACCACGAAGGGAATGTTGCCGGAATTGCCGAGGAAGCCGCCAAAAAGGGCATCCGTATTTTTACCATTGGCGTGGGAACTTTGGAGGGTGGGCCCATTCCCATTAAGGAAAACGGCGTACTTCAGTATTATAAACGCGACCAAAACAACGAGCAGGTAATCACCCGTTTAGGTGAAGAAACTCTTAAAGAGATTGCCAAAACGGCCAATGGTGAGTATATTGACGGATCAAACACCAAGGCCGTGGTGGACCGGGTAAAGGCCATATTGAACGGAATGGACAAAAAGGAGTTCGAGGCCAAGCAGTTTACGGATTTCAAGGACCAATTCCAGTGGTTTTTGGCCGGGGCATTGTTTTTGCTGGTATTGGATGTATTCTTTTTGGAACGTCAAACGGCTTGGTTGAAAAAGTTGAATTTGTTTAATGAAAAGGAAAAGCAATAAAATGATGTTTGTAAATAGATGGTTTTTTCAGAATAATAGTGCGCGAAGAATTGCAATGGTTCTTTGTGCTGCCATTTTTTCATTGAATTCATTTGCACAGACCCAAAATAAGGAACAAGAAAAAGAATTGAAGGCTGCGCGTAATTATTTAAGTGAAGCCCAACAAGCACTTCAAAAGGATAAATTCCCCGTGGCCGAAGCCGATTACCGAAAAGCCATTTCGCTCAATCCAAAAAGTGAAACGGCAAAGTACAATTTGGGCACCGCCTACTACGGAAAGGAAAAAAATGCCGAGGCCATGTTACGCTTTAAACAGGCCGCACAAACGGCAGACACCAAAGCCGAAAAGCACAAAGCCTTTCACAATCTCGGGAATACGTATATGAACGAAAAAAAATATACCGAAGCGGTGGAAGCGTATAAAAATGCACTCCGCAACAATCCAAATGATGATGAAACGCGGTATAATTTAGCATTGGCGAAGGATATGTTAGAAAAAAATCCGCCACCGCCCCAAGATGATAAGCAGGACGACAAGGACCAAAAGGACAAAAAGGACGACAAGGACAAAAAAGACGAAAAAGACAAGCAGGACCAAGATAAACAGAACGAGGGCGATAAAGGCGACCAAAAAGAAAATCAGGACAAGGGCGACGAAAATCAGGAAAAAAAGGAAGGCGATAAAGACAAGGACCAAGGCCAGCCAGACCAACCAAAAGATGAAAAAGGCGACAAGCCCCAACAACAGCAACCCGTGCCCGGCCAGCTATCGCCCCAACAAGTGAAAAGTCTGTTGGAGGCCATGAACAACGAAGAGAAAAAAACGCAGGATAAGATTAACGCCGAAAAACAAAAAGGCGCAAAAGTAAAAACCGACAAAGACTGGTAGAGACGTACGGCCGTGCGTCTCCTTAAAGAGTGGCCGCGCGTTTCGATTATCAGTGGAATTACGTCTCCAAAAAAACAAAATGAAACAGATTATTTTTTGATTGATCACAATAAAAAAATGAAACATTTAATTTTTCTAATCGCATTCATAGTTACCTCTGGCCTAGCGACTGCCCAAGTGCAGTTTGACGCCAAGGTAAGCAAAAACCGGCTCGGCATAAACGAGCGGTTGCGCATAGATTTTGAAATGAACCAAGACGGCGACAATTTTCGGCCGCCGAGTTTTGACGGTTTCCGCGTGGTTGGTGGCCCCAACCAGTCCATCAGCAATTCGTGGATTAACGGCAAGCGCAGTTTTTCAAAAACTTATTCCTATTTTCTTGCGCCACAACAGCGGGGAAAAATGACGATTGGCCAAGCCACCATCGAAATTGCTGGTGAAACCTATAAAACATTGCCCGTAGAGGTAGAGGTCACCGCCGCCGTGGAAGTACCCAAAGACGGCAACAACGCCGATTATGTGGCCAGTGAAAATGTGCATTTGGTCGCGGAAGTTTCTAATGCCAATCCTTATTTAAACGAGGCGATTACCGTTACCTACAAATTATACGTTTCGCACGATGTGAGCATTACCAGTCAATGGCGCGAAATAGACACCCCAAAATATGCGGATTTTTGGAGCCAGAATATTGACAATCAAAACAATTTCAAAGTTTTTGAGGGCAAATACAACGGACAGGATTATCGCTATGTAATTTTGCGGACTACGGTGCTGTATCCACAGAAAACCGGCCAATTGGACATTGAGCCCTTAACGCTCGATATTCCCATAGACGTGCAGGGCAACCGCCGCGATTTCTTTGGCCGCCGCATTATGGAGCGCGTCAATAAGACTATTTCCGCTGGCAAGCGCACTATCAACGTAAAACCGCTTCCGTTAGAGGGTAAACCTGATGGCTTTAATGGTGCCGTGGGCGATTTCGCCTTTGAAGTTAGCACCAATAAGACCCAGCTCAACGCCAATGAATCGTTGCAACTGGACGTAAAAGTTTCCGGTAAGGGCAATTTAAAACTCTTCACGCTGCCCGAGGTGAAGCTTCCCAATACTTTAGAAGTATATGAACCCGAGCACAACGAAAGTGTCTCCACCAATATTTCGGGCATGTCCGGATCGGTAACCGATTCCTATACAATAGTGCCGGAGTTTAAGGGAAATTATCCCGTGAACCCAATTACTTTTTCGTTTTTTGATCCTAAAACCGAAAAATACAGGACCATTACGTCAAAAGAATTTACCATTGAAGTGGAAAATGGGCCAATAAGTTCGGCAAATCCTATGGCAAATTCCAACGAGGCAAAAAAACAGGTTGTACTTTCAAAGGATAACTTTAAATACATTAAACTAAATGCCGACCTAAAACCGATAGCCGAGCAAAATTTCTTTAAATCACCCCTATTTTGGTCGCTTTTGGGAGGGCCTTTTTTACTGATTCCACTGTTTATCCTTGCGGGTAAAAAACGCCGCGAGCGATTGAACGATGTGGAAGGCAATAAACTACGCCGCGCCAACAAACTGGCGAAGAAATACCTTTCGGAGGCTAAAAGGAATATGCAGAATCCACCTGCATTTTATGAGGCCTTGGAACGCGCGCTCCACAATTATTTAAAGGCGAAACTGAATATTGAAACCTCAGAAATGGAGAAGGGCCTTATTTCCAAAATGCTGCTCGAACGCAAAGTGGAAGCAAACACGGTGGAGAGCTTCATCAATTTATTGAAAAGCTGCGAATTTGCCCGCTACGCTTCGGCTTCAACAGCGTCCGTGCAGCAGGATTACAACAAGGCAGTGGAAGTTATTTCAAATATTGACAAACAAATAGATTAGGGATTAGGGATTAGAAAATGTACGGTATGAAAATGATTAAAATATATAAAAAGATTCGAAGGAATATTCTTTTATTTTCGGTGATGGCCTTAGTTTCCTTCTCTTCTTTTTCCCAAAATGAAACCCTTTTTGAGCAGGGAAAAGATCTTTATAAAAACGGGAAATACCAACAGGCCATTAATGCGTGGATGAAAATTTTGGAGAATGGCCAACATTCCGCGGAGCTGTATTTTAACTTGGGAAATGCGCAATACAAGTTGAACCATATTGGGCCGAGTGTCTATTATTACGAAAAAGCCCTGCAACTGGCGCCCAACGACACCGACATTAAAAACAACCTCGCCTTTGCCGAAAACGCGCGAATCGATGCGATAGAGCCTTTGCCCCAAACCGTATTTTCAAAATGGTATGAAGGCATTTCGGGTATTTTCACATTCAACGGATGGGCAATGGTCGCAGTAACATTCGCCATCGGATTTGTGGCCCTTTTTCTGTTTTACTATTTCGCATTTTCCGAAAAAAAGAAACGCCTGCTATTCGTTGGGGCGATGCTGGCCGGCATTTTTTTGGTAGCGTCGCTAACAATGGCCTTTTTGACCTATGGCGATTATACCAAAAACCAACCTGCCATTATTTTTGCCAGTGAAATCGAGGTAAAGACGGAACCTACGTTGGGCAGCAATGTGGCCTTCAAACTTCACGAAGGAACCAAAGTTCAGATTTTGGCGCAGGATGGCAATTGGTTCAGAATCACTCTGGCCGATGGCAAGGACGGTTGGATTCCTGCTTCGGATCTAAAACAGCTTTGAATATCACTCCACAGGATTTGAAAGTGTGTCTTTTGGCAAACTATCATTTTCAATTTCCGTTGATTCACTACTCGGAAAGAGATTTTCATTCTCTTTCATTTCATCCACCTCTTTATAAATAGCGGGCAGCACAGCCGGCGCCAGACTGGCAACGGGCTTATAAAGTATGGAGGCATCACGCCTTTCTTGATCCAGGATTCTATATTCTTCGGAAGCATTCACGAACATAAACACCACGCTAATCAAAAAGGCATATTTCAGCACATTAAAAAGGCCGCCGAAAAGCTTATTTAGGGTGCCCATCATTACCACGTTGGCCATTTTGGTAAGCACCCGTCCCAATAGCGCAAAAAGAAACATCACTAAAAAAAAGGTAGCCAAAAAAGCCACTATACGGGTTAAATCGGCGCTCCAGTCAAACCATCTTTCCAAATATACTTTTATATAGTCCGAAAAGAACATGGCGCAGCAAACCCCCGCCACCAGACCGATCAACGAGGCCAAGGAGCGCAGCAGTCCCTTTTTGAACCCGAGGAAAAAGGCGATGATAAATATGATTCCGAGAACGATGTCGATGGTGTTCATGTTTTTAAATTTTGAATAAAGATACCAATTTATCAATTCTGAATTCGGAATCCAGAATTCAGAATTGGTTAATGTATCTTTGCAGCCTAATTAATTTTAAAAAAATGGCGCGCGACGAACAACTTAAACAGCGATGGGAAGCGGTGGTACAGATGCTGAGCCAGCGTTTTGCCGATGGTGCCGAACTCGATCTGGACGCCATCCTCTATTTGGTCGGCCTGCAGGAACTGGGCCAGTTGCACCGAAAATTCAAAAAGGACGAAAAGCTGGATTTGATCCACATTGCTATTTGTCGAGTTTTGGAACCGTATGGCTATTATGAATTTGACTATTTTGACGACGACGGCTGGCCACACTACAAATTCCTCGAGCAACTGCCGCCCCTAAAAGCAGGCGAGCAGAGCGTTTTGATGAAAGAGGCCATTGTGCAGTATTTTGTGGAGAAGGAAGTTATTGTATAATTAAGCAGATTATTTTCAATTGCAAATTCGACCAAAATTGTATTTTACGTGTTCAATTCATGTTTTTGTACGTAAAACAAATGAAAATGGATAAAAAGTTGACATTAAGTTTGAATAAAAGCATTATTGAAAATGCAAAAAGGTATGCCAAAACGAACAACATTAGTTTGTCGAAGTTAATTGAATCATATCTGGCATCGCTTACCAAAAGAAAAAATAATGAGCCCGAAATCACGCCCTTGGTAAAAAGTTTGAGCGGCGTTATTGAGTTACCTTCTAAATTTGACGAAAAAGAAGCCTATTCTGAATATTTAATGGAAAAATATAAATGAATAGGGTTTTGGTGGACACAAACATTGTAATCGACCTTTTGGCCAAACGAGCGGATTTTTATGAGGAGGCGGCTGAGCTTTTCTCGCTTTCCGACAGAAAAGAACTTAAATTGGCCATTTCTTCATTGACGTTTGCCAACACCAACTATGTTTTGGCGAGACAAAAATCGCCAAAGGAAGCAAGGGAAATTTTGAGAAAATTTAAAGTACTGGTCGAAATTATAAACTTGGACGATAAAATTATTGAGCTCGCCCTAAGCGATGAAGCATTTGCCGATTTTGAGGACGGCCTTCAATATTATTCTGCCTTGGAAAACAATATAGATGTTATTTTGACGAGGTACAAAAAAGATTTTAAAAATTCAAAAATACCAATACTAACGGCCAAGGAATATTTGGCCAGGGATTAAAATGCCCGTTGAAAAAACGTTTTGATGGGGGAGGCAATTATGCAGTATTTTTTTGGAGATAGAAGTAATGGCTTATCCCAATAACGGACCGACAATAAGAAAACACTTAAAATGATAGAAAACATAAAAACCCACATAGCCGAAGTAGAGGCCTTTTCCTCCACCAACAAAGAGGAAATTGAAAAATTCCGCATAAAATATTTAGGAAAAAAAGGGTTACTGAACGATTTTTTCGCCGAGTTTAAAAATGTTCCCAACGAGCAGAAAAAAGAGTACGGCCAAGTTATCAATGCCTTAAAAAATGCCGCTGAGGACAGGGTAAACCAATTAAAGGAAGCGTTGGAAGCCCAAACCGAAGCCAAGGGCGTTTACGGCGATCTATCCCGTCCGGGCGAAGTGGTTCCCGTGGGCTCACGCCATCCTATTTCCATTGTAAAAAACAAGATTATCGATATCTTTTTGCGTATTGGCTTTAACGTTTCCGAAGGTCCCGAAATAGAGGACGATTGGCACAACTTTACCGCGCTCAACCTTCCGGAATACCACCCGGCGCGCGATATGCAGGACACGTTTTTTATCCAGACCAATCCCGATGTGCTCTTGCGCACGCACACTTCTTCGGTTCAAGTGCGCTATATGGAAAACAACCAGCCGCCCATCCGGACCATTTCTCCCGGAAGGGTTTACAGAAACGAAGCCATTTCTGCCCGCTCGCACTGCTTTTTCCACCAAGTGGAAGGGCTCTACGTGGACAAGGGCGTGAGCTTTGCCGATTTAAAACAGACGCTACAATATTTTACCACCGAAATGTTCGGAAAATCCAAAATTCGTTTGCGCCCCTCCTATTTCCCCTTTACCGAACCCAGCGCCGAAGTTGATGTTTATTGGGGATTGGAAACCGAAGCCGATTACCGAATCACCAAAGGAACCGGCTGGCTCGAAATCGGCGGCTGCGGTATGGTCGATCCGAACGTGCTGAAAAACTGTGGCATCGACCCCGAGGAATTTTCAGGTTTCGCATTTGGGGTGGGTATTGACCGAATTGCGATGTTGCTGCACCAAATTCCGGATATTCGAATGTTCAGTGAAAACGATGTTCGGTTTTTGGAACAATTCAAAAGTGTGTTGTAATAGATGTGAGACTTGAGATGTGAGACTTGAGACTTGAGATGTGAGACTTGAGATTTTAGAGGTGAGATTTCATTTGGAACCTGCATTTGGCGGGTGGGTTCGGGACTTATAAAATAAACTATTATGAAAAAATATCTTGTTATTGCCCTGTTGGTCGTTGTTGCCATAATCGTAGCCTACCTTACTTTCGTAATCGCCGCCATTAAAATTGTAATTGGCGCCATTTTGCTGGGCATTTCGGCCATTGCGCTATTAGCGGTTTGGATTATGTGGAAAATAGACGATTGATTATGCGAAAGGATATTGAAATACCCAAAGCAGAACACGTGCATATCGTGGCCGTGAAGGAATGGAACAAGGATTTCACGGAACAACAATGGAATATTTATTTGGTAAATGATCGCGATGATGAAATTACCACGGTGTTGGTGATGTCCCGCGGAAACAGCGACGACCGAAAAACCTCAATACTGCGCCACGGTTTGGGAAATATAAAACCAAAAACTGCCGCAAAAGTTGAATTTATTCCCACCGAGGTTTTGGGTTTTTCCAATGAATATTTGGTGACGTTTTTTGCGGAGCATAAACTCTTTGAGCGCAAATTCGTTTTTGAACCGAATAGTATTTCCGAAGAAAATGTAATCGGAATTCCAGTTTTGGACAATGAGGGAATTTTGGCGAAATAAAATTGGTGATGCTAAAAGTTGAAATAGATTCCTTTTCCTATTCCGAAAAAACCATTTTAAAAAATATTCATTTTACGCTGAAACCCGGTGAGCACCTCAGTATTTTGGGAGAAAGCGGCTGCGGAAAATCCACATTGTTGCATTTGGTTTACGGATTGTTGCATTTGGAAAACGGTTCCATTTTTTACGACCAAAAAAAATTGCTCGGCCCCACCCAAACGCTCATTCCCGGTGAGCCCTTTATGAAATTGGTGGCGCAGGAATTCAACATCATGCCCTTTACCACCGTGGCCGAAAATTTGGGCACCCACCTTTCGCGACTAAATGAGAAGAAAGACGAAAAACGAATTGATGATTTGTTGGAAGTGGTGGAAATGGAGGCTTTTAAAAATACCTTGGTAAAAAACCTCAGCGGCGGCCAAAAACAACGTGTGGCATTGGCAAAGGCGTTGGCTAACGAACCCGAAATTCTATTATTGGACGAGCCGTTCAGCAATATTGATGTTTTTAGGAAAAATAAATTGCAGCGCAAAATATTCAATTATCTAAAGAAAAATAACATCAGTTGCATTACAGCAACCCACGACAGCGAGGAAGCCCTTTCATTTTCTGACAAAATTTTAATACTGAAAAACGGCACTGAGGAGTTTTTTGGAACGCCGGAATTTATTTACAACAATGTTTCCACACGTTATGAAGCCGGATTTTTTGGCGAGGCCAATTTGCTTCCGAAGAATTTATTCTCCAGCGAAAAAACCTCGGAACCTATAATCGTCTTTCCACACCAATTGAACATTTCCACGGAAAAAACAAACCTAAAAGTCCGCGTAAAAAAATCCTATTTCAAAGGAAATTTTTATCTAATTGAAACTGATTTCGAGGGAGAAACCGTTTTTTTTAACCACAAATCTTCCCTAAAAAACGGCGAGAAGGTGTATTTAAAAATTGAAGAAAAAGGTTAGACCACCACAATCATTTTTCCCTTGTTTTTGCCATCAAATAAGTCGATAAAAGCCTGCGGAATGTTTTCAAAACCCTCGACCACCGTTTCAAGATAGGTTACTTTGTCTTCCTGCAACCACGCTGCCAATTGATGTTGGGCGGGGCCGAAATCCTTTACAAAATCGCGAACCGTGAAACCCTGCATCAATACACTCTTCTTGATCAATGTGGTTTCTACGCGCGGCCCGGTTGGAGTTTCGGTTTTGTTGTACAATGAAATGGCCCCGCAGTTGATCACTCTTCCATATTTATTCATATTCGCCAAAGCCGCATCGAGAATTTCCCCGCCCACGTTGTCAAAATAAACATCCACCCCGTCGGGACAGGCCTCAGAAATTGCCTTTTTCATATCCTTTGTGGTTTTATAATTTATGGCCGCATCGAAGCCAAATTTTTCTTGGACCCGATCAATCTTCTCCTCACTACCCGCAATGCCCACGACCCGACAGCCCTTTATTTTCCCAATTTGGCCGGCAACGCTACCCACGGCCCCGGCGGCGCCCGAAACCAAAAGTGTTTCGCCTTTTTCGGGCTTTCCTATTTTTTCTAATCCTAAATAGGCCGTGATTCCGGTTAGGCCCAAAATGCCCAAATAGGCCTTCAGTGGAGCTTTTTGGTTATCAACCTTGTTAAGCCCGTTCCCATTGGAAGTTTGATATTGCTTCCACTGAAGCATTCCGTTTACAAAATCGCCTTTTTGAAAATTTCTGTTGTTCGATTCCAAAACCTCCGCAATAATGCCAGATTCTATAGGTTTTCCGACCTCAAAAGGCGGAATGTATGATTTTTCATCGCGCATCCGTCCGCGCAAATAAGGATCGACGGAAACGTATTTCGCCTTTAGCAACATCTCACCCTCTTTGGGCTGCGGCTTTTCCTCTTCGGTAAATTCAAAATCGTCTAACGAAGGTCTGCCCTCGGGACGCTTTTTCAACAGAATTACTTTATTCATCGGTAAATTTTTTTTCTATTTCATAAATTTAGAAACAATATGGGCGCATCGCCGCCGCTGGGTCCATTTTTTAATAAAAGAATAACAGGTTTACATTTCTGAAAAGATTAACGAACTTCCCTTTTGGGCGCAATATCTTTGCAGCTTCTGAAACGCCGTGCCCTTTGAATCCATCAAAAAAAATAATAGCTACCACCGTTAAGGATCTTTCGGAATACTTCAACAGTACCGATTTTTCCAAGGCAATCATGTTGGGTATCGCGCTGACCTTGCCCATAATCTTTGGGGTAAAAATGGATTTGCTGCCCGTTGGAATTACCATTACCGTCGGGGCTTTGCTGGCCTCGCCCAGCGACGTTAGTGGTAGCATCCGCAATAAAATTACGGGAATATTGCTGGCCACGCTTTTGGCGATGCTCGTTAGTTTAATTGGCAGTTACCTCCATCTTTCGCTTTGGCTTTTGTTTCCCATTTTAGGAATTTTAATGTTCAGTATCTCCTACTTGGCGATTTATGGGTTTCGGGCCTCGTTGATCAGTTTTTCGGGACTTTTGGCGCTGGTGCTCAGTTTTTCAAACGTTTCCAGCGGAATGCAGCCTTACGAAAGAATGTTGCTTATTGGCGCCGGTGGTTTTTGGTATGCGGCCCTTTCGTTGTTGCGCCATTTTATTTTTCCAAAAATGCCCACCGAATATTACCTCTCCAAAACCTTAAAACTAACGGGCGAATATTTAAAAATTAGGGGGGAATTGGTTGCCGAAACCAACGACCGCTCCGAACTTTTAAAAAGGTTATTGAGCACCCAGACCGAACTTACCACCCTACACGAAACCTTGCGCGACATTTTAATTTCCTCCCGGACCGGCTCGGGAAAATCGGAATATGAGGGCAAGCGAATGTTGATTTTTGTGCAATTGGTGGATATGCTGGAACTGGCGTTGGCAAACCCGGTAAACTACGCCAAAACAGACGCGCTTTTTAAAATGAAGCCCCAACAATTGACCGATTTTAAAGGCCTGCTTTTCGCAATGGGAAGCCGATTGAACATCATTGCCGAAAACTTATCGACCCCAAAAAAAATTCGACCAAACCCTAGCATTGAAAAATTTCTGGAAAGGATAAAAACGGATATTTCAGAATATGAATCGTCGGTGGCGGCCTTTGACGAAAATTTGGTGATGTTGCGAAACCTTTTCAAATATCAAAAAGAACAGACGAAAAAGATTGAGAAAATTGAATGGCTACTGAAAAATCCGGCCCAGCGCGAAATTTCGCTGTTGAATAAAGAAGATTCCCGTAGGTTCCTAACCCAACAGAAATATGATCTTGAAGTTTTGGTAGAGAATTTCAACCTGCGTTCCCCGATTTTCAAACATTCGCTGCGCCTTGGAGCGATGACGATGATTGGCTATGGGGTAGGAATTTTGTTTGCGGTTCAAAATCCGTATTGGATCCTGCTTACGCTAATCGTGATTATGCGCCCTTCGTTTGGGCTCACCAAAACACGCTCCAAGGAACGGACGATTGGAACCTTAATCGGAGGAGCGCTTGCCGTCGGCATTGTTCTTCTAACCCAAAATCCCACGGTTTATGGTGTTTTGGCGATTGTTTCCTTGGTTATCGCTTTTTCAATGGTGCAGCGCAACTACAAGGCTGCGGCCACATTTATTACCTTGAGCGTTGTTTTTATTTATGCTCTTTTGCAACCCGACATTTTTAACGTAATTCAATATAGAATTACCGATACTCTTATTGGCGCTGGATTGGCAACCCTTGGAAACCTGCTGCTGTGGCCAGCTTGGGAAATTCAAAGTATGCAGCAGACCCTTTTGGAAACCGTGAAGGCAAATCGGGTGTATTTGGAAGAAATTATTTCCTATTACAACAAAAAGGGAAACGTTCCAACCCATTACAAAGTGGCGCGAAAAAGAGCCTTTTTGGAAATGTCGAACCTCAGCGCTGCCTTTCAACGAATGACACAGGAACCAAAATCCAAACAGAAAAACCTGGACAAATTTTATGAAATGGCGATGCTCAACCACACTTTTTTATCCTCCTTGGCCTCGTTGAGCACCTATATTTTGAACAACCCCACCACCCCCGCATCAGCTAATTTCAACAAGGTTTCTTCTAAAATTTTGCAAAATCTTTTAATGGCCGAATTGGTTTTAAAGGATGATATACCTGCGGAGCGAATTAAAACAGAAACCCAAAATGAAGATTCCGAAGCTATTTTTGAAGCTGTCTTTGGAACGAAAATCAGCTTCCCTGAAAACGAAAAACCCAAACCGGAGGCATTCAACATGTTAGTGGAAGAGGCACATTTGGTGCGGGAGCAGTTAAAATGGCTATTGGCCATGAGTGAAAAAATGCCGAAACTTTTGAAGGAAATAAATTTCTAAAAATTCAATTTACTTCACACTCGTAATTTTATAACTATTTCCATTAAAGCTGAATTCGTCTCCCTTTTTTTTGCCCGAAAGCAGCAAACCCACGGGAGAATTGAGCGCCACACAAAGGTAGTCCAACTTGCCAATGCTAACATTCCCGATGGAAATGCTGATGAAATAGGTAAATTTATCCGTATAGACCAAGCTTCCCAGACGTGCGTAGTCCGACGTTGCATTTACATCAATTTTCTTTAGAAGCTGCACGATCTTTTCAATTTCCTGCAACTGTTTTCCCGCATTTTCGCGATCAATCTGCAGCATTGCCCGTCCGGTTTCGTGTTTGTCGCCACTGCTGCTTTTGTCTTCTTCCAGCAAAGAATCTTCAATATCTGCAATGGTCTGTTTTATTTTGGAATAGCGATTGTCAACCTGTTTTTGGCAGTGTTGCAGCAATTCGGTCTTAATTTCTATTGCGGTCATTTTCTTTTTTTAGTTTTCTTTTTAACTTCCTTAGGTTCCTGTTTTTCCAACACAAAAGGGCCGTAATAGCGCATTTGCCTTACAATCCATTGGGTTCTTCGCGCAACGTATGGCCCGGGCGGATTGGCTTTGTAACGTTGCGGGCTTGGCAAAATGGCGGCGATTGCTGCTGCGTTTTCAATCCGAAGATTTTTGGCCGATCGTTTAAACCAATATTGCGAAGCGGCTTCGGCACCAAAAACGCCTTCGCCCATTTCCACACTGTTCAGGTAAACTTCCAAAATACGTTCCTTGCTCCAAAAAAGTTCGATCAATAAAGTGAAATAGGCCTCCATTCCCTTTCGAAGCCACGTTCGTCCGGGCCACAGGAACGCATTTTTGGCCGTTTGCTGGGTAATGGTGCTGCCGCCGCGAAGTTTTTTTCCCTTTTCGTTGTTTTCCAAGGCTTTTTCAATGGCCTCGCGGTCAAAACCGTTGTGGCTTAAAAAAGTCTGGTCCTCGGCACAGATTACCGCCAATTGCAGATAGGGCGAAATTTCCTCAATCGGTACCCAATCGTGGCGGGTTTGGTAGTCCTTATCGCCTTCAAACGAACGGATTGCCATTAAGGGCGTGTACGGCACGGGCACGAATTTATAAACAAGAACCCACAACACCGATAGCCCGAGAAACCAAAGAATGAGTTTTAAAATAAATTTGAATATTTTTTTTATCATAAGCCCTCTCTCCCCAATCCTCCCCCAAAAAAAGGGGGAGGCAGCGGGAAATGTATTTAATTGGTTAAATCTGCCAGTTGTTTGCCTATCGAACTGCCAATGGCCACGCCCATTCCGCCGAGTCGGACTCCACAAAAAACGTTCTCGGAGACCGCCTTTACAATTGGTTTTTTCTGTCCCCCCACACCCATTATGCCGCTCCAGCGATGATCAATATCGAATTTTTGGCTAGGTAAAATTACGGTTTTAAGCAATTCCTCCAACTTGTTCTGCACCAATTGCGTCAAGTCCATTTCCGTGGTTTCTTCCGTTTTGAAATCGAGATTTCGGCCACCGCCAAAAAGAAGACGATTTTCAATATTGCGAAAATAATAATAGCCCCTATCCAAATGAAAAGTACCCTTTATTTTTAAATTATCAATAGGCTTTGTAACCAAAACCTGTGCCCGGGCCGGCTGAACATCTTCCTGCAAAAACTGTTTTGCAAACCCATTAGTGGCTATAAAAACCTTTTTTACCCTTAAATCGATCGGCCCTTTTTGCCGTGCCTCGGTGGAATTTATTTTCAGGAAAACACTTTTTCCTTCGTCTGCAATAGCCGTGACTTCGGCAGAATTCAAAATTAAAATATTTTCTTTGGAAGCCTTATTTATAAGATTGAGCATCATTTTTCCGGTGTCAATTTGGCCTTCAAAGGAGCTATAGATAAGTTTTGGTTGAATATTCTTAAAGCCGAAATGGTTTTCTTTTACAGAAAATATTTCAGCCCCAAAAATGGGTTTCAGCAATTGGTTTACAGATTCAATACGAAGTTTACACGTTTCAAAAAGTTCAGCATCTTCCTTTGAAAAAAGTTCATAGCCGCCGTATTGTTTGTAATCAAGCTGGGTATCGCCCAACGTGTTTCGCAGCAATCGCAATCCTTCAACCCTATTTTTTACGAGCTGCAGCACTTCTGCTTCGGAATGGGATTTTAAATCCTCCAAAATTTCCGACAGGCTTCCAAAACAAGCAAATCCGGCATTTTTGGTGCTCGCCCCACTGGGAAGCATTCCGCGTTCAAACACAGCAATTTTGCTATTGGGATACTTTCTGCGCAGTTCCAATGCGCAGCTTAAACCCACAATTCCGCTGCCAATGACGGCAAAATCGATGTTTGAAAACCAGGTTTTAAATTCCCAATGTGAGAGATTCATTTTACTATTAATTCTAAATTAAAAAACACCAAATTCCAAAGAAAGATTGTTGGGATTTGGTGCTTGCTTTACGTAAATTAAAAAAACTATTCCTCTTCGGGTTCGTTCATTTTAAAGGTATTCATAAACGCCGTAGTGTAATTTCCGGCCACATAAGCGGGCTCGTCCATCAACTGGCGGTGGAACGGAATGGTTGTTTTGATGCCTTCAATTACAAACTCGTCCAGCGCACGCTTCATTTTGTTGATGGCCTCCTCCCGCGTTTGGGCGGTGGTAATAAGTTTGGCAATCATGGAATCGTAGTTGGGCGGAATGGTGTAGCCGGCGTAAACGTGGGTATCCAAACGAACACCGTGGCCACCGGGGGCATGCAGTACGGTTATTTTTCCGGGCGAGGGTCGAAAATCGTTGTATGGATCTTCGGCATTGATCCTACATTCTATGGCATGCAATTGTGGGGTGTAGTTTTTTCCCGAAATCGGTACGCCCGCGGCTACCAAAATTTGCTCGCGGATCAAATCATAATCTATTACCTGTTCGGTGATGGGGTGTTCCACTTGAATCCGCGTATTCATTTCCATAAAGTAGAAATTTCGGTGTTTGTCCACCAAAAATTCTATGGTCCCAGCGCCTTCGTATTTTATGAATTCGGCCGCTTTTACGGCAGCTAGACCCATATCGGTGCGAAGTTTTTTCGTCATAAACGGGCTCGGCGTTTCCTCGGTAAGTTTTTGGTGGCGACGCTGCACGGAGCAGTCGCGTTCGCTGAGGTGGCAGGCTTTGCCGCTGCTGTCGCCCACAATTTGAATTTCAATATGGCGTGGCTCCTCAATGAGTTTTTCCATATACATGCCGTCGTTTCCGAAAGCTGCGGAAGCCTCTTGGCGGGCACTTTCCCAAGCTTTTTTGAGGTCTTCTTTTTTCCAAACGGCGCGCATCCCTTTTCCGCCGCCGCCAGCGGTAGCCTTCAGCATTACGGGATAGCCGACCTCATCGGCAAGTTTTTCACACTTTTCGTAAGATTCAATAATGCCATCACTCCCAGGAACGGTAGGTACGCCGGCGGCCTTCATAGTAGCTTTTGCTGAAGCCTTATCGCCCATCCGGTCAATCATTTCGGGGGAGGCACCAATGAATTTTATTCCGTGTTCCTGACAGATTTTGGAGAATTTCGCATTTTCGGAAAGAAAACCATAACCGGGATGAATGGCATCGGCATTGGTAATTTCCGCCGCAGCGATAATATTGGACATTTTGAGGTAGCTCAAATTGCTGGGCGGTGGGCCGATACAAACAGCCTCGTCGGCAAAGCGAACGTGCAGGCTTTCTGCATCTGCCGTAGAATAAACCGCAACCGTTTTAATGCCCATTTCGCGGCAAGTACGAATAATTCGCAATGCAATTTCGCCCCTATTTGCAATCAATATCTTTTTAAACATAACGTTTCCTTAAATAACAAATTCCTAAAAAGCAAATTCCAAAAATTTGGGATTTGGGATTTGGGATTTGGAGTTTATATTTATGATGGATCTACTAAGAATAAGGGTTGGTCGAATTCTACCGGGGAGGAATCATCAACCAAAATCTTGACAATTTTACCGGAAACCTCACTTTCAATTTCGTTGAAAAGTTTCATGGCCTCAATAACACACAGCACATCACCAGTTTTAATATTGCTTCCCACCTCTACAAAAACTGGTTTATCTGGCGAGGGTTTTCTGTAGAAAGTACCAATAATCGGCGATTTGATAGTGATATACTTTGAATCTTCCGAAGGCGCCGGAGCATCAGTCGCCGGTGCTGCCTGTTGTGGGGCGGCCGTTTGTTGCGGCATTTGCATTTGGGGTTGCGACATGGCAGGAATTTGTTGAATGTAGGTGGTTTCCCCTCTTTCCTGCTCAGATCCTGTTTTGATGGTGATCTTTATGTCCTCGGTTTCAAGTTTAACTTCGCTGGCACCGCTTTTTGCGACAAACTTGATTAAGTTTTGAATGTCCTTTAAATCCATATTACGAAAATTTAGTCTTTTGTGTTGGTGAATTTATTTTGAATCGTAGGCCCATTTTAAATAAACGGCGCCCCAAGTGAAGCCTCCTCCAAAGGAAGCAAAAATTAGATTATCTCCTTTTTTTAATTGTTTTTCATAATCGGCCAAACACAGCGGCAAGGTTGCAGAAGTGGTATTGCCATATTTGTGGATGTTCATCATCACCTTTTCATCGGGCAAGTTCATGCGCGATGCTGCCGCGTCAATAATCCGCTTGTTGGCTTGATGTGGCACCAGCCAATTTACATCCTCACCACTTAGATGGTTGCGTTGCATTACCTTTTCGCAAACATCGGCCATATTTGAAACGGCAAATTTAAAAACCGTTTTGCCTTCCTGAAAAACAAAATGCTGTTTGTTGTTAACCGTTTCGGCCGAGGCTGGAAGCAACGATCCGCCGGCATCAATTTTTAGATAGGGTCTTCCAATTCCGTCGGTTCTTAGGTATTCGTCCTTTACCCCGAAACCTTCCATATTGGGTTCAAAAAGCACCGCTCCACCGCCATCACCAAAAATAATACAGGTGGTTCTGTCGGTATAATCAATGATGGACGACATTTTATCGGCGCCAATTAAAAGTACTTTTTTATATTTTCCGGATTCAATATAGCGGGCCGCGGTGGACATTCCGAAGAGAAAGCTGGAACAAGCCGCGACCAAATCATAGGAAAACGCATTTACCGCACCAATTTGGGTGGCTACATAAACGCCGGTAGCCGCAACCGGCATATCTGGAGTTGCGGTTGCCATAATAACCATATCAATTTCGGCGGGGTCGGTGTTGCTCTTTTCGAGCAGGTCCTTGGCGGCCTGAATGGCCAAATAGGAGGTGCCTTTGTCTTTATCTTTTAAAATCCTTCGTTCCTTGATACCGGTTCTTGTTGTTATCCATTCATCATTGGTATCGACCATGGTTTCCAGGATTTTATTGGAGAGCACGTACTCTGGAACGTAACTCCCTACAGCGGTAATAGCTGCCGTGATAGTATTCATAAAGTTGAATTAGAATTCTCGAAAAAGACCAAAAATCTTTTAAAAAGAATGAAAATTACTAAATTTTCCTTGAAATTCGGCACTAAGTAGGTTGTTTTTGACTTTTTGCAAAGTTGAAAAACAAAAAAACCCTCACGTTGGGGTGAGAGTTTTTGATATAATTCGAAATGATTATGCTTCTGTTTGCTCAGTTGCATCAATAACCACTTGGCCTCGGTAATACATTTTGCCTTCGTGCCAATGCGCTCTGTGGAAAAGGTGAGACTCACCAGTTGTTGGATCGATTGCAAGGGTAGGCGCGGTAGCTTTATAATGCGTTCTTCTCTTATCTCTTCTGGTTTTTGAGACTTTTCTCTTGGGATGTGCCATTGTTATTTATTATTTATCCGTTAATAGTTTTTTTAATGAATCCCATCTGGGATCGGTATTTTCGTCCTCTGGCGCGGTTTCTTCATCATTCGCTTTTGGACTTAATTCTTCAAGTTTATCGAGTATTTCGCTTTTTAGGGTTCCATCCTTTACGCCCGGATGGATTCTGCGGGAAGGCATGGCCAACACAATGGATTCATAGACATATTGTTGAATGTTTACTTCATAGCTCCCGTGGGGCAGAATCAGTAAATCCTCGTTTTCATCGTCATATTCCTCCCCAAATTTTACCACAAAACTATAGGAGCCGTTAATTTCCTGATCATAAGGTTCGTTGGTAATGTCGCAGGCAACGTTAACCGTTCCTTGGAAATGCAAAGTGAATTCGAGCAACGTGCTCATTTTTTCCAGAGTTACATCTAGATTAATGGCGGCGTCATTGAATTCGTCATACTCAAAATGCTCAAAGAACGCTTTTTTTAATTCAAAGTTAAACTGGTGTTTTCCTAATTTCAGCCCTACGAAAGGGATGGTAAACTCTTTCAAATCCTTCATTTTCACACCTATTTAAGACCTTAACCTTACGGATAAGGCGGGTGCAAAGATAAAAAATTATTTGAATAGCAATTGGTTTTTTATTTCTTTTTTGAATAGCTCTTCCTTCGGGTAGTTTGTAGCGGATTTTTACTGATTTCCCTGTATTCCCTTCTAGTTTGAAAAATAGCTATTGCGCTAAAAACCGCTTCACGGAAGGAATCAAAATTTGCGGCGTTTTTTCCGGCCAAATCAAAAGCGGTTCCGTGATCCGGAGAGGTCCGAATCCGGTTTAGTCCTGCCGTAAAATTAACCCCTTTCCCAAAAGCTAGGGTTTTGAATGGGATTAAACCCTGATCGTGATAGGAGGCGATGATTGCGTCAAAATTCTTGTAATTGCCCGAACCAAAAAAACTGTCGGCGGCATAGGGGCCAAAGACCATTTTTCCGTTTTTGCGGATATTGTCCAAGGCTGGCCGTAAAATGGTATCGTCTTCCTCGCCGATAACCCCATTGTCGCCCGTATGTGGATTGATGCCCAGCACGGCAATTTTCGGCTTGTCGATTCCAAAGTCCTCGATCAAAGTTTGATGGATGGTGTTTATTTTTTTGTCAATCCGCTCCCGGGTTATGTTTTTGACCACGTCCTTTACCGCCACATGATCGGTTAAAAGTCCGATGCACAGGTTTTCAGAAATAAGAAGCATTAAGCTTTCACCTTCTAGTTCCTGCGCCAAATAATCGGTATGCCCCGGAAAATTAAACCCCTCAGATTGAATATTGCTTTTATTGATAGGGGCAGTGACCAAGGCGTCAATTTTAGTATTTTTTAAATCTGAAACGGCCTCTTTCAGGGACTTGATTGCATATTCGCCACCGGTAGGGTTTTCCTCTCCGAAGGAAACATCCACATGTTCTTTCCAAACATTTAAAACGTTTATTTTCTTTGGAACCAAATCTTCTATTTTATCGATTCCGTGAAAGTTAATATCGATTTCAAAATGTTTTTTATAAAAGGACATCAACTTTACGGAGGCATAAATCACGGGCGTGCAAAACTCCAGCATACGGGAATCCTCGAAAGTTTTCAGAATTATCTCGCTTCCTATTCCATTAATGTCGCCTATGGAAATTCCCACTACTATTTTGTCCTCGCTGCTCATTGTGTTTGGCTTTTTATAATTCTTATTTTTGCACTACAAATGTAACCAAATACTGCAATGTTTACAGGAATTATTGAAGCCGTCGGGGAAATAGCCCAACTTACGCCCGAGGGCGAAAATCTTCATATTGAAATTAATTCGCCTTTGGCCCAGGAGCTTAAAATTGATCAAAGTGTGTCGCACAACGGAGTCTGCCTGACTGTGATCGCGGTTGGGGAAAAGAGTTATGTGGTTACCGCAATTCGAGAAACTCTCAATAAAACAAATTTGAAAACCCTTAAAAAAGGATCGCAGGTCAATTTGGAAAGAGCGCTAAAATTGGGCGACAGATTGGATGGCCACATCGTGCAGGGCCACGTGGACGTAACTGCCATTTGTACCAATATTGTGGATGAAAATGGCAGTTGGCTATTTACGTTTGAATATAACCATGTGGAATTTAGCACGGTCGAAAAAGGATCTATCACCGTAAATGGGGTAAGTTTAACAGTTGTGGATTCTAAAGAAGGAGTCTTTAGTGTTGCCATTATACCCTATACATTTGAGCATACCAATTTTAAGGAAATCAAGATTGGAAGCGAGGTAAACTTAGAATTTGATGTAATCGGTAAGTACGTTAAAAATCTTATGAAGCCTTACTTGTAGGGCGATTCGATTTATAGATTAGGTATATCCCGAAGATGACGCCTGCTAAAAGTAAAATCCAAAGATGATCGTCAATGGGTGTGCCGGGCGCTCGATTTTGGGAAGGCGGCGGAGGCCCTTGGCCAGCAGCGGTTTGAATAGCAAGCAATATGGTACTAAAAATTAGTGATGCCATAGTAGTTCATTGACGATTTGGGATCGTATTGGTGGGCCTAAAGTAACAATTTTTTTTTATCCCGAAATAAAAAATGGGTTTTTGAATTCTTTATAACTCACTTTTAGAATAAAAATTGCTTCTGCTTCGCGTTTTAAAAGGACCCTGCTACCCATCTAAAAACTTCTCTTCCGGGGAATATTTTTTTTCCTTACGGAAATTTATTTTATCAAATTTCACAAAACCTTGATCCAATTTTGGAAGAAAAATCAACTAATGACAGCAGTCGCACAAAACTAACAGCCAATAGGCTTGGAGCCATTTTCTCGGTTGGTTTAGGGTAAAGTGTATTGAAAAAATTTTTATTGCAGAAGAAGCATGGTGTGCAATAAAAACTTCGCGTTGAAATAGTGGTCCCACATGGGCTCGAACCATGGACCCCCTGATTATGAGTCAGGTGCTCTAACCAGCTGAGCTATGGGACCGTTTTATAACTTCAAAATATCAAATATCCGATTTAACTTTTTCTAAAAAATTGTTGCGGATAGCACAAAATATTGGTGTGCAAATGTAAAACACTTTGCAAATTCAGCAAAACTATTTTTGGTTATTCTCAATTTCCTGGCAAAGCTCTATCAAAACCCCGTGGGTGGACTTGGGATGGAAAAAGGCAACCAACTTATTATCGGCCCCCATTTTTGGTGTTTCGTTCAATAGAATAAATCCCTCGTTTTTAAGCCGCTCCATTTCCGCTTCAATATTCTTTACGGCAAAAGCAATATGGTGAATGCCTTCTCCTTTTTTCTCAATAAACTTGGCAATGGCGCTCTGCGGATTGGTGGCTTCCAAAAGTTCAATCTTGCTTTCCCCTATGCGAAAAAACGAAGTTTCAACCCCTTCTGCTTCCACGGTTTCGGTTTTGTAGGGCGGTGTTCCCAATAGCGATTCATAGCGTTTGTTGGCCTCCGCCAGATTTTTTACCGCAATGCCAACATGTTCTATCTTTTCCATAAAATGAGTGTTTATTGCCCCCAAAAATACAAACATAATTCCATAGAAAATGGAGCCTTTGAGCAACTGTTATGCCCTCATACGGTTTTATGTTTTATTTTTGCAGGATGGAAGAAAGCAACAGACAAAAAAAGATAGGAGGCGTTTTGCAAACCGATTTGGCAAACGTACTTCAAAATATGCTGCGCCAAGCGGGCCAAACGGGCATTATTATTTCGGTGAGCAAGGTTAGCGTCACCACCGACCTTTCCATTGCCAAGGTGTATGTTAGTGTGTTTCCGGCCGATAAAGCGGAACCTATGGTAGCAGAGCTCAACAAACTGAAGCCGAATATAAAGCACCAAATTGCACAACTGACCAAGCACCAACTTCGAAAAATGCCGGATCTCTTCTTTTATAACGACGATTCTTTGGAATATATTGAACGCATCGACAAGGCAGTGAAAGGGGAAGAAAATCCATTAAAAAATCCGGAACTGCTTCCCAAACGAAAAAAATCATAATTTGAATTTTTCGCTCTACATCGCCAAGCGCTATTTGTTTTCAAAAAGCAGTAATAATGCCATCAACATCATTACGGCCATAGCGGCAATCGGGGTAGTAGTGGGCGCGATGTCTTTATTTATAGTGCTTTCGGGATTTTCGGGGCTTAAAAAATTCAGTCTCCAGTTTACCGATGAATTCGACAGCGATTTAAAAATACTCCCAAAATCGGGAAAGACCATCACTTTTTCGGAAGCCCAAAAGGTACAACTTCAAAATATGGAGGGCGTTCAAAATATTTCGAAAAACATAGAAGAGCGGGTTTTTCTTCATTATAAAGGTAAAAACCATATTGCCTACATCAAAGGGGTGGATTCCAATTATGGAAAAGTCACGAAACTGGACAGTATAATGTATTTTGGGGAATGGTTTGTTCCCAACGAACACCAAGTGGTAGTGGGCCTTTCCACTATGGCTAAGCTTTCCATGGGCGTAAACGATTATTCCAATTTTTTGGAGATCTATGTGCCGAAACCTGGAACAGGCCAGCTAAATGCCTTAGATCCCTCCGAGGCTTTTAACAAGGAAAACGTGATAGTTTCGGGCGTGTATCAGGTTAATGAGGATTTGGATTCCAAATATGTTTTTGCGGATCTAAATTTTGCCCGAAACCTGCTCTCATTGGATAGTAACAAGGTTTCTTCCCTTGAAATAAAACTTTCGCCCACGGCAAACGAAGAAACGGTTCGCGCCAATATTGAAAAAGTTTTTCCGGATGGGGTTGCCATCAAAAACCGGATCCAACAAAACGATGCGCTCTACAAAATGTTGAATACCGAAAATGTGGCGGTTTATTTAATTTTTACCTTGGTTTTGATAATTGCGCTTTTCAACGTAATCGGCTCCATAATTATGATGGTGTTGGACAAGCGAAAGAATATAAAAACACTTTACAACCTGGGCGCATCCCTAAAGGAAATCAGGCGTATCTTTTTTTTGCAGGGAACATTAATGACCTTATTGGGCGGAATAACGGGAATTTTTTTGGGAATATTGGCGGTCTTGGCGCAATTGCAATTTGAATTTGTTTCCATTACCAGCACGCTGCCCTATCCCGTAGCGCTTAAGCCTATAAACATCGTGATTGTTTTTGCCACGATAAGTGTTTTGGGAATCCTCGCCTCCAAAATTGCTTCCAGCAGGGTTCGGGAAAAATTGTTGGTTTAAGCCAAATAAACCGAAACAATCAAATTATAAGATATTCAGGGTCTGCGCCCAAACTTACCAAAGCCTCACAGATTTCCTCGGTAAATACTTTTGGTCCGCACACATAAAAGCGCCCATCAAAGTCGCCAATGGTTTCAATTAAAAATTTACGGTCAATTCTTCGTTCCCGAAACCCGATGACGCCTTCTTGGGTGAACACATTTTTATAGGCCGGCCCCAGCATCTTTGTCAGTTCGTCGTGAAGAATAATATCGTCCGTGGTTTTGTTGGAATACAGAAGTGCCAGATTGCGCAAATTTCCGGTTTCAAAAAGCGCCCTAAATATGGCGATAAAGGGCGTAATGCCCGTTCCACCCGCGATGAAAATTCCCGGACCTTTATATTGAATGGTTCCGTAAATATTGTGGAGCAACAAAGAATCACCAGCATTCAGCTTGCCCATTTGATAGGTAACGCCTGGGTGGTCGTCGTATATTTTTACGATAAATTCCACAAAATCCCAATGCTGCAGGGAGGTAAAAGTAAAAGGCCTAATTTGGTCCTCCCACCCCGGCAGGTTTATGGAAATGCTTGCAGATTGACCGGGATTGTATGCGAAGCCTGCAGGTTTTTCAAGTACAAATCTTTTAACGTTGTGGGTAATAAAATGCGTGTGGCGTATCTCGAGGGTTTGCATTTTGAAGGTTTGGACTCCAAAGATAAAAGGATTTGTAGATAATAACACTTAAAAGTTGATAATACATTTAAGCAAATTCATAATCCCCAAATACTTCCAAAACCTCCTCAAAAGCTTCAAAGACAGAAGCAGAATCATCACTGGTAACCATCTTCATTCGAAAATCCTTAAAGTTTGGAATTCCTTTAAAATAGTTGGTATAATGGCGGCGGGTTTCAAAAACACCCAAAGCCTCGCCCTTCCAATCTATCGCCATTTGCAGGTGTCTTTTGGCGGCATCAACACGTTCCAACATTGTTGGGGGCGGCAAATGTTGACCGGTTTTAAAATAGTGTTTCACTTCCTTAAAAAACCACGGATAGCCAATGCTTGCACGGCCAATCATGGCTCCGTCCAAGCCGTATTTATCGCGCATTTCCATGGCCCTTTCGGGCGTATCCACATCGCCATTCCCGAATATGGGAATGTGCATTCGCGGATTGTTCTTTACCTCGGCAATGGGTTTCCAATCGGCATCACCTTTATACATTTGCGCACGTGTACGGCCATGAATGGAAAGGGCTTGGCAGCCTACATCCTGCAAACGTTCGGCAACCTCAACAATTTTTATGGAATCGTGGTCCCAGCCCAAACGGGTTTTAACGGTAACGGGCAGCTTGGTGTGTTTCACCATCGCTTCGGTAAGGCTTACCATTAAATCGATATCCTTTAAAATTCCTGCGCCGGCACCTTTTGAAACCACTTTTTTTACGGGACAGCCAAAGTTGATGTCGATCATTTCCGGCCCACTGGCTTCCACAATTTCAACACTGCGCAGCATGGATTCTAAAACGGCACCAAAAATTTGTATGCCCACCGGTCGCTCTTTTTCATATATATCCAACTTCATCACGCTTTTGGCGGCATCGCGGATAAGCCCTTCTGAAGAAATAAATTCCGTAAAAACCACATCGGCTCCCTGTTCTTTGCAAAGAGCGCGAAAGGGCGGGTCGCTTACGTCTTCCATTGGCGCGAGCAACAACGGAAAATCGGGCAATTCTATGTTTCCTATTTTTGGCAATGCTTTCTATTTGAGCTGCAAAAGTAGTAAATGTTGTCCAAAAAGCGTTTCTTAAAAAAAAGGGCTTTTTTAGCGGGTTCAATTGTTGGTCTGCAAACGATCGCCTTCCTCGGTATCGATATTTTTTGCATTGTCGCGAAGACGGGCATTTCCGAAGTTATATTTAAACCCTACCCTGAAAAGGCGGTATTCCAAATCGGTTTTAAAATGGTTGTCTTGGTTGTAATATCGGGAAGCGGAGGCCATATCCTTTAGGGTGTTGAATATATCGTCCACTCCAGCCGTCAAACTGGCGCGTTTGTTCCAAAAATCCTTTCGGAAGGAAATATTTAAGAAAAACTGATTTTTAAAATAACGGTTTCCAAAGACAAAATTCGAAATATATTTACCAGTAAGATCTGCCGTAAAGCTTTTGTTCTTGGAAAGGGTGAAGTGGTTGTTTACATATAAATACTGCCCAAAAGTGTCGTTGGTATAGGTTTCTTCGGCACTTTGAAGCGCATAAAATTTATTCGCCAAATAAAAGGAAGAGGTATTGAAATGCATCCACCACCAAGAATTTAAGGAACTGAAATAAGTAATATCAAAAGCGTACTGATAGCTGCGGATTAAATTGGCATCTACGCGTTCCAATGTGCTGTTTTCATTATTTTGAAAAGTAAGCGCGTCCAAACTGTTCGCCACATTTTCATAATAAACCTCAAAAAACAACTTGCTTTTGTGGTCCATGGTCAGGGTAACCTTGTCGATCACGGCCGGGACGAGGGTGGGGCTGCCCGAATTATAATCTCGTTCGGTTATGTAGTACCTAAAGGGATTTAAACTTTGGTAACGGGGCCGGTCGATGCTTCTGTTATAGCTAAGGCCAATTCCGTTGTTTTCATTTAGGGTGAAATGCAACGATGCAGAGGGAAAAACATCAAAATAATCTTGATTGTTCACTTGGCCCAGGCTGCGGGAATTTGCCTCAATATCGGTAAACTCCCCACGCAACCCTAACGACAGTTGCCATTTTTCCCATTCCCTTTCAAAATTCAGGTATTCCGAATAAATATTTTCCCGATATTTAAAATCATCGGAAAGCGCTCCGTTAAAAAAGTCCATTCCGTTTTGGACGGAAAAATAGGCGATGCGGCTGGCGGTATTAACATTGCTGAATTTGATTCCTGTTTCCAAAGTCCCACCAAAAAGCGGGGTGGAAACATCGGCCTGACCGGTTATAATATCATTGTTCTGCGCTGATTGTGTTCGAAAACTGTTGTTTCTTAAAAATTGGTTGTTCGCCAAATAATAATCCGAGCTCACGCGTTGGCCCTGTTGATTATTGTAATAAATATAATTTGCACCAATGGCAAGCGAGGCGCCATTACTTCCAAGGGTTCTGTTGTAATCCAGCGCAAAGCTTAGGTTTTCTTTTTCATAAGCTACCCTTCCAAACGTATTTATTATGGAATCCACTTGCCTTTGCGGATTGTAAATGGTGGATTTTCCATTGTTGTGGTAATCAATAGTGGGCGAAAGGGAAAGGTTGCTGGTAAGGCTAAGGCTGTTTTTGGCGTCCAGCGTAAAATCCAAAGTTACGTTCGCAGTATGGTTTTCATATTCGGAAGTCCGATTGAAATTGGTTTCGAAAATGGATTTGGTGGAAACCCCGTCTGGCATAAAAAAGCGAATATAACTATCGTCTTCTTTGTAATTCCTACTTTTTCCGTAGGAATAGCCAGCATAGGCGTTTAGCCAATTGTTTTTGTAAAAATGGGAAGTTCCCAATTTATATTTTGGGTACACGCCCACTTCGAAGGTAGCGTCTAGCGAGCCTTTATAGCCAATAGAAATAGGTTTGGAGGTAATAATATTCAATACCGTGCCGGCGTCGGCGTCATATTTTGCAGAAGGATTGGTAATAACCTCAATGGATTTAATGGTGCCGGCGTCCGTATTTTCCAAAAGGGAGGCAATTTCCGCAGCGGAAAGGTACACGCGTTTGTCATTGATATAGACCACCGGGGTCGAAAATTTAACTTGGATATCCTCGCCTATAACCACCACACCCGGGGTTTTTTTTAGAAGATCCATCGTGCTGCCCACGGCGAAAGAGGAATTTTCTACGTTGAAGACCAGTTTGCCCGGTGTTTTTTTCACCGTCGGCAATTTGGCCGTAATCACCGTTTCATCAAGCATCTCGGAACTTTCCGAAAGGATTATAGTGCCAAAATTGTGGTTTGAGGTAAGCGCTATGGATTTTGTGTAGGGATCGAACCCCAGAAACTGGAATGAAAAATTATAGGTTCCCGGCTCCATTCCGTCCAGCCTAAAGTTTCCATCGTCATCCGTGGTGGTTCCCTTAATTAAATTTTCAGAATTCGAATCATACGCCAAAACGTTCACAAACGATATCGGCAGATTTTTTTCATTGAATATTTTTCCCGAGACAGAGAAATTTTGGGCCATTAAGACACTGCCGGAAAGGCAATATAAAACCAATAAAAATTTCGTCATAACACAAGTAGTGGCTGGGGCAAGACACCCGTTACTCTGATTAAATCTGGGGAGATACACATAGTTTAGCTGAAATACAACTAAAACAGTACAAATATGTTAAAAAATTATTAAACAAAACCCATAATGTTCCATTTATTTAGAGGAAATAATCTTAAATTAATTAATCACTCTTTTCATCTATATTTGCAACTTGTAGCACGCAGAAGGAAACTATATGAAGAACATTCGCAATTTTTGCATCATTGCCCACATTGACCACGGAAAAAGCACCTTGGCAGATCGGCTCTTGGACGCCACTGGGTCGGTAACCGATCGTGAAAAACAGGACCAGTTGCTGGACAATATGGATTTGGAGCGCGAGCGCGGTATTACCATTAAAAGCCATGCCATTCAAATGGATTATGAATACCATGGCGAAAAATATATCCTAAACCTCATAGACACTCCCGGACACGTAGATTTTTCCTATGAAGTTTCCCGTTCCATCGCGGCCTGTGAGGGGGCGTTGCTCATTGTGGACGCGGCCCAGAGCATTCAGGCACAGACTATTTCCAACCTATATTTGGCTCTAGAGAACGATTTGGAAATCATTCCCGTGTTGAACAAAGTAGATCTACCATCGGCCAATGTTGAAGAAGTTACCGATGACATCGTGGACCTTTTGGGATGCCGCCCAGAAGAAGTTATTCCCGCCAGCGCCAAAACCGGTTTGGGAATTGACGATATTTTGAGTGCCATTATAGAGCGAATTCCACCGCCGAAAGGAAATCCGGATGAATCGCTTCAAGCCCTTATTTTTGACTCTGTTTACAACCCGTTTAGGGGTGTTGAAACCTATTTCAGGGTGCTCAACGGCGAAATACGCAAGGGACAGCATATAAAATTTATGGCTACCGGCAAAAGCTATTTTGCCGACGAAGTGGGAACCCTCAAATTAAAGCAACACCCCAAGGATGTCATTAAAACTGGCGATGTGGGATATTTGATTACGGGAATAAAAGAAGCCAAAGAAGTAAAAGTGGGCGACACCATTACCGATGCCAAAAACCCCACCGTAAATATGATCGAGGGCTTTGAGGATGTAAAACCCATGGTTTTTGCAGGAATCTATCCGGTAGATACCGAAGATTATGAGGAACTCCGCAATTCCATGGAAAAATTGCAACTGAACGATGCCTCCTTGGTTTTTGTGCCCGAAAGTTCGGCGGCATTGGGCTTCGGCTTCCGATGTGGATTTTTGGGCATGCTCCATTTGGAAATTATTCAGGAAAGGCTGGAGCGCGAATTCGATATGACGGTGATTACTACCGTTCCCAACGTTTCCTATCACGCGTTTACAAATAAGGAACCGGACACGCCAATCTTGGTAAACAATCCCTCGGACCTGCCCGATCCCTCCAAATTGAATAGGGTGGAAGAACCCTATATAAAAGCAACGGTCATCACAAAATCTGATTTTGTGGGCGCGGTAATGTCCTTATGTATCGAAAAACGAGGGGAAATCACCAATCAGACCTACCTGACCACCGAACGGGTGGAACTTACCTTCGATATGCCATTGGCGGAAATTGTTTTCGATTTTTATGATCGCTTAAAAACAGTTTCCAAGGGCTATGCTTCCTTCGATTATTCGCCTATCGGAATGCGTGCTTCCCATTTGGTAAAAGTAGACGTTCTCTTAAATGGCAACACGGTTGACGCGCTTTCGGCCTTGCTCCACCGCGATAATGCCTATGATATTGGGAAGAAAATGTGCGAAAAGTTACGACAGCTAATTCCCCGACAACAATTTGATATTCCAATCCAGGCTGCCATCGGCGCAAAAATTATTGCCCGCGAAACCGTAAAAGCGTTAAGAAAAGATGTAACGGCGAAATGTTACGGGGGCGATATTTCCCGAAAACGAAAACTTTTGGAAAAGCAGAAAAAAGGCAAGAAGCGCATGCGCCAAGTAGGCAACGTGGAAATTCCGCAGGAGGCATTTATGGCGGTGCTTAAACTGAACGATTAGGCGTGTCATTTACCACAACTCGCCCCAGCCTGTTCAAGCCCTGAAATATAGCTATCATAGGGAGTTCCAGTGTTTTGCCCATTTACGGAGGCATTGCCATCGTTTTCTTCACATACTTGAAAACTGGAGGTTTCTGGGGAGGAACAAGTGGTGCAGGAAACCCCTTCATCCTTTTTGCAGGAAAATTGAACCAGACAGCCAGCCACGAATAGAAAAAAGAGATTCTTTTTCATTAAAAATTATTTATTATAAGAAACGGTCGCAGCAGCCAATTATTTTTGTGTCTTTCCTTCGTTTTCTGTTCGTGTGGCGTTTACCACATCTTCAAAATCCATTGGCTTGCCCAAATAAACCAAACTGCTGCCGGTTTCGACCTCCAATTCCGTGGGTGCATTGATCAAATCCAAAAAGCCGTTCGGTCTTTTTAAAAATAGCGGAATCGCGTTTTCGTTTTCGCCAATGATGTTCAAAACTCTCAAAAACTGATTGTGGCTCTCCACCGGAATTTCCTGGATGGAAGGAAAATCCTGGGCTACCTCCATAAATCGGGAATAATCGTGGGTGTATGAAAACAATTCCTTGGCCGATAAGTTTTCGCGCTCGCGCATTTCTTCCGAGGTCATTAAACGAAAGGTCCCGTTTTCACCGAAATATTTCCCAAATCGCTTAATGGATTGTTTGTTGATTTCATCGCTTCCGGTCATAGCGAGCAGATAGCCCACATCGTTCAATTCTATATTTTCAGTCAAATCATCGGAATAAATATTTGAACTAAAAGCCTCTAACCCCAGTTCCTTGGCTTTGTTGATGTTCATTTGGTTGGAATCTACCAAAACCACGTGTCGGTTGTTTTTGTGCAGATAGGTGGCAATAAGTCGCGAAACCTTGGAGGCGCCCACCATTAATATTCCCTCCGATTTTTTGAGATATACACCCGTCCAACCTGCCATTATCCGCGCTGTGGTGGCGTTTAGAATTACGGTTACCAAAACCACCGCAAAAACCAATGGGGTAATATACTCTGCGCCCACCACGCCCACGGAAACCAGTTTGGAACCAAAAAGCGAGGAAATTCCCGCCGCAACTATCCCACGTGGTCCCACCCAACTAATAAAAATTTTATCATTGGTTTTCAGGGAAGAACCGGTGGTACTCGCAAAAACGGTTATGGGCCGCAGCACAAAAATGACAATTGCCAAAAGGATTGCGGTTTTCCAATTGTAAACCAATAATAAATCCTCAACGCTGATGTTTGCCGCAAGCAAAATAAAAAGAATGGAAACCAATAAAACGCTTAGTGATTCCTTAAAATACAGCAGTTCCTTTAAACTTGGCAGATCGCTGTTCCCTAAGTACATTCCCATTACCACAACGGCCAAAAGGCCAGACTCGTGCGCAAAAAGATCGCTCACAACAAAAACGGCCATCACTACCGAAAGCGAAACCACATTGGCCAAATAATGGGGTAACCACTTTTTCTTAATGGTTACGTAGAGCGCATAGCCCGCAGAAATACCAAAGGCCAGGCCCACGAGTAAGATTTTTCCAAAATCGAGTAGCGCCTGTTTGGTATAGCCCGAATCGCCTTCAACGCTAATAAATTCATACACCAAAACTGCCACCAGCGCGCCAATGGGATCAATCAAAATTCCCTCCCAGCGCAACACGGCGGCCACATCTTTTTTAATGGGAATATTTCGCAAAATGGGCCCAATTACCGTGGGTCCGGTAACAATAATCAAGGCTGAAAAAAGAAAGGAAATGCGCCAATCCAATCCAAAAACATAATGGGCAGCAACCCCAGCCCCCACAAAGGTGATCACGGCGCCAAGGCTTATCAGTTTCCCGATGACCCCTCCCACTTTTGAAATTTCGCCGTGCTTAAGCGTTAAGCCACCTTCAAAAAGAATGATACCCACGGCCAACGAAACAAAGTAAAAAAGATTTTCCCCGGGAAATAAACCATTGGTGCCGTTCCAAATGGGCTGGATCCACTTTTCGCCATCGGCAGACATAAAGGTTGACAAAGGTCCAACCAATAATCCTATTAAAATCAACGGAAGAATTGCAGGTGTCTTTAATTTCCAAGCGACCCATTGGGCCAAAATTCCTAAGATTATAATTCCTGCAAGTTCTACCATATAGATTGGTTTTTGGCTAAAATAAACATATTTCGCAGCGCTGAAACATTAACATTTTGTTAAAAATAGTATAATTAATTTACTCTGCACCTTCCTTACTGTAACGCTTTTATAAATTTGCGACACATTCTTTCAAAAATGGAATTATTCCCTATTGAAGCTGGCAATTTTAAACTGGATGGTGGCGCTATGTTCGGCGTTGTGCCAAAAGTGTTGTGGAACAAAACCAACCCGGCGGACGCAAACAACATGATCGATATCGCCGCGCGTTGTCTTCTTGTTCAAAATGGCAAACGGTTAACACTGATAGACACTGGAATGGGCGACAAACAAAGCGAAAAATTTTTTAGTTATTATTACCGTTGGGGAAATTACAATTTGGACGATTCGCTAAAAGCCCACGGATTTCACCGCGACGATGTAACGGATGTTTTTATGACCCACCTCCATTTTGACCATTGCGGCGGCAGTGTGCAGTGGAACAAAGACAAAACCGGCTATGAACCCGCTTTTAAAAATGCCACCTTTTGGACCAACAAAGACCATTGGCAGTGGGCCACAGAGCCCAACCGCAGAGAGCAGGCATCATTTTTAAAGGAAAATATTCTCCCGATGCAGGAAAGTGGCCAATTACAATTCGTGAAACAGCCCAAGGGCGATTTTGCCGAGGCCGATGAACTGGACTTCGGAATTCTCTTTGTGGATGGCCACACCGATAAACAAATGGTTCCCCACCTCAATTATAAAGGAAAAACGCTTGTTTTTATGGCCGATTTGCTACCCACCGCAGGCCATTTGCCGCTTCCTTTTGTAATGGGCTATGACACCCGCCCTTTATTGACCCTTCCCGAAAAGGAAAAATTTCTGGACACTGCAGCTGATGAAAATTTTTATCTGTTTTTGGAGCACGACGCTCACAATCCCATTATAACCGTCGAAAAGACGGAAAAGGGTGTTCGGCTGAACAAAACCCTTTCACTCAATGAATTTTTTAATTAACACTTTATTTCACAAATGAAAATCTTTAAGATCACCCTTTTTGCAGTTGCACTGTCAACCGTGTTGGCAAGCTGTGGCAGCGGTGCCGCCATCGTGGCCACCCCTATTGAAAACATTGATGCCAATCCTTTAAAAATCACTCCTCTTGAAGAAGCACAACTAAAGCATTGGCCGGCGATGGACTTGGTGACCGATACGGTTCCGGGAATGAGTGTTAACAAGGCCTACACTGAAATAATCAAAAACCGAAAAGGTGAAACCGTTATTGTGGGGGTAATTGACAGTGGAGTAGATATTGACCACGAAGACCTTAAAAACGTAATTTGGACCAACCCCGGAGAAATTGCCGGCAACGGAATTGATGACGACAAAAACGGCTATGTGGACGATATCCACGGCTGGAATTTTTTGGGCAATATTGTGGGTGAAAACATGGAGTATGTTCGCATTGTGCGAAAATTAGGCCCAAAATATGAAGGCAAAAGCGAGGCTTCCATTAGCGCTGCAGACCGAAAGGAATTCGCGGTGTATCAAAAGGCCAAAGCCGAATTTGAAAAGGAAGTGGCAGAAAACAATGAAGGAAAAGTTCGTTACGGCCAAATTCTTTCGCAATTGAAACCAACCCATACGGCTATTGCAAAAAAACTTGGAAAAGAAAATTACACCAAAGAAGATCTTGAAGCCATAAAAAATCCAACTCCCGAGGAAAGACAACAAATTGCGCTATTGGAACAAATGCTCAATTATGCCGATTCAGTCCCCGAAGTAATAAAGGAACTGGAAAACGGGATTGAATATTTTACCGGCAGGGCCGAAAATAATTTCAATACCACCAAGGATTTTCGTGGAGTTTTAGGCGATAATCCCGACGATATCAACGACAAGTTTTATGGCGACAACAGAGTGGCCGGGCCCGATCCAGAGCGAAAGGATGTTAAACACGGCACCCACGTTGCTGGAATCATTGCCGCCCAACGGAACAATAAAATTGGAATGGACGGCGTGGCGAACAACGTGAAAATCATGGCCGTCCGAGCTGTGCCCGATGGCGACGAATATGACAAGGATATCGCATTGGCCATTCGATATGCTGTGGACAACGGCGCGAAGGTTTTGAACACCAGCTTTGGAAAATACTATTCGCCCCACGCAGATTGGGTGTATGATGCCATTAAATATGCGGCATCAAAAGATGTATTGATCGTAAATGCTGCCGGAAATGACGGGCTCGATTTGGACACTGTAAATATTTATCCGAACGATCAATTCGACAATGGTTCGGAAATGGCAGATTCCTTCTTGACCGTTGGCGCTTTAAACTATAAATACGGCAGCGAAATGGTAGCCGATTTTTCGAATTATGGAAAAACAAACGTAGATGTATTCGCTCCCGGGGTAAAAATTTGGGCCACGACGCCCTTGAATACCTATCAATTTTTACAGGGAACCTCAATGGCTTCTCCCGAAGTAGCTGGAGTAGCGGCCATGATTCGTTCCTATTACCCCAGCCTTTCCGCCAAACAAGTGAAGCAAATTATAATGGACAGCGGTCTGACCACCAATACAAAAGTTGTTTTGGGCGGCGATAAATCCAATACCGATTCATTTGCGAACATTTCCAAATCGGGGAAAATGGTCAACTTGTACAACGCCTTGATTATGGCCGATAAAATGTCTAAATAATGAAGCATTTTTTATTAGTTTTCCTAACGGCTGCAACCGTTTCTTCGGCCATAGCCCAAAATAATAATGGCTATTGGCAACAGGAAGTGGATTATAAAATGAACGTTCAAATGGACGTGAAAACCTTTCAATATAAAGGCACCCAAGAGTTGAAATACACGAACAATTCTCCGGACACCTTGAACAAGGTTTACTACCATCTATACTTTAACGCCTTCCAGCCGGGAAGCGAAATGGATGTGCGCTCAAGAACCATTGCCGATCCGGACACACGGGTGGGCGACCGCATTTCAAAACTTTCCCCTTCGGAAATTGGCTACATCAAACCAACTTTTTTTTCACAAGATGGCGTTGCAGCAGATTTCGTTATAAAAGGTACCGTGATGCAGGTTATTTTGAATACGCCCTTATTGCCCGGCAAAAGCACGGTTTTCAATATGAAATGGGATGCCCAGGTACCGCTGCAAATTCGGCGCTCGGGCAGAAACAATGCAGATGGGGTAGCGCTTACTATGACCCAATGGTATCCAAAACTTGCCGAATATGATTTTGAAGGTTGGCACGCAGATCCATATATTGGCCGCGAGTTTTATGGCGTTTGGGGCAATTTTGATGTAACCATAACCATTGATGAAAATTATACCATTGGCGGAACGGGATACCTTCAAAATCCGGCCGAGGTAGGCCACGGCTACACAGTTCCGGGCCAAAAACCTATGCATCCGGTGAAGGGCAAATATACCTGGCACTTCTTGGCGCCCGATGTCCACGATTTTGCGTGGGCCGCCGATGCCGATTATATTCACGATACCTATCCGGGGCCCAATGGTGTAACCCTTCATTTTTTCTATAAAAACAATCCCGAAATTGTTGAAAATTGGAAAAAGCTCCAACCAAAAACAGCAGCCTTGATGGCGTTTTACAATGAACACGTTGGGCAATATCCCTACGACCAATATTCGGTAATCCAAGGTGGTGACGGCGGCATGGAATATGCCATGTGCACTATGATCACCGGCGATAGGGATTTCGGGAGTTTGGTGGGGGTTACCGCCCACGAACTGGCACATTCCTGGTTTCAGTTTGTGCTGGCGACCAACGAGAGTAAACACGAATGGATGGACGAAGGTTTTACTTCCTACATTTCGGATGAGGCCATGAATTTTGTAATGGAGGAAAACAGGCCCAATCCACACGCCGGTTCCTACCGAAGTTATTTGTATATGGCCACCAGTGGACAGGAGCAACCGCTGACGACCCACGCCGACAGATATGCCACCAATCGTTCCTATGGAATAAACGCCTACAGCAAGGGTTCCGTCTTTTTGACCCAATTAGGCTATGTAATTGGTCCCGACAATCTTTCCAAAACACTCAAAAAGTATTATGCCGATTTCAAATTTAAACATCCAACGCCCAATGATTTTATACGAACCGCTGAGAAGGTTTCCGGTTTTGAATTGGATTGGTATTTGACGGATTGGACCCAAACCACCAACACCATCGATTACGGAATAAAAGCCGTGGAAAAGGATGGTGAAAAAACGACGGTAACTTTGGAACGGATTGGCCTAATGCCAATGCCCATTGATCTATACGTTAATTATGAAGACGGATCGCAGGAGCTCTTTTACATCCCGTTGCAGATGATGTGGGGCCAAAAACCCAATCCCTTCCGCGATTTGAATCGAACCGTGCTTAGCGATTGGGCTTGGGCATACCCGACGTATTCCTTCGAAATAAAAAATGGCAAAACGATTAAAAATATGATGATCGACGCCACTATGAGAATGGCTGATATCAACCCGGAAAATAACTTGTACGAGAAACCATAAACTATATGGTTGCATTTTACAAAACGGCCTCGCAGCTACCTAAAACTGCGGGGTCTTTTTTTATATTTACGGAGTGAACCAAAAATTTCCAAAAAGCGAAAAACTTAAAAGCACCAAAACAATTGAAAAACTGTTTTTGGAAGGAAGGACTTATTCTAAATTTCCCATAAAAATTTTCTTTCTTCCGCAGGAAAATATAGAAAATTCACAGGCCGCCTTTGCGGTGCCAAAGCGTAACTTTAAGTCGGCCGTGGCGCGAAACCGCCTCAAACGCCAATTGCGGGAGGCCTATCGGCTGCACAAACATTTACTGGACAATATTCACGGCAAGAAATTTGTAATGCTGTTTCTTTTTTTGGGAAAAACTACTCCAACCTATCCCGAGTTGGAAAAAACAATGGTCAATCTTCTTAATAAATTACAGTATGAAAACAATTAGCGCCTTACTTTTTATGTTCCTTTTGGGATGTTCCAACGGAGATTCCAACAAAAATTTTGAAGCCGTTTCGGAAATGCCGGAAGCCGAGGCAATGGAGGATGTCCTTATGCCGCAGGACGTTGGCACTACGCCCTCAGAACTACAGGAACAAAAAATAATCAAAACCGCCCAACTCGCCTTTGAAACCAACGATGTAAACCAAACACACCAAAAGATACTGCAGCTCGCCACGCAATATAAGGGCTTGGTGCAGAACGACAACAGCGGAAAATCATATAATCGCATCTATAAAAATATTACCGTTAGAATTCCCACCGAAAACTTTCAAAAATTTATCGATGGAATTTCTGAAGGGGTCGAATATTTTGACCGGAAGGATATTTCAAGACAAGACGTTTCAGAAGAATTTGTTGATTTGGAAGCGCGCCTAAAGGCCAAACGTGTTTTGGAGGATCGCTATTTAGAATTGTTGAAAAAAGCGAACAAGGTAGAGGAAATGCTTCAAATAGAACGCGAACTATCGAACATTCGGGAGGAAATTGAGGCGAAACAGGGACGCTTGCAATACTTGCAAAACCAGGTTTCAATGAGCACCGTCCATATTGAATTTTACAAAACAACCGCCGAAACGGGCATCACCCAATCCTACGGCCAAAAAATGAAAAACGCACTCCAAGGCGGCTGGAACGGCATTTCGGTGTTTTTTCTGGGAGTTTTATACCTGTGGCCTTTATTTCTCGTTGCAATTATTATTGTAATTGTTCTTCGTATATTTCTGAAGAGAAGAAAGAAGGCAAATTAAGACAGTTATTAGTTATTGAGTTATTGAGTTATTGAGTTATTGAGTTATTAAGTTATTAAGTGATTAATCCCAAAAACTCAATAAGTATTAACTTAAAATAGTTATTAAGTTATTATGTGATCAATCCTAAAACCCAATAACTCAATAATTATTAACTTATCGACATAAAATAGTTACTGAGTTATTATGTGATCAATCCAAAAACCCAATAACTCAATAATTATTAACTTATCAACTTAAAATAGTTGTTGAATTATTAGATTATCAATCCAAAAATCGAATAACTCAATAGCTATCAACCCATTAACTTAAAATAATGAAAAAGAGAATTCTAATTCCCATCATTGCCATCGGTATCTTTTTTACCACGGTAAGTTTTAAAAGCGACTTCTTCGAGATTGCAAAACAGATTGAGATTTTCACCACGCTTTTTAAGGAATTGAACATGAATTATGTCGATGAGGTAACGCCGGCAACGCTTATGGACAAAGCCATAAAAGGCATGTTGGACGACTTGGATCCCTATACCGTCTATTGGAACGAACAACAGGTGGAAGACGCCAAAATCAACAATTCCGGAATTTACACCGGTATCGGCGCCAGCGCCCAACAAAAGAAGGATAAGATTATTATTGTTGAACCCTATAAAGACTATCCGGCGGATAAGGCAGGCCTAAAAGCGGGAGACGAAATTATAAAAATAGGGAATGTTGCCATTGCCGATTTGGAAGAGGATGCCGGTGAGCTTTTAAAAGGAACTCCGGGGTCCACGGTCGAAATTTCCTATAAAAGACAGGGCAAGATTGCAACGACCACAATCACCCGCGGTGCGGTAGATTTAAAAGCGGTGCCGTTCTATAAATTGATACAAAATGAAATTGGCTATATCGTGCTTTCGCAATTTAACCGAAAAACAACCGCCGAAACCAAAGCCGCGTTGGTCGATTTAAAATCGCAGGGCGCCAAAAGCATTATTTTGGATTTACGCGGAAACCCGGGTGGACTATTGACCGAAGCCATAAACGTTGTAAATCTATTTGTGGACAAGGGCGAGGTTATCACCACCACAAAATCGGTTATTGAAAAATACAATCAAGTTTATAAAACCAAAGACGATCCGGTAGATACCGAGATACCCTTGGTTGTTTTGGTAAACGGACGCAGCGCCTCGGCAAGCGAAATTGTTTCCGGAGGGCTACAGGATTTGGATCGCGCCGTGATTGTTGGCGCCCGAAGTTTTGGGAAGGGATTGGTGCAGCGGCCCAAAAAATTGACCTACGGAACCCAACTAAAGGTAACCATTTCGCGCTATTACACCCCCAGCGGCCGTTGCATCCAAGCGTTGGACTATTGGCACCGCGATGAAAACGGCGATCCGGTTCGGAAAGATGCAAAGGAATACAACGCGTTTAAAACCAAAGGCGGAAGAACGGTTTATGACGGCGGCGGAATTTTGCCCGATGTGGAACTGAAATCAGCAGTTTTTAGCCCCATTACAACGGCCTTGTTGAAGGACAATGCTATTTTTGATTACGCCACAAAATATTATTACAACCACCAATTGACCGATTGGAATAACTTCAAATTCACGGAAGCCGATTTTCAGGATTTTCTGAAGTTTTTAAAAGACAATAATTTTGAATACGAAACAGAGACCGAAAAGAAATTCGCGGAAGGCCTGAAAACCGCCGAGGATGATGATTTGGGCAAGGATATTTCCGCAAGTTACAATCAACTTATGGCCGCGATCGACAAGGCCAAGGACCAAGCCATTGTAGCTAAAAAAATAGAAATAGAATCGCTGTTGACTGATGAAATCCTTAAGCGTTACTTTTACCGCGAAGGTTTGTACAACTACCAAATAGAGCACAATCCAGAAATTTTGGAGGCGGTTGCTATTTTAAAGGATGATTCCCGCTACCGAAAAATTTTAAAATAGGATTTGTAATTTCAATTTTAACATTGAAAGTTTTAGGCTTAACATAAGGTTAACCCCTTGTTTATCAATGTTTTTTTAGTTTAGCCTATTATGGTACAGACAGAAAGAGATGAGAACAAGGAGATTCTGAAAGAATCTGTGGCCTATTTAGAGAACCGGGGTTTTGAACACATTCAGGCCGATGTGGAAGGATACGAAACTCCAAAATCCTATCATAAAAAAGATAGCGATGTGGTTATTACGCCCGATATAGTAGCAGACCGCGCGGGCATTCGCCATTATTTTGAAATCAGCCTAAAATCCGAAAAACCGCGATTGTTAAAATCAAAATGGCAGTTTTTGGATACGTTGACTCGCATGCGCAACCAACGCTTCAAAATCATTACCCGGCGCGGGCATTATAAGTTTACTGATGAGATGCTGAAGGACCTTAATTTGGAAAAAAATTTGATTAAGCTCTAAGCATCGCAATGTGCGGAATGCCGTCTTCCAAATACCGATCGCCAATGGTTTTAAAACCGTGGCTTTCATAAAAAATCACTAAATATATTTGTGCGGAAATCTTAATTTTTTCGGCCTTGAAATTGGTTTCTATGGCCTGTATGGACGCTTTCGCCAACGCGTGTCCATAACCCAATTTTCGGTAGTTTTCACGAACCACGACCCTTCCGAAGGACGCCTCGTCAAAATAATCGCCAGCTCGGAAACAGCGTGTATAGCCGACCAAAATGCCGTCTTCCCAACCCAAAAGGTGTAGGGCCCGTTGATCTTTTCCATCAATATCTTGATAGACGCAATCCTGTTCCACTACAAAAACCTCGCTTCGCAATCGCAACATTTCGTAGAGTTCCACAATTGACAATTCCTCAAAGGTTTTTACTGCTATTTCCATATTTTTAAATTAAAAATCAATCTTGTACTATAATGTCCTTAGGGTCGTCCTTTTGGTGCTCGGGTTGGATGGTCACGTGGTTAATGCCAAATTTGTGAAATAACAATTCCTCAACTTCGGTAAGCACGGCATCAAACTTTGAAAGGGTCACATCTTCATAAAATTCTATATGTGCCTCTAAATGGGTTTCCTGTTCGTTCAACTGCCAAATGTGGATATGGTGCAAACTTTTTATTTCGGAAATTTGGCAAACCGTCTCGGTTATTTCCTTCAAATCTAAGTCATCTGGGGTGAAGAGCATCAAAACCTTAAAAGAACCTTTCAGCAAATTGATTCCCATTACCAATAAATAGAGGGCAATAAGAACCGTTAAAAGACTGTCCACCCAAAACCATTCAAAATATTTCATCAATAAACCGCCCACTAAAACCGCCACTGAGGCCGCCATATCGGTGAACAAATGCAAATAGGCCGTACGCATGTTCATATTGCTTTTTGAATCCTTGAAAAGCAGCAACACGCTGAAACCGTTGAAAACAATGCCCAAAATAGCGAGCCAAATTACAAATCCGCTTTCGATGGCTTTTGGATGGAAAAAGCGAAGGAAGGCTTCATAAATCAAGTAAACGGCCACCACGACCAAGGTTGCCGAATTCACAAAGGCCGCTATAATTTCCGCGCGTTTGTACCCAAAGGTTTTGGTAACCGAAGCATCTTTTTTTGAATATCTGTCGGCGATGTAACTAACGATCAAGGAAAGAACGTCGCTAAAATTATGGAGCGCATCGGAAAGGAGCGACAAACTGCCCGAAACCAAACCGCCGATCGCTTGGGCGACGGTTATGCCAACGTTCAAAAAAATGGAAAGCAGCAATTTCCTTCCCTTCAAATCGGGGTGGGAATGGCCGTGGGCATCGGTTGCCGAATGTGCGTGGTTATGCGCCATTTTATTGGATTATGAACAGGCTATTTTTTCAACGCGATTTTGGTGACGGCCGCCCTCAAAATTGGTTTTTAGAAAGGTCTTTACCATTTCCACAGCTTGGATCTCACTGGTGAAGCGCGCCGGAATGCTCAGGATATTGGCATCGTTGTGTTGTCGGGCTAGTTCCGTAATTTCCTTAGTCCAACAAAGGGCCGACCGCACTTTTTGATGTTTGTTGGCAGTCATATTGGCGCCATTGCCGCTGCCGCAAATAATGATTCCGAATGGCACGGTTCCGTTTTCAACATCCGCGGCAACGGGATGCACAAAATCTGGATAATCAACACTCGCTTCGCTGTCGGTTCCGTGGTTTATTACCGAATGTCCCTCTTTTTCCAAATAGGAAATGATTGCAAATTTATAGGCTGTACCGGCATGGTCGTTCCCGATTGAAATTTTCATGTTTCTAAGTTTTTGAATAGTGATTTAAGAAAAAAAGCAAGTTGCTCTTTTGAATGTTCAAAGATAAAACATCGCGTTTTCTTTTGGATAGAATTGGATTTATTATTACGCCAATAAAAAGAAATACTATGGGTTGATTTCCAATTGGTAACGATTTCTTAACGATGGCTTCATAAACTAGTTAACAACGTTGTTGATATTTGTTTGTGTAAAAACAACAAGTAAAATTGGCGGTCTTGGAAATTTTTTCAATAGGTTCAATATTTCCAAATATCCAAAATATATCATCCTTTTTTGCCTGCATTTTATCAGCATCGTTTCTTCCTTTTCCAACAAAATTTCCCCGAAAATTTATAAAAATCCGACTGTCAAAATACGTTATTCACCGTTGTTAATTAGTTTCCGTACTGCGCTATTTCCAAAGGATTTAAATCTTAAATATATGTTAACAACCTTTTATTAAAAGGCAATAAATTGATTTCAAAATAAAATATGAAAAAGTTATTCCACCTATCAACACCCTATCATCATCACCATTTTTAATTTTTAAAATTTCAAAAAAGGAAATAGATGGATAAATGGTTGTTGAAAAGTAAAAAAATGGTTTAGGATAAAATGAAAATAAGACTTAGGACCAAAAAAATAGTGGTCTTATATTTTATATAAAAGAATCGAATGCGCCATTTAAACTATTTTCAAATGGGAAGTATGGTCTAAATTTTTAAGAATTTCAGTAGCCTCCTCTATATCCTCTATATGGACTTTAAGTTGAATTCCGCCCATCGCAATTGAATAGAAGGGAAAAACGCTACTCATGGTTTCATTTTGAAAAATGAAGCGTATCTCGGCCTGTTCAAACAACAATTGAAGCACCGCATATTCAGCAGGAAAGGAAAATACGGCTATGGTTTTGTACTGCTTCATTTTCTAAATTTTAAACCAAAAAAAGGCGTGTTTTGAATTAATTTAATGGACTTATGTAACCCGCAAAAAACGAATGCTTTACCAAACCCATAACGAATATCCAAGGTACTAAATCTTTCCTAATGGAAACTTGTCATTCTTTGAGAAGTAGTACTTTTACCCCTTACAATAACAACTATGCCAAAAAACAAACGAAAAAAGAAAAATCACACTATTGAAAATCTTTCCCAGACTATTTTGAATATCCTTCGGAAAGATCATTCCCAAGCTTTCAACTACAAACAAATTGCCGCCAAGTTACAGATGGACGACGCCAGCAGCCGCAACCAGATTATTAAAAAATTGAAAAACCTGCAGGGCAAAGGAAGCATCCAGGAAGTGGAGCGCGGCAAATACAGGCTTACACCTTCCCAAAATTATTACACCGGCAAGGTAGATGTGGCCGGAAGAGGCCAAGGCTATATTATCGTGGAGGATTTAGAAGATGATATTTTCGTAAAAAACAAAAACTTAAACAAAGCGCTGGATGGCGATATTGTTGAGGTGTATGTTTTCAAACGAAAAAAAGGAGGCAAGTCGGAAGGGGAAGTAACCAAAATCCTGGAACGCAAGCGCACCGAATTTGTGGGCACCATTCAAGTTCAGGAGAATTTTGCCTTTGTAGAGGTTAGCGATTCAAAAATGTACACCGATATTTTTGTTCCCAAGGCTAAAATCAACGGCGCAAAAAATGGCGAAAAAGTTTTAGTGGCGATGGAAGATTGGCCCGAAAAGGCAGATTCACCCTTTGGAAATGTTATAAAAATTCTTGGAATGCCGGGGGAACACAACACCGAAATACATTCCATTTTGGCGCAATACGGCCTTCCTTATGAGTTTCCGAAAGAAGTGGAAACCTTCGCCAACAAAATTGACACCTCCATAAAAGCTTCTGAAATTAATAAGCGGCGCGATATGCGCAATGTGCTCACTTTTACCATAGATCCAAAGGATGCAAAGGATTTTGACGATGCCCTTTCTTTTGAAAGGCTCGAAAATGGAAATTTTGAAATAGGAATCCATATTGCCGATGTTTCGCATTACGTCACTCCCGGAAACGAGCTGGATGACGAAGCCTATGAACGTGCAACCTCGGTCTATTTGGTGGATAGGGTGGTGCCAATGCTGCCTGAAATTCTTTCCAACAATGCGTGTTCCCTTCGGCCGAATGAAGAAAAATATACATTTTCTGCCGTTTTTGAAATCACGCCGAAAGCTGAAGTCAAAAAGCAATGGTTCGGAAGGACGGTTACCTATAGCGATGCCCGTTTTGCTTATGAAGAAGCGCAGCACGTAATTGAAAATCCTGATGCTGAAAAACATACAATTCCCTCAAAAATTTCCATAACGGATAAGGAATATACAGTTACGCCCGAAATAGCCGATGCCATTTTGGAAATGGATCGACTGGCAAAAATATTGCGCCAGCGCCGAATGCGTGCCGGAGCCATTTCTTTTGATAAAGTGGAAGTGAAATTCATTCTTGACGAAAACAACAATCCCGAGGGCGTCTATTTTAAGGAAAGCAAGGATGCGAACAAACTGATAGAGGAATTTATGCTTTTGGCAAACCGGAGCGTGGCCGAATTCATTGGCAAACAACAACCGAAAAAGACCTTTGTCTATCGGGTGCACGATGAACCGGACGATGAAAAAATTGCGGCTTTGGAAAATATCATCAAACGTTTTGGGTACAAATTGAATACCCGCGACCGCAATTCCACGGCCCAATCCATGAATAAACTTTTGAAGGATGTGCAGGGCAAAAAAGAACAGAATTTAATCGATACCCTTGCCATCCGAAGTATGAGCAAGGCCATGTACACCACCCACAACATTGGCCATTACGGTTTGGCATTTGATTATTACACACATTTCACCTCTCCCATCCGTCGTTACCCCGACGTAATGGTGCATCGACTTTTGCAACATTATTTGGATGGCGGCAAATCGGCAAAGGAGGAAGAATATGAAGAAAAATGTGGCCACAGCAGCGATATGGAAAACCTGGCCACCAATGCCGAGCGCGACAGCATAAAATATATGCAGATAAAATATATGCAGGATCATCAAGACCAAGAGTTTTTGGGCGTTATTTCCGGGGTAACCGAATGGGGAATATATGTGGAGATAATTTCCAATAAATGTGAGGGAATGGTGCGTCTGCAGGATTTAAAGGATGACCGATATGAATTTGACAGGGAGCAATATGCAGCAATCGGCCAGCGGACCAAGAATGTGTATCAACTTGGCGATGAAGTATATGTGAAGGTAAAAAATGCGGATTTGGTGAAAAAACACCTCGATTTTACCATGTTGGGCCACCGAAATGAGTATAAAAACTAAAAATTTTAGGGCGGATGGGTAAAAGTAATTTGTAATTTTACCCTACTATGTTTGACGGTTTACTCTACGCAGCATTTTACGGATTTCTATTGGCCTTTGCCGTTGGCCCCGTTTTTTTCACCCTGATTGAAACCGCAATAACCAAAGGAATTAAAGCGGCCATATTTTTTGATCTCGGGGCGCTGTTCGCCGACGTTGTTTTTATTCTTATTGCCTTTTTCAGTACCAGCCGAATCCTTGAAAAGGTAAAACACGATCCGGGTCTGCTCATTTTTGGTGGAGCCATCCTGATTGCCTATGGAATCATATCCTACATTCGCACCAACAAATCCATTTTCAAAATCGTTCGTGAACATTACGCGGTAAAGGTGAAGAAGAATTTGGGCGGACTTTTTCTTAAAGGGTTTCTTCTAAATTTTGTAAACTTTGGGGTATTGGCGGGGTGGATCGGTACGTTAATAATGGCCAACGCCCTGACCACATCAGAAAATGGCGTAATGCTCTTTATTGCCACCGTGCTTGCCACCTTTTTTCTAACCGATCTTTTAAAAATGCTTTTGGCCAAACGGTTAAAAAACAAAATGACCCCGCGGTTTATCTTCAAAACCAAAAAATGGGTGAGCATTCTAATTTTGGGCTTTGGGGTTTTGTTGTTAATTCAAGGGATATTTCCAAAAGGAATGGAGGCGGGCTTGGATCGAATTCCCAATCAACAACACATACCAGAAAATCCGGTTCCTCCTGTTGATGGCGCCTTGCAGTCACCGTCCAAGGATTTGGAAACTGCACCGAAAATACTTCCACCAAAAAATTAAATTCCGAGCGAACTTGCAGGCAACTTTTTTTACAAAATAAAAAAACCCCCAACGTTTAGTTGAAGGTTTTTTAGAGGCATCGAGCGGATTCGAACCGCTGTAGCAGCTTTTGCAGAGCTGAGCCTAGCCACTCGGCCACGATGCCCTTTTAGGCTTGCAAATGTAAAAAAATTAAACTTAAAATTCCTATTTAAAAATCAAATTACCGTTTGCGTTTCATGGTTACGCTAACCTCTGCCACATCGCCCCCAATGGGCGGATTGCGTTTGGCCACGGTAACCTTCACCTGCGTAACCATTTCAATTTTCATAAAAACGGAATCCATAATGCGTTGGGCCACGTGTTCCAAAAGCTTGGCGCGAACGGCCATTTCCTCCCTCACTATATTTTGGAGCAGCACATAATCAACCGTGTCCGAAAGGGCATCAGTCTGGGCGGCGTTTTTTAAGTTTGCCTTTACCGAAAGATTAACCAAATAATCAGACCCTATTTGGCCTTCCTCGATCAAGCAGCCGTGGAAGGCGTAAATCTTTATATTCTTTAGGCGAATGGTTCCCATGGATTTCTTCTATTTTGAATTTGGGCAAAGATAGCAGAGCCCCCAGCCGAAACCTATTTTTGAAATATATCTTTTTCGGTTAATTGGTTACCTTTGCACTTCCTAAAAATAATTTTATGAGCAACGAATCCGCGCCGCTGAATTTTATTGAACACATAATTGAAGACGATCTTAAAAACGGATATACCAAAGAACAATTGTGCTTTCGTTTTCCGCCCGAGCCCAACGGCTATCTTCACATTGGCCACGCTTCGTCCATTTGCCTTAATTTTGGTTTGGGAGAACGCTACGGAGCGCCCGTCAATCTCCGTTTTGACGATACCAATCCCGCAAAGGAAGAACAGGAATTTGTAGACGCCATAAAGCGCGATATTTCGTGGCTGGGCTATGAATGGGCCACCGAATGTTACGCTTCCGATTATTTTCAACAATTGTACGATTGGGCCGTTCAGATGGTAAAGGATGGAAAGGCCTATGTAGATTCACAAACCTCGGAAGCCATTGCAGAACAAAAGGGAACCCCAAATACGCCAGGAAAACCAAGCCCTTTCAGAAATCGTTCCGTAGAAGAGAATTTGAATTTGCTCGAAAAAATGAAAAATGGCGAAACCAAGGAAGGGGAACACGTGTTGCGCGCCAAGATAAATATGGAATCGCCCAATATGTTGATGCGCGACCCTGTGATGTACCGAACCATCAACAAGCACCACCACCGAACGGGCACAGATTGGAAAATTTTCCCAATGTATGATTGGACCCACGGCGAAAGCGATTATATAGAACAGGTGTCGCATTCCTTCTGCACGCTTGAATTTCTGCCGCACAGAGAACTTTATGACTGGTTTCTGGACCAAGTGTACGATCCAAAAAAATTACGCCCAAAGCAGCGCGAATTTGCCCGAAGAAACCTTAGCCACACCGTGGTGAGCAAACGTAAATTGGCACAATTGGTAAGCAGCGGCGTGGTTTCCGGTTGGGACGATCCGCGAATGCCCACTATTTCCGGTTTGCGAAGAAGGGGCTATACGCCGGAATCGATTAAAAATTTTGCCGATAGCATAGGGGTGGGGAAACGCGAAAACTTGATAGACGTTTCCCACCTTGAATTCAACGTTCGTGAGGATTTGAACAAAAAAGCGCCGCGAATTATGGTAGTTTTGGATCCCGTTAAATTGATAATCGATAATTATCCGGAAGTTAAAACCGAGTGGTTGGAGGCCGAAAACAATCCAGAGGACGAACAGGCTGGCAACCGGGAAGTCCCTTTTTCAAAAGAACTTTTTATTGAAAGGGAAGATTTTTTGGAATCCGCGAACAGCAAATTTTTCCGTTTGACCCTGGGCAAGGAAGTTCGCTTAAAAAATGCCTACATCATTAAAGGCGAAAGTGTAGTGAAAGATTCCGAGGGAAATATAACCGAAATCCATTGCACTTATGATCCCGATAGCAAAAGCGGAAGCGGATCCGAAGCGTCTTTGCGAAAAGTTAAAGGAACGCTGCACTGGGTTTCTTCGGCACAGGCGATACCCGTGGAAGTTCGTTTGTATGATCGCCTTTTCACCGAAGCTTCGCCCGACACCAATAAGGAGAAGGAATTTATGGAATTTATAAACCCAAATTCCTTGGAAATAGTAACCGGTTATGCTGAACCCAGTGTAAAATCCGCAAAGGTGGAAGACAAATTCCAGTTTCAGCGGTTGGGATATTTCGTGGTGGATAAGGATACTACCAACGAAAAACTGGTATTTAACCGAACCGTTCCCTTGCGCGATTCGTGGGCCAAGTTGGCTGAGTAATTAACGTTTCTATTGAATGATCCAAGGATTTTTAAGAGAATTTAGCACAATTTTCTCCATTTTAAGAGAAATTTAAATATTGAAATTTAACTATTAACCGGTTGTTAACAGCTACCGCAATGGCCGTTGTTTATCTTTGGAATTATTAACCTTAAAAACAAAAAACAATGGCATCAAATACTGGTCAAACACTGCTTGCATTATTAACCGGAGCCGCAATTGGAGCGGGATTGGGAATTCTTTATGCACCGGACAAAGGTTCAAGAACGCGCGATAAGCTTAGCAAAGAAGCAAAAAAGGCTCAGAAGAAATTGAGCCAACAAATTCAGGATACAAGCCAAACCCTTAGTGAAAGAGCCCAACAGGCAAAATATAGTTTTGAACAAAAACTGAACGAAACACTTTCCTCCGCCAGTTATAAGGCCGATGATATTTTATTGGCGATGGAAGATAAATTGGAAGCTTTGAGAAAGCAAAATGCAAAGCTCCAAATTGATTCGAAAGTAGATAAAGCGAAAGCAACTGCAAAAAAGGTAACTGTATAATATGGCGTTTAAAGGCCTAACGGACAGTCTGCATAAGGTAACGGACCGAATTGAGGACTACAGTGTGAGCATGGTGGAGTATTACAAACTCCGCCTGTTCAAATCTGTGATGAAAGGAGGCATTTCGCTGGTAAACCTATTGGTTTATGGCAGCCTCTTTCTTTTTGTGCTCTTATTTCTTTCCTTGGGAGCTGCATTTTGGTTAGCCACATTTTTTGAAAACGTTTACGCCGGATTTTTGTTGATCGGTGGGTTCTATGGAATTATTTTGCTTTTCATGTTCATTTTTGGAAGAAAGCTGATAGAACGCAAAATGCTACACAAATTCTCTGGTTTGTTGTATGATGAAGATGATTTGGATCCAAAAGTTTTGGCCGAGGACGAAATGAGGGAATACCAACAAACCCTTGAAGAAGAAGCGCTTAGGAAAGAAAAAATTTCAAATTAGAACTATGAAGCGATACACTACTTTTGACGAAATAGACCGCGACTTAAAATATCTTCGTCTCAAATCACAGATAGATTTGGAAGAAGTGAAACTGGGCATTCACGAGAGTAAGGAAACCATTAGTGAAACCTTTTCGCCCATAAATATGATCGCCGGCACTGTGGGAGCTATTTTGAAGAAGGCGTTCGTTCTTAAAGTAGTGGACAAATTGATTGGCATAAAACCGGTCAAGAAAAAAGAGTATGAAGATGATGATCATCTCTAAAAGTTGATTGTCTTCGATTAATTCAAAATGAAAAGCCCTCCAATTTTGGAGGGCTTTTTGGTGTTTATGAAAATCAATAATTTAAATCGTCGCTTGAATCCGAAGGTGGGGGCGGTTAGGGTCGTGATCGTTTTTTAGGAAGGGTGGACTTTTCGCGGTTTTGTTTCTTCATTTCTTCTCCAATTTTGTTGCTGGCCACGAAAGAGGCAATCATATTATTCAACATATCGCTGCCTGCCTGTGGCGAATTGGGCAACAGGATAAGATTGGTGTTGGTTTCCTCGCCTATGGATTGTAGAGTGTCGTAGTGTTGGGTAACCACGATCAGCGCCGATGCCTCTTGTGAATTGATTCCCACGTTGTTCAACACGTCCACGCTTTCCTCCAAACCTCGGGCAATCTCCCTGCGCTGGTCTGCTATTCCCTGCCCCTGCAAACGTTTGCTTTCTGCTTCTGCCCGCGCTTTTGCGACAATTTTAATTCGTTCTGCTTCCGCTTCATACTCTGCTGCTACCTTTTCCCTTTCCGCAGCATTAATGCGGTTCATCGCGGCCTTTACCTGCACGTCAGGGTCAATGTCTGTAACCAGTGTTTTGATAATGTCATATCCATATTCACTCATCGCTTCGTTCAATTCTGCCTTTACGGCAATGGCGATATCGTCCTTTCTTTCAAAAACATCGTCGAGTTTCATTTTTGGAACCTCGGCACGGACCACGTCGAAAACGTAGGAAGTTATTTGGTCGTGTGGATTTTGAAGCTTATAGAATGCATCGTAAACCTTTTGCTGCAGCACTTGGAATTGTACCGAAATCTTCAGCCGCACGAAAACGTCGTCCTTGGTTTTTGTTTCCACAATTACATCCAACTGTTGGATTTTAAGGTTAATACGGCCCGCAATGCGGTCTATTAAAGGAATCTTCAATTGCAAGCCCGAATGACGAATGCTCTGAAATTTTCCGAATCGCTCAACAATTGCCGCGGTTTGTTGCTTTACGGTAAAAAATCCTGCAAGGAGAATAAAGAAACCGAAAATCAATAGCGGTATAAAAATAAACCCACCCATATATTTTAAATTAATGATTAATCGTTGTGGAAGATACAAAAAATAAAACCTATTTTCACGGCCGAAAAATATCCCCATCGTATGAAACTTAGACTCCCCATTGCTGTAATCTTTCTCTTTCTCTTAACCCAGCAAAGCGCGGCTCAGCGCAATTTTAACGATTATAATTTTTTGGGAATCCAAGGCGGAATCACTCTTTTTGATATTCAGACCAACGATTTGGTGACAAAACCAAAAACCGGTTTTACTGCAGGTTTTACGTCGCGCGGGGCGTTTAGGAACAATTTTGATCTTCTTTATGGCATAAGTTTTCAAAGCTCCACAGTGGGTGTGGAAGGAAGTAGCATTTTGTCTGCAAATACCCAAGAAATTGGCTACACCATTCAAGGCGCGCAGATTAATTTTTTGGGAAGTTATAATATTGTCGTGAAACATTTAAGCCTTGAATTTGGGCCTATTTTCGACATAAATGGAAAAATGAAGCTCGACCAAGAGGAATACGCCGATTATATTTTGACCGGCTACAATTCGCTTACTGCAAAAGATATTCAGGATATTTCAAAATTCAATGTGCGCTTAGCCGGCGGGATTACTGCTGGCTTGGAACATTTTCGTGTTAGTGCCCAATATCAATACGGCCTGACCAATATTTTGGGAGGCCTAAACGGTAATGACCTTGAAAATGATGATTTCAAGGGCCATAGCTCCACCTTTGTTTTTCAGGGAATTATTTATTTTTAGCCTACAAATTGGATCGCTTTTGCAATTCGGGCAATGCTTTCCTCCTTTCCTAAAATGGACAGGATATCGAAAACCTCCGGACCTTTCATTTCGCCAACGAGCGCCAATCGCAACGGCATCATTACTTTTCCGAAACCTATATTTTCAGCGGTAATCCAGCCTTTTATTTTTTCTGAAAGAATTTCGGCGGAAAAACCTTCCGAGGCATTTAAAATTTCAACCACTTTTTGAAGCAATTCGGTGGTTTCCGGCTTAAAGGCTTTTTCCGCGGCTTTTTCATCATATTTTTTTGGAGCCTCAAAAAGGAAACTGCCCTGTTCCCAAAGATCGCTAACGAAGGTGGCCCGTTCTTTCAAAAGAGAGACGATTTTTGTTAGCGTTTCCATTGATGGAACCGAGAATGCAACGTTTGGCCGCTCGTCTGCTACTTTGCTTAAATATTTTTCAAATTGGGCGGCCAATACGGAGTTATCCACTTGTTGCAGATATTGATGCTGAAACCACTTTGTTTTTTCCGGATCAAATTTTGCCCCTGCTTTGTGGACACGTTCCAGTTCAAAAGCTTCCACCAATTCCTCCAAACTGAAAATTTCTTGTTCGGTGCCGGGATTCCATCCTAAAAAGGCGAGCATATTTACAACGGCTTCAGGCAAATAGCCATCTTCGCGGTAGCCGGAAAAAACGTCGCCTTCCGCTGTGTTCCATTCCAAAGGAAACACCGGAAACCCCATTTTGTCGCCATCGCGCTTGCTTAATTTTCCGTTGCCGGTGGGTTTTAAAATCAAGGGCAAATGGGCAAATTGGGGAGCGTTCCAACCAAAGGCCCGATAGAGCAAAACGTGCAGGGCCAGCGAGGGCAACCATTCCTCACCACGGATAACGTGGGTAATTTTCATTAAATGGTCGTCCACGATGTTTGCCAAATGATAGGTCGGCATGCCGTCACTTTTAAACAATACCTTGTCGTCAAGAATGTTCGTGTCCACCTGAATTTCGCCCCGAATATTGTCTTTTAGATAAAGGGTTTCATTTTCGGGCGACTTAAAACGGATTACATATTCTTCGCCGTTTGCAATTTTTTGCTTCGTTTCTTCTGTAGAAAGCACCAACGAATTTTTCAATTTCTGCCGATTGTGCCAATTATAAATAAAGGTTTTTCCTTGTGCCTCGTGATCTTTTCGGTGCGCGTCAAGTTCTTCGGCAGTATCAAAGGCGTAATATGCATTGCCGGAAGCGAGCAGTTTTTCGGCATATTGTCTGTAAAGTTGTTTGCGTTCGCTTTGGCGGTAAGGGCCACAATCCTTTTCCTTGTCGGGACCTTCGTCATAGGGAATATTTAGCCAATTCAACGCTTCAATAATATAGGATTCTGCACCTTCCACGTATCGATTTTGATCGGTATCTTCAATCCTCAAAAGAAAATCGCCACCGTGTTTTTTTGCGAATAGATAATTGAAAAGAGCCGTGCGCACACCGCCAATATGTAAAGGTCCCGTTGGACTGGGGGCAAAACGCACCCTGATTTTTTGCGACATAATCTTCATTCTTTTATGAAGGGGCAAAGGTACAATTCTGCTTCCGTATTTTAAAGTTGGGTGCGTGGCGGGGTTTCTATTTTTTTTGAGTAATCTTTGCGACGTGTACACCACAAAATATTATCGTAATTTAGAAGTTTTCAAAAACGAGAACCGCATTTATGAGCACCTTTAAAATCATCCAGCAAAAACTGGAGGAATTTATCAAGAAATATTACACCAATGAGCTGATCAAGGGAGCCATCCTTTTCTTTGCCATTGGGCTCTTCTATTTTTTGGTGACACTTTTGGTGGAATATTTTCTGTGGCTGAATCCGGGAGGAAGGCGACTTTTGTTCTGGACATTTGTGGTGGTGGAAGTGGCGCTTTTTATTAGGTTTATTGCCTTCCCGCTGGCAAAACTTTTTAAACTTCAAAAAGGAATTGATTACGAAGAGGCCTCTAAAATTATCGGCAACCATTTTCCGCAGGTCAACGATAAATTGCTCAACGTGATCCAGCTAAACCAAAACCAGCGCGAAAGTGAGTTGCTGGCCGCCAGCATCGATCAAAAGGCTTCGGAATTGCGGCCCATTCCCTTTAAAAGTGCCGTTAATTTTAAAAGAAACGCCAAATATTTAAAATATGCGGCCATCCCGATAATTATCTTTTTCTTATTCAGCGCTTTGGGTGGAAAGGACATTTTTTCGAGCAGTTACACCCGTGTGGTCCATTATGATACTGCCTTTGAACCACCCGCCCCTTTTTCATTTATAGTATTGAACGACGCATTGCAAGCGGTGGAAAATAAACCATTCACCTTAAAAGTTAGAACGGAAGGCACTGTCATTCCCGAAAACGCTAGGGTAACTTTCAATGGCGAAACTTATTATTTGCAACAGACCGCTCCCGGATTTTTCGAATATACGTTTCAACAACCCGAAAAGGATTTAAACTTTAATTTAAAGGCGAACAAAGTTACCTCCCGCGAATATTTGCTTGAAGTTGTTAAAACCCCGTCATTGCTCAATTTTGAGATGGAATTGGATTATCCTTCCTATACCGGAAAGAGGGATGAAACCTTGAAGAGCACCGGCACTGCCACCATTCCCGAAGGAACGCGTGTTAAATGGAATGTTTTCACCAAAAACACAGAAACCGTTTCTTTGAAAACAGCGGATACCACCCTTTGGTTTGAGTCTAAAAAGCAAAATTTTAATTTTGAAAAGGGAATTTATAACAAATTCGAATACGCCATTACCACCTCCAACGAAAATTTAAAAGATTATGAAAACCTTGCCTTTACCTTAAATGTCGTAAAGGATCAATACCCCGAAATAGAAGTGCAGTCCAAGCCTGATTCCACCAATTCGCAACGGGTTTTCTTTTTGGGGCAGATTTCAGATGATTACGGGCTTACAAAATTAAGGATAGTTTATTTTCCTTCGGGTGAGGAGAAACAGGCAAAAAGCGAAGTTTTACCTTTGAATAAATCCAACTTCGACCAGTTTACCTACGTATTTCCTGGAAATTTGGAGCTCAGCGAGGGTGTTTCCTATGAGTATTATTTTCAGGTTTTTGATAACGATGCCCTCCACAATTTCAAATCTTCAAAATCGGGAGTTTATACTTTCCGAAAATCGACCAAGAATGAACTGGAAGATGAGCAGCTCCAAAATCAACAAAATGCCATAAAAGGGCTGGATAAATCCTTGGAGCAGTTAAAGGACCGCAAGCTGACGTTGGAGGAACTCTCGCGAACCCAAAAGGAAAAAAATGAGCTTAATTATAACGATCGAAAGAAACTGGAAAATTTTATCCAACGTCAGCAAAAGCAAGAGGAGATGATGAAAAATTTCTCGAAGGAATTGAAAGAGGAATTGGAAAATTTCCAGCCCGAAAATACCGAGAAAGATCCCTTTAAACAGGAACTCGAAAAGCGTTTGGCCGAGAACGAGGAACGCTTAAAGGAAAATGAAAAATTGCTGGATGAACTCGAAAAGCTGCAGGAAAAAATCGCCAAAGAAGAACTTACCGAGAAGCTTGAAAAACTGTCAAAGCAGAACAAAAATCAAGAGAAAAATTTGGAGCAATTGCTCGAACTTACCAAGCGGTTTTATGTTGAAAAGAAGGCAGAAAAACTGGCCGAGGAATTGTTCCAATTGGGCGAGGAACAGGAGAAATTGGCAAATAGTCCGGAAAACCTGAATTCTCAAGCAGAACAGGAAAAGCTAAACCAAAAATTTGAGGATTACAAAAAACAAATGGATGAGCTACAAAAGGAGAATGAGGGGTTAAAAAAGCCAATGGAAATTCCCGAGGACAAACCCTTGGAACAACAGATAGACAAAGAACAGGATAAAGCCACTGAAAATTTAAAGGATCAAAAGAAGAAAGAGGCTAGCGAGAATCAACAAAAGGCCGGACAAAAAATGAAACAGATGAGTAAGAGCATGCAAATGCAAATGCAATCTGGCCAAATGGAGACAATCGAGGAGGATGTAAAAATGCTGCGGCAAATTGTAGATAATTTAGTGGTCTTTTCCTTTCAACAAGAAGATTTGATGGAGGATTTCAAGAAAATTGAATATGGAAATCCGGTCTTTGGGAAGAAATTGAACATTCAAAATGACCTTAAGATAAATTTCGAACATATCGACGACAGTATTTTTGCATTGTCGCTTAGGCAACCTTTGATTGGGTCTAAGATTACCAACACCTTAACTGAAATTCAGTATAACATAGACAAATCGTTGGAGCGATTGGCCCAAAACGAAACTCGTCAGGGAATTGGCAATCAACAATATACAATAACAGGCGCTAATGACTTGGCCGTTTTACTGAGTGAAATTTTAAGCAATATGCAAATGCAAATGGCGATGTCCATGGGCGCGGGTTCGGGAAAAGGAAAACCGATGCCAGGTTCAGGAACAGGGGAATTTCAATTGCCAGACATTATTGAGAAACAGGGAGAACTTGGCGAAAAAATGAAGGAAGGCATGAAGAAGGGAAAAAAGGGCTCGAAGGGCGAGGGGCAAGGGGAAGGTAGTGGGGAAGGCGATGGTCAATCGGGAGAAAAGGGAAATGATGGAGATAGTGGTAAGGAAAATGGAGCCAAAGGAAAGAATGAATCGGAAAGCGAACTTTTGAATGGCGAAATTTTTGAAATTTATAAGCAACAGCAGGAATTGCGAAATCAATTGAAAGATAGGCTGAGTAAAGAGGGAATTAAAGGCAATGGCGGAGATCTTTTAAAGAAAATGGAGGCCATTGAACAACAATTATTGGACAAGGGTTTTAATCAAAACACGCTTCAACAAATGTTGAATCTAAAATATGAACTATTCAAGCTTGATCGTGCGGACTTAGAGCAGGGAAGGGATAATGAACGGGAATCCCGCACCAATACGAGGGAATTCAAGAATGATGTTCGGTTATCTCCAGAAGACATTAAAAAATATTTTAATAGCACGGAATTATTGAACAGGGAGGCTTTACCTTTGCGTCAGGATTATAAGCATAAAGTGCAGGAATATTTTAGGAAAACTGATGATTGAATTTAATTTTGAGACTGAATTTAACCTGAAGGAATCTTCGAAGTTGAAAAAATGGATTGCTAATACAATTGCTTCCGAAGGATTTCAATTGGGTGACATTAGTTATGTTTTTTGTGACGACGCCTATCTTTTAAAATTAAATCAAGATTATTTAAATCACGACACCCTTACGGATATTATCAGTTTTGATTACAGAATGAACAAGGAAATAAACGGTGAAATCTACATTTCAGTCGAACGGGTTGCTGAAAACGCGAAAGATTTTTCTGTCGAATTTTATACAGAGTTGCATAGAGTTATGATTCACGGGATACTTCATTTTTGTGGGTTTAAGGATAAGACCCAGAGCGAGGAGCAAAAGATGCGACAAAGGGAGGATGAGGCTTTGAAATTGTTGGACTGAAACTAGTTTTGTTTTAGCCTTTATCGCGATTCGCCACTGAAAAATATTTTGTAATTTTGCGCCCCTAAAAAATATTTTGAATATTAATGTTCCACGTGGAACAATAATGGAAGGTTATGTTTTCGAGTGAATATGATGTAATTGTTGTTGGTGCTGGACACGCTGGATCGGAAGCTGCGGCTGCTGCTGCTAATATGGGATCCAAAACTTTGTTGGTTACTATGAATCTGCAGACCATTGCACAGATGAGCTGTAATCCGGCAATGGGCGGGATAGCCAAGGGACAGATAGTGCGCGAGATTGATGCGCTCGGCGGGTATAGCGGCATAGTTTCGGATAAATCCGCGATTCAGTTTAAAATGTTGAATAAATCTAAGGGCCCCGCAATGTGGAGTCCCCGGGTTCAAAGTGATCGAATGAGATTTGCCGAGACTTGGAGAATTATGTTGGAAAGAAACATGAACTTGGATTTCTACCAAGAAATGATTGCTGGAATTATCGTCGAAGATGGCAAAATCAAAGGCGTAAAAACATCCCTTGGTTTGGAAATATTTGGGAAAAGCGTTGTGCTTACGAATGGCACTTTTTTGAATGGGCTTATTCATATCGGAGAAAAGAACTTTGGAGGAGGACGGGCCGGGGAAAAGGCTGCAACGGGAATAACAAGTGATTTGGTTAACTTGGGTTTTGATGCAGGTAGAATGAAAACGGGTACCCCACCGAGGGTTGATGGACGTTCTTTGGATTTTTCGAAAATGATTGAACAACCAGGTGATGAGTGTCCTGAGAAATTTTCATTTCTAGACGAAACCCAACCGCTGAAAGCGCAGCGATCTTGCCACATGAGCTATACCTCGACGGAAGTTCACAATATTCTTCGTGAGGGTTTTGATCGATCGCCCATGTTTAATGGCGCTATACAAAGTATCGGACCGAGGTATTGTCCTTCCATAGAAGATAAAATAAATCGGTTTGCAGACAAGGATCGGCACCAGCTTTTTGTGGAACCGGAAGGTTGGGATACGGTTGAATATTATATTAATGGATTTTCCACGTCTCTGCCGGAAGATATTCAATTTAGGGCGTTAAGAAGCGTTCCAGGTTTTGAGCGCGTAAAATTCTTTCGTCCGGGCTATGCCATCGAATATGATTATTTTCCGCCAACACAATTGAAACACACGCTCGAAACAAAATTAGTTGATGGACTTTATTTCGCTGGGCAAATTAATGGCACTACGGGGTATGAGGAAGCAGCTGCCCAAGGAATTATGGCCGGTATCAACGCCCATTTAAAAGTTCATCATAAAGAACCTTTCATCCTTAAAAGAAATGAGGCCTATATAGGTGTTTTAATTGATGATCTAATCACCAAAGGGACGGAAGAACCTTATAGGATGTTCACCTCCCGCGCCGAATATCGGACTCTTTTGCGTCAAGACAATGCGGATTTTAGACTTACCCAAAAGTCTTTTGATATTGGTTTGGCGAGTGAGAAGCGGTTAAGAAGAATGGAAATGAAGAGGGAGAAATCAGAAAAATTTGTTGAATTCTTTAAAGCGACTAGCGCATCACCAGAGGAGATTAATCCAATATTCGAGAAAAGGAATTCTGCACCCGTTGAACAGAGCGATAAAATGTTTAAATTCTTCTCCCGTCCCGAGGTTACTATGGATGACATGAAAACAATCGCTTCAGTTGAAAATTATATTTTGGAAAATAATTTGGATGCCGAAATGATTCAACAAGCAGAAATTCAAGTGAAGTATTCTGGCTATATTGAAAAAGAAAAGAATAATGCGGATAAATTGAACCGCTTGGAAGGATTAAAAATTCCGTCTTCTTTTGATTACTCCAAAGTGAAATCCCTTTCTTTTGAGGCTCGAGAAAAATTGTCGAAAATTAGGCCAGCAACCGTTTCGCAGGCCTCTCGAATTAGTGGTGTTTCGCCAAATGACGTATCTGTTCTCTTAGTATATATGGGTCGATAAAATTTCAATGTTTCACGTGGAACACATTTTAAAAATTTCCTATTACAGTTTTCTCACGCGGTAACAAATAAACTCAAAAATTTGGAAAAGGAAAAAAAGATATACCTATCAACCAAAGATTATCTAGTTACTGGAAAAAATTTTGACTTAATCCTCAATCCTGAGTGGCAACTTTTAGAAACGATCCCCAAACCAGATTCGGATGAGTTGGGGAAATATTACGAGAGTTCTGAATATATTTCCCATACCGATGACAGAACGGGTATATTTTCCCGGCTCTATCAACTCGTTAAAAATTGGTCGCTTCGGAAAAAAGTTTCAATAATTTCCGAACAAAATGGTTCCATAGGATCCGTTTTGGATATCGGCGCCGGTACAGGTGATTTTTTAAAATATGCTAAAAGCAAGGGTTGGGATATTTATGGAGTGGAACCAAATAATAAAGCTTCATCTTTAGCTTTCGATAAGGGGGTTGCATTAGAACCCAATCTTGAAGATTTCGAGGGTAAAAAATTTGATGTTATAACACTATGGCATGTCCTCGAACATCTTCCAGATTTGGAAGAAAACATTTCCAAAATAACCTCGATGTTAAAACCAAATGGAAGCTTGATAATAGCAGTTCCAAATTTTCGAAGTTACGATGCCTATTATTATGGAAAATATTGGGCCGCATTTGACGTGCCCAGACATCTTTGGCATTTCTCGCGTAAATCTATCAATCTTCTTTTTTCATCTAATTTCACAATTGAAAAAATTGAACCCATGTTTTTTGATTCTTTCTATGTGAGTCTCCTTTCGGAAAAATACAAAAGCGGGAGGGCTTTTTCAATTCGAGCAATTTGGGTGGGATTCGTATCGAATCTTAAGGCATTACGGTCAAAAGAATATTCCTCCCTAATATATTGTCTGAGAAAATTAAATTAGGCAAATAGAGCCCTTTTAAGGACAGTTATTGCAATACCGCACCTGCGGGAGCACGAAGAAAAAATAATGCTTTAAAAGCAACGATACGGATCATTTTAGAATAGACTGTAATTATTACTTATAAAAAAGGAATAGCGAATGCTTATGCCAATTCTTTTTTGTGTATCAGTCGCGTTAACTGTATTGAAAGATCGGTAAAAATAACTTTTGCGTTTCCATTTCGCTCAATGTGATAGGCGGCGTCCTGTAATGCTGAGGAAATTTCAAAAATATTATTTTGATGTACAAAGGGTGCAAATTTTGAAAGGGAAAACGATTTATCGTTGGGCTCGAAAAAGGTTAAATCTTCAGCGTTATAATTTTTTAATAAACCTTGCCTAAAAATTTCATGACAATAGAATAGAAATTTTTTTTGGGTTTCACGACCCTCAGTTGCCAGTTCATCGCTCCATTCCAATAAACTATTTATGGAAGCCTTATTCCCTTTGGCCCGAAAGGCGGTGCGCACCCAGCTTATAAACCATTTTTCAAACTGTTGGTCCTCTTTGTTCGCTGTAGTAAATTGAATTGCTTTGTTGTAATCGCCACGGGCACGACGGGCTATTGTACGAGCCTTTGTTTCGTCTAAATTCTGATTTTTTATTAAGCCGGAAGCAATATCGGCCTCGGACAAAAAAGGAACACTCAATTTTTGACAACGTGAAAGAATTGTGGAGATTATCTGCTGTTCATTTTCGCTTAGAAGAAGTAAAACGGTTTTATCCGCGGGTTCCTCGATCAATTTAAGGATTTTATTGGCACACTCACTATTCATATTATCGGCCATCCAAATAATCATTACTTTGTAACCCCCCTCGAAGGCTTTGAGCGATAATTTTTTTGAAATATTCTCCGCTTCATATTTGCTAATATTTCCTTGTTTTTTTTCAATACCAATCCGCTGTAACCATTCAAACAACGAGGCGTAGGGATTCGTCAAAACGAAATCGCGCCAGGCCTCGGCGTAATTTTCCGAAATTGCATTCTTTTTCACATCCTCGCTGGTGTTAACCGGAAATACAAAATGGAGATCGGGATGGATTAGTTTTGAAACTTTAATTTTACAAGAATTGTATTCCTGACTTCCCTTTGCATATTGATTGCACAGTAGTTCAGAGGCATAGGCAATAGCCAATGGCAATAACCCACTGCCATTTATGCCCGAAAAAAGTTGTGCGTGCGGAATTCGTCCATTTTCAATGGTCTTTAATAGATGTGATTTTATATGGTCGTGACCAATTACTGTAGAAAAATCCATATGCAAAGCTAATCAATTTTAAAATTCATTTTCTTTTAAAACCAAATGGGAAGTTAGCGGTTTTTGGCGAAGCTATTGCGGCTATTTTGCAAATCAAAAAGTTATATTTGCCATCTCAAATACTTTAAAATGAAAACCGTAAATAATATTGACTTTAAAAATAAAAAAGCGCTAATTCGCGTTGATTTTAATGTGCCGTTGGACGATAATTTTAATGTAACTGATGAAACACGCATCCGCGCCGCAAAACCTACAATCCTGAAAATTTTGGAGGATGGTGGCAGCTGTGTTTTAATGTCGCACCTCGGTAGGCCAAAAAATAGAGAATCAGAATTTTCCCTCAAACATATTGTTAAATCGTTATCCAATATTCTGGGTATGCAAGTGAAGTTTGTGGAAGATTGTATAGGCGCGAAAGTCACAGAGGCCGTTTCCAACTTAAAATCGGGAGAAGTTCTTCTGCTGGAAAATCTTCGCTATTATGAAGCTGAAACCAAGGGCGACCGCGGTTTTGCCGAACAATTGTCGAAATTTGGCGACGTTTATGTGAACGATGCTTTCGGGACCGCTCACCGGGCTCACGCCTCGACCGCTATTATTGCCGAGTTTTTTCCCGAAAACAAATGTTTTGGTCTATTGCTTGCCTCGGAAGTGGAGAGTGTAAAAAAAGTTTTGGAATTCAGTAAAAAACCTGTTACGGCAATAATTGGGGGCGCGAAAGTTTCGTCAAAAATAACCATTATCGAAAATATACTTAACAAAATTGACCACTTGATTATTGGTGGGGGAATGGCTTTTACTTTTATTAAAGCGCAGGGCGGAAAAATTGGCAGCTCTTTGGTTGAGGACGACAAATTAGAACTAGCTTTGGATATTTTAAATGAAGCAAGGAAGAAAAACGTTGCCGTCCATTTGCCAATAGACGCTGTAATTGCCGATAGTTTTTCAGAAACGGCAAATACCAAAATTTCCGATGTTAATAACATTCCCGACGGGTGGAAGGGGCTCGATGTAGGTCCGGAATCTAATCGTAATTTTGAGGAGGTGCTCCTAAAATCGAAAACTATTTTGTGGAATGGCCCAGTTGGGGTTTTTGAAATGAAGCCTTTTGAATCTGGAACCTTGACCTTGGGAAGGAATATCGTAAAGGCTACTGAAAACGGTGCTTTTTCCTTAGTAGGGGGTGGCGATTCGGTGGCCGCGGTCCAAAAATTTAATCTTGCTGATAAGGTGAGTTATGTTTCCACAGGAGGCGGAGCAATGCTCGAAATGCTCGAGGGAAAAACCCTGCCCGGCATTCAGGCATTATTGGATTAATGTTAAATATCAGTAAATTAAGGTCTTGAGGTGAAAATTTGCGTATTTTCGCGAAATCTTTATTTTTGGTAAAATTTTTTAACCGAAGATACGTTTCATATTTTAGGAAATTTTATGGAATTTCCAGCAAGTCAAGTATTAATCAGGCGAATTTGCCATAATCCCCAAATTGCAAGAAAAAAGCTGATGAAACTAAACAAGATCCTCCTCCTGTCGCTGTTGCTGGTCTTCAGTCTGGGTTTTGCCCAACAAGGTAAAAAACACGGAAAAAAACTCAACACCAAAAAAGTTCAAGTTGTTGATTCCATTAATGTTTCAAAGATCGCCCAAGAGCTGCCCGCTACGGTGGTTGCCACTTCCTTAAAGGATTCTACCATTTTTGATTTAAAGGACATGGCTTTGGCCAGAAAAAAGGATAGCCTGTGGTTAAAAGAACTCTACAGGTCCGATCTTTTTGATGATGTTTACAATAGCGTGGCAAATCAGGATTTTGATCCCGTGGTCTATGATGAACTCCCCACCGAAGTTTTAAAGCAACGGTTGAAGGAATTGGACGCTCGCACCCCTTTCAAGGTAGAATATAACCCTTCCTTGGAAAGCGTTATTAAGCAATATCTTAAAAATAGAAGAGGCACCTTGGAGCGTTTAATGGGCCTAAGTGAATATTACTTCCCTCTTTTTGAACAAGAGCTCGACAAACACAACCTGCCGCTCGAATTAAAATACTTGGCCGTTATAGAATCGGCCCTTAATCCACGGGCACAGTCACGCGTTGGCGCTACTGGTTTATGGCAATTTATGTATCCAACGGGTAAAATGTTTGGATTGGATGTTAGTTCTTATGTTGATGAGCGATCGGATCCTATTATGGCTACCGAAGCAGCCTGTAAATATTTGAAAAGTCTGAACAGCAGTTTCAATGATTGGGATCTGGCGCTCGCAGCCTACAATTCCGGTCCAGGAAACGTTTCAAAAGCCATTCGACGATCTGGCGGAAAAACCAATTATTGGAATCTTCGCGACTTTCTTCCTCGGGAAACCGCCGGCTATGTACCCGCCTTTTTGGCCACTATGTACATTTTTGAATATGCAAAAGAACACGGTTTCAAAAAACAAAGTTCAAGAATTCCGTTTGTGGCTACCGACACCATCAAAGTAAAACAACAAATTACCTTAGAACAAGTTGCCCAACTCACAAATCTTGACAAAGAGGAATTGGAATTTTTAAATCCATCCTATAAATTGGGGATCATTCCCGTTATTAAGGATGAAAATTATATGTTGCGCTTACCCCTTACTGCCGTGGGAACTTTTGTAAACAATGAAGACGCAATATATGCTTTTGTTCAAGAAGCCCAAGAAGAAGCTGAAACCCCAGCCCCCGAATTGTATGAACAACCTGAAAAAATTAGATATCGCGTAAGAAGCGGCGATTACTTGGGTCGAATTGCAACTAAGTTTGGAGTGGGCGTAAGCCAAATTAAAAATTGGAACGGTATGCGTAGCAATACGGTTAAGGTGGGGCAAAACTTAATAATCTATCCAAAAAAGACCAATCAGGATATTGCCAGTAATACCGCTCCTGCGCAACAAAATACTTCCGAGCGCACCTACACCGTTCGCAATGGAGATTCGCTTTGGAGCATTTCGCAAAAATTTCCTGGTGTTTCCGTTCAGAATATTAAAAAATGGAACGATATTAGTGGCACTAACTTAAAGCCCGGAACGAAACTTAAAATTTACAAAGGATAGTTCCGAAAAAACATCCTTTTAATGAAATCCATTTATCTTGTATTGTTTTCACTGTCATTGCTTTTTTCTTCTTGCAATGGCAGTGGAAAAAGGGATAAATCCCTTCTTCCAGACTCGGTTGGTAATATAAACGCCCTTCAGATCGTAACTCCGAACGACCTTTGGAATGGCGCTGTTGGAGAGGCTATTCGGAATAACTTTGCTGCCCCAGTCGATGGATTGCCACAAGATGAACCCTTGTTTTCCATAAATCAAATGCCGCCCGATGCCTTCACGGGTTTTGCAAGAAGTAACCGACTATTTTTATATGTGGTGTTAAGCGATCAGGATAAAGTGAGCTTAGCTACCAATGAATATGCCCAACCTCAGAAGGGAGCCATTATTAAAGCTACTTCCGAAGAAAAGCTGATTGCGTTGATCAACGAAAACGCCCCTAAAATTATTGCCTCCTTCCATGATTCGGAAATTAAGGAAAGACAGCGAAGAACCTCCATATCTTTAATGAAAAATGATTCGTTGTCAAAAATTATGGGCGTTAGCTTGCAGATTCCGAGTGCCTACAGAATAGCGAAGGCTTCAGATAGTTTCTTTTGGTTTCGAAAGGATTTAAAAGACGGAACTACCAATATTTTGGTCTATGAAGTTCCCATTTCGATGATCAAAAACGATAGCACGGCGGTTGCGGACATTATTAAAATCCGTGATTCCATAGGCAGCAAACTCCTTCCGGTAGAGGATGATGGGCAGTTTATTACCGAAGACGCCTACGCACCCTATCTTTTTAAAACAGAAATAGATAAAAAATTTGCCTACGAAACCAAGGGCACTTGGGAGGTCAAGGATGCTTGGATGGGCGGTCCTTTTATAAATTATGCCGTTCGGGATGAAAAAAACAACCGCTACCTTATTTTGGAAGGCTTTACCTATGCTCCAAGTGCAGCAAAAAGGGATCTTCAATTTGAGTTGGAATCTATCCTCAGCACCGCAAAATTTAATTAAAGCCGTTTTATTTTAGGTACGGATTAATAGCATAAAAAAGAGCCTTTCGTTTTTTTCGAAAGGCTCTTTTCATATAGAAATACATTATTATTGTTTGTCGTCGATTTTCTTGTCGGAGGCATCATCTTTGGAAGCATCCTTAAATTCTTTCAGTCCACTTCCCAATCCGCGCATAAGCTCCGGAATTTTTTTCCCGCCAAAAAGCAGCAGTACAATTACAACAATCAATACAATCTGCCAAGGTCCAACAACACCTAAAGGAATAAATAATGCGTTCATAATTTTTTATTTAGATTAGGCAAAGGTAACAAGAAATGTTTAGATACAACGTTTTGGGCACAACTTTAGCGTGTATGGTTAGAGTTTCTTTTATATTTGTAAACAGAATTTGCCCAAAAATGACCACGAAAGAAAAAGGCGCCAAAAGGTTCAAAAAAAAATTATTGCACAAATACCGTTTGGTAATTCTAAATGAAGAAACCTTTGAGGAGCGCTTCTCGTTTAAATTGAACCGTTTAAATGTTTTCGTTTTCAGTACGCTTTTCGCACTTTTTCTTATCATTGCCACAACGGTCATAATTGCTTTTACGCCGCTTCGGGAATACATTCCGGGTTACTCTTCCACCGCCTTAAAAAAAAGGGCTACGGAGCTGGCCTATCAGACCGATTCGCTTCAAAAGGTATTGGAAGTAAACCAGCATTACCTCGCCTCTATCAAAAAGGTGCTAACGGGCGATGTGAAGACCGTAAATTTCAATAAGGACTCCCTTATCGAGGTGGCCAAAGTAGATCCTTCGGTGTTGATAAGGACTTCAAGGAAAGATTCCCTCCTTCGTCAGGAAGTAGCCAAGGAAGATAAATATAACCCGCTCATAGCCCAACAGGCAGAACAATACGCGCTGTTTTCCCCTGTAAAGGGAACCATTTCTGAACCCTATAATTCAAAAACAAAGCATTATGCCGTGGATGTAGTGGCCGCCAAGGACGCACCCGTAAAAGCCGTAGCAGACGGAACCGTTATTTTTGCGGAATGGACCGCGGCTACGGGCTACGTAATCATCCTGAAACACAACAACAACCTTATTTCCGTTTATAAACACAACGCCATGCTAACCAAGGAACAAGGCGAAATCGTGAAGGCGGGTGAGGTTATTGCAACCATCGGCAATACCGGCGAATTAACAACAGGTCCACATCTGCATTTTGAATTATGGCGCGATGGATATCCTATTAACCCCACAAGTTTCATCGATTTTGATTGATCATCTATGTCCTTAAAATCTTTCGGTGCTAAAATTTTTGCTAAGATAGCGGTCGCTAAAATCAATCAATGGTCCTCCAATCCTGTGGAAACCCAACGAAAGGTTTTTAAACAATTGCTGGCCGCGGGAAAGAATACGGCATTTGGGAAGGATCACCATTTTGGGTCTATTCGCTCCTATGCCGATTTCTCGGAAAGAATACCTGTGCGCGATTATGAAGCACTCAAACCTTATGTAGATCGCGTCGTTGCCGGGGAAGAAAATGTGCTTTGGCCCGGAAAACCGCGCTATTTTGCAAAAACCTCCGGAACCACCTCCGGAGCTAAGTATATTCCGCTAACCAAGCAATCGCTGCCCTACCACATTGAAGCGGCCCGCAACGCTATCCTTAGTTACATCAACGAAACAGGCAAGGCCGATTTTGTGGACGGCAAAATGATTTTTCTTCAGGGAAGTCCGGAAATGCACGAAAAAAACGGTATAAAAATAGGACGCCTTTCGGGAATTGTAGCCCATTACGTACCCGCCTATCTTCAAAAAAACCGTTTGCCAAGTTGGGAAACCAATTGCATTGAAGACTGGGAAACCAAGGTAGATGCCATTGTGGAGGAAACCATGCAAGAAAACATGACCGTTATTAGCGGCATTCCTTCCTGGGTTCAAATGTATTTTGAGCGCCTTCATGAAAGAACGGGAAAAAAGGTGGGCGACCTTTTTGAAAATTTCAATCTGTTCATTTATGGCGGCGTTAATTTTGAGCCATACCGTGCAAAATTTGAAAGTCTCATAGGCAGAAAAGTGGACAGTATCGAGCTTTTTCCGGCCAGTGAAGGCTTTTTCGCTTTTCAGGACAGCCAAAAGGAAAAAGGAATGTTACTTCTTTTAAATTCCGGTATTTTTTATGAATTTATAGAAGCCGCAACTTTTTTTGAAAAAAACCCAAAACGCTTGACTATCGGTGAAGTGGAAATTGGGGTAAATTATGTAATGATCATTTCCACCAACGCAGGACTTTGGGCTTATAATTTGGGCGATACGGTTCAATTTACTTCCACAGCACCCTACCGCGTGATTGTTTCGGGAAGAATAAAACACTTCATTTCGGCCTTTGGAGAGCATGTCATCGGCAAAGAGGTGGAGGAAGCTATGAAGAAGGCTATAAACGAGTTTAATTTCTCCATTTCCGAATTTACCGTAGCGCCACAAATCACACCTTCCGAAGGCGGCTTGCCCTACCATCAATGGATCGTTGAGTTCGAAAATCCTCCAACCGATCTTGCAAAAGTGGCCTCATTTCTTGATGCCGAAATGCAAAAACAAAATTCCTATTATTTTGATTTGATTGAAGGGAAGGTACTTCAGCCCTTAAAAATAGTTCCGTTGCACCGAAATGGTTTTCACGCCTATATGAAATCACAGGGCAGGTTGGGCGGACAAAACAAAGTGCCCCGCCTGTCCAACGATCGAAAAATCGCCGATGCACTTCTTCAAATGAAGCCCCAAAATTAGTAGTATCTTTGCAGCCAATGAACAAATTGAAATCACACACGAGAACACGTGCGCAGGAAAGCACCCAGGCCATTGAACGGCTATACATAACCATGCGCCATCTTTTTAATCGCGGGTTCTACAAACCTATGGGCGTTTCGGGAGAAACCCTCCGCGAATCCTTATTAACCCTGCGCCCCGAAATTTATGGTTCCATTACCGAGGACAAAATTGAGCTTCAGGGCCTGCTGTACGTAATGGACCGCCTGCCGTATGGCATCGAGGAATGTCGGTTTATAAACCTTACCAGCGATGAGGGCTACAAGAATTCACACTTTGAGCCCATTATTCCCCTAAAACGACGTAGAAATTGTTACCGGATTGATTCGGAACAGATGAATATTGAGATTACCCGTGGTCGTTCGGAGATTTATGATATCTTAACCCATTTGACCTTTCTTTTTATTGAATCGCATAAAATAATGAAGCAAGTGCTCATCAATGAAAATGGCGAGGTGATACGCGATTGGATAAAATTGGAACAGGCAGTGCTCAAAAAAGGAAAGCTCACCCAAGTGGAAAAGGAAGTTGCGCTAACGCATACCGCCAATTTCTTGGGCAGGACTTTCGAGGAAGTTAAAAATGTATATCCCTATTTCGCAAGCGAAAAGAACGAAAACCGTTTTTTCAACATTATTTATTATTTGGGGAAACTTGCCATAGACGAAGTAATTAACGACCAAAAGCGCATCATAACCTTCAGTCCGGTTTTGCGTGAACGATTGGGGCACCACATCCACGGCGAGCAGTGGGCCTTCCGAATAAAACAAACGCTGCAGGACAAGGGCTTGTTGGAGCGACCGCTTCATATCATCAGCGCCAATATGCACAGTGTTATGAATAGTCTCTATGCACCCCAAGCACTTACGGCAGAATTCGCCAAGAACAAACCGATGCAGGTTTTCGAGGCCTTGAGTATTCCAACAAATTTTAAATTGCGCGAAAAGGTGACCAAAATGGCCCTTGCCGAAGGAATGACCTTTATTGAGGACCAAAGCGGCACCAATATCGATATTCAAATTATTGACACCGCAGCGCTTAAAAATAGTGATTATTCCGAAAATTTAGACGGCCTCGAAAATTCCAAAAAACCAGTAATTATCGTTATGGACTATGCCTTTGGCGAACAGGCCTACGAAACGATGGACGAGCTGTTAAAACCCTTTGTGGACAGCCGAAAAGAGCGTCATTTTCTAAATGTAGTTTCGGTTTCAATTATGGGAAAAGCCGGAATTCTGGATGGTGGCAAGGGCGATATTATGATTCCTTCGGCCCACGTTTTTGAGGGCACGGCCGATAATTATCCCTTTAAAAATCAAATGGACAAATCCCTTTTTAAGGACGACGACGTGAAGGTTTGCACAGGGACAATGATTTCTGTCTTGGGCACCTCGCTCCAAAACAGGGATGTGCTAAAATTTTTCCATAACTCAACTTGGAACGTGATAGGATTGGAAATGGAAGGCGCCCATTATCAAAAAGCAATTCAGGCGGCGTCAAAAATAAGGCGCAGCATCAGCCCAAAAGTGAAGGTTCGCTACGCCTATTATGCTTCCGACAATCCATTGGAAACCGGAAGCACTTTGGCCTCGGGCGGTTTGGGTACCACGGGGGTAAAACCGACCTATTTAATCACTGAAAAAATGTTAAAACAGATTTTAGACCGTTCTAAAAATTAATTTTGAAAAACGATAAAGTACTGATTACCGGAGGCGCAGGGTTTATAGGTTCTAATTATGTGGAATACGCCCTTAAAAATTCAGAAGACGAAATTTTTGTCTTGGACAAGCTAACCTATGCCGGAAATTTAAAAAATTTGGAAGCTGTTTCAGATAAAATCACCTTCGTACAGGGAGATATTTGTGATGCTGGAATGGTCGAAAAATTATTTGCAGAACATCAATTTCAAAAAGTAGTTCATTTCGCGGCCGAAAGCCATGTGGATAATTCCATTTCGGGACCGTCGGAATTTATTCAAACAAATATAGTCGGTACCTTCAATTTACTGCAAAGTGCTTATAAAACCTGGATGAACGGCCCGAATGATTTGAAGGATGAATTTAAAAATACGCGCTTTCTACATATTTCTACCGATGAGGTTTATGGCACTTTGGATGAAACAGGACTTTTTACCGAAAAAACACCCTATGCCCCCAACAGTCCGTACAGCGCTTCAAAGGCATCTTCAGATTTTATCGTGCGCAGTTATTTTCATACCTATGGTCTGCCAGTTGTAACTACAAACTGTTCTAATAATTACGGGCCAAATCAACATAAAGAAAAACTGATTCCAACCATTATTCGCAAGGCAATTTCTGGTGAGCCCATCCCCATTTACGGCGACGGAAAAAATGTGCGCGATTGGCTCTATGTGATGGACCATTGCAGCGGCATTTATTTGGCTTTGGAAAACGGAAAGCTCGGCGAAACCTACAACATTGGGGGTCGAAACGAACGCGAAAACCTATATATTGCAAATGTTATCTGTGAATTATTGGATGAAATGCTTCCGCAGGAAACTTCCTATAAAAAACAGATAACCTTCGTAAAGGACCGTCCCGGCCACGATTTTAGATACGCCATTGACGCTTCAAAAATAGAAAACGAGCTAGGCTGGAAAGCAAAGGAAAATTTTGAAACGGGTATTCAGAAAACAATTGCTTGGTATTTGAAGAATCGAGATAGATTGTAAATAACATTTGTATAGCACCTTGTTGTTCTTTACTTTTGAAAGGTATTAAAAGACAATATGATGAAAGTACAAACTGCACTCAGATTTGACAAAGATTTGTTGGAACTCGTAAAAGCAAAAGCAAAAGCTCAAAAAAGAAGCTTAAATAATTATATTGAGTTTTTGCTGTATAAAGAAGTTGGCAATATTCCCAATGAAGAAACCCAACAAGCCATATATGAGGCTCATAATGATATAAATATGACTCCTATTGAAGATTTGGACAAATTTCTTGAAGATATTATAAAGGAGGAAGAATGAAATATTATTTAGTTAAATCTTCCAAATTTAGAAAAGACTTAAAAAGGGTGTTGAAAAGAAATGCCTCCGATTTTCAAGAAGCAGCGAAAGTCTTGCATCTGCTAGAAGAAAAAGGTGTAAAGGGTATCCCACTGCAAATGAAGCCCCATAAATTAAAAGAACACTACAAAGACGATTGGGAGTGCCATATAAAACCAGACCTTTTAATTATTTGGTTTCAAATAGAAGCGCCAAAAACCATAAAATTGATTAGAATCGGCTCCCATACCGATTTGTTTTAAACCTAAAATATGACTTCGCTTCACACCTTTATTTGTGAATTCGTGGTCAAAAAAACACCTAGATGAAAGGAATAATTTTAGCAGGAGGTTCGGGCACGCGTTTGCATCCAATCACCTTGGCGGTGAGCAAGCAGTTGATGCCGGTTTATGACAAACCTATGATTTATTATCCACTCTCAACCCTAATGTACGCCGGCATTCGTGATATTCTAATTATTTCCACCCCACAGGATTTACCATTGTTTAAACAACTTCTGGGCGATGGCAAAAAGTTGGGCTGCAACTTTCAGTATGCCGAACAGCCAAACCCAAACGGACTCGCGGAAGCATTTATAATCGGGAAGAAATTTATTGGAAGCGATAAAGTTGCCCTGATTCTTGGCGACAATATTTTTTACGGTTCGGGTCTAAAAGAATTGTTGCAATCGAACAACAATCCCGACGGTGGTGTCATTTACGCCTATCACGTATTGGACCCCGAACGCTATGGGGTGGTGGAATTTGACAAAAGCGGAAAAGCCCTTTCCATTGCCGAAAAACCGAAAAACCCAAAATCAAATTACGCCGTGCCCGGCATCTATTTCTACGATAACAGCGTAGTGGAAATTGCCGCAAACATTAAACCCAGCGCCCGCGGCGAACTGGAAATCACCGACGTCAATAACGAATATTTGAAGCAGGGAAAATTGAGCGTCAGCATATTGGATAAAGGCACGGCCTGGCTCGATACGGGCACCTTTGCTTCCTTGATGCAGGCCGCACAATTTGTTGAGGTTATTGAGGAAAGACAGGGACTTAAAATCGGTGCCATTGAAGAAGCCGCATATGAAATGGGCTATATTTCAAAAGAACAATTAATTGCGCTGGCCGAACCCTTGCTGAAAAGCGGCTACGGAAAACATTTACTTCAACTGGATTAGCTTTGGAACTGCAGAAAACCCCATTAAAAGATTGTTTTATTCTGAAACCGAACGTTTTTCGGGACGAGCGCGGTCTTTTTTATGAAACCTATAACCAAAAGGTCTTTGAAAAAACTACGGGACTTAAAATTGATTTTGTGCAGGATAACCAATCGGTTTCAAAATATGGTGTGTTGCGCGGACTTCACTTTCAAAAAGGAACTATGGCACAGGCCAAGTTGGTTCGCGTTGTAAAAGGGAAGGTTTTGGATATTGTGGTTGACATCCGGAAAAACTCCGAAACCTTTGGCAAGTCTTTTTCAGTGGTTCTTGATGATGTGGACCACCTTCAGCTCTTCGTTCCCCGTGGGTTTGCGCACGGATTTATCACACTTTCGGAACAATCCATTTTCTCTTATAAATGTGATAATTTTTATGACAAGGTTTCAGAAAGCGGAATCATCTACAACGACGCAACCTTGGCGTTGGATTGGTATCTTCCAAGCGAAGAATTCATTATTTCTGAAAAGGATTTGGAACTTCCCGGTTTTGAGGAAGCAGTCAAGTCCATCCCTTCCCGATAGCTATCGGGATTTCCAAAGGGAAAGGGAGCAACAATTGCGTTAAATAAATGGGAATTGCCTTATTTTATTTAAATAGTAATTTTATAAAATGAAAGGATAAAAGTCCCTTGGGGGATTTTGGGATATGAAAAATATACTGGTAACAGGCGCAAACGGACAATTGGGAAAGTGCATAAAAGATGCGGCGGCCAGTTTTCCCGACCTCCATTTCGTCTTTGTTTCAAGGGAAGAGCTGGATATTGAGGATTCGTATATGCTAAAGGATTTCTTCCGAAAAAATCATTTTTCCCACTGCATAAATACCGCCGCCTACACCAACGTTGAAAAAGCGGAAAGCGAAGTTGAAAAGGCCTTTGCTATCAATGCAGAAGCCGTAAAAAATATAGCATCTGTTTGTAGCGAAAATGATACGGTCCTGCTCCATATTTCCACAGATTATGTTTTTGACGGAAAGAAGAAAACGCCTTATTTGGAAACAGACCCTACAAGCCCTATCAATGTTTACGGTGCTTCCAAGCTGAAAGGGGAAGAGTACATTCAAGAAATTTGCAGTAAATACTTCATTTTCCGCACGTCTTGGCTCTATTCCCAATATGGACATAACTTTCTCAAAACCATTTTAAAACACGCCCAGGCCGGAACTCCACTGACCGTTACGACCGAACAAACAGGAACGCCTACGAATGCAAATGATTTGGCGAAGACCCTACTGCAAGTGGTCACACAAGATTCCACCCGTTATGGCGTTTACCATTACAGCAATAAGGGCGAAACCACTTGGTATGGATTTGCAAAAGAGATAGTAAACCAATGCGAAAAATTAAAAGATGCAAATCTTGCAAAAACAAACCATTACCGTACTTTTGCCGCGCGACCGGAGTATAGTGTTTTGGATACTTCGAAAATTGTAAATGCATTCAAAAATCCTTTAATTAACTGGAAGAATAGTTTAAAAACTGTAATTAAAAACCTACTGTAATTAATAGTATTCATTATGGCACAGAACAATCACGATGAAATAGACCTAGGATATCTCTTTAATAAAATTTCAGATTTATTTAGATCTATTATTAGACTTCTTTTTTTGATTATATCGTTTTTTATTAAATATATAATTGTAATTGTCATTTTAATTCTTGTAGGGGTTGCAATAGGGTATTATTTTGATAATAACAAAAAGGAAGTTTTTGATAACCAGCTTATTGTTATTCCAAATTTTGAGAGTACCCAGTATTTATATGATAAAGTTGAAGCTCTTTCTTCTAAACTTAGAAATCGTGATACGGAGTTTCTCAGTGAAACCATTGGAGCAAACTATACCGAATTAATAGCTATTGAGGCGGAACCTATTGTGGACATATTTAGTTTTGCAGCTACAAGCAGGGATCGAGTAGATTTATTTAAGGTGGTAACAGACAAACAGGACATACCCGACTACGTAAAGGACCCACAAAACTTTCAATATTTTAAATATCACCACATTAATGTTAGAATAAGAGGAAAAGAGCATTCAAAAGAAATTATTGGAGCCATTGAAAAATATTTTAACGAAAATGCCCACTTTACTGAATATATGAAAGTGAGCAGAGAAAGTACGCAGTTCAGAATTGAAACTTCCGAACGCACCCTATCACAAATTGATTCAGTATTAAAAGCGGCTGCTTGGATCGATAAGAGCAAGAGTTCTATGCCCGCCGTAATGGTTAACGACAACAGTCAGTTAAACGACGTTATCGAATCAAAAGACCGGATGTTGTTCAACCTTTTGAAATTAAATATGCAAAAGGTTGATGAACAAAGCATAATAAAAGTTGCAGCAATCAATTATAATGTTCCCGATTTTTCCGGAATCCACCTTAGTAATAAAGTGAAATACCCGTTAATTTTAATCTTATTGTTTTCGGGCTATTTCTTCATAAGGCATCTTTATAAAAAAATGAAGACCATTGCTCAAAATGATGCAAGGTAGATGTTATGAAGAAGAAAAATCTCATTGTTTTTGGAACAAGACCCGAGGCTATAAAAATGGCGCCCTTGGTCCAAAAATTCTTAAAGAATCAAAATTTTATTACAAAGGTCTGTGTTACTGCCCAACATCGCGAAATGCTGGATCAGGTACTCAATTTTTTTGATATAATCCCCGATTTTGATTTGGATCTTATGCGCCCAAACCAAAATCTCTATTCCTTGACGGCTACCATCATTGAAAATATGAAACCCGTGTTGGAGGATTTCAAACCAGATTATGTCTATGTTCACGGCGATACTACCACATCCATGGCTGTTGGGATTTCCGCTTTTTACAGTGGCGCAAAAATATGTCATGTAGAAGCAGGCTTAAGAACGTTTAACAGGCAGTATCCCTTTCCCGAGGAATTTAATAGACAGCTAACAGGGAAAATTGCCGATTTCCACTTTTCCCCCACCGAACTTTCCAAAAAGAATCTTTTGTCCGAAAACACCAAAGAAGAAACCATTCTGGTTACGGGAAATACAGTTATTGATGCGCTTCTATATGGAATTAAAAAAGTAAACGCTGAAAATTTTAATGACCCAGAGATTGAACATTTAAAAGCCCTTTTGGATTTTCAGAAAAAAATAATACTCGTAACGGGTCATCGACGCGAAAATCACGGGACTGGCCTAATCCGGATCTGCGCGGCACTTAAAACAATCGCCCAGAACAATCCCAATGTTGAAATTGTATATCCGGTTCATCTAAATCCTAACGTAATAGGCCCTGTAAATGAACTTCTCGGTGGTATTGAAAATATATATCTAATTTCCCCTCTGGCATATCCTGGATTCATTTGGTTGATGGAAAAATCACATCTCATCATAACTGATAGCGGTGGTATTCAAGAAGAAGCACCAAGTTTAGGCAAACCGGTTTTGGTGACTCGAACTACGACCGAGCGTCCTGAAGCCGTGCAGCAAGGTACGGTAATTTTATTGGGAACAGATTCTGAAAGAATCGTTGAGGAAGCCGAGAAATTATTGAGACACTCAGAATATTATAAAAATATGAGCACGCTCCACAACCCTTACGGGGACGGAAAAGCAGCGGAACGAATTGTAAATTTTATTGAAACAGTATAAAATGGAAAATAAACCCACAGTGGTAATGATGGGGTTAGGCTATATTGGCCTTCCTACAGCAGCCCTGATAGCGAGTAAAGGTTTAAATGTTACAGGTGTAGATATCTCACAAAGTGTGGTAAATACAATAAATGAAGGTAGAATACACATTGTGGAACCGGATCTTGATGGACTCGTCCACCACGTTGTAAAACAGGGCTATCTTAAAGCATCAACTAAGCCCGTGGCCGCAGACGTTTATTTGATTGCCGTCCCTACCCCTTTCAAGGACAATCATATCCCAGATCTTTCTTATGTTGAAAATGCGGTTAATAATATAATTCCCACCTTAAAAAAAGGAGCCTTGGTTATTTTGGAATCGACTAGCCCGGTGGGCACCACCCAAAAAATTCAAGAGCTAATTTTTGCGATACGTCCCGAGCTAAAAGACGGAATTTTTATTGCCTATTGTCCAGAGCGCGTTTTGCCCGGTAATGTTATATATGAATTGGAACAGAATGATCGCGCCATCGGCGGCATTAATGATGCCTCAACAGAAAAAGCCGTGTGGTTCTATAAACATTTCGTTAAAGGCGAATTGCACAAAACAAATTCGCGAACTGCGGAAATGTGCAAGCTGGTCGAAAACGCATCGCGCGATGTTCAAATTTCTTTTGCTAATGAATTGTCAATCATTTGCGATAAGGCAAACATCAACGTTTGGGAATTGATCGGCTTGGCCAATAAACATCCACGTGTAAATATTTTACAACCCGGCACGGGTGTTGGTGGGCACTGCATTGCCGTGGATCCCTGGTTTATAGTTTCCGAATTTCCGGAGGAATCAAAATTAATTCGATCGGCACGGGAGATAAATAATTATAAAACGGAATGGGTTATTGAAAAAATTAAAAACGCGGCCCTCCAATTTAAGATAGATAATGGCAAGGATGCCCTAATAGCCTGCATGGGTCTCGCTTTTAAGCCGAACATCGATGATTTAAGGGAATCTCCCGCATTGCATGTTTCCAAGACATTAAAAGAAAATGGATTTAAAGTTCTAAACGTTGAACCTAATCTCAAAAAAGGATCCGAAGTGGAGTTGACCTCTGCACTTGAAGCAATAAATAAGGCTGAAATTATAGTATTTTTAGTTGCACACAGCGAATTTATGAATCTTTCCTTGCCCGAAACGACAATAATCCTGGATTTCTGCGGGGTATTAAATTAATAATACCGTGGATAGAATAACACTACTTTTTTTAAAATTAAAAGAAAGGGGTTTTTTCCATCTGATAATCTCCAATTATTCGGTCCAATTCATCGTTTTTGGTTCCAGTCTGTTGGTGGCTAAAATAATGTCGCCCACAGATGTAGGAATTATAAAGACGATAGAGACCTTTGCAAATATGGCCATTGTATTGGGCGGTGGAGGCGTAATTTTTGCCATTCTAAAAGTAATACCTGAACAAAAGGACAGCGCAATAAGGCGCCTTTCGTTGCTATTTTCTTTAAAATACGCCACATTTTTTTCATTGGTCATTTTCCTTCTATTTAATCTGATGGCGTATGCGGGTTTGGTTTCCAAAGACTCTAAGCTAATCTATTGGTTTCACCAATATTCCTTTATAATAGTGCCTTCTGTTTTGACGATGCTTCTTATTCGTTATTATCAGGCCATCGATAGGTTCAAAAGAATTAGCACAGTGGTTTTTTATTTAAAATTGATTTCTGCGGCCTTCGTGCTATCTTTTACCTATTTCTTTTTCATTCGCGGTTACGTCCTTTCAATGGTTATTTCAACCGTTTTGGCAACACTCGTCCTGCTTTACGATCTTCGAAAAGAATTGATTGACAAAACCAAAAGCGAACGTCATTCAGAAATACGACAGAGAATTATGGTTCTGTCCAAAACGGCCTTTACGGCACAAGTTATTGATCAGCTTAAATTGCAATCGGGTTTCTTAATTGCAAATTATGTTATTTTGGATAGGGAAATCTTCGGTTTCTATGCTTTTGCCTTAATTTTAACCCAGGGAATCAATATTATTGCCTCCAGCGTTCAACAATTTATAATTCCGAAAATGTCGGAAGCTTCGGCAAATATTACTTTGTTTTTCCGAAAATTTAGAATGTTTGAAAAACGTTTCAATGTAATCGCGGTTGCAATATTCGTATTGGCACAACTTTTTCTGCCTTTGGCGGTCACCGTGATTTTTGGAGATAAGTATGATGGTGCAATTTTAATTTTAAGAATTATGCTTTTAGGTTGGCTCATTGAGGCGCTATATGCACTGAAAGGTGTTATTTTCCTCAGTTTGGGAAAAATGCACTATATAGGTTTTGCTTCGCTCACCATCTTTTTGATTTCTATTCCCGTCATTTACTATTTAGACGTGAAATTTGCCGCTATGGGAGCCGCCTGCGCCTATGTCTTCCAAAATCTAGTAAGCTTGGGCGTACTTAATTATTTCCAATATAGGGTTTCCAAACATTCGTGATACCTTTATAGAATTTTAATGTAACATATGAAAATCTTAAATCTTAGGACTCCGGCTAAAGATATTTTTTCTAATATCCTAATCCTGTTTCCCTTTGTACTCATTGTGCTGTCAGAAATTTTGCTGCCAATGATTCCAACGGCATCTTCGGTTTTTAAGGTTGGGGCGGCGCTCTATATGTTTGTATATGCATTTTTAGCCTTAAAATTCCACGGAAATTTTTTAATCCTTCTTGGTTTGTTTATGCCTTTCTTTATATGGGGAATTTTACACTCCTTCAATATCCATGCAGCAATTTCCGAAGGGGTGCGATATCTTTTTCCAATTTCGGTTTTAATGTATGGATATGCTATTAGACGTCACTTTAAATTCCTTCTGTTCGCTTTTATAATCTTTGTACTTATTAATGATTTTTGGCAGATTGTTAATTATATAAATTGGTATCGTGGTGTTACTCAGTGGTTTTATAGTACGGATTTATATGGAAACCGCTATTTTAATGCATCCTCTGGAATCATTAGGGCTACAGGGATTGTTGGCTTTTTCGGTCTTTTTGGATTTATCAATCTAATAGCTTTTTTTCTAACCCGGAGATATTACCATGGCAAATGGAAAATTTTGCTACTTTCCATCTTTCTGCTTTCACTTTTTTTAAGCTTTTCCTATAAAACCATAGGTGCGCTATTGGTTTTACTTTTTATTCAGTATAAAAATAAGTTGAAGTTCTTTCAAATAGTCGGAGTGTTGTTTCTAATTGCCCTAATCGCTATCCCTAAGGTTATCGCGAGTATGGGCGAAAGCATAGTTTTGCGCTTGGAACAATATGTGACTGAAGGAGATTCTGCAAGGGCGGAATCCTATCGGGTTATGTTTGCAGAAATTTTAGATTTTAACCTTTTTGGCCGTGGGGTTGGATCGTTTGGTGGCCCGGCATCCGTAACGTATAATTCACCAATCTATAGCGAACATCATTTCAATTGGTTTTATACCATTGATTTGGCTACAACCGATACTTTTTTCCCGCATTTATTTGTTGAAATGGGAATTATTGGAGGCTTTCTATACTTACTTGTTCTCCTTGCCCCACTTGCGCTCCCTTGGAAACGTGATAAATTTAAATTGGCGTTTGTCATTTATTTCGCTCTGTTCTTTGACGCCCTTTTTTCATATTCCTTGAACAATATTGCCTTTTTAATGGTTTCGCTCGGATTTTTATATCCATTATATTTTTATAAAGAAAAAGAAAATACATTGTCAAAAGTTGTTCCTAAACCTACTGTAGTTCTATGAACAAAATGCCTCCACATAGCATCATTCTTATTATTTGGGGCATGCTTCTAATCTATCTTTTAATCAATTTTAAAGAAAAGGCAAGTGTAAATTTTGTACAGTTCAATTATGATTGGGAAGCATTAGAAGTTTTGGGAACATTGGGCACCGTTTCAATCGATTCCATTGCAAACGATTATATTGCTATTGAAAACAAATTTCAAGCTCCACTAAACTTAAATAAGAATAATACCTTTTTACTAAAAAATAGGCAGGAAAGCTATTTCCGCACATCGGAAATACTTGTGGATAGTACTAAAATTGTCTTTTCCGGAGTCAAATGGATTAATCAAATACCCAGTGGATTAAAGGGTCAGAATAGCATTGAAATTATAGATTTGCCGCTCATTCAACCTTCTGGAAAAACCATGGTTACTATTGGGGATTCCCAAATCATTTGGCGGGAAGCACGCGAATTGCGTAAAAATTTATTGCGAAAAAAGAAATTATTTTTTTTGGGCGACCAAACCGACGCTTACGGTTATCCCTATATAGGGGGCACTTTCGACACGGCCTCAGACATTTTAACGAAATCGAAAAACGCCACGCCAGCCACATATTATATATTGTTTTTTGGCGCACAGGATAAACGAACGGATAAACAATTGCTTAACAGGGATATCTGTGCTATTTTAGAAACGCTTCAAAATAAACCTGGGATGGAAAGGGTCTTTGTCATTAATCTCCCACCATCTACGAATCCTGTCTTTAATGAATATAATAAACTTTTCAATATTCGGTTGCAAGAATGTGCGGTTAAGTTTCCATCGGTCACGATTGTGGACCTGCATAAATTTTTAATCGATAAAAAAGACTATTTAGCTGATGATGAAGTGCATTTAAATACTAAAGGATATTTATTTCTAAACAAACTTTTAACCCAAGAAATTCCGTGAGTAAATTAAAACATATCCGCGAACGGTTTTTCTTCGGCTCGCTTCTATTTGTGGTTATAAGCTTGTCAATGCCAAAGTATAGCCTGAACTCTCAAAGTATTATTGCGTGCGTAATTTGCTGGTTGTTTTATGGCTCTTTCAAAGAGAAATATAGGAGTTTAAAGAAAAATTTAGGTCTATTTCTACTTTTAAGTTCCCTATTTTGGATTTCAGCAATTGGTTTTATTTATACTGAAAATCTGAAAGAAGGTTTCAGAAATTTTGAAATGCAACTTCCGTTTCTGATTTTTCCAATGATTTTTTTCTCAGTAGAAATACATCAAAAATCAAAATTGATTTTTTTAAAATATTTTAGCTATAGCGTTATTGTTTCTGCGGTTTTTGCACTTTTAAAAGCAGGTTATTTTAAATTGAACAATTTTGGATACTATTTTTATTATGAAAAATTAGGACAATTACTGGAAATTCACACCACCTATTTCGCAATGTATGTATTACTTGCACTTCTTTATTTTATCCATTTTATATCCCAACAACCCCTTAAAAAAAAGTTAGTTTACGGATTCTGCATCGTTTTTCTTCTTTGGTTTCTTTACCTATTGAGCGTTCGAGTAAGTATTATGGCTTTGATAGTGAGCGGTTTGATTTTGATATACGGCTACAGACGGTCCTTCTCCTCTAAAACCTTATTTGTGCTAATCGGAGGTGTATTATTACTACTTCTGTTTTATTTTACCCCTAATTTCCAAAAAAGATTTAACGCCAAAACACCTGAAGGTATTGCCATTTCGGATGTCGATACCCGAACGGTTCATTGGAAGTCTGCGGTGCAGGAAATTGAAAAAAACAATTTATTTTTTGGGGCCGGAACAGGAGATGGCCATGCTACACTCTATGATCAATATCTAAAAAATGGTTTTGAGACCGGTTATATTTATCAATACAATGCCCATAACCAATTTTTGGAAACTACTTTATATTATGGATTATTTGGGCTTGCGTGTTTACTTTTGATCCTCTTTTTGGTCCTTAAAAAGTGCCTTTTAGCTAGGGATTATCTTTGTACTGCAATAATCATCACCCAAACAGTTTTTATGATAACCGAATCCACCCTAGAAAGTCAAAGTGGTATTGTTCTATTTGCATTTTTTACGGCCATGCTGGCTTCGCAATCCTCTTTGGCTAAGAATGGAATTAATAAATTTAAGCCATTGTGAAAATGAAAAGAAGGATTTTACAAATAGGTCCATATTCTGCCGTGGGAGGCGTGAGTATTCATATTAAAAGGCTTTCCAGCCTGTTAAAGGAGCATCATAACTTTACATTTATCGACGAATCTCCAAGAATTAATGACACAGCAGAGGTATTTAATTTAAGAAGCAAAAACTTTCTTAAATATTTTAAGCTGTTGAATAAGGCAGAAATTATCCACATTCATACGGGCATTTTATGGCTTCAGTGCCTCCATATTTTTTTGGCATATATTTTAAGGAAAAAGGTTATAGTAACAATCCATTCATTGAGCAATCTTAACAACAAATTTTCCATAAGGATTTCTGAAAAATTCTTGGCCTTGGCCTCAAAAACAATATTTGTGAGTGACGAAATTTCAAGAAAATTTAATTTAAAAAATAAGGTCGTAATCCATGCCTTCATACCCCCAGACACGGCTGTTGAGGAGGAGTTGCCAAAGGAAGTTTTAAATATTTTGGAAAAGAATAAAGATAAAAGAATAATTGTAAATAATGCATTTAAGCTTGTTTTATACAATAAGCAGGACCTATACGGTTTAGATTTGTTACTTGATGTTGCGCGGTTTATAAAAAGAGATCATAAAAACTATAAAATAATATTTGTAGTCGCCTCTATGGATGAAAAACTCAATTTATATGATCAGTATGTACAAATAATCAAGGACGAAAATTTAGAGGAACAAATTTCCTTAATTCCTTACCCAATTTCTTTCGTAAAGCTTATGATGTCCAGCGACTTGGTAGTACGGGCAACAAATACAGATGGCGACGCACTGACAGTTAGAGAAGCACTTTTCTTAAAGAAACCGATTATTGCGTCGGACGTTACCCTGAGGCCCGAGGGAACAATTTTGTTCACAAATAGAGACAGCCAAGATTTATATTTAAAAATAAATGCAGTTTTGGATAAAAATATCCAAACCAAAGGGACTGTTTTGAATAATACAAAAAGTTTCTATCTAAATAGATTTTCTGATATTTATTAAATGCTCTTTGTTGATTTATAGATAAAGGTAGTTTTTGGGAAAAAATATGATAAAATTTTTAAAACATTTAATGTATAAAATTACATACCCATCCATAAAGATACCTTATCGGCACTTTTAAGGTATTAAGATTTTACAGTGAAAAATCATTGCATACAACTTTCATATTGAAATAAATAAGTTATGTCTCAAATTGTTAAATTTAAGGATATTGAATTCGATGAGTTGGTCTCTATCGAACAACAAGTCATCAGTACTTCAGATAGACCGGAATTTAACAATAAATTTAGAAAATTATTGTTTTTTGCTATTCGGGAAGGTATATTTCGGTCCTATTCTAAAATTCGGTCCAAAACCGATCCACGATTAAATTTAGAAAAACGCTATACACTAATCGCTGTTAAGCATAAAAATTCATTATATATAAACCTAAGTACCCAAACCACTGCAAATAAAGACGAGTTTGTAATCAATAATAAGTTTACGGCGGTTTCAATTGTGCCCAAAATTCGTGATATAACTTTACCCCAAAAGTTTAATCAATTCACGGAGGATGATTATTGCCAGACCGATGTATTATTAAAACTCAAATCTCCCAAATATGACACTAAATCGGTTGAATCCGAAAAGGGAGTTTTTCTCTACGGACTTGGGGACTATTCGCGAGTTTATATAGCGCGAAACGTAAAAAAGTTGCCTAAGATTTTCTGTGTAGATTATAATTATAAATTGTCAAAATATTATTACGAAACGTTTGGCTATAAAAATTTCGGAATTATTCCAGAGGATAGTTACCCATTCTTGTCCACTATTAAAAAACCTCTGGCAATAATTGCTACCTATCATTCCGATCATACAAGGCTTGCGAACGAAATTTTTGAAATGAACCCCAACACGCTCATTTTCATAGAGAAACCTCCGTGTGTTACCCTGTGGGATATTCAAACTTTGGCGGCATTATATTCTAAAAATGCTTTTATTGAGATAGGATATAATCGCAGATTTATCCCCGTTAATCAAGAAATAAAAGCTGTGGTGTATGACCAGCAAAAAATAATTAATATTTCGGTAAAAGAAATTTTAATAAATGAAAGCCACTGGTATTTCTGGAAAAATCAAGGGACTCGAATCACGGGAAATCTCACTCACTGGATAGATTTAGCTATTTTCTGGATCAATGGATTCCCCGTTGAAATTAATTTACTGAGCAGTACTTCAAATGATGAAACTTTGGCTGTTTCCTTGCTTTTTTCGGAAGGATCATTAGTAAATATAAATGTTTCAGATAAAGGAAACTCGTTGCGGGGAGTGCAAGAGCATATAGAAATAAGGACTGAGAGTGAAACTTTTGTTATTGAAGACTATCTTAAATATACTTGGATTAAAAGTGATGGGTCAAAAACCACTAAAAGAAATATAAATAGAGATAAGGGGCATGATGCTATGTATAAACATTTAAACAAGGTTTATAACAATGAAATAGAAGTGACCTATACAAAATCAGATCTTTTGAAATCTGCATTAACTACTTATTATATTTCCAAAATGTACCGAGAGAATTTGAGAAATTTTAAAATAGACCAATCATTCTCGGAATTTGAATAAACCAAAAATAATCTTCTACATATTTTTGGAAAAAAAGTTTTAAAACAAGGCGAAATCTTTCCCTTGTGCCTTTTTTAAAAGAGTCTATTCCGCCAACAATAGATTTTTAACAATAAAAATATGGAATCTATTTTATGGTTTTGGGTTTTTCCGCTACAATTCGGATTTGGGTAATATCAGATTTGTAAAATCTCTGAAAGGTCGATCGTAAGATATGATAGGCTTTTCCAGTTTTATGAAACAATTTTTCGCCAATCATTTTGCGGATCGATGTATAGCCCGGAGGATTAGTATGTTTTAAATCCTTTACCTCTAAAACCTCAAAGCCTGCGTGTTTAAATAGATTTCCTAAATTTATCTCGGCCCACGTAAAAAAATGATTATGGATGTTGCCGTCAACATATTTTTTCCGTCTTTCATGGGGTACAACAAATACAATTTTTCCGCCGGGTTTTAATTTTTTATACAAATGCTTAATTTCTGCAAGTGGGTTTTCCACGTGCTCCAAAGCGTGGTTTGAAACGATAACATCCGCCCATCCATCTTCGATAGCATCTGAATTTTTATAGGAATTTATCCCAATTGTCTTTGCAAACTCGCGCGCCGTATCGTTGATTTCTATTCCCAATTTATTCTTGCACTTTAAATTTTTAAGCAAATATCCCCCGCCTGAACCAAAATCTATAACGTTATCCGTTTCTTTGATATACTTCTTAAATTTAAATATATTGGAAATTCCCCCGAATTCACCCCGTGCCTTTTGCCAAGTGAAATATTCTTCGTTGTAATAATCCATCTTTTGTGTTTAAACTATTATTAAGAAATTCAATTTAGAAAAAGACGAATTTAAGAAAAATATTTTGTAGGTTAAGGATAACCCATTTTTTCTTGCTTATCATTAGGCTTGCTTTTCTTAAATTTCATTTTACAATAAATGGATAACCCAAATCTTAAAAAAACTTACTTTTGCACCAAAATTCGCAATAATGAAGCAAGTAATCCAAAACTTTAAAACGGGAGAATTATATGTAGATGAGGTGCCAAATCCTTCCATTTCGGAAAACATGGTGCTGGTAGAGAATAAATTTTCACTGATAAGCGCAGGAACTGAAAGAGGAACCGTAAAAGTTGGAAAAGCCAATCTTATAGGGAAGGCAAAACAACGCCCAGACCTTGTGGCCCAAGTACTTCAAAACATCAAAAAAGAAGGATTGAAGGCCACCATTGATAAAGTAAAAACCAAACTCGACTCGCTAAAGGCCCTTGGTTACAGCACCTCAGGCGTCGTTGCGGCCTCTATGGACAGCAATGGCAAATTCAAACCCGGCGACCGCGTAGCATGTGCCGGACAGGATTACGCGTCGCACGCCGAGGTGGTTGCAATTCCCCAAAACTTGGTAGTAAAAATCCCAGATAATGTTTCTTTTGAAGAAGCAAGTTTTACTACCTTGGGCGCAATCGCATTACAGGGCGTACGCCAAGCAGAACCTAGATTGGGCGATAAAGTGTGCGTAATCGGACTCGGTCTTTTAGGGCAACTTACCGTACAATTGCTAAAAGCAAACGGCTGCCGTGTTTTTGGGGTAGATCTTTCAAAAAAGTTGGTAGATCTTGCAGTTAAAAGTGGTGCAGATGGTGCGATGCTTCGTAGCGATTCAAATTTGAATACGGCCATTGATAACTTTACGGAGGGCCATGGTTTTGACAGTGTTATTATTACCGCCGCCGCCCCTAGTAACGACCCCATCGAGCTTTCAGCCGTGATAAGCCGAAAAAAAGGAAAGGTAATCGTTGTGGGTGCCGTTAAAATGGACGTTCCGCGCGATCCGGATTTTTATCGCAAGGAACTGGAATTGAAAATGTCCTGCTCTTACGGCCCGGGCCGCTATGACACCACTTATGAAGAAGACGGCCACGACTATCCCTTTGCCTACGTGCGCTATACCGAGCAGCGGAATATGGAAACCTTTTTGGACCTTATCTCGCAGGGAACGGTAAAGCTTAAAAACCTTATCACCCATACTTTTGACATTTCAGAAGCGGAAAAGGCGTATGATATTGTTTTGGGCAAAGTAGAAGAACCGCACATTGGAATTCTTTTGGCCTATCCCGAAAGTGAAACCAAAAAAACATCGCTCGTTTCGGTGCAGTCCAATGCCGTTTCCACCATCAATATTGGCTTTATTGGTGCGGGAAGTTTTGCGCAGAGCTATTTGATTCCCTATACAAAGCGGGAAGGTGCTTCCCTTGATACGGTCGTTACTACTAAGGGAATTACTGCGAAAAACGTGGCTTCAAAGTTCGGATTTAACAATGCCTCTTCCGATGCGTTGGATGTTCTCCAAAATAAAAACATAAACACGGTTTTCATCGCAACGCCGCACAACAGCCACGCCTCATACACCATGGAGGCTTTGAAAGCCGGAAAAAACGTTTTTGTTGAAAAGCCTTTGGCGATGAATTATGAGGAATTAGAGGAGGTTAAAAAGGTTTATTTGGAAAACAACCAAAAATTAATGGTCGGCTTCAACCGAAGATTTTCCCCAATTGCTGAAAAGATAAAGTCAGAATTTGTCGGCAATGGCGAACCAAAAGTGGTGAACATTCGCGTAAACGCCGGGTTTATCCCAAAGGATCATTGGACCCAGAACAAAAACATCGGCGGCGGCAGGATTATTGGCGAAATGTGTCATTTTATTGACTTGATGCAATTTTTCACCGATGCCAAACCCGTAAAAGTATATGCTGCCTCTATTAAAACGGACAATCAAAACTTAACAACAGAGGATAATATTTCAATCACCGTTTCCTTCAGCGATGGGTCCATCGGGAATCTTCTCTACCTGGGTAATGGCGATAAATCGCTTCCAAAGGAGTTGATTGAAGTTTTCAGTGGTGGAAAAGTGGGCAGGATACACGATTTTAGAAAAGGGGATTTTCACAAAGGCAACAAACAAATAAAACTGAAGTTGGACGGCAAGGGCCACAAACAGGAAGTGGCGGCGTTTTTAAAATCCCTGAAAGAGAACACCGAGGCCCCGATTTCTTTTGAATCGATCTATTTAACCACGCTTACTACCTTTAAGGTTTTAGATTCGTTGGCTACGGGATTGCCGCAGGATATTTAGCATTTGATTTTATACCATTTTAGACCTCACAGGTTTCAAAATCCTGTGAGGTCTTTTTAATTATATTACCTTACTTTTGCAACTTCAAAAAAATAATTGGAAAGGAACAAATGGCCGATTTCCGAAACAGTTTTCAGAAACTAAAATCCTATTGCGAAAAGGAAGGCTTTAAAGGTTGGGATCCCTACGATGGTTTAAACAGTAAATTATTCCAATCGGTTCCCGGAATTTCAAAGAGCCGATTTTTTAGACTTGCGTGGATTCAGGTTTTTAAAAGAAGTCCCATCAATTTCCGTCGAATTACTTCCGTGGAAAAAGGATATAATGCGAAGGGGCTTGGTCTTTTCATTACCGGTTATTGCAATCTTTATAAAACCGAACCAAAACCTGAGTATCTAGAAAAAATCAAAAAACTCTCGGCACAGGTTATTGATATGGAATCCGAAGGATACTCCGGCGCGTGTTGGGGTTATAATTTTGACTGGCAGGCGCGCGCTTTCTTTCAACCCAAAGGAATGCCTACAGTAGTTGCCACAACCTTTATTGCCGAAGCTTTGCTGGAAGCTTACAAAATCACGGAAAATACTGAATATTTGGAAGTTGCAAAAAACGCAACCCAGTTCATATTAAAGGATTTAAACAGAACTTATGATGAAAAAGGAAATTTTTCGTTTTCCTATTCGCCATTGGACAAAACACAGGTTTTTAACGCCTCCTTGCTCGGTGCGAAACTATTGAGTTTGGTGTATGGTTATACCCAAGATAAAAACCTAATCATTGAAGCCAAAAAAGCCGTGCAATACGCTGCGGATTTTCAGCAGGAAAATGGCGCTTGGGCTTATGGCACCTTGCCTTATCATCAATGGGTAGATAATTTTCATACCGGTTATAATTTGGAATGTATTTATGCCTACCAAAAAATTTCGGGCGATACGTCATTTTCAAAACACATTGAAAAAGGACTCCTCTATTATCTAAAAACCTTTTTTACTGAGGAAGGCATTTCAAAATATTACAACAACTCTGTTTTTCCAATTGATATCCACGCACCTGCGCAATTGGTCGTAACTTTGAGCAAATTGGAAGTTTTCAAAGAAAATAAGGAATTGGTTGATAAAGTTTTAAATTGGACCGTTGAAAATATGCAGTCCGACGAAGGATTTTTTCAATACCAAAGAAATAAACATTTCAATTCAAACATTCCATATATGCGATGGGCGCAGGCCTGGATGTTTTATGCGTTTTCATATTATTTTTTAGAAACAGATGAATTCTAGAATCCAAATCCTAAACACCACCATAGACAACCTCTCCATGCAGGAAACCCTTGCCTTGGTGCAGGAAAAGATCCAAAAGGCGGAACAGCTTCATCACGTGGTTGTAAACGCCGGTAAAGTCGTGGCCATGCAAAAGGATTCAGAATTGCGCAACAGCGTTAACCAATGCCATATTATCAATGCAGACGGGCAGGCAGTGGTGTGGGCTTCACGGTTTTTGGGAAAGCCGCTGAAAGAACGCGTAGCTGGTATCGACCTAATGGCGAATTTGGTGGAAATGGCACATAAAAACCACAACAAAATCTTTCTATTTGGAGCAAAGGAAGATGTGGTTAAAAGCGTGGTTGAAAAATATGCCGAAATCTACAGCCCCGAGATTATCGCCGGTTACCGAAATGGCTATTTCAACCCATCTGAAGAGAAAGAAATTGCGGAACAAATCGCAAATAGCGGCACCCAAATGCTTTTCGTGGCTATTTCTTCGCCCATCAAGGAAAATTTTCTCTACAAATACCGCGACATTCTTAAAAATGTAAACCTAATAATGGGTGTGGGCGGAAGTTTTGATGTGGTCGCCGGAAAAACAAAACGGGCCCCCGCGTGGATGCAAAAGGCTGGTCTGGAATGGTTCTATCGCTTTGCCCAAGAGCCACGGCGAATGTGGAAACGCTACTTGGTAGGCAATTCCAAATTTATTTATTTGGTCCTTCGGGAGCGATTTTCTAAAAAATAGAACCCCATTTTGTAGTGTCCCCAAAGCCCTCCCTTACGGACGCTTCATAGATGCTCCATAGATAAGCCATAGATGGTTCATTAAAACGTAAGAAAACACTCCTTTTTTCCTACAAAATTTATTGCCCAAATTTATGCGAACAAAATCAGTCCCAGGCTTTGGGATTGTAACTTTTTTAATGGTCTCTTATTCAAAGGCCCATAAAATAGGTGGATATCCAAAATCTCCAGTCTAAAATCTAATATCTCATAAGAGTTTTCTATCTTCCCCTAAAATTTTCAAAATCCAAACTGAAAAATGAGGATACTGCTCGCTGCCATATACCCCTATGCCTTTTTGTTGCTCTACCTCATAATTCCTTTCGATAATTACATTAGGGCCCTGCCAAACATCCTTATGGCCATTTTGGTAGTTGCATTTCCCTTTATAGTGAAGAAGGATGACTTCAAAAAACTGAAATCAATTCCTATCGCCATATTTTTAACGCTTTTTGCCTATTTGCTTCTCGATTCATTGGGGAGCGGAAGAATAGAAGAGGATTTCAATATCATAAAAAAGGTATTGATCGCCGTTGGGCTCGCTATTCTATATATTCCTGTGGCCGATGCCAAAAAAATTAATAGTGCTATCATTTTTTCGTCGCTCGCAGCTATTTTGTTTTCCGTCTATAACTTTGTGTTGATTACTGACGCTACGGGCACTTTCGCCTTGGGCGACTCTCCACAGGTTATTGAATCGCTCCTCATCGATCGACTTTATTTAGGTCTTTTGAGCTCTTTCAGCATCTTAATTTCGGTGCAATCCATTCAAAAAACCTATCACCCGAACAATAACTATTACTTGGCCAATATCTTGGTCAATGCCCTTTTTATCATTTTGATAGCTTCCAAAATTGCCGTCATTTCGTTATTTCTGCTTCTATTGATCAAACAATTTTATGGCGCGCGAAAAATCTGGAAAATGGTGCTCGCCGCCGCCGCCATTACTGCAGTGGTTGCCATTTTCCTTCTCATTAAAAACGAAAAGGATATCCATTTCAGCCAAAAAGAAAACCATACAAATCCGCCCACGTTTATAGAGAATTCCATGACTTATGAATTGAGGGCAGAGGTGTGGAACTGTGCCAAAACAATTATCGATCAACAGGGATTTTCCTTAACAGGTATGGGTTTTGACCATACGAAGGATGCGCTGGTGGGGTGCTATCAAACCCAAATTTCGAATACAAAAAAAAGGGATAAGTTTGTCGCCGAGCGCTACAATACCCATAACCAGTTTTTGGACTTCTACCTCAGCGCCGGTTTTATAGCCTTGGTTCTTTTTTTAGGTTTTATGGTCGCGAGTTTTATAGCCGTAAGAACCCAATTTTTTCCCGTGGCCATGCTGTCCCTTTTATTAATGTATGGTCTTGTCGAAAATTTGTTCCATAGGCAAATGGGCGCCTATTATGTGGGCTTCATTTTAATAGTTTTGATAACGAGTTCGAAACCGGAGGAAAACAAAATAAATTAGACAAAAAAGAATTGCAAATTGTACTTTTGCGCTTTGAAAAGGGGTGTGTCCATTTCAAGAATAAATAAGAAAAAATAAATGAAAATTTCAGTCATAGGTACAGGGTATGTTGGCCTGGTTACGGGAACCTGCTTAGCGGAAACGGGGAATGACGTAGTCTGTGTGGATATAGACCAACAAAAAGTTGAAAGGATGCGAAACGGCATCGTTCCCATCTATGAACCCCATTTGGATGTGTTGTTTGAAAGAAATATAAAGGCAAACCGACTTAAATTTACGACTGCCTTGGAAGAGGGATTGAATCACGGTGATATCATTTTTCTGGCCCTTCCAACTCCCGAAGATGAAGATGGTTCGGCAGATCTGTCCTACGTGCTGAACGTTTCCGAACAAATTGGCCACTTAATGAAGGACTACAAGGTCATAGTCGATAAAAGCACAGTGCCCGTGGGAACCGCCGAAAAGGTTAGGGAGGTAATTTCCAAAAACGTGACTTGTGAATTCGACGTGGTTTCCAATCCTGAGTTTCTTCGCGAGGGCTTTGCGGTCGACGATTTCCTAAAACCCGAACGCATCGTTGTTGGCTCCAGCAGCGAACGTGCTACAGCTTTAATGCGAAAACTATATGCTCCCTTTGTGCGCTCCGGAAATCCCATCATCATTATGGACGAAAAATCGGCAGAACTAACCAAATATGCCGCCAATTCGTTTCTTGCCACCAAAATTACCTTTATGAATGAAATTGCCAACTATTGCGAAAAGGTTGGCGCCGATGTAGATTTGGTGCGTATGGGTATGGGCAGCGATAGCCGCATTGGCAAACGCTTTCTGTTTCCGGGTATTGGTTATGGGGGTTCCTGCTTCCCAAAAGATGTAAAAGCATTGAAAAAAGCAGGTGCAGACCAAGATTATGATTTCCAAATATTAGGTTCGGTAATTAAGATCAACGCAGTCCAAAAAACGGTGTTGCTTCCAAAAATGGAACAGTACTTCCATTCAGATTTAAACGGAAAAACCATTGCTATTTGGGGCTTGGCCTTTAAGCCGGAAACCGATGATATCCGCGAAGCCCCATCCATCGATATGATGGAGGCCTTGCTCAAAAAAGGTCCAAAATTGCAGGTGTTTGATCCGGAGGCAATGCCCAATATCCAAAAACGATTTGGCGCCACCTTGAACTATTGCGATTCTATGTATGACGCCCTTAAAAACGCAGATGCGCTCTTAATCTGTACCGAATGGAGCATTTTTAGGACGCCTGATTATGACAAGCTCAAACAATTATTGAAAAATCCGGTTATCTTCGACGGTAGGAATCTATACAATGTGAACGATATGGAAATGGAAGGTTTCACTTACATTTCCGTGGGTAGAAAGGCAGTGAATCTATGAAGAAAAGAGTCCTAATAACAGGGGCCGCTGGTTTTTTAGGCTCGCACCTGTGTGACAAATTTATAGCAGAGGATTTCCACGTGATTGGAATGGACAACCTCATTACGGGCGATCTGAAAAACATTGCGCATCTTTTTAAACTGGAACAGTTTGAATTTTATCATCACGATGTAACCAAATTTGTCCACGTTCCCGGAGCGGTGGACTATATTCTCCATTTTGCTTCCCCTGCAAGCCCTATTGATTATTTAAAAATTCCCATCCAAACGCTAAAGGTGGGGTCCCTGGGCACCCACAACCTGCTGGGCTTGGCACGCGAGAAAAAGGCGCGGATCCTTATTGCTTCTACTTCCGAGGTGTATGGCGATCCACAGATTCATCCGCAGACCGAGGAATATTTTGGAAATGTAAATACCATTGGCCCGCGTGGGGTTTATGATGAGGCCAAGCGTTTTCAGGAATCCATAACAATGGCCTACCATCGGTTTCATGGGCTCGAAACACGCATTGCACGGATTTTCAATACCTATGGTCCTCGCATGCGGCTCAACGACGGTCGCGTGATTCCCGCTTTCATCGGGCAGTCGCTGCGGGGCGAAGATCTAACAGTTTTCGGCGATGGCTTGCAGACCCGTTCCTTTTGTTATGTGGACGACCAAGTAGAGGGGCTCTATCGTTTATTGTTAAGTGACTATGCCCTACCGGTAAATATTGGAAACCCCGAAGAAATTACCATTCTCGATTTTGCAAACGAAATTGTAAAGCTAACGGGAACCCAACAAAAAATTATTTTCAAGCCCTTGCCACAGGACGATCCGATGCAACGGGAACCAGATATTTCCAAAGCCACGGAACTATTGGGTTGGAAACCGCAAATCGGCCGGGAAGAGGGAATGAAAAGAACTTTTGACTATTTTAAAAGTCTTTCCAAAGAAGAGCTTTTTAAAAGCGAACATAAAGATTTTTCAAAACACAACAGATAACAAACCATGTTTAAAAGCGGAAGATATTCAGGTTGGTTGCGCCCTATTTCCTACGGAATAGACCTACTGTTTATATTTCTTTTCGCCTTTAAACTTTTCGGTCAGCCCTTTCCCTTTTTCAATTTTGTGGTCTATCTAACCCTCGCTTGGTTACTGCTTTCCCTGCGCTCGGGTTTCTATGAAATATATCGTTTTACACACGTTTCCAAAATAATGTCCTTAATAGGAAAACAGGGAGTTGTTTTTCTGCTTATCGTTTTTGCTTTTTTTGGGTTTTATAATGAAGTGGAAATCCCCTCGGCCGTAATCTTCAAATATATTTTGTTGGTGATGTGCTGCATAACCGTTGTAAAACTTGGGATTTTCTATCTGCTGAAAAAATACAGATTGTACCTCGGCGGAAACGTTCGTAAAGTGGTCATTTTGGGGCTTAACCAAAAAACAGACCAGTTGCGCCAGTTTTTTACTAAAAATCCGGTCTATGGCTATAAATTGCACCGCACTTTCGATTTAAAAGGCCCCGAAAAGGTTACCATCGAAGAATGTATGGACTATATTCTCAAAGAGGATATCGACGAGGTATATTCCTCCGTAGCCGAAATCAATAACAAGGATTTGCTAAAACTGATCGATTTTGTGGACAACAACCTCAAAGTCCTGAAATTTCTGCCCGACAACAAAGAAATTTATAGCAAAAAACTCGATTTTACTTACTATGGGGTGCTGCCCATTCTCTCTCTCCGTAAAATTCCAATGGACGAGCCCTTCAATAAATTCCTGAAGCGCAGTTTCGACATTACCCTTTCATTAATGGTGATTGTCGGGCTGCTGTCGTGGCTCACTCCCTTACTCGGACTTTTGATTAAATTAGAATCAAAAGGCCCGGTTTTCTTTAAACAAAAACGAAACGGACTCGATTACAAAGAATTTTACTGCTATAAATTCCGCTCCATGCGTCCCAACCCAATGGCGCATTTGGAGCAAATCAGAAAGGGCGATGAACGCGTAACACGGGTGGGGAAAATAATTCGAAAAACAAGCATTGATGAATTGCCACAGTTCATCAACGTGTTAAAAGGCGAAATGTCCGTAGTAGGTCCGCGGCCACACATGGTAAGCCATACCCATATGTACGCCGAACGCATTGATAAGTTTATGGTGCGCCATTTTATAAAACCGGGCATTACCGGTTTGGCGCAGGTAAGCGGATTTAGAGGCGAAGTAGAAAATGATAACCACATCATAAACAGAGTGAAATACGATATTTTTTATCTTGAAAACTGGAGTCTTTTTCTCGATATGAAAATTGTTTTTCAAACTATTTTCAACGCCCTTCGCGGTGAAGAAAAGGCATATTAAATTCGTTCTACCAAAGCGGTAAATTCCTCAAACTGTTTCTGGAAATTAAAGGCAGAAACCGAGTTCTTTTGAACCTCGTTTTTTGGAAAGTGCCCTATGTTTTCTTTGGAAAGGCTATTAATAAAGTTTTGTAGCGCGCCCCAATTATTTACGGGCACCGTCCACCCGAGCGACTCTCTTTTAATAATATCCTCGCCCTCGCCGCCTGCGTAATAAAGCACGGGAAGGCCGAGACGGGTGTATTCAAAAATTTTCGAGGGTACGGAGCCATAGATCCTTGTTTTCAAAGGTATAAACGCGATGTGATACTTCTGCAATTCGTGGTGAAGTTCCTCCCTATTCAGTTCGCCATAAAAATAAATTCCTTCCTTTTTTAAGCCCTCGATTTTTTCGGCTTCGGGACCGGCACCGTAAATATGCAGGCTTACGTTTGCGGGAATCGTAATTCGCGAGCAACTCTCAAAAATTCCCTGCGCCACCCCCAATAGTCCAGCATATACTATTTTAATTTCTTTGGAAAATTCAGTTTCCCGAATTTTTGGAGGTTCAAAATCTGGCAGGTTTCGGTATAAAAAAGAAGGTTTCTGAACATACGATAAAATATGAAGAAGAATCTCTTCCGATTGACCAACAATCAAATCGGCATTCCCATAGCTGAACTTTTCCATTTTCTCCAAAAGGGAATAATAGGCTCCTTTTTTTAAAATGCCCATTTCCAACCCAGCCAACGGCCAAAGGTCCGACACGTTTAAAATTATTTTTTTTGAAAATAACTTGCCCAAGCAAACCCCCGTAAAACCAACGAAGACCGGGGAATATTGAATTAGGATTTTTTTAGGGGTTTTGGAAAAAACAAAGAATAGAATCAAACTGAACGAAAAGGAAACCATGGACAGGAACCTCAAAAATTTATTGGCAGAATTGCTGGGCCAAATCCAAAGCCGTTTTATTGTTCCGAACGAAACGTTTTCCGTCACGGCAATTTTACCCCTAAATGCACGAAAAACCCGTCCGGTGGGATAATTGGGCAGTGGACAAACGACGGTTACCTTAAAACCTTTTTTCCCAAAAGCTTCCGCGAGACTGGCCATCCGATTGGAGGCGGCCCCTTTTTCGGGTGGGAAATAATGGGTAATTAATAGGATTTCCTGTTGCACGTTTCAAAAAAATTATAAATCAACCAACGAAACAAACTGCTTCAGCTTTCCACTTGCACTTCTCTTTAAAACCTCGAATCTTTCAAAATCAATTTTTAAATCGTCTTCCAAATATTGAAAAACCGCTTTTTTAATTTTCGCTTGATCCGCTGGGGTTAGCTCTTTTTCAGAGGTGTATTTTATGCTGAACCTGTCGAGCGAAACCTGCTCGATAACAAATTCCTTCACATTGCCATCATTTTGGATTATACTTTTCGTAACGTAATAAAATGTTAGGCCCGGCACCGTTTTTCCGCTGGGCAATTTTGCAAGGTCGTTGGTCCGGCCCGTCAGTTGTTTTAATATCGGGGTTTTCAGGCTGCTTTTTTCATCCAGTATGCCCGTGTCCCCAATTTCATAGCGGATCATTGGGTGGGCTTTGTTATAGAGGGAAGTCAAAATGATACGACCCGAATTTCCCAAAGGTACGGCCTGGTCGTTTTCATCGAGTATTTCCAAAAACAAGGTTTCACTGTTCACGGAGAACAGATTTTCTTTATTTGTAAAGGCAATTAAATCCAGTTCCGAAGCGCCATATTCATTTATTATGGGAACGCCGAAAACCTCCTCCATCAAAACCCGGTCGTCCTCAAAAAGCATTTCGCTGGTAACGATACAATATTTTAGCGATGGGCAAACTTGGTTTAAAATGATTTTTTTTGACGCTAAAAAACGTGCAAACAACACAATGGAACTCGTGTAACCATTTAAATAAAAGAATTTTTTCTTCTTAAAAACCTCCAAAATTTTTTCCAGTTTGGAGTTCGAAAGATCAAAGACGGGAAATCGGTAACGATGGCTAAAAACATCTTTTGCCCGTTCTTTATAATAACCCAAAAAATCTAACGGAATGCCGTAAAATCTGGCTTGAAGGGAGGTATTAAAGTCAATTCCCAAACCCCCAAAACGATTTAAAATTACGGCCCAAGTCAAAGCGTGGCAAAATTTATCCTTCGCAAAAATAAAAGGAGTTCCACTGGAACCGGAAGTCTTGTTTACATATACGTTTTTTAATGAAAAACCCTTGGAAAGCCGTTCCTGTAGCGGCACTTGGAGATCTCTTTTTTTCAGGATAGGAATATGCTCCCAAACCGAAACCTCTTTTTTTCCCACCAAATTTCTGTAAAACGGATTGTTTTTTAAATGATACGCTACAATTTCCCGTCGAGCCTCCGCTACATAATTTTTGAAATCGTTCTCCTTAATTTTCTGAATGTCATCCACTTTTCTTTTTGCGGCGGCTATGGGAAAACCGTTCATTTTCAAAGTGGTTTCAAACAAATTCATTGTGGTGTAAATTAAGGGGTCAATTTACAAATTTACCCAAACTCAACTTCAAAAATTTCCTTTTACAACTTTTGAAAATCTTCCGGTCGGGAAATTCAACGGAGTTGCAGGCAGCTTTTTTCGGTATTGTCTTGTTTTGGCTTGTAATTGAATTATTTTTGACTCCGAAACCAAACATCAAACTTCCTGCAAAGTTCCCGAATCTTTGTTGGTATAAATCACGAATTATGAATATTCTCATTTTAGGTTCTGGCGGCCGCGAGCATGCTTTTGCATACAAAATTGCGCAGAGCGACCGTTGCGAAAAACTTTTTGTAGCGCCCGGCAATGCAGGAACTGCCTCCATTGCAACCAATTTGAACATAGGGGTAACCGATTTTGGCGCCATAAAAAACTGCGTGCTGGAAAACACAATTGAAATGGTGGTCGTGGGGCCGGAGGATCCGCTGGTTCAAGGCATTGCCGATTATTTTGCCGAAACGCCCGAGTTGCAGCACGTAATGCTTATAGGTCCCTCAAAACGCGGCGCTTTGCTGGAAGGCAGCAAACAGCGCGCAAAGGAATTTATGATGCAACACCACATTCCAACGGCCGCCTATGAAAGCTTTACGGCAGAATCTTTGGAAGCGGGAAAAACTTTTTTGGAACAATTAAATCCGCCTTATGTGTTGAAGGCAGACGGGTTGGCCGCCGGAAAAGGGGTTTTGATTTTAAATGATTTGGAAGAAGCAAAACAGGAACTTGAAAATATGCTTGCCCACAATAAATTTGGCGAAGCAAGCGCCAAAGTGGTCATCGAGGAATTTTTGGATGGAATCGAGCTGAGTGTTTTTGTTTTGACCGATGGCAGCAACTATATTATCCTGCCCACGGCCAAAGATTACAAACGCATCGGCGAAGGCGACACGGGCTTGAATACCGGTGGAATGGGCGCCGTTTCCCCAGTGCCATTTGCCGATGGGGTTTTGATGAAAAAAATTGAAGACCGTATTGTAAAGCCAACAGTAAAAGGTCTTTCCGAAGAAAAAATAGATTACAAAGGTTTTATTTTTATAGGGTTGATTAAAGTGGCGAACGAACCTTATGTAATTGAATACAACGTGCGCATGGGCGATCCCGAGACCGAAGTGGTGCTGCCGCGCATCAAGACCGATTTGGTTGATTTATTGGAAGCTACCTATCGGCAAAAGTTGGACAATTTCCTCATTGAAATAGACGAAAGGGCGGCCACCACCGTAATGTTGGTCTCCGGAGGCTATCCGGAAGAATATGAAAAAGGAAAGGAAATTTCGGGTTTGGAAAATGTGGAAGGCTCCCTTGTTTTTCACGCCGGAACGAAATCTGACAACGGAAAGATCCTCAGTAGCGGCGGGCGCGTTTTGGCAGTTACTTCTTTGGATTCCGATTTTAAAATGGCACTAAAAAAATCCTATCAAAACATAGAAAAACTAAATTTTGATAGGATGCAGTATCGTTCGGATATCGGTTTCGACCTTTAAAAAATCAAGGATTTTCGTCGAAGGTGTAGGTGCTTTCTGTGTTCTCGTTGAAGTCCCGTAGCTTTTTCAGCCAGTAAATAAATGCGGTAATTCCAATCAACAGGAAAATCCATGAAACGATATTGGCCAGCCACCAGCTGTCCAATTCAACCTTCATTAGCGCGTTGTAAGGGATAAACAGAAAATCTTCAAAAAGGGAAGCGATTCCTTCCCAAAAACCTTTCCAAGTCATATCTTTAATCTTTAGAAGGCAAAAGTATAAAATACACCCTATGTTAACAAGTTTTTTTGGGAAATCAATTCCCTTAAATTATTTAATTCTTAGTGTTTTTATCGTGGCCGGCTATGTGTTTGAAACCATTTTCAACGTTTCGGAAAGAGAATCGGCCGTTTCCCTTTTGGTCCATTTCTCCTTTATTTTGCTTAGTGTGTTGGCAATGTTGCTTTTGGATTTTATTATCCGTAAAAACCATTTGACGCGAACCAATACGTTTGCGATTTTATTTTTTACGTGTTTTATGGTGATGCTGCCCGTTGTGTTTTTACACCATAAGCTGTTATTGGCAAATACCTTTTTAATCTTGGCCCTGCGAAGGATTATGAGTTTGCGAAGCGATACAAATTCGGCCAAGAAAATCCTCGACGCCGGTTTCTGGATTGGTCTTGCCTCGCTTTTTTATTTTTGGAGTCTTTTGTTTTTCCTTCCACTTTGGATTGCCATTATCCAAAAACCAAATGCAACTTATAAGCAAATGATGATGCCGGTGGTGGGTCTGGCGGCGATTTTTATTATAAATACGGCCTTCCATTTGCTGTGGTTTAATTCATTCAACTGGTTTTTTCAATGGAAAAAGCCCATTGGTCTTGACTTTTCGGCCTATAACAAACCGGCCATTTTGGTTCCGGCCACCGTGATTTTTGCGTTTTATATTTGGACCGGATTTTTAAGGATTTTAAGGCTAGCTTCGGTTTCGTTAAAGGAAAAATCAAACTATCTTTTAATGCTCTATGTTAGCATTGTAAGTCTATGTATCGCTCTTTTGGGTCCGGAAAAAACTGGGGCCGAAATACTTTTCATCTTTGCGCCCACGGCGATTATTGCCGCAAATTATATGGAGGGTTTTGAGGCGGACCGCTTTGTGGAAAAAGATCCGTATGAACGCTGGTTTAAGGAATTAATGTTATGGGCTGTTGTGTTGTTGCCCTTTCTATTTGTGCTTCTATGATTTTGCCCGAGCTGCCGTTTTTGGAAAAGGAATTAAAAAACCGTTGGAACTATCCCTACCGCTGGTTCCGGAAACAGAACGATACGTGGGACCAACACACAAATTTTATTTACCAAACCCCAGATTGGGAAACCCTTCTCCAAAAAACAAGGGTGCTCTATGAAACCCATAATTTTGACAAACAACAAATTTTTCAGTACGCCGCCAACCGCTGGTACAACTTCTGGAGCGCCCAGGCGGTAGAACAGATATTCTCGAATTGCGGGAGCATCATTCGGGCGGGTAATCCTAAGGATACCGAAAAGGATTTTTATCTCTTCGGAATTCCATTCGACCATAAAACCTCCGTTTTTCCCAAACTATTCAACAAAAGTTTTCAATATGCAAAAGACCACAAGGCCGAGTTGATTGCGTGGCTCTACAAAAACCAAAGCACCCAAAAGCGTCATCATTTTAAAAACCGCCTTTTTGTTGTGGTTTATGCAGAAAATGGCGAACATTGGAAACTGAAGGCGGAAATCGGTTTGCTGGAAAATGCCATCCAAAAATATTTGGCTACGTTCCGGCCCGAGCAGTTGCAATCATTTACTTTTGTTGACGGACAGCAGACGTTAAGCGATATTATCTGGGTTTCCAAATGAACTACATAGGCTCCAAACACAAACTCTCCCAATTTATTTTTAAGGCCGTAACGCAAACCTGCGGCAACGACCTGGTGGGAAAGATTTTTTGCGACCTTTTTGCGGGCACGGGGATTGTTGGTCGAAAGTTTAAACCCTACGTAAAACAAGTAATCGCCAACGATGTGGAATATTACAGCTATGTGCTGAACCGAAACTACATCGGCAATACTACTTCTTTTGATTTCGAAGAATTTATTAAAAAGTTGAATTCCCTTCAAGGAAAAAAGGGTTTTATTTTCGAAAATTATTCCGAAGGCGGAAAAGCCGGTAGAAATTATTTTACTGCCGAAAATGGACAGAAAATAGACGCCATTCGTTTTCAAATAGAAAATTGGAAAGAAGCCTCAAAAATTACGGAAGACCAATATTTTTTTCTGCTCGCATCCTTACTTGAAAGTGCCGATAAAATAGCGAACACAGCCTCAGTTTATGGAGCCTATTTAAAGCACATAAAAAGATCGGCGGCGAAACCAATGGTAATTCAACCCGCGCTGAGTGAAAGGGATCTGTTTTCCCAAGGCTCGCTATTGCAAAAAAACCAGATTTTCCAAAGAGATGCCAACGAGCTTATCAAGGAAATTAAAGGCGATATACTGTATTTAGACCCCCCATACAACGCCCGCCAATACGGCGCCAACTATCATTTGCTCAATACTATCGCAAAATATGATACCTTTGTACCTAAAGGAAAAACGGGCCTGCGCGATTATTATAAAAGCGATTGGTGCAAAAAGGGCGAAGTGCTCAAAAGTTTTGAAGAGTTGATTGAAAACGCACAATTTCCATACATCTTCCTTAGTTACAACAACGAAGGATTGATGGGCCAAAAGGAAGTGCAAGCGGTTATGGAACGCTTCGGAAAATATACGTTGAAAACCAAAAAATACCAGCGGTTTAAGGCAGACAAAACCGAAAACCGAAACCATAAGGCCACCGAAACCTTTGAATATTTACACATTTTAGAAAAAAACTAATTACAACTGAAATGTCACGCTGAGCCTGTCGAAGCGGCCTTCAATAAAAAATAGCAAAAAAAATAAACAATGTTCTCAGACAAAGCCAACAAAATCTTCGCAGAAGTAATAAACAAATACCACGAAATAAACACCGTGGATCAGCCCTTCAACAATCCGTATGATAAAGACAGCCAATTGATTGAACATTTGCTATACCGCAAATGCTGGATAGACACCGTGCAGTGGCATTATGAAGACATTATCCGCGACCCGAATATAGACCCTGTTGCCGCCCTAAAACTGAAACGGCAGATTGACGCTTCCAATCAAGATAGGACGGATATGGTGGAATATATAGACAGTTACTTCCTCGAAAAATTCAAGGACGTAAAGGTGAAGGATGATGCAACCATCAACACCGAAAGCCCGGCCTGGGGCATTGATAGGCTTTCCATTTTGGCGCTGAAAATCTACCATATGAACGAAGAGGCCACCCGTACCGATGCTTCACAAGAACACCAAATGGCCTGCAAGGCAAAGCTCGACGTGCTTTTGGAACAGCGCGTGGATTTAAGCACCGCCATCAACCAATTGCTGGATGATATTGCTTACGGGCGAAAGTATATGAAAGTCTATAAACAGATGAAGATGTACAATGACGACGAATTGAATCCAGTGCTTCGCGGAAGGAAATAATTCTATTTTTAAACCTCACAGGTTTTGAAAACCTGTGAGGTTTTTAGAAAAACCATGGCAAAACCCACTCATATATTGGTAATCCGCCTCTCCGCCATGGGCGATGTGGCGATGACCGTGCCCGTAATTCGTGTTTTGACGGAAACCTATCCCAATGTAAAAATCACCGTACTTTCCCGCCCCTTTTTCAAACCTTTTTTTGAAGATATTCCAAATCTCGATTTTTTGGAAGCCGATGTATATGGCGAGCACAAACGCTTCGGATTGATTAAATTGGCAAACCAAGCCAAGGATTTGGGAATTGATGCCGTGGCCGACCTTCACAATGTAATTCGTTCCAAAATAATCACGAGATATTTAAAGTTTAAGGGAATTGAAACCGCAACAATCGATAAAGGCAGGGCGGCAAAGAAAGCCTTGATCGCTGCCAAAGGCGAAGCTATTTTGCACTTAAAAACCACCCATCACCGCTATGCAGATGTTTTTGAAAAGCTCGGTTTTCCGTTAGACTTAAACACATTTACCGTCCCCGCCCAAAAACCGTTGACCCCAAAACTCAATGGCCTACTTGGCGTGGAACCTAAAAAGCTTATTGGCATCGCTCCTTTTGCGGCCCACCAAAGCAAAATGTATCCTTTAAGCCTAATGGCAGAAGTAATCCGTGAATTGGATGAAACCGACAAATACCGCATCTTTCTTTTTGGCGGCGGAAAGAAGGAAATAAAACTTTTAAAGGAAATGGAAATCCCTTTTGCAAATGTGACCAACGTTGCTGGAAAATTGTCCTTTGAAGAAGAACTTGCTTTAATTTCAAATCTGGATTTAATGATTTCCATGGATAGCGGCAACGGTCATTTGGCGGCAATGTACGGCGTTCCAGTAATTACGCTTTGGGGCGTAACACATCCGTTTGCGGGCTTTGCGCCTTTCAATCAGCCCGAGGGCAATCAAATTCTTTCCGACCGCAAAGCATATCCGTTAATTCCAACTTCTATTTATGGGAATAAATTTCCGAAGGGATACGAGGAAGTGATGAAAACGATTGCTCCACGAACTGTTGTCAATAAAGTCTTGGAGGTTCTGGGATAGTATTTTAGTTTTTGATTTAAGGTAGCGTTGTGGTTGAAACTCTGGAGTTCATTTCGATCCCGCTCATTTACAGAGAAGCGGTAGCTGAGCGGAGCCGAAGCTACACATCATCATAATCCACAACAACCTTAGCCGTAGTGGGATGCGCTTGGCAAGTAAGAATTAATCCATCCGCAATTTCAGCTTCGGTCAGGATTTGGTTCTTGCGCATTTCGGCCTTTCCTTCTTTCAAGCGGGCGATGCACGTACTGCAAATACCGCCTTGGCACGAATAGGGCGGGTCCAGACCTTCGTCCAAAGCAGCTTCAAGAATGGATTTTGTTTGCGGCATTTCAAAAACTTCCTCTTCGTCGTCAAGAATTACCGTAATGCTGGTATTGCCATCGTGCTTTTCAACCAACAATCCTTTTTCGGCAGTGGAAAAAAGCTCGTGGTGAATTTGTTTTGAGTTGATGCCATTGTGCTTCAAAGTAGCCGAAACCTCATCAATCATCTGTTCGGGTCCGCAGAGGTAAAAAGCTTCAAAAGTGGTCTGCCCATATTTATTTTTCAGGTAAAAATTAACCAGCGAGCGGCCAATTCTTCCAAATTGTGCGCCTTCTTCCTTTTCGCGGCTGAAAACGAATTCAACATCAAACCGCTCAGGGAATGCATCCTGTAATTGCACGATTTCGTCATAAAACATGGCTTCCTCTTTATTTTGGTTGCCGTAGATAAGCAGGAATGTGCTTTGCGGCATTTCTTCCAAAGTACATTTTACCAAGGACAAAACGGGCGTAATGCCACTTCCCGCAGCGAAGGCCGCGTAGTTTTTTAAATTGGGTTCCAAGGTGAATTTTCCCGTAGGAGGCATCACTTGCAGCGTGTCGCCAGCTTTTAAGCGGTTATTTGCGTATTCGGAAAAAGCGCCGTTTTGCACTTTTTTTACGGCAACTTGCAGCACGCCACTTTTGGGCGATGAACATATTGAGTAGGCCCGGCGCAACTCCTTGCCGCCGCTATTGTGTTTTATGGTTATGTATTGCCCGGCTTTAAAGGCGAACAGACTTTTTAGATTTTCGGGAACTTTAAAGCTGATGGAGACTGAATTTTGGGTCTCTTTTTTTACTTCGGAAACGGTAAGCGCGTGGAATTCGCTCATAATCTTGGAATTTTCTGCAAAAGTACAAATGAATTCAAGGAAACAAGGCGTCAAAAGCTTTAATATGAAGCATTTTTTTAATCGTTTCGGGGAGCAATTATTAAAAAGAAATGTATTTTTACCGCTCTTTAGTGATTCTACATACTAAAATAGAACCTTTTAAGTTACAGTATCATATAAACCGAAACCATTTTGAAGGGCACCTATAAAATTACACTCTTTGTTCTCGCTGTTATCTTTTTCGCAGCCTGTTCGCGCAAAAAAAATACCTTTTTAAACCGCAATGTCCATGCCGTAACCACCAAATATAATACCCTCTACAACGGCAATCTCGCTTTTGACGACGGCAAGGAACAATTGGCCTATGGTTTTCGCGACAATTTTTGGGAAATTCTGCCCGTAGAGCGCATCGATATTGAAGAAGCCGAAACCAAGGCTCCGGGTGCCTCTAAAAATGCAGATTTCAACCGGGCGGAGGAAAAGGCGGCCAAAGCCATCCAAAAACATTCCATGTATATTGACGGCAAGGAGCATAATCCGCAAATTGACGAAGCTTATATGTTGTTGGGAAAAGCCCGCTATTATGACGGTCGATTTATTCCCGCGATGGATGCTTTCAATTTTATATTGGACCGTTATCCCACCAGCAACAACATTAATGTGGCCAAGGTTTGGAAGGCCAAGACCAATATTCGTTTGAAAAATGAGGAATTCGCCATCGAAAACCTCAAAAAAATGTTTGAAACCCAGGAATTGAGCCAAGAGGAAATAGCCGATGGTGCGGCAATGATGGCCCAAGCTTTTATAAACCTGGATTCCCTTCCTCCGGCGTTGGAATATATGAAACTGGCTACTGAAAACGTAAACGATAAGGAACTGAAAGGCAGATATACCTTCATTCAAGGACAACTTTACAACCGTTTGGGCCAAAAAGACAGCGCAAACATCGCCTTTGATGAGGTTATTGCCATGAACCGAAAAACCTCGCGCGCCTATTTGATCAATGCTTACCTGGAAAAAGGCAAAAATTTTGATTACGAAAAAGGAGATCGAACTGCTTTTTTAGAGCTTTTGCAGGATCTTGAAAAAAACCGCGAAAACCGGCCCTTTTTGGATAGGATTTATAACCAACTTGGCGATTTCTATTTAAACAGCGACAGCACCGCCACCGCCATTGCTTATTACAACAAATCCATAAAAGCATTTAAGCAGGACAAAGTGCTTCAATCGGTAAACTATCAAACGCTTGCAGAAATTAATTTTGACAATGCTGAATATAAAAACGCCGGCGCTTATTACGATAGCACGCTTACCTTTTTGGAAGAAAACAGCAAACAATGGCGTAGGGTAAAGAAGAAACGTGAAAATTTGGACGACGTGATTAAATATGAAGATATCGCCGCCACCAACGACAGTATTCTTAAACTCACCCAAATGACAGCGGCCCAACAATTGGCCTTTTTTACCGAATACACCACCAAACTGCGGGAACAGGCACTGAAGGATTCTTTGGAAGCCGTTAAGGTGGAACAAAAAATTGCAAACAAGGAATTTTATGAAAAGGGCAAAACCGCTTCGGGGCCCAATAAGGGCGGAAGCACCTTCTATTTCTACAATTCCTCAACGGTTGCCTACGGAAAAGGTGAATTTAGAAAAGTTTGGGGCGACAGAAAACTGGAAGACAATTGGAGGCTGTCAAACAAGCAAACTTCTCTTATTACCGATGAAGAAGTGGTAGAAAATGAAGCGCCAATTGCTGAAAACGAGCTTTACAAACCGCAAACTTATCTTGAAAGGATTCCCACTGATCAAAAAGTGATCGATAGCCTGGCCAAGGATAGGAATTTTGCCTATTATCAATTGGGGCTTATTTACAAGGAAAAGTTCAAGGAATATTCCCTTGCCGCAAATAGACTGGAAAAATTGTTGACCTACAATCCCGAGGAGCGATTGGTCGTTCCGGCAAAATACAATTTGGTGAAGATTTATGAAATCCTTGAAAATCCGTCCAAAGCCGATCAATACCGCAATGATGTTCTTTCCAACCACGCCGATACGCGCTACGCGGAAATTTTAAGAAACCCCAATTCACAATTGCCGACCGACGAATCCAGTCCGGAATTTAAGTACAAAGAGCTATATAAAGAATTCGAGGCCGGAAAATATGCCGAGGTTATCCAGAAAAGCGATGCCTATATTTTAACCTATAACGGCAATGACATAGTTCCCAAATTTGAAATGTTAAAAGCGACCGCGATTGGGCGACAACAGGGGTATGAAGCCTATAAAAAAGCGCTCAATTTTGTTTCGTTAAACTATCCAAGCACCGAAGAGGGAAAACAGGCCCAGCAGATTTATAGCAACGTCCTCCCGTTGCTTGCCGCCACGGATTTTGTTCCCGAAACCGAATCGGATAGTTGGAAATTGGTGTATAAATTCGCCAATACCGACGAGGAAGCAGCCAACAAATTGAAAGAGCAATTGCAAAAGGCCATTGAAAGTTACCATTATACCAATATGGCGACTTCCGTAGATTATTACGATCCGCAAACCAAATTGGTCATCATCCACGGATTCAAAACCAAGCTGGGCGCCCGTGGTTTTGGTGAAGTATTGAAGGAGAATAAGGATTATAAAATTAAATATCCCTACTTCGAAATTTCAACGCCCAATTATAAAATTGTCCAAATCCATAAAAATCTGGATGAATACTTAAAGGAGGATGTAGCCGAACAATAATCGCCAACAGTAAAGACGCGACGCTCGCGTCTCTGACGGCCCTAAAGCGGGACGTGGCCCAACAATAATCGCCAACAGTAAAGACGCGATGCTCGCGTCTCTGATAGTAACCTTAAAATCGAACTGCTATGTTTTCAGATAAAAAGGAAAAAAGAATCGCAGCCGAACCCGGTTCAGCACAAAACAGAATCAATGAGGGCACAAAATTAAAAGGTGATATTTCGTCCACCGGATTCTTTAGAATTGATGGCGTTGTTGAAGGAAATGTAAAAACACCCTCCAAAGTGGTGCTCGGCAAAACCGGAGTAATCATCGGAACGCTCACCTGCGAAAATGCCGATATTGAAGGCAGGTTTGAGGGCAATCTGCAGGTTTCCGGCACGCTTTCCCTTCGAGCCACTGCCGTGGTTGATGGCGATGTTACGGTTGGCAAATTGGCGGTTGAATCTGGCGCCACAATGAATGCCTCCTGCATTATGCACGATGGAAAACCCCAAAGCACCCCTACAAATGCTTTACCCAGTGGTGAAAATTCAAAAATCCACCCCTTTGACCGTCCGCAGCGCATTAAGAAAACTACCGTGCAGACGGGGCTTGACGATTAATTGTTTTGTGAAATGGCCGATAAAAAAGACAGTGGGTTAAAACGTTGGGCCATACTTTCGGGTATTGGCATACAAATGGGCGTTATAATTTATCTGTTCGTAAAATTGGGCCAATGGTTGGATGGCAAATATTCTCACGGCGGCAAAACTTTTCTAATCATTTGTACCCTGGTTGGCGTGGGCGCTTCCTTATTTTTGGTAATAAAACAGACCAACAGATTGAACTCCTAATTTTTTGAATGAAAAAAAATACACTGAATTTTCTGGTGATCCTATTTTTGGTCACCCTCGCGGTTTTTGGGCTCCACCTTTTTATCCTTTTCCAAATGGGCTTTCCTCTTTTTGGCGATAAAATTTTACTGTCCTACATTGTTAATTACGCTTTGGCCGCCACCATATTGCTTTTCATTCAAGCGAGATTCAACAAAAAATCTGCCCAAACCGGATTTATATTTCTGGGCGGCAGCGGGCTTAAATTTCTGGTTTTCTTCCTTGTTTTTTATCCCTATTACCGACAGGACGGAGTAATGGCAACTTCGGAATTTGCCGCTTTTTTTATCCCCTATGCCACCTGTTTGATTTTGGAAGTAATTTTTCTTTCAAAACAGCTTAATAATCAGGATTCTTAGTGGGTTTATGCCGAGGAAAAAAACACAAAAAATAGTTTTTTGTTTCTCAGAAAGAAATGTATTTTTGCACCGATTTTAAGGACACCATTATTTGTTCAAAGATGCATAGAAAAACATTGGTCAGAATACTTTCAGTTGTAGCGTTAATCATTTCTTGTTCAGTCTTCGCCCAAGACCACGGCATGGAAGTTAAGGAAGTTGCCCCGGGAGATAAAGGCAACAAAACCAAAAAAGAAGAAATAAAGGAGTTCATAAACCACCACTTGCTGGATTCCCACAGTTTTAACTTGTTTGGCTCTACCGACGAAGCCACTGGCGAAACACATCACTACGGGTTCCCACTGCCTGTGATTCTTTGGGATGACGGGCTGCACACCTTTATGTCCTCTGCCTTTGGACACGGCGACGAAGTGGTTGAATCCAACGGAAAATATTACAAATTATATCACGAAAAAATTTACAGAACCGATGCCGAGGGCACTATCACCTATGACCCTGCTCACGGCGACCATCCTACCAACTTCCGCCCCTTGGATTTTTCCATTACAAAAAGCGTGGTGATGATGCTGGTGGTTGGGCTGTTGTTGATTTGGTTGTTCCGCAGCCTTGCGAAAAGTTATGCCAAAAACGGAAGCATTCCGCGCGGGCTGGGCCGTTTCTTTGAGCCTATCGTGCTTTACATTCGCGATGACATTGCTATCGCCAACATCGGCGAGCACAAATACAAAAAATACATGCCGTTCCTATTGACCGTATTTTTCTTTATATGGTTTTTAAATATGTTCGGCCTTACGCCGCTTGGGGTGAACGTTACCGGAAACATTGCCGTAACCACCGCTTTGGCCATTATCGTTTTCTTGATAACCACTTTTACGGGTACCAAAGATTACTGGAAACACATTTTTGATCCACTGGGCGATGGTATGCCATGGGCAGGCAAAATATTGATCTATATCATCCTTGTTCCTATTGAAATTTTAGGATTGTTCATTAAGCCTTTTGCACTGCTTATCCGTTTGTACGCAAACATGACAGCGGGCCACGTGGTATTGATGAGCTTGATTGGGTTGATATTTATTTTCAAGAGCTGGATCGGCGGACCGTTGTCCTTCGGACTTTCCTTTGCCATTTCCCTTATTGAATTATTGGTAGCCTTGCTACAAGCATATATTTTCACGATGTTGGCCGCCCTTTACTTCGGTTTTGCAAGCGAAACGCATGCAGAACACGAAGCACACGAGGGTGAAATACAGCATTTGTAAAACCATTTGGTCCCTTCGACTCCGCTCAGGGACCTGATTTATATAAAAGCAACTTAATGGTTGCTGAGCGGAGCCGAAGCAGAGTGTTTAATTTTTAATTATATATATTATGACAATTCCAACTATTGTAGGAGCAGGTTTAGCGGTTATCGGTGCCGGTATCGGTATCGGGATGATCGGTGGGAAAGCTATGGAAGCTATCGCACGCCAGCCTGAAGCTTACGGAAAAATTCAAACAGCAATGCTTATTGCAGCGGCGCTTATTGAAGGTATTGGTTTCGCCGCGATTTTCGCTGGGTAATCAAAAAAAATTGACAAATGGCCGTGACGGTTGGTTACGGCTGTTTGTTAAAAAATTGAACATCAAGTTAAACTTAAAAAATTCCGCCGCAGTTTATCCTTAGCGATAGCCGAAGGGCGGGCATACATATGGAAAAATTAGTTAACGACTTTTCATTCGGACTTTTCTTTTGGCAGATAATCATCTTTGTTCTGTTGCTTATTTTATTGAGAAAATTTGCTTGGAAACCTATCTTAAATGCGGTTAACGACCGTGAAGAAGGAATTAAAAACGCATTGGATGCTGCCGAAAGGGCGAAACTTGAAATGCAAAACCTTCAAGCAGACAATGAAAAATTGTTGCAGGAAGCACGTTCCGAACGCGAGGTAATGTTGAAAGAAGCCCGCGAGATTAAAGCAAAAATGATTGCCGACGCAAAAGAAGAGGCAAAAGCTGAGGCCGACAAAACCATCGCCCAGGCACAAGCGGCTATTGAAAGCGAAAAGAAATCGGCAATCGCAGAATTGAAACAACAAGTGGCAAGCCTTTCCTTGGAAATTGCCGAAAAAGTTGTGAAACACGAACTTTCCGATAAAGACAAGCAATTAAAACTTGTTGACGAAATGTTGGGCGACGCCAAATTAAACTAATATTCAATGAGCAGAGCAGCGATTAGATACGCAAAAGCAATTTTGCAGAAAGCAAACGAAAACAACACAGAGGCTGTTGTTTTTGGTGATATGCAATCTGTTTACAATACTATTGAGAACAGTCGAGAACTGCAGGCGGTGCTTCAAAGTCCAGTGATTAAGGCCAACGACAAGAAACAGGCCTTGTTGAAAATTTTCGGCGGACAATCGGAAACCACACATTCGCTTATCAATATTTTGGTTGAAAATCAGCGTACTTCGTTATTGGGCGAAGTTGCTAAAAGTTATGTGCAACTTTACAATGATGAACAAGGTGTTAAGGTTGCAACCGTAATTACTGCCGTTCCTCTTTCTTCCGCATTGGAAGAAAAGGTAATGGCAAAGGTGAAGCAGTTGACCGGCAGCGAAAAAGTTACGCTTAAAAACGAGATTGACCCTGCAATCATTGGCGGTTTCATTCTTCGCGTTGGCGATATCCAGTACAACGCAAGCATCGCAAACCAATTGGGAAATTTAAAAAGAGAATTCAGTAAATCAATATAAAAAAGAAATTAGGTTTAGTCTAACGTCTAAAATCTAACATCTAATATCTAAACAAATGGCAGAAGTAAAACCAGCTGAAGTATCAGCAATATTAAAGCAACAACTTACAGGCTTTGAAGCAAGTGCTTCCCTGGACGAAGTAGGAACTGTATTGACCGTGGGTGACGGTATTGTGCGCGCCTACGGACTTTCAAACGCCCAATACGGCGAATTGGTTGCCTTTGAAAGTGGCCTTGAAGGTATTGTACTGAACCTTGAGGAAGACAACGTAGGTATCGTACTTTTGGGTCCTTCCAAAGAAATTAAGGAAGGTTCCACCGTTAAACGTACGCAGCGTATCGCCTCGCTTAAGGTAGGTGAAGGCATCGTTGGCCGTGTGGTAAACACTTTGGGTCAGCCAATCGACGGTAAAGGTCCAATCACTGGTGAAACTTATGAAATGCCATTGGAGCGTAAAGCTCCGGGTGTAATTTATCGCCAACCGGTAACCGAGCCACTTCAAACAGGTATTAAGTCAATCGATGCAATGATTCCCGTGGGCCGTGGCCAGCGTGAGCTTGTAATCGGTGACCGTCAAACTGGTAAATCTACCGTTTGTATTGATACAATTCTTAACCAAAAAGAATTTTACGACGCCGGACAGCCTGTATATTGTATTTATGTTGCCGTTGGTCAAAAAGCTTCCACTGTTGCGAATATTGCCAACGTTTTGGAAGAAAAAGGTGCTTTGGCCTATACCACCATCGTAGCCGCAAACGCTTCCGATCCTGCGCCAATGCAGGTGTACGCTCCATTCGCTGGTGCTGCAATCGGTGAGTACTTCCGCGATACCGGTCGTCCAGCATTGATTATTTATGATGACCTTTCTAAACAAGCGGTTGCCTACCGTGAGGTTTCGCTTTTGCTTCGTCGCCCACCAGGACGTGAGGCCTACCCTGGAGACGTATTCTTCCTTCACTCAAGATTGTTGGAGCGTGCTGCCAAGGTAATCGCCGATGACGATATTGCAAAGGAAATGAACGACCTTCCGGAATCGTTGAAAGGAATCGTAAAAGGAGGCGGTTCGTTGACAGCACTTCCCATTATTGAAACACAGGCAGGGGACGTTTCGGCCTATATTCCAACCAACGTAATTTCTATTACCGACGGACAGATTTTCTTGGATGGAGATTTGTTTAACGCGGGTGTTCGTCCAGCGATTAACGTAGGTATTTCGGTATCGCGTGTGGGTGGTAACGCACAGATTAAATCGATGAAAAAGGTGGCAGGTACCTTGAAACTGGATCAGGCAGCTTTCCGTGAATTGGAAGCGTTCGCAAAATTCGGTTCCGATTTGGATGCTGCAACCTTGAACGTAATTGAAAAAGGAAAGCGTAACGTAGAAATCTTGAAACAATCTGAAAACGATCCATATACCGTGGAAGACCAGATTGCGATAATCTATGCAGGTTCCAAAAACTTGATGCGCAATGTTCCCGTAGAGAAAGTAAAGGAATTTGAAAGGGATTACCTTGAAATGCTCAACGCAAAACACAGAGACACACTAAACGATCTTAAAGCTGGAAAACTTACCGATGAAGCAATTGACGTAATGACATCGGTTGCAGCAGATCTTTCAGCGAAATATAAGAAATAAGAAATCTTTGCGCCCTTTGTGCCTCTGCGGTTATTTTTTCACCGCAGAGGCGCAGAGAACGCAGAGTAACACAATAAAAAGAAATGGCGAATCTTAAGGAAATTAGAAACAGAATATCATCCGTAAGCTCAACGATGCAGATTACCAGTGCCATGAAAATGGTGTCTGCCGCAAAGTTGAAAAAGGCCCAGGATGCTATCACGGCAATGCGCCCCTATTCTGAAAAACTAACCGAACTTTTGCAAAACCTAAGCGCAACGCTCGATGCCGATACCGGCAGCAAATATTCAGACCAACGCGAGGCTAACAAAATTTTGGTGGTTGCCATTACCAGTAACCGTGGTTTGGCGGGTGCTTTCAACAGTAATATTATTAAGGAAGTGCGCAATTTGGCGGCCAATACTTTTTCTGGAAAACAAGTGGATTTTATGACCCTTGGTAAAAAAGGCCACGATATTCTGAAAAAAACAGGAACCATTTTCGAAAACAACAATGGTATTTTTGACGATCTTTCCTTCGAGAATACCGCCGAAATTGCCGAAAAACTGATGAATCTTTTTTCCGAAGGAAAATATGACAGAATCATTTTAGTATATAACAATTTCAAAAATGCCGCTACCCAAATTGTAATGACCGAGCAGTTTTTGCCAATTTTACCTCCAAAAGCAATAGAGGGCCAAGAAGCAAAAACCTCCGAGACCTTTTACATTTTTGAGCCTTCCAAAGAAGAAATTGTTGAAACGTTGATTCCAAAAAGCTTAAAAACCCAGTTGTTTAAAGCCCTTCGCGACAGCGTGGCCAGCGAGCACGGCGCCCGTATGACGGCGATGCACAAGGCAACTGACAATGCGACGGAACTCCGTGATGCATTGAAACTTCAATACAACAAAGCACGTCAGGCTGCCATTACCAACGAGATTTTGGAAATTGTGGGCGGCGCCAATGCCTTGGCAGGATAACCGCGGAAAACGCACCAATACATTGATCATAATATTTAAAAGCCTTTCGTTTTTCGGAAGGCTTTTTTGTTGGATAATATTTGTAATTTTATTCAATTATGAAAAATATACAACACATCCTTTTGCTTTTGGTAGCGCCCTTGTTATTTCTAAGTTTTTCAAACTGTGGGGGCGCGCAGGAAACGAGTACAAATAGAATATTTGTGGAAAATCCACCTTTCAAAATAGCCGAGGGCTATTATCAAAATTGGGTAGCAGGGGTGCAAGATGGCGGTTCGGGAATCAATGTGCATATCATTTTAAGCGAAAAAGATGCAGATGTTGTTATTCAAAATATATATTTCAGAAATCAAATTTTGGAAGCTAAAGGCAATGTAAACGAACCCAATCAATTTGTTGGCTATCTTAAAAACGACTCCCGACAAGACGTTATTATGGATGCTGATCCGATGAAAGAAGCGCAAAACACAGCTCGAAAAAAATTTCCATTTCAATTGGAGCATAACCAAGCTGTGGTTGAATATTGGTTTGGCGGCAAAAAGAATTATTACAAAGTTTCCGATCTTACACAAAAGGAGATGATTCCTTATCCGCAGGCAAACCCAAACGCACACGAGTAATTTTCGCCTATGAAAATACTTCACTTAGACAGCAACCATCCGTTATTAATAAAAATGCTTTCGGAAGCTGGATTTTCCAATGAAGAAAACTATAAAGCTTCCAAAGCCGAAGTAGAAGAAATTATTTCAAAATATGACGGAATCGTTTTACGGAGCCGTTTCAACATCGACAAACAATTCCTCGATGCTGCCACAAACTTGAAATTTATCGCCCGTGTGGGCGCCGGTCTTGAAAGCATCGATACCGAAAATGCCGAAAAACTTGGCATTAAATTAATAGCCGCTCCCGAGGGCAATAGAAACGCCGTGGGCGAACACGCGCTGGGAATGCTCCTTTCGCTGTTCAACAACCTGAATAAAGCCGACAGGGAGGTTAAAAACGGCCTGTGGAACCGCGAAGCCAACCGAGGGATAGAACTCGATGGCAAAACCGTTGGAATCATCGGTTACGGCAATATGGGGAAAGCGTTCGCAAAAAAATTGAAAGGTTTTGATTGTGAAGTGATTTGTTTCGACATAAAAGAAAATGTGGGCGATGAAAATGCAACGCAGGTTTCTTTGAAAGAACTACAGCAGAAGGCCGATGTTTTGAGTCTGCACACACCGTGGACGCCATTGACCGATAAAATGGTGAATTCAGATTTCATCAATTCCTTTTCAAAATCCTTTTGGCTTATTAATACCGCTCGCGGAAAAAGCGTTGTTACCGCACATTTGGTTTCGGCCTTGAAATCCGGAAAAATTTTGGGAGCTGGACTTGATGTTTTGGAATTTGAAAAACTATCTTTTGAAACGCTTTTTGATTCAGATAACTTACCCTATTCGTTGAAAGAACTATTTGCGATGGACAATGTAATTTTAAGTCCGCACATTGCGGGATGGACCGTTGAAAGCAAAGAAAAATTGGCAACGGTGATCGCCGAAAAGATTATTAAGCATTTTAAAAAAACTTAAAAATGAAAAAAAGAGTAACTGGAATTGGCGGAATTTTCTTCAAAACAAAAGATCCGAATAAAACGAGAGAATGGTATAAAAACCATTTGGGTTTCGACACCAATGACTATGGAAGCTCTTTCCATTGGAAAGATGAGAACGGTAGGGATTGTACGACCCAATGGAGTCCTTTCAAAGCCGATACCGATTATTTTTCGCCGAGCGAAAAGGAGTTTATGATGAATTATAGGGTTGAAAACTTAGAGGAATTGTTGGAAGTTTTAAAAGCCGAAGGTGTAACAATCGTAGGCGAAATGCAGACCTATGCGTACGGAAAGTTCGGCTGGATTCTCGATCCGGATGGCAATAAGATTGAACTTTGGGAACCTTTGGACGAAACAATTCTTTAATTTTTTAATACATTTATTCTTTTAAAAATCAATCAACCACATTTATGGAACAGCAAGAAAACGCTGGCTACAACAGTACACAGCAAACCGGAAACACCAAAACCGAAAATTGGAACCAAGTTCCGCCATCCTATCCACAGGAGAACAAAAAAATCCTTGCGGGGGTTCTTGCCATAGTTATTGGCTCCTTGGGCATCCACAAATTTATTTTGGGATATACCCAAGAAGGGATAATCCAAATAGTAATTACCATTGTTACTTGCGGCATCGGCGGAATCATTCCTTTGATTGAAGGAATTATTTACCTAACCAAAAGCGACGAGGAATTTTACCAAACCTATCAAGTAGGCAAAAAAGGATGGTTTTAAAAAATGGGCCTTTGGAAATCTCCAAAGGCTTTTTTTTACCTTAAAAAAAATTTATATGAGCAAATATGGCGCAATTCCAACAATGAACTATAAAGACGCCAACGCAGCAGTCCAGTTTTTGACCAAAGCGCCGGGGTTTAAGGAACATTTTGTTTACAGAGATGAAAATAATAATGTGCAACACGCCGAGCTTACTTTGGGCAGCGCGATGATAATGATTGGGCCGGAGCGCAAGGGAACCGATTTCGGAAAATTGACTGGAACCCCCGCAGACGCCAATGGCCTAAACACCCAAACCGCCTATTTTATTATTGAAGCAGTGGATGCCCACTACAAAAATGCCAAATCCCACGGCGCTGAAATAGTTATGGATATAAAGGATGAAGATTACGGCGGCAGAGGCTACAGTTGCAAAGATCCGGAGGGCTTCATTTGGAATTTTGGAAGCTACGATCCCTATGCGGAAAAATAATTTATTCTCTCTTTAAAACGGTTACGACCTGTTGCACATCCTTCTTTTCGAAGAAATAGATGAGTTTTACCAAAAATTTTAAGAGCACACTTTTTTGGGTAATCAGCTTTTCGGCGAGTTTGGAAATAATCAAGTCGCGGCTGTTCAATTCACTGGTTCTATTGGGTGAAATATGATATTGGTTGGCAAAAAGCCACGCCCCATCGCGCGCAATGTTTATACTGAAACTGACCAGCTTATCTTCGCGGCCTTTCCCAATACTATCGAGCAACCCAAATAAAGGCGAAACGGAAATAATCTTCGCTTCCACATGGGCTATCATCGATGCCAATATTTCATTGATTTTGTTGAAATCGTTTTCAAAATCGAGCATTTCGCCATCCTCTCCAACGGTTTCTGAAACCACAATTCCCAAATCGAGATTTATGTGGGCATTAATTCCCAAAAGTAAATGTTGCATCACCAGCAACTTTCCCGTTTTTGCAGCATCGAAGGCATTTTTCCAACTTTGGGTACACAAAATTTTCGAAACGAAACCTTCGTAAGCGTCGATATAGCGATTGGCAAAAAGTACGTCCAGCCTTTCCATTCGCGCATTGTTTTCAAATTCGTTATTGAGTATTCCCGCTTTTATTCGAGCCGTAACGGCACGATAAAGAATAGGGAAATAGGCCAAACAGGATTGGTCGTTACATTCCTTTTCAATAATCAAATCGAGTGTTGAAAGGACCTCGTCGATGGTTTTTGCTGACATATTTTGGGCATTACCAATTGCGAAGTAAAACTATTTTTGCAAAATAAATGGGTCGGGAAAAAAATTATTTATCGCCGCTCTGGGAATCGGAATATTTTTTTTCCAATTCGGCCTGAAACTCTTCCATTACGGGTTTTACGGTACTTTCCGGCAGATCTGCAATTCGGATGTACATCAATCCGTCCACCGCGTTGTTGAAAAGCGGATCAACGTTGAAGGCCACAACCTTTGCGTTCTGTTTGATGTATTTTTTGATAAGCACGGGCAAACGCAGACTGCCGGGTTCCACTTCATCAATTATTTTATCGAATTTATTTAAATCCGCTTCACTTTCATCAAAAATGAAATCCTTGTCGGCATCCTTCAATTTTACCTTATATTCCTTTTTCGGATTGATGTATTGGGCGATGTATGGATCGTAATAATTGGATTTCATAAACTCAATCATCAAACTTTTTGAGAATTCTGAAAATTTATTGCTGATGCTCACGCCGCCAATCAAATAGCGGTGTTCGGGGTATCTAAGGGTGGTGTGCACAATTCCCTTCCACAGCAAAAAAAGCGGCATCGGGCGCTGTTGGTATTCCTTGATAATAAAAGCGCGGCCCATCTCGATGCTTTTGCTCATCATTTCGTAGAGTTCCGGTTCAAAGCGAAATAAATCCTGCAGATAAAATCCGTCAATCCCAAAACGCGGAAAAATCTCCGAACCGAGCCCCATTCGATAGGCTCCCGCCATTTTTTGGGCGTCATTATCCCACAAAAACATATGGTGGTAATAGCTGTCAAACTTGTCGAGATCGGTGCTGTTGTTGGTGCCTTCGCCCACTTCGCGGAAGGTAATCTCGCGCAACCTTCCAATTTCTTGAAGAATATAGGGAATGGTGTTGGCGCGAGCTAAAAACACTTCGTAATTTTTGCTCACCAGCAAACGTTTGTCGTCCTGCCGGAGCTTTTCAATTTCGGCCTCCATGGCTTTCAATGGAATGGGCCCTGCAATTTTCTTGGGCGGTTTCGGGAATTTTAGGGTTTTTGGAATGTTGTCCAGCAATTTTTTCTTTTGAAATGCATTGCTGAGCATATAGGTTTTCTTCCGAAGAAATTCCGTAAACACCGGCAAAGACTCGTGTTCTTTTTGATCTTCCACAGCAATGGCGTTCCCAATCCGCACTTTTATCAAACGTTCTTTTTGGGTAAGCAGTTCGGAAGGAAGTTTTGCCGTCCGCAGGGTGTCGCTCATTTTTGCCAACCGGTAGAAAAGTTTGCTGTTCTTCGCGTGGAAATAAATAGGAACCACCGGAACCTCGGCTTTTTTTATCAATTTCATCGCCGCTTCTTCCCAAGGACGGTCCACCAATAACTTCCCGTCGCGGTAGGTTGAAACTTCGCCAGCGGGGAAAATTCCCAACGGATGCCCCTCTTGTAAATGTTTTAAAGCAGATTTAAACCCAATAATGCTCGATTTTACATCTTTTCTGTCCTCAAAAGGATTTACTGGCATTACGTAGGGTTTCAGCGGTTCAATGCGGTGCAATAGAAAATTGGCCACGATCTTAAAATCGGGTCGCTGTTCCAATAAGAGTTTTAAAAGAAGAATGCCGTCTATTCCTCCTAAAGGGTGGTTGGAAATGGTAATGAAAGCGCCTGTTTTCGGTATTCTGCGAAGGTCCTCTTCGGGGATTTCAAATTTTATCTCGAATTTCTCGATAAGGGCATTGATGAAATCGAGATCTTTTAAGTGCTTGTTCTCGTCGTATATTTTGTTGAGCGTGCTGATGTTCAGTACCTTCATTAGCGACCAACCCATAAAAGTGCCCAAAAAGCCGAATTTATCGACGTTTATGGCTTTCGCAACTTCCCGTGCGTTGACTAATCCCATGAACTATTTCGGTTGTTTATTTCCAACAAATATAAGCAAAGATATTCGTAGTGGTCTTTGTTTTCTGTTCCCCGATGGCTTTTCGGTTTCAATAAAATTTCCGCTTGTCGGGAAGGTTTGGCTTACTCCTTAATTACCAATTGCACGGTTTCCTTGCTTTCCTGTTTCAACAGCACATTCTTGTTTTCCGAAAGCGTTTTCACTTCAATAGGGTTGAAATGGCGAATGGTATAGAGCGTTACGTTCTCGTTCCATTTTACACTGAATTTTTCGCGAAGTTTTGCCAGCAATGCCTCCAAATTGTTGAACTTGTCATTCACACAAACCGAAAAGCTGATGGCGGAATTCTGAATCAATTCCACCTTCATTTTGTATTTGTGGAGCCATTTAAAAACATCGCCGATATTGTCTTCCATCATAAATGAAAAATCCAATGACGAAAGGGAAATAAGCACCAAATCCTTTTTTAGAATAAAACACGAAGTTTGCGGATCCAGGGTTTTGCCCTTGCCCACGCAGGTTCCCGGAGAAGTGGGACTTATGAATGATTTTACGAAGAGCGGAATTTCCTTGCGCTGCAATGGCTGCAGCGTTTTGGGGTGAATTACTGAGGCACCGTAAAAGGCAAGTTCAATGGCCTCGCGATAGCTAATGTGGTTCAGCAATATGGTTTGTGAAAAATAGCGCGGATCGGCATTTAGTACCCCGGGAACGTCCTTCCAAATGGTCACGCTCGCTGCATTTAAACAATAGGCAAAAATCGCCGCGGTATAATCGCTGCCCTCCCGCCCAAGCGTAGTGGTGAAATTGTTGGTGGTTTCCGAACCCAAAAATCCCTGCGTAATCGTAATGCCATTCACACTTACTTTTTTCTGGATTTTTTTCTGGGTCGCGTCCCAATCTACATTGGCATCGCGGAAGTTCGCGTCGGTTTTGATACATTTCCGCACGTCCAACAATTGATTGTGTATTCCAATTTCAGAAAGATAGGCCGAAAGGATGGTGCTGGAAGCAATTTCGCCCAAACTGACGACCTGGTCATAAACGAAGGCGTGGTTTTTGGATTTGTTCACATCCAAAAAAGAAATCATTTTCTCGAATAACTTGGAAATTTTTTCAAAGATTGGATGGGTGCTGTTTTCGAAAAGGCCTTTTAGGATTTCGAGATGATATTCCCTGAATTCGGAAACGTGTTGACTGCATTTGGAGCTGTTTTCATTTAAGTATTCAAAAACCACTTTTTCGAGCAGGTTGGTAGTTTTTCCCATAGCGGAAACAACGATTACCAAATTTTTCTCGTTTGTAATTTTCAATACTTCAGCAACATTTTTCACGCCATTGGCATCTTTAATTGACGCCCCCCCAAATTTGAAGATTTTCATAAGTGAAAGTTTACCACGAATCCCGAAATTTTCTTTGAATCTAAAATGGGTCTATTTGTGGTCGAATTTATTTTATCCTTGATTTTTAATATAATTTTCCAGTCCTTTTTCGTCCATATGCACTACGCGCCACCTTTCCAAAACGTTCGCACCGCTGCGCTCGTAAAATCGGATCGCTCCTGTGTTCCAGTCCAAAACATCCCAGGCCACGCGCTTCAGTCCACGGTCGTAGGCAAACTGCATCACTCTTTTGTAAAGTGCCTCGCCGATGCCTTTTCCGCGTTCGGATTCCTTGACGATTAAATCCTCCAAATGAAGGGTGCGCCCTTTCCAAGTTGAAAAGCGATAATAGATCAAAGCCGCACCCAATATATTCTCAGGATATGGGTCGCTGGGCGAAGCCGAAGTGGCAACAAAGCACGTAAACAATGGGTTTTCGCCAAATCCTTCCCGTTCCAGATCTGCCACGGAAATTTCAACTGCATCCGGCTCTTTTTCAAAAATGGCAAGCTCCTTTATAAGTTCCAAAACTTGCGGCATATCTTCTTTAACGGCCTCTCGTACTTTCATAATTTTTTTCAACTTCGATTTCGATTTCGATTTCAATTTCGATTTCGATTTCGATTTCGATTTCAATTTCGATTTCAACTTCGATTTCAATTTCGATTTCAATTTCGATTTCGATTTCGATTTCGATTTTCAGTATGGTTTTCCCTGCGCAAATATCGGTTCAATTTCTTAAAAATCCCGATATTTGCCACAAATTCAGGAATTCCTTCTTCCCATGGCAAAAATAAATCAATCCCTCGGCGAGTTTATTATTGAAAACCAAAGCGAATTCAAATACTCTTCCGGAGAATTGTCGCGACTCATCAACTCCATTCGTCTTGCGGCCAAAGTGGTGAACCACAAAGTGAACAAAGCCGGATTGGTTGATATTTTGGGAACCGCGGGCAATAGCAACGTGCAGGGTGAAGACCAACAAAAGCTCGATGTCTTTGCCAATGAGGTTTTTATAAATACGCTCACCAATCGCGAAATCGTCTGCGGAATTGCCAGCGAAGAGGAAGACGATTTTATTACCATTAAAGGCAGAAACGAAAAGAACGACAACAAATATGTAGTTTTGATGGATCCGTTGGACGGCTCGTCGAACATCGATGTAAACGTTTCCGTGGGCACTATTTTTTCAATTTACAGACGGATTACCCCTTCCGGAACTCCCGTTACTATTGAAGATTTTCTGCAGCCCGGCATCAATCAGGTCGCCGCGGGCTATATTGTGTATGGCACTTCAACGATGATTGTATATACCACCGGCCACGGCGTAAATGGTTTCACGCTGAATCCGGCCATCGGTACTTATTATCTTTCCCATCCCAATATGAAATTTCCCGAAAACGGACGGATCTATTCGGTAAATGAAGGGAATTATGTGCACTTTCCGCAGGGCGTGAAGGATTATATTAAATATTGTCAAAAGGAAGAAGAAGATCGCCCCTACACTTCGCGCTATATTGGCTCGTTGGTTTCCGATTTCCACAGAAATATGATTAAAGGCGGCATTTATATTTACCCCAACACTTCCAAGGATCCCAATGGAAAACTCCGTCTGTTGTATGAATGTAACCCGATGGCGATGATCGCGGAGCAGGCTGGCGGGAAGGCCAGTAACGGCTTTCAGCGGATTTTGGAAATCCAGCCCAATTCCCTGCATCAGCGCGTTCCGTTTTTCACGGGAAGTAAAAAAATGGTTGAAAAGGCCGAGGAATTTATGGCCAATGCCAAATAAAAAACCCGAAGCTTTCGCCACGGGTCTTTCTTTTCTTCAAAAAAAAGTATTAATCCTTTCTATTTAGCAAATAACGGTAATCTTCAAGGCTAAGCCCGCCGCTATAAATTTTGATGGAACGCTTGATTAGGTCCTGCGCCATCTCGGCACTATAGCCTAAACCGATGGCGTATTTTTCAATCAAAAAACGCTCGTGGTCGTCAATTTCGTTGTCGGCAAAAATCATTTCAAAAAGATCGTGGATTCGCTCCAGCCTTCTTTCTGCATCGTTTGGTGGGTTTATGGGGTATTTTTCCGGATGTTTCAAAACCGCTTCATATTCTTCTTCTTCTATATCGAGTTTTCGGGCAAAACGCTTCAACATTTTTTCCTCTTCGGGATTAATGGCACCATCCACGGAGGCAATATTCGCAATGGACGCGAAATGGCCTAAATTTCGGGAATGTTCCCCACTTTCAAATAAATCTGTAAATGACATATCTTGGTTTTTATGCTACAAATATAAACGATTTGCCAGCAAAGCGAAGGAATCTCTTTAGGTTTTTCTTCATTTTAAATCCTTCATAGGCTGCCCTAAACTTTTCTTAATTTGAAACAAAGCCACACAGGCTTTCCTTAATTTTAAACAGCAATCGAAAGAAAGGAATGAACCAACCGCTACTAATCTTTAACGACAAGGGCATCTACTGCCAAAAAGCCGATGTTTATATCGATGCGTGGCGACCCGTTGACAAGTGCATCGTGACCCACGGCCACGCGGACCACAGCCGGTGGGGGCATAAACAATACATAACGCACACCAATAATGTTCCTATAATCAAACATCGGCTGGGCGATATTCCCGTAACCGGAAAAGCTTGGAATGAAACGTTCACTATTAACGGGGTGAAATTTTCCCTGCATCCTGCCGGCCATATTATGGCTTCGTCACAGGTTCGAGTGGAATATAAAGGCGAAGTCTGGGTTTTCACCGGCGATTTCAAAACCGAAGATGATGGCTTAGCTGAGGTTTACGAACCTGTAAAATGCCACACCTTTATTACCGAATGTACTTTTGGTCTGCCAGCTTTTAAATGGGAGCCGCAAGCGGAAGTTTTTAAGGATATAAACGAATGGTGGGCAACCAATAAAAGTGAGGGCAGAACCTCAATTCTTTTCGGTTACAGCTTGGGGAAAGCCCAGCGTTTGCTGAAACATTTGGACACTTCCATCGGAAAAATATACACCCACGGCGCTGTTGAAAATATGACGGAAGTGGTTCGAGCCAACTACAATTTGCCGGAAACCACTTTAATCACGCGCGATACTTCCAAAGAAGAAGTAAAGGGAAACATAATCGTCGCCCCGCCGAGCGCCCACGGCAGCACGTGGATTAGACGTTTTGTGCCGTACGTTACCGCTTCCGCCAGTGGCTGGATGACTTTCAGAGGCGCGAGAAGAAGACGCGCCATTGACCGCGGCTTCGTTTTGAGCGACCACGCCGATTGGGAAGGTTTGCTTTCGGCAATCGAAGCCACGAGCTGCGAAAAGGTAATTGCCACACACGGTTATACCGATATTTTTGCCCGCTATTTAAGGGAAGAATTGGGCTACGACGCAAGAACAGAAAAAACGCAATACGAAGAAGAAAATTCAGAAAATGTCGCTTCGGTTCCGTTTAACGACCAAAAAATTGGGAATGAAGATTAATATTTCGATACATATAAAATTCCCCCTTTGGGGGCAAAGGGGACTATGAAAGATTTTGCCCAACTCATAAAAAAGCTCGATAGCACCAACAAAACCAACGAAAAGGTGGCGGCGCTCACCGAGTATTTTCAAAATGCGAACGATGCCGATAAACTTTGGACCATCGCAATTCTTTCGCACCGAAGACCAAAACGCCCCGTAAACACTACGCTTCTTCGACTTTGGGCTACGGAAATCAGTGGCATTCCGCTTTGGCTTTTTGAGGAAAGCTATCATATTGTTGGCGATTTGGCGGAAACTATTGCTTTGATTTTGCCAACTTCGTTAGCACATTCCGAAAAGTCGCTTTCAGAATTTGTTTCAGAAATTATCGAATTGCGAACCCTTTCCGAAGAGGAAAAAAAGAAATATCTGCACGACAATTGGTTGGCCCTCAATTATTTTGAACGCTTCGTTTTCAATAAAATATTGACCGGAAGTTTTAGAATTGGCGTGAGCCAAAAATTGATGACGCGCGCGCTTTCAAAAGCCACCGGAATCGATGAGGATATTTTAGCCTATAAATTAATGGGCGATTGGAAGCCCGAAAAAATGACCTATAAAAAACTGATTCTCGAGCAAAACGAGGAAGATTTCCTCAGTAAACCCTATCCGTTCTATTTGGCCTATGCGGTGGAGGCTGATTTTCAAAAGGATTTGGGGCCCATTTCCGATTGGAGCTTTGAGCATAAATGGGACGGAATCCGTAGCCAAGTAATTATCAGAAACGATGAGGTTTTCGTATGGTCGCGCGGGGAAGAATTGGTGACCGATAAATATCCCGAATTTCAGGATTTCCTAAAAGTAATTCCCAACGGAACCGTGATTGATGGCGAAATATTGCCTTTCGGCAAAGGGGAGATCGGCAATTTCAACGCCCTGCAAACTCGGATTGGGCGAAAGAATATTTCAAAAGCACTTCTGAAAAAAACTCCGGTAATCTTGAATGCATACGATTTGTTGGAATGGAATGGCGAGGATATTCGCCAAAAACCTTTTTTGGAAAGAAGAAAGATTTTGGACGGATTGATTCGAAAAATCAATTCCGAACAAATAGGAATCTATTTAAGCGAAACAATGGAGTTTGAAACTTGGGCAGAAGCCGCCAAGGAAAGAGACCTTTCACGAGAAAAACGTAGTGAAGGGCTGATGCTGAAACGGAAGGATTCACCGTATTTAGTAGGAAGAAAAAAAGGCGATTGGTGGAAATGGAAGATAGATCCCTTCACAATCGACGCAGTATTAACCTACGCCATGCGCGGCCACGGAAGACGCGCCAATCTTTATACAGATTATACGTTTGCGCTTTGGGACGAGGGCGAATTGGTAACTTTTGCAAAAGCATATTCTGGACTGACGGATGTAGAATTTCGGCAGATTGACGCGTGGATAAAGCGGAATACCTTGGAGCGTTTCGGCCCGGTGCGAAGTGTAACTCCGCAGCACGTTTTTGAAATTGCCTTCGAAGGAATTGCCGAAAGCAGCCGCCATAAAAGTGGAATCGCAACCCGTTTTCCGCGGATTCTTCGTTGGCGAAAAGATAAACCTATTGAGGAGGCGAATACTTTGGATGATCTTAAAGCATTAATTCCAAAATGAAACAGTCCGAGCTCATTTCAATTGCCGAGGATTGGTTTCAATCAAAAAATTGGAAATCATTTCCGTTCCAGCAAAAAACCTGGAAAGCCTTCCTCGACGGCAAGCACGGTCTGTTAAACGCCCCAACCGGAAGCGGAAAAACATACGCACTTTGGGTGCCGATTGTGCTTCAATATTTAAAGGAAAACCCCGATTATAAAACGAATCACAAAAAAGGGCTGAAGGCAATTTGGATTACCCCATTGCGGGCACTTTCGGTAGAAATCCAGCAAGCGGCGCAGCGCTTTGCGGACGATTTGGGCACGGGTTTGACCGTGGGAATCCGTACGGGCGATACTTCGCAAAGCGAACGAGCAAAACAGAAACGCCAAATGCCCGATTTGCTAATTACCACACCCGAAAGTCTGATGCTTTTATTGGCTTCCAAAGGCTACGAGAAAACCTTCAAAAACCTGACTGCCATTGTGGTTGACGAATGGCACGAACTTTTGGGAAGCAAACGCGGCGTTCAAATGGAGCTAGCACTTTCACGGTTGAAAACTGTTTCCAAAGATTTGCGGATTTGGGGAATTTCCGCGACTATTGGAAATTTGGAAGAGGCCCAAGATGTGCTGTTGGGAATGGATACTGAATTCAGAAAAAATTCGATTTTAATTAAATCCACTCAAAAGTCAAAAATCGAAGTCCGCTCCATCATTCCGAAGAAAATGGAAACCTTTCCGTGGCGCGGGCATTTGGGGCTGCACCTTTTGGAAGAAATTGTTCCAATAATCAAATCCAGTAAAACCACTTTAATTTTTACAAACACCCGTGGACAATGCGAAATTTGGTTTCAGAAAATTTTGGAGAAGCATCCCGAATTTGCCGGCGAAATCGCGATGCACCACGGCAGCATTGGCAAAGACACGCGGCTTTGGGTGGAACAGGCCATCCGCAATGAATCCTTAAAAGCGGTTGTTGCCACTTCCAGTTTGGATTTGGGGGTGGATTTTGCGCCTGTGGAAATCATCATCCAAATCGGTGGGCCGAAGGGTGTGGCAAAATTTCTGCAACGGGCCGGACGGAGCAACCATCGTCCGGGGGAGCCATCTGTAATTTACTTTTTGCCAACGCACGCGTTGGAATTGGTGGAAGCTTCGGCGTTGAAACGAGCAGTAAAGGAAGATGTGGTTGAAGATAGAATCCCATATTTGTTGAGTTTTGACGTACTCATTCAATATTTGGTAACGCTGGCGGTGGGCAACGGATTTTTTCCGAAAGAAATTTTCCCCGAAATAAAAAGCACCTTTTGTTTTCAGGGAATCACGGAAGAACAGTGGAATTGGTGCCTCAATTTTATCACTTTGGGCAGCCAGAGTTTGCAGGCCTATGATGAATATAAAAAAGTGGAAGTCACGCCCGAAGGCCTTTTTAAGGTGGAAAGCAGACAGATTGCAATGATGCACCGCTTGAGCATTGGCACCATTGTTAGCGACAGTATGATGCTGGTAAAATACGTCTCCGGCGGATTTATTGGCACGATTGAGGAATGGTTTATCAGTAAAATGAAACCGGGCGACACCTTTGTTTTCGCGGGCCGTACTCTGGAATTGGTTCGCATTCGGCAAATGATGGCGCAGGTTCGGAAATCCTCTAAAAAGACCGCAAAGGTCGTCAGCTTTTTGGGCGGGCGGTTGCCACTTTCTTCGCAAATGAGTAAAATTCTACGGGAAGAATTGCAAAGTGAAGCCGACCACAAACGAAACACTCCGGAATTAAAGGCATTGAGCCATATTTTTGACAGGCAGGAACGCGAAAGTATCGTGCCAGGCGAAAATGAATTTTTGATTGAAACCTTTAAAACCCGCGAAGGCTACCACTCACTTTTTTATCCGTTTGAGGGCCGATTTGTACACGAGGCGATGAGCAGTTTGCTGGCTTATCGGATTAGTTTGCTGTCGCCGATTACCTTCTCCTTGGCCTATAACGATTACGGTTTTGAACTGTTGAGCGACCAGTTTTTGGACATTCAAACCGTGCTCGACAACAATCTTTTTTCTGCGGAATATTTATACGAAGACCTTCAAAAAAGTTTGAATGCCACGGAATTGGCCCGACGCAAATTTCGCGATATTGCCGTTATCAGCGGAATGGTTTTTCAGGGGTACCCAAACAAAGTGATTAAAACGAAACATTTGCAGAGCAATAGCCAATTGCTTTTCGATGTGTTTCGGGATTATGAACCCGACAATCTTTTATACCTCCAAGCCTACCGCGAAACCTTTGAGCACCAATTGGAAGAAGGCCGATTGCGATTGGCTTTGGAACGTATAAATTCCCAAAAAATAATTTGGAAACAATGCGAAAAGGCAACTCCTTTCAGCTTCCCGATTATTACGGATAGGCTTCGGGAAAAGCTTTCTTCGGAAAAATTGGCGGATCGGATTAAGCGGATGACATTGTTGCTGGAGAAATGATTTTTAATTTTACATTCCCAAAAACCCACGGAAATTTTCAGTATCTATAATTTCAACTTTAGTATTATACGTTTCCCCAAAAAGCTTTGGAATTTTAGTTTTCGCGATTGGGTTAAATTTAAATTCGAAACCTGTTATTTCTTCTGCATTTTCTTCCACATAATCAATCTCCTGTTGGCGTACGGTCCGCCAAAAATACATTCGTGCATCGCTTTTTGAATAACGCAAGACTTTCAACCGCTCCGACATTAAAAAATTTTCCCACAAAGCGCCTTTGTCTGCGCGGGTTTCCAGAAAATTCAGATTTCCTATTACAGCGTTCCGCACCCCATTGTCATAAAAATATATTTTTTGATTGGTCTTTATTTCGTTTCGAAGGTTTTTACTGAAACTTGGCAATTTGAAAATTACGTAGGCTTTGCAAAGCATATCAATATAATTGGAGACCGTGTTTTTATCGATCCCGACCAATTGCGCCAATTCGTTATAGCTCACCTCGCTGCCCACTTGAAAAGCCAGAGCACGCACCAATTTATCCAAGACTTCGGCTTTTCGAATTCCGCTCAACGCAAGAACGTCTTTGTACAAATAACTGCTCACAAGTTCTTTGAGAACTTCTTTTTCGGAACCTACCGAAGTGAGCACGTCGGGGTACATTCCATAAATCAACCGAAGATTCAATTGTTGTTTTGCCTCCAAATAGCCCACAGAATTTTCCAACTCGGCCCAAGAAATTGGGAAAAGCTCGAACTCCCATTTTCTCCCCGTTAACGGTTCATTTATTTGGTTGTTGAGGTCGAATGCTGACGATCCGCTTAGGAATAATTGCACTTGGGAAAATTGGTCGGTAATAATTTTTGAGGTCAGGCCAATATTTTCAATGCGTTGCGCCTCATCAATAAAAACATACTTTTTTTGACCGATAATATTTTGGAGTTCTTGGGTGTTGGGGTTATTTAAAACTTGGCGAACGGTTGGGTCGTCCCCATTTAAAAACAGGAAATCCTTATTTTTAAGTATCTCGCGAAGAAGCGTGGTTTTTCCTACTTGTCTCGGACCAATGAGAACGATAGCTTTTCCGCCGCTCATTTTTGATTCAATATTCTCTTGAATAACTCTTCGAAACTGCATAATCGGTGATTGTATTCACCAAATATACGTATTTTTGGTGAATATGTTCACTAAAATTACTAGCTTCCATTTCACAGGTTTTTAAAACTTATGGGCTTAAAGATTATGTTGAGTTCTTCTAACTTTGTAATCCCGATGAAAAGCATTCTAATAAAAAACCACAACTTCACCCTCCACCCCAGCGGCGTCCTTTTTTGGGAAGAAAAGAAAATGCTGCTTATCGCAGATGTTCATTTGGGAAAAGTGGCACATTTCAGAAGACACGGCGCGCCCGTTCCCGCAAATGCAGCTTACAAAAACCTTGAAAAACTTACAGAGATAAGCAATCAATTTCAACCTGAAACCATCTGTTTTTTGGGCGATCTTTTCCACAGCAAACTGAACGAGGAATGGCGGGATTTTGAAAAGTGGACGGAATACACAAAGGCGGAAATAGTCCTGATTTCGGGCAATCACGATATTATTCCGCAATATTTATACGAGGATTTGGGGATTAAAGTCTTTGACCAATTGCTGCTCGACGGCTTTTTGTTGACCCACCATCCCACCGAGATTAAAGGCACCTTCAACTTTTGCGGCCACGTGCATCCCGGCATTCGAATGAAGGGCGTAGGCAGACAATTCCTCCGTTTTCCCTGTTTTTATAAAACCCTTAACAGCTTAATTCTTCCGGCTTTTGGTAACTTTACGGGAAAGCATATTTTAAAACCTTCGGAAATGGACGAAGTTTATGCCATTGTTGAAGGGGAAGTGATTTGTGTTTCGAAAAATTGATCTTCTATGAAAAAAACACTACAAATAGCAAACATCATTGCTTTCGTAACAACAATTTTCGTCAATTATTTGTCAAACACGGGCGCGATTAACAATACCACCATCGGCGAAATCTCCGATGCTTCCAAAAATCTCTTTACGCCTGCCGGTTATGCCTTCTCCATTTGGGGACTTATATATTTGATGCTTTTAGGGTTTATAATCTACCAAAGCCGAAGCCTCTTCACCAAAGTGCGCGATGATGACTTCATTTTAAAAACAGGTTGGTGGTTTGTGCTTTCCTGCTTCGCCAATATAATGTGGATTACGTTTTGGCTTTACGGATATATGGAATATTCCATCATCGCCATTTTCGTGCTGCTCTTTTCACTGTTAAAAATTGTGCTGAATAACCGGATGGAACTTTGGGACGCGCCAATTTCCGTTATTGCTTTTCTTTGGTGGCCATTCGTTTTTTACAGCGGATGGGTTACGGTGGCGAGCATCGCCAATGTTGCAGCCTATTTAACCAGCATTGAGTGGGATGCCTGGGGCTACAGTGAAGTCTCGTGGGCAGTAACGATGATTATCATTGCTGGAATAATAAACTTAGTAGTAACGTGGCGAAGAAATATGCGCGAATTTGCACTAGTTGGATCGTGGGCATTGGCAGCAATTGCTGTGTCTAATTGGGACGTCAGCCAAACCGTTGCCTATGCCGCAATTGCAGTGGCCGCAATTTTGTTTGTAAGCAGCAGTTACCACGGGTTTAAAAATAGAGCTACAAGCCCCAATATTAAATTAAGGGAACATCTCAATTCTAAAAAGTAATTTTGGAATTTGGCACCTTCCTGCCCGAGGCACGACAGGCAGGTTTGTAATTTGAGATTTGTGATTTGAATTTTTTGGAATTTTCCCCCTAAACCATTCCCTTAATATCATTGCCCCAAGTGGGGTAGGCAAAAATCATCCCTTTTAGGTTTTCGGTGGTGAGTTTTCCGCACATCGCCAGCACGAATAGATTGATCATTTCTCCGGCTTGATGCGAAATGATATGGGCGCCCAAAATCAGGTTTCGCTTTTTGTCCACAATCGTTTTATAGGCATACACTTTTTCGTTGATCCTTTTGGTGTTGAACCACTTGGGCACGCTTTTGTATTCCACAACAAAATCATATCCTTTTTCCTTTGCCTCTTCTTCGGTCAGACCGATGGTAGCAATTTGTGGAATGGTGAAAACTACGGAAGGCACTGGCGGAAAATCCATTTTTGTATGGTTTCCATTTCTGATATTCAACGAAACAATCCGCGCTTCCTGCGAGGAAGTTGGCGTTAATGGTAACGCCCCACTTGCCGAAACATCGCCACAGGCATAGACGGATTTATTGGTTGTATTTTGAAGGAATTCGTTCACCGAAATCCCACCTTTTTCAAACGCAACATTTCCTTTTTCCAAATCCAGTTCGTCGATGGATGGCACACGGCCGGCGGTATTGAAAACCATTCGGGCGACAACGGACTCGGTTTTACCATTCTTTTCATAAGAAACGCGAAAGTTTTTCTGAAGTTTTTCCACTTCGGAAACCTTTGCGTTGAAAATAAATTCAATTCCAAGTGCTTCCGAAGCTTTTGTGAGGTGCGAAACGATATCGGCCTCAAAAGGCCCGAGCGGACGATCCCCAAATTCGATTACCGTAACTTTTGCACCGCAACGCGCGGCAATGTGGGCAAACTCCATCCCGATATAGCCCGCGCCAACAAAAACAATGCTTTCGGGCAGTTCTTCCAATTCCAAAAAATCGTCGCTCACTTTTAAATGTTCTCTTCCGGGAATTTTCAGTTCCATCGGTTTTTGTCCGGTAGCGATTACAATTTTCTTCGCTTTCACCATTTTTCCCTCTACCGAAAGTGTGTTTTCATCCAAAAATTTGGGCGATTGGTGAAACATTTCGATTCCGGCTTCCTTCAATTTTTTTTCAGTGGAGGCGGGCACAGCATTGGTAAAAGTTGATTTAAATTTTTGAAGATGTTTCCAACTTATTTTTGGAACGGAAATAATTCCATTCCCTTTTAAATTTTCTGAAAGCTGCACCGCTTCGGTAACACCCACCAAAACTTTTTTTGGGTCGCAGCCTCTATTTGCGCAGGTTCCGCCAAATTCCCGATTATCCGCAATCGCCACTTTCATTCCTTCCGCAGCGCAATCATAAGCTACACTTTTTCCGGCGGTTCCGGTTCCTATGATAAAAACATCGTATTCTTTTATAGCCATAAACCGAAAATAGCCAAACGCTGAGGTTTATTATGTTAGTGAAATGATAAAGTTAAGATTTACGGTTTATAGAATAAATCTGAGTATTATCTTTGCCGCTCGATGAGCAAAACCCTCGTTAGCACCCTTTATTCGCAGTCTTCGCAAACACGAAAACTGGGGGAAACTATTGCCGTCCTTCGCCAAGCTCAGGATGACAATCAGCAAAATTCCAAAAACGATATTACCGTCTCCGGCCTTGTGGGATCTTCGGTTTCCATGGTAATTGCTGATGTTTTTAAAGCTTCGGACTTGCCTTTTCTTTTGATTTTTAATGATAAAGAGGAAGCCGCTTATCATTTGAACGATCTCGAAAATCTATTGGGCGACCAAAACGTGCTTTTCTATCCCGGAAGTTATCGGCGGCCCTATCAAATTGAAGAAACCGATAATGCCAATATTTTACTTCGAAGTGAGGTTTTAAACCGAATAAATTCCAGAAAAAAACCGGCGCTCATCGTTACCTATCCCGAAGCGCTTTTTGAAAAAGTGGTCACCCGAAAGGAATTGGAGCGAAATACGTTAAAAATTGCCGTAAACGACCAACTTTCAATAGACTTTGTAAACGAGGTTTTGTTTGAATATCGTTTCAAACGCACTGATTTTGTTACCGAACCAGGTGAATTTTCAGTACGCGGGGGGATTTTGGACGTGTTTAGTTTCAGCAATGACGAACCGTACCGAATTGAGTTTTTTGGCGATGAAGTTGACAGTATCCGAACTTTTGATGTGGAAACACAGCTTTCACTGGAACAGGTTAAAAAAGTGTCCATCATTCCCAATATCGAGAATAAAACCGTTGAGGAACACCGCGAAAGTTTTTTGAAATATATCGCGTCCAAAACCGTAGTTTTTCTGAAAAATGAAGAACTATTCAGTAGCGCCATCGACAATCTTTTCAAAAAAGCAACTGAAGCTTTTAATGCAATCGATTCTGAAATAAAACGCGCAAAACCTTCGGAATTGTTCTGTACTTCGGAATTATTGAAAGAACAATTGGGAAATTTCACAAAAGTTCACCTAAAAAATTCATCAATTTCGATTTCAGATTCGATTTCGATTTCCTTCAATACAAAACCGCAGCCATCGTTCAACAAACAATTCAATCTGCTGATTGAAAACCTGAATGAAAACACTGAAAAGGGTTATAAGAACTACATTTTTTGCAGTAGTGAACAGCAGGCAAAACGCTTTCACGACATTTTTGAAGATGCCCAGCAAAATGTGGAACAGTTTGAAACCCTTGTATTTCCGCTGTTTCAAGGTTTTATCGATGACGATTTAAAACTAGTTTGCTATACCGACCATCAAATTTTTGAGCGTTACCATAAATTTCAACTGAAAAACGGTTACGCCAAAAAGCAGGCAATTACTCTAAAGGAAATCACCAATTTGGAAGTGGGCGATTATGTTACCCATATTGACCACGGAATTGGGAAGTTTGGCGGCTTGCAGAAAATTGAGGTGGAAGGAAAAATGCAGGAAGCCATCAAACTTTTTTATGGCGAGCGCGATATTTTGTACCTCAGCATCCATTCGCTCCACAAGATTTCGAAATACAACGGGAAGGATGGAAAAGAGCCCAAAATCTACAAATTGGGCAGCGATGCGTGGAAAAAACTGAAGCAAAAAACCAAGACGCGCGTAAAGGAAATTGCCTTTAATTTAATTGAATTATATGCCAAACGCCGCACCCTAAAAGGTTTTGCATTTGATCCGGACAGTTATTTACAGGCCGAATTGGAATCCTCCTTTATTTATGAAGATACGCCGGACCAAAGCACGGCGACCGAAGACGTAAAAAAAGATATGGAAAACGAGCGCCCGATGGACCGATTGGTCTGTGGCGACGTAGGTTTCGGAAAAACGGAAGTCGCTATTCGCGCCGCTTTTAAAGCGGTGGACAACGGAAAGCAGGTCGCAGTTTTGGTCCCAACCACGATTTTGGCCTTTCAGCATTTTAAAACTTTTTCCGAACGTTTGGCTGATATGCCAGTAAAAGTTGATTATCTCAACCGTTTTAGAACTGCAAAAGAGCGGAAAACGGTTTTGGAGGAATTGAAAAGTGGCAAACTCGATATCGTAATCGGTACGCACCAATTGGTCAACAAGTCCGTAGAGTTTAAGGATTTGGGACTTTTGATTATTGATGAGGAACAGAAATTTGGAGTCGCCGTTAAAGACAAGCTCAAAACTATCAAAGAAAATGTGGATACGTTGACGTTAACCGCGACGCCCATTCCGCGTACGTTGCAGTTTAGTTTGATGGCCGCGCGCGATCTTTCCGTAATCACCACGCCGCCGCCCAACCGTTATCCTGTAGAAACGCACGTCATTCGTTTTGGTGAGGAAAGCATTCGCGATGCCATTATGTATGAAATCTCGCGCGGCGGACAGGTTTTCTTTGTTCATAATAGGATTGAAAACATAAAGGAAGTCGCCGGAATGCTCCAGCGATTGGTGCCCGATGCGAAAATTGGGATTGGCCACGGGCAAATGGATGGTAAAAAATTGGAAGAGTTGATGCTCCGGTTTATGAACAATGAATTCGATGTTTTGGTTTCAACAACCATTATTGAAAGCGGTTTGGATGTACCAAATGCGAATACCATTTTTATCAACAACGCCAATAATTTCGGCCTTTCCGATTTGCACCAAATGCGCGGTCGCGTGGGCCGGAGCAACAAAAAAGCGTTTTGTTATTTCATCACGCCGGAATATTCTGCGATGACGGATGAAGCCCGAAAAAGGATCACTGCTTTGGAACAATTTTCTGAATTGGGAAGCGGTATCAACATTGCGATGAAGGATCTGGAAATCCGTGGCGCGGGAGATTTACTGGGCGGCGAGCAGAGTGGATTTATCAACGAAATAGGTTTTGAAACCTATCAAAAAATCCTCTCCGAAGCCATAGAGGAACTGAAAGATAAAGAGTTTAAATCACTTTACGAAGAAACCGAAGGTCCGAAGAAAAACTTCGTGAAGGAAATGACCATCGACACTGATTTCGAACTCCTTTTTCCCGATGATTACGTAAATAATATCACCGAAAGACTCAATCTGTACACAAAACTGAACGAGTTGAAAACCGAAACCGAACTCCAAAAATTTGAAAAAGAATTGCTGGACCGGTTTGGGGAAATGCCAAAGGAAGCGGAAGATTTGTTGAACAGCGTTCGCATAAAATGGATTGCTATTTCAATGGGTCTTGAACGCCTTGTGATGAAACAGAAAAAAATGGTCGGTTATTTTGTGGCGGACCAGCAGAGTGCCTTTTACCAAAGTGCCGCTTTTACCAAAGTGCTGCAATACGTACAAACCCATCCCCAAAAAGTTACGATGAAGGAAAAACAGACCCGAAATGGCTTGCGGCTGTTGCTTACTTTTGAGGGAATTTCTTCCGTCGATAAAGCGCTTCGGGCCTTGGAACCTTTTTCAGATTAGGCCTTTAAAATCAACGAATGTCGGGCAAATGTCGGGTGAAATTCCCTTGAAAAAATTGCGTTATCTTTACTGCCATCGTACTATTGCTTCATCAAAAAGCAAACAAAATGAAACAACCAGAACTCGGCAGAAAAATTTTGGAACTCCGAAAGCAAAAAGGCTTAACCCAGGAAGAACTTGTGGAGCAGTGCAACATAAATGTGCGGACCATTCAGCGAATCGAAGCTGGCGAAGTTATGCCCCGAAGTTTTACCTTAAAAACCATTTTAAATGTTTTGGGCGAAGATTTGGAAAACTTGCAAGAATCCGATACTTCCCCTTTTGAAAATTTCAATTTAAAAGAAATTGGCTTTTCAATTTTTTACATAAAACTGGCTTGGATTTGCGGTATCATTTATTTCCTTTCCGGTTTTGTGGAATTTGCCGTTGACTATGCCCGATTTCAGGAAGATGAATTGATAATTCCAAAAGCTGCATACATCAGTATGAAATTTATAGTAATGCTGACGTTTATTTATTTTTTATGGGGCTTTGTTTTGAGCGGGAAAATTTTCAATAATTATTTGTTGAAAATAGGTGCTTTCTTTTTAATTGGCACAACCATTTTATTTTACGGGTACGATATGGCTTCACTCTACTTTGAACCATTTTACACCGAATATGTTATAACGATACAATCCATTTTCTGTGGTATTGGCAGTATTATTTTTGGTTTGGCCGTGATGCGATTAGAAAATCCCTTTGGTAAAATCCCGGGAATAGCCGGTGGTTTTGAAGTTGTGAGCGGAATCCTATTTGTTATAGTTTTTATGGGATGGCTGGGACTTGCCTTTTTGATTCCTGCAATGATTTTGCAGATAATTTTGCTCTATAAAATTGAGGAGTTTTTGAAAAGTGAAGGCACGAAAGAAATAACGTGATGTGGGCTTTTGAAGGGATTTTTTCAGCGGATAAAGCGCATTAACTTTGACAAAGTTTTAAACTTTGTCAAAGTTGTGAATCAGGATTAAAAATGATAAAAGGCATTTTCAAAATGCTCCAGTTTTTCAACTTTTTGATTTTTTAGTACGGCGATTATATCAAACCGTACTTCCACATTCAGCTCGTTTGAAACGATATATTCATTGGCTGCTTTTACCAAAAGTTTGATTTTTGAAGGGGTCACAAAACTCTGCGGATCGCCAAAGAAATCGCTGTTTCGGGTTTTCACCTCAACGATGACAACCGTGCCTTCTTCCTTTTGGGCGATGATGTCTATTTCGGCTTTATCAAAATAAAAGTTTCGGCGCAGGATTTTATAACCGTTGCGAAGCAAATACTGCGCGGCTATTTCTTCCCCTATTTTTCCGAGTTCGTTGTGCGTTGCCATAACTTTAAAAATACCAAATTTCAAGTACCAAATTCCAAAAACGAATAGTCGAATTTGGCATTTTGGAATTTGACAATTGTAATTTCTTAAAACTCCAAAGTTATTTGATTGCCTGCAATTTTCAATTCAACTTCCCTTCCCATAATCAGAGCCCGATTATCCGCGATATGCCCTGCGGGAAAATTTAAAATCACTGGATAATTGTATTCTTTCACCAAATCCACGATTATTTCCTCAGCGGTTTTTCCGAAGTACACTTTGTTGTCCTTCATCTCCGTCATTCCGCCAATGATAAGAGCTTTCAGATTTTTCAGAAAACCACTTCGCTTTAAATTCATCATCATTCGGTCAACGTGATACAGCATTTCGTCAAGATCTTCAATAAAAAGTATTTTTCCATCAGTTTTCATTTCCGAAGCACTTCCGACAAGCGAATATAAAACCGAAAGATTTCCACCAATCAATTCTCCTTTCAAAATTCCGAGCGGGGCGAAGGAATCTGTCCATTCAAACTCAATACAATATTCTTCACCAAAGAGAACCTTCCGAATAGATTCAGCTGTTTCCACAGTTTTGTTTTCTATTTCCAAACACATCTGTGCATGCAATGTTTCAATCCCAAAATTATGAATGTGGGAGTGCAAAACCGTAACATCGCTATACCCAACAATCCATTTCGGACTTTTTTTGAAAGCTGAAAAGTCTAATTTATCTATAATCCGAACCGTTCCATAACCACCGCGAGCGCACCAAATGGCTTTTATTTTTGGATTGTCCATCATTTCTTGAAAATCTGAGGCGCGCAAATCGTCACTGCCCGCAAACTGGTTTTTTTCGGCGCCGATGGTTTTTCCCAAAACGGCTTTTAAACCCCAACTTTCCAATAATCGGATTGCAGGTTCTAGTTCTTCTTTTGAAATTTTCCGGGCGGTGGACACGATTCCAATGGTATCGCCTTTTTTTAAATTTTGAGGGGTGTGCATAGCGGGTGCAAAATGTTTTGGGAAGCTATTTTTTTATACTTTGTTATTTCGTTAGGGTTGGATTTACAATGCTGAAAGGTACAACAATGAATAATTGGGTCGAAATGATAAAGGATTTAATCTTGTATGTAGGTAAAAACTTTCAAAAAATTCCCTGTATTCAAAATACTAAGAATCAAAATATTGAGTTAAAATTATCAGTTAAACGGTATGGTTTAACGGATTAAACGCATACCTTTGGCGCCAAACCTAATATTTAATCTTTGCTAATGGAAATCATTGCTACCCCAACCTGCAATTTTTCCACGCTTGCACCTTTTGAACCTTCCTCCCAGGATCCTTGGAATACGCGAAAAATTAACCACGTGTATCGTCGTCTTGGTTTTGGGGCTTCACAAGATGCTGTGGATACTGCACTCACAATGTCCCCCGGACAGTTTATAAATTCCTTGGTAGATTCCGCCCATAACCTGCCGCCAACTCCGGCGCCCTATTGGGGGTTTTACTCCACAAACGATTTCTCGGACTACGAAACCGAGAATTTTCAGTTTTTTTCCGAATGGCGCATGCAGACCACGCGCGATTTATTGGCTGAAAACCTGCGCGGAAGGCTTGCCTTTTTTTGGATGAACCATTTTGTGACCCGTTTTGGAATCTATTTTCATGCCCCCTATGCCTATCAATATTATCACATAATGCAGGTGCATGCGCTGGGCAATTTCAAGGAATTTACCCGGGCTGTGGGTCTAACCCCTGCGATGTTGATCTTTTTAAACGGCTTTGAAAATACAAACTACAGCCCAAATGAAAATTATGCACGGGAATTGTTTGAGCTTTTTACCCTCGGCGAAGGAAACGGCTATACGCAGAACGATATTACCGAGACCGCGCGTGCGCTTACAGGCTACAACGAGTGGGATGAGCCCAATGGCAACATCTATTTTGATCCCCAAACTTTTGACAATGGCACCAAAACAATTTTTGGACAGACAGGCAATTGGGGGTATAATGATGTGGTTGACATACTTTTTCAGGAGCGAGGGCCCGAGATTGCATTTTTCATTTGTAAAAAATTGTATAAATTTTTCGTTAGTCCAGCCACGGATAATATTGAATCAACCATAATTCAGGAATTGGCGCAGACCCTTCTTTCAAACAATTTTGAAATGGTTCCAATGCTGAAAAAGCTTTTCAAGAGCCAGCATTTTTTTGATGAACAATCCGTTGGCGTGGTTATCAAAAGCCCTTTTGATGTTGTGCTTAATTTCCTAAAGGAAACTGATTTTTACTATGATGATCAGATCATTGATGCCCTAATTTATTATATCGGGTTGGTAGGACAGGAAATTTATGATCCAATAGATGTAGCAGGTTGGCAACGCGATGAATCTTGGATCAACTCTTCCACCCTCACCGGCCGATGGGCGCTGATCGATGAATATTTAGACTATTTAGACCAAAATGGCTTTGACAGTATTTTTGTAGATCTGGCCAAAGCACTTACCAATAACAGTAAAGATCCTCATTTTATCACCAAAACACTGGTAGATTATTTTATGAGCCGCGAGTTATATACTGTTTCGGATTATGACATTGCAACCGATATTTTTAAATGGGAAGTACCCCAAAATTATTACGATCAAGGCCTGTGGAGTCTCGATTTCAGCAGTGCGCCCTATCAAGTGCTTATTCTTTTAAAGCATATTGCACGAATGCCGGAATTTCAACTTAAATAAAAAACAGGATGTGCAATACTCATAAACCCACAGCCAAAACTTCCACTAAAGAAGAAAAAAATATCCACGACCAAGAACATTCCACTTGGAGCCGACGTTCCTTTATTCAAGCGTTGGGTTTAGCCGGCGCGGGGGGCATTATGCTCGGCCACGCTTCGGTCTCAGCTTCAAAGGCTTCACCGCTTTCCGTAGCATTGGCCGCCAGCGAGAATGAAAATATTTTGGTCATAATTCGATTGAAAGGTGGAAATGACGGGTTGAATACCATCGTACCCGTGTATGACTATGCCACCTACGCCAACTTAAGGCCAACCATTCGCCACCAGCAGAACAATTTGATAAACTTAAATGCAGATTTCGCCATTCCCAATTATATGGGCGCGCTTGAATCGGTGTGGGGCGATGGCAAAATGAAGGTGGTCCACGGGGTTGGTTATCCCCAACAAAATCTGTCGCATTTCCGATCGGCTGCTATTTGGGCCTCTACTGACGACGTAAATACAGAAAATACCGGTTGGTGGGGTCGCTATTTTGAAGACCGCTATCCCGATTATTTGATCAATCCGCCACAAATTCCGCCGGCCATTCAAATTGGGAGTATTGGCGATTTGATTTTTGACGGGAATGACAGTAATTATGCCTTTTCGGTTGCCAATACCGATCAGTTGGCCAATGTTGCCCAAAACGGGGTGCAACACGATGTAACCAATTTGCCGGACTGTGTATATGGAGATAAGCTATTGTTTATGCGTGCAACCACAAACACCACGGTTCGCTATTCGGGAGTAATCAACAACGCCTATTTGGCATCAAGCAATAGCGCTAACTATAGCGATGAACCTTTGGCGAAACAATTGGCCATCGTCGCCAGATTGATAAAAGGAAACTTGGGAACCAAGGTATATATGGTAACCTTGGACGGGTTCGACACACACGCCAACCAACTCGATGAACAAAGAGGTTTGCTCGAAGATCTTTCAAATTCCATTAAGAATTTTTATGATGATTTGGCAGCAACGGGAGTTGATGATAAAGTATTGACGATGACCATTTCCGAATTTGGCCGTCGGCCCTATGAAAACGGTTCAAATGGCACCGATCACGGAGCGGCATCGCCGGTAATGCTTTTCGGCGCTGGACTTGATGGCAATGGTTTTGTGGGCAACCATCCCAATCTAACCGAATGGGATGCCGATGATAATTTAATCCCTACCACCGATTTTCGCGACATCTACTCCACCGTATTAACTGAGTGGTTTTGCCTCGATCCTTCCGTGGTGAGCACCATACTGCTTAACCAAAACTATCAAACTTTGGATATGGGCATTGCCTGCCAAGGGCTTTCCAATCCAGATTTTAACAACACAACCCGCTTTGCCCACGTACCCATTTATCAAAACGACCGCACCATAATCGAAATCAACATGCCCAATACCGCCAATGTGGACATTAAATTATATGATATGATGGGAAGGGAAGTGGGAACCTTGGAAAACAAGATTCTCTCTCCGGGAAAATATAGTATTGATGTAAAGGAAAAAATCAAGCGGCGCCTTTCCTACGGTCAATATATTTACCGAATCGCCACAGGAGGTCAATTCTATAGTAAATCAATTCAAATTAGGTAATTTTAATAGTCCGCAATTTTTTCAAAAGGCTTCCTAAAAAAATGGGAAGCCTTTTGCGTGTGGGTAGTTGCCAAAGGCAATGCGTATTTAGTCCGTAAAACCCAAGAGTTTCCGAAGAGAAAATACTTATTTTTGTGCCCATCCAATTTCGAGAATTTCTAAAAGAAACCCTATGCAAGATCCGAAACGCTATACCATAACGGCCGCATTGCCCTATACCAATGGCCCCATTCATATTGGCCATTTGGCGGGCGTTTACGTTCCGGCCGATATTTATGCGCGCTATCAACGGCTTCAAAATAAAGATGTAGCCTTTATCTGCGGCAGCGACGAGCACGGCGTGGCAATTACGCTTAAAGCGAAAAAAGAAGGAACAACACCCCAAGAAGTGGTGGACAAATACCATAATATCATCAAAAAAAGCTTTGCCGATTTCGGAATTTCCTTTGATAATTATTCGCGCACTTCCGCGGAAATACACCATCAAACGGCTTCCGAGTTTTTCAAGAAAATGTATGATGCGGGCCAGTTTATTGAAGAAGTAACCGAACAACTTTACGACGAAGAAGCCAACCAATTTTTGGCAGACCGTTTTGTTACCGGAACCTGCCCTAAATGCGGAAACGAAGAAGCTTATGGCGACCAATGCGAAAAATGTGGCAGCAGTTTGAACGCGACCGATCTCATAAATCCACGCAGCGTAATTTCTGGAAATAAACCGATTTTAAAAGAAACAAAGCATTGGTTTTTACCTTTGGATCGCTATGAAGATTTTTTAAGGGAATGGATTCTCGTTGATCATAAAAAAGACTGGAAGCCCAATGTGTACGGCCAGTGCAAAAGCTGGATCGACGACGGTTTGCGACCGCGTGCCGTTACCCGCGACCTGGATTGGGGAATACCCGTGCCCGTAGAAGGCGCCGATGGGAAGGTGCTGTACGTTTGGTTTGATGCGCCCATCGGTTACATTTCTTCCACCAAGGAATGGGCAGAAAAGGAAGGCAAAAATTGGGAAGATTATTGGAAGGACGAAAACACTAAATTGCTTCACTTTATCGGGAAGGACAATATTGTGTTCCACTGCATCATTTTCCCGGCAATGCTCAAAGCGGAGGGAAGTTATATTCTTCCGGACAACGTTCCCGCCAATGAATTTTTGAATTTGGAGGGCAACAAACTCTCCACCAGCAAAAATTGGGCGGTTTGGCTGCACGAATATTTGGAGGATTTTCCCAACCAGCAGGATGTGTTGCGCTATGTGTTGACTGCAAACGCGCCGGAAACTAAAGACAACGACTTTACGTGGGCAGATTTTCAAGCCCGAAATAATAATGAATTGGTGGCTATCTTCGGAAATTTCATAAACCGAGTGTTGGTTTTGACCGATAAATATTACGGCGGAATTGTTCCCGAACCGGCAACTTTTTCAGAAATTGACGAGCAGACTTTAAACGAATTGAAAGCATATCCTGCGGTGATAGCGAGTTCAATTGAGCGCTACCGTTTTCGCGAAGCACAGGCAGAATTGATGAACCTGGCCCGCCTCGGGAACAAATATCTGGCAGACGAAGAGCCGTGGAAAACCATTAAAACCGACGAAGCGCGCACAAAGACTGTAATGTTTGTGGCCCTGCAGATTGCATCGGCCTTAGCAGTATTAAGCGAACCGTTTTTGCCGTTTACAAGTCAAAAGCTAAAGCAAATGCTTGGTCACGCTGAGCTTGTCGAAGCGCCTTCCTGGAACGAGGTTTCCTTAAAATCAGAATTGCTGAAACCAGGCCACCAAATAGGAAAAGCCGAATTGCTTTTCAGCAAAATTGAAGACGAACAAATTCAGCAACAATTAGATAAACTAAAAGCAAGTAAAAACATGAATGCTTCGATAAACTCAGCACAAGACTCCGCCGCAAATAAAAAAGTTACTCCACAAAAAGTAACCATTCAATACGACGATTTCGCAAAACTTGATATGCGCGTTGGAACCATAATTGAAGCCGAAAAAATGCCAAAAGCAGACAAACTTTTGGTATTGAAAGTAGATACGGGAATTGACGTTCGTACCATTGTTTCAGGTATTGCCGAAAGTTTTAAACCCGAGGAAATCATCGGCAAAAAAGTGACCGTTTTGGCAAATCTCGCGCCCAGAGCCCTTCGCGGTGTGGAAAGCCAGGGAATGATTTTAATGACTGAAAATGCGGAAGGGAAATTGGTTTTTGTGAATCCTGGGGAAGATGGGGTTGCCAATGGGGCGACGATAAATTGACAAAAGCCCTAAAATTTTTCAAAATAAAATCTTTCTATGTTTAATAAAACCTTACTGGTTGCCTTATTTTGTGTTACCTCATTAATTGCCCAAACGCCCTTTTTTTCCATACCCAATGACTTAAAAACCAGAAACCGTGATCCTTTGAAATCTTTTGCGGTGGTGGACGAAGAAAACAATTCCTTTGCGATTTTTTTGGACGACGATAAGACGCTGAACGGCTATCTTTATTCCGATAACCTCGAATTGAAGGGAAAATTTTCTTCAAAGGGACTGCCTCCAATTTATACCGAAATTATAGGCCAAACCTTGAAAAATGGGCAAATCCGGTTATTTCTTAAAAATGAAAACAATAAAAATTTCGGAAGCGTTCTGTTCGATTTTGAACGTAAAGCTACCATAACAACAGAATTTGGATTTTCCCTTTCCCAGGAAATATATTTGCAAGCTTACAGCTACCGGGACAAATTTTACATTCTTACGGTTTCCAAAAAAAGCTCCGTTTTAAATATCTATACTTTTAATCACGATGGGAAATTCGGAAAAAAGTCTTTTGATTTTAGCGAGGAAACCTTCCGTGATGACAAAAATGAACCTACCCGTTTGGACAAATTGCTTACGGAATATACCCGCAGTCTCAGATCGGAGACGACGGTGGTGAAGATGATCGAAACCAATCCCAATCCAATTTCAATTAGCAGCAAAGGATGCAAAATTTACGATAGGGGCAACAAGTTTGTGTTGAGTATAGATAAAGGTGTTCTTTATACCTATCTTTTCGAATTTACCTTGCCAGAATTGACCGTTTCATTAAAATCCATTCAAAAAAAGCAATTGCCAAACGACGGAAGTCCTGTTAAAAACAATTCCTATTTATTGGGAGATACCATTTTTCAGATTGCTGCCAACAATAACCAATTGCTTTTTACCATAAAGAATATTGAAACCGATGAAGAAATTAAGCAATTTCATCTTTCAAAAGAAGAAGAAATAACTTTTAAAAACAGTCCAATTCTACAAGAAGGTACGGCCTTGGCGGCTGGTGAAAGGAGGGAACTTGATGAAACATCGCAATTTCTAAGAAAAATTAGTGATGAAGACATCGGGATTGCTGTGTTGCCAATTAAAAAGGGCTATAAAATTACTATTGGCGGAAATAAAGAACTGAATGTGAATACCGGTGGAGCATTTGCCGGGCCGAACATTATTGTTGGCAGTCCGAACGTCGGTTCGCTTGGTAGCGGAGAATATAATTTTTTCAACCCCATTTTCACCGCTTATAATTCCTACAAATACAACAAATCTACCCGCATTGAATGTTTTTTTGATCCTAATTTTGAACACGTTCAAGGAATTATTCCCCAAAATGTATTCGACAAAATTCGAATTTACACCTTGCGGAATCCGAATGGAAAGGCTGAAAATGTTTTTAAATGGAAAGATTCCCTAATCTATGGCAGATACAATTCCAAAGAAGATACCTACGATTTGTTTAAATTTTCTGAGTAATTTTTTGCTATGTCCCCACTGTTCAAATTCATAACCGCCAAAACCGAGCTTCCCCAAAAAAGTGTTGAAAACACCGTAAAACTTTTAAACGAAGATTGCACCATTCCCTTCATTTCCCGATACCGAAAGGAACTGACGGGCAATCTCGATGAAGTTCAAATTGGCGAAATAGTAAAATTCAAAGAGCAATTTGAAGCACTGGAAAAACGAAAAATTGCCATTCTAAAATCCTTGGAAGAGCAGGAAGTTTTGACTGCAGAACTTCAGAAAAAAATTGAGGAAACCACAGATTTAATCGCTTTGGAAGATTTGTATTTGCCTTATAAAAAGAAGCGCAAAACAAAGGCTGATACCGCACGCGAAAACGGTTTGGAACCATTGGCGAAAATTATAATGTCCCAAAATGCTTCCGATATATCATCAATTGCATTAAAATATGTAAATGGCGAAGTAAATTCCGAAGAGGAAGCCTTGGAAGGCGCACGCCATATTATTGCCGAATGGATCAACGAACGCACCGATATCCGGAATATGCTTCGGAAGCAATTGGAACGCTTTGCCGTGATTTCAACCAAAGTGGTAAAGAAGTTTGAAGAGGACGAAAAAGCCCAAAAATTCCGCGATTATTTTGATTGGAACGAAGCGTTGAACAAAATTCCGTCGCACAGATTGTTGGCAATTCTGCGGGCCGCTTCCGAGGGATTTATTCGAAATAAAATTGAAATTGATGATGAAAAGGCATTCTTCAAAATGGAAGAACGCATCATCAAATCAAACGATGCGGCGTCAAAACAAATAAAGATCGCGATTGAAGACAGCTACAAACGCCTCTTGTTTCCGGCCCTTTCCAATGAAATTTTAACTGCTGCCAAAGAAAAAGCAGATGAAACCGCCATCAACGTTTTCGCCAAAAACCTAAAGCAACTTTTGTTGGGTTCGCCTTTGGGTGAAAAGCGGGTTTTAGCTATTGACCCGGGTTTTAGAACTGGCTGCAAAGTGGTTTGCCTTGACGCGCAAGGAAATTTGCACCACAATGAAACCATCTTCCCGCATCCGCCAAAAAATGACACTTCCACAGCGATGAAAAAGATAAGTTCGCTGGCCGATGCCCATAAAATTGAAGCAATTGCAATTGGAAACGGAACCGCTTCCCGGGAAACGGAACAATTCATAAAACGGATACAGTTTAAAAATCCAATACAGGTTTTTGTGGTGAGTGAGGCAGGCGCCTCTATTTATTCAGCCTCAAAAATTGCGCGCGATGAATTCCCAAATTACGACGTTACGGTTCGCGGTGCGGTTTCCATCGGCCGCCGGTTGCAGGATCCGTTGGCCGAACTGGTAAAAATTGACCCAAAATCAATCGGCGTGGGCCAATATCAGCACGATGTGGACCAAACCAAATTGAAAAACTCGCTGGATACTTCGGTGGAATTGTGTGTGAATTCCGTTGGCGTAAATATAAATACTGCAAGCGTTCCGCTGTTGAGTTATGTTTCGGGAATCGGTTCAAAATTGGCGGAAAATATTGTGAATTATCGCGAGGAAAACGGTGCTTTTAACTCCCGGGAAGAACTGAAAAAAGTTCCGCGTTTGGGTGAAAAGGCTTTTGAACAAGCCGCTGGATTTCTCAGAATTAAAAACGGTGAAAATCCATTGGATGATTCTTCCGTGCATCCAGAAAGCTATAGCATAGTCTCGAAAATGGCGAAGGACGCAGGTGTAAAAATTCCGGAATTGATAGGAAACAAAACGCTTCTTCAAAAAATAGACCTGCAAAAATACATTTCAGAAAATAGCGGCCTTCCCACTTTGAAGGACATTGTAAAGGAGCTGGAAAAACCTGGATTGGACATTCGTGAAGAAGCCAATGTCTTCACCTTCAACCAAAATATTAAGACCATTTCTGATTTGCGGGAAGGCCAACTGCTGCCCGGCATTGTGAACAACATCACCAATTTTGGCGCTTTTGTGGACGTGGGCATTAAGGAAAGCGGCCTTGTTCACGTTTCCAACCTGTCAGATTCCTTTGTAAAAGATGTGAACGAGCACGTGCACCTGCACCAACAAGTGGTCGTAAAAGTGCTGGATGTGGATGTGGAGCGGAAGCGCATTCAACTTAAACTTCACCAATTGGAAACGCGTTAATTAATCTTTAATATTGATTAAAACCTTCACCAATGGTTTTTAAAGACTAATTTTGCGGCTTTTATTGTAATCCTCCCAATTTTAGTGTTATGACAAAGCCCAGAATTGCCCTTGTCATTGGAATAGTTTGTATTTCCATCTTTCCGGTTTTGGTAAAGCTGGAAACGGCGCCGCCCATTGTTTCGGCCTTTTACCGAATGGCGATTGCGGGCGCAATTTTGTTGCCGACCGCCCTCATTTCGGGCAAAATGAAATTGCCTTCCATAAAAATGTTTTGGCTTACGGTGGTCTGCGGAACGCTTTTCGCCCTTGATGTTGCGGTGTGGAACGTTTCCATCCAGCTTTCAACGGCCACACAGGCTACCTTGCTTACCAACCTTTCCCCGGTTTGGGTGGGGCTGGGATCGTTCTTTTTTCTTAAAAATAAACCTACTTCCAATTTTTGGATCGGAACGTCCATCGCGATTTTCGGGATGATTACCCTGGTGGGATTCCACTTCTTTTTGGAGCTCGATTTTGACTTGGCTTTTGTATTTGCCATTCTCTCGGGCGTGTTTTATGCCATTTATATGTTGGTAAGCAAATACGTGCTGTATGAGGTGGAAGTATTTCCGTTTATTACCTTGAGCACCGTGACCTCAGCCGTCCTTTTGGCGGGGCTTACTTTTCTGAACATTGAGCCTTTTTTTGGCTACGATTCCGTGGGATGGTCGGTATTTATGGCCCAAGGCCTCGTTTGCCAATTGTTGGCCTGGCTCCTGCTGGGCTACGCAACAAAACATATGCGGGCCACGCGGGTTTCGGTGAGTTTGTTGGGGCAAGCTGCCCTGACTGCGCTGCTGGCTTGGGCTTTTTTAAAGGAGGAAATTACTTGGCAAATGGGCATTGGCGGCTTAATTCTTCTTTTGGGAATCCGCGTTACTTTTTATGAAAGACCGATTTTTTCACTTGGGAAGAAATCCAGTGCGAAAGGGTAGTTTTTAGATCAGTTTTACCGAAATAATCTTCACCGGACACGCTTTGGCCGCTTGCTCAGCATTTTCAAAGGCTTCATTATCTGCAATTTTTAAAGTATGGAAACCCCGTTTTTCTTCGGAATGTAGCAAAACGGTTTTGCCGTCCTTTTTCGACATTCTGAAATAGGCCGGAGCCAGCTCCACGCAGTAGTTGCAGCCGATGCATTTGTTCCGTTGCAGGGTTACCACCACCATTTACGAAGCGACGATTTTATAGAGTTTGTCGGATGGTCGCACCCGGAAAGGCGTGGGAAGGGTGCAGGAATCGCCTTTTTTTGCCGTGGAAAGCGACTCATCATTTACAAGCATTTCCGAAAGCTCGAACTCTTTGGCGCCGGTAGTTGGTCCGGTAACCAAAACTTTGTCACCCAAGTTTAAATCGTAAGCCTCAATCTTGAACTCGGCAATTTTGGTTTTGGGGAAATAATGCACGCCCCGACCGATATAGACTTTTTTCTGGGTAGCCTGCGAGCCGTCGGTATTGCTCCATTCGCCCAGCTTTTGGCCCAAATAGTATCCGCTCCAAAACCCGCGGTTATAGACTTTTGCCAATTCAACCATCCACTGTTCTACTTTTTCTTCGGAATAGCTTCCGTCGTAATAAGCATCAATCGCCTCGCGATATACTTTGGTAACTGTGCCCACATATTCCGGAGCGCGGCCTCGGCCTTCTATTTTAAGGACTTTTATACCGGTTTCGATGACTTGGTCCAAAAAATTAACCGTGCACAGGTCCTTGGGCGACATCATATATTCGTTGTCCAATTCAATTTCAAAACCGGTTTCCTGATCGATCACCGTGTATTTTTTTCGGCAATTCTGTTTGCAGGCGCCTCGGTTGGCCGAAGAATTATGGGAATGGAGGCTTAAATAACATTTGCCAGAGACGGCCATACAAAGCGCACCGTGGCCGAAAATTTCAACCTCTACCAAATTGCCGGAAGGGCCTTTTACCTGTTCTTTTTCAATCTGTTCGGTTATTTTCTTTACTTGGCGCAGGCTGAGCTCGCGGCTCATCACCATAGTATCGGCAAAGAGGGCGTAAAACTTTACCGTTTCAATATTGGTAATATTTATTTGGGTTGAAATGTGAACTTCCATCCCAATTTGTCTGGCGTATGCAATAACGGCCTGATCCATCGCGATCACGGCAGTGAGATCCGCGGCCTTGGCGGCATCCAATAGCGTTTTTATTAACGACAAATCGTGGTCGTATATGATGGTGTTCAGCGTAAGATAGGTGCGAACGCCTTTCTTTTTGCAACGTTTCGAAATTTCGGGCAGGTCGGCAATGGTGAAATTGATACTCGCCCGGGCGCGCATATTTAGCTGTTCAACACCAAAATAGACGGAGTCGGCGCCATTGTCCAACGCAGCCTGCAACGATTCAAAATTGCCCGCGGGGGCCATCAATTCTATTTTTCCGGAGGAAGTCATTTGCTTAAAAATTGAAAAATGGCTACAAAATTGCGGCAATCTTTCTCCTGAAAAAATGATATTTGTTAGCTTTTGAAAATATTGTAATATTTTATTCCTTAAGAAGAAATAAAAAATCGCCCAATGCTAAAGATTGCCTATGCCCCGAACTATCACCACCCCTTGCCCAAAAGCCATCGCTTCCCGATGGAAAAGTACAGTTTGGTGCCCCAACAGTTGCTTTATGAAGGAAGTTGTGACGAAGAGAACTTTTTTGAACCCGGAAAACCCGATATAGAAAATATACTTGCCGTCCATTCCGAAAAATATGTGAAAGACCTGTTGCAATTGCAATTGGACAAAAGCGCTGTTCGGAAAATGGGCCTTCCGCTTTCGGAAGGATTGGTGCAGCGGGAATTGAGCATTGTGCAAGGCACCATCCAAAACACCCAATTTGCCATTCAACACGGAATTTCCATGAATATTGCCGGGGGCACGCACCACGCCTACTCTAGCCACGGCGAAGGTTTTTGCCTGCTAAACGACCAAGCCATTGCAGCCAAATATTTATTAAAGAAATATAAAACTAATGGACAGATTGCTTCGAAGGCTAGAAATTGGGTTGTCAAAAAAATTTTGATTGTGGATTTGGACGTGCACCAAGGCAATGGCACCGCCAAGATTTTTGAAAATGACGAAAGTGTATTTACTTTTTCGATGCACGGCGCCGGAAATTATCCTTTCAAAAAAGAGAAAAGTGATTTGGATATTGCTTTGCCGGATGGCACCGAAGATTCGGTCTATTTGGAACATTTACAGGAGATTCTCCCAACATTAATTGATAAAGAAAAGCCAGATTTTATATTTTACCTCAGCGGGGTGGATGTTTTAAAAACGGACAAATTGGGCCGATTGGGCCTTTCGATTGAAGGTTGCAAACAACGCGACGAATTTGTACTGCAAAGCTGCAAAAACCATCAAATTCCCGTTCAGGTGAGTATGGGCGGTGGTTATTCGCCAGACATACGAACCATTGTGGAGGCGCACGCCAATACCTTTCGGGCGGCCCAGGATATTTATTTTTAAAAAATGGGAAAGAAGAAAAAGGAAAAGAAGCGCACGCTCAAGGAGGATTGTTGCGAAAAGTACTTAAAGAAAGGCGAACATAAACGTTGCCGGCGCTGCCCTTGTTTTGATTTTCCCGAAGAGCAACGCCAACAGCGGTTCAGTGTCTTAGGACTGCAGCCCTAAATAGAGACCCATCTTTATTTTCCAATAGGGCGTTTTTTCCTCGAAATATTCAAAATAGGGTTTTAGCACATCCGGGTTTTCCAGTTTTTTTTTTGCATTCTTTATTTTCTGAATTTCTTCCGAAGTAATAAATTGAAAAAGATCGATTGGCGCTCCGGCTTCGTGCATTTTTATGAAATGTCCATAAACAGAATCTTCGGAAAGTCCCCGTTTTACTGCAATTTCCGCAGGTGAAAGATTTTCCTCTGAAAACATTTTATAACTTTTTTCGTGGGTGGGCAATTCATTTTCCAGTCCGTCCAAATGGCGTTTGATTATTTTTATGAAATCGTCCGCGTATTTTTCCAGTTTGGCCTGCCCCACACCCGAAACTGTGGCAAATTCCTCACGGGTGGTCGGTTTTTTGTGTTCCATATCTTCCAAGGTTGCGTCGCTAAAAACCACAAAAGCGGGTTTGTTGATTTCCTGGGCCAGTTTTAATCGAAGTGTTTTGAGCTTCTCAAACAGATCGGCCCTTTTTCGTGGGGCTCTCTCCAATTTTACTTTTTCCTCTTGTTGCACCAAATTGGCCAAGCGCACCTTTTTTCCTTCAAACAGAACTTTTTTTGCAAGCGGCGTGAGCAACAACCGACCGTTTTCGTGGAAATAGACTTCCAAAATTCCTTGGTTCAACAGTTGGATAACGTAGTGCTGCAGGTCGCGCCAGGCGATGTCCTTGGCCGCTCCGTAAGTTTTTATATTTTGATATCCTTTGTCATAGACCTGTGCATTTTTTGCACCCCGTAGCACATCAAGAACCATCCCCAGAGCTTCCTGTTCCTGTAATCGCGCCACGGCGGAACAGACTTTTTGGGCGATTAGCGTCCCATCAAAATAATTGGGTGGCGCTTTGCAGATATCGCAATTGCCGCAATCTTCGGGTATATGCTCTCCAAAGTAGCCCAGCAATATCTTTCTGCGGCAACTTAAGGCCTCGGCATATTGCTGCATACGCTCCAATTTGGCCAGTTGGTAGGCTTCGGTCTCCGAACCTTCGGCAAATTTGCGCAGCATCACAATATCGCCAAAGCTGTGGAAGAGGATGGTATGTGCCGGCAGCCCATCGCGGCCGCTTCGCCCAATTTCCTGATAGTAGCCTTCCACATTTTTCGGCATATTGTAGTGGATAACCCACCTAACGTTGCTTTTGTCAATGCCCATTCCAAAGGCAATAGTGGCCACAATGATAGGAGTTCGGTCATTGATAAAATTCTCTTGTATTTGCGTTCTTTCTTCGGAGGTCAAACCGGCGTGATACGCTTCGGCCCTAAATCCTTTTGCGGAAAGAGTGGCCGCAAGTTTTTCGGTTCCTATTCGGCTTAGGCAATATATGATGCCACTTTCGTCCCGATGGTTTTTTAGGAAATCGAAAATCTGTTTGTTTCGGTTTTGCCCTGGTCGGACGTCAAGATAGAGGTTGGGCCTATCAAAGGAGGCGATAAAGGTTGCGGCATTGCGAATGCCGAGTTGGGTGGCTATGTCTTCCCGGACAGCTCGGTCTGCCGTCGCGGTTAGTGCTATTAATGGAACATTAGAAAATTGCTCCTTCAATGTTTTCAACTGGATATAGGCGGGCCGGAAATCGTGGCCCCAACTGGAAATACAGTGTGCTTCATCAATAGCGAAAAGGCTGACGGGTATAGATTTTAGAATAAAATGCAACTGCGGCAGACTTTCGGGTGCAACATATAGCAGTTTCAGGTTTCCGTTTTGTAGATCCTTCAACACTTGTTGCTGCGCGTCATAGGGCTGCGAACTGTTGAAAAATCGCGCCGCAATGCCGTTGGTCTGTAGGGCATCTACTTGGTCCTTCATCAATGCGATTAAGGGCGAAACCACGATGGCCGTTCCTTCCAAGGCCAGGGCGGGAAGTTGAAAGCATAGCGATTTACCGCCGCCCGTGGGCATAATGGCAATGGTGTCATTACCGCTCAAGACGCTGTTGATGATCTGCTCTTGGTTGGGAAGAAAAGTGTCAAACCCAAAATGCGTTTTTAGCAGGGGCAATATGTTTTGCGAAGTCATTGTTTCCATTGTTTCCAAATTTAAAATGAAAAAAAATAAAACCCCCACCCAAAAGGCAGGGGTTTTTGGAACTGGCCATTTATTTACTCCCCAGCATGACCAGCTCGTTGCAAACTATTTCAGTAATGTATTTTTTGTTCCCATCCTTATCGTCCCACGAACGGGAGGTAAGTTTGCCTTCTACCGCAACCTCTTTCCCTTTAGAAAGATAATTTTCAATGATTTCGGCGGTCTTTCCCCAAGCCACGATATTGTGCCATTGGGTGTCTGTAATCTTTTCGCCTTTTTGGTTTTTGTAAGTTTCGTTGGTGGCGATGCTGAACTTTGCAAGTTTCTTTCCCCCATCGAGATTGATGATTTCGGGATCATTTCCTAAGTTTCCAATCAACTGTACTTTGTTTCTAAGTGTGCTCATGATTTCTAATATTTAATGTTAAACAATTGATACTATCGAATTTCATTTTATTCGACAGGACAAACTTAGTTCAGTGTCCAAATATTAGTTGGTAGTTAATCATTTACTTTCGTTTATAGTCGTTTGTAAACGTTTGTAAACGGCAATTGATTAATCTAAAATTCCGTAAACTCCCTATGAAACCTGCTATTATCCATTTTCCCAAAAAAAAATTCCGGCGAACCGGAATTTTTTAAAAAGAATAGCATTTTTACTTTAAGCAATAAAAATACTGGCTATATCCAACACTTCTTGCATAGTCAAAGGCTCATCAAATGATGCCGTAACGGCGTTATCGCCACCATTACTACCAAACATTCCGCTTAAATTTACCCCTCCTTGGGTAGTATTGCTTTCGGGAGTTGCCCCGCCATAGATGGCGCTAAAAGCCGCTGGAAGTGTATTTTCCGATTTAATGATCCAACCTTTTTCTCCACGCATGCGTCTTACTTGGGAGGCATGTTGGGCCTCTACGGAATGAATCTGTAGTGCGTACGTCAACAACGCACTGTCATCGATCAAGGCTCCGGCCTGACCTTTATAGGCACGAACACCTGTGTCTTCAAACCCTTGTGCCAAGGCCATATAGGTTTGATAATTTGAAAAGGTGTCCAAATTCAAACTTCCGCCTGTAAAATCGAATGTAGGTTCGGGTTCTGCATCATTTCCTAAGGCACTCAACAAAAAGTCAACGTGGGAGGTTTCGTGTTTTGCGATTTGGGCGAACACAATTTTGTCGTCCTCGGGTATCAAACCAGCGGTGTCGAGTCCAATTTGATAAAAATTTCTTTCCAAATATTCCAATTTCAATGCAAAATTTAGAATTTCTGTAGGGGTTGCCATTTGGGGCGCATAGGCCATGGACATACTCGCGGCCCTGGTTTTACTGCTTGAGGCCGCCAAACCGAAAGGAATAGAGGCAATAGCCAAATTTTTACCCATAGTTTTTAAGTGGTCGAAGGATTCTCTTCTGGAACCTTTTTGAGATAAAAGTTCCTGATCGGAAAGATGCTCTAATATTTTTATGATATTCATAATATGTTTTTTAAAGTTAATTGACTAATTTTTTTTGGTTTTCTATCCAATTCCCTGCTCCATATACGTAAAAGGAGTAACGATAAAACCACCGGCGGCGGCTATGATTTCGCTTGGGGGAAGTGCTTTTCCAAGGCCGGAAACCGGATCTACCGAATCATCTCCGGCGAAAGCGGCGCTACCACTGCCGTTGATACTTCCGGTAGCAATCAAATTGCGGAGGGCGGAGGCATGGCGTGCTTCTACCGAAACAATTTTTCCGGCAATCAACAAATATCCCGGGTCCGAAAGTAATTTTCCTGCGCCGTTATAGGCTGCCACACCGGTATCTTCCAAGGTTTGGGAAGTTGCAAGTACCATTTCGCGATTTCCAAAATTTAAATTGCCATAGTCAAATTCCAGTGTGGGCAATACTTTGCTGGTATCGTTCCCCACGGCGGCATTGATGGCTACATTGAAAAAATCTCTGTGGATCACTTCGTGGTTGTACAAATCAATTAAGAGTTGCTGTTCATTGGAACTGAAAATGGAGGAAAAATTAGCATTGTTCACCACCCTTGTGTAGAAATCGGCCTCCAATTGTTCGAGGGCATAGGCATAATTAAGTACGCCCAAATCTCCCGTTCCCAAATCGAATTTTCCCGAATCAGGGGCAGGTCCGTCGTCGTCGTCACTACAGCCGGCCATAAACAATAAGCCAGAACCCACTAGCGCGGCCCCGCTCAACTTTAAGAATCTTCTCCTATCATTTCGAATAGGTTGTACATCGTGAACTTTGATTTTGTTTTTCATAGCGGTTATATTTTTAAGGTTAATTACAAAACTTACGAGGAATTTATCGGCATGGTTTTTTTAAATAGGTTAAAGTTTTGTTATAGATTTGCGAACCAACCCCTTATTGGGTTGTGAAAAAGTCAGTTTTAATACTGAAATAGTTCATTAATCCTAAAAGTAGATTTATGAAAAGAAACCGGTTGGAAGCCTTTAGCGACGGCGTGTTGGCAATAATTATTACGATTATGGTACTGGAAATGGAAGTGCCCCACGAAAGCACGGTAGAGGCATTGACCGAAATGCTTCCGGTGTTTTTGAGCTATGTGTTAAGTTTTATTTACGTTGGAATTTATTGGAACAACCATCACCACATGATGCACCTCGTTACCAAGGTCAATGGCGGAATATTATGGGCCAATCTACACCTATTGTTTTGGTTGTCCTTAATTCCTTTTGCTACGGGATGGATCGGAGAAAATCAGTTTGCTGAGCTGCCCATGGCACTTTATGGATTTGTGCTACTAATGGCAGCGATAGCCTATTTTATCCTGCAAAAAAGTATTTTGGCCATTCAAGGAAAGGACTCCCTATTGGCCAAAGCCTTGGGGGGCGATTTTAAGGGGAAGGTGTCGCCAATATGCTATCTGCTCGCCATCGTGGCTTCTTTTTATTACCCATGGATTGCCGGCGCGCTGTATGTTTTGGTGGCGCTGATGTGGTTGATTCCCGATAAGCGGATTGAGATTATTTTTAAGGACAAAGAATAATCACCAGGTCTGTCCCTTAAGGGCCATGGCCGCCCGAAGTACATCACTTTGGCTAATCTGCCCTATCAATTTGCCTTTCTCCAAAATAGGAAAGCGCCGATGTTTTGATTCCAAGAACTTGTTGGCGGCATCCAATACGTGCATATCGCCGTCGATGGTATCTACATTTTTAATCATATGTTCGGCTACCTTCACATCTTCCATAGGATGGTTGTGATAGCGGGCGTCGCTCAATTGTTTCATACAATCGCCTTCAGAAATTATTCCAACCAGTTCATTTTTATCGTTCACTACGGGACCGCCCGAGATTCTTTTCTTTAATAAAACCTCCATAACCTCCAGAACCGATTGTTCGGGCTTAAAGGTGATTAGGTTTCGCGTCATATAGTCTGACACCTTTACTTTTTCCGAAGAAACTTTCTTTGTGGGCTTTACTCTTCTGCCCATAAAACTTTTAATTCCCATAGTATCAAAATTTTGCGAACTTCTAATATACACATTTTTATCAAATCGTTTCCCCATAATTAAGGAAGAAAAAATCCTTTACATTTAAATCGTACTTTTAAGCGACCAAACTTCCCGACCATGCGAAACATTTACGCCCTTTTTTCCCTATTGTTTATTATTGGTGTTTGTTTTTACAGTTTTTTCAGCCTAACGCCCCATTACGCTGGCGATATTCAGGCGCCAGCGACTTCCTTTTCTGTGGACCGCGCGTTGGAGCCATTACGGCCCATTTCAAAAAAGCCCCATTATTTAGGAGCTCCTGCGCACGCGGAAGTACGCGAATTCTTAATTGGGGAGCTACGAAAATTGGGTTTGGATCCGCATATTCAACGGGGGTTTAGCTTGAATCCGGAATCGAAAACGCTAAACAGGCCCATCAATATCGTGGCTCGATTGCAAGGAACCGAAGGTGGCAAGGCTCTTTTGCTGCTTTCGCATTATGACAGTGCGCTGGTGCCCTCCTTTGGCGCCAGTGACGACGGCAGCGGCATCGTTACCATTTTGGAAAGCATGCGCGCTTTTTTGGCCGGAGGAAAACTGCCGAAGAACGACATCATTATTCTTTTCACCGATGCGGAGGAAATTGGCCTCGACGGTGCCAAGCTTTTTGTAAACGAGCATCCGTGGGCAAAAAACGTGGGGCTCGTTCTAAATTTTGAGGCCCGAGGCAGCAGTGGCCCGAGCAATATGATTTTGGAAACCAATGGTGGAAATGCGAAATTGGTACAGGAATTTATTGCCGCCAGCCCCGATTTTCCAGTGGCATCATCATTGATGTACAGCGTCTATAAAATGCTTCCCAACGATACCGATTCTACCATTTTTAGGGAAGATGGCGACATTCCGAGTTTTTTCTTTGCTTTTATTGACAGCCACTTCAATTACCACACGGCCAACGATACATTTGAAAACCTTAGCCGAAATAGCTTGGCCCACCAAGGCAGCTATTTATTGCCGCTTTTAAAATATTTTGCCGACGCAGATCTTTCAAATTTAAAATCGGAAACGGACCATGTTTATGTCAATTTTCCCTTTCTAAAAATGATCAGTTACCCATTTTCGTGGATATTGCCAATGTTGATCGTGGCCGCGCTCTTCTTTCTTTTGTTCGTAATTTACGGTCTGCGCCAACGAAAACTAACCGGAAAGGGCATAGCCAAAGGATTTCTTCCACTCTTGCTTTCATTAGTTAGTTGCGGACTTCTTGGATATTTTGGGTGGAAATTAATTTTGGCCCTCTATCCGCACTATCTGGAAATACAACAAGGCTTTCCTTATAACGGGCATTGGTACATTGCTTTTTTTGTTTTTCTGTCGCTGGCCATCACCTTTGCCATTTATAAAAAATTTTCAAGCCCGCTCCAGCAGCCTTCCTTTATGGTGGCTCCGTTGGTTTTTTGGTTATTGATAAATGTGGCGGTTTTCATCTTTTTGAAAGGAGCAGCTTACTTTATCCTTCCAGTATTTTTTGGATTAATGTCCTGGTTGGTTATGCTGCGCCAAGAACGCCCGAATCTCTTGGCCATGGCCTTGCTCGCTGCTCCGGCCCTATTGCTTTTTTCGCCATTAATTCAGTTCTTTCCTGTTGGGCTTGGCCTGAAAATGCTTCTGATTAGCTGTATTTTTACGGTATTGCTGTTCGGGCTTTTGTGGCCGGTATTTGGATACTATAAATTGAAGGGAGTCCTTGCGGTTGTCTGTCTTTTGCTTGCCATATTTTGTTTTGTACGGGCACATTCCAAAAGTGGTTTTTCCCCGGAAAGGAAAAAACCCAATAGTCTCGTTTACTTTAATGATGCCGATACACATAAAGCGTATTGGCTTACCTATGATTCCCAAATTGATCCATGGACAAAGCCTTTCTTTGGTGAAAACGCCCAAAACGCTTCTCTCGTTATGGAAGATGCGGCATACAATAAATACGGAACAAACTATACCTTTGCCAACCCCGCGCCCCTCAAAACCATTCCGGCGTTTGAGGTTCTTCTGGAAAATGACACGGTGGTGGAAAATATTCGAAGTGTAACACTCACTATCGTTCCAAAGCGACCGGTAAACAAAATTGACCTCTACGCGATGAACCCCAATTTTCAATCCTTAAGTTTTAATGGGAAGGATATGCCCGCCTCACAAATTTCAAATAAGTATCGTGGCACAAAAAACGGTGCACTTATTAACTATTATGTATCTAGGGGCGATTCCCTGAAAATTGATTTTTCCGTAGAAAAAGAGGAATCTATTTCCTTTAAAGTAATTGAATATTCTTTTGATTTATTGACCAATCCTATTTTCCAAATTTCCGAAAGACCCCACAATACCATGCCGAAACCGTTTGTAATTACAGATGCCATAGCCGTTAAACGAACCGTATTTGTCGATTCACTCAAAAAAGTCATTCCCGTTCTTAACACAAATACTCCCTGAAACTATGAAAACATCAGTTGCGATTATCGGGCTGGGATGGCTCGGTCTGCCACTTTACAATACCTTGGCTACCGCGGGCTACCCGGTGAAGGGATCTGTAACTACCACAGAAAGGGCTCATACGCTTCGGCAAATGGGTTATAAGGCCTATGCCGTGGAAATATTTGAAACTGGTATTGAAGGTGAAACGGACGCTTTGTTCGAAAACACAGATTGTTTAATAATCATGGTTCCGCCCGGCCTTCGGAATAGCCTTCGGCAGGCGGGAACATCCAATAGTTATGTTCTAAAAATGGAGCGGTTGCTTGAAGCCATTGAGCACACCGCGATTGCACAAATTATTTTTGTCAGTAGTACCTCGGTCTATGGCGATATACAGGGGAAAGTAACGGAAAGAGATGAGCCTGAACCAGAAACCCTTTCGGGAAAACAATTGCGGCTGGCGGAGAAATTATTTTTAAATTCAAAAAAGATACAAAGCACAGTGGTCCGTTTTGGCGGGTTGCTGGGCGGAAGCAGGCAGCCTGTACGCTATTTAGCTGGCCGAAGGGATTTGGCAGACAGCAATGCGCCCGTCAATCTAATTCACCGTGAGGATTGTATAGCTATTTTGGTTGAAATCATTAAACAAAGGGCCTTCGGGAATGTTTTTAACGCTGTAAATCCCCACCACCCCAAAAAATCGGACTATTATATTCAAAAGGCTACTGAGCTGGGGTTGGAACCACCAATCTTTGCAAAACCCGTGGCCAGTGAAATTTTTAAGCAGGTGGATTCTATAAATTTGCGTGCGGTATTAAATTATACGTTTAAAACTTCGATATAAAAAAAGGAGCCTATTACAGCTCCTTTTATTTTTAAACTTCATTTCAAAAAACTACCAAATACGCACCCTTTCCTCTGGGGCAAGATACATGGGGTCGCCTTCCTTAATATCGAACGCTTCATAGAAGGCGTCAACATTCAACAAAGGTTGGGTGGCGCGTACCATTCCGGGCGAATGGGGATCGGTTTTTACTTGGTTGCGCAACGCTTCCTCGCGCGATTTGGTTCGCCATACGGTTGCCCAACTCATAAAGAATCGCTGTTCTGGAGTAAAGCCATCAATATTTTCAGGCCGTCCGTTTTCTTTATAAAAACGCTGCAGGCCGTCATAGGCGCCGAGAACGCCACCAAGATCGCCAATGTTTTCGCCCAAGGTGAATTTTCCATTGATGTACACACTGTCCAAAACCTCAATGTTGCTATACTGCTCGGCCAGCTTGTTGCCGCGTTCCGTAAAGTTTTCTAAGTCTTTTTCCGTCCACCAGTTCACCAAATTTCCGTTGGCGTCAAAGCGGGAGCCGCTGTCGTCAAAGGCGTGGGAAATTTCGTGGCCGATAACAGCACCGATGCCGCCATAATTCACAGCTTCGTCTGCCTTGTAATCATAGAAAGGAGGCTGCAGAATAGCTGCCGGGAAAACGATTTCATTGTTAAAGGGGTTGAAGTAGGCATTCACCGTTTGGGGGCTCATTCCCCATTCGGTCCGGTCCACGGGCTCATCAATTTTGTCCAGATTGTCGCGGAAATTCCAGGTTTGAACGGCCACCATATTGTCATAAAACGTATTGCCCGGCTTCACCTCCATGGCCGAATAATCCTTCCATTTGTCTGGATAGCCAATTTTTACGGTGAATTTATCCAGTTTTTCGATTGCTTTCACTTTCGTGCTATCGCTCATCCAAGTCAAGGCGTTGATCCGATCCTTGTAGGCCTCAATAACATTGGCGATCATGGCTTCGGCCTTCTTTTTGGCTTCGGGCGGAAACATTTCATCTACATACAACTTGCCCAAGGCTTCACCCACACTGCCGTTTACAGTGGCCAGAGCGCGCTCGTTCGCAGGTTTCTGTTTTTTGGTTCCTTTTAATGTTGTTTCGTAAAAATCAAAACTGGCTTTATCAATATCCGTGGTCAACATTCCGGCGGAACTGTTCAAAGTGGACCAGCGCATTACGGTTTTCCAAGTTTCCAAATCTGGTTTGGAAAATAATTGTTTCAATGTTTCCATATATTTTGGCTGCATCACGATAACCGTATCCATATTTTTGGAAACGCCCATGTCCTTGAACATGGTTTTCCATTCCAATTGTGGCACCATCTTTTGCAATTCCGCTATACTTCTCGGATTGTTGAAGTTTCGGAAATCGCGGCTGGCCACTTTGTCCAATCTTGGGGTTGCAAGTTGGGTTTCAAAGGCAAGAATGGTTTCAGCCTGTTTGCGCGCGGCTTCCTCCGTATCGCCCAAAAACTGTAACATCCGGGTTATGTAGTCCACATATTGCTCCCTGATTTTTTTGGAAGCCGGATCGGTATTGGTGTAAAAATCGCGATCGGGAAGTCCCAACCCTCCTGGGGTAATGTATGCCGAATTCATCGCGCTATTGGTAGGGTTTGAGAAGGCAGCAAGCCCCAAAAAGGGTTGCGAAACCGAAACGGCGTCTTCGCTGATCACCTTTTGAAAGTCTTCCATGCTTTGGATTGCGGCAATCTTTTCAAGGGTAGGCTTTATGGGGTCAATTCCGGCCTTGTTCCGCGCTACGGTGTCCAACTTTGATTCATAGATCATCAAAGCTTTTGCTTGATCGGTATCGGGTGCATATTTGCCGCTTTCTTTGGCTTTTGCCAAAATGTTCAGCATATCGGCATCTGTCTTTTTTCGGAGGATGGTGAAACCGGCCCAACTGGTTTGGTCGTCAGGAATTTCGTTGTTTTTCATCCAGTTACCGTTCACGTAGTTATAAAAATCTACTTTCGGACTTACGGTGGTGTCCATGTTTGCAAGGATGATTCCGTGCGGCTCATTATCGGTCGCAGCTACTTCGGTTTTTTCCTTACAGGCGGTCGTGGCCACGGCAACAAGGGTGAAAGCCACAACGGGTTTTAAAAAATTGGTCTTCATTTTATGGGTTTTATTTTGATTTTTAAGAGTTTGCGTTTCTGGGAATTTATAAGTTGAATTTTAAGCCGGAATGTTACACTTTTTTGTTCTTTTTATCCTGAAGTTCCAAGTTTAGAATGGAATCTTTATACCGTTGCTGCTTTTTCAGTTCGGTCTGTTCGTCTTCCTTTCTTTGGAAATCAATATTGTCTTTTTGAAATTTTTCATTCAGTTGAATTATAAAATTCACAATGGCCTGATTGAGTTCGTTCATCGAATTTTGCACTTTGGCAGAATCCATCGATGGCAGGTGCGCGGCCTGATAAAGCATGGTCGAGCGGGTTTTAAGAACAATAAGCCTGCTGTTGATGGGCCGCGTATTTAGGGTGTCTGGAATTTTCTTAAAAAGCGAATCGGAATACTGTTGCAAAAGTTCAGAACTATTGCGCACTTGTTGATAGTTGCTTCCGTTCAGGTTTTTTGCTTCCGATAGAAAATCTTCCAGCACCCCCCAATGCACTGCCTGTTCCATTGCGGGTGCCGAAAGCTGGGGGAATTGAAAATCCTTTTTTCCAAAAATGACGGATTCGTCAATGGTATTGGATGGCGGCTGATTGTTTTCAGAGGAATTGTTGCAGGAAAAAAACAGCCCAAGGGCCAAAACGATTGGTAGTATAAATTTCATAAAATTTAAAAGAGGCACAAAGATACTGGTAATTAACCAAATGGCACGTAAAAAATTTAGCCTCCCAAAGCATCGAGTTTATGTATATTTACAAAGCATTTTTGGAAACTTAAACAATGAAAAAGCGAATTTTGATAATTGGTGCCTGCGGGCAGATCGGTACGGAATTGACGCTGTACCTTCGGAAGAAATTTGGGAACAACAAAGTGATAGCCAGCGACATTCGCGAGGGTGATGCGGAATTGATGCAAAGCGGCCCTTTTGAAATTTTCGATGCAATGGATTATGACGCCGTGGAGGAAGTGGTGATCCGACACGAAATTACCGAGGTATATTTAATGGCGGCCATGCTCTCGGCAACCGCGGAAAAGTTTCCGATGAAGGGCTGGAACCTGAATATGAATTCGCTTTTCCATGTCTTGAATTTGGCGAAGGACAAAAAGATAGAAAAAATCTTCTGGCCTTCCAGTATTGCCGTTTTTGGCCCAACTACCCCCAAAGCCGATACGCCGCAACACACTATTATGGAACCCAGCACCGTGTATGGCATTAGCAAGCAAACGGGCGAGCGGTGGTGTGAGTATTATTATAATCGCTATGGCGTGGATGTTCGCAGCATCCGCTATCCGGGGCTTATAAGCTATAAAACCCTTCCCGGCGGCGGCACTACCGATTATGCGGTGGATATTTACCACAAAGCCCTGAAACACCAGAAATATGTTTGCTTTTTAAAAGCCGGAACCTTTTTGCCGATGATGTTTATGGACGATGCCATTAATGCTACGGTGAGTATTATGGAAGCTTCCCCCGAAAAGATTAAGATTCGAAGTTCCTATAACCTTTCCGCGATGAGTTTTGACCCTGCTGAAATTGCAAAGAGCATTCAAAAGCACATTCCCGAATTTGCCATAAGCTATGAGCCTGATTTTAGGCAGGCCATTGCAGACAGTTGGCCCCAAAGTATAGACGACAGTGAAGCACAAAAAGATTGGGGCTGGCATAGTAGATTTTCCCTCGATGAGATGACCGAAATAATGCTGGAAAACCTAAAGTCGAAGTATTGATAAATCCCGAATAAAAAAAACCGTTGCGAAAAAAGCACGGTTTTTTTGTTTTAATAAGATTCTTTCTTGGGTTCCACCGATCCCAAATTTTGGAAAAACCCGAAGCTATGGGTTTAAAAATCGATATTTTGTAGCCTCACCAAGAATCGAACTTGGATCTAAAGTTTAGGAAACTTCTATTCTATCCATTGAACTATGAGGCCGAATTGCGGGTTCAAATTTAAATAAATTTAATCTTTTGCCTTTACGGCATTTGATGTAAAAACCGGAAGCATGCGTTTTTTTGCATTCCTCCGGTTTTCTTTAAAATTATCGAAATTGTTAGCAATCCCAATAGCGCTTAGGCTTCACAACTTGCACAGTCCTTTTTCTGGGCAAATTTTTGCGCCGCGTTCATACTGTGTTGGTAATAGAGCGATTTAAGGCCCAACTTCCAAGCTGTAACGTGAATTTTGTTAATGTCTTTTACCGGCATTTCCGGGTGCACAATAATGTTTACCGATTGTCCTTGGTCAATGTGGTTCTGTCGGTTTGCGGCTTGGTAAATCAGATCCATTTGGTCAATTTCAGAATAGGTTTTGAAAACATCCTTTTCTTCATCGGTCAAAAAGTCGAGGTGTTGGACCGAGCCGTCGTAATCGCGGATATTGCGCCAAACGTCGAGGGTGTTCCTCCCTTTTTCTTCCAACAATTTTTCCAAAAATGGATTTTTGATCGTAGTTTTTATCTTGGCAATATCCTTCACATAAACATTGGACCAAATGGGCTCAATTCCCTGTGAGACCTGCCCCAATATAAAGGCCGAAGAAGTGGTCGGGGCAATGGCATTCAGCGTGGTGTTGCGCCTTCCATAACCTTTCAACACTTCGGGTTCACCGAACATTTGGGCCAATTCGGCCGATGCTTTATAGGATTTTTCTTTTATGACCCTAAAAATCTCACTGTTCAAATCATACGCTTTTTGGCTGTTCAGAGGGAGCATTTTTGATTGAAGCAGCGAATGCCAGCCCAGAACCCCAAGGCCCAAGGCGCGGTTGTCCTTGGCGAAGTTGTAGGCGCGTTCCATAAATAGGAAGGTTTGCCGATCGTCGCGATTGTCGGAGTCGCGATAGGCTTCCAGTTTTTCAATGAATTCAGTAATTACCGCGTCCAGAAAATAGACCATGGTTTCTACCGCGTCGGTTTCTTTCCATTTGTCATAATGCAGTAGGTTTACCGAGGAAAGCACGCACACGAACGACCAGTTTTCTCCGGACGGAAGCATGATTTCCGTGCAAAGATTGCTTGCATAGATAGGTAGCTTTTTGTCTTTATACACATCTGCGGCAAAGTTGTTGGCATTGTCTTTAAAGAAAATATAAGGATAGCCCATTTCGCCCCGGCGTTGCAATACTTTTGCCCAAATGGCGCGTTTTTCTTCATCGCCATCAACCATTTCCTGCATCCATTGGTTGGTTACAGTAACGCCGTGGGTCAATTCCTGAATGGGGTTTCCTTCGGTTCCTATTTCCAAAAACTCCATAATGTCGGGATGCTCCACGGGCAAATAGGGCGAAAATCGACCTCGCCGCACCGAACCTTGGCTAACCACATCAACCATAGATTCAAACAACTGCATAATGTGCACTGCGCCCGAGGCTTGCCCGTTGTTTTTTACCTCGGCACCGCGATGTCTGATTTTGCCAAAATAACCAGAGGTTCCGCCCCCGAGTTTGCTCATCATTCCCACCTCGGCTTGGGTGTATAGAATATTGCCCATATCGTCATCAATATGGGAACCGAAACAGCTAATGGGCAGCCCTCTTTTCTTTCCGAAATTGGACCACACCGGTGATGCCAGCGAGAAAAAACCTTCGGACATATAGTGGTAAAATTTATCCGAATAGCCCGGAATGGCCAATATTTGTTCCGCGCGATCGGCAATCTCGCGGATGCGCTCCTCGGCGCTCACACCGGGGGCAATATAGCCGGAGGCCAAAAAATTGCGGCTGTGTTCGGTGAGCCACTCAAATGCATTATTTTGTTTTTCTTCGGTTTGGTGCAGCGCTTCCTTTCGGGCATTTACAAGATTGTTAGTTTCCGTTTTTGCGCCGGCGGCCTGCGTTTCGGGGTGTAGTTGTTGGTTGTTCATCTAAAAAAGGTCATCACTGGTTATACTTTGGGTTCTTTTGCTGTAATTTATAGAACGTTTTACGAAGAAATCGCCGTGTTTGGTGCCGATAATCTCATCGTCAAACCATTCCGTTTGGGCAAGCAGCTTTTGGTCTACGTTGAATATTTTTTCAATACCGATGCTTTCAAGGGAATTGTTGAATCGGTTTTTGATGAATTCATTCACCACCGCCTTTGGCAAAAATTCCAATTCGCCGTTTTCAAAAATCCAATCAACGATTCGGCTTTCGGCGGTAAAGGCCTCCCTGCAAATTTCTTGGATCATGCTGTTGTAGCCCTCGTCAAACCATTCGGGGTTTTCTTCTTTTATTATTTTGATTACATCTATTCCGAAGTCGCCATGGATCTGTTCTTCTTTTGAAGTTGCTTCCACCACGTTTGAAATTCCCTTCAACATGTTTTTGTATTTGTTGAAGGCCATAATGATGAGAAACTGCGAGAATAGGGAAACGTGTTCAATAAACAACGAGAACAGCAAAATGGATTCGGCATATTCCTTATTGTCCTCGCTTTTGGCGTTCTTGAGGGCAGTTTCCAAATAGTGGACCCGCATCATAATTACGGGTTTTTTCTTTAAATTTTGAAATTCCTCGTTGAGGCCCAAAATTTCGAGCAGGTGCGAATAGGCGTCGTGGTGGCGCACTTCGCTTTCGGCAAAGGTGGCGCCCACCGAGCCTATTTCGGGTTTGGGCATTCGGTGATAGATGTCGCCCCAAAAATTTTTCACCGCCACTTCAATTTGTGAAATGGCGAGCATCGTGTTTTTAATGGCGCTGCGCTCTACTTCCGAAAGTCGGGTTTTGAAATCCTGTATGTCGCTGGTAAAATTGAATTCGGTATGGATCCAATAGGAATGGCGAATGGCCGGAACATATTCGTATAGGGCCGGATATTCATAGGGTTTTAAGTTGATCCGCTTTTCAAATATGTTTAATTTCCGTTTTTGGGTTTGCTGGTTCCGGTAGAGTATATATCTTTTTGCGACCTCAAAAAATCCGCTCTCCATCAATTTGGTCTCTACCAAATCTTGGATTTCCTCGACCGTGGGAATGTATCTGTCATTAAGTTTCCTTCTTTCCAAAAGCGCGTCATACACTTTTTTTGAAATAAGTTCCGCATCTGCCGGACCTCCGTGTTTCGCAGCGGTCATCGCTTTTTGAATGGCTTCTGCAATCTTTTGTAAATGAAACAATTTGGTGGTCGCGTCTCTCTTTATAACGTGGGTTATTTCCATGGCAATGGGTACTAAAAATTAAGGATAAATTCGAACCCTAAATATTAAAATATATTCCGCACGATGAAATGGAGCGGCAAAATTGTTGTCCAACGTTTATCAACAATCCAAAAAATGGCGAGAAGGATTTGCATCTCCAAACGCGGCTGTGGCTATCCCTTGCCCGGCCGGGGAGAGCGTAGGTTTAAAAAGTGAAAAATGGGAATAACCGAGGAGCGGGGGTGTATTTTTTAGGAATAATTTCTATTTTCTTAAACCGAAAAATGGGTTATTTTTTTAATCGTTTTCGAATCATACAGAGCACGCCAATTTCTTCTTTCGAAAGATTTTCCGATTTTTTGAGTAATTGGTTTATTTCCTTTTCAAAATATTGAAGGGTTCGCCCATTGGTGTAATTATCAATTATCCGCGGGTCAATATAGGAGCTGCGCGCTACCGATGGCGTATTTCCGAGCCGTTCCGAAACGGTGTTGACGGCCTCCTTTATGTTTTTGTCCATTAGTTTTTGGTCCGCTTCCTTCACCACGCCAAGTTCGTCCAGTGCAATAGCGGCAATCATGGTTCCGGCCCACGTTCTAAAATCCTTGGCAGAAAATTCAGGGCCCATGACCTCTTGGATGTAATGGTTTAAATCTTCGCTTTTAACATCAATTATTTGGTTGTTTTCATCGAGGTATTTGAAAATTTCGTAACCGGGCATTGCGTCAATTTCTTGGACAATTTTAGCCAGTTTTTTATCCACGATATGCTTTTCCTGCTCCTGTCCCGATTTGCCGTTATAGGAAAAAATCAGCTCGTCACCATGAATCGTTAAGTGTTTGCTGCGCATCGTGGTAAGGCCATAACTAGCGTTTTCCTTGGAATAGGTTTCGCTGCCGGGCCTGAAGAAGGCAGATTCCAAAAGCCGGACCATTGTAGCCAAAACCTTTTCACGGTTTAATTTTCGTTTGCGCAAATGTTGGCCGGTTACGCGACGCATATGTTCCAAGGTATCCGCAAAATGGACGATGCGATCAAATTTTTTGGCATTTTGTTTTTCGGTGAATTTGGGATGGTAGATATATTGTTTTCGATCTTTGGCGTCCCTTCCGGTTACTAAAAGATCGGCCTTTCGGTTTTCGTTGATTTCAACCTGGGTCCAAGCGGGTGGAATGACAAGGGATTTTATCCAGTTTCGGATTTCCGGATCCTTGATGGTTTTTCCGTTGCTGTCTTTATAAGTAAAACCTTTTCCGTGTTTGGTTCTATAATACATAGCTCTTTTTCCTTTAAAAATAGAACAAAATTCACTTTTACGGACAACGCCCGAATTTTTAGCGAACAGAATTTGGAAAATTTTAACCTATGTGGAATTGAAAAACAGAAAAGCCTCCACATTTCTGTGATGGCTTTTTGTAACTAAGCTCCTCCTCTTGGGCTCGAACCAACCCCGATAGCTATCGGGGCTCTGATATTGCGTTGGTCTACTGCCTGTATTTTTCCCGAAGCCTTGCGATCATTTCAGGATATTTTTTAAGATTCCGAATATAAACGGCGCTTTTCATTTTCTTTATATGATTTTCTATGGCAATGGCCTGTTTTTGAGATATGCAATTGATTTTTAGGAACGGCTTCCAATCCTTTGCGTTGTTGGTGAACTTTCTGGAATCGGAATTTTGATGGAATTCAATTCTTAAATCAAAATTTGAAGTGTACCCCGTGTAGAATCTTAATAGTGTCTCAGAATGTAATATATAAACACAGTATTCCCTATTGAAAACAAAAAAACCAGCCTCTTGAAAGACTGGTTAGTTTTGCTCCTCCTCTTGGGCTCGAACCAAGGACCCTCTGATTAACAGTCAGATGCTCTAACCAACTGAGCTAAGGAGGAATTTCGCGTTAGCGGATGCAAATATACCCATTTTTTAATTCCATCAAAATAAAAAATAAAAACTTTATTTATTTTGTGATGGCCGTCGGGGTAGGGAGAAAGGATTAATAATTATAGTGCCGCTATTTTCTTAAGCAGCACCTTGCTTTGGGGAGATTTGCTTTGGGAAAGAATTTTTTGGGCTTCTTCTATTTTGTTTTCCTTTAAAAGCGCCAAGGCCAAATAATAGCGGGTGTCTTCATAAAAAACACTTTGGTCAAAATCTTGGGCCATTTTTAAATAATTTGTGGCTTGCCTTGCATTCCCATTGGCCAAATTGGCAACGCCCAGAAAATAAATTACAGTATCGTTCTGCGGGTTGGCGGCATATAGGGCTTCCCATTTTGAAATAGCCTCGCTATATTCCTTGCGTTTATAATTGACCATTCCAAAATAAAATTCATAGTCTGAGGTCGTACTCATAGTGGTGGGCAATCCGGGATCGGGTTTAAAGGTTGCCGCAAAAATCTTTTGGGGCGAATTGCTGGTTCCAAGAATGGCCCAAGTGCCTAACCCGATTAGGATCAAAACAGAAGCTGCCAATGCCAACCAAGTATAAGAATACCGTTTCTTCCGTTCCGCGCCCGCCATTTCTTCGTGAAATTCATTCAGGGAATTTTTTAAATGGAATTCCTCGATGCCCCTACTAAGCATAGACTGCACCTCCACTTGATTTCGGAAATCTGGAAATAGCCTCATTTGCTGTTCCACTTCCGCTTTTTCTTCGGGGGAAAGTCCATCCATCAAGTAGGCGTCAATCAGCTCTTGGGTTTCTTGAGTGTCGGGATTGTTTCTATTTAGGTTCATCGGGGATAGTTTGGGTCAATTTTTTTAGTTGTTCCTGGCAACGATATTTTGCGTTCCGCGCCGAAGCCTCGTCCATGGCCATTATATCGGCTATTTCGCGATACGGACGGCGTTCAAAATAAAAAAGCTTCAGCAAAAGCTGGCACCGTTCGCCCAGTTTTTCAATGGAATCCATGATAATTCCTATTCTTTTGTTTTCCAATTCGGCCTCGGCCGTATTGGGGGCCTCGAATTCAATTTCGCGGTTAATGAAGGTGGTGTTTTTATATTTTAAGGAGCGCACCTGGTCCAGCCATTTGTATTTTGCAATCTGGAAAAGATAACCGTTGATGGCGTTTTCGCTTTCCGCGGAAAATTTATCGTTCTTAATATTTATCCACATAGCCACAAATGCTTCTTGATACACATCCTTTGCTGCCTGTTCATCGCCACTATTGCGCAGCACGTAACGCCTCACCTTGGCAAAGTTTGATTTATAAAGGTTCTTTAAGGTGGCGGCATCATTCTTTTTAATGAGTACTGCCGTTTTTGTCAATGACAAATCTTCTCTATTTCTTTGGATGCTTGGATCTTGCATTGGGTTTGAAACAATACAGAAAGATACAATTTATCTACAATCCAAATAAAATTTTCGTCCAACTTAAGATATAAGGTATTATTTTTTCGGTCAAAGGAAATGTGCCTTCAATCCAATTTAATTTTCGTTGGCCGAAAATGAGTATTTGCCAATTGATAACATATCGAAAAGGGAGCAGCAATGTCATCAATAATCTCCAAAAAAGAAATTTTTATCCGGCCACCAACGAAAAATGGGCTATTCAAACAACCAACGATAGATATCGTTTCCGTTGGCGAAAAGCACTAAGGCTATCAAAATAAAGAATCCCACCATTTGCGCATATTCCATAAACTTATCGTTCGGTTTTCGGCCGGTCACGATTTCGTAGAGCAGAAACATGACGTGGCCCCCATCCAAGGCCGGAATGGGAAGTATGTTCATAAAAGCTAAAATAATGGAAATTAATGCCGTAGTGGCCCAAAAACTTTGCCAGTCCCACGCGTCGGGGAAAAGATTGCCAATGGCACCAAAGCCGCCTACTTGGGTCGCACCTTTTTTTGTGAATACATACTTAAATTGCTTCACATAATCCTTCAAAGTGTTGAACCCAAAACCAAACCCGCCAACAATGCTTTCGCCCAAGGTATAGCGTATTTCGGTTTTGCCAAGTTGGGATACAAGTTCGTTTCGGGAAAAGGAAACTCCAAAAGTTCCTTTTTCATCGGGAACCACCGTTAAGGTATCCAAAGAATTGCCCCGAGCCACCACCAAGGTGTTTTCCTTGCCTTTATTCGCCTTGGCTATTTTTTCAAACTCGTCCAGATAACCTACATCTTCGCCGTTGATGGAAACAATGCGATCGGATTTTTGAAGACCCGCCTTTTCCGCAGGGTAGTCCTTCCAAATAGAATCCAAAATTAAATTCTGTCGCGGCATAAACGGAAAATGGGTGTCATTTTGAAACATTTTTGTTCCCGCGTCCTCGGGAACGGAAAGTGTTTCAACGGAACCATCGGCGTGTTTTACTTCTACCTGCGAAACATCGCGAAGAAAAATATACCGGTTAATTTCCATAACGTCTTCCAAAGGCTCGCCATTTACTGCCAAAATGTGGTCACCGTCTTGAAAACCATATTCACGGAATTGCTCGGTCACCGAGAAGCCCTGTGGAATATCTTCATTGGTGGTAATATTTCTTCCGTAGAAATAGAGGATTCCCATATAGATAACGAAGCCCACGATAATATTTACCGTAACTCCGCCCAACATAATTATTAGTCGCTGCCAGGCCGGCTTGCTTCGAAATTCCCAGGGTTGGGGTGGGCCTGCCATTTGTTCTTTGTCCATGCTTTCGTCGATCATTCCGGCAATTTTCACGTAACCTCCCAACGGAAGCCAGCCAATTCCATAAACCGTTTCTCCGATTTTCTTTTTGAACAAGGAAAATTTCACATCAAAGAAAAGATAGAATTTTTCCACTCGGGTCTTGAACAATTTTGCGGGTATAAAATGCCCCAGTTCGTGGAGCACAATCAATATGGAAAGACTTAAAATAAGTTGGATGGCTTTAACAAAAAATGGACTCATACTTTCTTTTCTGGTTTATTGGCTCAATAAAAAATTTTGTGTTGCCAAAATCGGGCCTAAAATAGGGGGCCTTGCCAATGTGGCGGTTTTATAAAAAAATCGCACAAAAGTAATCTTTTACCGCGTGCAAAAAAAATAAGCGGGAGAGTTCCCGCTTATTTGCAATTTCATTTGGGATGTTTAAAGCCAAACTGTAGGTTTTATTCCTTGATTATGGTTTTGTTGATTACGCCCTGGTCCGTTTCTACATGAATAAAAAGCAGCCCATTTGGATATTTGGAAACATCCAAGGTTTCGGAATAGTCGTTCGAATAGAGCAGTTGTCCCAAAGCATTGAAAATTTTTATTCCATTTACGTTTAGGGAAACCGGTTTTTGAATGTGAACGATCCCCGAAGTAGGATTGGGATAAAGCGACAATTGTGGATCGGGCAAAAAGGTTTCGGTGTCCAAAACCACGGAATTGTTATTGGAAATAATATCCTTTTCCGGATCAAATTGAACGCTTTGCACCGTAAACCCAACTGCGGGTTGGAAGGTTTGGCCGTTCGAGGTGTTGTCCAAAACCAGGTTTAGGGTTTCGCCCTGTGTTCCAATAAGTCGCAAAGGCACCGGAACCTCAAAGAACGAAACCGAAGGATGGCTTTGCGTCTGCGAGATTTTTACATTTATGGTGGCGGGCCCATTTCCCTGATTCCAGCGAACGGTGTATCGCGGATAGCCTTCGCCATAGATCCAATCTTGAAAAAATTCAGAGAGATTTTCACCGCTTGCATTTTCCATGTTTCGAATTAAATCGGGAGTTTTTGCATAGCCATAGGCTAATGCCGGATCGGACAGATACTCCTTTAATCCTTGAAAGAAAATTGCATCGCCCAATTTTTTGCGAAGCATATGCAGAACCATCGAACCTTTATTATAGGTAAGTCTGCTACTGAAAATGCGGTTCACGGAGGTAGTATCCTGAGCCGGAACATACACCGATCCACCAACTTCTTGGGTTATCGACCAAATTTGGTCCTGTTTCCAATTTCTGAAATCGGTGTTTCCATCAAAATTTTCAATGACCATACCGGCCAAATAGGTAGCGAAGCCCTCATTCAACCAAACGTCCTGCCAGCTGCCACATGTAACTTTGTCGCCAAACCATTGGTGGCCCAGTTCGTGGGCAATCAGCCCTCGGCCCAAACCGCCCATAAAGGAAACGGTGGTGTGCTCCATGCCGCCGCCCCAGCCAAATTGCGCATGGCCGTACTTTTCATTGGCGAACGGGTAGGGCTCAAAAAGATTGGCGTATAAATTCATAATGTCAACGGTAACCGGGGTTCGCTGTTGCGCATAACCCAAATCTTCGGGATAAATGTAGTTTACGATTTCAAAGGGATCGCCATTGTTGTCCACCGTATGCGAATAGACCGTATAATTGGTGACCGCAATGGCCACCAAATAGGCTGGAATGGGATATTGGTGTCGATAATGTGTGGTTTTGTTGCTTCCGTTTATGGTTTGGCTCAATTCCAGGCCGTTAGCAACCGCTACATATTCCTCGTTGGAAGCATTAAACCGGGGAGTGGTAATATAAACATCGATCATATCAATTTTGTCGTTCAGGTCCTGTTTGCAAGGCCACCACGCTTTGGCGCCAAAAGGTTCGGAGAGAGTCCACATTACCGGATCGCCATTGTGCGTGTCCACCTCAAACGAACCAAAACCTGAACTTATAGGGTTTCCCGAATAACTGACTGAAAGCGAATCCAAAACATTTTGATTTTGCATTTGGGGCAGCGTTATCACCACTTCATCATTATTGTTCTGTGAAAAGGAAAGGGGCGTGCCGCGTTGGGTGACCTGCGAAACCGTCATATTGTCCACCAGTTCAAAAGTGATGGTGTTCATATTTTCCTTGGCAATAAAATGGGAGGTTATCTTTCCCGAAATGAAGGGTTGGGCGGGGTTTACGTTCAACTCCAAACGTTGGTATTTTAAATCATAATTGCCGGTATTCAAATTGATGCTTTGCCCAAACCAACCAGTGGCAGCTTTGGCCTCAGCCTCGCTAATATTATCCAAGTCAAAGTTTTGGGAAAGGGAAGTGAAGGTGAGTAATAGGAACAGGGGGAGTAATAGTGCTTTCATTGCTACGGTTTTAGAAAATGTGTTGATGCTGAAACGTGGGGAAAATTTTGAAGGTCCGGAAAGACACCGATGGGAAGACACATTTCAACAGAAAATTAGGATGTTAAATGTATTCAATTTGTAAGTTTTAGCATTTAATTTTGCCCGAAATCTTGTTTGGGAGTCCAAAATTTAACGCAATGCTTGCCTTTTTTAGAAAATATAAATTTTTTGCCGTGGTGCTCACGGTGCTTTCGGCCATCATTATTACCACTTTTTACCAGGTAATGAAACCCGAGGAATCCCTTAAAATCTATCAACCGGCCGATGTTAGCAAGGAATTGGTAGATACGACCCTTCAATATGTAAAAAAATATCATACCATTGCCGATTTTAGTCTTACCAACCAAAACGGACAAACCATTACCCAAAAAAATTACAAAGACAAGATCTATGTAGCCGATTTCTTTTTTACTACCTGCCAAACCATTTGTCCCATTATGACGGACCATATGGTTCAAATTCAGCAAAAATTGAAGAATGATGATGAGGTGCTACTACTTTCGCACACGGTTACACCGGAAATAGACAGCGTTCCCCAGTTAAAAAAATATGCTATGGAAAAAGGGGTGATCGATGCCAAATGGAATTTGGTAACCGGTAATAAAAAGGAAATTTATGATTTGGCAAGAAAATCCTATCTCGCCGCGAAGGACGTGCCGTTCGAGGAATATGACCTAATCCATACCGAAAACTTCGTACTGGTCGATAAAAAAAGGCGCATTCGCGGGTTTTATGATGGCACAGATCCCGAAGCGATCCAAAAACTATTGGAGGACATACAAATTTTGAAACGGGAGGATTAATTTAGTTCTGCTGCGCTTCCACGACCGCAAAAATTCAACGACATCTTTCGCCACGTCCTTTTTTTCCGTTATTTTTGCCTTGTTTAAAATCAATCTAAATAAAAATGGTCCTTACAATCGCTTCACTTAAAAAAGGCCAGCGTGGAATAATCAAGGAATTTTCGGTAGAAGTGGTTCCCCTTAAGCTTTTGGAGATGGGCTGTTTGCCCGGAAATGAGGTTAGTCTGGTCCAAACGGCACCTTTCAACGATCCCTTGTATCTCAACATCAACGGAAGCCATTTGGCCATTCGCAGGGAAACGGCCAGCAAGATTGAAATTGATTTGATATAATAAGCATGGCAAAACACATAAACGTGGCCCTCGTGGGCAATCCGAATACGGGAAAAACCTCTGTTTTTAACCGTCTTACCGGGCTGAACCAAAAAGTGGGCAACTATCCCGGCATCACGGTGGAAAAAAAACAGGGCACCTGCAAATTTGGCCGTGGTTGCAAGGTGCACGTGCTGGATTTGCCCGGCACCTATAGTTTGAATGCTTCCTCGCTCGATGAAAATGTGGTGATTGAACTGTTGTTGAACAAAAACGATAAAGATTTTCCCGATGTTGCAGTAGTGGTTGCCGATATTGAAAACCTTAAGCGAAACCTGCTACTTTTCACCCAAATTAAGGATTTGGGAATTCCCACGATTCTTGCCATTAATATGGCCGATAGGATGAAGCGCAAAGCCATTTCGCTTGATATTCCCTTGTTGGAAGAAAAATTAAAGACAAAAATTGCGCTCATCAGTTCCCGAAAAAATCTGGGGTTCGATTATTTAAAGGAATTGATTGAAAACTACAATCAGCTCTCCACCAAGCCCAGCCTGAACGCATCCAGTATTTCACCGGAGTATTTTGACCGGTTGCGAAAGGCCTTCCCCAATCAAGACCTCTACAAACTTTGGCTGGTAATTACACAGGATGTGAATTTTGGAAAATTGGATCGGAACGAGCTAAAGGGCGTGGCTTCCTTTCAAACCGAGTCAGTTAGCAATCTAAAACGTCTCCAACAAAAGGAAACGGTGGCCCGCTATCAATTTATAAACGAAACCCTCAAAGAAACCCTACATATAGATACCGCCAATGCCAAGGACCTTCGAAGCCGCTTGGATCGGGTTCTTACCCATAAAGTTTGGGGATATGTAATTTTCTTCGCCATCCTGCTGTTGATTTTTCAGGCCATTTTTGACTGGAGCAGTTACCCGATGGATTTTATAGACAGCACCTTCGCCTCGCTCAGCGAATGGACCAAAAATTCGCTGCCCGCGGGCGATTTTACCAATCTGATAGCCGAGGGAATTATACCGGGTCTGGGCGGCATTGTTATTTTCATTCCGCAGATTGCTTTTCTTTTTCTTTTCATTTCCATATTGGAGGAAACGGGCTATATGAGCCGGGTTGTTTTTTTAATGGACAGAATTATGCGGCGTTTCGGCTTGAGCGGCAAAAGCGTGGTGCCCTTAGTTGCGGGTACCGCCTGCGCCATTCCGGCCATTATGGCCACGCGCAATATTGAAAACTGGAAGGAGCGCCTCATTACCATTCTCGTTACGCCCTTTACGACTTGCTCGGCGCGATTGCCCGTTTACTTAATCATCATTTCCTTGGTAATTCCTGACACGCGCGTGCTCGGCATCTTCAGCCTTCAAGGGCTCACGCTCATGTTTATGTACATACTCGGGTTTGGGGCGGCCATTTTTTCGGCGTATTTGTTAGATAAAATTCTCAGGATCCGTTCCAAAAGTTTTTTTGTGGTCGAGATGCCCAATTACAAGCTTCCGCTTCCAAAGAACGTGTTGATAACCGTAGTCGAGAAAACGAAAGCATTTGTGTTTGGCGCCGGAAAGATCATTTTGGCGATTTCCATTATTCTATGGGTGCTCGCTTCCTATGGACCCGGAAAATTCAATCGGGCAGAAGAAATAGTTCGGGCCGAATATGCTGGCCAACCATTCACCGAAGCCGATATTGAAAACCATGTTGAGTCCTTTAAATTGGAACATTCCTATATCGGTCGTATCGGCCACGCCATTGAACCGGCGGTCCGCCCTTTGGGTTACGACTGGAAAATTGGCATTGCCATAGTGAGTTCCTTTGCCGCCCGCGAAGTTTTTGTAGGTACGCTCGCCACCATCTACAGCGTGGGAAGCGATGACGAACAGACCATTAAAAGCCGGATGGCCGCAGAAATAAACCCCATTTTGGGCGGCCCGCTTTTTAACTTTGCGAGCGGCGTTTCTTTATTGTTGTTTTATGCCTTTGCCATGCAATGTATGAGCACCTTGGCCATTGTGAAAAAAGAAACCAACAGTTGGAAGTGGCCTTTGTGGCAATTGGTGGTGATGAGCGCCATTGCCTATGTGGTTGCTTTAGCGGCCTATCAATTTTTAAAATAAAAAATGTTTGGATGATGCAATCTGTTCTTGTTTTTATAACCTTCCTTTTGGCAGTGTGCTATCTTATTACGAAGTTTATCTATAATCCGTTCCAAACGGAGAAAAAAAGAAATAAGCCCGGCGATCATTCCGATTGCAGCAAATGTAGCTTCCATTAAAACGGAAGCACCTTGGCCCGCCAATTTTTCAGAAATTACAGTATTTTGGGAAAAGAGTAATCTTTAGGGTATCTTTGCACTATGCAAACAATTTTGGTTTTAATAACGTTTTCCATCGCAGCGGGCTTTTTGCTTAAAAAGTTTGTTTGGAATCCCATTTTTGAATCACGCCAAAGAGCGAGCAACACTTTGGACGGCGGAAAGACGAAATGCGGCAAGAAGGATTGCGGGTGCCATTAATTAGCGATGTTCTTCTCTTCACAAATTAGCAATTCATAGGTTTTCTTATTATTTGAATTTTCGGAGGATGGATATGGATTCAATGTCAATCCATTAATAGCAAATTCAGAAGAACTATACAGATTGGTATCCTTGGTTTCTCCGCGTTTGGTTTCGCCAAAAATGAGCGTTTTTTCCCGTTTGTTGCCGTTACTGCCTACTTCAACTTTCACGATGGCCCTTCCCGCCCAAATACAGGTTACGCCAGTGGGGCAGCGGGAATCTTCCAAAACCTCCACAAATTTCACCGCAATTCCCTTGATGACCACCGTTTCTCCCAACGGAATTTTTATGGCAATTTTTGGAGTTTCTGCGGAATCTTCCTGCCCGAAAGCAATAACGGAAAACAACATTAGAAGGGCATACACTGAATTTTTCATGGTTTTCGGTTTTTTCAATTTTAAAGATATTAAAAAGAAAGGGAAAAAAAGACAAGTGTATTTTGTGTTTAAACAATGAAAACCGGAATTTTCACTTTATGCCGAACGCTGTCAACTGTCGTGCCGAACAACAAATCCTTAAAGCCCGAATGACCGTGACCCCCCAAGACCAAAAGGTCAAAATCGGAGGCATTCACGATTTTGGGAATTTGCCTTTTTGGGGAACCGAAGCCCAACTCCACCGAAACTTTAAAGCCTTTTTCAAGCATTTTTTGTTTGTAGGTGTTCAAAAACGCCTCGTCGCTTTCCGTTTCGTAATCGTCAATTTCGTCGCCGTAGATCATTGCTCCGGGAGTTTCCACGATATGAATTAAGGTATATTCGGCCTTTCTTCCGCCCAGTTGCAGCGCGGCCGAAATACTTTTTTCATCCGAGGTTGAAAAATCAACGGGAATGGCGATTTTTTTATAGGAAAGCGGTTGCGCCAGTTCCTCCACTTTGGCATCGAGTATGTGCGGCACCATTTTTCGTTTTTCAGATTTTTGGGTGTGCGAGGTATTTTTGAAGGTGATATATAATAGCAAAATGGCCGCCCCAATGGCTACCGGTACGACCAGTGTCCAGATATAAATAGGGTTTTCAACGGTAGTGAGCCAGCCCGCGATTTCATCAAAAACCAATTTTGCGTTTAGCCCCACAATCACGATGGTGATTAGCCAAGCGGCAATTTGAAGCGGCAGTTTTATGGAAAATTCCCCCATTAACTTTTTGCTGCTCACAAAATGGATTAACGGAATGATGGCAAAACCAAGCTGCAAACTAAGCACCACTTGGCTCAAAACCAATAATTTTCCCGTGCCGCTCTCGCCAAAATAAATAACCGTAAATAGCGCAGGAATTATTGCCAGCATTCGCGTTATCAACCTGCGGACCCAGGGTTGAATGCGTAAATTTAAGTGGCCTTCCATTACAATTTGTCCGGCAAGTGTGCCGGTTAGGGTACTACTTTGTCCGGCAGCGATAAGCGCAATGGCGAAAAAGGCCGGTGCCAAACTGGAACCCAACAATGGTTCTAACAAGGCGTGCGCATCCTGTATTTCGGCAACCTCATACATTCCATTTTTATAAAAAACCGCTGCCGCGAGAATCAAAATGGCGGCATTCACAAAAAAGGCGAGGTTCAGGGCGATGGCCGAATCTATAAAATTGAATTTTAGCGCCTGTTTTATTCCTTTTTTGGTACGTTCAATTTTTCGGGATTGGACTAAGGAAGAATGTAGATACAAATTGTGGGGCATCACCGTAGCGCCAATAATTCCGATTGCGATATACAGCGCGGTGCTGTTGGGCAAGGAGGGAATGAATCCGGCCATTAATTCGCCTATATCGGGTTGGGCAAAAAACATTTCAACTACAAAGGAAACCCCAATTATGAAAATAAGGCCAATAATGAAAACCTCCATTTTCCGCATGCCTTTATTCAAAAGAAATAACAATAAAAACGTATCGAGCGCCGTGATGGTTACCCCCCAGATCATAGGCAGTCCGAACAGTAGATTTAAACCTATTGCCATCCCGATAACCTCTGCGAGGTCGCAGGCCACAATGGCAATCTCGGCCAAAATGTATAGCAAAAAATTTACGAATGGGTTATAGGCTTCGCGAGAGGCTTGTGCCAAATCGCGGCCGCGGACCACGCCCAAACGCGCGCACAGGCTTTGGAGCAAAAGGGCCATTATGTTGCTCATCAACAATACCCAAATAAGGGTATAGCCAAACTGGCTTCCTCCCGCAATATCGGTGGCCCAATTTCCGGGGTCCATATAGCCCACGCTCACTAAATAGGCGGGGCCCAAAAAGGCGAGCAACCGTTTCCAGGGTGATTTTTTCCCAGTGGTTTCGATTGTGCCGTGGACTTCTTCCAAAGATTTATGACTTCCTCGAACCATGGCTATTCCTGAATTTGAACAAATAGGTTTTCGGCTATTTTGTGGGAAACGAAAAATTGCTCGCTTCCCACTTGAATGATCATCGATCCGTCAAAAAATTCCTTGCCCAAAACCTTGATTTTGGTGCCGATGCTTATTTTCTTTTTGTCGAGATATTGCAGGAATTCCGGGCTGCTTTCTTTTACGCCCACGCAAACGCCTTGTTGGTTTTTGTCAATTTCCGAAAGCAATTTTTTCTCGGTTCGCTTTAAAATTCCGTGTTTATCGGGAATGGGATCTCCGTGGGGATCGAAATCGGGGCTGCCCAAAAATTGGTCAAGACGGCTGATGAGTTCGTCTGATTGAATATGTTCCAACTGTTCGGCGATTTCGTGGACCTCATCCCAGTGGAAATTCAGTTTTTCAACCAAAAACACTTCCCACAAACGGTGCTTTCTAATTACGCTGGCCGCTAATTTTCGACCTTTCTCCGTAAGTTGTGCGCCTTTATATCGCTTGTAAACCAACATTTTCTTTTCGGCCAGTTTCTGCACCATATCGGTTACCGACGAAGGTTTGGTGTCCATACTTTCGGCAATGGCGTTGGTGCTTATTTCGCCTTCATTTTCCAACTCTAAATGGAAAATGGTTTTTAGGTAATTTTCTTCGGCTAATGTAAACATAGGCACAAAAGTAAAAATATATTTTTAGATACCTATTATTTATTTTTAGTCTAAGCTAAAAATAGTTGCGCGTCTAATTTGTGTCAATTAGTTTAAGTTAGAAAATGATTATAGCCGGAAGGGGAATTTTAAAAACCGCGTTCTTTTTGGAGCTGCTCGTACGCCTCCTGCACTTTTCGGAATTTTTCCTCGCCACCTTTTTGGTGCGCCGCGTCCATGTGCTGCAGTTTGTCCGGATGGTATTTTTTTACCATCGTTCGGTAAGCGGCCTTTATCTCGGGGATGGTGGCAGTTCTGTCAATCTCTAAAATTTTATAGGCACTGTCGGGATTTTTGAAAAACATCGCCTTAATGCTTTCGAAATCGCGGGCATAGACTCCTAAAAAACCAGAAATTCTATTAATCTCGTTAACCTCGGGAGTGGAAACGTTGCCATCGGAATTGGCTATGCTGAACAAAAAATGAAGGATCTGCAAGCGCGTTTCGTAGCGGGTGCGTTGCCGCAACAGATCGCAAATGTTTTGGGCCGAAATCTCCCTTTTTTTGATGACCTCATTAAAAATTTTAAAGGTTGCATTGGCGCGATCCTTACCGTAGGCCTGCACAAAATATTGACGCACATAATCCAGTTCGGTCTGGCTCACTTGGCCATCGGCTTTTATTACCAAAGAGGCCAGGGAAAGAAGGTGCAGTTCAAAATCGGCGGGGGTAACTTGCTGCTGTGAGGTACCAAAGGAAGTTTGGAAGGTTTTGCCTTTTACGCTAACATTGTCCAGCAAGCTTCCCAAAATAAAACCAATAATAGCGCCGGGAAAACGGTAAAGTGCATATCCAAGAACGGCCAATAACCAACGAAGCATACAAGTGTAATTTTTCTTTTTTAGCGTCGACAAAGGTAACTATTTAAAGTGCCAAATTTCAAATCACAAATTCCAAATAAAAACCAAAACCAAATTATATCCCGATACCTGCTTGTCGGCAGACAGGGCTATGGGGACCAAAAGGGTTGATAGTTTATCGAATCTGCCTGCCAGAGACACGACGGGCAGTTTTTGTGATTGGTTTTGGAAAATTATTTGTGATTTTGAGTTTGTGATCTGGAATTTCCCATCCAGCTATTTGGAATTTTTAACCAATAGAATTAGTACCTTTGCAAACACGAAAATAATAGTAATAAAAAACAGAAAAATATGTATCCATCCGAATTAGTAAAACCGATGCGCGAAGACCTTACCCGAGTAGGTTTTTCCGAATTGCATACCGCCAATGAAGTTGATGAAGCCTTGAAGAAGAAGGGAACCACTTTGGTAGTAGTGAATTCCGTTTGCGGTTGTGCCGCCGCCAATGCGCGTCCGGGAGCCGCTATGTCGCTCCAAAATAACCACAAGCCCGACCATTTGGTTACCGTTTTTGCAGGCGTTGACCGCGAAGCCGTGGATGCCGCAAGGGCCCATATGGTTCCTTTCCCGCCAAGTTCCCCCGCTATGGCGCTTTTTAAAAATGGTGAATTGGTACACATGCTCGAGCGCCATCACATTGAAGGCCGACCTGCACAAATGATCGCCGAAAATCTAAAGGGCGCTTATAACGAATATTGCTAAAAATCTTTATTTGTCCGAAAGAATGAAAATGACCAAACCACTGACAATCATTATCGGAATTTTGGCTTTGGGAGCTTTGCTTTTCAATGTTTACCAAAATCCAAAAGTTTCGCACCTTTTCGGAAAGGAAATAAACGATTGGTGGTATCGGGCCTTTTGGTTGGTGATCGTGGGTCTTTGTATTTACAATTATATTTATATCGATAGGAATACCCTTAAAAATAAATCGAAATCAAAATTGAAATCGAAGCATTGAATTTTCAAAATCGATTCCTGAAAATTTGTACTGACAAAAACCGTCTTTCTTCAAGGCGGTTTTCTTATTTTTGAACGCGATGAACGTACTTTTAAAAATTTTAAGCTATCCGTTTTCGGCCTTGTTCTATCTGCTTTTTGGGTTAACCATCGTGGTTTTTCATCCCGTTCAATGGGTGTGTTTTAATTGGTTCGGTTATGAAGCCCATAAAAAAAGTGTGGATTACCTAAATTGGTCGCTGCTGCGGTGTTTGAATGTTTTGGGAACCACTTTTAAAATAGATATTCACACAAGTATTCCCAATAACGTGCCCATACTTATTGTTTCGAATCATCAAAGTATGTGGGATATTTCGCCCATTGTTTGGTATTTGCGAAAATATCACCCAAAATTCATTTCCAAAGTGGAATTGGGCAAGGGCATTCCCTCCATTTCTTATAACCTGCGGCACGGCGGCAGTATTTTGATAGACCGAAAAAACCCACGGCAGGCCATCGTTGAAATGGTGAAATTTTCAAAATACCTTCAGAAATTTAAACGGAGCGGTGTTATTTTTCCCGAAGGAACACGCAGCAAAACCGGAATTCCAAAACCTTTTAAAAGAACCGGTTTGCAAACGCTTTTCAAAAAAATTCCGGATGGCTATGTGGTTCCCGTAACCTTCAACAATTCATGGAAATTGCAACGGTGGGGAATGTTCCCCATACAAATGGGCGTGCGGTTGGAAATGACGGCGCATCCGGCCATCAAGATTGCCGATTATGAGGTGGAAGCCTTAATTGACAAAGTGGAAGCAACCATTATTTCAAAAATCCATAAATAATGGCTTTATTTTCTTCGGATGAAATAATCCAGCGAACAATCACATTCGTTAAAGATGAATTAAAAAACGCCGAAGGTGGCCACGATTGGTTCCATATTGAACGGGTCTATAAAAATGCACTGCTCATTTCCGAAAGTGAAAAAGTTGATAGAACCATCGTCTCCCTTGGCGCATTGCTTCACGACATTGCCGATTCAAAATTCCACGGGGGCGATGAAACGGTTGGACCTAAAAAGGCGCGCCGATTCTTAAATTCCCAGAACCTTTCCGAAGAAAAAATTGATCATATTATAAAAATTATAGCGAACGTCTCCTTTAAGGGCGGCAATTTTTCAAACCATTTCCATTCCCCGGAATTGGCCGTGGTGCAGGATGCCGACAGGCTTGATGCCATTGGGGCCATTGGCATCGCGCGCACTTTTAATTACGGCGGTTTCAAAAACAGAAAATTGTACGACCCCGAAATAAAGCCGAATCTAAAAATGACGCCTGCAGAATACAAAGCGTCAAATACGCCGACCATCAATCATTTTTACGAAAAACTCCTCCTTTTAAAAAACCGGATGAATACCGAAACTGGACGAAGAATTGCGGAGGAGAGACACGTTTTTATGGAAAAATTTCTGCACCAATTTTATGCGGAATGGGAAGGAAAGAAATAAAACTTTGTGTTCTCTGTGTATATTTTTGCTCACAGAGGCACAGAGCGCACGGAGAAGTTTAAAATAATTTTAACTGTGGATTCTTAAGTTGCAGAAAAAGTGAATTGTCCAATGGTTCAAGTTTCCTGTCTTTCAAATATTTCTTTTTTCCTATTGCCATTGTATCCCTCACTTGCTCGCTGATAGTGCCTTCGCCCTTTATGCGCCTTCCCCAATTGCTGTCGTTGAGATTGCCGCCGTGACATTCGGCAATTTGGTTTAATATCCTTTCGGCCCTATCTGGAATGGTTTTGTATGCCCAATCCTTAAAAATTTCGGCAATTTGGTCATTCAAGCGGACGATGGTGTAGCCAACATCCACTGCGCCGAGTGCTGCAACCTTTTTTACCAAGGGAAGGATTTCGTGGCTGTTCAATGAAGGAATAATTGGCGCCATCATTACCCGAACGGGAATGCCATTCGCTGCAAGTGTCTCCACGGTCTTTAACCGTTGTTTGATGCTGGCCGTACGTGGTTCCAGCAACCTGCGCGTTTCCTCGGAAAGGGAGGTGATGGAGATATTTACCGAAATTATCTTCAGCTTTGCCATCTCTCTTAAAATAGCGAGGTCGCGCAATATCAGTGAATTTTTGGTGATGATGCCCGTTGGGTGCTTCCATTTCAACATTACTTCCAAACATTTCCGGGTGATTTCAAGTTTGCGTTCCAGTGGTTGGTAACAGTCGGTATTACCTGAAAAAACGATGGTTTCGCCCTGCCAACTTTTTGCCATTATTTTTTCCTCCAAAAGTTGCGGAGCATTTTTTTTGAAAAGTATGTTGCGCTCAAAATCAAGCCCGGCGCCGTAGCCCCAATATTCGTGACTGTTGCGCGCGTAACAATACACGCAGCCGTGCTCGCAACCCTGATACGGATTGGCCGAAAACCCCATACCTACATCGGGGCTTTCCACTTTGTTTACAAAGGTCTTTGGAAAAACCTCAATGTAATTTGTTTTGTTTTTATCGGCCTCTTCGCCTTCCGCTTCACAGAAATTCAAAAAATCATCCAGCACTTCGTGGCTGTTTTCGAAGAAACGGTTGCGCACATTTTTCTGGGCGCCACGGCCTTTCAGGAAATTTTCGGGCATAAACTAACTTTGAAGATGGGTATTCTTCAAAGTTAATTATATTCTTTGGAAATAATCCTTTTTAAGTTGGAATTGTTCCCAAACTATCAAAACCTATTATTGAATATTGAGTTTAAGGAATTGCTTTTTCGACTTCTTTCTACCCACAAAAACCATTTCGCGCCCGTCTGTTGTGGTGTGGGTTCCCTGCCGGATAAAAAAGGGTACTTCAGAATCCTTTTCGCCTAAAATTTCCTTGTAGGTATATTTTCCGTTAGCGTCAATTTTAACGGCGAATAGCGATTTTCCTTCCTTAAATTCCAAACGGTCGTTGCTGATTGTCCTTATTTTATCGGAACAGTTTATAAATAAATAGGTATCCTCATTCAAAATGCTGGAGGCGAAGGAGAGGTATTCCATTTGGGCCCCAGAGGTAGCTTGCCTTTTGTTGATGTTTCGGGCCCAAACCAAGTTGCCTTCCTGATTTATTTTCACCGTAACGATATCGTCATAATGATAGGTCGTTCGGGTGCTAACGCCGCCATTTGGCGACATGGAAGTGTGCTGCGTAATGTAGAATTCCTCGGCATTTAAAACAATATCGCCATTGGGCGCAAGGTGAATGCTCCGCATGGTTAAATTTTTAAGCTCTTTGTCCTTGGCCTTTCCGTATTTATCGTTTACAAACTCAGCCGAAAAGGGCATAAACGATTTTTGGGTAGCGCTCAACGTGTTGGGATCCAAATTGAATCGGCAAACGCCTTTGTATCTATGGTCGTTTTTTTCCGAATAAAAACCGGCGCAGCTAATGGTTTTGTCGCTGCGAAGCGTATAGAGCGAGCCAACAAAATTCTCGTCGGTCTTGAAGCTGGTCTGCGTTTCACCGGTGGCGTTTATTTTATGGAGTTCGTAATGATAGTTGGCCTTTCCGTCCTTTTTTGACTTTCGGGATTCATTTTCAAAAACTTTCCCCAACAGGAAAATATCGCCCGTGGTATCATCTACGTCCACATTTTCATAAATAAAAAACTTATCCTTAATATCCCTTTTAAATTCCTTTTGGAAAACTTTATTCAGGTTTTTATCAAAAACGTACAGCAGTTGGGTCTGGGCCTCTTTGTCCTTTATGTCGAAATTGACCGCAAAAAAGTTTTTGTTTTTTGAGAAGGTCACCTCCCCAAAGGCGCCACGGTCCATTTGGCTCCAGCCGTTATCAATAAAGAAAATGCCGATGCCGATGCCAAAATAGCGTTTCACGTCTTCTTCCGGCAGACTGAAGAGGGTTTTGGGCGTAAATTGAAGCTCTCCAAGGCTCGATTCCAACACGTTGAAGTTCAGAACATCGGCGTCTTTCACATAGGCCGTTTCCATAATATACACCTTGTCCCCATCAATCATTAAACCTTGAAAGTCGTTATCCTTTCTTTCAATTTCGGTTTCCTTTAAAAGTTTTAGGTTTTTGTCGTAGTGTTCAATATAATAGCCTTTGGGCCATCGCATCATGCCGCTGAAATAGACGCGCACGGTCACAAAACCCCCTTGGCCGTCGCCTTCGGAATACAAAAGTTCGGTGTGTTTTTTGTCGTCTTTAAAAACGTCGCTTTGGGTAGTTTTAATAGAAATTTCTTGGGAATTGGAAACATAAGTGCAAAAGAATAGCACTAAGAATAAAATTTTTCTCATTAGTTAAATTGTTTAGGTTTTTACGTGTTGTAAAATACAAAAGCAATTTAAATAATGGCTAAAAAATTACTTTCCCGGAAAATCCGCTTTTCGTTTTTCAAGAAACGCCTGTGTGCCTTCCTTAAAGTCCTCGGTTCCAAAACAATTGCCGAATTCCTCAATCTCCACTTCAAAACCATTTTCGCCATCCTCATAATTTGCATTGATGGCGCGAATGGCCGAAGCGATGGCCACGGGGGAATTTTTCATAATTTTTACAGCAATTTTTTTGGCAAATTCAAGCAGTTCCTCGGGCGTGGTTACGTGGTTTACCAAACCATATTGCAGCGCTTGGTTGGCATCGATCATTCCGGCGGTCATAATCATTTCCATTGCGCGGCCTTTGCCTACCAATTGCGGCAAACGCTGGGTGCCGCCGTAGCCCGGAATTACGCCCAGTGAAACTTCGGGGAGTCCCATTTTGGCGTTTTCAGAGGCAATGCGGAAATGTGCCGCCATCGCCAGTTCCAGGCCGCCGCCCAGTGCAAAACCATTTACGGCCGCAATCACGGGTTTTGAAAAATTGGCCACAAAATCGAAAAGCAGTTCCTGTCCTTTTGCGGCCAGTTTTCCGCCTTCCTCCACAGAGAAATCGGCAAATTCGCTGATGTCAGCGCCTGCAACAAAAGCCTTTTCGCCGCTTCCTGTAATAAGAACAACCTTTGTTTCTGGGGCATCTTCGGCCTTTTCCAGCGCATCGTGCAATTCCTGAATGGTTTCGCGGTTCAGTGCATTCAATTTTGAAGGTCTATTGATGGTAATTGTGGTGATGCCATTTTCGGTTTCGGAAAGTATGTTTTGGTAGTTCATTTTAACACTATTTTGTTGAAATATATTTTGATTGATCACGCTAAGCCTGTCTGTTGGCAAAAAAGTTTGTAGAATCGGAATTGTTAACGGCCTTCGACATCTATCGGGACAGGCTGACATTCCTTTCACAAATAGCTACAAAGCTACTAAAACTTACAACATCGCCGGAAATGAAACTTTAAATGTGGTTCTTTCCGTGGAAGATTCCAAGGTGATGGTGCCCCCATAGGTTTCAACTATATTTTTTACCATTCCAAGGCCTAGCCCCATGCCGCTGGATTTTGTGGTGAACTGTGGCTCGAAAATGCAGGTTTTATTGGCCTCGGGAACGCCTATGCCATTATCGGAAACTAAAATATGCACAAACTGGTTTTCGGTTTTTACCGAAACTTCAATTCGCGGCTGTTCCGGTTTTTTCTGTTCTATGGATTGGATGCTGTTTTTCACCAAATTGGTTACTACACGAATCAGTTGGGTTCTGTCAAATCGTGCACGCACCTCTTCTTCTTCAGAAAAGAAATAGATGTAATCTTCATTAAAAATATCGAGGGCGAGCTTGCTAATTTTAACCACGTTCAAGGTTTCGTCCTGCTGCGCGGGCATTTTTGCATAAGTTGAAAAGGCCGAAGCAATGGAGCTCAAGGTATCAATCTGCTGCAGAAGGGTGTTGGTATATTCCGCCACCTTTTGGTCCACATCGGGGTCGTTGCAGTCAAATTTCCGTTGGAAGCTCTGTACGGTAAGCCTCATGGGGGTTAACGGATTCTTGATTTCGTGGGCCACCTGTTTTGCCATTTCGCGCCAAGCGGTCTCGCGTTCGCTGGCGGCGAGCTGTGCGGCGCTAATTTCCAATTCATCGATCATTCCGTTATAGGAATTTACCAAGAGGGAAATTTCCTGTGGCGTGTCGCTAACCAATATTTTTTTGTTTCGGGTGTCGAAGCGGGTTTCGCTGAGTTTTTCGCTTATTTCCTTTAAGGAGCGGGTAATATATTTGGAAAGGAAATAGGAAATGGTAATGGCCGCCACAAGCATAAAGAAATAGGCAATCCCCAATCGGTAAAGATATTCCGTGAGTTCTTTGGTGATAAATCCGTCGTCCTCAATATAGGGCAAATTTAAAATGGCGAGGGGCTTAAAATAATTATCGGTTATGTAGGTATAGGACGATTGGTATTTCTGCCCGCCTTCCTCGAATTCCTTTATATAACTTTTTGTAGGCGAGTTTTGGAGTTTTTCAAGGGCGAAGGCCGGCATTTTTGGCGAAACGGTATCTTTAAAAAACGATGGTTTGGAGGATTTTAAAAGGTTTCCTTCCAGATCGTACAAAAATATCTCGAGACTGTGGATGTCTTTTATTTCATAAATCTTATCCTTAAAAATCAACGGAATCTGCTCCGTTTCCACGGGATAGGTGGTGGTTTTTAAAATATAGTTGATGTTCTCGCGAATGGCCGCTTCCTTTCGCAAAAGCCGATCCCGATGATAATCCTGTGCTTCTTGTTTGTATTGGTAAACCGTTACAAGCGCAATGAGCACGGAAGCGCCAATAACCAATAGCAACATGGAAAGGAAAATTCGGGTGCGGAGCGATTTTTTATAAAAGTACATGTACCTTTTTTGATGAAGAAAGATAGCAATAATTAAACCATCTTAATTCAGAATTCTTAATTCAGAATTTGGAATTATTTTTCGCGGATCCGTTTATACATTTTATAGCCCATCATCAATAAAATGGCGAAAACGATAATGCCAACGGTGCCGTAAATCCAATTGGTGGCGTCTTTGAGAATAACCAAAAAAACCACGGCAAAGAGGATAATGGTGGGAATTTCGTTAAAAAGCCGCATTTGGTTTGAGGTAAATTTTACCGTTCCGCGCTGCAGTTGCTTAAAAATTTGGTGGCATTTAAGGTGGTACAAAAGCAGGCCCAATACAAAAGCCAATTTTACTTGCATCCAAGCGTCGGCCAGAAAGAACATCCGCATGGAAATGAGCCAAATTCCAAAGAAAAGGGCCAAAATCATACTGGGCCAAGTAATGATATTCCACAAGCGGGAAGCCATAATTTTAAGTTGTTCGCCCAAGATTTCCCGGTCGGGCGAAGGTTTTTTCGAAGCTTCAATCTGGTACACAAAAAGGCGAACAATATAAAAAAGCCCTGCAAACCAAGTGATGATAAAGATGAGATGTAGGGATTTTAGGTAGGGATAATATAGTTCCATTTATGGCCTGGCTCTTTAAAAACTTTGCCGTAAAGATACCTAATAAATCAAAAAATGGGTATTGCCGATTGTTTATTGAAAATCAATTTTTAATGAATTTCTTGGTGACTCTTCCTTCTGAAGTGGTAAGGGTTATAAAATACATTCCGGCTTTTAAGGCAGAAGCCTCTATTTTGTTTGAAACCAGATTTTCCGGGGAGCGTACAATTCTACATTTAACATTTGTAATTAAAAAGAATCGAACTGCCGACCCGCGGATTGAAGCAGCAGCCTGTTTCGTGCCAGAATTAGATACAATTTTAATTCGGCCCCACTGTTTTGGGAAATCGCTTTAATAGCATTTCCAGCAATCAACAGATTTCTTGGAATGTTCCAAATGGGCTTATTAATCAACAGCGTCGTCTATTCAATTTTTGCCGAAAAACTTCCGGCAGTAATTTCGTAGGTCACATCGGGTTCGTCTGGATTTCTGGGTTTGGCCCTAAAACTGAAAGTGCCTTTAATGATGTTGGCGTTGGTATTGAACTCGGTGATAGTTAGGGTTCCCGATTCAGATTTATAACCCGATGATTGAAAGTCGGGGTAAAAAAATCCTTTATGATTTGTCGAGGGGCCGAATTCATAATTGCCAGGGGAAATGTTATTTGGGAATTCCAAAATTAAACCCGCCTCATTCACATTTAAACCAATTATAAATATTTGGGAAGCACTTAAATCAGAATTTACGAGTATTGCCTTAAAAGCCTCCCCATTGACTTGTGCAGAAATTGGCACCTCCGTTTCGAGATGCACGTTCTTAAACTCACCGTCGGTGACGTCAGTGGTTCCGAATGATGAAAGTGCTTTAAAATGAAAAGTGCCCGATGCGGTTCCATTTTCAATATTTAGGCTCGTAATGGTAATACTGCCACCGCCCCCTTCATAATCAGAACTATAATTTGGCCCTCCGGGAATTTTTAAAACGCCGTCATTATATAAGTAGGGGTCTGGGTCCAAGTCAAAAGTTCCTTCGTGGGCATTTAAAACACTAATAATTATGGTTTCCCCGGTGGCATCGTCGATGGCAGTAATTTGAAAAAGGCCGTTAAAAAATGTTGCGCTCACGTGAGTGGTTGCCTTAAACACAGCGCCATCTACTTTTGCTATCAATTCGCCGTCGGCTGCTTCACCGTTATTATCGTCATCTTTGCTACATCCAATGCTAATTAAGCCAAAAAGGGCAATCAGGCTCCAAATAATCAATTGCTTTTTCAAGTGTTATTTTAATGGGTTAGAAAACACCAAATATAGAAACTTAAATGGAATGAAATTTTTGTTGTTAAAGAGCGAAGGGTAAAGGATTTTAAAAAGAATGCTATTTCAGCGTTTTACGAACTTCCCGGTTCAAAAAATAACCCGTAACAATTGTGGAAAGCACATCTGCGGCCGGAAAGGAAATCCACACGCCCAGTTCCCCAAAATAGTGGGGCAATATAAAAATAAGCGGAATAAAGAAAAATCCCTGCCGGGTTAAGGTCAAGAGCAAGGCCGGCACTGCTTTGCCAATGGCCTGGAAATATGCCGAACCGATTAATTGGATAGCAATAATGGGCGTTGCGGCAAATACCCAACGCATATAATGAGGGGTTTCTGAAAGTATGGCCGCATCTGTTGTAAATACCGAAACAATTTGTTCGGGAAAAATCATAATCAAAATAAAAATAAGAAGGCCCAACCCACCGGCATACAAAATAGCCTTGTTGATGCTTTCGCGAACCCGCTGAAATTTATGTGCGCCGTAATTAAAACCTGCAATGGGCAAAAATCCTTGCGTAACGCCCAACACCGGAAACAGCGCGAACATCAACATCCGCCCGATAATTCCATAGGCAGCAACAGACGCCTCGCCACCAATATTGAACAGAATATTGTTCATTAAAAGATAGGTTACGCTTACCACGGCCTGTCTGGCAAGGGTTACAAAACCGAGGGCCGACATTTCCTTTAAAATTGAAAAATCCAGTCCAAAATGGGAAAAACTAATTTTGAGTTCCGATTTTTCACTGAGAAAAAAGTAGAGCACATACACAAAACAAAATGCATACGAAAGTGTGGTGGCCCAAGCCGCGCCGGCCATTCCCATATCCATCAAATTGATAAATACATAATCAAGCAACAAATTCCCTACGGAAGGAATAATCATTGCGATCATGGCGAATTTGGGTTTTCCCTCGGCACGGATCACGTTGTTGCCCATCATACAAAGCGCTAACAGTGGCACGCCGTAAAGCACGATTCGGTAATAAATTTTTGCGGGTTCAAAAATGTCGCCCTTTCCGCCGAAAGCGGGATTAATTTCGTTGATGAAAACCAGACCGAAAACCACCATAGCGGTAGTCAGCAATAAAGTAACCGTAATTTGATTTCCAAAGGTTTTCAGGGCGCGTTCTTTGTTGTTGGCGCCCAACGCCCGCGAAATAATGGAAGAACCGCCGATGCCAATAGACATTCCAAGGGCGGCAATAAAGAAGGAAACCGGCAACACCACATTGATTGCCGCAATGGCGATGGAACCGATCCAGTTGCCCACAAAAATGGTGTCCACCAAAATATTGAGCGACATGACCAAAATACCGATCGATGCCGGAACCGCTTGCTTTATCAACAAGTTTCCGATGGAATCGGTTCCGAGGGCAGCTGATTTATTGTTCATTTATTATTGTTATTTTTTATTTTCTTCAATTTTTTAAAACCTATTTCTTGAGCTATAAATGATAGAAATAAACAATAAAAAATAATCAAGCTATCGCAGTTTTGGTATCCACAATGCGCCAATGGTCAATCCATCCGGTCAATACTTCGGCCCAATCGTCGCGGTCGTTCAAACATGGAATTACGGTAAAATCCTCGCCGCCGGCCTCGTGGAATATTTCTTTGCCTTCCATTGCTATTTCCTCTAAGGTTTCCAAACAATCGCTCACAAAGGCTGGGGTTACAATGGCCATTTTTTTGGTCCCTTCAAGCCCCAGTCGTTCAATGGTGCGGTCCGTTGGCGGTTTTAGCCACGGGTCAAATCCCAATCGCGATTGAAAGGAGGTGGAAAAGGTTCCGGGCTTTAAATTCAATTTTTCGGCGACCAAAGCAGTAACCTTAAGGCATTGGTGGCGGTAGCAAAATTCGTGTGCCGGAGAAGGAGTTACACAGCAACTTCCGTCAATTTTGCAGTGGCTTTTGGTAATATCCCTTTTATAGATATGCCTTTCCGGCACGCCGTGATAACTAAAAAGTAAATGCTCAAAGGCCACGCCCTCCAAACTTTCGGCTATGCTACGGGAAAGTACCTCAATATATTCGGGTTTGTTGTAAAAAGCCGGCAGCGAGGTAATTTGAAGCTGTGGGAAAAACTCATTTTTTAATTCGTCTATTTTTACATCGATGGTTTCCGTAGTAGCCATGGCGAACTGTGGATAGAGCGGAATGGTTAAAATTTCATCTACCCCTTGGTCCACCAATTCCTGCAATCCTTTTTTTAGGGTCATACTGCCGTAGCGCATCGCCAGAGCAATGGGAACGGTGGTTTTTTCTTGAATCTTTTTTTGAAGTCGTTCAGAAATCACGATTAGGGGGGACCCCTCTTCCCACCAAATTTTTTGATAGGCCTCCGCCGATTTTTTTGGGCGGGTATTTAAAATAATTCCCCTAACTATAAAGGTGCGCAACCAAAACGGCACATCGATAACGCGCGGATCCATTAAAAATTCGTCGAGGTATTTCTTTACGTCTTTGGGGTCGGTACTGTCGGGTGAGCCAAGGTTTACAAGGAGAACTCCTTTCATATCTGCAAAAAATTTAGGGCAAAATTACTCTTTTAAAAATCAAAATGAAGCGGGCCGGTTATTTAAAAACAATGAAGCTATATTGATTATTTATGAATTCAATCCCATCAAAAATTTTTTCGGCGTAGTGCCAAATTTCTTTTTAAAGGCCGCAATGAAATGGCTTGCGGTGCTATAGCCCACTTTCAGCCCCACCTCGTTCACGTTGTGGCTACCGGTGGCCAAGAGCTGTCGCGCCACTTCCATTTTATAATCAAAAAGAAAGCTAAAAACCGAATCACCGTAAATTTGTTTAAATCCCTCCTTCAATCGGTTTATCGGCAAATTGATTTCATCGGCCAGTTCCTGAAGCGTTGGCGGTTCGGCCATTCTGGAAATCATTATCTGCTTGGCCTTTTTTATTTTTGAAATATTCTCCTCATCGGCCAAAAATGGGCATTGCTCCACATCGGCGTCTGCCGGACGGTTAAAGTAAAGGCTGATAAGTTCGTAAGCCTTTGCCTTAAAATAGAGGGGTTTTATGGTTGGGTGAAGGTTATAGTTCATCAATTGGTTGAGCACAATGGCCATCGATGGCGAAATAATGGCGTCTTTATAATATTTCCGGTCTTTGTTTTCCGCGCTTAAAAAGGTAATATAGTTGGCTTCGGGAGAAAAAAGACTGTGGAATTTGGTGATGGGCAATAAAAGCGAAAGCATCCAAGATTGTTTGCCCAGGTTTAGGTGTATTGGCAAATCGCGTTGTGGATTGTAGAGCAGTAACGAATTTTCTTCCGGCAGGGGCAATTGGTAGTTTCCTTCGTTAAAAAGAAAGGATGCCCCACCTTTTAGGCAGAAATGGAATTGGATGAAATTGGAGCCCACTTCCCGTTTAAAAGTTTGGTTTTCATCGGTTTCGTTATTAAATTTTAAAATGAAAATTCCCGGGGCAACGGAAATTTCTTCGTAAAAACTTTGAGCGACATTTTTTGAGGAATCCATGCAGTTTCTATGAGGTATTTATTTAGAACAGTTCTAAATTATTTGACTTTCATTTTCTTGGGAAACCGCGAATTTAGAGGTTTAAAATATGATAAATATCACTTTTTTGGGAATTTTTCCCCCTATCGACATAAAAGATACCGCTGGCGTTGTTTTTTAAAAACCAACGGCCTTACATTTGCTCCTGTTTTTATATGGAAAATTTAAAATCATATAGCGGTCAGTCGTTGGAAGGCAATTTTTACGCCATCGGCCTGAACTACAAAAAAGCGGATGCCGAAATCCGTGGCCACTTTAGCATCAGCGATGCGGCAAAGGAAAAAATCCTTTTGCAGGCAAAAATCAACGGACTTTCCTCGCTCACGGTTATTTCCACTTGCAACAGAACAGAATTATACGGGTTTGCGCAACATCCCTACCAATTGATAAAATTGCTCTGCGAACACACCCACGGGACTGTGGAGGAGTTTGAGAAGGTTGCCTATATTTATAAAAATCACGACGCGGTTTCCCATCTTTTCAATGTAGGGACTGGACTGGACAGCCAGATTTTGGGCGATTTTGAAATCATAAGCCAACTCCGCAACGCTTTTCGCGAATCTAAAAAGCACGACATAATCAATCCGTTTATGGAACGGCTGGCCAATGCCGTTATCCAAGCCAGCAAACGGATAAAGAATGAAACGGGAATTTCCTCCGGCGCTACCTCTGTTAGTTTTGCTGCAGTGCAATATGTTTTGGCGCGTGTGCCCCAAATTTCAGAAAAAAACATTCTTCTTTTTGGAACTGGGAAAATTGGCAGAAATACCTGCGAAAATTTAATTAAGCACACCAAAAACGATCATATTACACTTATAAACCGCACCAAGGAAAAAGCCGAAAAAGTAGCGGGAAAATTCAATTTGATCGTAAAGGATTACGCCGATATCCAAAGTGAAATTGCGCAGGCCGATGTGCTTATCGTGGCTACCGGCGCCCAAAAGCCCACTATTTCCAAAGAGCTTTTATACTTGAAACGTCCCCTTTTAATTTTGGACCTCTCCATTCCCAAGAATGTTTCGGAAGACGTTTTGGAGAATAAATATGTCACTCTTGTCCATATGGACCAGCTGGCCGCTGTAACCGACCAAACGCTGGAACAGCGGGCCTCCCAACTGCCCTTGGCCAAAAAGATAATCGCGGAAATTGAAAAGGATTTCAACCAATGGGCAGACAACCGCAAATTTGCGCCAACCATTAAGGCGCTCAAAAGCAAACTTGCAGAAATAAAGAGCGGTGAAATAGATTACCAGCGCAAAAAAATTGACGGCTTTAATGAAGAACAGGCCGAAATTTTGGCCGACCGCCTCATTCAAAAAATAACTACACATTTTGCCAACCACCTTAAGGGTGAGGAGGGCACTGACGAGAGCATAGAATTGATCCGCAGGGTTTTCCAACTTGAAACCGCCTAATCTTGAAAAAAATAATCCGCATTGGCACACGCGATAGTGAACTTGCACTTTGGCAAGCAAACACCGTTAAGGCACAACTCGAAAATTTAGGGTATGCCACCCAGTTGGTCCCCGTTAAATCAGAAGGGGATCTAATTTTGGACAAACCCCTTTACGAGATGGGCATTACCGGCATTTTCACCAAAACGCTGGATGTGGCGATGATTACCGGCGCGGTAGATATTGCCGTCCATAGTATGAAGGACGTTCCCACCCAATTGCCGAACGGCATTGTACAGACCGCCGTTTTGGAACGTGCCGATTCCGAGGATATTTTGGTGTCCGAGTCTAAAATAGATTTTGAAAAACCGTGCACCATCGCCACGGGTAGCCTCCGCCGCCAGGCCCAATGGCTAAACCGTTATCCACATCATAACGTAGTGGATCTGCGCGGAAATGTGAACACCCGGCTCCAGAAATTAAAGGATAACAATTGGCAGGGTGCCATTTTCGCAAAGGCAGGTTTGCAACGATTGGGATTTGTGGGCAAAACGAACATTCAAAGTCCTGCTTTTAAAGGGGTTTTCGAAAATTTGGATTGGATGCTGCCCGCTCCGGCACAGGGCGCAATGGTCGTGGTTGCTCTGGAAAATGATGCCTATTGCAGGGAAGCTACTTCAAAACTCAACCATCCCGCCTCCGAAATCTGCACCCATATTGAACGCGAGTTTTTAAGAACCTTGGAAGGTGGCTGCACCGCCCCCATCGGCGCGTTTGCCGAAATTTATGCCGATGAAATTCTTTTTAAGGGCTGTCTTTTCTCTTTGGATGGTAAGACCAAACTGGAGATTGAAAGAAAAGTTTTAACTACCCAATTCAAAAGGTTTGGAAAAGAATGTGCTACATTTATTCTTCAAAATGGCGGATCGGAATTAATGCTTTCCATAAAAAATGAATTGAAATGAGTCTTTGGAAAAGAACAAGCCCAACGGATATTGTGGTTTGGTTTCTGGACCTTGGCCTGTTGGCATTTTTGATTTTTGACTTCGGTTTTGAAAATTTCAAGGATTTTCGGCAATACAAGCTGATCGTTCTCCCTTCTCTATTATTGGCTTTAATAGCTTTCAATTTTTATAAATATCAAACGTATAAAAGAGATAAAGAGGTTTCGCGCAGCAGCAGGATAAGCCTGCTGATTTTGCTCCTACTTATCGTTTTGGAAATCATCATGATCCTGGCCAACTATGAAACTTCGTTGTTGGAAACCTTTTTTAATGCACGTTATATTATTGAATATGGGCTGCTTTTCTATTTTTTCATCCGTCTTACTTTTTTGCTTCGGATTGTTTACAGCCTCTATTTCAACCCAGCCATTCTTTTTGTGGGCAGTTTCGCCATAATTGCGCTGGCGGGTACGTTTTTGTTGCTTCTGCCCAGCGCCACCACCCACGGAATCTCGTTTACGGATGCACTTTTTACGGCTACCAGCGCCACGGCCGTAACAGGCTTGATCGTGGTTGATACGGCCAAGGATTTTACCCCCTTTGGGCAGACCATCATTATGGTTCTGTTCCAAATTGGCGGTTTGGGAATGCTTACTTTTACTTCATTTTTCGCCTATTTTTTTAAGAGCGGGGCTTCCTTTAAGGAAAGTCTATATATGAAAGATATTTTGGGCCACGAAAAACTGAACAGCGTTATGCGAACGGTTATGCAAATTGTGGTTTTCTCTTTGATTTTGGAAGCGATCGGCGCATTTTTTATTTATCATTCCCTAGCACATATAGATTCTTTTAAGAGCCGCGGCTTTTTTGCCATTTTTCACGCCATTTCGGCCTATTGCAACGCAGGATTTTCGTTGGCCTCGGACAATTTGTATGACAGCGGGCTGCGGTTTAACTATTACATGCAGTGGGTGGTGATGGGTCTTATTATTTTCGGTGGCTTGGGCTACCATATTGCCTATAATATCATTCAATATTTCCGAAAATTCGTATCTAATCTTTTCAGCAAAAACGAGCGGGTTTTTATTTCGAGGGTCATAAACCTGAACACCAAAATTGTGTTGTACACTACCGTTATTTTGATCGCGAGCGGCACGATTTTCTTCCTTTTTACGGAACAGCAAACCAATTTGGCCGCCCACCAAACCCTTTTTGGAAAATTTACTACCGCTATGTTTTCCTCGGTTACTTCAAGAACGGCAGGGTTTAACACCATTGACATGTCCAACTTCACCATTCCGGGAATCTTGTTTATGATTTTTTTGATGTGGGTCGGAGCCTCGCCGGCTTCCACCGGGGGCGGTATTAAAACCACTACTTTTGCTTTGGCGACGCTCAATATTTTCGCCATTGCCCGCGATAAGAAATACATTGAAATTGGAACCCGCCGCATTGCCGTAGAAGCCGTTCACCGCGCCTTTGCCATCATTTCGATTTCGTTGGCGTGCATCGGCACGGGCGTTTTGCTGTTGCTGATCTTTAACCCTGAATTTTCGTTAATCCAGATTGCCTTCGAAGTATTTTCGGCCTTTTCCACGGTGGGTCTTTCGCTGGGGATCACTTCCCAGCTTTCCGAATACAGCAAATATGTCATTATCTTTTTGATGTTTTTCGGAAGAATCGGACTGTTGAACTTGATGATCGGGCTGTTGAAAAGTGTCGGAAAAACGGATTATACCTATCCCGAAGAAAATATATTGATTAACTAAGCAAGCGAAATTTAAAAAAGAAGCGTATGAAAATAGTTGTTATAGGCCTTGGGAATTTTGGAATGTCGCTGGCCATCCATCTTTCAAATACGGGCAATGAAGTGATCGTCGCCGATCAGGATTTGGAAAAAATTGAGCAGATAAAAAATAAAGTGGCACACGCCGTGGCCATTGATGCCACCAATGAAAATGCCTATAATTCGCTGCCGTTGAACAATGCAGACTTGGCCATAATTGCCATTGGGCAGCGCAACGGCGCGGGAATAATGAGTACGGCCATTGTTAAAAAATTGACCAAGGCCAAAATCATTTCGCGTTCCGCATCGGCTTTGGAGGATACTATTTTGGAAGCGATGGGCGTGGACCAAATAATCCATCCGGAGCAGGAATATGCAGAGCGTTTTACCAAAAAAGTGAACCTAAAAGGCAGCATCGACAATTTTGAAATAGACGATGAATATCTGGTTTCAGAAGTTGAGGTAAGCAAAACGCTAGTGGGCCAAACCATTCAGCAGTCGGAATTTCGGAAGAATTTCAATTTAAATATAATAACCATTATCCGAAAAAAACAGCACACCAATCTCTTGGGACGCGCGGTTGAAAAGCGCGAGGTCGTAGGCCTTCCAAAACCCGATATGGTTTTTCAAAGCGGCGATATTTTGGCCGTTTTTGGAAAGGATGCAGACATTAAAAAATATTTAAAGAACCATGCCCACGGTTTTATCAACTAAAATACTAAAGGAAAATCAACGGTCGCTGTTGTTGCAGGCGGGCATAAGTTTGGTGCAATACGACGCCATAAAAATTGAATACGTTCCTTTTAAAGTCCCTTCGGAAGTAAACAATGCCATTATCACCAGCCAAAATGCGGTTTTGGCCATTCAAAATTCAGCCTTCAAAATTCAGCATTGCTTTTGTGTAGGTAAAAAAACGAAATCGCTTTTGGAAGAAAATGGTTTCAAAGTGGTCAAAATGACCGAATATGCTTCCGAGTTGGCTTCCTATTTAGTTGAAAACCATAAAAATGATTCCTTTCACTTTTTCTGCGGAAACATCCGAAGCGATGAAATTCCCTCAAAATTGAAAGAAAACAATATTAATTTTAAAGAAATTGAAGTCTATACAACAACGCTAAACCCAAAGAAATTTGAACGACAGTTTGATGCGGTTCTTTTTTTTAGCCCAAGCGGGGTGAGAAGCTTTGTTTCAGAAAATAAAATAAATAATTCAAAAGCAATTTGCATCGGAAAGACAACCGCTTCCGAAGCAAAAATATATACAGAAAATGTGGTAATCGCTAACGCCACAACCGTTGAAAGCGTAATTGCGAAAGCGGTTAATACCTTAAAAAATTATGATTAAAAATGACCTATTCTTAAATGCCCTCCGCGGCGAAACCGTGGAGCGGCCACCCGTTTGGATGATGCGCCAAGCCGGAAGATACCTGCCCGAATTTCAGGAAATTAAGCAGAAATACGACTTTTTCACGCGCTGCCAAACGCCAGAACTTGCCAGTGAAATCACCGTGCAGCCCATCCGCAGATACGGCATGGACGCGGCGATTTTGTTCAGCGATATTTTGGTGATTCCGCAGGCAATGAACATTCACGTAGAGATGAAACCCGGCGTTGGCCCGTGGTTGCCGGACCCAATCCGCTCCGCAAAAGATTTGGAAAGGGTAATTATTCCGGACATCAACGAAACCCTCGGCTACGTAATGGAAGCCATAAAAATGACGAAAGAAAAGCTGAACGACGAAATTCCGTTGATCGGTTTTGCGGGCAGTCCGTGGACCATTCTTTGTTATTGCGTGCAGGGGCAAGGTTCCAAAAACTTTGATAAGGCGAAGGAATTCTGCTTTACCCAACCCGTTTTGGCCCACGAACTGCTTCAAAAAATTACCGATACCACTATTTTATATTTAAAGGAAAAGGTAAAAGCGGGCGTAAACGCCGTGCAGGTTTTTGACAGTTGGGGCGGGATGCTTTCACCCACCGATTATCAGGAATTCAGTTGGCAATATATGCAGCAAATAATTGATGCCCTAAAAGAGGAAACGCCCGTAATTGCCTTCGGAAAAGGTTGTTGGTTTGCGTTGGACACGATGTCGAAAAGTGGCGCTTCGGCTTTGGGGGTTGATTGGACTTGTTCCCCAAGAAACGCTCGGTATTTGACTGGCGGAAAAATTACTTTACAAGGAAACTTCGACCCCACGCGGCTTTTCAGTCCGCCATCCGAAATAAAAAGGATGGTAAAACAGATGATCGATGAATTCGGAAAAGACCGTTACATCGTGAACTTGGGCCACGGAATTTTGCCCAATATTCCACTGGAAAATGCAGGCGCGTTTATTGAAGCGGTGAAGGAATACAAACAGGAATAGATGCTTTGGCGGATCATAAGAAATCTGGATTTCGGGCAACTCTTTGGGTTGCTTGGTCTATTTCTTAGGAATCCGTTGTACACCTTTCCGACCATTTTTGCTACGAAGAAATGTATGGCAATTGCGGAACGGGAGTACGGCAGCAAGCATCATTTGGGAAATCCGGCAAATGCATTTCGGCATGCGCTTTGGGTAATTTTGATAACCAAAAAGTGCCTGAAATGGCAAAACAACGAAACAAAGGCAAAAATTTGGGCAAAAAAATTTACCGATTGGCACGAGGATTTTTCGCCGAACAAAGCGCTGGAACGCGCTATGGATTTGCATAACAACAAAATGGGACTTCGCTATTTTGAGCAGATAAAAGATAGAAACGAAGCGGAAACGGTTTCATATTTAAAACAAAAAGCTTCGGAAGCGCTAAAGATTTTAACCGTTCAAGAAGCTAAAAATATTAAAGATAAATTAGTTTATATCGATTGACAAAAACCACACAGGTTTCAAAAACCTGTGTGGTTTGGATTCAGTAGCATGGTCAAAAACATCCTAAAAGGCATAAAGGCATACGCGGGAACTTTCAAGCTTATCAACAAACTTGGACTTTGGAAGTACTTCGGAATCCCGATGCTTCTTAGTTTTTTGACCGCTGTTTTAATTGGTTTTTCCGCTTGGGGGCTGAGCGATAATTTGGGTGCCTATATTTCAAAAATCTGGTTTTGGGAATGGGGCGCCGAGACGTTCCGGGCCATCAGCAATTTTATTGGCGCATTAATTATCATTGCTTTGGGACTGATTCTTTACCGTCATATCGTGATGGCGCTTAGCGCGCCCTTTATGAGTCCCGTTTCTGAAAAAATTGAAACGCATTTTTATGGCGAAAACCATTCCCACAGAAATACTTCAAACGCGGCGCAACTCTGGCGGGGCATCCGGATAAACGTTCGAAATTTGGTGATGGAGTTATTGCTCACAATCCCAATAATTTTGATTGGGTTTATTCCTGTTGTGGGAATAATTTCTTCGGTACTTTTGTTTTTGGTGCAGAGCTATTACGCCGGCTTCGGCAATATGGATTATACACTGGAACGGCATTTTAAATATTCCGAAAGTATCGAATTTGTTAGAAGAAATCGCGGCTTGGCCATCGGCAACGGGATGGTATTTATGGGGATGCTTTTGATTCCCGTAATTGGGATTATTTTGGTTTTGCCGCTTTCGGTGACCGCGGCGAGCACGGAGACTTTAAAGGTTTTTGAATCGACAAAACAAATTGGATTTAATAGAAATTTGGATAAAAATTAAAAGATACCCGCCTGGGCGGGCATGGTGATGAAAGAAAAATTTGTAGCATATATAAAGAATTTGCAGAATGAAATCACTTTCGCTTTGGAAGCAATTGACGGAAAGGCAAAATTCAAAGAAGACAAATGGTTTAGAAAAGAAGGCGGCGGCGGCCAAACCCGAGTGATCGAAAACGGAACAGTTTTCGAAAAAGGCGGGGTAAACATAAGCGAAGTCCACGGTAAATTGCCCGAAAGTATGCAGCACTATTTCGGCGTAAAAGATGCCGATTTCTTTGCTTGCGGCCTCAGTTTGGTGCTTCACCCAAAAAGTCCGATGGTGCCAACGGTACACGCAAACTGGCGTTATTTTGAAATGTACGATGCCGAAGGAAAAATCGTGGATAGCTGGTTTGGCGGCGGACAAGATTTAACGCCTTATTATCTTTTTGAGGAAGATGCAAAACATTTCCACAAAATTTGTAAAACGGCTTGCGACAAACACAATCCTTCATTTTATGAAATCTATAAAAAGCGCTGCGACGAGTATTTTTGGAACGCGCATCGGGATGAAGCGAGAGGGGTTGGCGGCCTTTTCTTTGATTATTTAAAGGAAACGGACACGATTCAAATGCAGGATTGGTACAATTTCGTTACCGAAGTGGGCAACAGTTTTTTGGATTGCTATCTTCCCATTGTCGAAAAACGAAAAGACATCCCCTATTCCGAAGCAAACAGAACTTGGCAGGAAATACGCCGCGGTCGCTATGTGGAATTTAACCTCGTGCACGATAAAGGCACGCTTTTCGGCCTAAAAACCAATGGCCGGATTGAAAGTATTTTGATGAGTTTGCCGCCCCACGTTCAGTGGCGCTATGATTTTCATCCTGAGAAGGGAAGCGAGGAAGAAAAGCTTGTTGAAGTTTTAAAAAAGCCGAAAAATTGGATTAATTAATTTTAGATATACGAATGAATAATCGTAAATCGTAAATCAAAAATAGCTATGTACCCACTAAGAAGAAACCGAAGACTGCGAACCAATGAAAGTATGCGAAGCCTGGTTCGGGAAACCATTATAAGCCCAAATGATTTTATCGTGCCGCTTTTTGTGGTCGAGGGAAAGGGCGTAAAGGAGGAAATTGCCTCGATGCCCAACTACTATCGATTGAGTTTGGATAATCTTCAAAAAGAAGTAAAAGAACTTTGGAAGCTCGGCCTGAAATCCGTTTTGCTTTTTGTGAAAGTTGACGATAAACTGAAGGACAATAGCGGAAAGGAAGCATTGAATGCCGACGGATTGATGCAGCGCGCCATAAAAACAGTGAAGGATGCCGTTCCCGAGATGCTTGTTATGACCGATGTGGCTTTAGATCCGTTCTCAATATACGGCCACGACGGAATTATCTCGGAAGGAAAGGTTTTAAATGACGATACAAATGCGGTCTTGGCTGAAATGTCACTAAGCCATGCCAAAGCCGGCGCAGATGTAGTAGCGCCCAGCGATATGATGGATGGACGCATCTTTGAAATTCGCACGCTTTTGGAGGATGAAGGATTTTGCGACACCGCAATCATGGCTTACAGCGCCAAATATGCTTCGGCGTTTTACGGACCGTTCCGCGATGCCTTGGATTCAGCGCCGGTGGATTCAAAAGATATTCCGAAGGACAAAAAAACCTACCAAATGGATTACGGTAACCGCGAGGAAGCCATCCGCGAAACCTTGATGGATATTGACGAGGGCGCGGACATTGTAATGGTGAAACCTGGACTTTGCTATTTGGATATTGTTCGCGAAATAAAAGATGCCGTACATGTTCCCGTGGCGGTGTATCAGGTAAGTGGCGAATATGCCATGCTAAAAGCCGCCGCAGAAAAGGGCTGGCTGGACCACGATGCCGTGATGCTGGAGCAGGTAACCGCCATAAAAAGGGCGGGGGCTTCCTTGATAGCAAGCTATTTTTCAAAAGATGTGGCAAAACTAATTTCCTGATTTTTCGATTCGACATTAAAATTTTCCGCTAAGGCTCCAATATCTTGGGGGTATCATCCCAACGGCGGAAAAAGAATTTACCAATCGAAAAGACAGGATCGGCAAAATCCTTCAACTTTCAATTCAATTTTGTATTACATTTGGAGCGTGAAACTCTTTGAGAAACATATTGCTACGCTTTTGCTATCGATTGCCCTTTCAGTGGGGTTCGGTAATGTTTCCGTTGCGCTGCCAAACCTCGGGCAAAAAAACCAAATTGCAGCTTTTTCCGAAGTTCAAAAGAAGGATCAGAACAAATCCTTGGTCTTTCATGAACGCTCCGTTGGCGAGGCCTCGCAAACGGTTTCGCAAAATGAATATTTTGGGCTTGGACTTTTGGGAATGTGCTATTCCGGACAGGATTTTTCCTTCGCCCGCGTTGCTTCCGGCTTTAATGCTTCCTATTTTTTAAAGGACCATCGGGAGCTCATCTTCCGCTATCTCTTTCCTTTCCACTTTTTTTGGTGATTTTTTGGTGATTATTTTGGCCGTGTTCGGATTGGTTTCCGAGCGCATATTTATTTAAAAATAATTCATCTTAAAATTTATTCAATATGGAATTTAGTGCAACCCTCGTGGGAATTATTATTACGTTATTAATGTTGGTACCCGTGGCTTATTTGATTATGGCAGCCACCGGAAAGGATACCAAAGTGAAAAAATCTGTACAACAACTTTCACAGACCAATGGTATTCAGTTAAAGAATATTGATGTGATCGGCAATTGTGTTATTGGCGTCGATGAGGTTTCCAAAAAATTGGTTTACACGTCAAAACGCAATCCGGCTGCGGATTTAAAAATTGTAAACATGGAGGATTTAAAGGACTGCCGCGCCAAAAGCATTAAGAATACCGAAAAAACCTTGGACTGGGTGGGTCTGGAATTGGTAGAAAAAGCCGGCAAAAAGGAAATTACCTTTTACAACGAACACGATGAAAACGAACTTTCTAAGGATCCTTTTGTGTGCCTTCAAGACGCCAAACGATGGGAAACGGCCTTACGACCGCTTCTTAAAGCTTCCTAAACATCTAAAAAACCGCCCACCGAGGCGGTTTTTTTAATGCAATTAACAAAGTCTTTCCACTTTAACAATTTGTAAATATTTATTTTAGAGGAAAATTTTTCCAAAGAAATATGACCTTACTGATTGTTTACGCGCTGCTATCCATATTTTTCTCTTTTTTATGCTCCATTTTGGAGGCGGCCCTGTTAAGCTTTACGCCCACCTATTTAAGATTGAAAACGCAGGAGGGAAAAGCCTATGCAAAAACCTTGACCAATTTTAAAAAGGATATAGACAAGCCCCTAATTGCCATTTTGACCCTCAACACCATTGCTCATACGGTTGGGGCCATATTGGTTGGGGTGGAAGCGGAAAAATTACCCTACAAGGTGGAACTTTGGGGCATTAATTTAGTAGGAATCGTTTCTGCAATCATGACAATGCTGATTTTGGTTGTTTCCGAAATCATTCCTAAAACCATCGGTGCTACCTATTGGAAAAAAATGGGTTCTTTTACGGCCCTGTTTTTAAACGCAATAATTCTTCCCCTAAAATATACCGGAATTTTATGGGTGTTGATGCGCATCACCCGTTTGGTCGGCAAATCGGCCCACGTGAGCACGATGAGCCGCGAGGAATTTATGGCCATAACCGATGCGGCCGAGGAAGAGGGCGTGTTTGAGGAAAGCGAAACTACGGTCATCAAAAACCTATTGGTTTTCAAAAGTGTGCAGGCAAAAGATGTGATGACGCCTTTCACCGTTGTAACTTCGGAAGACGAAACGCTAAGCCTGGAAGATTTTCACGAAAGCCACAAAAGCCTGCGGTTTTCAAGAATTCCGGTGTATAATGGCAAAACCCATAACATCACCGGGTTTGTGCTCCGCGATGATATTTTAGAGGAAATTGTGGAAGACCGCGGCGATAAACTGTTGAGCGACTTGCGCCGCGATATTTTTGTGGTCGGCGCCGAAAAGCCCATTCCCGAACTGTTTGAAACCTTTATAAAACAACGCGTTCACATTGCCCAGGTGGTAGATGATTTTGGGAACACGATTGGGGTGGTTACGATGGAAGATATTATTGAGACCCTGCTGGGCCTTGAAATTATGGACGAGAGCGACAGCATTGAGGATATGCAACTGCAGGCCCGAAAAAATTGGGAACGCCGCGCAAAAAGAATGGGAATCCAACTGAACAAAGTGGAGGAAAGCAACGAAAAAGACAACGAGGACGAGCAATGAAAACGGCTGTTATAAAAACACCCCTTGGATTTTTGGAAATAAAGGGAAGTGCCGAAGGTGTGGCCTTGGGTCTTTTTAACGATTCCGAAAAGGTTTCGGTTTCTGAAAATATCCCGAAGGAATTGGAGGAAGCGGTGCATCAACTAAAAGAATTTTTTGAAGGAAACCGAAGGCAGTTCCACTTAAAACTTTCCCCCGAAGGAACCGTTTTTCAAAAGAAAGTTTGGAAGCAATTGGAAGCAATTCCCTTCGGAAAAACCACCACCTATCAGCAAATGGCTAACCAATTGGGCGACCCAAAAGTAATTCGCGCTGCCGCTTCAGCCAATGGAAAAAATCCCATTTCAATCATCATTCCCTGCCATCGGGTTATTGGGAGCGACGGTTCGCTTACGGGCTATGCAGGTGGATTGCATCGAAAAAAGTGGTTGTTGGAATTTGAAAATCCTTCGTCCCAGCAATCCTTATTTTAAATGAAACGGCTCAAAAAATTTCTGAAATGGCTTTTTGTTTTGCTGGTTACTTTTGTAATCGGGCTTTATGTTACGGGCTACGGCTACATCTTAAAGGGCGTTTGGGTAGTCTATCTCCACGGGCACACCACGGCCTATATCGACGATTTTAAATATTTTGAAACTGAAAAAATAGCCGCCAGTTTAAATCCGCAACCTTGGCCCATCCATAAAAATTACAATAAAGTGGAAGCGACCAAGGCCCTGTCCGAAATGAACGATACGCTGGGAACGATTGCTTTTTTGATTATCAAAAATGACAGTATTTGGTTTGAAAAATATTTTGATGGCTTTGGAAAAAAATCGCAGACCAATTCCTTTTCGATGGCGAAAAGCATTACCTCGGCCTTGTTGGGAAAGGCGATCGACAATGGGTTTATAAATAATTTGGAACAGCCCGTGGGCGATTTTTATCCGCAGTACGCGAATACCGGTTTAACGGTTGGCGATCTTTCTTCTATGGCTTCGGGGTTGGACTGGAACGAGTCCTATTCCAATCCATTTGGAATGACGGCGAGAGCTTATTATGATTCTGATTTGGCCGAAACTATTCTGAAATTGAAAGTGGTCGATACGCCTGGGGTACGCTATAAATATTTAAGCGGAAACACCGAACTTTTGGCGATGGTCCTTCAAACCGCCACAAAAAGACAATTGGCCAATTATTTGGAAGAAAGCTTTTGGCAACCGATGGGCTTCGAGAATCCGGCGATATGGCAGGTAGATGATGAAGAAAACAGATTGGTAAAGGCTTATTGCTGCATCGGAAGCAACGCGCGCGATTTTGCTAGGTTCGGAAAACTTTACAAAGACTATGGAAAATGGAATGGCCAGCAAATTTTAGATTCTACTTTTGTTGCAAAATCGATAACACCGCGATTTGAAGAAAGCCCAGAATACGGTTATGGATTTTGGTTGAGCGATTTTTTAGACAAGAAAATATTTGTGATGCGCGGTATCCTTGGACAGTACGTAATCGTGATTCCAGAGGACGATTTGATTATCGTTCGGTTGGGGCATCAACGCGGAAGAAATATTGGAAAACCGTTTAGCTCCGATTTTTATGTGTATGTTCAGGAAACTTATAAGATGGTTGCACAAAATCAATAATTTATCCGTAGTTTTAAACGGCTACCCAATTGAAATTTTCAAATTATGATCAAGCGAATCCATTTGGAACATATCCTGTTTTTGGATATTGAAACCGTGCCGCAGCATGAAAATTTTCACGAATTGGACGATGCCTCAAAACTGCTTTGGGAAGCTAAAAGCCAGTACCAACGAAAGGATGAAATGTCTGCCGAGGAATTTTACGATCGCGCGGGAATCTGGGCAGAATTTGGAAAAATCGTGTGTATTTCTGTGGGTTATTTTGTGTTGAAGGGCGACCTCCGCAATTTTCGCGTTACCAGTTTTCACGGCGAGGAACTAAAGATTTTGAAGGATTTTAAAACCTTGCTCAACACCCATTTCAACAAGCCCCACCATTTGCTCTGCGCCCACAACGGAAAGGAATTCGATTTTCCATACATCGCCCGAAGAATGATTATCAATGGCCTCGATATTCCCTTTAAACTGGATCTTTTTGGGAAAAAACCGTGGGAAGTTCCGCATTTGGACACCTTGGAATTGTGGAAATTTGGCGATTACAAAACCTTCACTTCCCTAAAGCTGATGGCCCACGTTTTGGGTATTCCCTCGCCAAAAGACGATATTGACGGCAGCCAAGTGCGGCAGGTTTTTTATGAAGAAAAGGATATTGACAGGATCATAACCTATTGCGAAAAAGATACGGTTACGGTGGCACAGATTTTTTTAAGACTGCGGAACGAGGCAATTTTATCAGAAAACGAAATCCTTTCGGTCTAAACCATAGTGTAGCTTTCAGCAATAGGATATTCAATTTTATTTTTAGTAGTTTTATAAGTTCTAATTAAACAGCTACTTCTATGACCTTTCCGAAAATCAATCCAAAATCGTTTGTAACAATTTTAGTTGCCGCAGCTCCTTTTATCATTTCCTGTAAAGACAAGGAAATCGTGGAGAAGGCTCCGGCTACTGTTCAAGAAGCCACTTTGGAACAGAAAAAACAAGCCTTAAAAAACGTAGTTCCAGCCACGTCGCAGCAATTGAATAGTGCCAGTGGAGGTGGAGCTTTGGCGGTAAATCCGCCCCACGGACAACCGGGACACGACTGCGCCATTCCTGTGGGTGCTCCATTGAATAGCGCGGGAACCCCCACGCAGACGCCGGCCATGAAAAGGGTCAATTCGGTTCCGTCCTCAGGCAATGGCATAAACCCACCCCACGGTGAGCCGGGGCATCGATGCGATATAAAAGTGGGCGACCCTTTGTAGAACTTTTTAATGGAATAAACAGAAAAGGCCCGGTTCCATTGGAAACGGGCCTTTTTGTTTTAGAATTTGGAAATTATTCTTTTACAAATCGTTTTCGGAGTTTGTTGTTTTCCGTGGTAACTTCAATGACGTAAATGCCGCTTTGTAATGCAGAAATATCTACCTTTTCAGCAAAGGCTCCTTTCCCAACTACTTGGCCAACGGTGTTAAATAAAACATATTCCTTTCCGGTTGCCTCAAGCAGCGAAATGTTCAAACTGTTTTTGGCAGGGTTTGGAAAAATGGACATTTCGGCGGTGCTGAAGTCGGTGTCGCCTGCAATTCCTTGCCCCGCGCCATTACTAATTATAACCGTATAATCCTCTACTTCGCCGTATGAAAATATTTCGCACGGCGTTGGATTGGCGTTGTATTTCATAGAAACCCGCATCCGTGTTGCTCCCGAAAGGGCTGAGGTGGGTACGGTAAAACTGCCGGAGATGGAAGAGGCCGTTGTTCTGGACCGCGAATAAACCTGCTCGCCAGAATCGTTGAAATCGCCATCTTGGTTATAGTCAATCCAAACCCTATAAGCTTCCCGGTAAACCGATCCGGTCCATTTTGGAGTGATGGTTATGGTATTGCTGCTTCCCTTGGCAAGCGTGGTGGAAAGACTAGTGAAATCGGCATAACCCCCATTGTTTCCGGAAAGATTATTGATGCTTCCAAGTTGAACCCTGTCAATAAATTCGTCGTTCGTACTATTTCCCTTGGAAGAACAATAGGTTACCGAATTGGAAAGCGTGGTAACATTAACAATATTGCTGAAACCGGAATTATTGCCCGCAGCGTCATGCGCGCGAACCTTAAAACTATAGGCCGTTGAAGGCGATAAACCAGTAATGTTTGCTGAGGTTCCGGTAACAGTTCCAAGGTTGGTCGCGCCTTCGAAAACATCATAACCCGTTACGCCAACATTATCTGTGGAAGCAGTCCACGACAAAGAAAGCGTTGTTTGCGCTACGTTTGAAGCTACCAAGTTCGAAGGGGCGGTGGGGGCTTGTGTATCGGGTCCAGCACCGCCAAGATTGATGGTGTAATCCTCAACTTCGCCATAACTAAAGGTTTCACAAGAGGTGGGAATTCCGTTGTATTTCATCGAAACGCGCATTCGGGTTTCGCCGCCCACGGTTCCGGACGGTACCGTAAAGGTTCCGCTGTTTGGAGTATTTTTTGAAGCAGCCTTCGACCAAACCAATTCCCCTGCATCGGCAAAATCCTTGTCGCCGTTATAATCTATCCATACGGCATAGCCTTCATTATAGGTCGTTCCCGTCCAAGTGGGGGTAACGGTAATGGTATAGGTTGCACCTTCACTTAAAGAAGTAGAAATATTGGTAAAATCTGAATAAAGTTGGGCGCCGGAGGCATTGTTGATGGTGTTCAATTGAACCCGGCTGATGTACTCGTCATTCACGTTGTTTCCTTGGGAAGCACAATAATTACTGCCTCCGCCTCCGCCGCCATAGGGAGCGCCAACACCCACGGCATACCAGGCGTTTGTGGTTGCAATTTCCTCGGGGCTATCTGCGCCGTATAAATCTTTTGCGGCTTGAATGGCGCCATTTCGCGCATCGCTATATTGTGAATTTGCGTTCAAATAAACGGTAAGGTTTCGATAGGCAATGGCAGCGGCCTTGTCCATTCCAATTCCGGTTACATTATAGGTGTTTCCCTTATCGTTGGTGCCACTTTTGCCGACGCTCAATATGTAGAACCAAAAGTTCTGCACGCCCGAATTGGTATGCACCCCACCGGAATCGCCCGAACCTGAATACCAATTAGTTCCCTGATAAGTATCGGGATCGCCGTAAGCATTGGGATTGCTCATAGATCGCAAGGCGCCACCACTGCCGCCGGCACCAATATCATCGCCCATTAACCAGTCGTTGGTTCCGGAGGCAAACTTTTCAATAGATTCCCCGAAAATATCCGAGAAGGATTCGTTCAATGCTCCGGACTGGTAACTGTAAACAAGGTTTGCGGAATACTCCGTAACGCCGTGGGTAATTTCATGGCCGCAAATATCCAACGATACCAAGGGGCCATAATTGGCGCCGTCGCCGTCGCCATAGGTCATTCGGCTGCCATCCCAAAAGGCATTTACATAATTTGTGGAATAACTGACATAAGATTTTATCACGGCCCCGGCATTGTTATATGAATTTCTTCCGTGCTTTTGGCTGTAATATTTATGGGTGCGTTCTGCTCCAAAATGAGCCTGAACTCCCGTAGGATTGGAAGTGAAATTAGTAGAATTGCTGGTTACGTCCACCGCATTATTATAATTGGTGCTATTGTTCAAATCGAATGTTTGGATGCCGTTTCCATCTGCAGTTTGGCGCAAACGGTAAGGGCCCGCGGCGTTATCGGCCGTAAAGGAAACATTGCCGTTGTAGAGACTGGTTCCCGTTGCAGGAACATTGGCGTGGTGGATGCGTTTGTTTTCAAAAATGAATTGGCCCGTTTTGGCATCCACATATACATCGGCCCTGTATAAAGGTGCTGTAGCATAGATGTCAAATTTATAGGCAAGGCGGGGCGAGTCCAGTACGTTTTCCAGTGCTGGAAAAATTACCAATTCCCCGGTGGGTTTTGTGTAATGGTCCGCCAATGCTGCCTCGGTAGGATTCTGCCACATATATTTTGAAGCGCCCACGTGGGCCACGGCACTATTAAATGCCTGCGATTTGCTAATGGATGGCGTAACATTAAAATCTTCCGCAATGGAGGAATAGGAAGAATTTAAGGTTTGCACCGTTCCATTTTTGCTGCTCAGGGTGGCGGTGGCAAATTCCACTTTAACACCTTTGAAATACTGCTGCATTTTTTGGTGTGTAAAACCCAATGGGTCCTGTTCTTGTTTTAGCGTAGTGAAGGAAGTAGATGAAGATGGATTGAAAACTTCCTTAAAAATTTGGGTGGAATTTTGGAGGGTGTAGGCCTGAGAGGCATCAAAAACCACAAGACTTGGGGGTTGCATTACGTTTCTTTTTTCATCCTTTTTGTTTTGGGCGGAAACTTCCGCGGCAAACGCAAAGAGCAACAATGAAAAAACAAAAACGAACTTGTTAAAATTTTTCATAATAAAGTAAGATTTAGTGAATAAAAAGATTTGTTGTTTCCGAAAAAACACTTAAAAGAACAATAAAAATTAATTTGCTGAAATTCTTTTCGACAAACGGCTGTTAAAATTTTATTCGCTTGTTTGTTCTATCTTTGGAAGGATGAACAATGAAGCCTTACTTTCCGTCCAAAATCTAAGAGTAGCCTTCGGCAATAAAGATAAATATGAAGAAATTCTGCACGGTATTTCCTTCCATATTTTTGAAAATGAAATTTTGGGAATCGTGGGCGAATCCGGATCGGGCAAATCGGTAACCTCACTTTCCATTATGGGTCTTTTGCCATCAAAACAGTCCAAAATAGCGGGATCTATTTTTTTTGGAAGTTCAGATTTGTTGCAAATACAGGAATGGGAGTTCCGAAACATCCGCGGAAGCGAGATTGCGATGATTTTTCAGGAGCCCATGAGTGCCTTAAATCCATCGCTTACATGTGGTTTTCAGGTAGCCGAAATACTTCGCCATCATTTAAAAATGAGCGCTTCCGTCTCAAAAAGGGAAACAATTTCCCTATTCGAAAAAGTGCGGTTGCCACGCCCCGAAGAAATATACAATAGCTATCCGCACCAAATTAGCGGCGGACAAATGCAACGGGTGATGATCGCCATGGCGCTGGCGTGTAAACCAAAACTTTTGATCGCAGACGAACCTACCACGGCACTGGACGTAACGGTTCAAAAAGAAATAATTTCACTTTTGAAAGCCCTTCAAAAGGAAACCAAAATGGCGATGCTTTTTATTTCGCACGATTTAAATTTGGTTTCCGAAATCGCGGACCGGGTTTTGGTGATGTACAAGGGAAACATCGTGGAAGCCGCCACCACCGAGGCACTTTTTAAAAACCCACAGGCAGAATATACAAAGGCTCTTTTGGCTTCACGGCCTTCTTTGAAGGTGCGCCTTAAAAAATTGCCCACTATTGCTTCGATCGCCAATAAAAGTTTTGTTCCGGTGGAAGTTACATCCACCGAAAGGGCCAAACTACACAAAAGATTATATACCCGAAGCCCTATTTTGGAAGTCACCAATTTGGAAAAATATTATTATAGCAATGTGGGTCTTTTCCAAAAAGGAAAAGTGGTAAAGGCTGTAAATGATATTAATTTTTCGGTTTTTGAAGGCGAAACCTTGGGGCTCGTTGGAGAATCGGGCTGCGGCAAATCTACGCTCGGAAGAACCATTCTTCAGCTGGAAAGGCCTACTTCCGGAAGCATTAAATATAGAGGAAGGGAACTCACCAAACTTTCACCTAAAGAAATCAGGAATCTTCGGAAGGAAATACAGATCGTTTTTCAAGATCCCTATTCTTCCTTGAACCCGCGTTTAATGATAGGCCCGGCATTGATGGAACCCATGCAGGTGCACCGATTGGGCGCTACCACTCAGGAAAGACGGGAGCGTGCGCTGGTGTTGTTGGAAAGAGTGGGCTTGGACGAAAGCTATTTTTACCGCTATCCACATGAACTTTCGGGCGGGCAGCGCCAACGGGTGGGAATAGCGCGCACGATTGCCGTTGAGCCTAATTTGGTAATTTGTGATGAATCGGTTTCGGCATTGGATATTTCGGTACAGGCCCAAGTCCTGAACCTATTGAATGACTTGAAGCAGGATTTTGGTTTCACCTATATATTTATATCCCACGATTTGGCAGTGGTTAAATACATGTCAGACCAGCTGTTGGTGATGAACAAGGGAAAAGTAGAAGAATTGGGAGATGCGGATGAAATCTATGCAAATCCGCAAACGGCCTATTCCAAAAAATTGATCGAAGCCATTCCCAAAGGCATTTAAAAACCGGAAAAGAAAAAACCCGTTCTAACCTCACGAAGAACGGGTTTAATGATTTATCTGTGTTTATGACAGATTTGGGGCATAAACAACCATAAAAAAAGCTTAGACCAATAAAAACACTTTCTTAAAAATGAAAAGCACGTTTAGTACCAATTCTGCTGTGCTTTTGAAAGATCTGATCACTTTTTCCATATGAGGTTAAGTTGGTAAGATTTGGGTCTGCTAAGATGAAAACATTTTTTGATTACCGCGATAAAAAGCACAAAAATTCGATTAAAAGCATCAAATTTTAACATTTTAAAGGCTTTATTAAATATTTTCCCAATAAAAGACGCAAAAGTACCTCATTAAATGGGTAGTGGAGACGGCCATTTTTTTTAGAAAACCATCTCTGGAATCGTGCCATTTACTACCAAATCTCCCTCCGTAGCTTTTTGGATTTCTTCCACCGAAACGCCGGGTGCGCGCTCCAAAAGGTGAAATTTTCCATCAACAATTTCCAGCACGGCCAAATTTGAGACTATTTTCTTCACGCATTTAACGCCCGTCAACGGAAGGCTACATTGCTTTAAAAGTTTGGATTCCCCTTCACGATTGGTGTGCATCATCGCTACGATGATATTTTCAGCAGAAGCCACCAAATCCATCGCGCCGCCCATTCCCTTGACCATTTTCCCTGGAATTTTCCAATTTGCGATATCACCGTCCTGCGAAACTTCCATAGCTCCCAGTATGGTCAAATCAACATGTTGGCCACGGATCATCCCAAAACTCATGGCCGAATCAAAAAAGGAGGCGCCGGGTAGGGCCGTTATGGTCTGTTTTCCGGCGTTTATCAAGTCAGGATCCTCTTCGCCCTCAAAAGGAAAGGGGCCCATTCCTAAAATTCCATTTTCGCTTTGGAATTCAACGCTAATATCATCGCGCACAAAATTGGCCACTAATGTTGGAATTCCGATGCCCAGATTTACATAATATCCATCCTTTACTTCGCGGGCTATTCGTTGCGCTATTTGTTCTTTTGTTAATGCCATTAGTTTCGTTTTCTCACTGTTAGTTGCTCAATTCTCTTTTCATATTTTTCCCCTTGAAAAATCCGTTGGATGAATATTCCGGGAATATGGATTTGGTTGGGATCCAGCGCTCCTGCGGGTACGAGTTCCTCCACTTCGGCGACCGTTATTTTTCCAGCACCGCACATCGCAGGATTGAAATTTCTGGCGGTTCCTTTAAAAATGAGGTTTCCGGATTCATCGCCCTTCCAAGCCTTAACAAATGAAAAATCTGCTTCAAAGGCCTTTTCCATTACATACATTTTTCCGTTAAATTCCCTGGTTTCCTTTCCCGCCGCCACTTCGGTACCGTAGCCGGCGGGCGTAAAAAAAGCGGGAATTCCGCTTCGGGCAGCTTCGCAGCGTTGGGCCAGGGTTCCTTGGGGCACGAGTTCTACTTCCATTTCGCCGCTTAACATTTGCCGCTCGAACTCGGCATTTTCGCCCACGTAGGAAGAAATCATTTTTTTGATTTGATGCTTTTTCAGCAAAAGTCCGAGTCCAAAATCGTCCACCCCGGCATTGTTCGAGATGCAAGTAACGTTTTGGATGTTTCTTCGAACCAATTCTGAAATAATATTTTCGGGAATACCGCAGAGGCCGAAACCACCGAGCATAAAGGTCATTCCGTCTTCAATGCCTTCGCAGGCTTCGCGGACGTTTGCAACTGTCTTTTTTATCATTTTATAAATTTTCTGAAAATTACGAAATTTCAATCTATAAAAAAACCTCACAGTTCCATAGAAATGTGAGGTTTTACGCGATCAAATTTTATTATATACCGAATTCATCGGGCATTTCCTCTTCGTCGGGATTGCCTTGGCGCCATCGGGAACAATCTGTTTCAATAGATAGATTTGCCGGGCGTTTGAAATTTCCGGTTGACACGTCCAAATCGGTATCGGCATAGCAGCTTTTCATATACATAGCCCAAATGGGGAGCGCCATGGTCGCCCCTTGGCCATAGGCTGTGGAGCCAAAATGGGTCGCACGGTCATCGCCACCAACCCAAACTCCAGTAACCAAATTCGGTACCATTCCCATAAACCACCCGTCGCTATTGTTTTGGGTGGTACCAGTTTTTCCGGCAATGGGGTTTTTGAAATCATAGGGATATCCCGTCACCGCATTTTTATAGATGGGCGAATTTACGGCCCAAGTTCCCCTTAAACGCGCGCCCGACCCTGATTGGGTTACGCCCTCCATTAAACTTACCGTTACATAGGCAGTTTCGTTGCTGATAACATCTTTTGTTTTCGGCACGTTTTGGTAGAGAACTGTCCCGTTTTTATCCTCAATTCTTTGGATTAATATAGGTTCAACATAAACGCCTTCGTTGGCGAAAGTACTGTAGGCGCCAACCATTTCATAGACCGAAACATCGGGGGTACCGAGGGCAATGGAGGGAACGGCAGGCATATTTTCGGTATCAACGCCCATCTTTTTTACCAAATCTATCACTGGTTCTGGGCCCACCCTGTCAATTAACCGGGCGGTAATGGTATTTATTGAATTTGCAAGTGCATATTTTAAGGTAACCATGCCTCCGTAGCCCCCACCTGCATTTTTGGGCGCCCAAGGTTTGATTAGATTATGTCTGCCCGCTGGAATGGTGTACATAGTGTTGGGAAGGGTATCGCAGGGCGACATGTGCATTTGGTCAATGGCGGTGGCATATACAAAAGGCTTAAAGGTAGAGCCTATTTGGCGCCTTCCTTTTTTAACCATATCATATTTGTAATGTTTATAATCAATTCCGCCTACCCAGGCCTTCACTTCACCCGTTTGTGGGGTCATTGACATCATGGCGGCCTGCAAAAAAGATTTGTGGTAACGAATGGAATCCATCGGGGTCATGACGGTATCAATATCGCCTTTCCAGGAAAAAACACGCATCGGCACTTTCTTGTGGAAACTTTTAATAATTTCTTCGTCTTCCTTCCCCTGTTTTTTCATTTCGCGCCATCGGTCGCTTTTTTTCATGGCTTGGTTAAGGATGCTTTCGGTTTCGGCTTCGGAAATATCCCTAAAGGGCGCGGTTTTGTTTTTCTTGTTCTGTTCGTCAAAGGCTTTTTGCAGATGGGCCATGTGTTTGCTAACCGCAGCTTCGGCATATTCCTGCATTTTGCTGTCAATGGTAACATACACTTTTAGCCCGTCTTGGTAAATATTGTATTTGCTGCCGTCGGCCTTTGGGTGTTCCTTTATCCAATTCTCCATAAAAGCGCGGGCGTATTCGCGAAAATAAGTGGCACTTCCTTCATCGTGCCCCTGAGGGGTAAATTTTATATTTAAGGGAAGTGCTTGCAGCGAGTCCATCACTTTTTCGGAAATGAAGTCATATTTTTCCATTTGCGACAGGACCACGTTCCGGCGGTTGGTTACGCCCTCGGGATTTCGGACCGGATTGTAAAGCGATGCATTTTTAAACATTCCCACCAGCGTGGCGGCCTCTACGGTGCTCAATTTTGAGGGTGGTTTGTCAAAATAGATATTTGCGGCAGATTCAATGCCCACGGCTTGGTTTACAAAGTCGTATTCATTGAAATACATGGTAATAATTTCCTCTTTGGTATAACGGCGCTCCAATCGGGTGGCTATGATCCATTCCTTTATTTTCTGTAGGCCCCGTTGCAATTTGTTTCTTGAAACCTGTTCGGTAAAAAATAATTTTGCCAATTGTTGGCTGATCGTACTGGCGCCTCCGCGGGATCCTAAAAAAGCGACGGCCCGCAGGGTTCCCCGACCATCGATACCGGAATGTTCGTAAAACCGTGCATCTTCAGTAGCAATAAGGGCATTCACCAAATGGTCTGGCAGCGAATCAAACGGAACGGGGGTCCGGTTTTCCTTATAAAATTTACCGATGGTTTTTCCGTCAGAAGAAATGATCTCGGTGGCGAGGTTTTTTTCGGGATTTTCAAGACTGGTTTCGTCGGGAAGACTTCCAAACGCGCCCCACGATGCCAAAAGAAAAAACAAGGCAATCAGCAGAAGAAAGCCTGCAAAAATTTTCCAAAAGGTTTTAATGTGATGGCGGACGTCCTGTTGCTCTTTCTTTTTAGGGGCTGCTTTTTTTGTTGCCATATTTTTTACTGTTTGGATGTTTCTTCAACGCTGAAGCCCACATCCGTAATGCCTTCGAGTTTTGTAACGCCTTCCACATTGCCGTTATTGCGCATGGCTTGGGCTATTGTAATTACGTAATTTCCGGTTTCAAAAAACTGAACGTTTTCTTTGTACCATAATTTATTTTCCTTCACTTTACCAATTCCTTGTCCCAACCAGGACCCATCAGGTTTTGCCATTCGGTACTCAAGGGTATCGGTTATCGTTTTTCCGTGGGGAAAATTCATGGAGACTACCAAAAAAAGGTTGTTGTATTTGTAATCGTTTGTGTTTCGAATGTTCAAAAACAAGTTGTATTTTTTGAGGGAATCCATTTGCGGCAATTTAAACACCACGACCTCCTCGGCGCCCCAAAATCCATCCATTGCCCTCGTTTCGCTAAAAACCGTGTTCGATTCACAGGATGCGGCTAAAACAGTCAACAAAAAAAGTGCCAGTAGTTTAGTCATTTTTCTTTGGCTTTTTACTTCGGTTGGGTCTGCCTGCGTTATTGCGCGGTTTTTTTTGTGAGTTGTTTCTTGGAGTATTGTTTTTTTCCCGTCCGCCCGAAACCTCTGCCTTCCCTCTGTTTTTGTTTCTACCCTTGTTTCGTTTCTTTTTGCCTTTTTGTTTGGGCTGGTCAAATCGGGTAAGGCTGTCTTGGCCCACCACATTGCTAAAGGGTTCCTTTTCAGGAATAGGAAGATCTATGCTATATTCTTCCAGGGCCACGGGTTTTTTGCCTTTTTTATTAAAGGCGATAATTTCTGAAGCTTTTTCGGCAGTTAATTGGTGCCAATTGGCAAATTCATTTTCGTAGGCATACCAAAGCAGCCCCTTAAAAATATCAATCTTTTGGCAAATGGCGGTTCCTTTCTCGGTCTGCAGTTTGGTTTCTGTATTTGGAAATGCTTCCAAAGCCTCCAAATAGGTGTCCAATTCATAATTCAAACAACATTTCAGTTTTCCGCATTGTCCCGCCAGTTTTTGTGGGTTCAGTGAAAGCTGTTGGTAGCGGGCGGCAGAGGTGTTTACCGAACGGAAATCCGTAAGCCAAGTAGAGCAGCACAGTTCGCGTCCGCAACTGCCAATGCCGCCCAAGCGAGCGGCCTCTTGGCGGAAGCCCACTTGTTTCATTTCGATCCGCGTATTGAAGGTGCGCGCAAATTCCTTTATCAATTCCCGAAAATCTACGCGCTCTTCAGCCGTGTAATAAAAAATTACTTTGGAAGCATCGCCCTGAAATTCAACGTCGCTAATTTTCATCTGCAACCCGAGACGGATAGCGATTTCCCGCGAACGTTTTTGAACATCGGCCTCCTTGTCGCGCACCGATTGCCAAATGTCAATATCTTTTTGTGATGCCTTTCGATACACTTTCGGCAAGGCCTCTATTTTCAGGGGCAACTTTTTTTTCTTCATCTGCACCCGAACCAATTCCCCCGTCAAGGTTACCATCCCAATATCGTGGCCGGGAGCGGCTTCGGTAGCTACCGTATCGCCTATGCTTAAGGAAAGTTTTTCTGGATTTTGGAAGTATTCTTTTCTTCCGTTTTTAAAGCGCACCTCCACCGCGTTGAAAGGTTCCATATTGGCGGGAAGTTGCATATTTGAAAGCCAGTCGAACACTGTCAGTTTGTTGCAGCCATCAGTTCCGCAAGTTCCATTGTTCTTGCATCCCCTTGGCTGGCCATTCGTGCTCGTAGCACAGCTGGTACAGCCCATATTTTCTAAATATATAAAGCCCGTTTCCGAAGAATTGGGACGAAAAATTAAACAAAAAAGTCAATTGGTAAAGATACCAATAATTAATTATGAATGAATAATTCAGAATTCATAATTCAGGATTCATTTTTTGAACTTAAGCTTCTCCGAACGCCCCTTCTTAAAAATCTTGTTGCTGTTCGGAATGCCTTGTCGCAGGCGTTTCTGCTCCTCGTATGGCAAATGGATTATTTCAACGCATTCTTGGCTACAGCAGTTTTCCATTGCCTCGGCACAGGTTGGACATTGAATGAAAAGCAGGTGGCAGGCTTCATTGGCGCAATTGGTGTGGGTGTCGCAAGGTTCTCCACATTGGTGGCAGTTTGAAATTACATCGTCGGTAATGCGTTCGCCGCGGCGATGGTCGAAAACGAAATTTTTACCCAGAAATTTGTTCTCAAGCCCCAAATTTTCAACCTGTCGGGCATATTCAATTATGCCGCCCTCAAGTTGAAACACGTTTTTAAAACCTTTGTGTTTATAGTAGGCGCTGGCCTTTTCGCAACGGATGCCGCCCGTGCAGTACATCACCAATTTTTTGTCCTCTTTGTGGTCCTTTAGTTCGGACTCAATGATGTCCAGCGAATCGCGAAAGGTATCCACATCGGGCGTTACTGCGTTTTTAAAATGGCCTATCTCGCTTTCATAATGGTTGCGCATATCCACCAAAACCACGTCTGGGTCTTCAATCAACTCGTTGAATTTTTGTGCATCCACGTGGATGCCTTTGTTGGTAACGTCGAAGGTTTCATCGTTCAAGCCATCGGCAACAATCTTGTCGCGCACTTTAACTTTCAGTTTTAGAAACGATTTTAAATCCTGCTCAATCGCAATGTTCAAACGCACATCTTTCAAAAAATAAATGCCGTCCAGAAATTCCTTGAATTCCTTAAAACGTTTTGCGGGAACGGAAAGTTGGGCGTTGATACCTTCGTGGGCAACATAAATTCGGCCCAAAACATCCTGCTCGTGCCAAGTTATAAAAAGATGGTTGCGGAAGAGATGCGGATTGCCAATTTTGGCATATTGATAGAAAGAAAGAGTCAGCCGTTCCTCGCCGGCCTGTTCCAATAGGGCTTCCCTTTCTTTTGCACTCAATTTATTGTACAGTTGCATGCTATACTTTTTTAAGGTGAAAAGAATCGATTTTGATAGAATCGACAAAAGTAAGTGTTTTTTAAAAAAGGCGGAAACATCAAAATTTAAAAGTCGTTTTGATTTAAGCGATTAATATTGAATATGAAACATTTAAACATTTTCATCTTTTTATTCTCCTTGCCTTCAAGCCCATTCCTTTTCTAATTTTCAAATCGGAATTTAACCAAGGTTAAAATAAGGTCCACGATAAAGTCGTGTTTCAAAAAATCGTGTTTCAAAAAGTCGTGTTTCAAAAAATCGTGTTTCGAAAAGTCGTGTTTCGAAAAGTCCTGTTTCAAAAGGTCGTGTTTCAAAAGAGTCCAATTTTAATCCGTCTCCTTTCCATTCGTCATATTTTTGTTAACAAAAATTCCCTGCCGAGTGGTTTTCCCTTTGCCCCGCGCACAAAGAAATAGTATCTTAGCTTCTTAAAAATTCCATCCTAAAACACACTGAAAATGAGCACTGAAAAAGACGCAAAATTAAAAGCCTTAAAGCTTACTCTCGATAAACTTGACAAAACTTATGGTAAGGGAACCGTAATGAAAATGGGCGATAGCCCCATAGAGGACGTTGATGTAATACCCACCGGCTCGCTCGGTTTGGATGTGGCCCTTGGTGTTGGCGGCTATCCGCGCGGCAGGGTAATTGAAATCTATGGTCCCGAATCTTCCGGTAAAACCACGCTTACCCTTCACGCCATTGCGGAAGCCCAAAAAAAAGGGGGAATCGCGGCCTTTATCGATGCCGAGCATGCCTTTGATAGGATCTATGCGGAAAAATTGGGCGTAGATATTGAAAACCTCATCATTTCCCAGCCCGACAACGGCGAACAAGCCCTCGAAATTGCCGACAACCTCATCCGAAGCGGCGCCATCGATATAGTTATTATCGACTCGGTTGCGGCATTGACGCCCAAAAGCGAAATTGAAGGCGAAATGGGCGACAGCAAAATGGGCCTCCACGCCCGGTTGATGAGCCAAGCGTTGCGAAAGCTTACCGCTTCCATCAGCAAAACCAAATGTACCGTAATCTTCATTAACCAATTGCGCGAGAAAATTGGCGTAATGTTCGGCAACCCGGAAACTACCACCGGAGGAAACGCATTGAAATTCTACGCATCCGTTCGGTTGGATATTCGTCGCTCAACCCAGATTAAAGATACCGACAGCAACGCCACCGGAAACAAGACGCGCGTTAAGGTGGTAAAGAACAAAGTGGCACCGCCCTTCAAACAAGCAGAATTTGATATTATGTATGGCGAGGGCATTTCCAAGGTAGGCGAGGTTATCGATTTGGGTGTGGATTTTGAGATCATCAAAAAGGCCGGATCCTGGTTCAGCTATGACGACACCAAACTTGGCCAAGGCCGCGACGCGGTAAAAGCCCTTCTTTTGGACAATCCAGAATTAATGGAGGAATTGGAAAAGAAAATCAAGGATGCCATCGTAGCCATTAATCAATAAAATTTCTGCGAACCACGCAACCCTTTTGATGCCCTGGTATCTACGAAACGTAGGAACCTTGATTATTTTGGTTGCCCTCTATAAAAAGAGGTATTTACAACGGAACGATAACTCACGGTACCGCATTGACATTAGAAGAGCTCATCATACAATGCAAGAAGCAGGAGGCAAAGGCACAAGGAGAATTGTACAATCGCTACAACAAAGTCCTTTTCGCCGTTTGTTTGAGGTATTCGCCAAATTTTGTGGAAGCTGAAGACAATTTGCAGGATGCCTTTATAACCATTTTTCGGAAAATGGAACAGTACCAAGGAAAAGGCTCTTTTGAAGGTTGGATGAAGCGTGTTACGGTAAACACCGTGCTTCAAAAATATCGCAAACAACGCACCTTTGAAATAGTCGATGAAGGACAACTGGAAGATGGGGAGGAAGAAGTTTCAGTAGAAACTGATGAAATCCCTTTGGATTTTCTGCTGAAGATCGTGCAGGAACTTCCCGATAGATACCGACTTGTTTTCAGTATGTATGTGATGGATGGCTATCAGCACAAGGAAATAGCCGAAATGTTAGGAATAAGCGATGGAACGTCTAAATCAAACCTGGCCCGCGCCCGAATGATTTTAAAGAATAAAATTGAAGCGTATAATGCCCGAAACGAGCATTCGTAAAGTCATTTTTTTTGAAATGTTTAGATTGATGGAGCCCCTGTCTTAGGGCAGGGGTTTTTTAAGAAGAAATCAGTAATCCGCAATTTTGGTCGAGATTGGGTAAAATTCAATGAAGGAAAAGAAGAACATAGACAACATTTTTAACGAGGGTTTCAAAAATATGGAAACCGCTCCTTCGCCGCGCGTTTGGGAAAACATCCAAGCACAGTTGCAAAAGGAGAAAAAAGACCGAAAGGTAATCCCTCTTTGGTTGAAATTGGGGGGCGTGGCCGCATTGATTGCATTATTGATAACCATCGGTAATTCGCTGTATGATACTTCCAAAACTCCCGCACCCGCCATTTCCAATGAAACCATACAACAATCGGATACTCAAAATAAAGAACCAAAATCTGAATTTGAAAAGCAACCTCAATACAATCCAATAGCTTCGGAAGACAAAACGCTTCAAAACCAAACCACTGAAGGCGCCGATAGTTCCCATAAAGTTTCGGCTGACACCGAAGCGGCTTCCAAACCTTCCAATCACGGATTCGATAAGACTTCTGATAAAGTTTCTGAAAAAACCAATAAATCGAAAATTGCTTCGGCGAATTCGAAAAATGAACCTAAACGCAACGCGAAGTCGCAATCAAATTACTTAGAAAACACTCCTTCAAAACAAAATCAGGACGAAGGCATTGCAACTTCAAAAAATCAGGCCAAGGAAAATACGAGTGCAGATAAGCACGGTATAATTGAAAACGATCCGGTAACAATAGCGAAGGAAAATCATCAGCAAAGCCATCAGGGCATTGCCCAAGAAAAAATTGAAAAGAATACCTCAGTCAAAACGGAAACGGAAGCCCTACTGGATTCGGAAAACAAAAAATCAATTTTTGACGCGATCGCTGAAACCAACGTTGACAAGGGAGAAGAATTAAAGACCAAAAAAGAAAAACCGGAACACCGCTGGAAGGTTTCCCCGAATGTGGCTCCCGTCTATTACAGCAGTCTGGGCAATGGTTCCTCCATTGATCCAAGTTTTGCCGATAATCCCCAAAAAGGAGATGTAAACATGAGCTACGGCGTTCAAGTTAGCTATGCTTTGAACAATCGGTTGAGTGTGCGAACCGGCTTAAACAACGTGGACTTAAGTTACAGTACCTCGGGTATTGAAGTAGGAACCGGACCTGTGGCAGTAGCCCTGCAATCGGTGGATTACGGCGGAAAGCAAATTGTTGTGACCGCGGCCGACAAGGGTTCTTTTGCTTCCGCTGCCCCCTCCAATGGTTTTGGCGATGTTACACCGAAATCGACCCAAGGGGAAGCAAGATTAATTCAGAATATCAATTATTATGAGGTGCCGGTGGAACTTAAGTATGCCCTGATCAACACGCGCTTCGGGGTTAATGTGATCGGGGGATTGAGTACCCTATTTTTGGGGAACAATGAAATTTCGGTAAAAGCAGACAATTATAATACCGTGTTGGGAGATGCCAACAATCTCTCTTCCGTAAGTTTTTCAACTAACGTAGGGCTGGGATTGGACTACAAACTGTCCAAAAAATTTACGTTTAATATTGAGCCAATGTTTAAATACCAGCTCAACCCTTATACCGATTCTTCTGTCGATTTTAAACCCTATTATTTAGGTGTTTACAGTGGATTCAGTTTCAAGTTTTAGGTTAGTTTTTAGTTGAATGTGTTTGATATACTTCAAACAGGATGATTGCCAAAAACCGTTCTTTCGCCATGGAACGGTTTTTTTTTATTAAAAGAAAAATGAACTATACCGTTGGGTTTAGCAATTCCTTTAAAATCACTTCCCTCGTTGCTTTTTTAAGTTCCTTTCTGTTTTCCAAAGTGAGGCCATGGGTGGGAATCAATTTATGGACTTTAACCCTCATTTTTCCCGGGCCGCCCTTGAAAAAAGAATAGGGAAACCGTTTTTTGTTGTCGTGAAAAGTCATTGGGGCGAGGGGAATCTGATGTTCAATGGCAAGCCTGAAAGCACCGTCCTTGAATTCATCCAAAAGAATGGAAAGATCGTCCGGAACGCCACCCTCCGGAAAAATACAAACGCTCAGCCCTTCTTTCAGCCGTTTTTCAGCCCTTCGAAATGCCTCTACTCGGCTTTTATTATTGCCTCGGTCCACCAAAATGCAAGTGCGTTTATAAATGTAGCCAAACAGCGGAATTTTTGCGAGTTCCTTTTTGCCCACAAAAACAAAAGGATTTTTGGTGGCGTAAAACATCAGCATAATATCCGTCATTGAAGTGTGGTTGGCAACAAACATATAGCTTTTACCCTTTTCGTATTGAATGTCACGTTTTATGACGGGATAACAACCAATTCCATAAATTATAAACGCAGACCAAGTGCGTGCTACTTTAAAGAAGAAGGGATACCAAGAATTTTTCAAAATACTTATCATCAGAAAAGGGAAGAGCAAAATGGTAGCCAAGGCCACGACAATATAGAACCAAAGACGGTAAAAGGCGGCAAAAATTTTTCCTGGAATTTTCATGCAGCCTCAAAAGTAACAATTTGAATGATGCGGATAAATCAAAAAAAGTACCTTTGCTGAAAATTTTTCGAAAAAATGTCCAGAATTCTAACAGGAATACAAAGCACCGGAACCCCGCACCTCGGCAATCTTTTGGGCGCTATCATCCCCGCTATTGAAATGGCCAATGACCCCAAAAACGACTCTTTTCTTTTTATTGCAGATATGCATTCGTTGACGCAGATAAAAAATGCGGAGCTTTTGCGGTCCAATACCTATAGTGTGGCTGCAACTTGGTTAGCCTTTGGGTTGGATATTGATCGTGTAATTTTTTACAGACAAAGCGACGTGCCCCAAACCGCCGAGCTTTCGTGGTATTTAAGTTGCTTTTTCCCATTCCAAAGATTGACCTTGGCACATTCCTTTAAAGATAAGGCCGATCGGTTGGAAGATGTGAACGCCGGGCTTTTCACCTATCCTATGCTTATGGCTGCGGACATCCTTTTGTATGATGCCGAAATAGTTCCTGTGGGCAAAGACCAAATGCAGCATATTGAAATAACGCGCGATGTGGCTTCCCGCTTCCATGCCCAAATGGGAGAAACTTTTGTTTTGCCAATAGGCCGGGTGCAGGAAGAAACCATGTATGTTCCGGGGACCGATGGCGCCAAAATGAGCAAATCCAAAGGAAATATTATCAATATTTTTTTGGATGATAAAAAACTTCGAAAACAAATAATGGCAATCGAAACTGACAGTACCCCGTTGGAAGCGCCAAAAAATCCGCATACTTGCAACGTGTTTGCACTTTATAAAATTCTTGCTTCAAAGGAAGAAACCGAACAGATGCGGAAAAATTACGAAGGTGGAAACTATGGCTATGGCCACGCCAAACAAGCCTTGTTTGAGTTGATAATAGAAAGATTCTCCAACGAACGCGCACGCTATCATTATTATATGGAGCATCTGTCCGAGATTGATGCCGCTTTGGCCAATGGCGCCCAAAAAGCCCGACTAGTGGCTACGGAAGTTTTGGAAAGGGTGCGCAAAAAAGTGGGTTATTAAAATTAGTCCCGCGAATACATTTTATTGGACCAATTGAAACAGTTTTCCGGGCAAGGGCCTAACCACGCCTTTTAATTCCATATTCATTAAAATACTGGCTGTTTTAAACGCGGGAATTTTACATTCCAAGGCTATAATGTCCAAAAGTTCTTTCTCCTTCTCTTTTAAAAAACGGAAGATTATTTTTTCTTCCTCGTCCAATTCCACAAAGAGTTGGGTTTGTTTGGGTTTTTGGGTTTTTTGAAGTTCCCAACCCAACATATAGATTATATCCGCTGCGCCGGTGAGGAGCTGGGCCTTTTGCTGTTTGATTAAATTATTGCACCCGCGGCTTTGGATGTCGGTGGCCCTTCCGGGAACGGCAAAAACTTCCCTGTTGTAGGAGTTAGCAATTTCGGCCGTAACCAAACTCCCGCCTTTTTCTGCAGATTCAATCACAATGGTAGCTTCGGATAACCCGGCAATAATACGATTCCGTTTTAAAAAGTTGGTTCGGTCGAAAACATCATTGCTCCAAAATTCGGTTATAAAACCACCATTCTCCTCCATTTTTTGCACATACTTTTTGTGGTCTTTTGGATAAATCTGGTTTAACCCGTGGGCCAAGCAACCAACAGTTTGCAGCCGGTTTTCCATAGCTGCTTTATGGGCGCAAATATCGACGCCATAGGCCAACCCCGAAACAATTACAGGATTTAAAGGGGCGAGTTCGTCAATTAAATTTTGGCAGAAGGCATTGCCATAACTGGTAATTTTTCGGGTGCCGACGATACTTAAAATTTTCTTCTCCTTTAAATCGATGGTCCCGCTGTGAAAAATTAAAATAGGTCCGTCCAAACAATGCTTCAGTTTCTCGGGATAGTCCTTGTCCTTGAAATAGCTGTATTGAATTTGATGGTCTTCAATAAAGCGAAGTTCCGCATCGGCTTCTTCCAATTGTAAATTTAAATTCAAGTCCTTCAACCTTAATAGGCCAATTCCATCAATTTTTGCAAGGCTGGATTTTTTTTCTTTGAAAATAGCTTCTGCAGACCCCATTTTTCGCAAAAGTTTTTTCGCAGAAATATCCCCTAAATTTGGAATTCGCTGCAAGGCAAGCGTGTAGCGCAGTTCGTGTTTTGAAAGCATGTTCTAAAAAATAAACTATGGGGGAGTGGGTTAAAAATACAATATTTTAAGTTGTTGATAAATTCCAAAAACAAAAATTGGAAGCCCTTTAAAAAAGGCTAACTTTGTTTTTATGCAACTTACAACCTACATAGCAGACCTACTCTACCGCTACGAATGTGTTATTATTCCTGGTTTTGGAGCTTTTCTTACCCACCATAAACCCGCCCAGATTGATACTTTGACAGATACTTTTTCGCCGCCTTCCAAAATTGTTTCCTTTAATAGACAATTGCAGGCCAATGATGGATTGCTGGCAAATTATGTGGCCTCGGTTGAAAAATGTAGCTATGAAACGGCCTTGCAGAAAGTAAGGTCCTTTGCCAGTGAAATGGGACGCCTGCTTGCTGAGGGAAGGGTGATTTCCATCAAAAACATAGGGGAATTTTCGCTGAATGAAGAAAAATCGATACAGTTCGAACCCCTCCATCCGCAGAATTTCAGTACGGCGGCTTTCGGTCTGGCACCCTTCGTTTCGCCAAAAATAGGACGAGAAGTGGTTGCGGAACAGTCTAAAGAAAACACCGACAAAGCACCGAAGGTTTTAACCCCAACCCCGCGGGAAACAAAACCGTATCTCAAATATGCCGCCATTGGCGTAATCGGGCTCTTTGCAATAGGGTTCGGCGGATTAAAACTTTATGAAAGTCAGGTGCGCCAATTCAATTATGCACAACGGGAAAAGGCCAATACACTCGTGGAAAACCAAATCCAAGAGGCAACCTTTGTTATTGCAAACCCGTTGCCTGTGGTGAACCTGCAGCTTCCAAAACACAGCGGACTCTACCATATTGTGGCTGGGGCCTATCGGGAAGAGGCAAACGCGGACAAAAAGGTGGAACAACTTAGGGAAAAAGGTTTTTCGCCCTTAAAAATGGAACCGACCCGATATGGATTATATCAGGTTTTGTATGCCAGTTTTGAGGATCGATCGGAAGCCCTTAGCCATTTGTCCAACATTCAGCGCTCGGAAAACAAGGATGCGTGGCTGTTGGTTCAGGAAATACGCTAAATCGTTTCCATCCTTTAAAAGACTTATTTCTTTAAACTTTTTTACTTCTATTTTTTCTTTTGTTGGGTATCTTTGCCAAAAAAAATTAAGATGCAAGCCAAAACCCCGAGGGAGTCGCTTACCGTTCATTCCGATATGGTCCTTCCCAGCGAAACCAACCCTATAGGCAATATGTTCGGAGGCGAATTGTTGGCCCGAATGGACCGTGCCGCCAGTATTGCCGCAAGAAGGCACAGCCGAAGGATTGTGGTTACCGCCTCGGTTAACCACGTAGCGTTCAATAAAATGATTCCCCTGGGAAGTGTTGTAACCGTTGAGGCTAAGGTTTCCCGTGCCTTTAGCAGCTCTATGGAAGTCTATTTGGACGTTTTTATAGAAGACCGCGAGAGTGGCGAAAGAAGTCTTTCCAATGAAGCTATTTATACTTTTGTAGCCGTTGACGAAACGGGCCGACCGGTTAAAGTGCCCGCCATTGTTCCCGAAACCGATTTGGAAAAAAAACGTTTTGAGGCAGCACTGCGCCGTAAGCAACTAAGTTTGGTTTTGGCTGGAAAAATGCAGCCCAAAGAGGCTACCGAACTAAAGGCGCTTTTTCAATAATCGCAATAATTCAATTTTTAGCTTAAAAAACGCCGCGCGTCGGAATTTTGAAGGATTTTTTTCTTCTATACAAAGAAGAATGGAATTCCACGTTCATTTCTTTGTATTGAGATTCTTGTTTTGGCGAAAGTAATCTGCTGATTTAGATGTTAAAGCCAACATTTTTCCGAAAATCGTATTTGGTTTATTGCCGTTATTAAATATATTTGGAAACCTTCCGAAATCGACAGATTTTTTAGAAGAAATTTTCAAACATTTCAAAACTTTAAAGCAATGGAGCAAAAATCTACTTTACACCCCTTTCGAAGTTTTTTATTATTAGTGGCGATTACCCTTGGTTTTTCGTTTGGCTATGGACAAGCTTCTTCTAATATTCAATTTCAGGGCGAAACCTACGCTATGCCCGAGAACATGGCCTCTTTTCAATGGAGCCAAATGCCGACCTCGGCAAAACTGAAGGACGGATACATTGTTTGGGTCCAGTTTTATGAAACGCCCTCACAATTGGTCCAAGATCGGTTCAAGCAGCATCAGATTGAATTATTGGAGTATATTCCCCATAAAACCTATTTGGCGTTCTTTCCTAAAAATACCGATATCGGTTTTCTTCGGAACAATAACGTTCGCAGTATCGTGGGTGTTCCGGGAAGCGCTAAAATTGCAACTTCGCTGAAAAATCCGCCTTTTGATTATTATGCGATGGACGGCAGCAATATTTTGGTAACACTCCAATTCCACAAAAATGTTTCCGCGGCCTATGTAATCCAGCAATTGGCGGAAAAGCAAATCGCCGTAAAACAACAATACAAAGGGTCAAACAATATCGATCTTTCCATTCCCGACAATTGTTTGGAAGATTTAACCAACCAACCCTTCGTGAAGTGGGTGGAACTGATTGTTGCACCATCCACTCCCGACGATACCCGAGGAAGGAGCCTTCACCGTTCCAGCAATCTTGATACCCAAACTTCTGCCGGAAGGAACTACACGGGTCTTAACATTGGGGTATTGTGCCGCGACGATGGTATCGTAGGGCCACATATCGACTTTCAGGGCAGAATAGACAATTCCCTTGCCAGCGGTACGGGCCAGACCCACGGCGACGGAGTTTCGGGAATCATGGCCGGCGCTGGAAATTTGAATCCTTCCAATAGAGGAATGGCAGCAGGAGCTATGCTGCACGTTGTGAACTATCAAGCCAACTTTTTGGATTCGCCAACGGTTTCGCTAATAACCAGTGGCGACGTATTGATTACCAATTCTTCCTATAGCAACGGTTGTAATGACGGTTACACCACTATTACCCAAACGGTGGACACACAGGTGCACGATATGCCCAATTTGCAACATACTTTTTCCGCAGGAAACAGCAACGGCAATAATTGCGGCTATGGTGCGGGCAGCCAGTGGGGAAATATCACCGGCGGCCACAAACAGGGTAAAAACGTTATCGCCACGGCCAATGTCTATTTTGACGGTTCCTTGGTTTCTTCCAGTAGCCGCGGGCCTGCCCACGATGGACGTATTAAACCGGATATCGCTGCCAATGGGCAAAACCAAATTTCTACCGATGAAAACAATACCTATCAAAGTTTCGGCGGTACTTCTGGCGCTTCTCCCGGAATTGCGGGGGTTTCGGCACAGTTATATCAAGCTTATTACGAAGCAAACGGGAATGTACTTCCCCCTTCGGCTTTAATAAAAGCTACCCTACTCAACACCGCCAACGATGCTGGAAATGTGGGGCCCGACTATAAATTTGGTTGGGGAATTGTTAACGGATTGCGCGCTGCAAAACTAATTGAGGACAATCGTTTTCTTTCCAGTTCTGTGTCGCAGGGCGGTTCCAACGACCATAGCATTAATGTTCCCGCCGGTACCAAACAAGTTCGGTTTATGGTTTACTGGAGCGATGCACCGGCAGCTCCCGGAGCAAACCCTGCCTTGGTCAACGATTTGGATTTATTGGTAACCGATCCTTCCAGCAACGTTCTGGAACCTTATGTTCTGGATCCAACTCCAAATCCTGTTACATTGGATTTGCCCGCAACTAACGGACCCGACCATTTGAACAATATGGAGCAGGTGTTGATCAACAATCCAGCTTCGGGCAATTATAATATCAATATAAACGGATTTAACGTGCCAATGGGGCCACAGCAATATTTTGTGGTTTATGAAATTATTTCAGACAATATCACCGTTACCTATCCGAATGCGGGCGAGAGCTTTGTTCCGGGTGAAACCGAATCCATCCATTGGGATGCCGTGGCGGTAAACACCACTGCTAATTTTGTTTTGGAATATTCAACCGATAACGGCGGTAGCTGGAATTCCATTGCCACAGTTCCGAACACTACCACAAATTACGCTTGGAGCGTGCCTAATACTGTTACAGGTGATGCCCTAATCCGCGTTTCCAACGGTGCATCGCAGGATGTGAGCGATGAAAATTTTTCCATTGCACCTTTGGTGGGCAACGTGCAGGTTACCCAAGTTTGTCCCACAGAGGCCAGTTTCTCTTGGAATGCCGTGCCCAATGCGGAATCCTATGATCTTTACATTTTGGGTCAAAAATATATGGAAGTAGCGGGAACCTCAAATACCAATAGCATAACAGTAACCATTCCAAATGCTGCGGATCCAATGTGGTTTGCTGCCGTTGCCAAAAACGCTACCGCAGGGTGGAAGGGCAGAAGAAGCATTGCCGTTTTTTATGCCGGAGGGCTTTTAAATTGCTCGCTGGCGAAAGATCTTTCCATTGAAACGAACAATGAAGCCAGCGATTTCAATTTGGTATGTAATCCCGGCCCAGCAACGGTATCGGTGACGGTCCGCAATTTTGGAAGTAGTCCGGAAAGCAATTTTCAGGTAAGTTATCAATTGGATAGCCAACCCGCCGTTAGCGAAACTTTCACCGGAACTTTGGCTCCTGGCGGACAGTCCGTTTTCGATTTTGCGACCCCGTTGAATATTTCGGCTTCGGGTAATTATACCTTGACGGTTTCGGTAAACTTAAGCGGTGATGAAAACCCAAATAACGATACCGATGCCCTAAGTTTTTACGCAGCCACAGAAGCCGCACCCCTGGATTTTGAAGAACCCTTTGACGCCAACGGAGTTCCGCCTCCGGGCTGGAAAATCATTAATGACGACAATGAGGACACTTGGACCCAAAGGAACGGAATTCCTGGAAGCGATGGCGCGCCAACCGTTGCGGCCTATATGGACAACTATTCCTACAACGGTGCAGGCGAAGAGGATATTTTAGAAACCCTTATCATCGATTTAACTTCGGCCACGGCTGCCTCGTTGGATTTTGATTTGGCGAAAGCCCAGTATTCAAGCAGTTTTTCAGATGCCTTTAGAGTAGATATTAGCGTGGATTGTGGCGCTACCTTCTCCCAAATCTATTTTAAGGACGGCATGGATCTTTCAACCGTTTCCGGCTTTCAAACCAGCAAATGGACCCCAACTTCCGCGGCAGATTGGAGAACAGAAACGTTGGATTTGACCGACTATTTGGGCGAAAATGTGCAACTGCACTTCGTAAATATTAATGGATACGGAAACAGTACGTTTATAGATAACATAAATGTCACGGGAACCTTGGGAATCAATAAGGGCGATCTGGGAGCCATTACTATGTATCCCAATCCGGCTTCCTCCAAGGTGAACATCAATTTCCAGACGGAAACAGCAGCAGATGCGAGCATTACCCTTTTTAATAGTTTAGGACAGCGTTTGCAGGTTATTTCCGGAACCGAAATGGCAGGCCGATCAAAAGCAGTGCTGGATATTTCAAACTGTGAATCGGGAGTTTATTTTGTGAAAATAAAATCGGGCGAACAGGTTACAACGAAAAAGTTGCTCGTTCAATAAATTAAGAACAGAACAAATCACTTTTAAAAAGAGGAGGCTTTTGGCCTCCTCTTTTTACATTTTATAGATCCAATCTGCAGGATTGATTTTCGTCTTGTTCTGATAGATATAAAATTTTAAGACCGTCTTGCCTTCGGTGGGACTTTTCGCAACCGTTCCGATGGTTTGTTTGGTGGTTACCTTGTCCCCCGTTTTTACGGAAACCGTTGCCAGATTGCTATAAACGGAAATGTAATCGCCGTGTTGGATAAGCACTACCTTGTTCGCACCTTTAATTATTTGGATGGACATAACCTGCCCTTCAAAAATTGCGCGTACGGCTGCGTTGTCTTCCGTTGCAATTTCAACGCCACTGCTGTTGGTGGTTACATTGGGAAACTGCGGATGCTGATGAGTTCCAAAACTTTTTATAACCATTCCTTTTTCCACGGGCCAGGGCAGTTTTCCTTTATTGCTGTTGAAATTGGCCGCGAGGGCCTTGTCCTCGGCGGTCATGGCAAAGGCTTCTTTCGAGGCCGGTTTGGTAACTACATTTTTGGTAGTGGGCGCGGTGTTTTCATTGTTGTTTTTAGCAGCGTTGGCCTTGGCTTCCGCGAGCGCTTTTTCGCGGGCAATTCGGTTTGCCTCCTCGATGGCGGCCTTAATGAGCGCGTCTATCTGTCGGTCAATTTCCTCGGCTTGCTTTTGTTTTGTTCTGATTTGACTGGTATATTTTCCTTCGTCTTTTTTGAGGGTGGCAATTAAGTCCCTTTGGTCTGCGCGCTCCTGCGTTAAACTGGCTTTTGCCTTTTCGTTTTCTGCAATCAATTTTTGTTTTGTTTTTTTCTGCGCAATCAAATCTGCATTGAGCTTTTGCAGTTCCTCTGTCTTCGCCTTTATGCCCTCGCCCTGTTTTTTGCGGAATTTGGCATATTGCTTCATATATTGGATGCGCTTATAGGCCTGCAGAAAATTTTGTGACGACAATAAAAACATAATCCTGCTCTGCTGGCTTTTGCTTTTGTAGCTTTTCCGGATCATTTCGGCATAATCTGCCTTCATTACCTTTAGTTCTTCCCGCAGCGCACTGATGTTGTTGATATTTTCATTGATATTTCGCGTTAGCAAATTGGCCTGTTGATTGGTTACCCGAATTAAATTTTCGGTGGCCCCAATGCGCTGGTCCAAATCCTGCACCTGCGACAGCACCGATTTTTCTTCCTTTTTTGTTTTGAAAAGTAGCGAATTGATTTGCTTAATTTCCTCCAAAATGGCCTGGCGTTTCGCTTCCAATTCCTTTTGCTTATCAATTTGGGCAACGGCTGTTGAAACCGACAAGAAACAAACAATCAAAAAAAGATATGTGCGGAAGTATTTCATTTAGTTGAGTTGGATTTCTTCATAACCGGCAGGAATTTCAAACGGAAAACTTACGTCCACGTTCAAATCTATTTTTTTGTAATTGATCTCTATTTTCGTTTTTGAACCTTTTTCGGAAGTGTCGATCAAAATAGTCGATGGATAGAACTGGTCCCCAATTTTTTGATAATCGCCGTAGCGAATGCTCAACAAACGCTCGTTGTTCGGCTGCGAAAGGCTTTCAGAGGCCACCTTAAAATTCTCAGGATTCAAAAACAGCGAATGTATAAAATTTTGGGGTTGTTGCTTGGGCTGAATTTTGAATTTATTCTGAAAAACCGCCGCGGAATATTCCGATGGGTTTAGTGTGAAAATGGTCTGTCCCAAAAGCAAATTTTGTGCTTGCTGAAAGTTGATGGGGGTGCCGATCCATTCTCCCAAAAGCGCGAAATCGCCCTGAAAATAGGTTTTGCCAATGGTTTCGTAATAGCTAACGCTGGTGGGGGTGATTGAAACTTTCGCGATGGTTATTCCCAGCACCGAAGCTTTTATCCAAATGTTCTTGTCTTTTTCCATCCGAAGGCTAACGGTTATGCTCTGCAATTTTTCCTCGGTTTCATACACCAATTGCACCCGGCCGGCCAAGGTCTTAAAATCCGGATTTGCAGCTTTATGGGCTGAAATCAACTCTTTGGCAGAAGCGCTTTCGAGGTCGGTTATTTTTTTGGTGGTGCCGCAGGAAGCGAGCACCAAAACGAATAAAAGGTAAAAAAACTTCTGTTTCATCGGTGGTTTCAATTCAGTGTTTTAAGGGCTGCGGCTTTATCGGTAAAAGTTTTTGCTTTTTTGGAATCCCCCTTGGCGGTGTACGCAAGGCTTAACTGTTCATAGAAATCGCGTTCCATTTTTGGGTCGTCCAAAATAAAATCCAAACCGGTTTCCAAACTTTCAATGGCTGCATCGCTTTTTTGAAGTCCGTTGTTGGCCACGCCATTCAGTAAATAGAGCAACGCCTGCGCGGGAAAAATTTCCAAGCCGTTGGAGCTCAATTTTTCGGCAGCTTCATATTTTTTAAAATCAATTTGAAAAAGCAGTGTGTTTTTTAAAAGATTGTAGTTGTCGGGGTCTTTTGCGATCCCTTTTTCATAGGCAGCCAAGGCATCTTCCTTTCGGTTTTTTGCGGCGTAATAGTCGCCCAATTTTTCATAGATGCGGCCGTTTTCAACCGAAAATTGGTTCACGATTGCTGCCAGATCGGTTTCAAACTGGGGGTTTTCATTTACAAATTGAATGAAATCGCCCAAAACTTTATACTTGGTTTCCTTATCAACTTCTTCCGAAGCAAAAACAATTTTCATGGATTTTATAGCTTCCGAAGCATTGCCTTCGTCGAGATAGAATTTGTAAAGGGCCAAATGCACCAACTTTGATTTTGGATTGTTTTTTAACAAATCTTTTGCCGCCTGAAACGCTTTTTCTTTGCTGCCCTGCTCGCTGTAAAGAAAAATTAGGTTTAAAAATTCCTTTTCGTTTTTGGGATTGGCGTCAATCTTTTGTTCCAAATTTTCGATGGCGCCTTCGGTATTTCCGGTGGCGCGATATATCTGGGCCCGAAGCGCGTTTCGAATATCGCTTTCGCCCCAAATTTGGTCCAATTCATCAAGCTGTTCCAAAGCCTTGTCGTATTGTTGGGTCAGGGTGTACAGATTGGCGAGATCCTCTTTGTAATCTTCATCAAACAAAATGAGTTTTTGGACCAAGGGAATGGATTTTTCATAGTCTTTTTGCTGATAGTAAAGCTCGTAAAACTGCTCCAGCACTTCCACGCGGTCGCCTTGGCTTTTCAAAACCTTGTTGAAATTTTCCGCAGCTTGGGCATATTCTTTTAAATAGGTTTGGTTCTTTCCCATTTCAAAATAAACAACCGCTTTGTTTTCCTCGCTTTTTGCTGCCTTTTCCGCTTTGTTGAGGGCGGCGAGGGCCAATTCATAATTCTCGATGGCCTTCTGTTTTAAGGCTTCAAAAAAATGTTCCTGAAAAGCATCGGTTACATCGCCTAAATTATCCTGCCGCGAATCGATGGTGTCGTTCTTTATTTCTTGGGCATAGCTCGTCTTCGGAAGAACTATCCCGAGGCAGAAAAGGCAAGTATAAAGCAATTTCAATTTCAAGGTAAATTTCGATTGGGCAGCGTTGGCGCTTTTTCAGCTTTAAATTTTCCGACTGTGCCGCCCATGGTTTGTTTTATTTTAATTCAGAATAATCACCAATGCTCACATTGGTAAAGTTGCCATCAAAAGTAGCGTAATTGCCAATCATCGCGTTGTTTAAATTGGCGTTTCTAATCTTTGAATGGGTCTGGATAATACTGTTTTGTACGGTGCTGTCCTCAATTACCGTACCTTCCCCCACGGACGCATAGGGCCCAACGGTACTGTTTTTTAATAGTACGTTCTTGCCCACAAAGCTCGGCTCGATGATTTTTGAATTTTCCAGCAAAACATTTTCGGCGATGAGGGTTTCCCTTGCCTCGAAAAGAAAGCCCAGCATTTTTTGGTTGGTTTCCACGGTAACCTCTTTGTTGCCACAATCCATCCATTCGTCCACGGTTCCGGTCTTGAAAATTTTCCCATTGGCCATCATCCTTTTGATGCCGTCATTAATTTGATATTCGCCGCCATGGATCACGTTGTTGTCCAGCACATATTGCAGCTCCTTTTTTAACTGCGAAACATCCTTAAAATAGTAAATTCCGATAACGGCTTGGTCGCTCACAAATTCTTTGGGTTTTTCAACCAACTCGATGATCTCGTTTTTCTCGTTGAGGTTTACAACGCCATAGGCTTCGGGGTTTTCCACTTTTTTGGTCCAAATTACCGCATCTGCGGCTTTGTCCAAATCAAAATCGGCACGTATCAAAGTGTCTGCATAGGCAATAACGGCAGGTCCCGACAGCGAATCCTTTGCACACATAATGGCGTGGCCGGTGCCTTTTGGCTCTAATTGTCGATAGATTGTCGCTTTGGCTCCCAAATTATTGGCCAAATTGGTTAAGCTGGCCACCACCTTCTCGCCAAAAAAGGCAGGATCGCCCAAAATGAAGGCTATTTCGTCAATTTCTTCATTCAACACGCCAACGATGTCTTCCACCAAACGGTGGACGATTGGTTTTCCCGCAACGGGAATCAAAGGTTTTGGAACCGTGAGTGTATGTGGGCGAAGACGGCTTCCGAGGCCTGCCATTGGGACTATAATTTTCATTTAAAAGTGTAGGTTTTTATTGTTTTATTTCTTTTTAATATGTTGAAAAACGGCCTATTTAGTTCCCGTACTTCCGAAACCTCCTGCACCGCGGGAGGTGTCGGTGAGCGCATCCACTTCCTTCCAAACGGCGCGTTCGTGTTTTGCGATAACCAATTGGGCAATGCGTTCGCCGGGTTCAATGGTAAATTCTTCGTTTGAAAGATTTACCAAAATTACGGCGATTTCCCCCCGATAATCAGCATCAATAGTGCCCGGGGCGTTTAAAACGGTGATCCCTTTTTTTGCGGCCAGCCCGCTTCGGGGGCGTACTTGGGCCTCGTAGCCAATGGGCAATTCTATAAAAAGCCCTGTTTTTATAAGGGCCCGCTGCAAAGGTTTTAAGGTGGAGGGCCCATCCGTTGCGGCCCGAAGGTCCATTCCGGCAGAAGCTATTGTTTCATAGGAAGGCAAAGGGTGGTTGGATTTGTTGATTATTTTAATTTCCATAGCGCGGTTCGGTTCAACTGTGTTTCAAGCAATTCTTGGGTTGCTGGACAAGGTTGAAAGGACTATTTTCTGATTATTTTTAAAAATTCATTTTTTTCGGCATAGAACATAATTCCAGCAAACACTACTAATAACGCGGTTCCCAACCAAATATTTCCGCGGAGGCCATAAAAGGAAATCGCCGCAAAACCGGTAGCCAAGAGCAAATAGCCGCTCAGTTTTTTTACTTCGTAGGGCACGTCATAGTAGTTGCGGCCATAAAGGTACGAAAGCACCATCATACTGCCATAGGCGGCGAGGGTCGCAAGGGCCGAGCCCAAATAGCCTATGGCGGGAATAAGCAAATAGTTGAGCAACAGGGTTACTGCCGCGGCAAAAACCGAAATATAGGCTCCGAATTTGGTACGGTCCGTTACTTTGTACCACACCGAAAGGTTGTGATAAATGCCCAAAAAGAGGTTTGCCAAAAGAATGATGGGTACAATTTTAAGGGCTTCCCAATATTGTTGGTTTGGAATTAAAATGCGTTTAAAAATGTCGATATACACCACCACTACCAAAAGGATCAAACAGCCGAAAAGCGTGAAGTATTTGGTGATGGAGGCATAGGTTTTTTTGGCATTTTCATGCCCGGAATGGTTGAAAAAGAACGGCTCGATCCCCAACCGGAAAGCCATGACGAAAAGCGTCATAAACATCCCCAATTTATAGCAGGCCGAGTAAAGCCCTACCTGTGTTTCGGCGATGTTTTCGGGAAGCAAATATTTAAGAAGAATTCTATCGAAGGCCTCGTTTATGCTGAAGGCAATTCCCGCTACCAAAACGGGCAGGGCGTACTTCATCATTTGTTTCCAAATGGTCCTGCTAAAACCGAAACCAATTTTAAAATAAAGCGGCAACAGTACCAATAGCGTAGCCGCGCTAGCGATTACATTAGCGATAAAAACATAGGCCACTTTGTTTTCCGGTAGCCAAAGCGAGTTCCAAAAAGTACTGGTCTCGGCGAGTTTTGGCAGCGAAAGCAGAAAAAACAGGTTGAAGGCCAGATTGATAATGACGTTCCCAATTTTTATGACTGCATAATTCATCGGTTTTTCATTGGCCCGAAACCAAACAAAAGGCAAAACTACCAGCGCATCCAAAGCTAAAATCAGAAGTCCATAGGTTACGTATTCGGGGTTGAATTCAGAAAAATCGGCGATGTAATTTCTAAAAATTAGGGTTATTCCCAAAAAGAGCAGTGTTGAAACCGTGAGGGAAGTCAAGGTGGTGGACTGCACGATTTTCTGTTGCGAGGCATCTTTGGTCACAAACCTAAAAAATGCGGTTTCCATACCGTAGCTGAGCAATACATTCCCCAAAATTAAAAAGGCCATAACGGTGGAATAGATGCCATATTCCTCTGGCAGCAAGACCTTCACATAGAGGGGCACGAGGATAACAGAGAGCACCCGCGGCAAAACGGTAGCCAATCCGTAGATAAACGTTTGTTTGAAAAGTTTTTTGAAAACGCTCAATGCCGTTCAGTTTGATTGCGCAAAAGTATTGAAAATAATGGTTTTGAAGCCGGATTGACCCCGGGCAAATTCAAAGGAAAAGATTTGAGATTTCGTCCGTGATTTTTGTGGGCTTAAAAGTTTTGGCATCCAAAAAACACCACAGGGTTTTGGCCTCGACGATGGTTTTTCCGTCGGCGGGGCGAATAATTTTGTAGCGCCTTTCACTTTTAACTCCCTCATAATTTTCAATCCAGGTTTGGGTTTCGAGCTGCTCTCCCAAGAACGAAGGATTTTTATAGGAAATAAAATGGTTCAGCACCACCCAAACGTATTGTTCGCGCTGCGCTGGGGTGGTTTTTGAAATCCAATGGGCTTCGGCGGCTTCCAAACACCATTGCAGATAGGTTACATTGTTTACGTGGTTCAGGCCATCAATGGCCGATTCGGGTACGGTGAAGCGTTGTTTGAAAATTTCCGATTTCAAAATCCCAAGATTAGTTTCGCAATCAAAAAATAGGTAAGGATTCCGAAGATGTCGTTACTGGTGGTAATAAAAGGACCGGTGGCCACGGCCGGATCAATGCCACGTTTGTCCAACAAAATAGGGATAAAGGTGCCAATGAGCGCGGCAATTATGATAACCGTAATAATGGCGATGCCAATGCTGATGGATTCCAAATAGGAAGTGAAGAAAATAAAATGGCTGATCACCAAAACCACCAGTGCAATGGCGATTCCGTTCACCAGCGCGAGGAATGATTCCTTTAACAATCGGGCCAAAATATTTCCTTTAATCGTGTCGTTCGCCAAGCCCTGCACCACGATAGCGCTGGACTGAACGCCCACATTTCCGGCGGTGGCCTGAATAAGCGGCACGAAGATTATTATTTTTGGAAAGGTAGACATCATGGATTGAAACCCGGTAATAATGCTGGCCGCGCCCAAACCGCCCAACATTCCTATCAGAAGCCACGGCAATCGGGCCCGGGTAAGCTTAAAGATGCTGTCGTCGGCTTCCACATCCTGCGAAATACCGGCAGCCAATTGATAGTCTTTTTCGGCTTCTTCTTTTATGAAATCTACAATGTCGTCAATGGTAACACGGCCCACCAAAATGCCCTCGTCATCTACCACTGGAATGGCTTCCAGATCGTATTTCTGCATAATTCGCGCCACGTCCTCGGCTTCGGTATGGACATTTACATAATCTACTTTCGGAATGTAAATATCGCTGATGTGGGCACGCTCTGGCGCAGTAAGCAAATCCTTTAGCGAGAGCCGGCCCTTCAATTTTCCGTGTTTATCGGTAACGTAAATGGAATGGACTCGCGTAACATTTTCGGCCTGTCGGCGCATTTCCCGAACACAGCCGGCTACCGTCCAAGTTTCCTTCACCCGAACGAGTTCCTTCGCCATTAAACCCCCTGCAGTATCTTCGTCATAGCGCAGCAGTTCCACAATATCGGCGGCGTGTTCTTCGTCTTCAATATGGTCGATAACCTGCCGTTGAATTTCGTCGTCGAGCTCTGCAATGATATCCGCCGCGTCGTCGGTATCCATTTCTTCCAGCTCCTCGGCAATTTCGGAAGGAGAAAGATTGTCCAAAATGCGCTCGCGGAAATCATCGTCCAGCTCCATTAATGCTTCACTGGTAATTTCGCTATCCAGCAATTTTACCAAATAAGTCGCTTCTTCGTGGTTTAGTTCCTGTAGCAGTTCGGCTACGTCGGCAAAGTGAAAGTCGTGCAGGAGTTCTTTGAGCGCATCGCCCTCGTTGCGGGCAATGTGCTGCTCAATTTGCTCGATAAACGCTTCGGTCAATTCAAATTGCATCGGTTTCCAGTTTTTGGGTAAGGGCTATAAATTGTGAAACGGAAAGTTGTTCCGGGCGCAGGCCAAAGATAGTATCTTCTTTTATTTTATCGGAAAGATCGAAGGATTTTAAACTGTTGCGAAGGGTTTTTCTGCGTTGTTGAAAGGCGGTTTTAACGACTTTAAAAAGCATGTTTTCATCGCAAGGAAGGGTGAGATTTTCCTTCCTTCGAAGCCGTAGCACCCCGCTCTCCACTTTCGGCGGCGGATTGAAAACGGAAGCCGGAACGGTAAAGAGATATTCGGCATCATAGAATGCCTGCGTCAAGACCGAAAGGATGCCGTAGGCCTTGCTGCCCTCCTTTTCGCAGATGCGCTGTGCTACTTCTTTTTGGAACATACCGGTAAACTCGGGGATCTGTGTTTTCCACTCCAGCATTTTAAAAACAATTTGGGTGGAAATATTATAGGGGAAATTCCCGGTTATGGCGAATTGTTCTTTTCCAAAGAGTTGCGATAGGTCGTATTTTAAGAAATCTGCTTCCAGTATTTTTAGGTGCTTGTTGGGATAGTTCGCTTTGAGATAGGCGATAGATTCGGTATCCAGATCCATGGCGGTTAACTCGATATCTTTTTTTAGCAAATATTTGGTAAGTACGCCCATTCCGGGACCTATTTCCAAAACGTTTTTATAGCCTTCTAGGGTAAGGGTATCGCCAATCTTTTCGGCAATGGCTTCATCTTTTAGAAAATGCTGGCCCAAATGTTTTTTGGCGCGTACTTCTTTTGCCATCAGTGCTCACTTATAATTTCAAGTTCGGTTCGGAAGGCTACAAATTTTCCCTCAAAAGGTTTGCTCTGTGCGCGAAGTTCGGGCGCATTTTCGGCGTAATATTTCTGCAGGGTTTCTTTGCTATCGGTGGTGTATTGCACGGCATAGGTAATTCCGCCCATTTCCTCTTCAATCACCACGCGCGAAATCATTGCTTTACTGAATTTTTCGGTGGCCAGCATGGCTGGAATGTGTTCGGTCTGCATCCAGTGCAGCCAACGGTCGTGGATGGATTCATCAATATTTATGGTGACGTTGTAGAGGTACATAATTTTAAATTCAAAAGGTTTCAAATTCCCTATTCGAAAGGAACTATTCAAAATTTAGATTGCGACATTTTTCGTAAATGGAGGTCAATTGATCGCATCTCCGCGTAATGCCCGATACTTTTTCCGCGCTTCCACAAAATAGATGCTGTCGGCAAAATTGAAAATAATGGCTTCATATTGTGCCTTTGCTTTTTCGGGCTGGTTACGTTTTTCTTCATAAATCTTTGCCAAGCGGTAATGCGCGTCATCGGCCAAAATATCTTCGTTGTAAAATTGGATTATTTTTAGGTAATTGGCCTCGGCCTTTTCAAATTCGCCCAGCTTTTCAAAGATCTCGCCCTGCTTCAACAGTGCTTCGTCTTCTATTTTTTCACCTTTGTGGTTCGTTAACAGGTCTTCCAAAACGGCTATTGCCTCGGTGTTTTTATCCTGAAATTCGAGCAAGTCCGCGCGGGCATACTTTTTTAGGGCGGTTTGGGTTGAATCTTCCAAAGAATTGTCGCGAATAAGCAAACTGAGCTGCATGGCGTCATTGGCCATTAACTGTGAAGTGGATTTTTTAAGAACATCCAATTGCACTTGCGCCCATTCAAAATCGCCTTTGAAATAGCTGGTGCGCGCCACTTTAAATCGGGCCTCCTGCGCCAGCACGTCGCTCTGCACTTTCTTTTGGATTTGGGAATAATATATTAGGGCTTCGTTGAATTTTTCATCAAACACCAATATATCCGCCAATTCCATTTTTACCCGCGCTTCTTGGTATGCGGTTAAATTTTGCTTGGCCAACGATTTCAGATTTGCAATGGCAAGTTCCTTTTTATCAAACTGAAAGGCCAAAAAGTGGTTGTAGTCAATTTGGAGCAAATAGGTTTCGGCCTTGTTCCCAAATTCGGTCAAAAGCTGTTCAAACTTTTTTTGAAGGTTGGCATATTCTGATGGATTAGCGGTTTTCACCTCCATTTTCATCAAAATTTGATTGCCCTGTAACTTGCTTTGTGGAGTAAAGGAATTTTCGATAATGAAAGAAACTATTTCCCGACCGGTTTCATAGTCTTCATCGGCAATGGCAATATAGGCCAGGTCCGTAACGCCCGTAAGGTCTTCGCCAATGCGCTTGTATATGGCCTTTTCCTGGGTGAATGCTTTTTTGTAATCCTTTTGTTGAATGAACAGCCAGCTCAACAATTCATTATATAGCACGTCCGGATTTTGTTGGGACCGCTGCAGAAGCGTTTTTTTAAGCAGCAAATTGGCCTCATTGTTTGGGTCTTCGCTAGTATAAAGACTGAAATAGCGCTGGGCCGCAGATTTGAAACTCAAATTTTTTTCAATAATGTTCAAATAGCTGTTGAACATTTGTTCCAGTTTTCCCTGCTCGCCATAAATTTGGGCCAATTGTGGGTTGAAATCGAGCGATTGGCTTAGCGCCATCCCTTTTTCATAGGTGGCGACGGCTTCGTCCAATAGGCTGTATTTTTGGAAAGCGGCGCCAACATTATACGCAAAATTTGGGTTGGCATCTAAAGATTCCATGGCTTGCTTAAAATAGTGTGCCGCCAAGTCCTGTTTGTTTTGCAACGAATAATTGTAGCCCAGTTCCACATACAGTTGCGGAAAATTTCTGCCATCGGCCAGTTTTTGCTGTAACAGTTTTTCAGCTTCCGAAAAATTTTCAAGTTGTTGGTTGGTGGCTATTACGGCCATAAAATAATCCAATCGATAGGGGTTTTCCTTGCTTAATTTTTCATAAAGGGACAAGGCTTTTTGAAATTGGCCTTGTTCATAATAATTTTTTGCCAAGGCATCGCTTTGCGAAAGGACCGCCTGGGTGCAAAAAAATAGGAAAAGAAGAAATAGATGGCGCATGCGGTAAATATAAGGAAATGCCCCGACAGCTATTGGCTGCTTTACAATTTTATGAAAAGGCGACGGTAGTAATAGAAATTTCTAGTAGTCAAAAAAAAAGGGTCGCCCTAAAGCGAACCCTCCTTTTGCAACATCAAACACTCTCCTCTTTACTGTTTGATGATTTTGTAGGTGGCGGTTTTTCCGGCCACTTTTGCTTTCAATACATACACTCCGGCATCGAGGGCAGATATATTGATGCCTTTTTCGTTTTCAGCTATTTGGGTTTCCAGCACTTTTTGCCCCAAAAGGGAATAGATGGAAACGCTTTCTATGGGCTGGTTTCCTGCGATGTTCAAAACATCCATTACGGGGTTCGGGAAGATTTTAAAGCTATCGAAATCGTTGTCTTCCACTCCCACAGCGATTCCATTTTTTGCGTCAAAATACAAGCCGTATCCGTAGTTTCCACCGCTGCTGGTCCCCGCAAAAGCCATACAGGGCATTCCGTCCATAGTTTCTGCAATGGCCGATGGAAATCCGTCAAATACATTCCGGCCACTGTCGCCAACCCCTTCAAAGGGTGAAAAATCTGTTCCATTGTATTGGCGCGATCGGTTTACATCGTCTTCAGAATCGTCTATTCTGTCGCGAACATAGGCGGTTTCAATTACCTCAACAGGACCAGCGATGCTCATCCAAGTGTCGATGTGCGCAATGTTGTAATCGGCAGTAGTGGTAATATAGTCAATGGGAACATAGGCGGCGCCATTTTCCCTTCTGTAACCTTGGCCATCGAAGTGGTCGCTGGTTCCTGCGGCGCGCGAAGAGGCGAGTATTAAAACCTCATCAGAGGCGAAGGATTTGCGAGTGGCCCTAATGGTTGGATTGATGGTTTCAAAAGTCGCTCCATCCGCAACCGTTTCATTGGTGCCCCAAGAAGCAGGATCGTTATAGTTGCTGTTCGCATTGGCGCGCAAACTTCGGCTGTTGAAACCAATAAATGTAGTATAGCAACCACCGTTTAGCCCATAAGCGAATTCAATTTGTTCAGTCACGATTCCCAGTGAAGTTTCATCTATCCAGTCAAAACCATAGCTTCCGGCGGTACTGCGCGCAGAATAGGCGGTGTTGTCGGATTTGGTGTAGGTCGCAAACACCCTTTGGTTGCTCGTGGAGCCCGGAAAGTTGGTGTCAACCCCAAAATCCAGGACGCCCCCACTGGCAACTGTTTCAAAATCGAAATTGCCCGAGGCCATATTCCATCTTAATACTTGAAACACGCCATTCTGAAAGAGACTATAGACCAGTAGGTATTCATCGCCATTTCCATCCATGGTTATAATTTGTATTTTGGAGAACAATGAACTAACCACGGGTAGTGATTTCCACAATTGAAAATTTGCTCCCTTGTTTGTGGATCTATAAACGTAGAGCGCCGAATCATTGCCGCCATTTGTAAAATTTTCAAAGGCTACAATGTAAACGTCGCCGTTGCCGTTAACGTCCAAATCCAATCCATCAATATACCCATCCCGGATCAATTTGTCGGTGTCCCAATCCTCGGGCGCCCGGGTTTGGGCTGGTCTTTCGGGTATGTGTGCAGGACGGAAGCTGCCATCGCCGCCTAGTGGGTAGTTGGGGGCATTGATCGGTTTGTAAAGCGCGGCCACGGCAGGGTCAATTTCCTGCCAAGCGTTTTTAATGGCTAACCGGTTGGCATTGATCTCCGCTGCGGTGCCATTATATTCAAGGTCTTTTGCTTCTTGATATAGAGCTTCCAGCTCCGGTGTTCTTTCAGGAATTACAAGAGAATTCCCGCTCAGGTCTGATTGTGCTAATCCTGTTATAATATAAAGTGAGCACATTAAAAAGGTAATTACGTTTTTCATGATTACATGTTTTTAATTAATACTTATTTATATCACTTTATAATCAGGGAGTTGATCAATGCTTGCAATGAACTATGAAGCAAAACTAAACCAAGGATCGCGTAGGGGATAGGACTATTGTAACAAAAGATATAATAGATGTAACAAAATGAAAAAAGGCCGAAAACACTATGGTTTTCAGCCTTTTAAATATGATTTGAAGGGTGTTTATCCCAATTTTTCCAGATCTATTTCATCAATGGCATCCCAAGTTTCATCAATGTCCATATTGGTGCCTTTGGCTTCCAGATAGAATCGGTTGTCCTCCATAAGTTGAATGGTGCTGTTATTATTTCCGGCACGGTATTCCTCAATGGCTTTGGTGCCGTTTTTAGTTACTGTTTTTCGGGAGCCATCTTCATTTTCTTCCTCAAAATCCTGGCTCATCACCATACGGATGCTCATTGTTGCTGCTGCACCCACTTGACCTGCGCCGTCAATAATGTTTATGGAGAATTTTTTCGACTTGTCCTCATCGGCATAGACGGCTTCGATGGAAGCTATTCCCATCATACCAGCCTGTCCGGCCTTGTAGCTGATCCGCTTCATTCCGTTGACTTCTTCGGGAAGCCACGCTTTAAGTTCTTCATTGGTTAGGGGAGTGGTTTCCTGCAGTTCCTTTATATCATCCTGCATTTTGGTCATTTCCTCAACGGCATTGGAGGTGTTTGATACGGCTTCCTTGGTTTCTCTTATTTTTTTGCTAACGGGATTGTCCTTACAGCCAATAAAAATTGAAACTAAAAGTAGGACGAGGACATACTTTTTCATAATTAAAGATTTTGTTTAATGAATAATTTGGTTAAAATGAATTCACTAATATAATTAATATCAATAAAATAAAGAGGGTAGGAAGGGAAAGTAATGGTCGAAAATTACATTTCGGAAGCAACCTTTTCCAGTTCGGAATACCAATTTTCACCGAATTTACGGATGAGGGCGGTTTTTACAAATTTATAAATGGGCACCTGTAGCTCCTTTCCCAAAACACAGGCAGGATCGCAAATGGGCCAGCGGTGGTAGTTTACCGCGGCAAATTCGCTGTACTGCTGCACCCGCACGGGGTAAAGATGGCAGGAAATGGGTTTTCGGAAGTCGATGGCGCCGGCGTTGAACGCGTCCTCAATGCCACAGCTGGCAATTCCATTTTCGGTAAAGGTTACATACGCACATTCCTTGCCTGCTACCAAGGGTGTTTCCAGTTCATCGAGATCGGTTTTAATGTAAGTGCCCTGTTCTTCGATGGCCGCGATACCTTCGGGCCTAAGGAATGGTTTTACTTTTGGATAAATTTCTTCAAGAATTGGAACCTCCTCTGCGGTAATTGGCGCCCCCGCTTCGCCTTCAATACAGCAGGCACCTTTGCAGGCGTTGAGGTTGCACACAAAATCCTTTGCGATAAGGTCTTCGGAAACTATGGTTTTGCCAAGTTGAAACATGCCGCAAAGCTATAAAATTGTGGGCAATAAAAACTTTAAAAGGATGGGCCGAAATTTAATTTTCCATTGGTCGCAATCGCGTTTCATAAATTCTAATTTTAACGGAAAGATTATTTCGGAAGCCCAAACAATACACCTAATTTTGCAGCTATAAAAATTATGCCCGTGCATTTTAGTTTTAAGGAAATAGCCACTGCCACGATGGTTCTCTTCGCCGTAATTGATATTATTGGCAGCATTCCCGTGATTATTGGGCTTCGGGAAAAAGCGGGACATATCAATTCCGGAAAGGCATCGATCATCGCTGCCGTGGTGATGGTAGTGTTCCTTTTTTTGGGCGAGAGTATCTTGAGGCTTATTGGAGTGAACGTCAACGAATTTGCAGTGGCTGGCTCGCTGGTGCTCTTTTTTATTGCGTTGGAAATGATCTTGGGGGTTACCCTTTTTAAAGAGGCGGACACCACCCCCGATTTGGCATCGATTTTTCCGCTTGCCTTTCCGCTGCTTGCCGGTCCGGGCAGTTTGACCACTCTTTTGTCCCTGCGCGCGGAATACGCAATCGAAAATATTATAGTGGCCATTTTGGTCAATATCGCCATTATATATGCCGTTTTGAAAACCTCTGGCAGGCTGCAGCGCTTTTTGGGAAAAAATGGAATTGCCGTAATCCAAAAAATATTTGGGGTTATCTTGCTTGCCATTGCTGTAAAGCTCTTCACCTCGAATATTCAAGAGCTTTTTAATTAATGTATAAATTATCTTTGTTCAAAAATTGACGGATCGTAATATATAAAGTAGAACCTATGAAAATCCTTATTTATTTTTTAATGGCCTGTGCGGTCGCCCTTATTGTATTCAATTTTACAAAATTGGATTTTGATTATTTAATGGAGGGAAACAGCGCCGTGGCATTTATAAGCATAGTTGCCGGGATGTGCGCTTTGTTGGCGCTTACCATTTTGCTCATTTCAAAAAAAATTGCTGCCCGCGTAAAGAAATAGAAACCTTATTTTTGGTCCAAATGGTTTTTAGATTCTAATTCCAGAACCTTTAAAAGCATGGGATCTGCTTCGTTCAAAATTATTTCGTATTCATTGGGGCCAAAGAGCTGTTGGGCGATGTTTGCCTTCAAAGCGCGTTTCAGCTGTTCGCGGTAATTGGTGAGGTCTATCTGGGCTTCATTGAATTTTGCATATTCAATAAATTCCTTGGAAAGAGTATCGTCTACCTGAAAGTTTTTTCGAAAATCCTCAAATTTGATTCCTTTAAATAATGCCCGGTTCTTTTCGAGATATTCAAAAATGAAATAGCTCATAAAGCCACTTCGGGAAACATATTGAAGAGTTTCGTTCTCCACACTGGTATCCTTCGGAACAAAAACATCCGGAATGATGCCGCCGCCACCATAGACCACTTTTCCTTTTGGGGTAATATATTTTAAGGAATCGGCAACTTTTATGCTGTCGGCGTGTATCAATTCGCCATTGCGATATCTTTTTTCGTAATCGTTATAATAGGTCTCGTTACCATTACCATAGGGCCGTTGAATGGAACGGCCGGTGGGCGTGTAGTAGCGGGCAATGGTCAACCGTACCGCGCTGCCGTCGCCGAGCGACATTTCTCGCTGCACCAATCCTTTCCCAAAAGAGCGGCGGCCAATGATGGTGCCTTTGTCGTTGTCCTGTAGGGCACCCGCAACAATTTCACTTGCCGATGCAGAATTTTCATTGATCAAAACATAGAGTTTTCCGTGTTCAAAATCACCGCGGCGGGTTGCATAGGTTTTGTTGATTTCGCCACTTTTGTTTTTGGTGATCAAAACCAATTTTTCGTTTTCCAAAAATTCATCGACTACCCGTTCGGCGGTAGAAATATAACCTCCCGGATTGTCCCTTAAGTCTAAAACCAGTTTTTTGATGCCTTGGTTTTTAAGTCGTTCCAAAGCGCTTTCAAATTCCTTAAAGGTGGTTTCTGAAAACCGATTCAGTTTTATATAACCCAAATCATCGGTTAATTTATAGGTAGCATCCACACTAACAAGCGGCACTTGCTTGCGTCGCACTTTTATTTCGAGGGTTTTGTTTTCGCTAGGTCGGTACACGTCCAAGGCTACCTTACTGTTAATTTCGCCCTTCAAATAGTTTGAAATGCTATCGCGCTGCACCAGTTCGCCAAAAAGTTTTTTGCCATCTGCATAAAGAATCCTGTCGCCGCCCCTAATACCGGCTTTTTCCGCGGGACCGCCTTCAATAGCCCGAATAACCGCGATGGTGTCTTTATAAATATAAAAACTAACACCGATGCCCGTAAAGGCACCGCGCATGTCGTCGGCATTGTGGGCATATTCACTTTTTGGGATATACACAGAGTGGGGGTCAAGATTTTCGAGGATCCCATTAACGGTTACGTCAACAATGCTATCGGTGTTAACATTGTCCACATATTCATAATCAATATAATCTATAAGTCGGTTGAGCTTATCTTTTTTGGAACTGGTAGCGAAGATTTTTTCGGGATTGTCGTTAAAATTGAGTTTTGACCCAATAAAAACACCCGCTGCCAACGCCAGTCCAATCCACAGTGGCAAGTATTTTTTTTGATTTCCCATTATTCTATATCCAAATCTGGAATGTGTTGAATGCTAACCCCCGCTTTTTCAAGAAATGCAATGCCTTCATTGTCCTTGTATTCGTTGTAATAAACCATTCTCTTTATACCCGCTTGGTGTATTAATTTGCTACATTCCTTGCAGGGCGACATTGTAATGTAAAGGGTAGCTCCTTCGCAGGCCTGGGTACTGGAGGCGACTTTTAAAATGGCGTTCGCCTCTGCGTGAAGCACATACCATTTTGTGTAGCCCGCTTCATCTTCACATATATTTTCAAAACCCGTGGGAGTGCCATTATAGCCGTCGCTGATGATCATTTTGTCTTTCACAATAAGCGCGCCAACCTGTTTCCGCTTGCAATAGGAAAGTTTGCTCCACTCTTGGGCCATTCGTAGGTACGCAATATCATATTTGCGCTGTTTGCTGTCCTTCATACTTTTAAATAGACAACGAAAGTACTTGGAAGTTACCCCACCGCCAAAAAAAATGTTGTTAAGTTATTGCCAAATCCGCCGCGGTTATAAAGGTGGAAAAGGGTAGCTATTTGCCGGGAAATTTAAAGTCCTTAAGAAGTTAAAGTAATTAGAAAATCCAGTTGTTTATCAACATCGGAATAACCATTCCAATTACTAAGGAAGAGACCACCAAAACCCAGTCGCGTTTATTGAAACGGAATATGGTTTGAAAAACAAAGGCGATAATTAAAATACAGATTACCACAATTATTTGGGCTGCCTCAATGCCGAGGGCAAATTCCAACAGTGCCAAAATGCCACTGCCGCTGTCCAAGGCCGTAAAGAAGGAGGCGAAGCCAAGACCGTGAATTAAACCAAAGAAAATGGTAACGATGTAAAAAATGCCCATTTTCTCCATTTTTTTCTCCTTTCCGGCGGTGAAAAGGTTGAAAAGCGCCGTAACCAAAATAGTTACAGGAATTAAAAATTCAATAAGCCTTCCCGAAACCGTCACTACGTGATAGCTGGCCAAGAGCAACGAAATGGTATGACCAATGGTAAACATGGTTACCAAAAGCAGAAGCCTTTTCCAAGAGGAAAACGTATAGGCGGCGCAAAGGACAATCAGGAATAGAATGTGGTCATACGCCTTCCAATCCAATACGTGGTGGAGGCCAAGATTAAAATACAACCAGAAATCAGACATTGGGGAGCGCGGTTTTTCAAGGTTTGCCCAAATATAGTGATTGTGGTGTAGATTTCTGATTAATTCCAAAAATAAAACCCCAACATTTCTGCTGGGGTTTTGTGCTGTACTCGAGGTGGGAATCGAACCTGCCTGTCGTGCCTTGGCAGGCAGGCCCACCCTCCCGAAAGAACTGGATTTTTAAACCAAGTTATTTATTTCGTAATTCCCTCATTTTGCGAAGCTGTCTCTTGCCCGTTCCAGACTTCCAATATTTTTCACGTGTTCTGGCATCGGTTCGATTATCTATACTTTCAGAATAAAGAAGAATATATGGTAGGTATGGCTTTGTAGTCTTTTCCTTGCCATCGTTGTGCTGTAGAACCCGACGTTCAAGATTATCGGTCATTCCCACATAGATATAGTTTCTGGATAAACTTGAAATAGCATAAACAAAAAACATGGACGGGTATTTAAGAAAAATCCCCAAGCGAACAATCGCAAGGGGATTTTGTACTCGAGGTGGGAATCGAACCTGCCTGCCAAGGCACGACAGGCAGGCCCACACTCCCGAAAGAACTGGATTTTGAATCCAAGTTATTTATTTAGTAATTCCCTCATTTTGCGAAGCTGTCTCTTGCCCGTTCCAGACTTCCAATATTTTTCACGTGTTCTGGCATCGGCCCTAATATCTACACTTTCAGAATAAAGAAGAATATACGGTAGGTATGGCTTTGTAGTCTTTTCCTTGCCATCGTTGTGCTGCTTTACCCTGCGTTCAAGATTATCGGTCATTCCCACATAGATATAGTTTCTGGATAAACTCGAAATAGCATAAACAAAAAACATGGACTGGTATTTAAGAAAAATCCCCAAGCGAACAATCGCAAGGGGATTCTGTACTCGAGGTGGGAATCGAACCCACACTCCCGAAAGAACTGGATTTTGAATCCAGCGCGTCTACCAATTCCGCCACTCGAGCAAACGGGAGGCAAAAATAAACAATTAATTATAATTATATTTAATTTTTCAACGCCTATTTTTTTAAATATCACAAACTATTAATTTTTACCTTTGTGGCCTATTCAATCAAAACCATTTAATAATGCCAACCATCGCACCGGACCCCAAGATTTTTGCTTGCAAACAGAGTGAAGCCCTCGCAGAGGACATTGCAGAAGCCTTCGGAATTCCGTTGGGAAAGGTAATTACCTCCCATTACAGCGATGGAGAGTTTCAACCTTCCTTTGAGGAATCAGTTCGCGGTAGCCGTGTTTTTTTGATTGGCTCCACCTTTCCGAACAGCGATCATTTAATGGAGCTTTTGTTAATGATAGATGCCGCAAAGCGCGCTTCTGCAAGACACATCACGGCCGTGTTGCCCTATTTTGGTTGGGCGCGACAAGATAGGAAAGACAAGCCCCGCGTGCCCATTGCAGCAAAATTGGTTGCAAAAATGCTTGAAACCGCAGGGGCAACCCGAATTATTACAATGGATTTGCACGCCGACCAGATTCAAGGATTTTTTGAAAAACCGGTGGACCATCTTTTTGCCTCCACCATATTTTTGCCCTATTTAAGAAGCTTGAACTTGGACAACCTTACCATTGCCTCCCCCGATATGGGCGGTTCCAAACGTGCCTATGCTTATTCAAAGTTTTTGGAAAGTGATGTGGTAATTTGCTACAAGCAGCGTGAAAAGGCGAATGTAATCTCCCATATGGAACTCATTGGCGACGTGAAAGGGAAAAATGTGGTTTTGGTGGACGATATGGTCGATACTGCCGGAACCCTCACCACCGCTGCCGATTTGATGATGGAGCGCGGCGCATTGAGCGTTCGTGCGGTTTGTACGCACCCATTGCTTTCCGGGAATGCCTATGAACGTATTGAAAAATCACAAATGTTGGAATTGATTGTTTCAGACACGATACCGACAAAGCCCAATCCAAAAATTAAAGTGATAAGCTGCGCAAAATTGTTTGCCGATGTGATGCTGAGCGTAAATGCCAACAAATCCATCAGCGGGAAGTTTTTGATGTAAATTTCTTCACACGGAAAAAATCAAATTTCCTAAACCGTTAATCCAAAATAAACCCTATCTTTGCCGTCCTTAAAAAAGGGGGTTTCTCAAACCCAGTAACTTAATAATTAATAACTTTTACAATGAAATCTATTACAATCAAAGGATCACAAAGAGAAAGCGTGGGCAAGAAGGCAACAAAAGCCCTACGTAATGCTGGAATGGTTCCTTGCGTAGTTTACGGAGGGGATGAGCCAATTAGCTTTTCAGCAGAGGAAATTGCATTTAAAGACTTGGTTTACACTCCAGACGTACACACAGTTGTAATCAACCTTGGAGGCACAAAAATCAACGCCATCCTTCAGGACATACAATTTCACCCAGTGACTGACCGTATTCTTCACATGGATTTTTACCAAATTTTTGATGACAAGGAAGTAACTATGGAAATTCCTGTGCGCACCGTTGGAAATTCCCGCGGTGTTCGTAACGGTGGGGTGTTGCGTATTGTTAACCGTAAACTTCGCGTGAAAGCCTTGCCAGAAAATCTACCCGATTTTATCGAGGCGGACATTACCGAAATGCGCATTGGAAACAAAATGTACACCAAATCGCTTAAAACCGACAACTACAAAATTATGCACCCCGATAACACCGTTATCTGCCAGATCAGAACTTCGCGTACCGCTATTGCGGATGAAGTGGAAGAAGAGGAAGAAACTGCCGAAGGTGCGGAAGGTGAAGAAGTTCCCGCTACAGAAACTGACGATGTTGCTGCAGTAAAGGAATAAATTCTTTTTCAGAAGAATACCCAAAAGCATCCCGTTACTTCGGGGTGCTTTTTTTATTTTTACGGAAGTTTGACAGCAGTATGTTATCATTTCTCAAAAAATTTTATGCCCGAAAGAACACCGGTAATTTTTCAGAAGAAACAGATCCCATGAAGAAATTTCTTATTGTTGGCCTTGGAAATATAGGCCCAAAATACGCCAACACCCGCCACAACATCGGGTTTAAAGTGGTCGATTTTTATGCGGAAAAAAATGCACTATCGTGGGAAACGGCAAAATTGGGCGACGTTACTTCGCATAAACTAAAAGGAAGAACGCTCCTATTTCTGAAGCCCAGCACCTATATGAATTTAAGCGGAAAGGCAGTAAATTACTGGCTTGAAAAGGAAAAAATTCCATTGGAAAATATGTTGGTCATCACCGACGATTTAAACTTGGCCTTTGGCACCATTCGCTTAAAAACCAAGGGTAGCGACGGCGGGCACAACGGCTTGAAGGATATTCAAAATACGCTCCAAACCACCAATTACAACCGCTTCCGTTTCGGGATTAGCGATGCTTTTTCAAAAGGAAGGCAAGTGGATTATGTGTTGGGCGAGTGGGAAGCCGAAGAAGAAAACCAACTGCCCGAACGCTTGGAACAAAGTGCAAAAATTATTGAATCCTTTGCCCTGGCGGGAATGAACAATACTATGAACACCTTTAACGGCAAATAATTTTGAAGAAATATTCCTCGGCCTCCGCCTATAAAAACACTCACCAAACCGTGGTTACCATCGGCACGTTTGATGGCGTCCATCTTGGCCACAAAGCCATTTTGAAGCGCTTGGTTGAAACCGCAAAAAAGGAAAATCTCGATTCCGTGGTGCTCACTTTTTTCCCGCATCCGCGGATGGTGCTGCAACAAAATGTGGACATCAAACTTATAAATACCATCGACGAGCGCACCGATTTGCTCGAAAACACAGGACTTGACCATTTGGTAATCCATCCCTTTACCCACGCCTTTTCACGATTGACCGCTTTGGAATATGTGCGGGATATTTTGGTAAACAGTTTAAAGGCGAAAAAAATCATCATCGGCTACGACCATCGCTTCGGAAGAAACCGGAATGCTGCGATTGAGGATTTAAGGGAATTTGGAAAAACCTACAATTTTGAGGTCGAAGAAATTTCCGCCAAGGAAATTGACGATGTGGCCATCAGCTCCACCAAGATTCGAAAGGCCCTGACGGAAGGCGATGTGGAAACCGCCAATGGGTTTTTGGGCTACCATTTCATGATTTCGGGCAAAGTGGTGGAAGGAAAAGCCATTGGAAGAACGATTAATTACCCCACTGCCAATTTGAAAGTTGGCGAATCCTATAAACTAATTCCCAAAAATGGAGTTTATGTGGTACAGTCAAAGATGGATGGAAAAGGAATTTTTGGCATCACCAGCATCGGCACCAATCCTACCATTGGCGGCACTGAAAAGACCATTGAGACCCATTTTCTGGATTTCAACAAAGAGCTTTACGGACAGGAAATTACAATTGAATTTTTAAAATTCATCCGCGACGAAGAAACCTTTGATTCCCTGGCAACTTTAAAGCGTGAAATTGAAAAGGACGAACAATTCGCAAAGCATTTCCTTAAAAATCGTGGAGAAATTTCTTTTTAGGCAAATAGACAATAGTGGGCTGGTGCTCTTTAGGGTGGTCTTCGGGTTTTTAATTACCGTTGAGGCCTTCGGGGCCATCGCTACGGGCTGGGTGCGCCGGGTTTTGGTGGAACCTCCATTTACCTTCAATTTTATTGGTTTTGACTTCCTCCAGCAGTTGCAAGGCCCCACGATGTATTATTATTTTGCGCTGATGGGCATTTTTGGGCTTGGGGTAATGCTCGGGTTTAAATATAGAATTAGCATGTTCGCCTACGCCATTTTATGGACGGGCGCCTATCTGATGCAAAAGTCCAGCTATAACAACCATTACTACTTAATGATGCTGTTGTGCTGGATTATGGCCTTTCTTCCCGCAAACCGTTGGTTTTCCATAGACGCAAAACTGAACCCGGAAATAAAATCGCCGTCCATGCCCCGCTGGGTACTATTGGTTTTAATCCTTCAAGTTTGGATTGTTTACACCTTTGCTTCGGTTGCAAAACTCTATCCGGACTGGCTTAACGCCTCTATGGCGGCGCTGTTGATGGAGGGAAGAAAGGATTATTGGCTTATTGGCGACCTGTTGCAGCAAAATTGGGTGCACTGGGCCATTGCCTACACCGGCATTTTTTTCGATTTGTTGATTGTGCCCTTAATGTTATGGAAGCGCACACGTTTGGCAGGGTTTGTTATTTCTATCTTTTTCCATCTTTTTAACTCCATTGTCTTCCAAATTGGCATCTTCCCCTATATGTCCATTGCCTTTGCGCTGTTTTTCTTTTCTCCGGAAATTTTAAAAAGGAGATTGCTCCCGAAGAAAATTTTATACACCGGCAATGCGGTAATCGTGCCGAAATACAAAAACCTGTTGCTTGCGGTTTTTGGAATTTATTTCGCCTTTCAAATTGGGTTGCCACTGCGCCATTGGTTTTTTAAGGACGATGTGCTTTGGACCGAAGAAGGCCACCGGCTCAGTTGGCGGATGATGCTCCGTTCCAAAAGCGGAAGCCTGACCGTTTGGGTGGCCGATAGCACATCTGGAAAAAAAGAACCCTATAATTATGTAGCTTTAATAGGGAATAAACAGCAAGGTTCCGTTGCCACCAAGCCGGACATTATGTGGCAATTGGCCCAAAAGATTAAGGCAATCGAAGCCGAAAAGGGCCGGAATGTTTCCGTTTTTATGGAGGCACACGTTAGGGTAAACGATGGAAAATTCTATCCCTTCACGGACAAGTCTGTCGATTTGGCCGCCGAACCTTGGCATCCTTTTAAGCATAGTGAATGGATTTTGCCCTCGCCGGAGGATTATAATGAAAAGTCTGCCGAAAATTAATTATCTTTAATCATAATCGTCTTTAATTATGGATTTAAAAAGGAAAAAATATAAGATAATCGAAGCGCTTTTAAAAGTTGAGGAACCAAGAATTATTAGTGATATAGAAAATATATTGAAACTGAATTCTGAAGAAGAAATGCAAGAGAATGTATTCATGGAAGAGGCCGAAGCAGATATAAAAGCGGGAAGGACTTATTCTATAGATGAAGCAAAAAAAATGGTTGCGAATTGGAGGGAAATGTAAAACATGTCCGATTAACAAACCGAGCTCTCAAAGACATTGTCAAAATCAGAAAATTTAACAATGAACTTTAGGGAGAAAAAATTGCAAATGATATTGTTGATAATTTATTTGAGTATTTAGAAATTTTAGAAAATCCGGAATATGATTTTGCTAAAATTGGAGCCATAGATGAAGCTTTTTCGCATCTGAAACAGAATTACAGAAAGCTGATTGTCAACACCGTAAAAATTACCTATCGGGTAGGCAAAACAAAAATATATGTTGTTCGTATTTTCGATACACGCCAAAATCCAGCGAAAAATATATAAGTCAAATAGTTTCTTTCAACATTAAAATAAGACCCCAAAGTGTTTGAAAACCTTTGGGGTCTGTTGTAACTTAGCCGCTTCAAAAATCAGAAAATGCTACAAGTAACCGACATTCGCGAAAACAAGGAATCGTATCTAAAGGCGCTTGCCAAACGAGGTATAGACGCTGCTTCCATTTTTGGGGAAATTTTAAATGTGGATGAGCAACGCCGTTCTTCGCAAGCACAATTGGACGAAGTTTTGGCGCAGAGCAATTCCTATTCAAAAGAAATTGGGAAACTTTTTCAAAGTGGCGAAGTACAAAAAGCAAACCAACTAAAGGAAAAAACTGTTGAATTGAAGGAGGCTTCAAAACAACTGAACGAGCAAATGCTTGTCGCTGCCGAAAAATTGCAGCAGTTGCTATACACCCTTCCAAACATCCCGAATGCTTTGGTGCCGGCGGGAACCGATGAAAACGACAACGAGGAAGTTTACAAAGAAGGCGAAATCCCAAAACTTGTTGAAGGCGCGCTACCGCATTGGGAACTTGCAAAGAAATATGATTTGATCGACTTCGAGCTCGGCGTAAAAATTACCGGCGCGGGTTTTCCGGTCTATAAAGGAAAAGGCGCGCGCCTGCAACGCGCGTTGATTGCCTATTTTTTGGATAAAAACACAAAGGCTGGCTATACTGAATATCAAGTGCCACATTTGGTGAATGAAGCTTCGGGCTATGGCACAGGCCAGTTGCCAGACAAGGAAGGGCAGATGTACCACGTAGGGATTGAGGATCTTTATTTGATACCGACCGCTGAGGTTCCGGTAACCAATATGTTCCGTGGCGATTTGCTGAACCATTCCGATTTGCCGATAACCTGCACGGGCTACACGCCCTGTTTCCGTCGTGAAGCGGGTAGCTATGGCGCCCACGTTCGCGGCCTCAACCGTTTGCACCAATTTGATAAGGTTGAAATTGTACGCATTGAGCATCCCGATACTTCCTACGCAGCTTTGGACGGAATGGTGGAGCACGTGAAGGATATTCTTCGCGAACTGAAACTGCCCTATCGAATCCTTCGGCTTTGCGGGGGCGATTTGGGCTTCACTTCGGCATTGACGTATGATTTCGAGGTGTTTTCCACCGCGCAGGACCGTTGGCTGGAAATTTCATCATGTTCAAATTTTGAAACCTTTCAAGCCAATAGGTTAAAACTTCGCTTTAAGGATAAAGACGGTAAAAACAAACTCGCGCACACATTAAACGGTAGCGCCTTGGCACTGCCGCGGGTACTTGCCGGAATTCTTGAAAATTACCAAACCGAAGATGGAATTAAAATTCCCGAAGTGCTCGTGCCCTATTGCGGCTTCGATTTTATTGGTTGATTTCGAAAATCGCGACAATTCATAGAAACAAAAAGCCCTTGCAGGATTTGCAAAGGCTTTTTCCATTTTTGATTTTTGGTTATTCCTGCTCCTTGGCCAAGGACATATCCGTATAGGCCAAAACCAGTGCGCTGAACCAGTCCCAATTAACCGATTTGTAAGGATATTTCGCCATAAATTCAGGATTGTCCCCAAATAGGAAATCATAATTTTCCTCGAAGTCACTTTTCGGCAACCAAAACACCCTGTCGCCTTTTTTCACATAATAGGATTTCACTACGCCACCGCCAATAGTGGGGCCAGGGCCCATTTTGAAACCTTGCGATTCCTTTGCAAACGGATCGTGGTACACATCGATGATTTGGCTAAATTCAGGATTGATAAGCTGCATCAAAAATTCCTGTTCGTCTTTTCTGTTTTTAAGCGAAACTTTTTGGTTTACGAAATAAATCTGGTCGTTGCTGGTCAGTTTTTTTACGCTGTTTCTTCTTCCCATACCATAATTGCTGAACTTTTGGGAAACCTTGCCGAATTTTTCAAAACCGCTGGCATACAAGTAGGCTTCGGCAATCTGCGAGGCATCATAGGTTTCTTTATTGTCGGTTACGCTGTCCTTAAAAACAATCTGCGCAATCTGCCCCTTTTTGGTCACCACGCCTTTGCAATAGCCCTTGTGCTCGGAGCCATCCTTCATAATTACGGTAGAGACTTTTTTTGTGGCCGGCTGGTTAAAACCTTCATTGAAGAAATAGGTTTTCAACATGTCGCGCTCCTCGTCTGAATATTTTATTTTGTCCTGTGAAAATGCAATGCTACAGACCATTATCATTGCAATGGATAAGAATTTTGATTTCATAATTTAAGTGTTTAAAGGGTTACGGCAACAATATTCCAACATTAATTTCAATTTCGGAATTTTTTGGATGCAAATCCACACGGGTTAAATTCAAAATACGGCAAATGCCCTACAAAACCTACTGACAGTGCGGGGGTTTCAAAAAAAAAGGAGCCTTTTCGGGCTCCTTTCTTCTGCTTTCAAAATGAGTTTTTTTATGATTTTTTGTAGCTGGTGTAATACTCCTCCATCAAATTCATCATAGCTGTCACCAGATCCTTCGTTTCCAGCAGAAGGCTAAAATATAGGGTCGTATTTTTTGGACTGGATTCTTCCGTCCGCGTGCGTGCGATCTGTTTTTCTATTTTGTTGGAAAGGCTATCAAAAATTTCATCCTTGCTGTTCAAAACGTTTTTGATTCGTGCAAATTCCTTTTTATGGAAAATGTCCTCGATTTCATTTAACAGTTCTTCCAAATGGTTGTCTATTTCCTGAAGATCTTTTATTTGGTTAAAACGAAGTGCCTTGTGGTTGTTGTTCACGTGCTTGTAGCTCGCCTTTGAAATAAATTCCAACGATTGTACAACATCCGTCAAATAGCCCAAAATGGTTATATAGAAGTTGCTGCCGCGGACGCTGGTCTCGTCCAGATTCTTGATAAAGTAGAAAATATTATCACGCAGTTCTTCAACTTCGTCATTAAGTTTATTTACACCTTTTTTGCTCTTTTTCAGTTTTTTGGTGTCCTGTTTGGCAAGGCCGCGCAACATATCGGTATAAATTTTATTGGTGCGTGAAACCACATTACTGATATTTTCCGCACTTTCTTGGATAATCCCCTGAACGGTTTTGCTCTCGGTCTTTTTCAATCCGCTTTTGTCCAATTTCAGTTTCACTTTATTTTTGTGAGAAAGGTAATTTCGAACCAATAAAAGTATGGCCAATAATAACAATACGGCTATCATCGCGCCACGACCTATAAATATTAAATAAGTAAGCGTACCTGCCGCTGCAAACGCCACAAACGCAGTAAAGAACCATCCGCCAATTACATTCATAACCCCGGCAACGCGGTAAACGGCACTTTCTCGACCCCAAGCCCTATCGGCAAGTGATGTACCCATGGCTACCATAAAGGTTACGTAGGTGGTGGAAAGTGGTAGTTTCATAGAAGTTGCCGTAGCGATCAAAATACCCGCAACCATAAGGTTTATGGAGGCACGGATCATATCAAAGGCAGGAAGTTCGTAGGTTTTGTGTTTGGGTAGGTTCACTACCGGTTTTTCAAAACGTTTATCAATTTTCTGCTGAAGCGATTGTGGGATGATATATTCAAAATAGGTTGCAATCTGGGTGCTGGACTTTACCAAAAACCTTGAAAGCATGTTTGGGCTAAATTTTTCATGGCCCTCGCCTTGGCGTGCAAGGTCAATTTCGGTATCAGAAACCGTTCGTGCCTTTTTGGAAAACCACAATGTAAGAACCATTACACCACCAGCAATGAAGAGCAGCATAGGCTCTGCGGGAACTTTTTCAGCAAGGCTGTGCATATTATACTCTGAGGCCGCGACACCAGATGTTGACCAGTCCATATAACTATGGTATGCTGCCATTGGTACCCCAATAAAATTCACCAAATCGTTTCCTGAAAATGCCAACGCAAGACTGAATGTACCTACTGCTATTACGATGATTAAAATATTCTTTTTAAAAATCATCATAAAAAGTTGCGAGAAAACAGTCCAAAAAACAAAGCTTCCGCCAATCAATAGCCAAGTATCACTTTCAACAATACCTTTAAAATAGCCATAGAAAGGAGTTCCCTTTAAACCTTTAACAAGTATGAAATAGCTTATACAGGTAAGAGCCAAACCTCCAAAAATAGCTCCGAAATATTTCATTTTTCGCTCAACGTGGAAGGTAAATACCAGCCTCGACAAGTATTGAACTACTGCCCCCACGGTAAAAGCAATCGCAACCGAGAGCAGAATTCCTGTTATAATTTCTACCGCTTTTTCGGTATTGATATATTTTGTTATAGCGGAAATTGTTTCAGTATCGTTGTGTCCAATTTTTATAAGAGCCATTATAACCGCAGCACCCAAAAGTTCAAAAACTATGGAAACCGTTGTGGATGTTGGCAAGCCAATAGTATTAAAAAAATCTAGCAATAAGATATCGGTAATCATTACCGCCATGAAAATGATCATTATTTCATCAAAGTAGAATTCGCCCGGGACGAAGATTC
>JBLWUV010000003.1:0-286088 GCA_048268785.1 Aequorivita sp.
TAAAGGTTATTGACGGTCTAAAAAGAATTATAAATGGCGTACTTTAAGCTCTGTGGCCTTTGTGCCTCTGTGGTAAAATTATATAATATGCCAAGTTTAAAAGAAATATTAGAATGAAGCTAAAAGCTGAAAATTTAATGAAGTCCTATAAAGGCCGGAAGGTCGTTAAGGGAATTACCGTGGAAGTAAACCAAGGTGAAATCGTGGGTTTGCTGGGTCCCAATGGGGCGGGCAAAACCACTTCCTTTTATATGATCGTAGGTCTGATAAAACCCAACGGGGGCAACATATTTCTGGAGGGCACCGAAATTACCAAATACCCCATGTACAAACGCGCGCAGAACGGTATTGGCTATTTGGCGCAGGAAGCCTCGGTATTCAGAAAACTCAGCGTGGAGGACAATATATTAAGCGTGCTGCAGCTCACCAAGCTTTCCAAGCAGGAACAGCGCGCAAAAATGGAATCGCTGATTGAGGAATTTGGCCTTGGCCACATCCGGAAGAACCGCGGCGACCTATTGAGCGGTGGGGAACGGCGACGCACTGAAATTGCTCGGGCCCTGGCTACCGACCCACATTTTATTCTTCTGGACGAACCTTTTGCGGGCGTTGATCCGGTGGCTGTGGAAGACATTCAACGTATTGTGGCACAGCTAAAAAACAAAAATATCGGTATTCTTATAACCGATCACAACGTGCAGGAAACCCTCGCCATTACGGACAGGACCTATTTGATGTTCGAGGGAAGTATCCTGAAACACGGCATTCCCGAAGAACTCGCCGCAGATGAAATGGTGCGCAAAGTATATTTGGGACAGAATTTTGAGCTTCGGAAAAAGAAGTTGGAATTTTAAAACCACTCATTTTTTAACCAAAGAGGACACAATGGTTTTCACAAAGTCCACAAAGGGTTCTTTGCGGCCTTTGTGCCTACTCAGTGATCCTTGTGTATAAACAGAGAAAGCAATATATAAAGAAGAATTATAAAAGGAATTGCCAAAAACTTCAACAGTACCAATAGCACTGCGCAAAGAATCAAAAACACATAGCGCACGGCATTGCTTTTAAAATCCCAGGTTTTGAACTTTAGGGCGAAGAGCGATATTTCGGCATTTAGCAAGATGCAACTCAATAATGTCATTCCTATCAAAAACCATTGGTTTAGGATAATGGTTTCCGCCAATTCAGAATATTGAAATTGCAGGATTAACGGCAAGCTTAAAATCAATAAAGTATTGGCGGGCGTGGGAAGGCCAATAAAACCGGAAGTCTGTCGCGTATCTACATTAAATTTCGCCAAACGATAGGCAGAGGCAATCGGGATCATCAAACCGATTAGCGGCAGATAGTTCTTTAGCCCAATATTCCATCCTTCCATTGAAAACGTTTCCGTTAAGGTCTGCATTTGATGAAAATAGCACAGGTTGAACATTTGAAACATCACTACTCCCGGCGCTACTCCGCTGGTTATAACGTCGGCCAAAGAATCGAGTTGAAGGCCTACTTCGCTCTGTGCCTTTAACAAGCGCGCCGCCAGCCCGTCAAAAAAATCGAAAAAAATACCCAGAAACACAAAAAAAGAGGCGGCAATCAAATCGCCGGAAACCGCGAACAGAATGGCCACGCAGCCACAAAGGATGTTCAGCGAGGTGATGATGTTGGGGATTTGTTTTGATATATTCATATTCTTTATTGAGCAATTTGGTTTTTATGATTTAGGCAAAACATCCCCTCCCAGCCTCCCCTTCAAAGGGGAGGAGCCCAATAGGAGTTGATTTTTTAATCTATTTAGATTATTTGTAAAAATAGCAAAGTATTTTCGTCCAAGGGCATCCAAACACAATATGTGCATAAATTTAAAGTTTAGTATTCTGTAAAATAGTGCCATATTTGTCCAAATTTTTTTAGCTTGAAAGAGAAAATTTTACTCCTTTTACTTCTTGCCTCGGCAACGCTCCCTGCGCAGACCGTTCGAAAATATTCCAACGAATTTATGAACATTGGGGTCGATGCCGCCGCCTTTGGGATGAGCAACGCTGTGGTCGCCTCGTCTGCCGATGTGAATGCGGGCTATTGGAACCCGGCAGGACTGGTCGCCCTCGAGGACAAACAGATTTCCTTAATGCACGCGGCCTATTTCGCCAATATTGCCAATTATGACTATGCAGCCTTTGCCATGCCCTTGGACGACCGGAGCGCGGTGGGCCTGTCGGTAATCCGTTTTGGGGTTGACGATATTTTGAACACCACCCAATTAATAGACGACAAAGGGAATATTTATTACGACCGCATCAGCAAATTTTCCACGGCCGATTATGGGGTTACGCTTTCCTATGCGCGACGGCTTCCCTTGGATGGCTTGAACTATGGGGTGAACGCGAAGGTAATCAGAAGGGTGATTGGCGATTTTGCCTCCTCATGGGGATTTGGGCTCGATGCCGCCGTGCAGTTCCGAACCGACAAATGGATGTTTGGCGTGATGGCCCGCGATATCACTACTACATTCAATGCCTGGAGCATAGACGAAAAAAAGTTTGCGGAAATTCAGGGCGCTGTGGAGGGCCAAAATCAAGAATTGCCCGAAACCACCGAAATTACCATTCCAAAATTGCAACTGGGCGTGGCCCGAAAGTTTGTGTATCGCTATGATTTTTCGCTGCTCGCCGAGGTGGACCTCAACTTTCGGTTTGCAGAAACCAATGATATCATTTCCACTTCCTTTGCCAGCATCACCCCTTCCCTCGGGCTTGAGTTTGCCTATATTGATATGGTGTACGTGCGTGGGGGCGTTGGCAATTTTCAAAACATAAAGCAACTGGACGGCAGCGATGCTGTTGGTTTTCAGCCAAACATCGGCGTTGGGTTTAGGTATAAAGGCATTCAAGTAGATTACGCACTGACCGATATTGGCGACCAAAGCGCGGCGCTATACTCCAATGTTTTTTCATTGAAACTGGATTGGGAGATTTTTAGGTAGCATTTTTTGAGCTGTAGGCTGTAGGCTTTAGGCTGTAGGCTGTAAGCTTTAGGCTGTAGGTTGTAGGTTAAGGATTTAGGAAATAGCGAAGAGGGAAGCGGGATGACTAGTTGAAAATGGAGGATGGAGTATGGACTAGGTGGGGATTGTTGGGGAGAAGTGACTGGCGAGTTGAAAATGGAGATTGGAAAATGTGGGGATTATTTTGCGTAGCGAGAAGATCTTAGGAAATAATGCGCACAAGGAATTGCTTTAAGCTTTAAGCTTAAAGCCTAAAGCCTAAAGCCTATGGCCTATGGCCTAAAGCCTAAAGCCTAAAGCCTAAAGCTTGTAATTAAAAAAACCGTGAGAAACTATTACCTTCTATTTTTACTATTCATATTAAATATTTCCGCGAAGGCGCAATTTGTTCCGCTTTCGGAAAATTCTGAAATCAGTATTATAACGATTGGACCTGGAGCAGAGCTTTATGATAAGTTTGGCCACAGTGCCTTTCGAATTCAGGATCCGGATACCGGACAGGACGTTGTGTTCAATTATGGCGTTTACGATTTCGATACCCCTAATTTTTATACCAAATTTGCCCAAGGGAAGCTACTTTACCAATTGGGTGTAAGTTACTATGAACCCTTTTTCAACAGCTACGTTGCCCAAAACCGATGGATAAAGGAACAGGTTTTAAATTTGGATCAAACCGAAAAACAGGCGATATCCGATTTTCTGTGGAACAATGCCCAACCCGAAAACAAAAAATATAAATACGATTTTTTTTATGACAATTGCGCCACCAAGATACGCGATGTGCTATGGGAAGTACTGGGAAATAGGCTCGAATTTAAGGAAGACCACATTACCCAGGGCTATACCTTTCGGCAATTGATCCAGCAAAACCTAAATTCCAACACTTGGGGCAGTTTGGGGATCGACATTGCCCTCGGCGCAGTTATTGACAGAAAGGCGAAACCTATCGAGTATCAGTTCTTGCCCTACTATGTTTTTCAGGGCGCGGCCAACGCAGTAGTTCATCGTAATAACAACACCGAACCTTTGGTAAAAAATACTCGAGTTCTCTTTGAAAATAGACCACAAACCGATTCAGTTAATTTTTTTACAAGTCCGCTTTTCATCTTGGGCATAATAGGGCTCCTGATTATTGCCAAAACCTATAGCGATTATAAAAAACAATTGCGCTCCCGCCTGCTCGATGCTTTGATCTTGTTTTTTACCGGTCTGATTGGCATTTTTCTTTTATTATTGTGGTTCGCCACCGATCATACTGCAACCGCCAACAATTACAACCTGTTGTGGGCCTTTCCCATTAATATGTTTTTGATTGTTATTCTTGCGAAAAAGAATGTTTCTTCAAAACTAAAACGCTATATACTTCTTTTACTTTTGCTTTTGGCCCTATTGGTGGTTCACTGGCTGACCGGGGTACAGACTTTTGCCATTGCTTTAATACCCCTTTTGGTAGCCTTAGCGGTGCGGTATTTTTTTCTTTTTAATTTTTTGGGGAAGAAGGATTGACATCCCTCCCCGGCCCTCCCTTCTAAGGGAGGGGGTGGATTTGGATTTGAAAGAAATTTTTCTATTAGGGTAAGTCATTCGTCTTAAAAAATGAGTGCCTTTTTGACGAAGAATTCAGAAAGTTGGCTGAAAAAAAAAAATTTTTTTTGATGAAAATTAAATCTTTAAAATTTTGTAGGAAAAAACAGCTGTTTTCTTACGTTTTAATGAACCATCTATGGCTTATCTATGGAGCATCTGTGAAGTATCCTTGGGGGGGTATTTTGGTGACCCGTCCTAAAATAACTATAAAGATGAAGGAACCAGATATATAAAAACCGTGGACTTATTATCTTTAGGAGCCCTACCCCTTCCGACCCCCGGGAGATGGCCTTGCGTTTGATTGAAAATTGCAGGCCGAGGGCCACCTTCCCCTGGGAGGGAATGCTTTTTTTCAAATTAAATTTTTGGCCAAGGGGAAGGAGCTTTTTCGCTGGAAATGAAATGGCAGTAGATTACAGTTTAAAGTTTAAAGCTTAAAGCTTACGACTTACAACTTACAGTTTAAAGTTTAAAGAAGCTTAAAGCTTACGGCTTAAGGCTTACGGCTTGCAGTTAACTGAAAACTGAAAACTGAAAACCAAAAACCATTTCGGGCCCTACCCCTTCCGACCCCCGGGAGATGTTCTTGCGTTTGATTGAAAATTGCAGGCCGGGGGCCACCTTCCCCTTGGAAAGAATGCTTTTTTTCAAATTAAATTTTTGGCCAAGGGGAAGGATCTTTTTCGCTGGAAATGAAATGGCAGTAGATTACAGTTTAAAGTTTAAAGCTTAAAGCTTAAAGCTTACGGCTTAAGGCTTACGGCTTGCAGTTAACTGAAAATTGAAAACTGAAAACCAAAAACCAAAAACTAAAAATCACTGCCCCCTAAAGAAAACAATAGTGCTTAAGGTTTTAATAATGATGGTAATATCCAGAAAAAGACTTCGGTGTTTTATGTAGTAGAGATCGTATTGTAGTTTTTCGAGGGAATCCTCTTCACTGGAGCCGTATTTTGCGTTTACCTGCGCCCAGCCTGTAACGCCGGGTTTAACGAGATGGCGCACTTCATAAAAGGGTATTTTTTCAATTAGTTTCTCCACAAATTCGGGTCGTTCGGGCCGGGGACCAATCACGCTCATCTCGCCTTTGATAACGTTGATGAATTGGGGAATTTCGTCAAAGCGCGATTTTCGTAGGAACCGTCCAAATTTGGTTACCCGTCCATCTTTCGCCTTGGCAAATTGGGCACCGAACTTTTCCGCATTCCTTACCATACTGCGCAATTTATAGATTTTAAAATGGTTGCCGTTCTTCCCCACCCGGGTTTGGCTGTAAAACAACGGCCCCCGGTTCGCTACCATATTGCCAATAAGGAACAAGGGCAACAACAACAGCCCAAAAGCAAGACCTACCAAGGAAAAAAACAGATCCAATATCCTATTAAAAAAGAGATAGAGCTTGTTCTGGTTGCTACGGCTGAAAGGAAAATACCGATAAAAATCCTTCTCAACGTGCTGCACCGGAATACGGTGGGTCAACTCTTCATAGACCTGGGTGTATTCGCGTATTGGAATGCCCTTTTCCAACAATTTGATCAACTCATTGTTAAGCTCCACCGTCATTCCTTCCGATAGCGGGGTGCCCACTACAATTTCAGAAATGGTCATTTCCTCGGTCAACATACCGATGTCCGCGATGGTAATAGCATCAATTTCAAGAGTATTGAAACTGGAAGGGTTTTGCGGACCGGTGTTGAAATAGCCGATTACCCGATAGTTTGGATCTGATTTTTGAAGCGAGGCAACAATGGCCTCCACATCTTCGGAGTGGGCAATCAACAATACCCGTTTATAAAACCGGGGTGCGGAAATCAAAACAATATAGGCGTATCTCCAAAGCAACATGGCAATATTTATTGCCAGAAAGAAATAGACTATCTGCAGCCGGTTGGAGGGCAGCATTGGCGTATAAAAAGGCGTCAACAAATAGCAGAGTACAGTTACCGAGGAAGTAAGGATTACGTTTTTTACCACCACGTCGAACTTACTTGCCTTTTGAAGGTTGTACAGTTCAAAAATAGTAGCGAACACAGTGAGGTATAAAGCCAAGACAATGGACCACATCCAATGTTGCGAATTAATCTTGAAATAATCAAAATTAAACACGATGCCAACCAAATAGAGCAAAGACAGCACACATACAATATCCAAAATCCGCAAAAGGATCTTGCGCTCTGAAATATCGAAATGGATGTTTGTTTTGGGCATTGTTGTTGGGGGTTCGGTTTGAGTTACTTGGTTATTGAGTTATTGAGTTATTTGTTAGGGGTTAAGGGTTAGGGGTTAGGTGTTAGGGGTTAAGTGGGGAAGGTTCATTTTAAATATTCACTACCACCTACCACCGATTACCTACCATCTACGACCTACCATCTACCAACTTCCACCTACCAACTTTCAACTACCCACCAAATTTACAGAAATTTCATTCCCCTAAAAGTTTTATCCATTTATGTTTAATGACCTCCCAGTCGAGGGTTTCCATTTTTGTTCGGGCGTTTTTTGTGAGGGTTTGGGCCTTTAAAGGGTCGGCGCACAGTTCTTCAATAGCCTGAACGAAAGATGTCGCGGAGTTTGGAGGTAACAGAATTCCGTCCACACCATTTTCAATTAAATAGAGCATCCCTCCCACGTTTGTTGAGATCACGGGAAGGCCGAGCGCCATTGCCTCCATCACGCTCACGGGCATATTGTCGAAATTTGTGGTGTTGATGAAAATATCGAATTCGGCTGAAAGTGCGATCCATTCCATTTTTGTCAACCTGCCGGGAAAGGTGATGGGCAATTTCAAATCTGACGCAATCCTTTTGCAGCGTTCCAAAGAACCATCTTTATCGGGCCCGACCATACACAGGGAAACATCTGTTCCCTTTTTCTTTAACTGTTCCACTATCTCCACGGCGAGCGTAGGGTTATAAATTTCAGAAAAGGAGCGCACCCACAGCAGTTTGGGCGCAATATTTTCCCTTTTTTTAAAGGGATAGTTTTCTATTTCGATGGCATTTGGAATTAAATAAAGGTTTCGAAAACCACTTGCCTCAAATTCCTGTTTTATAAATTGCGAAGGCGCCACGTTCGCAACCGCGTTTTCAAAAAACTTTTTGCTCAACTTTCGACTTTTTTTTAATCGGTCGGGTAAATTGCCCCCGTGCAAAATCGGTATGTAGGGCAGGTTTAGAAGTCGGCACAATCGGCCAACTATAACCGCGTAATAAAAATTCCAAGTGCTAAAGGTATCAATCAGGACCAGCGATGCCCGCTTTCTGTTTTTAAGGGTAACCAAAACCATATCAACCATGCGAAGGGCCCTATTTTTTTTGGAAGAGGCAGTTATGACCCCAAAGCCCATCGCTTCCAATTGGGGAGCCAAAGCATCGATGCCCACCGGATTCCTTCCATGGAACGCCAGTTTATTTCCTATGTAGAGCAGGTTTTTTTTTGGGTGCATAATCAATATTCAATAAACAAAGGGCATATATAAAGGCCGGGGCGGCGATGCGCATGGAGGTTGTAATTATGGTAAGGAACCAAAACAGCAAAAAAGGATAAAAATAAATATTCTTTCTTCCGGACATTTTGGTGAAGACAGGCACGAAAATAAGCAACAACAGGGCTATGATGCCGAACAATCCGTGTTCCGAAAGCATACGCGAAACTTCGTTATGGGAGGCAGAGGAAATACCCATCTCCTCCTTAAACTGAAATTTGCCCTGGCCGATTCCGATCCCGAAGAAGGGATTTTCCTTAAAAGCCTCGATCTCTACGGACAACAAATCCGTTCTTCCGGTGGTCACATCATCCTTTTCATTTCCCAAGGCATCCTCGTTGGCGTATCTATTTTCTATCAATCCGCCCGTTTGAACAATGGTATAGCCCCAAAGCAATAAGCCGGTGGCAAAAATGGCCACCACCTTGACGGAGATTTTGGCCTTCATTTTCAAGCCCGCTCCTAAATATACTATTACCATAAAGGCCAGGCACATTATTACGGAAACCAAAACACCACCGCGGGAAAAGGTGAGCAAGGCCCTATAGGCCATCCAGAGCATAAAAAACATCATAGTCCAATGTACCAAGATGTTTTTATAAGGAATCAAGAGTCTGGCAAAGAGAAGGAATACGCCCAAACCAAAAATGGTGGCAACCTGGTTGGGGCCATACCCACCGGATAGGGCCGCATTGGAAGCCGTGCCCGTTACCACTTCCCTGATATCGGGAGTGTAGAGAAAAACATAGACCAACATACTGATTATAGGATATACCATATAATCCAGTATTTTGAGTAATTCCCGCATCCGAATACTACGCCCATAACAGAAAATGGATGCCAAACAAAGGCATAAGGGACCGCTAAGATTGAACAAAACCGTGGTCCTAAAATTAGCATCGAAGGCAATGGCCTGAAGGGAAACCAACACGGCGGGGAGCAACAGCAAAATATAGAGTATATAGGGAAACGCATTTTTTTTGAAACCCATATATAGAATTCCCATTAACATAAAAACCATAACGGCATATTTCCCGGTTTCATAAAAAATAAAAGCCTTCGTCATTCTAAGGAACACTTCTGCGCCGGTAATATAACTGGCAGCCAATAGAGCGTAAAAAGCTTTGTTCTTTTTCACCACTATTAGATATATAAAATATACCAACACGGCCAACAAATAGAGGAACATTAGCGATCGGTTGGCAAAAGCCAAAAAACCAATCGCGAGGTGCAAAAGAATTGCATAAAAGGGTTTTATATTTTGAATGCCTCTGATAATAATTGGGGATGAAAGGTTATTTTTTACTGATAATTTCTTGGATCCGCTCTCTATAACGCTCAAATGTAAATTTTGAAGCCACAAGATAAGAATCCAAGGCCATAGTTTGTAATTCGTCCGGTTTTTTTGAGAGCGCCTCTTGGAGAAGTCCATATAATTGCCCTTCGGTAATAGGATTCAACAGAAAACCATTTGTACGGTTGACGTATTGTGAAATACTGGAAACATCGGAAACAATCGGCAGGCAGCCAAAATTCATCGCTTCGGCTATTACCTTTGGAAACCCTTCACTATCACTGGGCAACAGAATGAAATGGGATCTTTTATAAATTTCAAAAACCTCCTCCCGTTCCAAGAACCCGTGGAAAACGGCCGGCAGGCGCAAACGTTCACATTGTCTTTTGTAAGATTCCATTTTTTCCCCGTTCCCAATAAAATGGATGGCCTTTATCGGCTCCAAACCCTCCAACATCCCAAAGGCATCAATGATTCGCTGTACGCCCTTGGCATCTTCCAGTCGGCCCACAAAACAAAAAGTAAACGGAGGGTTAAAGGATTTTTGGTGGGTAATTTGCAATCCCTCCTCCCGCTCCGCTTCGGTTAAGCACGGATTTTCAAAGGTCAAACAGTGCTCGGGCTGCTTAGGCCATTTGCCATTGATGGTCACTTTTCGTCTTTGGTGCTTTAGCAACCAGCGTTGAAGCGCATATCCCAAGGGCGGATTTTGCTGGTTCCAGTTGCCGGCATATTTGTACCAGCCTTTTTTACTGCTGAAAAGCATGAGATACGGAATCAAAAATACACCAATGCCCGTGGGCGTCCGCAATTGGAAGGCATCTACTTGTTTTAGGGTCTTTCGTACTGTATTTAAAATTGTGGGAATATTGCTTATAATCTTTAGCTTCATCCCTATTCCTTTTCCGCCGACAGGTGTTAAGGGAACAAATTTTATGTTCTTGGAGGTATAGGGCAAAGCACTTGGGGGAGGTGTACCGGGATGCAAAAATGCGATGTGGTATAGTTCCTCAAAATCCTGGGCCAAATGGTTTAGCTCGCTAACTGTAGGCCCCCAACCTACGATGGTTCCGTCAGGCCTTTTGTAATGTTCGGTATGGGAGATTATTGTTAGTTTCATAATTGGGAGGCATTTGGTTTACCGCAAAGGCGCAAAGGACGCAAAGGTTTTTTCTGCGCTCTCTGTGGCTCCGCGGTGAGAATGATACCCGCAAAGGCGCAAAGGACGCAAAGGTTTTTTTCTTCGCTCTCTGCGGCTCAGCGGTGAGAATAATACCGCAAAGGCGCAAAGGACGCAAAGGTTTTTTCTGCGCTCTCTGTGGCTCCGCGGTGAGAATGATACCGCAAAGGCGCAAAGGACGCAAAGGTTTTTTTCTTCGCTCTCTGCGGCTCAGCGGTGAGAATAATACCGCAAAGACACAAAGGACGCAAAGGTTTTTTTCTTCGCTCTCTGCGGCTCAGCGGTGATAATGATACCGCAAAAGCGCAAAGGACGCAAAGATTTTGAATTATAAATAATGTTAGTTTTAATCTTCTAAAATTTTTAAATAGGACTTTATCACTTTCTCCCAAGTGAAATCCAGTGACAATTTTTTTGCTTTTTGGGAATAGGTTTCATAATTGTTTAAAATTTCTTCCAATGCTTCAGCAAATTGCTCTGGGTCTTTGGAGTTAATCAATTTGCCCGAAACACCTTGTTTTATTGCATCCTCAATACCACAACCCAAAGCACCAATAGCTGGGATGCCAAGTGCATTTGCTTCTAAAATTGCAATTCCAAACCCTTCTACATCGCCTGATTTAGTGGTTTCACTCAACATAACAAAAACATCGGCCTGCTGCAGCAGTTCTATTTTTTCTTCTTCCGAAACTTTTCCAAAGAAAACCACCGCCTCTTCTACGTTTAAACTTAGCGCTAATTTCTCCAACCTATCCCTGTCCGTAGGAATGCCAACTATATGATATTTGACGTCGGGATACTTTTTTAAAAGTAATGGCAAGGCATTTATAATATTTTGCTGCCCCTTGCGTCGGGTTACGTTGCCCACGGTTATCAAAACCGGGACTGGCTCCTTTTTCCGTTGGGAGGTTACAGGAATTTTTATTTCGAATCCATTCGGAACAACCGCCACATTTTTTAACCGGAGATGGGCAACCAAGGATTTGGTATAATTGCTTACCGCAATCACCGTATGAAAGCGTTTTAAGGATAGGTCGGTGAGCTTACGAAGCAGGATATTGGGCAGCCGCACTTCACTGCCATGGATTACGGCTATATACTTTCCTTTAAAAAAAAAGGAAAGGAAGCCGCCCAACCAGAGGGAAAATTTACCGGAGCAGATTACGAATTCAGAATTTCGGCATAAGGAAAAAGCAGTACTGATGCGTTTTAAATAACTTAATATAATTGGCTTCTTCCTTGAAATTCGCGCTACTTCAAAAGGAAGTTTTTTATCAAACACCTTTTCCGCTTCCCCATTTGCCGATCGCGTATCGCAGACTACCTTCACCTCAAAATCATTATCCTGCAAACCCTTCGCCAGATGGTAGGCATGATTTCCAATACCGCCGGGTTGTGGTGGAAATTCCGAGGTAAGTATGAGGGTTTTCTGCATCTGGGTTTTGGGTTTTTAGTTTGGATTTTGAGTTTTGGTTTTGAATTTTGAGTTTTGAGTTTTGAATTATTAGTTTTGAGTGGTGAGTTTTGGAATTTGGTCCTTCGATTTTATTTTAATCCGTGCTTGTATAAGGACTCCACATTTTATTTAAAACTTAAAATCCGAAACATCAAACTTTCGGGCTGTGGGAGGAACTTCTGAAGTAAAAAAAATATTTTATACAAAATTAAACTTGTTTATAATAGATTAAAGGGTTGAAAGCATTCCATAATATTGCTTTATTTAGATGACTAAAAAGTGCGATGTCATCTTCATTTAGACAAACCCAATTTTTATTAACCTTATTCTTAAAATTTTGTATTTCTACACGTTTAAGCCCTATTTTTCCAATATAAAAACATTTATATCCCAATTCACTTAAAAAGTTATGAAAATCTAAAAGATTTATTTCCCCTCTCTTTTCAAGATATTTTTTATTGACCTCCAAAATTATAACTGGTTTCTGTTTTTGAAGTATTTGATAACCCCCTTTTAACACTTGGTACTCAAAGCCTTCTACATCAATAGCTATTAATGATATATTTTTACATTCTATTTTTGAATCTAAGGTAACAACATCGAATTCTTGAGCGTCTTTTGAAATATTAGAATTTGTAATATGGCCAGATCCAGAATTGTTTCCAACCGGAACATTGAAATATGATTTACCGGTGTAATTGGAAACTAAACAACCAAAAATTTGGAGATTCTTAAAATTGTTTACATTCTTATTGATTATTAAAGCCCCGACATTTGAGGGAAGTGGCTCAAATGCGAGGACTTTAACATTGTGACTATTTGCAATATCACAAAAAGATACGGTTTCCGTACCTATATTGGCGCCAACTTCAATAATATCTCCTTTTTTAAACCGTAAAATAGTTTTGGCTAACACAACATTTCGCCAATCAAAATATCCGTGAATACTAAATTTAAAAGCATGGAAATCTGAAGTGCTACCTATAAATTTACTCCCTGTAAGACTTCTTTTTGTGAACTTTTCATTTAATCCTTCTCCAATTTTTGTTGAAATAATAGAATTTCTAACGACTTGGGAAATTATAGGGGGCAAATACTTACAAATTTTCTTGGCTAGAAAGTACCTGACATTCATTCAATAAGATTTTTGAAATAAGTAAAATCACGATTTACAGAATTTTCTGTTTCATATAAATTAAGAAATCTATTGTATCCATTCGCGGCCAACTTGTTCCTATAATCAATATCGGATAAAATTATTTCTATTTTTTCAGCCAAATCATTCGGATTACCAGTTTCAAACAGTAATCCTGTTTGCTTGTCAACTACTATCTCCATAATTCCTGTATTATTAGCGGCAACCACACAGCCTCCCACACTCATCGCTTCTATAACTACAAAACCAAACGCTTCCGATTTGCTCGGCACTACAGCACAATGGGATGTTTTAAAGGCGTGCAATACTTCTTCTTTTGGCCTATTTCCGACGAATATCACATGATGGGTGAGTTTTAAATTTTTCACCAATTCCTTCAATTCCCTTTCTTGGTTTCCCGAGCCAAAAATTTCCAAAGTCACTACGAAATTTCGATCCACCAATATTCTAACTGCAACGAGTAAGGTATCAATACCCTTTGATGGATCTAACCTTCCCACTAAGACGAGCTTATTTTTTTTGAAATGAAGGTTGTTATCATAAAGATGATAATTTTTTACCGAATTAGGTAACACTTTAATATTCCTTTCTTTTAATCTATATACTAAAATAGTATCTTTTTTGGTGGCAATGGAATTAGTAATTATATTGGTTGCAAGTTTATATATAAGCGATTTCCTGAAAATTAAAAACCTATCCTGCTCGAAATATTGCGTACTCAAAGTTCTAATCCATGCTATCCTGAACCGAACATTACTTAAATAACTAGCTAACATAAAAATATTGACTGAACCGAATGCAGAAATTGTCATAATGGGCTTATGCTTTTTCATTTTTGTGTAGGCCAGATAAAAATCCTTATATCCCGTAGGTCGTTTCGAGGGCCAAAAATTAATATCGATTCCTGCAGCGAGTTCATCAATTCTATTTCGCTGTTTAGTAAAAACAACAACCTTATATCCTTGTTGATAAAATTTATTGGAAAGTGCCGTAAAATAGTCTGAAACAGAGCTCTTATTATATGTAAACGCGATAAAAATTGAGGGTTTCATTAATTCAGTGTTATTTGTCTAAACTATTGATCATTGCGCCTTTCTTAATTTTACGAGAGGCTTGTCGCCAAGAAATGACCACTTGCAATACTACGAATGGAAACAAAAATAAAGAGATTAGCATGCCCAGGACCAACATTTTCTTGTTTTTCTTGTAGCGGTAGGGAATGATGGATTGGGGCACGCTTCTGTAAATGGCCAATAGCGCTCTTTTTCTTCCGAAGTATTTTCGATAGAGATACAGCACGCTGGGTATGGGCCGTGGGGCAAAGAGTTTTTTTGGACGGAAGGCGTCCCAACTGCCCATTTCGCGCAGGCCGCCGGAACCAACCTTTAAATGGATTCTGTCCGCATAAGGATTTGAAATATTTTTATATCCATTCAAATAGGCGCGCAGGCCAAATTCCCCATCGCCCATTCTTTGTTTTTCAAACTGGCGATCAAAAAGGCCGATGTCCCGGAACACTTGTTTTTTCAACAATACATTGCCGGTATCTATTTGGTCTGAAAGCCGGAAATAGGCATAATTTTTTGGCACCTCGGCACCAACGGCCGAAAGGGACACTCCGGAAGAGATTTCGGCATTAAAAAAATCGAGACATTTTAAATGGTTGGAAATCCAGTTTGGCGCTACCCTACTGTCATCATCAAAAAGGAGCATATATTCGCCTTTGGAAATTTCAATAGCGCGGTTTCGCGCCAGCCACAGGGCGCGCTCGGTTTGATGGACCAGCGTTAAGTTTAATTTGAAATTTGAATAAAATTCCTCCCGGAAGGGTGTGGATTGGTCCACCACGATAACTTCAAAGCTGGAATAGTCCTGCTTTTCCAGATCGGTGAGCACGTCTTTTAGGTATTCATAACGGTTTAAAGTGGGAATTACCACGCTTACCATTGGTTTCTCACGGAGTAAATCCGATTGGAATAGAGTCCATCCCGGATGGCTAATGGGCCGTTCTTGATAATTGCTCCGGCGGGCATCTCTGCTTTTCCACCAGCCCGAAATTTCCGCGAATGGGTTTTTAAAGGAAATGAGCCGAAGCACCAAAACGTACAAAACCCAAGCGGGATTGAAATACTTTCGCAGGAACCGGTAGTTATCCACAAGCGGCAATTTTTCAAAAGCAGTATAGGTTTCGGCCGGACCGGTATAGCCTTTATGTATTGCTTGCCAAGAGAGGTCGTTTTCCCTTGCTTTTTCGCTCTTAAACTTAAAATCTGGTTGCAATTGATTTCGAATTTCTTCGGGAAGTTGTTCCACCTTGGGAAAAATGGAGTTGCCGCCTTTCCGATATAACTGAAAATAATGGGTGGGTTGAAGGTATTTTAGGTGATGGAAGAGCATTTATGAAAATAAGAATGATTTAAAAAATCCCTGCAAAGTCAATCTTTCGCACCAAAGATCTCTGTTGGCCTGCTGTAAAGCTAAAAAATCCGATTCAGATAAGCTGTGGTGAAATTGGCTTACTTTTTCCGTCGCCCTGTGGCGTTCGGAATAGGGCACGCGCACTATGTGGTTTTGCCAATTTAGTTTGTCCTCCAACGGAAGGGCGCATTCGGTATCTATCAAAATAGGAATGCGGCCCATCGCCAAGGTTTCATAAAAACGCACCGAGAAGTTGCCCGCGCCGCGAACGCAAACCACATAGTCGGAATCGCGCAGGTTGTCATAAAACTCCAAGGTGGTTTGGTGGGTGTCCTTTTTTTCCGTTACCCCTGCCCTATACTTTTTCCGGAGGATAAAATTTGTGTCCACACCGTCCGCTTGCCGAAATGTATTTAAAATGGAAGCCCTCAAATAGGAAGTGGAAATGAGTTGCTGGGGTTCTCCATTTGTAAGCCCCAGATATGTTTTCGAATTGCGAAGGCAGGTGCTCCCCACTTCCTTCACGGCATTCCAGACAGCGCCATTGGCCTGCCCGCAAAAACCAATGACCGGTTTGGAACGATAAGGCCGAATACATATTTCTTCCCTTTGATAATACTTTTTTAAAGGATCGGATATAAAGGAGGGCAGCGCGAACTCATTTTTGGGAAATATTGATTTATAGCCACCTAAACGAAGGATAATCAAGTTTTCAAGGTATGGCATCTTAACTCCAAAATCGCCCGCGTTGAGGGCGATCACTTTTTTATTGGCGGCCGCACATTTTTTTACGAAAGCAATGGCAAGGTTTTCCTGATTTGTTTTCAGGTAATAATTCCAGGCCATGGGCAAGATAACTGTATCGGCCTTTTTCATCTCAGCCACAAATTCAAAATCGCGTTCCGAGAGTCCGTACAGGGCCATCCGTTCCGCATCGGTGAAGTGTTCTCCTTTGATAAAGGCTTTCAACAATGGAAACACCAACCCTCTATAGGCTTTGTTGTAATGGGATTTTGGATAGTATAGTTTCAGCATATAGTTTTTAAAGCATGGGTTTTTTAACCACAGAGTTCACACTGACTGCACAAAGGGCACGGAGTTTTAGTAGAACGTGTCGCGGCGTATGGTCAATACATATTATTTCTTATTTTAATTTTTTCACTTCGAAATAGTCTTTTTTGAACAACATCAAAATCGCGAATGAACAAAGTATTAAACTTGTGGATATTATAAGTTTCCAAATGTATCAGATTGCGTCTATGAACTTCATATTCAAAAGGTTTGAATCCATAACTCAATAATAATTTGAACACCGTATTGTCCTTAACACCATATTTTTCACCAGATCTATTTAATTCTATAATCACAACCTTCAATTTCTCAGAATTCAAAACTCTAGAAGCGCCATTAAGAGTAAAAAACTCATATCCTTCTACATCTATCTTGATGGCAACTGGAATTTCTGAGTCAATAATATTATCAATTGTACTAATGGAAATCCCAACAGCGTTTTTATAAGTTGAGGGTACAATGTTATCCATGGTATTTCGATCGGTGGAGAAATAGAGAAAACCTTCTTTTTCCCCAACCCCAATTGGTAAAGGTTTTATAAGTTCCTGTAGATTATTTAATTCGATATTCCTTTTTAACTGTTTAAAAGTATTTGGAACGGGTTCAATGGCAAGGGACTTACAATTTTTTATACCTGACACCAACAGAGAAAAATGACCTAGATTAGCCCCAGCATCAAGGAATAAATCGTCATTTTCTAAAAAATGGAGAAGAAATAAAGATTCCTCAAATTCATATAGACCATAATAAATATTTCCTACTAACCCAGCATCGCCCTTTCGCACATACAGTTTTAAATTATTTATCCAACTGACAGTCAATTCGGGTTTAATGCGTGCTCTAAGGTTAAATATAAGATAGCGCCACATGTGAAAAAGGGGCTTATCGGCTGTAATAGGATGATTTTTCAATCTTTTATAATGTCTTCCAATTTTTTCGTAAACATTCTTATGGATCATAAAACTTATTTTAAATAAATCGATCATGCATATCCGGATGCCATAAACGCTTGCCTACTTTATGGTTTCCTCTTCGGCCTCTGTGTGAAACCTCTTAAAGCTCTTTACCCATAAAAGCCAAGAAACTCCCCCATCTGCTTCTCCAGATTAAATTCCCGATGCATCCTTTCTACCGCATTCTTGGAAATGTTTGTTTTTTCCTCCGCCTTCATCAAAAGTACTTTTTCAATGGGATTTTGGATAGTATAGTTTCACATTGGTAAATATAGGGTTTATGAAAGTTAATATTCAAATGGGCAGAGGTTCGCGATACATTTTTTATTTTCCGCTTTCGCTCCAAATAAAAAACACTCGGTTCTCGATACATTTTTCAACTCCGCTGGCGCTATGTTGAAAAACACTCGAACTGACAGAGGGAAGCCGATTGTCAGGTCGAGTGAATTTTAAGGAGGCGGGAGCCGAGTTAAAATTTGTATCGAGACCGGATTTGGGTTTCGTCGCTGAAAGCCGTTCTCGATACATTTTTCAACTCCGCTATCGCTATGTTGAAAAACACTCGAACTGACAGAGGTAGTGCGAATGTCAGGTCGAGTGGATTTTAAGGAGGCGGGAGCCGAGTTAAAATTTATATCGAGACCCTTTTTTTGTTGGAAGACAGATTTTGCAGAGCGAGGTTCTGGATACATTTTTTATTTTCCGCTACCGCTCCAAATAAAAAACACTCGAACTGACAATCGTAAACAAATGTAGGCCAAATGTCAGGTCGAGTGGATTTTAAGGAGGCGGGAGCCGAGTTAAAATTTGTATCGAGACCGGATTTGGGTTTCGTCGCTGAAAGCCGTTCTCGATACATTTTTTATTTTCCGCTACCGCTCCAAATAAAAAACACTCGAACTGACAATCGTAAACAAATGTAGGCCAAATGTCAGGTCGAGTGGATTTTAAGGAGGCGGTAGCCGAGTTCAAATTTGTATCGAGACTGGATTTGGGGTTTCGTCGCTGAAAGCCGTTCTCGATACAAATCCGAAAATGCTGCCGCATTTTCAGATTCACTCGAACTGACAATCGTAAACAAATGTAAGCCAAATGTCAGGTCGAGTGAATTTGAGGGAGGCGGCAGCCGAACTCAAATTTGTATCGAGACCCTTTCATTTCCGAAACTTTTTTTTAGCAAGATTTGGCAGTAACTCATATTTCTCATTAATTAAAGCCTCCTTTTTTACGCGGGACCATTTTTTTATTTGTTTTTCCGTAGAAATAGCCATTGTTATTTCTGTAAAAGTGCAATAATATACAAGTTCCACGGGTAGTCTGGAAGAGGTATAACTGTTTAAATGTTTTCGGTGTTTATGGTCTTCCAATCGCTGGGTCAGATTGGATGTTACCCCGGTGTAATAAGTACCGTCTGAACAGGAAAGAATATATACGAAATAGGTTTTCATAAATTTAAAGTAAGAAAAAAAATTGGAGAATTTTTCGTAAAAAAGGGTTCTCGATACATTTTTTATTTTCCGCTATCGCTCCAAATAAAAAACACTCGAACTGACAGAGGGAAGCCAGATGTCAGGTCGAGTGGATTTGAGAGAGGCGGCAGCCGAACTCAAATTTGTATCGAGACCCTTTTTTTGTTGTGAATACAGATTTTGCAGAGCGAGGTTCTCGATACATTTTTCAACACCGCTGGCGCTATGTTGAAAAACACTCGAACTGACAGAGGTAGGCTGAGTAAGGTTCTCGATACATTTTTTGCTGGGGAAACAGTTTTTGCGGATCAAGGTTCTCGATACATTTTTTATTTTCCGCTACCGCTCCAAATAAAAAACACTCGAACTGACAATGGGAGGCAGAGCAAGGGTTCTCGATACATTTTTCAACTCCGCTATCGCTCAGTTGAAAAACACTCGAACTGACAGGGAGATTAGGAGTAAAAATTCAAAAACTCCCTTTGTTGTTTTTCAATATTAAATTCTTCCTGCACTCGTTTTTGAGCGCTTTGTGCTATTGTTGATTTCTCTTCAGGATTTAGTGCCACTACTTTACTAATTGTTCGCGCCAAGGCGTTTGGGGAATATTTCGGCACCACCCAGCCCGTTTGTTCGTGCAGCACATTTTCCGACAGGCCCTCGGCATTGCTTACTATACATAATTTCCCCATCGCTTGTGCCTCTAAAACGGCATTGCAAAATCCTTCCTGAATGCTGTATTGTATATAAATATTCGCACGTTCCAATTCCTCCTTTACTTGCTGATGGGGCAATTTTCCCAAAAACCGGACCTCCTCTTTTAGCCCCAATTGATAGGCCGCAAAAGCGATACGCTCATATTCGGGCCCTTCCCCAACTATTTTATAGATAAACTTCAAGCCTTGCGCTTTTAAGATCGCCAAAGCTTCAATGGTTTGTACAAGTCCTTTTTTCCAATGCAGGCGACCGGTGGTCATAAAGACTAATTCCTCGACATTCACAATCTTGGAATCAGATTTAAATTGATTAACGTCAATGGCCGGGGTGATTTTTTCAATGGGAATACCATCTGGCAGCCCGTGCTTTTTTGCCAATACCAACAAATCGTCGGAAATGGTGTGTAGCTTGTCAAGATATTTCCAAAGGGTTTTATAACACCCGGGATATTTTACTGGATAAACCGCAATATCGAAACCCCGAATGCTCACTGCCATTTTTGCGCCAATTGACCTCGCCACGGTTTCGCTGCCCAAGGCCAGGGTGGCAAAGCCAAAGTGCAGCCAGTCCAAGTTGGCCTTTAGCAGATGGGCGTTTAGATATATCTTTTTTAAAATTTGGATAGGACGGCTCCCCTCTTTCCGTTCCAGTTTTATGTAGCGCAGCAATGTGGGCAAATAAGGCAAGAGCAGCGTAAATTCCTTTATAAAATACCAAGCTTGCAACAGGGGATTGCGGCTTACTTTTGGCCCGGTTTGCACCGGACATAACTGAAAATGGGCTGTATTTTTTTGGCAATAAAGAATCACTTCGGCGCCGTGCGCCTTTAATCCCCTAATTTTGGAGGTAAAAAAGGTTTCAGAATAGCCGGGGGTTTGGGAAAGGACGAGGCCTATTTTCATTTTATTTTTTACGCCTATTTTTAATGGTCAGTAAACCTCTTTTCTTAGGGCGGTAGAAAATCCATTCCAAATGTAGTCTAATAGCGCGGAGGAATTTATGAATCTTTAATCTTTTTAAGATTTTTCCCCGCTTCTGTTTAGGAATGGAATCAATCACCGACCTTGCTTTTTTATTATCAATAAATAGGTGATCGGTTACTATGGCTATCTTCGCTTTAGATTTCATTATTCTAATAGCATATTCATTTTCACCGTAGGGCCCGGAGGTTTCTTCCAAATACTTGCCAAACTTTTCAAAAAATTTTTTGGTCGTAATAAATGGGTGATCGCTATATTGAAAGGCATTATAGTAAAAATTCTTCCAAGAAAATTTTGGTATCAACTTGATATGGGGTGTTAAATCAAGAAGTTTTGGAAAAGTATAGTTTGCCTTTAAACGAATCATATCGGCTTGACCGGAATTCAAGACCTCAAGTAATTCAGGCAACCTTTCTGCCAATTCAACTCGCGGTAAAAAATCCTCCTGACAATACAAAACATAAGGTGTGTTACAATGGTCGAGCCCTCGGTTTATGGTCGAGGCTAGCCCTCTGTTGGTCTCATTATAAATAACTTTATCAACTTTCAAACTAGAAAGGATTTCTTGATTCTCGCTTTTACTAGCGTCATCACTTACTACGTAAACCAAATCTTTTATTCCCAAGTGCCGAAAGGCCGCAATGCAATCCTGTAATTCCTTGGGACGGTTATAGTGGGTGATAAGAACAGAAATCATTTCTTGCAAAAATTTTAGAAAGGGTTCGAAGAATTATTTTTTAAAATTGAATATAACTTCTGGTGGTTCCCTATAAAAGTTTCCATTCCAAATTTGTTTTTCACCATATTCCTTAATTTTTCGCCCAAGACCGTACGTTCATAACTTGACTGATGTTGAATGTCGAAGATTTTTTGGGCAAGTGCCTTTTCATTCTTGGCGGGAAAAAGCAATTTGGGAAAGTCCTCAAGCACATAATTTATCCCAGAAATATTGGACCCCAGCACTGGCACTGCCATACTCATTGCTTCCACGAGCGCCATTGGCATTCCTTCTTTTCTACCTTCGTCCAAGGTTGGGATTACGTAAAGATGGGAGGCGGCAATAAAAGGCCGGACATCCGTTTTTTTACCAAGAAAAGTAACCTGTTCCTGCAAGCAAAGTTCGGCGCAAAGTTTTTCCAAAGAGCGTCCGTATTCATTGGCATTATCGCCAAGCACCGTTAATTTTAAAGTGGGATCATCCACTATTTTTATGGCCTTTAGCAAAACCTCAATTCCTTTTACCGGCACTAAGTTGGCTACCGTAATTATTCTAAAATTTTCGGAAGGGTCCGATTTTTTGGGAAACAACCCTGGACTGTAATAATCCGTATCAATTCCCAAAGGAATGAGTTGCTGGTTTTTCTTATTTGGAAAATAGGCTCGCATCTCATTGTTGATAGTAATGATATAACTGGCCAGATAACTGCGCAATTTCCAATGCCGGTTTCCCCAGCTCATGGCCTTTTTGGTGTAGAGCCATTTGGCGCCAGCCCATCGGGCGGCCAAGGCTTCGGTCCAGTCGCTGCTCCAGTGCCAGGAATGTACTATATCATATTTATTTTCTTTGAAAAAAGCCTTTATAGGTTTAATCCTTGAAAATAAAGTAAAATATGGACGATAGCTTGTGGTGGTTTCAAAAATATGGATTGGAATACCAAGGCTTTCCATTTCCTTAAAAAAAACACCACGATTACTGGCGCACGCAACTTCCACCTCAAACCTTTCTTTGTCCATTCCTTTTACAAGATCATACACCACTTTTCCGCTGCCGGCGGTATCAAAGTTGGGGATTGTATAAAGGATTTTTATTTTAAGCACGAGTTTTTAGAATATAGCATTTAATCTTCCTTAAAGCTTTTAAATATTTTATAGATAGACTCTGAATGTATTGATTATATGTCTGAATTTCATTCTTTTTAATATAATATTTGTAGTTGTGTTTATTGTATATAGAGACGTTATTATCAAACACATTTCCTTCTAAATAATTAATACTAAAATTATTTTTAAACAAAACAAATGGTAATGAAAGCTGATCTCTTCGAGAATTTCTCTTTACTTCCAACCACCAAAGTTTCATTATTTCTTGAGACGCTAATGTGTTTTTTATTAGAAGTATTCCATTAGCACTTAATCCGAAATTTGCAGGTAGACCATTCAAAAAGTATTTTGACATTTGATATGCAATTGTAAATGGAGAATCTTTATTTTTTTTTACACAAGCTATTGCTTCACTATATGCACAACTTCTATATGGATGACGAAAAGCAGAAAGGTTGAATTTTTCATTAAATCTCATTAGTTTCAGAATTTCATTATGATTAATTTGAATATTTGCATCGTGCCATATCACATAATCAAATCCTGATAATGGTTCCTTATTTATACCATTTATTTTTACTTCTTTTGAGTTTTTTGAAACATCATAATATTCGGAATCAAGAATTACTTTTTCATACGGAAATACTTCAACAGTGTTTTCATCAGTGAATAAATAATATTTTACTTCCAATGAAAATTCATAATTAAATGGTGACCGCAATGTATCTTTGCCTCCAAAAATAGATGTGTAAATTGCAATTTTCATATATTAACCGACTTTTCCCAAAGATGAAAATTATGCAGATTTAACATATTTGCTCTATCGTCTTTTAATAAATTATATTCATAATATGGATTCGTAATGGGCAACTCCAAATTATTGAATTCTGGATATTTAGTTTTTGAAATTACACCAACACCCCAATCGGTATCAAAACATATTGAATATAAATTTTTACTATATCGAAACTTATAGAATGCCTTCCAAGTAGTCCCATTCCAAAAAGTACCGGCAGGCGAGTTTTCGTAATCATAGTCCTCCCGTTGATGAAAAATAGTTGGCGGATTACAATCATGGAGTATAATAACACCTGATTTTGAAAGATATTTAAGGGCATTTTCAATATCCCTTTCTACTTGATCGGCTAAATGAAGTCCATCAATAAAGACTACATCGAAATTAAAATCAGGAGCAATTACTAATTCTCCATTTTCCAATTTTTTAAAAAATAAATCTGATGTCATTTTAAAATCAACTGGGTTATCTGTAAATTCAATTCCTGGATCTACTGAATATTTTGTATCTGCACGAATTCTATCAAAATTTTTAGCAGGATTGCGTACTCCAATCTCCAAATAACATTTCGAATGGGAAAATGACAAAAAATAATTTATAATTTCAGTCCGGCGCGGTTTTTTATTAATTTCTTCCCGAGTTGCATTGCGCGTACCAAGGAAATACTTATCGTGGAGCAGGGTGTTTCCTATTTTGTATGAATGCCATATATTTAAAATCATTTTTTTCATCTGCTCGAAAATATTTTAAATTTCAATCTTTTAACAATTAACTTTAGAAACCTGTTATCTTGAAATTGGGAAAATGTATATAAAAGACCTTTCTTGTAAAAGGGCATGCCGTACATTTGGCTTAACTCCAAGAGCCGTTGTGTGTTCTTAGCAAATTTATAATCCTCACTTTTAATTAATTTGGGATATTCATACGCAAAACTCCGCAAAAGTTCCCGAGTGGCGGCAAATTGCTTTTCTTTATTGCTCGTTACCGAGGTACGCTCACTTCTTCTATCCAAACGCACCAAAACCCTATGTAACCCGTGTATTTTCGATACCAATGAAAATCGCAAAACATAGGTCCAATCAACGCTTACACTTGGGTAATGCTGGGTAAAATACAACCCATTTTCAATATGTACTGACTTTCGAAACATCATACAACTGTTTACTACTTTAATTTGTTCGTGATAATTCAATAAAAACATCTCCTTGCCGGTGGGATATTGGTTTCCATGAACCAAAAGGCCTGGAAATTTACCTGTAACCTTTTCTCCATTCCAAAATTCAGCAATCCCTGAAACCAAGCCCACCTCTTTTTGTGTGTCAAGTAGAGATACTTGCCTCTGCAATCGTTGGGGATAGTAAAAATCATCCTGCTCTGCCACCGCAATATATTCTCCTTGGGTATTGGCAACCAAGCGGTTCATGGTAGGTCCCAGTCCCAAATTATTTTCATTTCTTAAAATGCGCATTTTAAGAAAAGAGTTTTGAAAGCTATTTAGAATTTCTTCGGAATTATCCGTTGAACCATCAATACAGGCCACTAATTCAAAATCTAGAAATGTTTGGGCAGCGAGACTCTCCAAAGTTGCTTTTAAGGTGCTTTCCCCATTGAATATTGGAAGTATTACCGATACTCTCATAAATTACTGTTCTTCTGTTTCCAAACTGCCAAGGTTAACAACATACTCAACGGGTGCGAATAGGTAACCCTGTCATCCGTTTTAAATTTATTGTAGAAACGGGCCAATAATTCTTTGGGCAAAAAGGGGTGCAGGTTTTGGCCGAAGAGCCGTTCCTGCAATTTTTCGTCATTTTCCATCCCTAAGAATTGCAGTTCCCAATTGCGTTGCATATAGGGTTTTCCCATTTTGTTTTTCAGCTCGCGCCTTAACTTGTTTCCAATCCGGTATGGCAAATTGTGGGGCGGTTTGTTTTTTGGAAATGTAAAAAGATTATAGGGTCGGTGTTCCTGCCAAGTAATTTTTGCAAGCTCCGGATTTTGTTGTTTAACATAGGCCACTTGCAATTTTCGGTCGGCCAAATACTCCTCGGGCACCGTACAAATAAATTCACACATGCGGTCGTCATAATAGGGAAGCGCTATGGGATGGGCAGCCTCAAAAACAGAAAGATTCACGCTGGTCCACCGCGGGGCCCAATATAGGCTTTTAAAGGCCCGCAACTTGGCGCTGGGAGTATCGATGGCAATGGCGTTCAGCAAGGAGGCGAGCCGATCGCGCAGATAGGTTTTAAATTCGCCCTTGAGCTCCCAAATTTCCCAAAGGGCCTGGGCCAGTTCCATTCCCCCTTTTTTGACTATCTTTTTTATAAGTACGTCCACTAGCTGAGCCTCCGTAGTTCCTTCCGGCGCACCCCGATCGAAGAGCACGTCGCCCCAATGGCCGAGGGAAAATATGCCTTCCATGTTCTTGAATTCCTCCAAAACAGCCATTTGACGGGGATGCGTAAAATCGGAATAGCATTGGTTCAATTCCGCGAGTTCATCGAGTACCGGCCATAGGTAGCCGGGTTCAATGGTAAATTCCTTAAAATCAAAACCACAAACTTTTGCGATCCTTTTTCCAATGCCACTTTCGCGGTAGCCGTTTTTAAAAGAATAGCTATAGGCGGTCACATCCTTTTTTAAATTGGCCAAGGCCACTGCCTGGGTTCGGCTGTCGAGTCCGCCGGATAGCGGAAGAATGGTTTGGGCGCCTTGGGTCTGCTGTGAAATGATCTGCTCGAACAGCGCGGTAAATTCGTCCAAAGCTGTTTCAAAGCTGATATCCCTTGGACTGTAATGCCATTGGAACCACGGTTTGCTTTCAACTAAGAATCCGTTGTCATCAATCACATTTTCTGAGGCGGCGGGCAGCACTTTTATGTTTTTCCAATAGGTATCTGTATCGAGGAAGAAGCCGGTGGCCGCGAAGATACAAATGGCCGGTAGGTCGAGGTCCGTTGGGGCATCGATATTTGCAAAATTTTGGTTTGCTGGGATTATTGGGGTTTTGATTGAACTCATTTTGGACGCTACAGAAAATTTTTATAAATATAGGGGTTTACTGCTACAAAAAACATCTCCCCCAACCCCCTCTTCGAAGAGGGGGCTTTTTGGAAAGGCATTAGTTTTACATCCACCTAAATCCCGATTCCAAGAGGGATTTTTAAGCCTAACACAAAACCCAAATTAAGTCCGAATCTGGCTTTCTCCCTTTGAAGGAAGGAATAGGGAGGGATGTTTTTACAGCAAAAACATCTCCCCCAACCCCCTCTTCGAAGAGGGGGCTTTTTGGAAAGGGATTAGTTTTACATCCCTCTAAATCCCGATTCCAAGAGGAATTTTTAATACTAATAAAAAACCCAAATTAAGTCCGAATCTGGCCCCCTCCCTTTGAAGGGAGGGATGGGGAGGGATGTTTTCAAGATTTTTTAAAATCAACAACCTCGGAATACAACCCCTCCATCCCACCAACCATCAGTTCCAGAGCATGTTGCTCCCCTACTTTTTTCCGCGCAGCGGAGCGCACTTCTTGAATTTCATTAAGAGGAAGTGCTACAAAAGAGGAAATTGCTTCTGCCAAGGCAGCAGGATCACGTATAGGCACCAGCCAACCATTGACTTTATCCTCGATCAATTCCGGCACTCCCCCGCAGTTGGTACTGATAACGGGCAGGCCAATGGCCATAGCCTCTACCACAACATTCGGGATACCTTCTTCCAAACTGGGCATCAACAGTACCGAAGCGGCGGCCATCTGCTGAAAGACTTGTTGCTGCGACAACCGAGGGGTTAAGGCCACGTTATCCGTCAGGCCTAAGTCGGCGATAAGGAATTGCAATTCCTCATCGCCTGCCCCACCGATTATGGTATAGCGGAAAGCTTCGTTTTTTTCCTTTAGTATTTTACAGGCCAACAGCGCCTCATCATAGCCTTTTATCCAGTGGGCCCTTCCAATGGAAAGGAGTTGTAAAGGCTTTTCCCGCCGGTAATTTTCGGAAAACACCAATTGTTCCAACGCAATGCCCGTATAAACCACTTTATCCAATTTTTTCGGAGACTTCCAAAGTTTATCGCCCGTGGCCGACATAGCTTTGGAAACCGAGTGAAAACCCGCAATTTTGGGATACCACTTTTGTAAGTATTCAAAATTTAAAGAATTGACGAAAGGCCGTACATTGTTATGGAACCCGCGTTGGCTTAGAACCACTGGCGGCTGTTGCTCGGTCAAAACCTCCTCAAACCACGGAACTACCGAGGGCCATTGCAAATGGATTAGGTCCGGGCGGAGTTGTGAGAGTGCCAGATTCAGGTTTTGTTGCTGCAACGCCAGCCGTTCGCCGCGGATAAATTTTTTAAAGCTTGGAACCCACAACCCAACTTGTTTGGAACGCAGCAGATATTTAAATGTAGTGAGCATAAACCGGAACCGATTTTGGTTACTGCCCAAAGCAATATAGCGAACTTTGGGAATTGGGCTTTTCAATTTTTCATTAAACCCCAAGATATAAACCTGATGGTTCACCGCCAATCCCTGCACCAATCGATTGATAAAAGGCGTGGTTTTAAAACTGCCGTCGAAGATTACTATTTTTAAATGTAAATCCATACGCTACATATATACTACTCAGAGATTACCACCCTCTGTGGGTTCTTTAAAAAATTGTTCATAAATGAACTATCTTTTAAAAGAGAATCCAATTCAACTGAAATAATCCGTGCCCCTTTATAATTCAAATGTTCCAAATCCTTATAGCCATCATCGGGAATATTAAAATTATTAAAATCCAGGAAAGGAATTTGCGTAAATGCCTCAGAATAGACTTTTAGAAATTGTGCTTCATTTTTACGCATCTTCAATAGGGAATGTTGGGGTGAACGGACAAATATTACCGCTACTTGATGTTGGTCGCACAAGGAAAGGATTTTGCGCAAATAATCAATATTTGTGTGGGAAAGTTTATGGAGAGGTGTATTTTTTTTGGTTTCCAATTGGTTCCGGATGGCGCTTTCAAGTCTGTTTTCATTATAATATACATAACCCCCCAAGTCCTTTCGATAATCATAATCGTTCTTTAGCATATCCATCAAGTTTCTTTTTTGTTGGACCGAAAAGTTATTGACGACTGAGGGTGTATTGTGTTTTAACAGCAACCAGGTATCCCAAAGATCCATAAACGAACCATATTTGGGGTAGAATTTAGTGATATATTTATCGCCCCAAATCCAAGTGTCCATACCTGCATCAATTTGGTTATTGGTAAATTCAACAAATACCATTTTCAATTGTTCATTTTGCCTTAAGACCTCTTTTAACTTTTGATAGGTATAAAAATAGGATTCTCCGGAGGTAGCGATGTTTTTAAAATTGGAGATAAGCGAATCGTTATAGGCACATTCTGAGTGGGAATGGCCTGCGACGAGATATTCGGTGTTTTGGCTAAATTTAAAATTGGCATTTTTTCTTATTTGCCAATTTTGAAATCCAAAAAGAAGCAAACAAACCGCTAACAACAATGAGGAAAAGAGTACTATTTTCTTTAAGAATTTTCCCATAGATTAAAATTGAAAATAAATAAACTCCTGTTGTTTCCCGCTGAAAATAATTAGTATGACAATTATGGCGCAAAACAGCGACCAGCGTAGAAACCTATTTTCAGAGAAAATATTCTTTATGGGAAATTCGTGTTTCCTTCCGATCCATTCCATACAAATAAAAATGAAGATAAGCACAAAAAGATCGGTGGGCCTGATGGTTGGAAAATTTAAAAACGTGCGGTTCGCAATTCCGCGGATGAATTGGATGGCATGCGACATATTTTCGGCCCTAAAGAAAATCCAGGCAAACACCGTTAGTATAAAGGTGGCCAAAATTTGGAAAAGTTCCTTTGCGGTTGGGAAGGAACGATGTTCGGCTACTATGTCCAAATATTGTCGATTTCTTTTTGCGAGCAGTAGCGGTAAAAAATAGATTGCGTTTAAAAAGCCCCAAAAAATAAAAGTCCAATTAGCGCCGTGCCAAAAACCACTTACTATAAATACAATAAAAATATTTCGAATTTGTTGCCATTTTGAGCCTCTTGACCCTCCCAAGGGAATGTATAAATAATCACGGAACCAAGTGGATAGGGAAATGTGCCATCGTCTCCAAAACTCTGCAATATTTCTGGAAAAATAGGGATATTCAAAGTTGCGCATCAACCGGAATCCAAACAGTCTGGCCGTTCCGATGGCTATATCGGAATAGCCCGAAAAATCGCCATAGATTTGAAAAGTAAAAAAGACCGCTCCCAATAATAGGGTGCTACCGTTCAGGGATTCCGATTGGTCGATAATCAAATTGGCGTAATGGGCACAATTGTCGGCAATGACCATTTTTTTGAATAGACCCCATAAAATTTGTTTCATTCCTATAACTGCTTCACTGTAGTGAAACTTCCGCGCGTTTTTAAACTGGGGCAGCAGATGGGTGGCGCGTTCAATCGGGCCTGCCACGAGCTGTGGAAAAAAACTTACGAATGCAGAAAAGGCAACAAAATCATTGGTAGCGTGCATTTTTTTTCGGTAAACATCAATCGAATAACTTAGGGTTTGAAAGGTATAGAAACTAATACCCACGGGCAGAATGATATTTAATGAACTGGCGCTGATTTCCTTTCCAAAAATGGAAAAGGCGGCCACGAAATTATCCAGAAAAAAATTATAATATTTAAAGAACCCCAAGAACCCGAGATTCACCAAGATACTTATCCATAGCAAACCCTTCCGTTTCAAAGGATCGCATTGTCTTTCCAATAGTAGGCCTACCAGAAAATCTACCAAGGTACTGAAGAGAATCAAAAAAAGAAATCGCCAATCCCACCAACCATAGAAAACATAACTGGCCACTACGATCAAGCCATTTTGGGCTTTTAGATTTTTATTAAATACGAACCAGTACAATAAAAATACTATTGGCAAAAAAATGGCAAAATCGAGGGAATTGAATATCATTTAAATCAATTGGCTTTGAATGGCGACTATTTATTTTGGTAAAACAGTGTATTATAAAATTGAAGTATGCTCTCAACCGTGGGTTTCCAATCCATTTTCAAGGCTTGTTCTCGCGATGACTGCGCCCGTTCGACCAAGCCGGATTCCTCCAATAATACATTCTCGATTTTTTTTGCAAATTCTAACTTTTTTTCATCTTCCAATAAAATATTGGAGGTTTCTTTTAAATATCCAACATTCCCCCCAACATCACTCGTAATAATTGGCAACCCGCAGGCCATGGCCTCCAATAGGGAGTTGCAGGCCGTGCTGTCCAGCAAGGGCAAAAACAAAAGGGTGGCTTCCTGATAAAAAGTCCGCAATTGTTCATCGTTTACAGCCGTATATAGATGGATGCAATTATGCGGAATTATGCAATGTGCATAGGCCGGATGGATTACCACATTTACCCTCACCCCTTTTATTCGTGCGGCAAGCTGGGGCACGGTTTGGTTAAAAGTCTCAAAATCGCGCAAGTGCTGTCCTACAAAGAGCAGCGTGTTGGTTTTTTTTAGGTTGGGCGCAGGCTTAAAATATTCGGTGTCAACCCCATGGGGTATATAGACCACCAGTTCTAATTGTAGCCATTTCTTTAAAAATTCAACTTGGTTGGTCCCCACGGCAATGGCGCCATCCAAGTGGCGAAGGGCTTTGGGATTGGGTATGCTGCTTTCTAAGACTGTTGGGGGTTTGTGGAAGGTGGCCACGAATTTGGTGTTTGGAAAGCGCCGTTTAAAAAACCCCAAATGGCGAATGTCGCGCTCCCCATTTAAAAAATGGACGATATTCTTTTCTCCCTTGGTACTTTTGAGCAATCCATAAAGTTCCACAGCTTTTAAAAGGCTGCCCGCATTATAAATTCCTTTGGTCTGGGGCTGAAACCTGGACAGAATTTTGGCCAAGCGATAGGGAAATCTCGAATTGCCGTAAACCACTTGGGCATCCATATAGTTCACCAAACGGCCATAACCGGAGTTGGCAGCGTGGTGCTTGGAACGGTGATGGATCAAAAATACATTCATAATTGGGCCAGCGGTTTTTTTAACATTAGCTCCAAGATACGCCTTACGTTTTGAACAGGATGCACGTGTTTTTCAAAATATGTACGGGCGTTTTTGGATAGCCTTGTTGCCAACTGTTCATCTACCAATACCAAATTAATTTTTTCAATCAGTTCGGCATCGTTATGGAAATATAAAAGTTCCTTGCCCTCCGTGAGCGGAACGGGCAAATGGGTGGTTAAAGGTTCGGCAATAATCACTTTTCCCTGAGAGAGGTATTCCGCCATTTTCCAAGCGGGCGAATTTGCCAGTCCGCGCGTATAGATAACTATTTTCGCCTGTTTCATGGCGTCAAGATAGGCCTCTGGTTCTGAGGGGACGTTCGTAAGCGCGTCTGCATAAAATTGTCGCGATACTTTGGAAGGGATAAATCCGCCCAAAAATTGGTTCGGATACTGCTGGCGCAACAATTGGATCAAACGGTAGCGCTGCTGATGGATCTGTTTTACATCTTCGGCATTTTCATGGAGAAAACACCTGGTTTGGAACATAATGGAATTTTTTGCAGGGGTTTCCAAAGCCTCAAAACGGCTGATGGCGCGCGAGGTATTGATAAACCGCCAATGTTTGCGTTGTGCTTTATTGGTTTTTACCAATCGGTCTAGGAAAAGTCGATCGGGTTTGGCATTTAAACGCAGATTGGCCAAAAACAGGCCGAGAAAAAATTTAAATTTTCCGTGTTGGAAAGGGGAATGGTTGCCAAAACTTATTCCCAAGGGAAGAAGTTTTGCCCGGGCGCGCGCTTGTGTCGGATTGACAAAACGCGTTTCAAAATTTCGTTTAAAATAATAATCGCATTGCGCCAAAGCGGGTTCCGAAAAATGTTCGGCAAAATCATATAAATCGGTCGCGAACTGGATTCTTTTCTTTGTGTTGGTATCAATCAAGGTATAAAAAGAAGTCTTGGGCTGCGGGCGCGTGGATTTTTTTATGTTTCCCTGGCCATCTACCGTTAGCGTCCCGCGATTTTTCAGCAGGTTCAGTTTGACCTTTACCTTTATCAAGCCTCGATTTTCCAGCTCAAACAGGCCGGTTTGGAGGTAGGAGGAATGGTTTAGTTCCTGTGGGGTGTGGATGATTACGATAAAACGGGGGGCATTCATTCGAAAAGGGCAGATTTTACGGATTGCTCTAAAACCCTAAAGGTAGCCTGAATACTGTATTCTTCCAACACCTTCTGCCTTGCATTGGCCCCAATGGTTTTTGCCAAGGCGGGATTTCTAAAATAGTCCAAAATGGTTTCGCCATAGGTTTCTGGTGTTGCGAGCAAACCGTCCTTTAAATGGGTGATTACATCTGCCGGACCGCCGGGGCAGTCTATTCCGGCAACGGGCGTGCCACAGGCCATGGCCTCTACCATTACCATGCCGAAGGTTTCCTTATCGCTGGGCAGGGTAAAAAGGTCTGCATCCTGAAAGTATTGTGGAAGTTCCGCATGGACTTTATGGCCCAAAAAACTAACATTGGATTCCAAACCATAAAGGCCCACCAAATCCTTTAGCTTTCGGAAATAGGGTTCCGAACTTACGGGCCCGATTATTTTAAGCTGCGATTCAGAAAAACCATTCGCCTTTAAAAATCGAAGTGCCTCAATCGCCAAATGGACTCGTTTCCATTCAATAATCCTTCCTATATATAACAATTGGGGATTTTTAGAATCTTTCTTTTTCGGTTTAAAATCTTCAACATCCACGCCCAAGGGAAAAACCCGGATATCTAAATCTTTAAATAGCTCCATAGTTTCCATTTGCCGCTTTTGGAGGTGAGTGTGTACCAAGATGTGGTGGGCGTTTTTATAATATTCCTGGTTGGCGGGGGTATCGGAGTAGTGTTGACCGCCCAACATGGCGATGTACGTCTTTTTGTTGGCGGTAATGATTTTTGCCAATTGGTGGGAAAACGGGCTGGAGTGGCCTGACATATTAATGATGGTAACATCGGGCGTATTCCTTCTATAAGCTCGCAAACAATTTCTGGATTTTTGTTTCTTCCATTTTTTATGGTCGCCGGTCCAAGTAAAATCTACGGGATAAAACCGGTAATCCACCTGCTTTTCAAGGAAGGAATAAGAAGACCATTTGGAGGTAAAATACTCCATCCGGCAGGAAACATCCATGCATTCGGCCATTAATTGAAGGGCTTTAAGATGGGGCTGACTGTGATAGGCGGCCACACTTTTTTCCACGACGCCTGCTGCTTGGGGGGTGAAGGGATGGAGGAGGGAGATGGATTTCAATTTATTTATTAAAAAACTTACTATTAATTCTTTTAAAAATACGCTTAATGTTTTTCTTTTGAATACGTCTAGACTCGCGTATTTTATAACCATCAAAAACATTTTTCAACAGGTTCCAACTTTTTACTAATTGGGGATGAGCGTTATAATGCATCCCATTATAACTAATAAAAAACTGATGGGGATTATCCTCATATTTTACCTCGCAATACCTCATAGTCCGTTTCCAATTGATAAAATGAAGGTACATGACCTCCTCTCCTGTTTTGGTATTTATCATTTTTCCGTTTTGCCATAGCCAGCGGTCCAGGTAATACTCTTGGTGGGAGTCGCGGCCATTTTCCTGGTTGCACAGAATAGAATTCCAATTTATTCTGATATTGTTTCTGGAATCATTTTTTATCTTATTCTTAAGATATTCTGTCAGTGCCTCCTCGTCCATACGCTGTAGCTCAGGCATCGCCAGATTTGTACGAAATTCCGGTATGGATTTATAAATATTGTTTACCTTTTCTATATTTCTAAAAATAGTGAAATGGCCCGAAGTATTTTCCCTCCTGCTAGAAATTATATCATAGTCGGTCAGCACGCCTTCGGTAATAAATGTGCGGATATTCCCCCAGATAATATCCATATCACAAAAACCCCAAAAGTCATAACCAATAATGTGGCTTTCGAATAATTCGCCAAAAGCAGGTCGCAAATCACAGATTTTTCTTGGACTAAGCAGTATTTGGGTATTAAAGAAAGAATTGACTTTTTGACTGAAAGCATCCATGGTAGTTTTTAAAAACGTTACATTTTCGGGTTTTTCTTCAGGAATTACACAGTCTGTTATAAACAACCATTCAATAGTCGGATTTTTATCCACTGAAAGTAAATAGGCATCCAACCAAAATGGCCAACTACCAAAATAAGGAACGATCAACAAAATACTTTTCATTTGAATGCATTTGGTGTGAGCAATCCCTCTTTAAAGGCGGATCCAATCTTTTTAATGTAAATTAGATTGAATTTTTTATCTATAAAAATGGTTTTAAAAATTCGTTTTATAGCGGGAATAAATTCTTGCCGGCGCAACAAATATAATTCGTTATAATTGTGCCAAGTTCCGGCCCATAAATGCACGCCATAGGAATTGGGCGTCAAATATTTTTTGTAATTATGGATGTCGAATAGCTTTGTAAATGGCAGGCTGTAAAAATATTCCGGCGGATATATTATTATGTCCTTTTGATTAATTATATCCACAAATTTTCGCTCCAGATTATACTTTTGCAAAAACAAATTGGAAACAACAACGGGAATTCCTCTAATTTCGTGATTTTCCATTTTATAGACCTGCAAACATTCCTCAATAAATTCATGGTTGACCTCAGCTCCAAATATTGCAGCATTTATACTTTTGTTGTGCTCAGCAACAAAAAAGCATCCTTTATTTAAAAAATAATCCAGCGACTTCAACAATAACATATCGGTATCCATATAAATTCCACCGTATTCATATACCACCTTCAACCTTACATAATCAGAAACGAAAGCCCATTTTTTCTTATTATAAGCATCTTGTACATAAGCACAGTCCAATTCTGAATTCTCCTCATTCCATAGCATAAATTTATATTCTGGTAGAGTCCGTTTCCAACTATCAATACAATAGCGCATCATTTTCGGTATTGGTTTTCCACCGAACCAACAATAATGTATTATTTTCGGAATGGCCATTAAAATTTCATTCTATTTAAATCCATACCAATGACGTCCAAACCTTCAAAAAAAGTGTAATATCCTTGTTTTTTTAACAATGTAATTATTTGCTTTTTTGCGGTTGTATTTAGATTCACATATTCAGCTTTAATCATCCTCGGTTTACCTAATGAAAAAGAGAACATTTTTAATACTTCAAGGTCATAGCCCTCAGTATCTATTTGAAAATAATCAAATTTTTTTAATGAAGTTTCTTTAATTATTGCCATTAAATGTGATGCCTCCACCTTGTCTTCTTGAATATCCTCAGCAGCAATAAATTCGAATTTTGTTAAATGAGCCTTATCAAAGGAAGCTATTCCTTTAACCCAGTCGGGGTAATTGATTATTTTATTCGCAACGATTTTATATAAAATCGCGTCAGAATTGGTTTTGTGAACGGCCTTATTAACACAAATTACCTCTGGATATTTGGAATAATTTTTACATAATTCCAAATAGTATTCTTCAATAGGTTCTATGGCTATCCCTGAAATATTTCGTTGGATTGCGAAACTATACAAAAAATCAAAACTCACTCCATCATTTGCCCCCACTTGCAGGAAACTAAACGAAGATTGTTTAGGAAAGTTTTTTTCAAGGATTCTTCGCGTAGAATACAACTTTTTCCTGTAATACTTCCCTCTGCCCAGGGATTTTGATAGAGCGGCAAGGGCAATAAAGTAATAGTTCTTTAATATCATAATTATCTGATTTTTAAAAACTTTTATTGGGCTTTATAACATCAAATCCAGATTTAGTAACCAAGTTATAAAACATAAATAGAAAAAAAACCATGATCGATTTATGATGCACCCTTCTAAAAAAGTGGAAATGTTTTAGTATCAAGTTAAGGTTCCGCCGTTTGGCCAAGCTTTTATAGACTTTTCTCCCCTGCCGTTCTGCCGAGGCCACTATTTGTGGGTTAGCGGCGTGGCGCTGTTGCAGGAGTTTTGAAAGGTAAATTAGGGATGCCACCTGTAGCGGATTGCCTTTGGAGGTTTCTCTTGAAATGGAATCATGACCTTCGCGATAGGTGGTAAGTGGCAAATCCACAAAACAGTATTTTAATGGTTGGGCGAACAGGCGGGTAAAGAATTCAAATTCCTGCGCTTTGTGCAGCTGTTCGTCGAAGCGCAGCTTTCCGACAATCGACCTTTTAACCATAACATCATTGGTAATGACGGGTTTTTTACCCAAAATATAATCTATATGGAAAACATCATTTTCAAAAATTTCAACTTTTGGGTTTTCATTTAAGGTCTTGTCTTCTTTTAGGGTAAAGGTATCTACCACCACGGTGGCCTTTTCCTTTAGCGCATAGCAAATCTTTAAATCCAGTTTTCGGGGATGCATCAAATCGTCACTATCAAACCACTGAATAAATTCCCCTTTGCTTTTTTCAAATCCGTAATTTCTACAGGCATTCGCACCCTTTGGTTTATGGTTTGGCCTTTTAAAAAATTGGAAACGCGCATCCTTCCTTAGGTAGGCTTCAACCGTTAGGGCCGTAGCGTCAGTACTACCATCATCCACCACGATACACTCCCAATTTTCATAGGTCTGAGCCAAAACCGAGTCCAAAGTTTCCCCAATAAGGTGGGCGCGGTTGTAGGTGGGGATAATGATGGAGACTAAGGGTTGGTCCGTCATGGGGAAATAGTTTGGAACCAAATTTAGGGAAAACTTTTGGACATAGGACGGTAGGGTTAAAGACATAGGACGGTAAGACTTAAGACGTAGAACTCAATGATTGAAAAATCATGCATATACTATGCTTCTCTGTGCTTCAAATGAAATTTCAAATATGGCACCTGTCTTCCGGTTCGCAGGTCTGGGATTTGGGATTTCAATTTTTGGGATTTGAATCTTAGCCTACACTTTGAAATTCACGCCTTCCGGCCATGAGACGAAAATTTTTAATTACAATCCATACAGCGAGAAACGCGTCCGCTCCCCCTACGGCGTACGGGTTCTCTGTACAACCTATTGAAATTGCCTGTACAACCAATGAAAGTTCTCTGTACAGCCAATGGAGGCTCTCTGTACAGACAATGGGAGTTCCCTGTACAGACAATGGAAATTGCCTGTAAAACCAAATAGATTTCTCTGTACAGGCAATAATTAAATGCTGCCGACCTCACCTCTATCTAAAAAAATCCTGAAAACAGAAGCCATATTTTTATTTTGGAATTTGGAGCACTTTCTTCGTTTCCAGCAGATTACTGCCTAAAAAAGGCCTTAAAGAAAATAGGTCAATTGTTGATAACTACGAGCGTAAAAACAGGTTTTATTTACTAGGGCTACATAAAAATAATCAAATAGATGATATACGAATACCCCATTAAAAATGAACAAATGCTAAAATGCTGATTATCAGGCATTAAACCCTATGAAAATAAAAATTCAATATAAATTGAGTTAACTCATTGATTTTAAGGGCATTGAATTTTATTTTTGCAAAACAGAAATGTTAATAACTCCTGAGCAGCAATTGGAGATTTGTTCGTAGTTTTATAACGCAGTCAAAGCGATTGCCACCGCAAGGTGTGTTCGCGTTCTTTGAGGTGATTGTTTCATTTAAATTTTTGACATCATGCAAAAATTTAAGCCTGTCCAAAGGCACAATCCGTTGGACCCCCAGGCGCCCAATAAGTTTTACGCAAACCCAGTTTATCTGGGCACGATGGACTTAAAGGAACTTTCTGATGAAGTTGCAGCAAAGAGCTCGCTTACGCGAGGTGACTGCTACAATGTAATCCAGAATTTCCTCAGCTCCATGCAAACTGCGCTAAACAAAGGCTATATAGTCAAGTTGGACGATCTGGGTTCGTTTCGCACTACCCTGAGTAGCTCAGGGGTGGAGACGGCAGAAGAACTGTCATCGGCAAACATCAAAAAAGCGCGTATCCGCTTTTCGCCCGGTGACGAACTCAAAGGTATGCTTGTAAACATGAAGTTTGCAAAAAAAATAGGATAAGCTGGCACTTACCCTATTCTGAATACCTTGTGAGTATTTTAGCAGACCCTCACTATCCATTTTTGGGTAGTGGGGGTTTTTTAATTGTACTTCAAATGTAAACCTTTTATAGGTATATGCCTATATTTTTGTGTTAAATGTGGAACAATTGTAAACAGTTGGAAAGGGTTTGAAACATGTTTTTATCCAAATCCTCACCTTCGCAAAGTTTAAAAATACTCCCCTATAATAACAAGCAGTTATTAGAATAACAATTAATTCCAAGAAAGGAATATAGCGGTGGGGAATTATTTCCAGACCACATCCGTTTTTAGTATTCTCGCTGGAACTCCAGCCACCATCGAATTGGCAGGCACATTTTTGGTAACTACGGCTCCGGCAGCAACAATGGCTCCATCGCCTATGGTCACACCCTTTAAAATAATTGCATTCAGGCCTATCCACACGTGATTGCCAATAACAATAGGAGCACTGACCGGATGCGAATTGCCGATTATTTCGTGGTTGTCTGAATCTCTTATGATTACTCCCTTTGATATGGCAACGTCATTTCCAATTTTAATGTGGCTAAAACAGTTAATCTCCGCATTATTATTGGTGTAGCCACTACCGATTTCCAATAGCGCGTGCTTATTTACCACTACGAAAGCTCCCGTATGGAATTTAAATTTTCCGCTTATAGTAAGAAGAGCTCCTTCATCAATTTTTAAGGTGGTATTGTTATATCCAGTTAATGGCCAGGCTACCCCAATTTTTAACTTGGCCCCATTTTCCAGGATCAGCTTTCCTTTTTTGTGAATGCCCAAAAATACCTTTGGGTATATCAAAACCGGAAAGGAAGAAAAATAACCCCTCGAAAAATTAAAAGTTAAGGTTTGAAGCGTACTGGCGTTTAATAGGTTTTTTAATTTTTTAGTGACCGTTCCCATGGACCTATACTGATTTATACCGTGTGGTTAATTAAAATTCTTTGCACTTGCCTCCAAGCTACGTTGAAGATTTTCTATATGCCTTTCAAGAGTATAATTTGCCGTGACGTTTTCCTTTCCGGCCGCCCCCAGCGATTTTGCAAATTCCGGATGATCCAATAGCCTTTTCATGGATAATGCCATTGCGTTCACGTCGTGCTCTTCGCAAAGCAATCCAGTTTCTCCGTGGATTATTACATCTGGTATGCCCGCGTGGTTGGTGGCAATTACGGGCAATCCAGCGGCACTGGCCTCCAAAACCGAGAGCGGGGTGCCCTCCATATCGCCTCTATCTGTGGTAAGGGAATGTTGTATAAATCCTAAGGACTCCGATAAAAATTGACGATATTGATCGGGCGTTATAACTCCTAAAAATTGAACAGTTTCTTCCAAATTTAAATATTTCACCAAGTTTTTACACGTTTCCAATAATTGACCCTCGCCAGCCAAAATTAATCGGGCGTCCGGATGATTTTCGATGGCTTTTTTAAAAGCCAAAATGGTGTAATAAGGCGCCTTTTTATCCGTAAACCGGCCTATGGCTAAAAATTGTTTTTTGGATAATGTGGGTACTACCTTCAAAAATTCCGGGTGTGGTCCATATACATTGTAAATTAATTTTTCCCGAGGGCAGTCTAAATCCAAAAGCATTTTTTCCATGGTTTTGGAAACCGCTATTACCGCAGATGCATACTGAAAAACAGCTTTATAATTATTGCAATAGTCAATGACTTCCGGCATGCTGGCATCATATCCATGAAAATGTACCACTAAGGGAATATTTGCTCTTTTTATTAACGGAAGTATCAAATGGGCATGGGTGCCATATTCAGCGAGCACCACGTCAATCCGGTTTCTTTTTAAAGAGCCCAGAATGGCTTTGTCCCTTAATTTGGAGGCCGACCCAAAACACTTTTTAAATTTATTTACCCTCCTTTGCCATTTTGTAGCGATTTCATCGTTCCCCTCCAAATGGATGGGTTTGCTGCCATAATAATAAAACACCTTCCCCTTTAAAAAATTTTTATGCGCCTGGATAAAGGTTTCCGAATAGGGGTTTTGGTTGGGGGTAAAGATGGCGATATTCATTTTCTGAGTTTTTTTTGAAGTTTTTTTGCCAAACGCGAAATAGTCGAGGTATTCCTTTTGTGCAACAGCAGGGTTTTGTAAACATAAAAAAACCGGCCCGGAGTATGTCGAACAGCGAATTTGAGGGCATGGGGCATTTGTGCGGAGAATCCGTCCACCAGCAAACTCGTTTTATTATTGCCGTCAAAAACAAAACAACCTAAAACCGCATCAATTTTTAACGGTTTAAAAAAATAGAAGGCCCGCAATAGAAACCAATAATCCATAGTGTAATGTTCCCGAAGGGGAAAATTGCCCACTTTTTCCTGCACATATCTTTTATAACTGTAACTCACCGGATTGAGGGGGAATCTGCCCTTAATGACCGCAAGGTCCTTCCAAGAAACGGTTGCGTTGGTACTTGGGGTTTTCTTGCCATGGCGGGCCACGTCTAAATTTCCGACCACCATATCTATGTCAGGATTGGCTTTAAAGGCGTCGATCATTATCTGAAAGGCATTGGGGTAAAAATAATCATCGGCATTTAAATAAATAATCACATCGCCCGTGCTGAGCCGGAAAGCCTTGTTCATTGCATCAGACTGGCCCCTATCGGGTTCGGAAATCCATTTTAGATGCGGATAGCTTTTTAAAATGCCAAGGGTAGCATCGGCGGAACCGCCATCAACAATTATGTGTTCCCAATGGGTATAGGTTTGCCCTAAAACACTTTCAATACAAGTTTTTAAATAGTTGCCCGAATTGAAACATGGGGTCAAGACACTTATTTTCATGGGATGGGATTTATCGGCAAACTGGATTTTGGAGGGTTGGATTAAAGTCAATGCGGGTGGGTTTTTGTTCCGTTTTAAATGTACACAATTCCAAAAGTTTTAAACCATTTTTGAAAACACAACTACCCCAAAGGGCAGATTATTTAAACATTCTTTTCCAAAACCTATAAGGGCCCAATAATGTACTGCCCAATTTAAAGGAGGTGGAATGCTTTACATAGGCCAATTCGGCGTATAGTTTGGCGGCTGGCCTTTGGGAATCGAGAAAATCATTAAATATTTGGGTTGGCCTGGCCACGGTTATTTTATAATCGCCATAGTCCCTTAAAAATTCTGGGGTTAGAAAATTTGCATAACCGACTATAAATTCTTCCATGGCCGTTGAAACCTTTTTGTTCCTACTCTTTTCCCTTGCGTTTTCAAAAGTTTCCGCTGCATTTTGAAAGGGATCGCCATACTTTCCCTTAATCTTGGTGTTTCCCTCGGTCTGCAATACCGAATCAGCATAAGGCAGGCCGAGCCAAGCGTAGAGCGGTTGTATGGTCTCTCCCGGTTTTTGGATCAGCGCTTCATAGGTAAGCATCTTTACATTGGGGTTATCGGCCTGCGCTTCGGCAAATTCTTGGATTTTTTTTGGCGCAAGCAGCAGGTCATTGGCATATTCGCCCAAACTGATTACAGTATCCTTATCCCAAGTTTTTATGATGGACCGCAACACATCAATCGGATGGCGTTTAAGAATAATTATTTTGCTCTTTGGAAAAAGTTTTAGCAATTCCTCCACAAGCTCCCAATACCTCGGTGTTTTGTCGATTACATATTCATAGCCCAAGGCCATGGGCCCATACAATTTTAAAATAAATTGTTTAATGGCTGTTTTGAAATCCAGTTCGGGAAATTTGGCCAAATAGTCCTGAAAGGCATCATTGGCAAGGGTATTATTGAAGCCTGCGGAAAGGAGGGCAGGTTTGATCTGGTTTGCAAATTGGAGCAACAGCCAGGGCTCGCTACAAGTGTTGACCTTTGGGTTATTGGAAAGCAAACGCTGCAAATAGGTAGAACCACTGCGGGGTTGGGAAATGATGAATATGAGTTGTTCTTCTTTCAATTTATATTTTGTCAATGAGTCGCTTTGCAAATTCTTTGAATTTCAATTTAAAACTTTTTCGACACAAATCTATTTTTTCCCTTTTTAACCCCTCTATATTTTCTTTCATTTTTTGCAGGACATTGTGTTTAAGCGAAAGGTCTAGTTGTTCAACCGCAGTTGTGTATTTATTATATATATAGTTATAGGCATTAATATGTTCCTCCTTCTTTCTTTTAGACAAACCATGGGTGCTTATTCTTATTTTGGAAGTGGGTTCCAATGAATAGGCCATCGTGGCCCGTTGGGCAATTCGGATCCTTAAGTCAAAATCTTCATAAATTTCCAGTTTGGTGTCGTGAAATCCAATGCTTTTTAAAAACTGATAATTAATCAACTCCATTCGGAAAAGGCTATTCCGAGGAAAATCGCGGCTTATGGTTTGGGCAAAAAGATTTGAGGATAATTTAAACTGGTTTGCAGCCCAAATCCACTTTATGTCCGTAATGTCTTTTGCATCGACATACATTGTGTTTGAAAATGCCACATCACACTTTTTTGCCTGTATAATAGCAGCTTCTATTTCCAATTTATGGGGCAAATATAAATCATCGCCATCAACATAGGTAACGTAGTCGCCCGTAACGTGATTAAGAGCGGTAACGCGCACTTGTGCCACTCCAAGATTTTTTTGATGGAAGATGGGTTTAATGAGAGAATGTTTTTCCGCAAAGGTGCGAATCAATTCCTGCGAGCCATCGGTGGAACAATCGTCAACAATAATTATTTCAAAAGGAGGATAGGTTTGCGCCAAAACGCTCTCGATAGCTTCCTTTAAAAACGCCTTTTGGTTATAGGAGGTTATGTAAACGGAGATTTTCATTCTAAAGGTTATAGCCCAACTGGTTTGCCAAGGCTTCCGTTTGTGAACGCAATTGCGCCTTGTCCTGTTCTGGCCACGCTTCAAATTTAGGAACGTCGTGTCTTTTAAACATATTGGCCGGTTCGCGGGAAATCTGTACTTGGTTAACTTTTCGCTCCAAAATGGACAATACCGCTTTAGCGTCAAAACGATGGTCTGACCCTATAAATTCCAAGAATTGGTTAACGATTGTGCCATCAGCAGTCAATGCTTCTAATTTAAGGGTTAAAAAACTTTGGCGATGCTGCTTTTTAAATGCCTCAATAAATTGGTGGGTCGTGGTCCAAACCCAGCCTAACTTTTCTATTTGGCTCAGGGTTTCCCACTTTGCCTCGTCCTTCATCCTTATCCGGCCTTTTTCCCAAACGGAATCATTTTTATGCCATCCCTTTTTTATGGCGCTTGTTACAAAATCACCTGGATGTCGTGTAAGATGAACAAACTTCGCTTTTGGAAAAAGCGTTTTTATTTGATGGATAAAAAACACCAAGCATTGATTACTTTCCACATAAATCTTCTTTTTTAATGATGCTTCCAGCATTAATTCAATCCTTGCAACTTCAAACATTTTTTGAAGAACTTCCTTTTTTTCCTGATTATGATATGCATAATTAGATTGAAGAAACATATTTGGAGATGCTTCATGATAAGACTGTATATCACCAATGCCCTGCAATAAATTATTTACAAACGCAGAGCCTGACCTCCCTGTATTTAATACAAACACGGGTTGGTATGAAGTAAAAAAAGTTTTTAAATAACCAGTACTTATATGGTGAATATGAGAAAATTCCATTATTATGTTATTTATACTGATTGGAAGATATGATTAAAAATACTGCTGATTTTTTTTACTCAATTTTTTTTATCATTCAAACCATTATATATTATTTTAATAATTGTATCATCTATTAAATTTAAATATTTCACACCCGTATTTTTGCCCTGAGAAACAAAATCAATCCATAAAATATCTTTAGCAAAGAATTGATATTCAATTTTTAACTTGCTTTCTGTCAACTGATTGATAAATAAAAATTTTGAACTAGGGTTTATTTTTCGCAAAACATCTATTAAATCTAAAAAACTTTTTATTGATTGATTTTCAGGCTTACGAATTTGCCTGTCAAAACCATTACTCCAACCAGGTCTTTTATCTGGTTCATTTACAACAGTGCAAACAAAAATTATCGGTTTACCGGTTTTTACAACGGTTTCAAATCTATCCGCGCATCTTTTATAATACTCATAATTTTCATCTGAACTTAAAGGATTTTTATGATTAAACATTTTTGAATGATAAAATAAATGCCCTCCCACATCATTTGTTATAGAGTATATCATTTTCTTGTCCAAAAAAGTATTAAAATTATCTTCAATAGCGTGCAAAACTATTTCCGCTGATGAAAATATCCAGTCAAAGGGGTATGAATGGTTCTTATTATTAGTTTGCTTTAAATAATGCGAGGAATTACAATTTTGCCCAATTGATATTTTCTCAACGTATTCATCCAGTTGCCAATTATAAATTATATTGCTTATTTTGGCAGCCTCAACTATTACATTATAAACATCAACATCTGGGGATGATTTAGAAGTGGATGTGTTTTTATTTAAAAAATTTTTAAACACTCTCAGATTTTAATTAATAAATTAATTAGTCTTTGCTTCCATTTCGGAACTGTAGCCTTATTCCAGTACCGTTGGGTATATTTAATTATCCTGTTTAATTCATCTACATTAAATTCCTCTTCTAGTTTTGATCTAATCTTCCGAAATTCAGCTTCATTATATAATTCATAGTCTTTAAAATCCTTATTTTTCCATATTCTATCATTTCCAATATGGAATGTCAGGTGTTCTATATCAAACTCACAGAACTTATTTGAATATAATTCTAAATTTAAATAAAGTGCTAGTCCGACAGATTTTGCTCCAATACAAATTTTTTCCAATATAAACTTTTTGAAAATTTCTTTTCTAAATATAAAACAATCATAGCCAGGATGTTCAATGCCAAATTCACTATATGCTGAATATAGGCTTTCTAATGTATGTTTTTTAGATATTGTTCTTCTATTAATAACAAAAGCATCAAATCCTTCTTTAATTTTTTCATTAATAAAAGAATAAAAAAAAGGCATTAAGGCAATATCTGTATTCGAATAGATAACATAATCTGTATTAGCCTCAAAATCTACTGCACGTTGTAATATATCTTTAAGTAATGGGAGTTTTCGCTGTTTAGTAAAAGCTCTGTAATCCATTACAGATTTTTTTAAATCAGGTGTTTGTAAAAAATAGTTAGGTATAATTTCTTTATCTTCTTCATATTGAGCAGTTATTAAGTTTATATCTACCAAATCTTTAGCAAAGGCTTTAGCTCTTCGCATAGTTTCAAATGTAATAGGTTGAGCAATGTATAGGTCTGAAGATTCAGAAACTTTAACTGGATTAATTATATGGGTGAATTTCATTAATTTTTTTTCTTAATTAAAATTAACAAATTATATAATAAATTAAATAATGAGACTTTATAACCATTTTGAAAAAGCCATAATCCCGATACTCTTTCAATTTTATTAATTTGATTTTTGTTTAAATCATTATAAAATGAATTTGGATGAATATTTCCAAAATGGTCATGATGAACTAATGTTTTTTTATCTAGAATGAATTCTTTACCATTTTTACTGATAAACTTTTCCATTTTATTTACATTAATATTTTTAGAGACATTTAAAAATGAATGCTTTTCATTAATCTCATTTTTGATTCTGTCATCAATTTCAACACCTAAAAAATCGGCTATTCTTGAAGCTTCATCATATATATTACAATAAAATCTTTCATATCTAGAAATCATAGAATTAGGAAGTTTTTTAATATGCTTATTGTATTTTATATAATTAAATACGAAGTCTTTTGTAAAAATTTTTTCAAAACTTTTATTTTGCTTTTTTGTAATTGAAACTAAAACATCTCTTATATCTCTATAACATCCAATTACATATGCTTTATCTTCATAAATTAATTTTTCCATAAAAGGAGTGATTGAATGGGTTTTAAAAACTTTAAAACCTTCAATATCTTTGTATTTGTTAAAAATAGCAGGAAAGTTATCAGAGTAATCATACTCGACAGTGAAACCTTTTTTACTCTCTTCTAAAATACTTCTAGTAATATTAAATTGTAAAGTTGAACCTGACCTAACTGGTCCACAACAAAAGACCCACATAATTATTCTTTTCTAAATAAACAGGTTTGCCTTCCACACCAAAGCACTTGATAGCCATGTTTTCTAGCTTCAGGAACAATATAGGTATGTTTCCATTGATCAATATGATCAGTATCATCAATTAAAATAATTGATTTTTTATTCATTTTATTTTTTGCTAATTCAAATGCTCTCAAATAATGTTCAGCCCTGCCTGTTCCTTGTACTTCATCAGGTTTATCTTCTACCCAAAAATCTAAATATAACATATCAATAGAGCCTTCAAAATTCTTTAAAAATTCAAAACCATCAATTTTAAGTGCTATAACAGCATTCTTTCCTTTTACAGCTTCATTTACTTGATCTATATGTTTTTGTTCTAAATCAAGACAATATATATATTCTGCATTTGTTTTATTAGCCCAAACTAAAGCACTGTTTCCTGACATTTCTCCTTGAATTCCTGTTCCTATCTCAATTATAACCTTACCATTTATTTTATCAAATAATTGAGCCGTTTTAATTAATGATTCTGTTGGTGGCTGTCTATTATTCCAAAAATTATTTTTATTAAGTTCAATAAGTGAATCCATAGTGTTTTAATTGATATATTATTACTATTCAGTATATGTTGATTCTAACAAAAAAGGAGGCCAAACATCACGTTCATGTAATACTTGAAATTGTAATGCTTCATTTATTTTTAGAATTGGCTCCATTGATCCTAATCTTCCCACCCAAATATTTAAGGAGTAAATGCCTTTTGAAAGTTGAATCCTTTCGTGTGTTATTGTAAACTCAATTTCACCGTTTACTTCTTTAATTTTTGATGTTTCATTATTTCCTTCAAAAACAGCTAATGGTCTTTGTTCCTTATCAAATATTTGAGCAACAAACATAAAATTTTCAATTGGCCGAAATATTTTCAATTTCACTTTTAATTTAAAATCCTGTCCCCATTGAACCTGTGGAATCAAATTGTCATATTTCACAACATCAAGCACCTCTATCTTTATTAATTCAACACTATTATCCGTAAAAAGGATATTTTTTTCATTATTTGCGAATCTAGAATAATATATATCAATAGCCTTTGCTACATCTTTCCCTTGAAATTGAGCTTTTCCACGATCCATCAATATTATCTGGTTACAAATTCTAGAAACCATAGGCATACCATGTGATACAAATACAATAGCTGTTTTAGGTAAAATAGCATCTATCGTTTTAAAACATTTTAATACAAAGCCCAAATCCCCCACGGCAAGCACCTCATCAATAATCAGCACATCCGGTTCCATCTGTGCGGCCACGGCAAAGCCAAGGCGAACCTTCATGCCGCTGCTGTAATTCTGTACTGGCATGTCTATAAACTCGCGTATTTCGGCAAAGTCTATAATCTCTTCTACTTTCTGGTCTATCTCCTTTCGGGTAAAGCCAAGGATGGCACCGTTGTTATAGATGTTTTCCCTGCCGCTAAGTATTGGGTTAAAACCCGCACCCAGTTCTATCAACGCCCCTACCCTGCCCTTGATGGTTACCTTGCCGGCATCGGGGTTGATCAGACCGTTCAGTATTTTTAAAAGCGTGGACTTTCCGGCGCCGTTGTGGCCTATGAGACCCAAACATTCGCCGCGGCGCAGCTCAAAGCTAATATCCTTTACCGCCCAGAATTCCTTGGGACGCAACTCCCTATCACTTCTATTGCCACGTAAACCTGAAGCCAGATCCTTTACCCCATACCACAGGCTGGTCTTAAGGTCCTTGCAGAACTTTTTGGAGAGGTTTTCTACTGAGATTAGTACTTCGTTCATTTGTTAATTGTTATTTGTTATGCGTGAAGCGTGAAGCGTGAGGCGTGAGGCGTGAGGTGTGAGGCGTGAGGTGTGAGGCGTGAGGTGTGAGGCGTGATGCTTGATGCGAAAAATATTCACTCTGTGTTTTATAAAAATAAAATTTATAAATATTTATCATGATTCTGATTTAAATTACCCTTCACACATTTGGCTTCACGTTTTTTCTTTCAAATAATTTCTATATCCTAACAATAGTTGTCTTACTTTAATAATTAAATCTCTTAACCTGTTGTTTTCTTCAATAAATTTTAATCGGACTGCAATCATATATTGGGTTTCCAATTCTGCTATTGACCCTAACGCTATTGCGATAAATTGAATAAGTTCTTTATCTCCTTTCCTACCCGAACCCTCTGCAATATTGCAAGGTATGGAAACCGCTGATCGACGCATTTGACTTATAAGTCCATAACGCTCTTCTTTTGGAAATTTAGCTGTTTCTTGATAAACCAATTCAACTAAATCCATACTAAACTTCCAGACATCCAAATCTTTATGGTTCACAACTGTTAGTTATTAATCATTTCACTTTACCGAAAATTCACGCTTCACGTCTCCTCCTTCACGCTTCACGCTTCACGCTTCAAGCCTACGCGCTCATCCGCTCCACCAAGATAGGAATTGAAATTCTATAGAACAACAAAGCAATAAAAAACAGGGGGATGCAGCAGGCTATTACTATTAAAAAATAGGTGAGATGTGCTGGGGGCATACCCACTGCCAGATCGCGAGCCGTTAATATAATGGGCGTAAAGGGATTCAGCTCCATTACGGTTTTCATAATTCCGGTTTTGGGAATGGCATATACTACGGGAGTGATGTACATTAAAAAAGTCATCCCGAAACCAATCATTTTGCCAATATCCTTATAGAGCATTCCCAAGGGGGTGATGAACAGGCCGAGGGTAGTGCCGAACAGGACCCCGCCCAACAAAGCAAGGGGAAACAACAACAAGCTCCAATGAAAGCCAACGCCAAACAGGAATATAAACACTACAAGCAACAGCACTTTGATGGCACTGTTGAACAGCAGTTTTAAGATACCGGAAGCAATCAATGCCTCTTTTGGAAAATTGATCTTGGAAAGTATGCCTTTTGCACTGCCCGTGCTGCTCATAGGTGCATTGATGGATTCAGCAATGATGGACCACAACAAGGTTCCTGAAAACGCATAGACGGGATAGGGAATGCCGGTATCGGTAACGCGCACCGTACCTGAATTGTTTAGAAATATCCATACAAAGGCGGTAGCCAATGGTGTTACAAAAGCCCAAATAATACCCAGATAACTTTGGCGGTACTGCGCCTGTATGTCGCGTTTTGCGAGCTGGTATGAGAGGAAACGCGACCTGGCGATGTCGGCTACACTTTCCTTTAGCATTTTTCCTAGTCGGTAATTGTTTTCCTTTTGGTAAACCCGGGTTTCCAGTTCCATTGGTTTGGGGAGACATTTTGTTTGGGGCTAATATAGGGATTTTGGGGGAGTTGGGATTTGTTAATTCGGGATTCGTTGGTTTGTTTATTCGGGATTCGTTGATTGGGGATTTGTTTTTTAGTTTCTGGTTTCGGGTTATAAGTTAAGGGTTGCAAGTTGCAAGTTGGAAGTTGCAAGTTTCAGGTTACAGGTTTTTTAAATTAAAAGTTTATTCCCCCTTTGGGGGTTTGGGGGACTGCTTGTCAAGTCGAGTGGTTTAGGTTGCCGAAAGGCAAACTTAAATGTATCGAGACCGGATCGGGGTTTTGTCGTAGCAGGGTTCTCGATATACTTCGATAAGCTCAGTACAGGCTTTTTTCCTTCTCGGCTATCGCTCCGGCGGAAAACGTTCGAACTGACAAGTTGGGCCTTGCGATGTCCGGTCGAGTGGTTAAGGTTGCCGAGAGGCAAACTAAAGCGTATCGAGACCGGGTCGGAGTATCGTCGCGGAAGGGTTCTCGATATATTTTCCGCCTCCGCTGCCGCTCCGGCGGAAAACACTCGAACTGACAAGTTAGGTCCTTGCGATGTCAGGTCGAGTGGTTAAGGTTGCCGAGAGGCAAGCTCAAGAGTATCGAGACCGGGCCGGGGTTTCATCTTAAAAGGGTTGTCGATATACTTCGATAAACTCAGTACAGGCTATTTTCCTTCTCGACTGCCACTCCGGCGGAAAACACTCGAACTGACGAGAATATGCCACTACCAACTTTTGTGGATTCAAATGTGAATCGGCAGCGTTTTAATTTCGCGCCTAATTCGGTTCTTGATACATTCGTATAACGCATCGGCGAAAAGTCGATTATAGAAAGAGAAAAGTGACGAATGAAAAGCCTTCTGCCCTTATTATCTTGCAGGCAGGGATTTTGGTTTTCAATTATTTTTTAATTATTTGGGTCAGGGGTAGAAATTGTCGAAGAGGATTTATTAGGCTCTGATATTCTATCAGAATTCATATAATGAATTTTATAAATAGTACTATTATCATCCGGAACAGTTTCGCCTGAAACAGTAGTTTTGATTGCCGAAGGCAAAAGCAATGGTTCGGATTTAAGATATTCAGTTTTCGCATTATTAGTATTTGAAAAATCTATATTGTTTTTATCAGTCGTAATAATACTGGGATTATCATTCGTTTTAACACTCTGCTTCTCTCCTCTTAGAGATGTATAAATTATGTTACTCTCAGGGGCTTCTTGAGCTGAAAGCATAAAACCCCAACTAAATGATATAATGAAAAAGATAATTTTCATAAAGCTATTTTTAATGATAATATGCTATATATTGTATTTGCAGATTTATGATATCTCTATTCGAAGCATTGCGAATGTGAAAAACCACTTCCCCATTTCGGGGTTCAGCAAATAAGGTAACATTATAACCATAACTAATATTACCAGCAACCGGTAGAGGACCTACAAAATTACAGGACACAACGGAGTCAATAGTCATATTAGGATCTGTAACAGTATATATAGCACTCGTTCCAGATAAAATATTAAAGGAGGGAACATAGAATTTTCCAATATTTGTAATTTGTGTGGTATTTAAGAAGCCTGGACCCCAAACTGGCGCTGTTCCTGATCCTTGTGATAATAATATTTTATCCGTAGTTCCTGCTACATTTCCGGGCATGAAAGCTCCTTCCAATCTAAAATTTCCATTTACGTGCAATCTTTCGGAAGCATTTACATTTCCAATACCAACATTTCCGTTGTTTTTAATCCGAATTCGGTCGGCCCCATTGGTAGCAATTATTAAATTCTTATTATCACTTGTCCCAATATAATTTTGCCCTGAGCCAATACCAGGAGTGGTGCCGGAATTACCATTTCTAGACCAATCACTATTTGGAGCATCAGCTGCTAGACGCACCCACTGCCCACCATCATTATAATAATAGCCCGGAATAACATCGCCGGCCGTGTTTTTGTTGTAAACCACCATCCCCTGAAGATGGGCGGACATCGGCGCGAAACTCGTGGTGCTTACTAAATCGACCCGAGGGAGCAGAAGGCCCTGGGTAGTTGTGGTTGCATCACCAATTTCAAGCAGGGCATTGGCATTTGGATTGGTGTTTCCTATGCCCACCTGTGCAAAAACACCGAAGGCAACCATAAAAAAGAAACAGAAAAATAGGGAAACATATTTGTGGGGAGTGTACTTGTTTGTCATATAAAACAGTTTTAAAAATAAAACAAATTCAATATGATTCAGGGCACAACAAGGATATGCAACTCCTATAAATTTTGCAAATTTTATGGGGTTTTCTTAGGGTTTATCACGGTTTGCTCAAAACAAGGCAAAAACATCGTTAATTAGTTTTTAATAATCGACAAGCGGAAAAATACTGTAAGATATTTCCCAAGATTACCCCAGCGTTTTTCCCATTCTTAAAAATTTAACATTTTGATTTTTCAGATTTGGGGTAAATTTCGTCGAAAGAGGGGTATTTGGTTTTTAGTTTTTGGTTTTTGGTTTTTGGTTGGGTTTGGATATCCCAAACTTCAAGCAACCTTTAACCTGTAGCCTCTAACCCAAAACTTGAAGTCTGTAACCCAAAAATTAAAGCCTGCAACCTTTAACCGGTAGCCTATAACCCAAAACTTGAAGTCTGTAACCCAAAAATGAAAGCCTGCAACCTCTAACTGGTAGCCTGTAGCCTGTAACTTGTGGTATGTAACCTGAAATTTAAAGTCTGTAACCCAAAAATTAAAGTCTGCACCCTATAACCTGTAGCCTGTATCCAAAAACTTGAAGCCCGTAACCTGAACTTTAAACCTGCAACCTGTAATTTGCAACATGTAACCTGCAACCTACCCGACAACCCACAACCAACGGAATAAAGATCAGAACCGTTTCCAGGTTTGTTGCAGTCCTTCCCTTACGGAAAATAAAGGGTTGTATTCGAGTAATTTTCTGGCTTTATCAATATTCGCCAACGAATCGCGCACATCGCCTTGGCGCGGGGGTCCGTAGGTAGCCGCAATATCGACTCCGGAGATGGATTTAAGGTTTTCCCAAAGGGTATTTAAACTTATCCTTTCGCCATAGGCTACATTAAAAACTTCATTGACCGCTTCCTCTTTCGCAAAAAAGGCACGCACATTTGCCTGAACGGCATTCTGCACAAACGTAAAATCGCGCGTCTGCTCGCCATCGCCATTGATGGTTGGGGCCTTTTGGTCTTTTAAGGCCTGCATAAACAACGGAATTACCGCAGCATAGGCCCCGTTAGGGCTTTGGTTGGGACCAAACACATTAAAATAGCGCAGCCCAATGGTCTGGGTGCCGTACGTTTTGAAGAACACATCTGCATAAAGCTCATTCACCAATTTGGTCACGGCATAGGGCGAAAGCGGTTTGCCAATGTGTGGCTCCACTTTCGGAAGGGCCGTGCTATCGCCATAGGTTGAACTAGAGGCGGCATACACCATTCTTTTAACGCTCGCGCTTTCCTTCTGGGCCACCAACATATTCAAAAAACCAGTTACGTTCACTTCATTGGAAGTAATAGGATCGTTAATGGAGCGCGGAACCGAACCCAAAGCGGCTTGATGCGAAACGTAATCCATTCCCTCCATCGCCCTCTTGCAGATTTCCAAATCGCGGATATCGCCTTCCAAAAATTCAAAAGCGGGATTATTTTGAAACGGTTCCAGATTCTTCTTAAATCCTGTGGCCAGATTGTCGAGGACTCGCACTTTTTTGGCATTGTTTTCAATTAAGTAAGCCACAAGATTGGAGCCAATAAAACCCGCCCCGCCGGTAATTAGGAAGGAATGTCTTGAGAGGTCTGTGGTATGGTATTTTGGGTTTTTCATACGGAGGTGTTAGGGGTGAGACGTTAGACGTGAGACTTGAGATTTGGGATTAGGGATTTGGGATTTGGCATTTGGGATTTGGGATTTGGGATTTGGGATTTGGGATTTGGCATTTGGGATTTGGAATTTGGGATTTGGCATTTGGGACTTGGCATTTGGGATTTGGGATTTGGGATTTGGGATTTGGGACTTGGCATTTGGGATTTGGGATTTGGGATTTGTGGTTTTTAGTTTTTTGGTTCGAGACGACCCCTAACCCCTAACCCCTAACTCATAACTCAGAACTCCCAACTCATAACTCATAACTAACACCCTAAAAACCATCACTTACAATTACAAACACCCGTCCACAAGGTTTTTGGGTAAAAATGATTTTACATCAAAAACCACTGATTGTTGGGCCTTGTGCTTTTCCACCGGAAAATCTGAAAATTCCTGATGGCCCACTGCCAAAATTATGGCTTCATAATGTTGCTTTAACTGTTCTTCAGCGGTCAAAAGCCGCAGGCCAAATTCGTTTGATACTTCGGAAGGTTTGGCCCACGGATCATAAACATCAATGTTCAAATTGTATTTGCGGAGCTCCGTTATAACGTCAACCACCTTGCTGTTGCGGATATCAGGGCAATTTTCCTTAAAGGTAATCCCCAGCACCAGCACATGCCCGCCCTTCACCTTACATTCCTTTTGGATCATCAGCTTGACCACTTCTTGGGCCACGTAATTGCCCATTCCGTCGTTCATACGCCTTCCCGCCAAAATAATTTCGGGATTGTAGCCTTCTTCCTGTGCTTTTTGGGCCAAATAATAGGGATCTACCCCAATGCAGTGCCCACCGACCAGTCCGGGTGTAAATTTTAAAAAGTTCCATTTGGTGCCGGCTGCTTCCAACACATCCTGGGTGTCTATATTCAACAAACGAAAGATTTTGGAAAGCTCGTTTACAAAGGCAATATTGATGTCGCGCTGCGAATTTTCAATAACCTTGGCAGCCTCGGCCACTTTTATGGATGGCGCCAAATGGGTTCCCGCCGTAATGATGGAAGCGTACAAATTGTCAATATACTGTGCCACTTCCGGGGTAGAGCCGGATGTAACCTTTAAAATTTTGGTCACCGTGTGTTGCTTGTCGCCGGGATTTATACGTTCGGGAGAATAGCCCGCGTAGAAGTCGGTATTAAAGGTAAGTTTGGATTTTTGTTCCAAAATAGGAACGCAAATATCTTCTGTTACTCCTGGATACACGGTGGATTCATAGATAACTATATCGTTCCTTTTTAAAACTTTTCCCACTGTTTCGCTAGCCTTTTGAAGGGGCGTCAAAACGGGTTGGTTATATTTATTGGTGGGCGTTGGCACGGTGACGATAAAAACGGTGGCTCGGGCAATTTCAGAGGCGTCGCTTGTAACGGTGAGTCCGCTGCCGGAAGTTATGTGGAGCGCCTTTTTAAGTTCTTCAGTGGTAAGTTCCAAAGTGGTGTCCACGCCCTGCCGAAGTTGTTTAATACGTTCCGCGTTAATGTCAAGACCAATTACTTGATATTTTTCCGCAAAAGCGGCCGCAAGGGGCAGTCCAACATAGCCAAGGCCAATAACTGCAATTGTAGGATTCTGTTTCATAAGTAAATTTAGCCGCTCAAAAAAAGGCCACTTTTAAGAATTTTTCGACCATCGGTCTTTTTTGTTCGGCAAAAGTAGTGGTTTTGGTAAAAAGATGGGATGGGAAATTAAAAAACATCCCTCCCCGGCCCTCCCTTCTAAGGGAGGGGGCGGTTTTTAATGGCATTGAAAATTCCTCAATGGACGAAGTCCCCCTTCGAAGGGGGATTTAGGGGGATGTTCTGCGTGAAGTACATCCCTCCCCGACCCTCCCTTCGAAGGGCGGGGGTGGCTTTTTGCTTCTATTTAAAAATCAAAAAAAAGTCCCCCTTTGAAGGGGGATTTAGGGGGATGTCATTTTCTTCTAAAAAACCCCTTTACCCTATCCCAAAGCGTGGGATGTTTTATGTGTTCGTGATAGCCATTGCCGTAGTGGCCATAATTGCCATAGCCATAGCCATATCCATAGCCGTAACCGTAGCCATAGCCATACCCTTTTCCTGATTTTTCTACATATCCGTTCAGCACTACGCTAATATGTTTCACTTCTCCTGTCTTGTATTTTTCGTTTACGAAGGTGAACATATTTTTATGGGTATAATTGAATCGGGCCATATAAAGGGTAGCGTCCACGTGTTTCATTAATTCGAGGGAATCGGAAACCAATCCCAATGGGGGAGAATCCAAAATAATATAGTCATAACGCTCTTTTAACTGGCCAATCAATTCATCCAGTTTTTCGCTTATTAACAATTCAGAGGGGTTGGGCGGTATGGGTCCGGAAGGAATTACATCCAAATAGGCTATTTCCGTTTTTTGGATAACCTCATCAAGCTGGGCCTCTTCAATCAAAAAATTGACCACCCCCACATTGTTATCGATATTGAAATCTCCAAAAATCTTCGGTTTTCTTAAATCCAGTCCCACCAAAACGGTTTTCTTTTCACTAAGGGCAAAGACCGATGCCAAGTTGATGGAACAAAACGTTTTGCCTTCCCCGCTCACCGAACTGGTTACCAAAACGGTCTTGGCGCCCGTGATGCCTTGTTTCTTATAAATAAACTGTAAACTGGAACGCAAGGCCCTGAAAGCTTCCGCGATTGCCGACTTCGGCTTGGTAAGCACTACCAGATTCCCCTCAATTGGACTTTTGCCGATAATTCCCAAAAGCGGGATGGAAGTTACACGCTCCAGATCCTTTACATTGCTTATTTTCGTGTCGAAAAAAACACGCAGAAAAACAAATAGTAAAGGAATAGCAAAACCCAATAGGCCGGCCATCATATAATTCAACTGGGTGTTGGGGCCAATCTGTCCGCCGCCCGTGTCCTTTGCCGAATCTATTACCAAAACATCACTTACGTTGGCAGCCTTTACCAAACCTGCTTCACTGCGTTTGGCCAAAAACAGGTTGTAGGTTCCCTGGCTCAGGTTGTAGCGTCGCTCAATATTCAACAAATCCTGCTGCTCCTTCGGCAGTTTGCGTATTTCGCCCTCATAGCGGCCAATATCGCGGTTTATGGAGGCGAGCTCTTGGTTTTTTAGACTTTTGGACGACCTAATATTTTCCAGCAGCACAGTCTTTACCGCGTCTATTTGCCTATCAATATCGTTAAAAATGGGCGCTCCTTCCTTAAAGGAATATTGAAGTTTGTTGCGCTCTTCGGCCAAAGCGACAATTTTGCCTACCCCGCTCACCACGCTCGCCTCCGAAATTCCGGCTACCGACGGCGCGGGAACGTCGCGATAGTCGGAACGGTTTATAAGATAGTCCTGCAGGGTGTTGTAATAATTAAGTTCCCGGTTAACGGCTTCCTTACGCAGATCCAGTTCATTCAGTTTGGCATTGATTTCAGTGCCCTCATTTTCAAGATTGAAGATGGCATTTTTGTTTTTAAACTGGTTCAATTCATCTTCCACATTTGAAAGCTCTGCCGATTTTTGTGCCAAGCTGCTGTCAATAAACTTAATGGTTTTAGTGGCAAAGAGGTTTTTTCGCTCCAGCATATCCTCGCTGAGAACCGCCACGGAAGTATTCAGATAATCCACCAATGCAGCCTTATTATGGCCCGTGAGGCGCATTTTCAAAACCGAGGAACCCTTGCTTTCCGGGTCCACACGGATGTTCAAATATTTTTTAACAACCCCGTCATAATTCCGGAATACAATATAATAGGGCGTGCCCGGTTTGGAAATCATTTCGGGATTGGGCAAAAAAGTGCCGCTGAAAAACGGCAGTTTTATAGCTTGCCCTATTTTGAAGTCCTTCGAAAAGTTGCCCGCTTCCACAAACCTGCTCGATTTTTCCTTGGTAGCATAATTTTGGAGCGAAATATTCTGTGAATCCTCAAAAGCCACACTCAGATTGAAATTCACGGAATCCTTAAAAATAACCGTCATTTCCTTATTCAACATTTGGGGCTGGGTGGTGTCCACGTCCACAAGAAAGGGCGTTTGCTTATAGGCATCAACCCGTTGGTATTTGCCATCGCGCAGATAATCGAGGAAATACTGTAGCCGCTCCACCACCTTTTCATTGTGGGAACGGGACTGCAGCGTTATAACGGCGGTATTCACCTTATCGGTGGTTCCGCCCCAATTGAAGGTCAGGCTGGTGTTTGAGGTAAAAAATGGATTTTGGTCATCTTTGATGGAAACCAAATTCTCCATTTGATAAATGGGCAATTTGCGAACGTTAATGTAGTAGGCAATGGCGAAGGCAATCACCAAGGAAATCAAGAACAAGGGCCAATAGTGCAACAGCTTAAAGAGAAACCCCTTAAAGTCGAAGGTGGTGTGGGATTCGGTGATTTCAAATTCCTCGCTCATGGGTTTTTACAATCTGGTGAACAATAATATGGTAGTAACCAATGCGGTGGCAACGGTAACAATGGTCGTGAAGGACTGTAGGCCCGTGGTGCCCGTACCGAGTGATTTCTGCGGCAACGGATTTATCAATATCAAATCGTTCGGTTTAATGTAGTAATAGGGCGAATTCATGGCCTCCAACTTGGTAAGGTCAATATGGTGCACCTTTTGGCCGGCCGGATATTGGCGAATAATGACCACGTCGCTCCTGTCGCCCGTAATCTGGATATCGCCGCTATTGGCTATGGCCTCCATGATGCTCACTTGGTCGCGATAGATGATATTGGAACCCGGACTGCCAATTTCGCCATTGATGGTGTAGCGAATTCCCGCCAGTTTCACGGTAACAAAAACATTGGCCTCGGCCTTAAAATAATCGCGGAGCAGGATTTCCTCCAACTTTTCGCGCACCTCATCCACGGTGTAGCCCAACACGTTCATCTCCCCAATACTGGGAATGCGTATGTTGCCGTGGTCGTCCACCACGAACCCATCATAGTAAAGCCTCTCTTCGCCCGTGGCGTTGGGGTTGGCATCGCTAATGGGGTTAAAAATGCCCACCGTTTCTTGGTCCAGTGCCTTCACGCGTATGCTCAACAGATCGTTGATTTGAAGTCGGTAGGGTTCCTGCCTTTTGCGTAAAAGCGCCAAAGTATCAGCTTGGCCGGTATTTTCCTGAAGATAGGTTAGCTGTTTGGTGGTAATGCAGGAAGTAGCACAAAGCGCAATAACCAAAAGCAGCAATAAATACGTAAACTTCATAGCGGGCAGGAGTTGATGGACAAATATAGAATAACGCCATTAATAATGAAACATATTTTGTGTTTGTCTGTGGTTGGTGGTTGGTGGTTTTTAGTTTTTAGTTTTTGGTTTTTAGTTTTTGGTTTTTGGTTTGTTGTTTGTGGTTTGTGGTTTGGGGTTTGGGGTTTGTGGTTTGTGATTTGTGATTTGTGGTTTGTGATTTGTGATTTGTGATTTGTGATTTGTGATTTGTGGTTTGTGGTTTGTGGTTTGTGGTTGGTGACAAAATTATTTTTTCGGTCTTCGCTCTTCACGTTTCGCTTTTCGCTTTTCGCTTTTCGTAAAGGATATGCCCTGTAACCTGTAACCTGTAACCTGTAACATGTAACCTGAAACTTGCGACCCTTAACCCCTATCCCCTAACCCCTAACACTGAAGTGTAAACCCAACGGCTATCGGAAGAGGGATGAGCAGTGAGCGGGGAACAACCCGTATGAGAAAACTTAATCCAAATCACAACTAAAAACTAAAAACAAAAAACTAAAACCCCTAACCCTTAACTCCTAACCCTTAACTCCTAACCCTTAACCCCTAACCCTACCTCCTAACTCCTATTTCATTACTTTTGCCGAAAATTTAAACCGTGAACTACCTTTCAGTAGAAAATATCTCCAAATCCTTCGGGATGCGGGTGCTGTTTGAGAATATTTCCTTCGGAATCAACGAAGGCCAAAAAATTGGTTTTGTAGCCAAAAATGGAACCGGGAAAACCTCGCTTCTCAATATAATTGCCGGCAACGACGCTCCCGATTCGGGAAATGTGACGTTCCGTAAGGGACTGAAAATAGCCTACCTGCCGCAGGAACCCGATTTGGATCCCGGATTGACGGTGGAGCAAACTATTTTTTCTGCGGAAAATCCTATTCTGAAAATAATAGAGAATTACGAACACGCGCTTGAAAATCCGGATGACTCCGAAGCCTATCAGAAAGCCTTCGACGCGATGGACGCCCACAACGCCTGGGATTTTGAAACGCGCTATAAACAGATTCTCTTTAAACTGAAACTGGAAAACCTGCACGCCAAGGTAACTACCTTAAGCGGCGGACAAAAAAAACGCTTGGCACTCGCCAATGCGCTGCTCACCACGCCCGACCTGCTCATCATGGACGAGCCTACCAACCATTTGGACCTCGAAATGATCGAGTGGCTTGAAAATTTGTTTGCCAAGGAAAATTTTACGCTGTTTATGGTTACCCACGACCGCTATTTTTTGGAACGCGTTTGCAACGAAATTGTGGAACTGGACGAAGGAGTTTTGTATGGCTACAAAGGAAATTATAGCTATTACCTCGAAAAACGGGAGGCGCGCATTGAAAATGAAGCCACAGAAACCGGCAAGGCCAAACAGCTTTTTAAGAAAGAACTCGACTGGATGCGCCGCCAGCCCAAGGCCCGCACCACCAAAAGCAAAAGCCGCATTGACGATTTTCACGAAATAAAGGCCCGCGCCAGCAAGCGCCGCAACGACCACCAAGTGCAACTGGAACTGAATATGGAACGCATGGGTACCAAGGTGGTGGAACTGCACAACGTGTCAAAAGCATTTGGCGATAAAACCTTGTTGGATAAATTTAGCTATAACTTCAATCGCGGGGAACGCGTTGGAATTATCGGCAAGAACGGCACCGGCAAATCTACCTTTTTGAATATGCTCACCGGCGCCCTAAAACCCGATTCGGGCAAAGTGGTGGTGGGCGAAACGGTGCAGTTTGGCTACTACACCCAAGCGGGCATCCACATAAAGGAAGGCCAAAAGGTGATTGACGTAATTCGCGAATACGGCGACTATATTCCGCTGAAAAAAGGGCGGCAAATTTCGGCCGGACAATTGCTGGAGCGCTTTCTTTTCGACCGAAAAAAACAATACGATTTTGTGGAAAAATTGAGTGGGGGCGAAAGAAAACGCCTGTATTTATGCACCGTGCTCATCAAAAACCCAAACTTTTTGATTCTGGACGAGCCCACCAACGACCTCGATATTGTTACGCTCAATGTACTCGAAAGTTTCCTGCTCGACTTTCCCGGCTGTCTTTTGGTGGTGAGCCACGACCGCTATTTTATGGACAAGATTGTGGACCATCTTTTTGTGTTTAAAGGCAATGCCGAAATAGAAGATTTTCCGGGCAATTATACCGACTATCGCGTTTATGAAGATAGCAATTTGCAGGAAAAACGCGAAGTTGCCGCAGAAGCCCCCAAGGCCAAAAATGAATGGAAAAGCGATTCTTCCAAAGCCAAATTGAGCTATAACGAACAGAAGGAATTCCAAAAACTCGAAAAGGAAATCGCCACTTTGGAAAAAGACAGGGAAGACCTCCAAAACAAATTTGCCACCGAAAACTGGGACGGTCCCGAAATAGACAAACAGTCCATAAAACTCCAAGAAATTATCGACGCCATCGAAACTAAAACCGAGCGGTGGTTTGAGCTGTCGGCGAAATTGGAGGGATAATTTATTGTTTATTGTTATTATTTATTGAAAGCTCTGCGTTCTCTGCGCCTCTGCGGTGCTATTTTACCGCAAAAGCGCAAAGAGAAGAAAAGAATTATATTTGAATTATGCCTTTACACATAACACTTAACACTTAACACTTAACACTTAACGCCTACCACTTAACGCTTAACACTTAACACTTAACACTTAACAATTACCACTTAACGCCTACCACTTAACGCTTAACGCCTAACCATTAAATTCCCCCAATGATCCACCAATCAAAAAGCTACATAAAATTCATCCGCCTTTCCAAAAATAGGCATGGCGTTCACTCGCCTTTTGTATATGATTTGGTGACGAAATGTTTTAATGACAAAAAAAATTATCCTGAATATGAATTATTAAAGGCCCACCGAAAGGCGTTGCGCCGGGATGATTCCCTTTTTGAAATGACCGATTTTGGAGAGGGCTCCCGTGTTTTTAAGGGCAATGCGCGGAAGGTTTCCGCTGTGGTCAAAAATGCAGGAATGAAAAAGAAACGGCAAAAACTGCTCTTTCGCTTGGCGCAATATGTAAAGGCCGAAAATGTGCTGGAACTGGGCACTTCATTGGGGTTGGGAACCGTGGCGCTTTCACTATCAAACACCTTTGCGGCGGTGAACACCGTGGAAGGTTGCACAAACACCCTGCAAAAAGCCCAACATTATTTTGAAAAATTCAACCTGCACAACATCGCGATCCACCAGCAACTGTTCAGTGATTATCTTGACAAAACCTTCGATACATTCGATTTAATCTTTATTGATGGCGACCACAACGGAGCGCGCACGCTTGCCTATTTTCATTCCCTTTTAAAGAATGTGCACAACGACTCGGTGATTATTTTTGATGATATATATTGGAGTAAGGACATGACGGCGGCTTGGCAACAAATAATCGCCAACGAAAAAGTAACCGTAAGCATCGACACTTTTCAATGGGGCCTGGTCTTTTTCAGAAAGGAACAGCGAAAGGAGCATTTTGTTATCAGGGTTTGAGTGGTGAGTGGTGACTGGTGAATGGTGAGGTTTAGGTGCCGAGGAAGGTTCGGGATGGGACTTAAGACGGTAGGACATAGGACGTAAGACTTTTTTTCGTGGGCAATCCTAAATAATTCTGCATAGCTTCGGCTCACGCCCCAAGTCTAACATCCCACGCCATAAGTCTAACCTCTCACGTCTCAAATCTAACATCTCACGTCTCAAGTCTAACATCTCATAAGTGTATGTCTTTTGTAACAGGAACCCTATCTTTGCGTCATACCATTTACATTCAACTTTAAAAAATGCCCCTTATTTGGGGATTCAAAAGCTTATGGGCTTAGTAATAAAAATACGCAACATCACCCGCGATTTCCCGCTTGGAAATGAAATTGTAAAAGTTTTAAAAGGAATAGACCTCGACATTGAGCGCGGTGAATATGTAGCGCTGATGGGCCCTTCGGGTTCGGGAAAATCAACCTTAATGAACCTTTTGGGATGTTTGGACACGCCAACCTCCGGCACCTACGAGTTGAACGGGCGGGACGTGAGCAATATGACCGACGACGAACTGGCCGAAATCCGCAACAAGGAAATCGGTTTCGTTTTCCAGACCTTTAACCTCCTGCCCCGCACCACCGCCCTTGAAAATGTGGCCCTCCCAATGATATATGCAGGTGCCTCCAAAAGCGAGCGCACCGAACGCGCCAAACAGGTATTGGCCGATGTGGGACTGGCCGACCGCATGGACCACAAGCCCAACCAGCTTTCGGGCGGTCAGCGCCAACGGGTGGCGGTGGGCCGCGCCTTGGTAAATCGGCCCTCCATCATTTTGGCCGACGAGCCTACGGGAAACCTCGACTCCAAAACCTCCTTGGAAATCATGAAGCTTTTCAATGAAATCCACCAAGCCGGCAACACCGTGATTTTAGTTACCCACGAAGAGGAAATTGCCGAAAACGCACACCGCATCATCCGCCTTCGCGATGGAATGGTAGAAAGCGATACGAAGAAAGAGGTTGTGGGGAGTTGATTTTGAATGTTGAATTTTGAATTTTGAATGTTGTATTTTGAATGTTGTATTTTGAATGTTGAATTTTGAATGTTGGATTTTGAATGTTGATTTTGAATGGATGGAGAATTGTGAAGCATAATTTTTCGGCTTTCACAGTTTTACGGTTTTTCAGTTTTTTAGTTTTAGGCTTTACATTTTCCTGCTTTCTCGTGAATTTGTGAATGGTTATGCAAAAGCTTTCACAGTTTTACATTTTACATTTTACGGTTTTACATTTTACATTTTTCGGTTTTATATTTTCCTATTATACCTTTGACAAATGAATTTCGACATTTCAAATCCAATAATCTTAATAATCGGGGGAATTCTGCTGCTCATCGTTCTTTACTTTTGGAACAAACGCAACTCAGCCAACCAAAGGGAGCGCCGCAACCGGAACTTCCGAAGCAGCTATTATGAGCGAAAAAAGGAACGGGAAAAGGAAAGAGAACGGTAGCCGATTGCAGTTGGCGGCAGCTGTTATATTTGCTAAAAAACCTCAACAACATTTGACCAATCTACTTTTTGAGAATTTTTTTTACAAAACTTGCATTTTCAGTCATTATTTTTAAAAAATACATTCCCTTTTCAAGATCTGAAATATCCACTTCTTTTGCATTGTTCCAATAAGAGAATAATTGTTTTCCTAAAACAAGAATTTACTTGGATGCCAAATGTATGTGAAGAAGATATTCCAAAACTTAAAAAAAACTTCCCATAAATTTAGGTATGGCCATAAAATTGGCAAGAAAGAAAAATAATCTTTCCCAAACAGAACTGGCAGAACGGACCCTAAAGACAGGCAATATATTTACAAAATTGAAAAAGAAAAAGTAACTCCAAACATTCTAACTATTGGCATAATAGCTAAAGCACGCGACATATCCATATGGGACCTACTCGACACTATTTAATAATTCTTTTTTTCATTACACCATCCCAGGTCAGTTTTAAGTTAGTTATTCGTAATTTTGAAAACCACGAACGATAAACTATAAACATTAAGATGAAAATATACACCAAAACCGGCGACGCGGGCACCACTGCCCTCTTTGGCGGTACGCGCGTTCCCAAGCACCACATCCGCATCGAGAGCTACGGCACCGTGGACGAGTTAAACTCGCACCTTGGACTGATTCGCACCCAGAATATCGATTCGCGAAGCAAAGAAATGCTCATTCATATCCAGGATAGGCTTTTTACACTGGGCGCAATTTTGGCCACCGATCCCGCCAGGGCAACGCTTAAAAGTGGTAAGGAACGCCTAAACATCCCCAAAATCAAAGAAGAGGATATTACCCTTTTGGAAAACGAAATGGACCGAATGAACGATGCCCTGCCACCGATGACCCATTTCATCCTGCCGGGAGGCAATACCACCGTGTCATCTTGTCACATAGCGCGTACCGTTTGCCGCCGAGCCGAACGCCGCGCTACCCTTTTAAATGAAAATGAACCCATCGATGAAAGGGTATTGAAATATTTAAACCGACTATCTGACTATCTCTTTGTGCTGGCACGAAAGTTGTCCAAAGACACCAACGCGGAAGAAACCCAGTGGATTCCGGAGAAGTTGTGAGCTATTAAGTTATTGGGTTCTTGAGTTATTTGGTTATTTGGTTATTGGGTTATTGAGTTATTGAGTTGTTGAGTTATTGGGTTAATTTAATATATAGAAAATTCGCTTCATCGCTTCCTATTGCCTTAATAACTCAATAATAAATAACTGATAATCAACACGCAAGAAACGTTCTTTAAAATACGGCAGAAATAATTTGGATTTTTCTTGACTTTTTGATCTAAAAAATTACTTTTGCAGAAAATTAAAACCTAAAGTGCTATGTACTGGACATTAGAATTGGCATCCTATTTAAGCGATGCGCCCTGGCCCGCAACCAAGGACGAGTTGATTGACTACGCGATCAGGACCGGTGCCCCACTGGAAGTAGTGGAAAACCTTCAAGCTATTGAAGACGAAGGCGATTCCTACGACTCCATTGAAGAAATCTGGGCCGATTACCCTACGGACGATGATTATCTTTGGAATGAGGATGAATATTAAGCCCAAGGTTTTGGGAACAATTAAAAAATAATACTAAAAGTCTCGCTTTTCGAGGCTTTTTTTTATTTAAAAAGTATCGAAAAAGTTAAACCACAAATACGCGGATTATTTGTTCGATCGTTAATTTGTACAAGGGAATAAAGTAGTTGTGGTTTTAAAGTAGGAAATAGAAATACATAAAAACACCAAGACGTTACGAAGGATTGGTCAAAAAAACATTCGTATTCGTGATATATAAATAGATATCGAAATAAAAAAAACAGTGCTGCGATTGCCGCACTTTAAAATATATAAGGTCACAGTGCAATGTGACGCATCAAAATAAAAAATCATGGGAATATTAGACAACGTACTAAAAATTTTTGTAGGCGATAAATCAAAAAAAGATATAAGCCAAATACAACCGCTGGTTGATGAAGTGAAGAAACATGAGGCAGCCCTCGAAAAACTTTCCCACGATGAACTTCGCGCCAAGTCCGATTTCTTCCGAAAGGAAATAAAAGACGCACAAAAAGACATACAGGACCAAATTGATGCCCTTCAAAAGGAATCGGAAACCGAAGAGGACATCAACAAAAAAGAAGATCTCTACAATCAAATAGACAAGCTAAAGGACGACCGCTACGAAATAGAAAAGGCCACCCTGAGCAAAATCCTGCCCGAAGCCTTTGCGGTGATGAAAGAAACCGCCAAACGCTTTAAGGAAAACACCACCCTAACGGTGACAGCCACTCCTTTTGATCGCGAAATTTCGGCCGATAAAGATTATATTACCCTCGAAGACGACAAGGCCATTTGGAGCAACTCCTGGGATGCGGCCGGAAAGCCCATTACTTGGGATATGGTCCATTACGACGTGCAGCTAATAGGCGGTATTGCCCTGCACGAAGGCAAGGTGGCAGAAATGCAGACCGGGGAAGGAAAAACCTTGGTGGCTACCCTGCCGATGTACCTAAACGCCCTGGCCGGCAACGGAGTCCATTTGGTTACCGTTAACGATTATCTTGCCAAACGCGACAGCGCGTGGATGGCGCCACTCTTCCAATTTCACGGCCTAACGGTGGACTGTATCGACAACCACCGACCCAATTCCGCCGCCCGCAGAAAGGCCTATATGGCCGATATAACTTATGGCACCAACAACGAATTTGGTTTCGATTATCTGCGCGACAATATGGCCCACGCCCCCGACGACCTTGTTCAGCGGCCCCACCACTACGCCATTGTGGATGAGGTGGATTCTGTTTTGATCGACGATGCGCGAACCCCGCTTATTATTTCCGGGCCCGTGCCCGAAGGCGACCGCCACGAATTTAACGAGTTGAAACCCAAGATCCACGACATCGTGGAAGTACAGAAAAAATACTTAACAGGCGTTTTGGCGGAAGCAAAACGGTTGATAAAGGATGGCGATGAAAAAGAAGGCGGCTTCCAATTGTTGCGGGTCTATCGCGGGCTTCCAAAAAATAAGGCGCTCATTAAATTTCTTTCGGAAGAAGGCGTAAAGCAAATTCTTCAGAAAACGGAAAACCACTACATGAGCGACAACAACCGCGAGATGCCCAAGGTAGATGCCGAGCTTTACTTCGTAATTGACGAAAAAAACAACCAAATAGAACTTACCGACAAAGGGGTGGATTACCTTTCGGGCGAAGGCGATCCCGATTTCTTCGTAATGCCCGAAATAGGCACTGAAATTGCCGAGATTGAAAGAAAAGGGCTTCCCAAAGAGGAAGAGGTTGCGCTAAAAGAAGATCTCTTCCGCGACTTCTCCGTTAAAAGCGAGCGCATCCACACAATGAACCAGTTGTTAAAGGCCTACACGCTTTTTGAAAAGGACGACCAGTATGTAGTGATGGAAAACAAAGTGTTGATTGTGGACGAGCAGACCGGCCGTATTATGGACGGGCGCCGTTATAGCGACGGACTTCACCAAGCCATCGAAGCCAAGGAAAACGTGAAAATTGAAGCAGCCACCCAGACTTTTGCGACCATAACCCTTCAGAATTACTTCCGGATGTACCGCAAACTTTCCGGAATGACGGGTACCGCAGTAACGGAAGCTGGTGAACTTTGGGAAATCTACAAACTGGACGTGGTGGAAATTCCCACCAACCGCCCCATTGCGCGCCACGACCGCGAAGACAAAATTTATAAGACCAAACGTGAAAAATATAACGCCGTAATCGAGGAAGTGGTGGCACTTTCCAAAGCTGGGCGTCCGGTGCTTATCGGTACCACTTCCGTGGAAATTTCAGAATTGTTGAGCCGAATGTTGAGCATCCGAAATATAAACCACAATGTGTTGAACGCCAAGCTCCACAAACGCGAGGCAGACATCGTGGCCGAAGCCGGTAAGAGCGGTATTGTTACCATTGCCACCAACATGGCCGGTCGGGGTACGGATATTAAGTTGAGCGACGAGGTGAAAAAAGCCGGCGGACTTGCCATTGTGGGCACCGAGCGCCACGACTCGCGCCGCGTGGACCGACAGTTGCGAGGGCGTAGTGGCCGTCAGGGTGACCCCGGAAGCTCGCAGTTTTATGTATCGTTGGAAGACAATTTGATGCGCCTCTTCGGAAGCGAGCGGATTGCAAAAATGATGGATAGAATGGGCTTGAAGGAAGGCGAAGTGATCCAGCACAGTATGATTTCAAAATCTATTGAACGGGCACAGAAAAAGGTAGAGGAAAACAACTTTGGTATTCGTAAAAGACTGCTTGAGTATGACGATGTAATGAACGCCCAGCGCGAAGTAGTTTACAAACGAAGATACCACGCCCTATTTGGCGACAGACTTCGCGTGGATATTGCGAATATGATTTACGACACCGCCGAGGTAATTGCCGAAAGCAACAAGCTGGCGCAGGACTATAAGAATTTCGACTTTGAGCTTATCCGCTTCTTTAGTATGAGCTCGCCCATTTCCGAAAAGGAATTTGAGAAAATGGATGCCAAGGAAATCGCGGGCAAGGTTTATAAAGCAGCCTATCTGCACTATCAGGACAAGATGGCGCGCAATGCACAGATGGCCTTTCCGGTAATCAAAAATGTATATGAAACCCAAAAGGACAAATACAAGCGAATTTTGGTTCCCTTTACCGATGGCGTAAAGACCCTTAATGTGGCCACCGACCTTGAAAAGGCCTATGAAACTGAAGGAAAACAGTTGGTAAACGATTTTGAAAAAAACATTACCCTCGCAATTATTGACGATGCCTGGAAAACCCATTTACGCAAAATGGACGAGCTTAAACAATCCGTTCAGCTTGCGGTGCACGAACAGAAAGACCCCTTGCTTATCTATAAATTCGAGGCCTTTGAGCTCTTTAAAGCAATGATTGAAAAGGTAAATAAGGACGTGATTTCGTTCCTATTCAAAGGTGAATTGCCACAGGAAAATCAACAACAGATCCAAGAAGCACGCGAGGTAAAACAGAAGGAAAAACTGAGCGAGCAGAAGGATGAAATTCCCAATATGGACGAGCGCGCCGCCCAGGCCCGTGCCGCGGGAAATACACAACCGCAACGGCAACAAATAACCGAAACCATCACCCGCGAGCGGCCCAAGATTAACCGTAACGACAAGGTGACCATCAAGCACGTGATGAGCGGCGAGAACAAAAGCATGAAATTCAAACAAGCCATTCCTTTGTTGGATAAAGGTGATTGGGTTTTGGTGGATGAGTAGGTCGTCTTTGACGTAGGACGGTAGGACTTAGAACGTAAGACGGTTTTGTAAATTTAAATTTAACCGTTATGAAGTTTATAGATCCCGGGGCTTGGCTTCGGGATTTTTTATAGCTAATACCAAAGATACCTGCACTCCTATTTATTGACTATCAAACTTTTATGGTTTTATACCATAAAATTTTGTTCGTTTTTTTCATACCTTCGTTTTCAAAATCAACACCTTAAAAACCAAACCGTATGAAAAAATCACTTTTTACCTTAGCCTGTCTTGCCTTGGCCTTTGTGGCCTGCAACAACGAAAAAAAGGACAAGATGGAAACCGAGGAACCCGTAGTGGTAGTAGACACCACGGCTACCGAAACCCCTGAAATAACAGAAGAACCCATGGACTCCGTGGCCATGCAAAAGGCCTGGGAGGCGTACATGACCCCCGGCGAGCCCCACAAAATGATGGCCGCCGAGGAAGGCAAATGGAACAACGAAATGACCTTCTGGATGGGCCCCGAAGAAGAAAAGGCCACCTCCACCACCGATATTAAAATGATCATGGGCGGTCGCTACCAAGTGGGCACCTATACCGGCAACATGATGGGCGCCGATTTTGAAGGCCGTTCCACCCTGGCCTATGACAATGCCACCAACGAATACATCTCTACCTGGATAGACAATATGGGCACCGGGCTCGGGGTATTGCGCGGCACTTATGATGAAGGTAATAAAACGATCATCTTAAAAGGTAATATGGTCGATCCTATCACCGGCAAGGAAAAACAGGTGCGCGAGGTTTATACCATCGTGGACGACAACACCCGCCGTATGGAAATGTACGAGACCGGTCCCGATGGCAAGGAAGTAAAAACCATGGAAATACTTATGAAAAGGGCATAGTTTTAAAAACGACGCTAAAAAAAGTCCCGGATCCAATGGCTTCGGGATTTTTTTATTGCAGAAATCGAGTATCTTTAGTTCCCAAAAAATAGTAATATGAAAAAAATCTCCATCGAATTCAAATGGGCCATCCTCTTCACCATTGCCATGCTCCTGTGGATGCTCTTTGAAAAAACAATGGGATGGCACGAGGAGCAGATTGCGGACCACCAATGGCTAACGCTCTTTTTCGCGCCCTTTGCCATTTTAATGTACGTGCTCGCGCTTCGCGAAAAACGGCGTCGCGTTTACGCAGGAAAAATAACTTGGCTGCAGGGTTTTGTTTCGGGTCTGATTCTCAGTGTTTTTGTAGCATTGCTTTCCCCGCTGGCCCAATATATAACCCATAATTATATAACCCCCGAATATTTCAATAACGTAATCGAATATTCCGTGACCAATGATATGATGACCCGCGAGAAGGCAAACGCCTATTTCAATATCAACAACTACATCTGGCAATCTGCCATTGGAGCATTTGGGTTCGGAACCTTGACCGCCGCAGTTGTCGCGATTTTTGTGCGGAAAAAATGACCAGAAACCCAATCAAACCGTAACTTTGTAGCTTCCCAAAAAAAGGGATTTTCAGGTTAGGGATGCTATTATCTATCACCCCTCTCTGGGCGATCAGCCTCGTTTCCTAAAAGATGTTTTGGCCGATAACGGCATTACCGTAAACACTGCCGATGGTTTATTGGGCACTGCAATAGCCATTTCGCCGAACGGAAAATATGTGGCCGGTTGGTTAAACGGCCCACCATTCGCTGAAGGTTGGATGGTGTATCTTGACGATCTAATCTTGGGCACGAACAATGTATCCCAAAACGAAATTGCGTTTTTCCCCAACCCGGTGGAAGACATCCTTCACCTAAATTCAAAAGAAGCTATTGATGCTGTTGCTGTTTACACGGTAACCGGCCAGTTGGTTTCCAATGTAACCTATTCCGAAAACCGAAACGAAATGAATGTTGCTGCCCTATCGAGCGGTGTATATTTTGTGAAGGTTTCCAGCAATGGGAAGGTAGAAAATCTGAAAATTGTTAAACAATAAGCAGACTCCCTAATTCAATGCACCGAGGTGCGGCCCCTTTTCATTTTTTGGAAAGGGGTTTTTTTATTGGTTGCAATTGGGGAAAGCAATGCTCCATTTGGCATTTATAAATAGATTATTGGAGCGAAACATTGCTGAAATTGGAGTTGATGGTGATGGTTTTGTTGGAGGCATTATTTTGGCTGAAACCTTTTACCAAAACACCATTCGCGCTTTTGGATTGTTTCAGCTGCAGCGATTTTGGATAGTTAAGGGTCGATTTTTTTCCAGTGAAATAGAACGAAAACGGTGCGGATGGAAGTCCCAAGTTTGCATCGGTATTTTCCAGCCTGATGTCTATCGTTTCAAATCCATCGGCAATTTTGGAAACCTCCAAATCGCCAAAGGAACCCGAAAGAAACGCTTGTTTTGAAATGGTGCCAATGCGCACATCGCTGGAATTGGCCTGCAGGTTTAGATTCTGGACGGTTGCTATGCTACATTCATTCACAAACTTCACGTTCAACACGCCCTGTTTCCAAAGATCTACGGTTACCGGCGCATAAGAGGCATTGATGAGGGTTTGCCCCCCATCAATGCTTTTGGCTCTAAATGGCGTATAGTCCAAATTGGCCCTAACATTGTGAACATCGGCCATTTTTAAGTCGCCGTGGCGCACATTCACTTCCATTTTGGTATTTTTCGGAAGCCGAATTATTATCGTTTTCTGCGCCTTGGTGGAAGTTCTTCCACTTCCTTTGATAACGATGGCCGTTCCATTCGGACTTTTCCTTACGGTTTTTGAATAGTCGCCTCCTTCGCCATCAAACTGTTGGGCCCAGGCTTCCATTTTTTTGCCATATTCCTCGCCCCAGGCCTCCATGCGTTTGCCAAAATCCTCGCCCCAGGCTTCCATCCGTTTACCGTAGGCCTCCCCTATGCTATCGGCCTGTCGGTCATTCAAGGACTTTTCAACATTTTTGCCCCATTCCTCCATTTTCTGCTCAAAGTCCTTTCCAAATTTTTTGTCCATTTGGGCCTCAAATTTTTTCATATAGCCTTCCTCGTCCTTTTTATATTCTTCGTAGTCAAAATGAATATTGCCAATATTTTCCATAAAGTCATCAGGAAGCGGAGGTATTTGAATATTTTGCATCAAGGGCAAAACCAGGTTATCCATTAAAGGGCCAACAAAATCGGATCCCGGCAACGGGGCTACATTAAATGGGGGAGCCACTGCGTTTGAGGAGATGCTCACTTTTTTGCTATTGCCGGTTACCCGCAGATCCCACTGGTCCATCAGTTCCTGTTTTTCCTTTTTGGAAAGAGCATCGCCTTCAATATAAGCCTCTACCTCAACCTTGTTTTTGTTCCAGGTTTCAAAAACCACATTGGTAAACGAGGTGTTCACCGAAACCTCCACCTGCTCGCCCACGTTGAAACTTTCGATATAATTGGATTGCGAAAAAGCAAATGGGGCGACCCACAAAAGGATCCACCGCGCCTTACGATTGAATTGCATTAAATTCTTCATTGTTTTGATTTTTAAGTTCTTTTAATTTGTTTTTCAGTTTGAACAGCAGCTCCAGACGAAGTTTCAAATTGTCGATCAGTGCGGTAACGGTGGCCTCAGAAGGCCCGTATTGGTTCAATTCTGCGTTGAGCCTATTGTATTCCTTATTCAATGCGGCGAGCCGTTGCATATAGCCATCTACCAGCTCCCGATTGTCGTCGGTAATTTTCAGGGAAGCCAACTGCACATTGATACCCGCCCTGTAAAATTCCTCTACCTTTTTCAGATCGGGCGAAAGGGTAGCCAAACTGAGCTTTGGGTTCGCGGTGTTTTCTGCTCCTTTTTCGGTATTGTTAACCACCGGTTGGTTTTTGGGAATGGAATTTTGGGTTAACCGCTGGTAGCCGAAAAAACTAACCGCTAAAACGATTACCGCTACGGCAGCTATTTTCATCCAATAAAAAGTTTCCACTTTCTTCTTTAATTTCCTTTGCGGAAAAGTCCGGGCCAACTTCGCCTCAAAGCGCGCCTCGTGTCCCACGGGTGGTTTGGTGGCTTCCGGCCGGAAGCTTGCGAGCATTTTTTTAATATCCTGTTCCATAGCGCAAGTGTTTTAATTTATCTTTCAATTTCAATTTTCCACGGTGCAGATAAGTGCGGGAGGCATTTTCAGAAATCTGCAGTATTTCCGAAATTTCCTGATGGTCATAGCCTTCAATTAAAAACAATTTTACGGTGGTTTTATAATTTTCGGGCAATTCCTCTATTGCGGCGAGCACTTCGGCAATGGAGGTGCCCTCTGCGATAGACCAATCTGCATCTTCTTCCACCAAGCCCACCACCTCTTCATTCAAAGGTTGAAGCTCCATTTTTCGCGATTTGATGGCGTCCAAACAAGTATTTATTACGATCCGTTTCAACCAGGCCCCAAAGGTGACGTCTCCCTTAAACTGCTCCAGTTTCTTGAATGCCTTAATAAAAGCCTCCTGCATGGCATCTTCCGCGGCGGCGGTATCCTTTAAGTACCTCTGGGCAACGACAAACATTCCGTCACAATATTTTGTGTACAAGGCCATTTGCGCCTTTCGGTTGCATTGTTTACATTCCGCTACAAGTAACAAATCGGACAAACTTGATGGTTTTTTTTGGTTGCTGTTCGCCTAAAGGACGACGAAAGGATAGGCATGTTGCAAAATTTCGAATTTTTTTTCAAAAAATCTGACTGCATTGTTATTTTAAAACTTATAAAAACTTTGGGAAAATTGGCTTAAACTCTTTGAATATCAGCTTCATTACAAAATTTTTTCAAAGTGGCATTCCTTTCCTTTCATTTTATAAAGAAATTCAATCCGTTATTTTTTTGGCATACTATATGAAATGTATACTATAGATTTAGTTCATAATTTCCTGTTAAGTATTAATAAAAAAATGTTTAGATTTAGAAATCAGGTTTATTTTATGCTAAATTTGATAAAACCATCAACCTATGAAAAAGAAATACGCCGATTTTGACAAATTAAACCGTTTGCTGGTAGCCTGTTTTGAGGCAGAAAAACTGTATTACAATGCCGCCCAAGATGCACAGACTACCGATTTGAAGCGGTTTTTAAATTATATGGCCGTGGAGCGGAACCGCATGAGCCATGACATTTCCAATGAATTGCACGCGCGCGACATCGAGCCCTTAAAACAAGATGCGGAAAAAGGAAATCTGGACCGAACCTGGCAGGAAATAAAAGAAGCTTTGGAAGATTTTGACGCCGAGGCCATCGTAAAATCCTGCATCAATCGGGACCGCAACAACATTAAACGCTACGACGAACTTTTGGAGCGTCGCGAATTGCCCGATAGCATTTTGGAATTGTTGGAAAAGCATAAATACCAACTGGAATGGTACATAAAACAGGCCGCCCAACAGACCAAGAAAAGTCCGTTTGTGGAAGACCATCCGAAAGAAGAAGTCGCTAAAAATACTCCCAAGAAAGACACTTCCGGAAAGGTGATAAACTTAAAAGCAATGTAAAAAAAAAGGCCCCTGAATTTAGGGGCTTTTTTATTGAAGGCGTGTGTTTTTTAATCTTCGTCCAACAATAGATTCAGGGTAACGGTTATATTATCGCGGGTCGCGCGGGAATATGGACAAACCTCATGGGCCTTGTTCACCAATGCCTCGCCAGTTTCTATATCGACTCCGGGCAAGTAGCAATCCAAGGTAGCGCGAAGTTGCAGGTCGCCATCCTTTGTTTTTCCAATTTCGATAGTAGCCGTTACGCTCATATCGTCGCCCAATTTTATTTTCTTCTTTTCAGCAACCAGTTGAAGGGCGCTCCCAAAACAAGCCGCGTAGGCACTCCCGAAAAGTTGTTCGGGGTTGGTTCCTTTTCCATCATCGCCACCCAGTCCTTTTGGCACTGAAAGTTCCATTTCAATCTTGCCGTCGTCTGTGCTAACGTGGCCCTTTCGCCCTCCAACCGCCGTGGCCGTAGCTTCATATAGAGTTTTCATTTTTTCTATTTTTTTGGATTATTGATTTTCCAAGATACAGCGGAAATGACTTTTTTGAAAAAACATATTCATAAATTTGTCCTAAATTCACACAGTGGCTGCAGCAAAAAAAAATAATGGCGCACTTAGCGAAAAAGAAGGGGTTTCGCAACCGGAAAGCTTGAATAGGGCCATTGCCAAAAAATTCCAGTCCCTAAAAAGAAAGCCACAAACAGTGGCGGCATTGGTTTCAGGAATTTTAGATCACAACCAAACCGCCCTAAGCCAAGCCATTACCATTATTGAGAGCACCGCGGCAAAACACCAAACCCAAGCCAAGGAAATTATTGAAAGCTGTTTGCCCCACGCCAACCGTTCCATTCGCATTGGCATCACTGGCGTTCCGGGGGTTGGAAAGAGTACCTTTATAGAAAGTTTTGGAAATCTATTGATTGCCGAAGGAAAAAAAGTGGCCGTGCTCACTGTGGACCCCAGCAGCAGCATCAGCAAAGGAAGCATTCTTGGCGACAAAACGCGGATGGAAAGCTTGGTTAAAGAAGCGAACGCCTACATCCGTCCTTCGGCCAGTGGCGACACTTTGGGAGGTGTTGCCCGAAAAACGCGGGAAACGATTATTCTCTGTGAGGCTGCAGGCTTCGATGTTATATTGATAGAAACTGTGGGCGTGGGCCAAAGTGAAACGGCCGTACATTCCATGACCGATTTCTTTTTATTGCTAAAGCTGGCCGGCGCGGGCGATGAACTGCAGGGCATTAAGCGCGGCATTATGGAAATGGCAGATACCATCATCATCAATAAAGCCGATGGCGACAATTTAAAGGCCGCAAAGATGGCGAAAAACGAATTTAATCGCGCCTTGCACCTTTATCCGGCAAAGGAAAGCGGTTGGGAACCAAAAACACTTTTGTGCAGCGCCCTTAAAAATGAAGGCATCGCTGAAATCTGGGAAGTGGTTTCAAGCTATTTTGAAGCCGTAAAAACCAACGGCTATTTCGACCACAAAAGAAAGGAACAGAATAAATTCTGGCTGATGCAGACCATTGAAAGTCGATTGAAAAGCGAGTTTTATGCAAATCCTGCCGTAAAACTGGAACTCGAAAAACAACTAATAGCTTTGGATGAAAACCGGACTACGCCTTTTGAGGCTGCGGAAAAATTACTGGCTCTTGGGTAGCCGCTATGGATTATTTTTTGGTCAACTGCTTCATAATGTCCTCCATCATTTCTACTTGCACTTGCTGAATGTTCAATAATTCCTGTTGTTGGTGAATGATTAAATGATCCAATTTTTCGTGAAGCATCCGTATTTCAAGTTCGGATTTAAGGTTGATCATATAATCCTGTTTTGCCCGCTCACGGTCCTTTTCCTCTTGCCGGTTTTGGCTCATCATAATCACGGGTGCCTGCAATGCCGCCAAACACGAAAGAATTAAGTTCAACAAAATAAAAGGATAGGGGTCAAAAGGTTTGGCAGCCAAAAAAACAATGTTGATGCACATCCAAACCAAAATAAAACTGCAGAAAATGATGATAAACTTCCAACTTCCCCCGAAACTGGCAATGGTATCGGCCAGTCGCTGTCCATAGGTAAATTTTGCCGAAGCTTCGTCCAAAATTATTTTCGACGAAATTGATTCTTGCTTTTGAATGGTTTCCAAAACATCCTTTTCAAGCGCTCCCAATTCGCCCACCTCGTCCAACAGATAGTCGGAAATATATTTTTGGCGGTACACGTTCAGTTCCGAAACCGATAGAAAACTATTGTGGCCGAATGAAGGATTGTCTTTTTTGATTAAATCGAAAATAGCTTTGCGGATGGCCTTGGCGTGCATTTTTTCGCTTTCGGGAAATTCCTTGCCGGAAATACTGCTGACGAATGTTTTCATTGCTTACGGTTTTAAATTGCTTCCTTTTCGCTTCGTTGCGTTACGGTTGCATATACAATCAAGATTACTAAAATAGCGAAAAGCACCGAAGAGGAACCAATAGTGCCCAGATCCAAACCTCCCTTGTCGGTGGGTTTTGTGAGCAGGTCGCCAAAGGTGGCCCCGAAAGGCCTTGTTAGTACGAAGGCTATCCAAAATAGGATTACCGAAGAAATTTTGGTGAAATAATGCAAAAGTGCGGTAATCAAAATTAGCGAACCAATCAACAATGCCCCACCGGCGAAACCCAGCCCAGAGTCATCGGCGAGGTAATCTCCGAGCGCCGTTCCCAACGTATTGGAGATTAAAATGGTGATCCAATAGAACATTTCGGGCCTAAAGTTTTTAATATCGGTAACCGAAAGTGAACCCTCTCTTTTGTACCAAATAAACAGTATGGAAACGAGCATAATCGCCAATATGGATGCCCCCACTGCATAACCCAGACCCAAGGTTCTATCCATAAAGTCAGACATTGTTGTGCCGGCCGTGCTTGTGGCGATTATAACCAACCAGTACAAAACGGGAATGTATTTTTTTACGCTCAACTGCGCCACGAGGGTCGCAATAAAAAAGCCGATCAAGATAACGGAACTAAGTCCATAACCAATATTGAAGGTCATCGACAGCATATCGCCGGCGGTTTCGCCTAAGGTGGTGGCGCAGATTTTCATTATCCAAAAGACAAACGTTACTTCGGCTACTTTTTTCATTTTCCTATTTTTTTACACAAACAATCAAATTTTTTGGATGGATGGCAATTTCAACACACGCTTCTTTCAATTCGAAAAGCCCTCCATCCTTTTGGGACTTTAAAATTGAATTGTCAAGACTTTTAATTTGCAAGGCCGTGGTTTGGTCAAATCGCACCTCTTTCAGCCAATGATGCTTTTTAAAAAGAAATAGCAATGTAAAAAGACCGAGTTTGAAACGTGAAAGTTTCGGCACAATAATCACATCCAACACGCCGTCCTGCAAGGAAGCCCGGGGCGTTAAACTCATTTTGTAACCCATTTGGTTGGAATTTGAAACGAAAAGAAGAAAAGGCGAAACCAATTCGGAGGTTCCGTTGCATTTTAGTTCCAGCACACTTTTATAGTCATATTTTTTCAGCGTGCGAAAGGTGGATTTCACGTAACTGAATAGCCTTCGGGTGGTGTTTTCCTCAAAGTCTGAAATTACGTGGGCGTCAAAACCAACGCCAACATTGCTAAAAAACGGTTCGCCATTGATGGTGCCGGTGTCGATGGCAATAACCTTTTGCGCTTTAATGATATTGAGCGCTTTCTTTAAATTCTTCGGAATTCTTAAGTTGGAAGCTAAACCGTTCCCCGAACCCATCGGTAAAATTCCCAAAACCACTTTGGTATTGACCAAACAGGAAGCAACCTCGTTGATGGTGCCGTCGCCCCCACAGGCAACTATAATCTGCGCGCCCTCTTCAATGGAGGCTTTTGTGAGCGCCGTGGCGTGTAGCACAAATTCGGTTTTCTTTATTGAAACTATAAATTCAGAGTTCGGAAAATGGCCTTCCAACATATCCGCGGAAAGTTCGTTTTTCCCTTTTCCTGCAATGGGATTTACAATAAAATGGATGTTAGTTTTCAATTCCGAGCGTGGTTAATTTCAACCCATCATTTCTAAATAAATAGTCGGCAGTTTGATAGTTTGAAATAATTTCTCTCAAGAAAGCTTCATTTTCCTTTAATGGCAAAAGTTCGTTGCTTTCCCGATTCCATTCATAAAAATTTGAAGCCCTTTGGTCGCCCAGCACCATTACCTTGCCATCTGCCTTTAAAAGGCCAAGTTTTCGGTAGGTGCCCACAAAAGCGCGTTCTTCGGAGGGTTTCATTTTTAAAATATCGGTGCCGTATAAATTGGTAGCGTAGTTCCAATTTAAAAGTGAAAACAAGGTGGGGAAAATATCGATCTGAGACGCCATTTTATCAACTTTTTGGGGCGGCGTGTTGGGAAGATTCAGCATCAAGGCGGGAATGTGGTAATTTTTTATGTCCAATTCCTGCCTTCCGGCGCTGGAGGCGCAATGGTCGGCCATAATAATGATGACCGTGTTTTTGAACCATTCCCTTTTTTGGGCGTTTTTCAAAAATTCGCCAATTGCATAGTCGGTATATTTTACGGCGCCGCTCCGCCCCGAACCCGACGGAATGTCTATTTTTCCTTCGGGATAAGTGTAGGGCCGGTGATTGGAAGTAGTCATCACAAAATCGAAAAACGGTTTCCCTGCACTGTGGGCTTCATCGGCAATTTTGATTACTTTGTTGTAAATATCTTCATCGGCAATTCCCCAAGCATTTTCAAAAGTCACCTCGTCATCCTCAATATTGGTGCGGGTTGTGGTGATGCTTTCATCCATCAAAAATCCACGGCCACGGTCCACAATGTTGAACCCGTTTCCGCCAAAAAAGCTGTTCATATTGTCAAAATAGCCATCACCTCCATAAAAGAAGTTTCTGTTATAGCCTTTCTGCCTAAAAACCTCACCAATAGTAAAAAGTTGCTGGTTGTTTTCGCGCTTCACGATGCTTCGGCCCGGGGTAGGCGGAATGGAAAGGGTAATCGCCTCCATTCCCCGAACGGTGCGGGTTCCGGTGGCAAAAAGGTTGGTAAAAAACACGCTGTGGCCCGCTAAGGAATCCAAAGTTGGTGTTATGTTCTCGGTGTTTCCGAAGCTTCCGAGAAACTTTGCGCTAAGACTTTCCACACAAATAAAAATCACGTTCGGCCTTTTTTCGGGAAGGGAATCTGTATTCGAAATATTTCGATATATCAATTCCTTTTCAGGGAAAAGCAGACTGTCGCCGCGATCTTTAAACTCGGTTTTCACCTCGGCAAAAGCTTCTTTTATAGGTAGGGTTTTGTAAAAATCGGCATAGGAAAGTTCGTTGTTCCGAAAGGCAGCAAAGAAGGAGTAAATACCCGTTTTTGCGATTTCGTTATTGTAGCGATTTTCAAATTGCTCGGCATCCTTGTTTTTTACGAAGAAAGCAAAAACCAACACAGTTCCCAAAACAAGCAAGGTGGGGAACAGCTTTTCCCTAAAAGTATTTTTGCTTTGGAAGGTTGCCATAAAAACTCCCCTTCGAACGGTCATAAATAGAAGGATTGCGGTAAGGATTAAAATTCCCGCGATCAGCCAAGGAATGGGATAGGATTCGTTGATATTCTTTACTACTTCATAGGTGTAAATCAAATAATCTACCGCAATAAAGTTGAACCGGTTTTTGAATTCTTCCCAAAAAGTGATTTCGGCAAAAAAGGAAAAGAGAAAGATTACAAGCCCCAACGAATACGCAAACCAAGTTACGATCCTATCAAAAACAGACCCGTGCCACCGCCGGGGAAAAGCCAATAAATAGAGCGCATAGGGCAGCGCGAAAAACGAAACCGTTCCCAGATCGAACAAGAAACCTATGAGGAAGGTTTTTCCGATTTGGATCAAGGAGAATTCCAATTCCTTAAAAACCCAAATAACAAAAATGAGGCGGATTAAGGTGGAAAGAAGGATAAAGGTTTTTACAAAGTAAAAAAGCAGTTTAAACCGGGAGGGAAATAGTTTGGACACGTTGCAATGAATTTAAGCACGAAGGTAAGCCCAAAACTTATGAAGCCAGTAATGGCAGTGTCCCGATGATGTCCTATATGTTTATGTTGGACATATTTTGCTGTTATTTAAGCGATTTTCGGTACTCGGTGGGCGTAACGCCTTTGTGCTTTTTGAAGGTGGCGTAAAAACTGGATTTTGAACTGAAGCCCACATCGGTGGCAATGCCCACCAGGGAAAGGTTGGAATAATTGGCGTCGTTCAGTCGTTCCAAAAAAGCGGCAACCCGATAGCCATTCACGAAATCCTGAAAATTGGTGTTTAGATGCGTATTCAAAATTTCAGAAATGTACTGCTTCGGAATCTGCAACCGGTCGGCCAAAGTAGTCAGGGATAAATTGCTGTCCATAAAGCCCTTTTCTTCTTCCATAAAAGCGATTATTTTTTCGGCGTAAAGTGCAACCAAATCCTCCTTTAAACCTGAAGTTCGGTATTTTTTCTGTTGTGCCAACGGAACAATTTCGGAAGGGGCCACCACCAGTTTCCAAGCCATAAAATAGAAAAGAAAGGCAATGATGGCAAGGGTAAACGCGTTGTTTTCCGGATTGCTGAAATAGGGAATTTGCCCAATTTGGATCCAACCCAAAATTTCATTGGCCAACGACAGCCCCATCAGGATTGCCAACGGAAATATAAAAAACGCCATCCATTTCTTCCCATTGGATTTTAGAATGGTCCAAACGGTAACCAGTAGGTACGAAAGGAAGGTCAATTCTACCAAAAGTTCCAACAGTTCCACAACCATTAGCTCTTCGGCCGCGTTGTATTTTTCGTAGATTTCTATGATGAAATACAGCAGGTTGGGCAAAAAGAAAAGGAGGTGCCGCGGCTTAAAAACTTCGCGCTGCGAAACAAAATAGCCCACAAACAAAAACAGAAAGGTGATAAACAGCGAAGAATCAAAAAAGAACCAATCTACATTTTCCTCAAAAAATCCATTTTCATCATCGCCAATAATATAAAACAGGATAGACACTATGCTCCCCACCAGCAACCAAAAGCTGGGTTTTTGGTATTTTTCCCGGTTGGCCATCAAAGCCACGACAAGAAAAACCCCTTGCAATAAGATGATTATTTGAAGAATTTTGAGCATTATGAAACCAAAAAAAATTGGATGCCCGAAGTTAAAAATTATTCTTAAACCATTCGGTCTGCGCTATCAATCCTTCCTTTAGCGATGTTTGTGGATGGTAGCCGAGCAATTTCCGGGCCTTGTCGATATTGGCCTTGGTGCGCGACTGATCGCCGGCGCGGGGCGGTTTTTTTTCGGTCACTATTTGTGTTTGAAGAATTTCCTCCACCGTTGCAATGCCTTGGGCCGTGGTGCTTTCGGTCTCGGTTCCGAGGTTGAAAATTTCGCCATTGCAAATTTCCTCTTTCCCGAAAACACTTACAATTCCGTCAACAATATCCTGCACGTATGTAAAACTGCGCAAATGCTTTTCGCTGCCTTCAAAAAGTGGAAACGGTTTGTTGTTCAAACCGCAGTCTATCAGTCGCGTATAAAGTTTGTCGGGCCTTTCGCGCGGGCCGTAAACGGAAAAGAGCCGAAACGAGGTTCCTTTCAGTTTGTTTTCGCGCACTTTGGCCAGCACCAATTGTTCGGCCGCAAGCTTGGTTACGCCATACCACGACGCAGGTTTGGGCGCGGCAGTTTCTGGAAAAGTAGCTTCCAGTCCGTAAATGGACGAAGTGGCAATGTTTACAAAATAGGGTTTCTTCGGTAGCTTTTCGGCAAAATCAAGCAAACGCTGCGTGGCCAAAATATTATTGCTGAAATAATCCTCAAAAGTAGATTTATCTGAAATTCCCGGATGGGCGGCAAAATGGAAAATAAAGTCGATGTCGCTTGGAAGTGTGGCCGCCAAAGTATCGGTGCGCAGATCCAATTGATGCATTTCAATATTTTTTTCGGACAGCGCCTTTGCGTTCAGCTTTTTCAGCTTGAGATCGTAATAGGCGGAAAAATTATCGATGCCGATTATCTCGTGGCCCAACAGCTTCAACCTTTCCGCAGTATGCGACCCAATAAAACCTGCCGCTCCCGTAACGAGTGTTTTCATAAAAACTATTTCAAGCGCAAAAATAGCATCTTTTTTGGCCAATTACTTTATGATTTGCTTTTTAGCCCGAACATATAAAATTTTAAACCCTTAAACTTCTAAACTAAAAAAATTACTTTTGCAGAAACCTTTTCCAAAATTTAGATGTACGAATTCACCATAATTGTGCCCGTTTACAACGAAGAAGAAAACCTGCAACGGGTGGAAAAGGAATTGCTGGCATACACAAAAATAGCGACGAAAAAAACTTCCATTCTTTTTGTGAACGACGGTTCGAAAGACAACAGCCAAGCGCTGATCGAGGCTATTTGCAGCCGAAATGAGGCATTCCATTTTATTTCGTTTAAGGAAAATCGCGGCCTCAGCGCAGCCATAAAAGCAGGTTTTGATTTTGCCGAAAGTCCGCTGGTGGGTTATATTGACAGCGATTTGCAAACGGACCCGAAGGATTTCAACCTGTTGCTGGAACACATTGGCGAATACGATTTGGTAACGGGCGTCCGTGCCGACCGAAAGGACAAATTCGTTAAAAACATGTCGTCCAAAATTGCGAACGGAATCCGCCGCGCTTTTACCCACGATGGCATGGACGATACAGGCTGCCCCTTAAAAGTGATAAAGACCGATTATGCAAAACGCATCCCCATGTTTAAAGGGCTTCACCGGTTTTTGCCTGCGATGATTCTTTTGCAGAACGGCAAAATAGTACAGGTTCCCGTAAAACATTTTCCGCGCGTGGCCGGAACCGCTAAGTTTGGACTTTGGAACCGATTGTTGGGCCCATTGATGGACTGTTTCGCCTATCTTTGGATGAAGAAAAAATACATCAACTACCAGATTGAAAGCAAGGGATGAGCAACTGGATTGTGTACGGCATTGGCTTTTTGGCACAAATCCTTTTCAGCGGAAGGCTTATCGTACAATGGATTCTTTCCGAAAAAAGCAAGCGCATCATTACCCCTTCCACCTTTTGGAAATTGAGCTTGCTGGCTTCATTTTTGCTTTTTCTGTATGGCCATTTGCGCGATGATTTCGCTATTATGCTCGGGCAGGCACTGACGTATTATATCTACATCAGAAATCTACAGTTACAGGGCGAATGGCAGAAATCGCCAAAACTGTTACAACTCTTCCTATTCGTTTTCCCAGTGATTGTGGTCGTTTACGCCTATAATAATGGTGAATACGATCTTGAAAAACTTTTTAAGAATGAGGCCATTCCACTTTGGCTTTTGCTTTTGGGGATTGTTTCGCAAATTATTTTTACCCTTCGTTTTGTTTATCAATGGATCGTTTCCGAAAAAACAAAAACCTCGCAATTGCCAGTGGGCTTTTGGCGGATGAGCGTTTTGGGAGCTTCGCTGATTTTAACCTATGCCATTTTCAGAAAAGACCCCGTGCTTTTTGTGGGCCATATAGCTGGTTTGATTATTTATGTGAGAAATATTTTTATTTGGAAAAAACAGGCACGTTATGAAAGTTGAAAAAAACTATCTGTTACTCCTTTTGCTCACTTGCGCGGCCATTTTTTTCGTGAACCTAAATTCGTTGCCCGTAAACATTATGGAAGCGCGAAATTTTATCACTGCCCGCGAAATGCTGACCGATGGCCATTGGCTGCTCACGACCATCAACGGCGAACCGCGCTACCAAAAACCCCCGCTTCCCACTTGGCTCACGGCATTTTCGGCAGCAATCTTTGGAATAAAAAGCATTTGGGCGCTTCGGCTGCCAGCGGCCATTATGACACTTTTTCTCGTGTTGTTTTCGTATAAACTCGCCAAAAGAATTATAACCTTCGCCCCTTTAGGGGGAGACCGAGAGGGGGACAATCCTTATGCCTTTATCAGTGCCCTGATAATGGCGACTTCCTTTTATATCGTGGCCTCCGCCCGCGATGGGCAGTGGGATATTTACACCCACGGGTTTATGGTAATCTGCATTTATTTACTCTATTTATTTTTTACTGAAGAAACCCACAAATACCGAAACGCAATTCTCGCGGGACTTTTCTTTGGCTGTTCGTTTTTGAGCAAAGGGCCCGTTTCGCTCTATGCGCTGCTTCTGCCCTTTTTGATTGCCTTCGGAATTGTTTACAAATACAGAAATTGCAAAACGCGTTGGTTGCCGTTGTTGGCTTTTTTAATAGTGGCCACACTCGTTTCGGGATGGTGGCATTGGTACACAATGACCTTTGATCCGGCCGCGGCGGAAATCACCAAAAAGGAAACCACCAACTGGATAAGTTATGAAACAAAACCGTTTTATTATTACTGGAGTTTCTTTACGCAGAGCGGCGTTTGGACCATTCCCGCGTTTATAGCACTGTTTTATCCCTATTTAAAAAATCGGGTTTTCAACAAAAAAGCCTACCGGTTTACCTTTTTTTGGACGATGCTTTCGGTGATTTTGCTGTCGTTGATTCCAGAAAAAAAATCGCGCTATTTGCTGCCGGTCTTAATTCCGATGGCACTGAACACGGGGTTTTATGTGGAATATCTCTTCCGAAGATTTAAAGAGTTGAAAGATAAGCGCGAAACGTTTCCAGTCTTTTTCAACTTCAGTTTAATAGGTTTTATAGGAATTGCCTTTCCCGTTGGCGGCTATATTTTTTTGAAGGACGGAATTGCCGGAAATTGGCTTTGGTTTGTGCTGCTTTCCCTCGCTTTGTTTACCATCGGAATTTTTATGTTCCGAAATCTTTTCCGAAGAAAAATTGCAACTGTTTTCTATTTAACCATCGCCTTTATTGTGGCCGTAATTTGGTTCGGACTGCCGCTGAGCAAGGCCATCACGATAAATCCCGACTACAAACCGTTTTCCGAATTGCACAAATTCGAAGAAAAGGAGCACCTAAAAATCTACGAATTTTCAGGAATGACGCCCGAACTTATTTGGGATTACGGCGAAAAAATGGAATTGTTGAACAAGGACGAACAATACATAATTCCGAATGAAAATCGATTTGGCGTTCTAGTTGCGGAAGACAATTTAGAGCAATTCGCTGAAGTTTATTCGGATTTTAAACGAAAGCACATTGCGCGCTATGATATGAATCCGAAAGGGCCGGACAGCCGTACGCATAAAACGAGACTATATCGGGAATTGTTTATTGTTTCTAAGAAGTGATGCTACCAAACCTAAAAGGTCTCAAAGACATGTTAGGTTTTGAAGGAACGTGTTAGCTTTTTTGTGTTTTGAACCGCTTTTGCCCCCATCTTTGAAGCAGGTAAAACAACCAACCCGTCAGCCCACCAAAGGCCATTCCCGAAATTACATCCAATGGATAATGAACGCCAAGATAAATTCGGCTATAGCCCGTAAGTACTGCCCAAAGCAATAAAAGAAAAGGCAAATATTTATACCATTTCTGAAGGCTTAACCCAAGAAAAACTGCAGCAGCCATAGAACTAGCAGCGTGAGCTGAAAAATAACCAAACCTACCGCAACCATCCGCAACGTAACGCATTAAGGGTTGCAGTTCTTCCACTTTGCACGGTCTTGGGCGCTTTATTCCGTATTTAAATAGGCTGGCAATTTGGTCGGTGGCGGTAATCATTAAAGCAACGCAAACTATGATTACCAAAGTGCCTTTCCAGCCGTAATGTTTAAAGACTAAATACAGAAGAAAAGCGTACAACGGAATTGACGACCATTTTTCAGTAACAAATCGCCAAAAGCCGTCCCAAGAAGGGTTTCCGAGATTGTTTAGAAATAGGAAAAGTTCGGTGTCGTATTTTAGGAGTTCGTCGAGCATGGTTCTGTAGGTCTAAAAGTCAATTAATTTCTTTCCACGAATACACAAATTAGTATGTTATAACATTCGTGTATTCGTGGTTATTTAAATTTAATCCTCATCATACCTCGCAATCTCACGATCGTAAAAATCGGTTGCACCCTGAATTAGGTTTTCGGCCTCTGTTTCCAATTCCTTTTGGTCCTGCGCATCAAAATCTTCCAGCCATTCCACCTCATCATTTTCCAGATTTATTATAAAACGTGGGAATTCAGTATGTATTACGAAAATCGCAGTAGGATAATCGCTATTGTCGCCGAGAAGATATTTTGGGAAGTCCATTTTTTTATGGGTTAAAGGTTATTTGTTAAGTGTTAAGTGTGGGGTCAGTTATTGGGTTATTGCTAAGACACACGGCCGTGTGTCTGTACTTTTCCAATTTCATTTGCTCTATTTTTTCTTTTTCTTTCGATTTTGGTTATTTATTTGAAATTTAAGTATTTCGCGTCCAGCATTCCTCATCCCGCACCAAGCCGTATCAATTTCTTCGAAAGATAATTAAATCTGATAAATAATAGAATGCCGCTGGCCGATAGGCCTGCCAAAAGGCCAATCCAAATGCCCATGCTTGCCAAGGAAGTTTCCATGCTTAGGTAATACGAAATCGGGAAGCCAATAATCCAATAGGCTATGAAAGTAATGACCGTTGGAATTTTTACATCCTGCATTCCCCGCAACGCACCCAGGGCCACCACTTGCAGTGCATCGGTAAACTGAAAAATGGCAGCAATAATCAATAATTGGGCGGCTATTGCGACCACTTCGTGATTGTCGGCAAAATCGGCAAGGTTGTCAAAATCAAGAAACATTTTAGGCAGGGAATCATTAAAAAGAATAAAGCAAACCGCAAAAACGAGCGCCAAAATAGAGGTGAGCAGTCCGATGGAAATGGCTACCCGTCGCAGTTCCCTAAAATTCCCCAAGCCTTTTTGGTTGCCTACCCGAATCATCGCGGCCACGCTAAAGCCCATTGCCACCATAAAGGTCATACTGGCCAGATTCAGGGCAATTTGGTTTGCTGCCTGTGGATTTTTTCCCAAAATTCCCGAAAGCCAAACCGCCGAAGTGAAGATGGCCACCTCAAAAAACATTTGCATCGCCGATGGGAAACCAAGGTTCAGCAGCTTTTTCAACATTCCTTTACTAAGAGTAAAGATTTTTATATTCGTAACGAAATAGCGCGATTTTTCCTTTCTGCTCAAAAGATACCACAGATAGGCTACCATCACAACACGCGAAGCCAAGGTACCGATGGCCGCACCGACCACGCCCAATGCCGGCGCGCCGAACTTTCCGAAGATGAACATATAGTTTAGCAGCACGTTTACCAAATTGGCCACAATGGTAGCATACATCGGGAATCGCGTCATCGACAGCCCATCGCTGAACTGTTTAAACCCCTGAAAAATGATCAACGGCACCAATGAGGCCGCCACCAAAGTGAGATAGGGCATCGCCAAGTCCACTACCTCGGGCGGTTGTTTCATTACATACATTAAGGGTTTGGCGAACATTACCGCGGCGAAGAGCGCCAGCCCCAGCACCATACATAAAAACAGCCCGTGCTTAAAGGAAGATTTTCCCTTTTCGCGGTCTCCTGCCCCATCGGCCTCCGCTACTAAAGGCGTGATGGCGGTTGAAAACCCAACGCCCAAGCTCATGGCCACAAACATAAAACTGTTTCCCAACGAAACTGCTGCCAGCTCGGCACTGCCCAGTTGGCCTACCATAATATTGTCCACCAGCGCAACGACTTGATGGCCCAGCATACCCAAAATTACGGGCGTGGCCAGTTTGGTGTTGTACTTAAATTCTTTGGTATAGTCGGAAAGCGCCAAGTCGGAAAAAATTTTGCGCAAAGATAGTAGTTGTGTTTTTTCCAATAGCTTTGTATTTCATTAAAAAAGTTAAGAGTTAAAAGTTAGGCGTTATTGGTTTCAACGCATAACTCTTAACCCATAACTCTTAACGTAAAATTTGAGGATGCCCAGACCCACCCCAAAATCCATTACCGAAAAAGAAAAGAAGACCAGCGTCAAGGATTCTTTTAAAGCGCTAAAGACCATCCCGCGGTTTTTTAAGGAAATCTATCGCAGCAGCCCGAAACTATTTCTGCTGAATATTTTTGCCAGGCTCATAAATGCCTTCACCCCCGTGGTTATCCTTTGGGTGGGAAAAATGATTATTGATGAAATCATCATGCAGGTTTCCCTGGAAAACCAAGACTTCACACAACTCTGGAACTTGGTCATCATCGAGTTTTGCGTGGCGGTGCTTTCCGACCTTTTGGGAAGGTTGGTAAACCTAACCGACGGCCTTTTGGGCGACCTCTATTCCAATATGTCTTCCGAAAAAATAATCCGCAAGACCGCCGAGCTCACCATTGCCCAACTGGAAGACCCGGAATTTTACGACAAACTAGAACGCGCCCGCACCCAAACCAACAGCCGGGTAGATTTAATGACCAATGCGCTGGGTCAAGCGGAAAGCCTCATTTCTATGGTTTCGCTGATTGCGGGCTTGGTTTATTTTGAGCCTATTTTAATATTGATACTTATTCTCAGCATCATTCCTTCGTTTATAAACGAAGCCAAATTCAGCAGCACCCGCTATTCGTTAGCGAGAAGTTGGACCGCCGAACGCCGCGAACTTGATTACCTTCGCTTCATTGGAGCCAACAACCAAACCGCTAAGGAAATAAAACTCTTCGGCCTGACCGATTTTATTGCGGAACGCTTTAAAAAACTTTCAAACGACTATTACCTCATCAACAAAAAACTGTCGCTCAAGCAGAGTCTCTACGGCTCGCTGTTCAACATTCTGGGCGTGCTCAGTTATTACGGCGCCTATGTTTACATCATCATGCGCGTGCTGACGGGGGCCATTTCCATCGGGGAGCTCACCTTCCTTTCCGGGTCCTTCAACCGTTTGCGCAACAACCTGCAGGGCTTCTTTTCGCGCTTTACCCGTATTTCCGAAAGCGCGCTCTATCTGCAGGATTATTTTGACTTTATCGATTTAACTATTGAGCAAAATGCCGAAACTAAAACGCCTATGCCCAAAACCATTAAAGAAGGGTTTCAGGTGAACAATCTACACTTTGCCTACCCCGGCAGCGAGGGAGAAGTGTTGAAAGGCGTTACCTTTTCCCTAAAGGCAGGTGAAAAGATGGCTTTTGTGGGCCAAAACGGCGCAGGCAAGACCACACTTATAAAACTCTTCCTCCGCTTTTACGAACCCACCCAAGGCGAAATCCTTTTGGACGGCATCAACATAAACCAGTTTGATGTGGACGAATACCGAAAACGTTTCGGCGTGATCTTTCAGGACTTTTTTAAATATGAGTTTACGCTGCGCGAAAACATAGCCGTGGGCAATATAGACCAAGTGCAGAACGACGAAATAATAAACTACGCCGCCAGCAAAAGCCTCGCGGAACAAGTGGTGACTGAAATGGCGGACGGATTGGAACAACGTCTGGGCAGAAGGTTTTACAAAGGCACCGAACTAAGCGGCGGGCAGTGGCAAAAAGTGGCCCTGGCCCGCGCCTATATGAAGGATGCAGATGTGATGGTGCTGGACGAGCCCACCAGCGCGCTGGATGCGCAGGCGGAGTACGATGTTTTTGAACGCTTTATAGCCCTCACCCAAGGCAAGACCAGCATTATTATTAGCCACCGCTTTAGCACCGTGCGGATGGCAGACCGTATTTTGGTATTACAGCACGGCCAGGTGCTGGAGCTGGGCACCCACCAAGAGCTTATGGCACACCCAAAATTGTATGCGGAGTTGTTTAAGTTGCAGGCGGCGGGGTATCAGTAGAATATGCATTACTTTTCAATAATTTTAAAAAAATATTATGAAAATAAAATCAGTTTCCGAATTGTATGAAATCATAAAACAAATTCAATGGTATAGGTTCGGCAGAACCCACATGGAGAATTATAGAGGTCATAGTCTTCGTGAATATAAATTATTACCCGGCTTAGGTAGATATAATTTTGAAATTTCAGAATTAGCACAACGAGAAGAGTGCCTATACAATTCTTTTATGGAAAGTGTAAAAAAGGGTAAAATTGAGAGTGTTAGAAGACCCTTTAAAGAAGGTGATAATTTTGAATTAAGAAATGATTGGTATACTCTTTTCCAAGCGCAGCACTTAGGATTGAAAACTCGATTAATGGATTGGTCTATTAGTTGGGAAACATCTTTATTATTTGCTGTGAATGATGAAGAACATCATGGTAAAGATGGAAGCTTTTGGATATTTTTTTGTGAGAGAGAACATCTTATAAATGATGATAACATTAAATCAATTACTTCTGTAAAACCTTTCGAATTTAAAAATGATTCAATGATAAATACTCCAATTTATCTCTTTGATAAAATTTTTGATATAGTTGGGGAGAAAAGATTAGGTCGTCAAAGTGGTAGATTTTGGTTGCAATCATTAGAAAAAAGCAAAATTCCTTTAAATGAACAACTCAAATTTTCTAAACAATTACAAGAAATTATAATTGACGGAAATAGTAAAGCCACTATTAAAAGAGAATTAAATGATCGAGGAATTAATATTGATTGGAAATACTATAGAAAAGACGAAAACATTGAAAAAAGTATAAAAAAAATCAATGATTATTGTTTAAAAATGATAATATAAAAATTCATTTTTATCGTTTTTCTAAGTCATCTAATCTATTTAAAATTTCATCGAGTTTTGTTTCTATATCTTCCAAACTTATCATTCCAAATTCTCTGAAACCCCATAATTTTCTTTCTATAGATTCCAAAGCTTTGCTTTCTTCATAACCATAGCCACCACCAAAAGAATTTAATGAATGGTATATCCTAGCTACAATATTTTCTGCAAATTCTGCATTATCACGCAATAATTGTGTTGTTGTTGCTACAGTTACAGGAGAATCAGGAATATGTCCATTTTCTATCTCATCTATCTGATTGTTTATAGCCTCTTTTGCCCTTTCCACATCATCAAGATCTTGAATGTCAATCTCGATTGTTCTTATTCCACTAAGATCAAAGGGAATTTTTTGCCCTTTAGATATTACTTGAATATAGGGAAGACGACTCGCATGTCTTAAAGCTAATTCATAAAAGACATTAGGATTTTGATTAGTTAAATCTGCAATAACTAATGAACTTTCAAGAATATAATTTATAATTTGTGTTGTTATTAAACCGACTTTCGCAACTTGATCTGCCCTAATTGTATTGTATTGCTTCGCATCCAAAACTGGTTTAAATACGTGATTCAAAAGTTTATCGGAGTGCCTTCGGTCTTCTGAATTTTCACTTCCTAAAGGGCAAATAATAAAACAATCAGCCTCAAAAATTTTTGTTCCCATATCTAAAATTTTACTTGTCTTCAAAGATGATGAAAAAACATATAATATCAAATGATGAAAATATGATTGCTTCTTTCTTTATGGAAAGTCTTCGCTGCCCAATGCGTCCCCTCTGGCGCGCATTTGCAAAGCATACATCTAAATAGCGCATTTGCAATGCGAATTTTCCCAATTACAGATCATAGATTACTAAAAGTACAATATACATTGCCAATTGCAACACATACAAAGGCAATCACAACTCCCGCATAGCCATTTGCAACTCTTGCATAGCCATTTGCAACTCTTGCATAGCCATTTACAACTCTTGCAAAGCCATTTGCAACTCTTGCAAAGCCATTTGCAACTCTTGCATAGCCAATTACAACTCTTGCATAGCCATTTGCAACTCTTGCATAGCCATTTGCAACTCTTGCATAGCCAATTACAACTCACACATAGCTAATTACAACTCTTGCATAGCCAATTACAACTCCCTCAAAGCCATTTGCAACTCCCGCAAAGCCATTTGCAACTCCCGCAAAGCCATTTGCAACTCCCGCATAGCCAATTGCAACTCCCCCTGGCGCGCTTTTGCAAAGCGTGCCCATCTAATCAGCGCATTTGCAATGCGACCCGCCACACAACCAAACCCCAATTTTTGTATTTTTAAGGGATGTCTCAAAAATACAAAGTAATAGACGGCCAGCAACCTACGTTCATCACTCTAACGGTAATAGATTGGGTAGATATATTTATTCGCTCAGAGTATACTAAAATTCTAGATGCATCCTTCAACTATTGTATAGCACACAAGGGGCTACGGGTACACGCCTATGTGTATATGACCAGCCACATACACGCAATAGTAAGCACTAATGACGAGGAATTATTTTAAAGGGAGATCGAGATTTTGGCTCCTTCCCACTAAAGGTTCCAATATGCTCGGCGGTAAATAGTATTTTGACAACTCTTATTTTCCTTCCAAATTTCCCTTTGGGTTATTAATGTTTTGTTATAGTTCTACCTATCCCGCGTTAAACCGCTTTGGATGGGTTAAAGGATTTCTTAATTTTAAAAAAAACAAAATTTAAGGCTATGAAAAAACAAGAAAAAACTTCCAAAGAAAATCTACCCTACAATCCAAACATCACCAAGCACGATAAGGACCTATTGCGGCAGGAAAACATCCACGGCGACGGTGGCGACGACCAGCAGCTTCGGGACCGGAAGGAAAAGGTGGATTTCAGCAGCGACGATCTAGATGTGCCCGGCAGCAATTGGGCCACGAAGGACAAGAGCCAGAGCGGCCTGCCCGATGAGGAAAATCAACTGTACAGTCAGGGCGGCGACAGCAAGGAAGATTTGGAGAAGGAACAATAATGCCGGATTTTGGGAAGGAAAAATCTTAATTGCGCATTTATAATAAATCACAATAGGCCAAAGCCGGTGTAACAAAACCATAGCGCAAACGTCTTCTTCACAAAACCATTTTTATGCGTAGCACCTTTACCCGCCAAATTCTTTCTTTACTTTTAATTGCTGCTTTTAGCGCTACTGCCCAGGAAACATCGGGCCGCGTTATGGATGCCAAAACAAAGGAGCCCATCCCCTTCGTTACCGTACAGTATGGGAAAAACGACGGCGTTATCACAAATATGGAGGGCTATTTTTCCTTTTTCAATGCCAGTGCCGACCCACAAACGCGGGTGACCATTTCGGCAATGGGCTATCGGGCGGTGCAGCTTACCGTGGCCGAAATTATTCAAAGACCCACCATCACCCTTGTAGAAGCTGTGAACCAACTGGAGACCGTGTACGTTAGCAACAAGCTAATAAATGTTGATACGCTAATGGCACGGGTGCGGCGCAATCTTCCAAAAAATTACAACGATGCGCCGGCAAAACTGGAAACCTTCACGCGGGAAAGTTCTTTTTTTGATCCTGCCAATGTGAAAGTAGCGGTTGAAAAATCTACGCATTTCAGCAAAAACCAACTGGCTGCCAGCAATGCGGAACTAGCCGCCTTGGAACGCCAAATAATAAACCGTCCTCCCGCCGAGGCCTACACCGATATTTGGAGCGACCTCTACACCAACGGCAACAAAAACTGCAAGCTGGAAATACACAAGGCCACCAAATTGATGGACATTCACAACCGTACTTCGTTTGAGGATATTCAGGAAAAAGCAACCCGGGTGATGCTTAAACATCTGGACACTACAAAAACCTATAAACTGAAAACGGGCCTCATTACCGTGGAAGATTCCCTTTCCCTGGCCTCGGAAAAGAAGAGAAAACAAAAAAAGGACGATAGAAAAATTAAATATAATGATGTGAGTTCCCGTCTCTACAATTCCTTTCAGAAAGCGCAGTTTTTCACAGAAAATAAATACGATTTCGTGACCGAGCCAGAGAACTATGAGTATACGTTGGAGGAAATTACGCAATATCAAAACCAAAGGGTATATGTGGTTTCGTTTCAGCCGGACCGCCGCCGGGCGTTGTTCGCCGGAAAACTTTACATAACCGACGGCGATTATGCCATCGCGAAAATGGAATATGCCTATGCCGAAGGCAAAACAGGCGAAAAGGTGAATTTGAAATTATTGCTGGGAATCAAAGCGGTGGAAGATATGATGCAGGGCACAGTGATCTATTCAAAGGACGAAGCCACACAAACCTATTTCCCAAAATACATCAACGAACGTTCCGGCCAGTATATTTATGTCCATAGACCGCTTAAATTCATTGAAAACAATAATAGTAACAAAAATAAAGTGGCGTTCGATTTGCTTTTGGAAGGCCGTGCCCTGGAACAAAGAGAAATATTGACCCTTGCTACCAGCCCCATCACTGAAGCAGATTTTTCAAGTTTCCACCCTCGCGAGGATTCGGAATATAAAATTCTCAGCCAGTACGACCCATCCCAATTTAAAAACGTAAATTCCATAGAGCCACTGGAAGCCATGAAACAGTTTAAGGCCGAGTAGTCTCCCGCGCTAGCGCACCGGCTTAGGAAGCCTTATTATTCCAAAAAAACCGTTATAAAAAACGAACGATTTTACCCTATGCCCTATGGCCGGGTGGATTCCCACTACTGCGATACCACCCACCGCGGCCCTGTTCCATTCCGTGGCAGATAAAACCTTAAAAAACCTTTCAAAATCACCTGAATTCACGTAAATTTTCACCCTAATTAAAAGTGAAAAATATGCACGAGACCACCGTCAAACCCCCGCTAGCGCACGTTTGCAACGTGTGCCCGCAACAGTGAGAACCACAGGCAAAAACCCCTCTGGCGCGCTGGCGCCTGCACTGAGCCAAGCTGAAGTGCAAAGCGTGCCCATCTAAACAGCGCATTGGCAATGCAAACTTTCCCAATTACAGAACATAGATTACTAAAAGTACAATATACATTGCCAATTGCAACACATACAAAGGCAATCACAACTCCCGCAAAGCCACTTGCAACTCCCGCAAAGCACATTTCATCTCCCGCAAAGCCATTTGCAACTCCCGCAAAGCACATTTCATCTCCTGCATAGCCAATGGCAATTGCTGCAAAATTAATTGTAACTTCTGCGTAGCCAATTGCAAATCCTTTAAAACCAATTGCCCCACTATGGCGAGCGTACTGCTTATAGTATTGAAGAATAAACCTGCTAAACACCAAAGATATTTATCAACTTTATTCCATACTTTTAACCCATCTAAAGCAACAACAATCACACTTCTTTCGCTAAATGAAACCATATAAATCGCTTAAAGCCACCGTTCTCTTTCTCGCTATCACAACACTCCTATCCTGCAACAACGATGAAAAAAATAACAATGCAGAATCAACCAAAAGCATACTTGGCGTATGGCAACGCAGCGACTTTAGCGCGGAATATGACTATAAACTGTATTTTAATACGGAAGGCAACGGCTACAGTACTGAATACATAGCCCAGCCAGACGGTACCGCAATTTCAAACCTGCGGCCCTTTAGCTGGAGCAGCAGCGAAAACACCTTGACCCTAGATTATGACGACGGCGCTACCAATGCCACCCCCTTTACTATAAACGCCGCCGGACAATTGCTGGCCTCTGGTTTAGGCAATGTACTCTTCAACAAGCTTTAATAGGTCTTAGCCTAATTTCCAATACTTTTCAATACGCATCCCACTAAGGGTTCTTTTACAAGGTTGCCGAGCACCAACCAATTCCTAAATGTTGTATTTTTAACTATATGCATCATTTAAATCCTGTCCAAAATGAAAAAGAGCTTCCTTTTTAGTGCTATCATCCTATTATTTATAGCAGCACCTTACCTAAACGCGCAAGAACCAATTTCAGTAAATGGCAGTTTTACCACTGTAAATGGTGCCAAAATATATTATGAAGAGTACGGCCAAGGAGCGCCATTATTTCTGCTTCACGGGTTTGGCAGGACTGCATCAGACTGGAAAGCTTTTATTCCCGAACTATCAAAACACTATCGTATAATAGCTTGGGATATGCGCGGGCACGGCCGTTCCACAAACCCAGACACTACCAATGTTTTTCTGCATGCAGTAGCCGCTCAGGATTTGCTGATGTTAATGGACAATTTAAAAATCGAAAAAGCAAAAGTGATTGGGCATAGCAGCGGCGGAATTATTGCCCTCTATGTTGCACATTTACAACCAGAACGTTTTGAAGCTATTGTGCCAGTGAGTGCGCAATTAAATTTCAGTACGGAAACTCGGGAATTTATTAAACACAATGCCAAGCCTGAAGATTTTTATAAGTTCAATGATGGCGAAAAATTGCACGGCGCCGAAAAGGGGATGCAGCTGGCGCAACAGTTCTATCACTTTCATAAACTTGTGGGAGACCCCGTCATAACTTCAGAGCAACTTTCAAGAATAAAAGCACGCACCCTAATAGTTCACGGCGATAATGACTTTGTTCCCGTTTCCAATGCCTGGGAAATGTTCACCACAATCCCCAACGCACATCTTTTTATTGTACCCAATGGCTGGCATATGCCCCATGAAGGACCCTTAAATAGTGCAGATTTTACACGCAGAACCTTAGCATTTTTGAACGGCGAATGGAACAATCAAAACTAGATTGAATTTTAAGTTTTTCCCTCTAACCCCAACGAGCGGGTGCATCCCGCTCAAATCCAACCATTTGAATGAATAAAACCCAATAGGTGATTTTTTGATTTTTTAATGGCGCTGGAAATAGCCAGAATTAAAATAATCCATACTCCGTAAAAGACTTCCATTCAATTAATTCCTTATATTTAAATCCATATTTCCACCAAATATTCGAGTGTTATGAAAGTTGCGGCAATTCCGAGCGCAAAGCGCAAAAAACCGTCTTTTTTCTTTGTAATGGCGGTCGTTGCAATACTCGTGGCTTTTATAGGTTTTTCAAAAACGTTTTTTATTTCCGTTGGTAAGGGAACTTTTACGGCTCCTTGGACCGTGCACGTTCACGGTGCTTTTGCCTTTATGTGGATTATTTTATTTCTGGTACAAAGCAGTTTAATTCAATTTAAAAAATACCATATCCACAAAATGCTCGGTGTTTTCGGCATTTTTGTAGCCGCGGGGGTATTTATTACATTGGTGCCCGTGGGGCTTTTCGCGGTTAAAAAAGAGTTGGGATTAGGTTTGGGGATTACAGCCTATTCTGGGTTTGTTGGCGTACTCACATCGGGACTTATGTTTTTTAGTTTAGTGGTATTGGGCGTTTATTATAGAAAAAAACCAAAGGTGCATAAACGACTGATGCTCCTTGCAACGATTGTGGTGTTGTGGCCTGCGTGGTTTCGCTTCCGCCATTTCTTTCCCAATATTCCCAATCCTGAGATTTGGTTTGCATTGGTTCTTGCAGATAGTCTGATAATAGTTGCCTTGATTTGGGACAAGTTAAGAAACGGAAAAGTTCACCCAATTCTATTATATATTGGCTTATTCATCATACTTGAACAGACCTTTGAGGTCTTGGCATTTGATAGTGCACCTTGGAGAAAGCTAGCCCTTTGGTTACACACTATTTTTACCTAAAAAATAGTATTCTGTGCAATAACTTTCAAAAGAAAGTTCAAAACATTTATAGTTACAAAAGTCCTAAAACCCTTTGGAAAAAATCTAATTACTGTACCTTGCCAACCCATTTTAAAGCAAAAAAGATGCAAGACACTAATGTGCAAAATTATATTAAAGAGGTGTTGGAAAATATGCCAAAAGACTGGCTAAACCTGACTACCCACAGGCTCGATATTTACAATGAAAGTTTGGCAAAGATCCAATTTTTAGAGCAGTTTGAAAACCTTTACAATGAAAATAATGCCGAAAACGCGGCCCTAAAACAACTGCCCACCGCCTACGATTATATCCGCTTGGGGCATCCGCTTTCCAGTGTTTTGGAATGGGCCATTGCCAAGATAAACCATCTTAAACCCGAGAGCGTCATTAGTTTTGCCTCAAAAACGGCCCCTGTTTTGGCCATCCTTCGGAAGAGTTTATTGGCAAAGAAGAACACCCAAATTCTTTATACCGATGGCCTACCCCCTTTTTTCGATGCTGAACTAATTCGAAATGTATATGGCTATCACTTTGAACTGAAACAGCTCGATTCCCTTGCAGCCATTCCGAAGTTTGAAGGCGCTACCGTTTTCATTTCACAAAAAGATGAAATTGGAACGCAGGACCTCAACCCCAACGTAGATTTTCACATAAATCTTTACGGCACCCTCGGAAGCATTATAACGGTAAATGGCGAAAGGAACGAAGCTTATATTTCAGAAATACAGCACGTCCGCAGAAGGGAAACCATCGCGATGACGCCCGCCAATTGTCTTGTGGCTCTTAAGGCGCTTGTTGCTGAAAAAACGATAGCCGAACCCAAAAGCAATGTTTCGGAAGATAAAAAAAGCGTGCTTAACTCCATACAGAAAATAACCGCCTCACCTACGATCCCGTTGGTTGCTTCCAGCGGGCTTTCCATTCAATACGCTATAATGATGGGGTTAATCGACGAGGCCCAGGAAAAACATCCAGAAAAACCCATCAAATTCCTCGTGCCACCCAACTGTTACGGCGGCACCAACGACCAAGCAAGGCGCGTGGCGGCTTGCCTTGACAATGTGGAAATTGTAGATTTATTGGTGGACGGCGATAACGATATGGTGCAGAGCATAGACACCGTTTTAACCGAAGTCGCCAAGGAAGATGCCGTGCCCTACATTATTGCCGAAATACCCACCAATCCCCGCGTGGAAGTGCCCGATTTGCAACAATTAAAAGCCGTTTTAAGCAAAAAGCGCAAAACCGCAAACGGCAAAACTGCCATAGACCCCGTGTTTATTCTCGACCAAACCTTTTGCCCCAACTATCACTTTTTGGGGGAAGGGGCTATTCTTTCAAAAGTGAGGGCCCTTTCCTATGCCAGTGGCTCTAAATTCCCCAGCGGCGGAAAATGTACGGCGGGGTATGTAGTGGGCAATAACAAGACCCACGATTTGATGGAAAAAATTGAAGTGCACCTAACGCTCTGCGATAATGAGGCCACGGCACTACAGTATAAAATACTGGCCGAGCAACTGCCCTCCATGAACCAACGCATTTATGATGCCTACGTAAATACCCGCGAGTTTGTAAACTTTATAAAAGAGATCCTTCCGGAAGCAAAGATTAATTTCGTTTCCGAGGAATTGGCGGCGAAAGGCTTTACTCCCTCGGTGTTTTCATTGGACCTTCCCACGAAAGGAAATTCCGATGCGGAAAGGGAAGCCCACAAAAGAGCCCTGAATTTAAAGCTCATCCATTTAATGATTACCGAAATTCCCGATGAGTGCAAGTTCTGCGTTAGCTATGGGCAATTGAAAGGCAGTTACTGGACCATCCCGGCAACCTCAACCCAAGGGACCACTAAAGAGGGCGATAAGGACTACATAGTGCGCGCCTCCCTTTCGGGGAATATGAATTTGGAGCTCCACAAAAAGGTGTTCCAAAAATTCGTTGAAAAATACATCCGCGACTAAGTCCGAAGAAAATTGAATCCATCATAACCCAATGAATAACGAGCGAATCTATAAAATGGCCTTTGCGAGCGTCTATCCACATTATGTGGCCAAAGCTGAAAAAAAGGGCCGCACCCAAGCAGAAGTAAACACCATTATTGGTTGGCTTACGGGCTATAATGATGCCCAATTGAAGGAAATACTCGACAAAAAAACCACTTTTGAAGATTTTTTCACGAACGCGCCCAAACTCAATCCGAACGTTTCGAAAATAACCGGTCTCATCTGCGGCTACCGTGTGGAGGAAATCGCCGAACCCTTGATGCAAAAAATTCGCTATCTCGACAAATTGATAGACGAATTGGCAAAAGGTAAAGCAATGGAAAAAATTTTAAGAACTTAAGCAATTTTGCCCTTTTCCAAGGATCGGAACAGTTAAAGCCGTAGTACCGCAAAATAAAGTTTATCTTTAAAGTTCTGTAATTTTAAATTAAACCCGATTCCGTTCTATGAAAGAAATCCTTCTTATTTGGGTGCAGCGAATAAAGGCTTTTTTAATCAGCAACTTTCAGCAATACAACAGCAAACTGCCCTATATAATAACGGTTCTGGTTGCATTGGCAGTGGTCATTGGCGGCATCAATCTTTTTATTGAACTAACCGAGGGAATCAAAGAAGAGGTCCTGCCTGTTTATGACCAATCCATCACGAACAGTGTTATTTCCTATCGCACACCGGCGCGCACCCAGTTTTTTATTTTTATGACCGAAGTGGGCGATTTGTATGGCTATTTAACGGTAATCATCCTTTCGGGATTTATTTCATTCTTCTTTTTTAAAAAATGGCGGGGCGTGGCCCAAACTGTGTTCGTACTGATTTTGGCTTCCCTTTCCAACACCATGCTCAAACGCTTTATAGACAGGGCCAGACCCGATTTGGAACATATGGTTTCGGTGGAAACCCTAAGCTATCCAAGTGGTCACGCAATGAGTGCGATGGCGTTTTATGGTTTCGTAATCTATCTTTTTGTTAGGTTTAAAATAAACAGATTTTTGAAAGTCGCCATCATCCTGCTGCTCATCCTAATCATTTTGGCCATTGGCCTTAGCAGGATTTATTTGGGCGTCCATTTTCCCTCGGACATTGCAGGTGGGTATATTGCTGGTTTTATTTGGGTGGCATTTTGTATTTTAATTTTTAATCTCGTGGAAGTATTCCGAAAAGATCCGAAAACGTAACTAAAGTATGCGGTTAAAAATCCATATCTTTATTTTATAAAGCAAATTCAAAAAGTATGCAATCCAAGGCAAAGACTCCCGAAGCGTATCTGACAGCGCTACCCGAAGAGCGGAAGGAAGTAATGCAGCAATTGCGGCAAACGATACTGGACAATCTTCCGCCCGGTTTTCAGGAAACCATGCAGTACGGCATGCTGGGCTATGTGGTGCCACACAGTATCTATCCTGACGGCTACCACTGCAACCCGAAAGATCCGTTGCCGTTTATGAGTATTGCCTCGCAAAAAAACCATATTGGCTTTTACCATATGGGTATTTATACCGATGCAGTGCTTTTTGAATGGTTTACCTCCGAATATCCCAAGCGAGCCGACGGAAAGCTTGACATGGGCAAAAGTTGCATCCGTTTCAAGAACCCAAAAAATATTCCCTATGGGCTATTGGGCGAACTTAGTTCGAAAATGTCGGTAGCGGATTGGATTTCAAAATATGAAAGCGTTCTAAAAAGATAACCATAGACAGCTCGGAAATTTTACGGCATTTTGTACAGTCGCCCCAACTTCGGGTCACTTCGGCACCGTACTTTCAAAATTTTGAATTTGCCGCGGAACCAGTTGGAAAAAACCCTTTCGCCTTTCCGAAGGACGGAGTATTGGGAAAGCAGGCGGAAGCGTGTTTTGAAGCCTATTTAAAACAATCGGAAGCATTTCAATTGCTTGCCGCCAATCTTCAAATAACTGCACCCACATCCACCGCAAACATAACCGAACGCGAAACCTTAGGCGAGCTGGATTATATAGTGCGAAATCTAAAAACCGGCGAAGTGGTGCATATTGAATTGGCCTGTAAGTTTTTTTTATACGAAGAAAACATAAACGGTTTAGAGGCGAAAAAATGGATCGGCCCCAACCGGAAGGACAGCCTTTTTGAGAAGCTTGAAAAATTAAGACTGAAACAATTCCCGTTGCTCAACACACCCGAAACCCTCCAAAAATTGGAAACTCTCGGCATTCCGAAACCATCATCGCAGCAATTGTGCTTAAAAGGATTTTTATTTATTCCGAAGAAAATGGGCCGCGAATCTTTTCCTATTAACATTCAAGATTGCATTGTGGGCCACTACATAAAACCCTCCGAATTCAAGGCAGAAGAAACAGCGCAGTACGCCATTCCATCCAAAAAAGAATGGCTTCTGCCAATACGTACCCTTAACAAATGGCTTTCTTTTTCAGAAGTAAAACCATTGATAGATGCTCAATTAAGTTTGAAAAAGTCTCCGTTGATCTACAAAAAAACGCCCCAAAAGGTGGAGCGGTTCTTTATAACTTGGTGGTAAAAACAGCTAAAAGCTTAAAGTCTAAAGCATAAAGCATAAGTTTAAAGCTTAATCCGTTCCGTGGGCATCAAATAGATAAACCAAACTGGCCATGGTGGCGGCACCGAGCTCGAGTTCGCGTTTGTTGACGGCATCAAAGGTGTCGTTTGGTGCGTGGTGATAGTCAAAATAGCGCTGGCTATCGGGGCGCAGGCCGGCGAGCACATCAATATTTCCCTTTAACGGACCAATATCCGCACCGCCGTGACCCTTCTCAAAAGAATGGATCAAATAGGGTTTAAAAAGTGATTCCCAACTTTGTGCCTTTTTGAAATTGGTCTCGTTCGTTTCAAACGAAAAACCACGTGGCGTAAAGCCTCCCGCATCACTTTCCAAGGCAAAGCGATGGATTTCGTTCTTTCTTTTGGCTTCCTCGGCATATTTTTTTCCGCCGCGCAGCCCATTTTCTTCATTCATAAAAAGCACAACGCGAATGGTATGCTTGGGTCTATAGCCAACTTTTTTGAAAAGTCGCAGCACCTCCATACTCTGTACACAGCCCGCACCATCATCGTGGGCGCCGTCGGCGAGGTCCCAACTGTCCAAATGGCCGCCCACCACCATATATTCATTCGCTTTGGTGCTGCCGGTAATTTCCCCAATGACATTATAGGACTGCACATCGTCAAAGGTTTTGCAATTTTGTTTGAAATAGAACAACAATCGCGGTTGCAATTTCAGCAAGCTGCTTAAATATTCAGCGCCGTTGGTGCTGATTGCCGCCGCGGGAATGCGTTGGTTTACGGGCATATCGCCATAACTCATTGCTCCGGTATGCGGAAAATCGTCCAGCCGCAAATTCATGGAACGCACAATGACCCCCACTGCGCCATATTTTGCCGCTTCGGCCGCGCCGGCGAAGCGTTGGTCCACACAGCCGCTGTAGGCTTCAAAAGTTTCAATTAAATCGGCTTGCATCGGCCTGTTGTAGAATACTATTTTTCCCTCCAATTTATCTTTGCCGATTGTGGCAAGTTCTTCCAAACCGTTTACTTCCACCACTTCTGCCTTAATTCCAAGGTTTGGGGTGGCCACCGAACCGCCCAGTGCACAAATATCGGTTATGGTTTTTTCCCCCGTGGGCGATTCAATGTAGGCATACTCTTTAAAACCGCGCGTCCATTTTGGCACCATTACCGGCTGGAGCCAAACTTTGTCCAAACCGAGCTTCTGCAATTCCGCCTCGGTAAATTTCACCGCCAGTTCAGCTTCATAGGATCCCGAAAGTCTGCCACCAATCTCATTGGAAAGATAATCCAACCACTCATAGGCCTTCCCGTCGGTTAGGGCCGTGGTGTAAAGTTTTCGCAGCATAACGGAATCTTGTTGCGCCTGCTGGGCAATACTTGCAGAAGAAATAAGAAAGGTGAGAACGAGCGTGGGGAGCAATGGTAGTTTCATGAATGGATTTTATTACAATTTAAATAGGCTTGTTAAAAAAAATATACGCCAAATCAGTCATTTTTAAGGCGTTCGCGATATTCGGAAATTTTGGCTTTTATGTCATCGTCCAACTCCGGTTCTTTGATGTCCTTATATTTTTTAAGTTCCTGTAGCATAATTTCGGCAACAATGACGCGGGAGGTCTTTTTATCGTCGGACGGAATAATATACCACGGCGCATGGGTTTTTGAGGTTCGGTTGATGGCTTCTTCATAGCATTTTCTATAGTCTTCCCAAAGCTCCCTTTCGTCCAAATCGCCCGGGGAGAATTTCCAGTTTTTTTCCGGTTTGTCCAATCGGCGGAGTTGTCGGTTTTTCTGTTCTTCTTTGGAAATATTCAGAAAAAACTTAAAAATAATAGTTCCATTTTCTTGAATGGTCCTTTCAAAGTCGTTTATCTGCTGAAACCTTCGGTCCCAAAAAGCTGCGTTAATATCGTCTAGGCTGTTCACGTTCGGCAGATTTTCACCCAAAATATATTCGGGATGGACCCGGGTTACCAATACATTTTCATAATGGGTGCGGTTAAAAACCCCAAATTTGCCGCGTTCCGGCAAGGCAATATAATGGCGCCAAAGGTAGTCGTGTCTTTTTTCGAGTGCGGTGGGCGTTTTAAAACTGTGGACCACTACCCCACGCGCGTTAAAATCTTTGAAAACCTCGCGGATCAGGCTATCCTTTCCGGCGGTATCCATTCCTTGCAGACAGATCAAGACGGCATATTTGCCGTGGGCATAGAGCGTGTCCTGAAGTTTGCCCAATTTTTTCCGGGTGTCCTTTAAATGGTCTTTCAGTTCGTGTTGCGAGGCGTTCAGCGAAAAGTCAGTACGCGTGCCATCGAGTTGAATGGGCCCGCTAACTTTAAAATCTTCGATAGTTATATCTTTCATAAATACTAGTATTTCTGGTGATTCGTATGCCGCAGGAGTATATTAAAAATTAAAATGATAAATTCAAAACCGAAAAATGTAAAACCGAAAAATTCAAAACCGAAAAATGTAAAACTTTAAACTTTTAAACTTTTAAACCCCTAAACTCATAAACTTTTAAACCCCTAAACCCCTAAACCCCTAAACTCATAGACTCATAGACTCATAGACTCCCAACCTATTTACTCGCAAAAAGCTTCACGTCTTCTTCGCTGATTTCCTTTCCGCCCAAGATAATCAATCGTTCCACGACATTGCGGAGCTCGCGGATGTTGCCGGTCCAATCATATTCCTGCAATAATTTTACTGCCTTGGAGGAAAATTTCTTTGGGGAAGTTCCGTGTTCGGCGGAAATCTTCTCGCTAAAATATTCAATCAACAACGGAATATCTTCCCGACGATCGTTTAAAGAAGGCACTTTTATAAGAATTACCGCCAAACGGTGATAAAGATCTTCCCGAAAATTTCCTTCCTCTATTTCCTTTTTTAAATTTTTATTGGTTGCGGTTATCACCCGAACATCCACTTTGATATCCTTGTCGCTGCCAACGCGCTGCACCTTGTTTTCCTGCAGTGCGCGCAGCACTTTGGCTTGGGCGGAAAGACTCATATCGCCCACTTCGTCTAAGAAAATGGTGCCTCCGTTTGCAGCCTCAAATTTTCCTGCGCGATCCTTGTTGGCGGAGGTAAAAGCACCTTTCACGTGGCCAAAAAGTTCACTCTCTATCAATTCACTGGGGATGGCCGCACAGTTCACCTCGATCAATGGCCCATTGCTGCGCTCACTTTTTTGGTGCAGCCAATGCGCCACCAGTTCCTTGCCCGTACCATTTGGCCCGGTAATCAGCACCCGGGCTTCCGTGGGAGCCACTTTTTCGATCATTTCCTTTATCTGTGCAATGGCGGGCGATTCGCCAACCATTTCATAATTTTTGGAAACTTTCTTTTTCAGTCGCGTATTTTCTACCACCAGTTTTTTTCGGTCCAGCGCGATGCGAACCGTATTGAGCAACCGGTTTAAGTCTGGCGGTTTTGAAATATAGTCGAAGGCGCCCAATTTCATGGTGTTTACGGCCGTTTCAAGATCGCCGTGGCCGGAAATCATTACCATTGGGATATCGGGTTTAATTTTTTTGACGGCCTCCAGCACTTCCACGCCATCCATTTTTGGCATTTTTATGTCGCAGAGCACCAAATCGAAATCGTCTTTCTTTATCATTTCCATTCCGGCCAAACCATCTTCGGCCTCAAAAACCTCGTAGCCTTGGTTTTCTTCGGACAGAATTTTTACCAGTACCCGGCGGATGGCAGCTTCATCTTCAATTATGAGTATTCGGTACATTTAAATTTTCTTTTTTTAAACCTAAAAATCACGGGGAATGATAGGTTTCATTAATATTTAAGCCATTTGAAAATTTCTTTATACGATGGCTTTTTTCCATACATCAAAATGCCTACACGATAAATTTTGGCGGCGAACCAAACCATTCCCACAAAAGTGGCGAACAGAAGGATTACGGAAATAAGTTGTTGCCACAACGGCACGCCAAAGGGAATGCGCATCAGCATTACCACGGGCGAGGTAAACGGAATATAGGAAAAAACCTGCGAAACGGTGCCGTGCGGATTGTCAATTACGGTAAAAAATCCAACATAGACGGCCAAAATTAGGGGCATCAATATGGGCATCATAAATTGCTGGGTGTCGGTTTCGCTGTCAACCGCCGCCCCGACCGAAGCATAGAGCGAGGCATACAAAAGATATCCGCCCACAAAAAAGAGGATGAACATAATAATGAGGTTGGCGATGGGAAGGTTGTTTATTTCCAACATAATATCTTGCAGCACTTGTTGGGTGCCGCCATTCACGCTATTCTCCAAAACTTGGGTGGAGGGCGAGGCGCCCGCAGCATCAATTCCAAAAACCGAGGTTACCACGGTCATCAACACCAAAATGAGCACTACCCACACCAAAAATTGTGTAATTCCGGCCAAGGTGGTCCCGAAAATTTTGCCGAGCAAGAGTATTCGCGGTTTTACGGAGGAAATAATTACCTCAATAACGCGGCTGGTTTTTTCTTCAATTACGCTTCGCATAATCATATTGCCATAAATTATGATGAACATAAAAAGCAGGTAACCGGCCGCTCCCCCGAAAATCAATTTTAAACCCGATCCGAGCTTGGAGGTTTCCTTTCCTAAAAATGTTTCTTGATTGGCCCGAATGTTTATGTGCAGCTGTTTAATGGTTTCCGAATCGATGCCGGCCTCCTTGAGCTTTAAACTGTTCACCTTTGTTTCCAAAAGATCGTTTATATCGCCCATCAACGAAAGCGCAGGTGAATCCTCGGAATAGAAAGTAATTTGCTTTGAAAGATCTTCCAATTTGGCAGTTTTGGGAATATAGAGCAGCCCGTACTGCGCCTCGGCTTCGGCTTGTTTTTTGGCAACCTCGAGCGGAATGTTGTCAAGAATTTTATATTGGGTGTGGGGCGAGCTTCTAAATTCGTCCTTAAACATTCCGCTTTCGTCCAAAACCGAAATGGTTCGGACCGTATCGCTGTTTAGATTGGACAAATAGGCTACCAGCGCAAAAATTCCCACAAAAATAAAGGGGCTCAAAAAGGTCATTATCACAAACGATTTGTTGCGCACTTTGGTTAAATATTCCCTTTTTATGATGAGCGAAAGGTGGTTCATAGGGCTAATTTTTTTGAATCGTTTCAATAAAGATGTCGCTGGCGGAAGGAATTACCTCCACAAAATGGGTCAACTGGCCTTGGGCGGTCAAAAAGTTCACAAAGTCATTGGTGGCCACCGAATCGGGGACTTTTATTTTATACTGCAATTCATCGTTGATGCTTTTGAAGGTGGCCGGAAAAATTTCAAACCTTTCCCGAAGCACGGCCGAGGTGGCCGCGGGATCTGGAGTTTGAAGGCCAATTTCAAACATATTGCTTCGGTATTGGCGCTTAATGTCGAGCAGGCGGCCGTCCAAAATTTTGTTTGATTTATGGATTAGCGCAATGTGGTCACACATCTCCTCTACCGATTCCATGCGGTGGGTAGAAAAAATAATGGTTGCGCCCTCATCGCGAAGTTTCAGGATTTCATCCTTAATTAGATTTGCATTTATGGGGTCGAAGCCGCTAAAGGGTTCGTCGAAAATTAAAAGTTTGGGCTTGTGGAGCACGGTTACGACAAACTGGATTTTCTGTGCCATTCCCTTGGAAAGTTCTTGAATTTTTTTATCCCACCAATGGCCAATTTCCAATCGATCAAACCAATATTTCAATCGGCTTTTGGCCTCTTGTTTTGACAGACCTTTTAGCTGGGCTAAATAGAGCGCCTGCTCGCCGACCTTCATGGTTTTGTAAAGTCCGCGTTCTTCGGGAAGGTAGCCAATATTTTGAATGTGTTTTGGCTGCAGCGGTTCGCCATCGAGAAAGACGCTGCCAGAATCGGGCATGGTTATTTGGTTTATAATGCGAATGAGTGTTGTTTTTCCTGCGCCGTTGGGCCCCAAAAGCCCGAAGATAGACCCCTTTTCCACCGACAGGGAAAGGTGGTTCAGCGCAACATAAGCTCCATAAACTTTGGAAACATTGTTAACCTCTAAAAGTTTTTCCATGTATTTTTTTTGAAGGATGTAAATATATCGAATTGACGGTAGCCCACAGGCTTCTAAAAGTAAGTTTTATGATTTCTTTTACATAATTGCAACCGTAAAAAACAAACACCGAAAAAACAAGAAAAACACAGATTGCAATTATCAAAAGGAAAGACAACTTTCCCCAAAAACAAAACCCACCCAAAAAATGAATTCTTGGGTGGGAAAAAAAATTGCTATGAAAAAGAAAAATGATCGCTTCAACTGGGAAACGACTTTTCAAATATATAAAAAAAATTTATTTAACGTTTGTTTAAGAGAACATATCTTTCACTTTTTCAAAAAAAGATTTGTCCTCCTTTTCGGGCTTCGGTTGAAAGTGGGAATCCTCGCTCATTTTTTCAAAAAATTCCCGTTGTTCCTTTGAAAGCGATTTTGGCGTCCACACATTTACGTGGACCAGCAAGTCGCCCGTGCCGTAGCCATTTATGCTCGGAATCCCCTTGTTTCGTAGCCTTAAAATTTTACCACTTTGCGTTCCGTCGTCAATTTTAATCCGCACTTTTCCGGTTACGGTTTCAATTTCTTTGGAAGTGCCCAGCGCGGCTTCGGAAAAACTGATGTACAAATCGTAATGAAGATTATCGCCTTCCCTTTGAAGCGTTTCGTGGGGTTTCTCTTCAATGGCCACTAAAAGATCGCCCGGAACTCCGTTGCCCGGGGCGTCATTTCCTTTCCCCGAAACCTTTAGTTGCATGCCATCCACCACCCCGGCGGGTATTTTGATGGATACGGTTTCCTCGGTCAGCAACATTCCGTCGGCATCGGCATTGGAAGGTTTTGAGTCCACAATCTGGCCCAATCCGCCACAACTGCTGCAGGGCGCAGAAGTTTGCATACGCCCCAAAATGGTGTTTTGGATTCGGGTAACCTGTCCCATTCCATTACACGTTGAACAGGTTTTGAAAGTGGTGCCCTGCGCCAGTTTTTTGCGCTTTACCTTAATTTTCTTTTCAACCCCATTGGCAATTTCCTCTAAGGTAAGTTGCACGCGGATTCGAAGGTTGCTACCCTTCACCGTCCTACGGCCACCACCGCCGAAACCGCCACCGAAACCGCCGCCGAAGGCACTACCAAAAATATCGCCGAATTGGCTGAAAATGTCTTCCATATTCATGCCGCCACCGCCAAAACCGCCGCCTTCGAACGCCCGATGGCCAAATTGGTCATAGCGGGAACGTTTGTTGGGATCGCTCAGCACTTCATAGGCTTCAGCTGCCTTTTTGAACATCGCCTCCGCTTGGTGGTCGTCCGGATTTTTATCGGGATGGTATTGAAGCGCCTTTTTCCGGTACGCCTTTTTAATTTCGGCCGCAGAGGCGCTTTTGGAAACCTCTAAAATTTCGTAATAATCTTCCTTCATAGTTAATTTCCTATCACAACTTTTGGATACCGTATAATTTTCTCACCCAGTTTATAGCCCTTTTCGACCACATCGATAATTTTTCCTTTTAAGGAGGGTTCCGGTGCGGCAATTTGGGTAATGGCCTCGTGGGTATCGGCATTAAAGGTGTCGCCTATTTTTACTTCAATCAACTCCAACCCTTTTGTGCGCAGGGTTTCGCGGAGTTTTTGGTTTATCAACGCCACACCTTTTACAAGATTTTCGTCGTCTCTTTTTTCAATTTCTTTGATCGCTCGTTCAAAATCGTCCAAAATGGGCAATAGCGATAGCAAAATATCTTCGCCGGCAGTCTTGAACATTTCTATCCGTTCGCGGGCAGTCCGTTTTTTATAATTTTCAAATTCGGCGAAAAGGCGCATATAGCGATCCTTTTCCCGTTGAAATTCTTCCTCGAGTTCCGATAGGGCGTTGGCCACATTTTCCTCGGCAACTTCCTGTTCGTTTATATCCAAGTCATCAAACCCTTCCGCTTCTTCGCGTTCGGACTGTTTCATTTTATCGTTTTTGCTCATGGCTTTTTCTTTCAATTTTTTCCAAAGGGAGCAAAAGTACTGCCATTTGATAGAAAATGTCAAAATGTCATCGTTTTTATTTTAATAATCCTTTAAGAAATTCCTTCGGCTTATATTTTATTTTTGCACTCTTTAATAATAGTTTTTAACTCTTTAAATTATGAAATCAACATTTGTAAAAATTACTTTAATTACTGTGCTTTCAAGCGCCCTATTTTCTTGTAAGAATACTGAAACGGAAGCGGAGGCAATTACCGAAACTGCTGCCGAGCCTACTGAAATGGCGAGCGAATATACCGTTGATACCGCCGCCTCACAAATTATGTGGGAAGGCGAAAAACCCACTGGCAAGCACCACGGCACCATCAGCCTGGCCTCCGGAACCATCCATTTGAACAACGGAGCGGTTGAAGCCGGCAATTTTGTGATAGATATGAATTCCATTAACGTTCAGGATTTGGAAGGCGATGACAAAGGAAATTTGGAAGCGCACCTAAAAGGAACCGTGGAAGGCAAAGAGGGCGATTTTTTCAACGTAAAGGAATTTCCAACCGCAAAATTTGAAATGACCGGCATTGAAAATAATGTAGTAAAAGGCAACCTGACCATAAAGAACAAAACCAATGCCATTGAATTTCCGGCCACTGTTACGGAAGAAGGCGATAAAATGATGTTGAAAAGCGAGCCTTTTGAAATTGACAGAACTAAGTGGGAGGTTAATTATGGCTCAAAATCCATTTTCCCAAGCTTGGGTGATAAATTTATCAATGATGCCATTAAAATTACGGTATCGGTGGTGGCGACAAAAGCCTAATTTAAAAAAACAGATATGGAAAAAAGAGGCGATTCATTTTCGCCTCTTTTTTTTATAGCAAATCCTGAAGTGCCGTTTCTAAATTGTGGAATTTAAACTGATATCCGAGTTCCTGAATTTTTTTGGAGCTCACCAATTGGCCTTCCAACACCAAAATGGACATTTCGCCCAGTATCATTTTTAGAAGAAACCCCGGAATATTTGGAAGCCACAGAGGCCTATCCAACTTGGATGCTATGAGTTTGGTCATTTTTTGGTTTTGCACCGGGTTGGGCGCCACGGCATTGAATTTCCCTTCCAGTTGGTTTTTTAGGATAAAAAGATAAATGCCGGCGATATCTTCAATATGGATCCACGATTGCCACTGATCGCCACTTCCCAGCGCTGCCCCCACGCCCAATTTTATGGGCTTTTCAATCTGTGGCAATGCACCTTCTTCCCGAGCCAAAACAATGCCCGTGCGAACCTTGCTTACCTCCATTCCGAGCGTTTTGAACTTGGCGGCAGCCGCTTCCCACGCCACCACTACCTTTGCCAAAAAAGTATCGTCCACTTCCAGATCCTCTTCGGTGTAGAGTTTTGTTTTTGAATTGGGATAAATGCTGATGCCGCTGGCGGAAATAAAATGCTCTATGGTATGGTCCTCCATTTTTTGCAAGGTGTCAAACAGCAATTGCATGGATTTCACCCGGCTATCCAAAATAATCTGTTTGTATTTTCGGGTCCATCTTTTGGAGATGGATGCCCCGGCCAGGTTGATTATGGCCGTTACTCCCCGAAATGCATCGGTGTCGATTTCGCCCTTTTTAGGGTTCCAATAAAACCCTTTGTAGTTTTCCGCAGTCTCGATTTTATCCTTATCGGTGGTTAGGTAATGTATTGAAAAACCTTCGCGGCGACATTGCTTTACCAATTCACCTCCAATAAGCCCAGTGGCGCCTGTTATCAATATTCTTTTGTTCATACTTTTTAAATTTAGATATACAAAAGGGAATGACAAACACTCTTAACGGAAGATTGTGAATTGCTACTTTGGAAACCCGATTTTTTAGGGAAAATTTAAATTTTGGTGCCGCGCAACATTTCTTTTTTCCCGGGTGGACCGGGCAGTCGCTCCACTTCAAAACCAACAGTTTGCAAAGCGCGGCGGGCGTTTCCGTTGGCGGCATAGGTAACCAAAACACCGTTGGACTTAAGGGCCTTGTGCATTATTTGAAAAATTTCCTCCGTCCACAACTCGGGTTGCACGCGGATGCCGAATGCGTCGAAATAAACTATATCAAAAGATTCTTTAAAGGAAATATCGGCAAAGAACAGTTCCAGTTTTTTCAGACTGAAATTTTTGGAAATGGAAACGGCTTCCTTCCACGGGGCGGTATGCAAATCCAAAAATGATGATTCCGGAGTTTTCAGTAGCGAGGCATAGTTTAGGGCTTTTACCTCTTCTAATTGTAATGGATAGGCCTCCACGCCCGTGTATTGAATTTGAAAGCCGTTTTTTTCACTTTCCAAATAAGTGAGCAGCGCGTTCAGCCCCGTGCCAAAACCGATTTCCAGTATCGAGATTTTTCGGGAATGGTTTTTTGAGGCCCAATAAGAAAGCCCTTCCTTAATAAATACGTGAAGGGCTTCCGCTATGGCTCCGTGTTTGGAATGATACTGCTCGTCCCATTCCGAAATATGTATGGTAAAAGAACCGTCTCCGGTTTTTAACAACTTGCGTTTCAAAAAAATTATTCTTTCTCTATTTCGGGAATCAAAACCCCTTCCGCCTCAAAGGCCAACGTTCTTTTGGGTTCGGTGATCGCGGCTATTTCCTCGGCAGATTTTCCACCGTCGGCAGCATAATGGCGCTGGTCCTCCACGCTCATTTCCTCCACATAGGCTTTTCCGGCAACGATAACTTCCTGGCCGGCAATATCCTTTGGCATAAAAAAGCCGTAATCTTTAAACCGAACCATTGTTTCGGCCTCGCCCATTTCAAGGTTCATCCAACATCCCTTCTTTTGGCAGACTTCCTTTACGGTGGAAGCAAACTTGACTTTCACGGTATCACCGGGGGTAAGATTTTTATACTTTTCGGCCATTTCTGCAGCGGTCAAAACTTCGTTGTCGTTTATTTTGGAACCAAAGGATTGGTACTGCACCGCCATTTCCTCTGTCGCGGGTGCAGGCGTTGTTTGGTTGCCTTCATTTTTGCAACTTACGAGCGCTAAAATTGAAACTATAAATACAAATTTTTTCATGTGGGAATTTTAAATAAATTATTGATTGGTAACGGATTGCAATTTTAATGATTTTTTGAATTTTATATGGCTTAAAATTTACCTATTTTTACCAAATAAATATTTCTTTCCAATGAATTCTTCCACCACCGAAAAATTGACCATACAAAAAGTTGAGACCTCTAGAATTGGACAGGTTGATTTTAACAACCTTACTTTCGGCAGCATTTTCAGCGACCATATGTTTGAATGTGATTATAAGGATGGGGCGTGGCAGAATCCGACCATAAAGCCCTACGGCCCTTTAACGATTTCTCCCGGCGCAAAGGTTTTTCATTATGGGCAGGCGGTTTTTGAGGGAATGAAGGCCTATAAGGACGAGGCCGGAAAGGTTTGGCTGTTCAGGCCCGAAGAAAATTTTAACCGTATCAACAAATCGTCCAAACGAATGGCCATTCCAGAGTTTCCGAAGGACCTGTTTTTTGAGGCATTAACGAAACTGGTAAAGCTCGACCAAGAATGGGTTAAAAAAGGGTTGGGAAACTCCCTATACATTCGGCCTTTTGTGATGGCCACACAGGTTGGCGTATCTGCCTCACCTTCTACCGAATATAAATTTATGATTTTAATGTCGCCGGCACAGGCCTATTACACTGGCGAAGTAAAGGTGGTAATTGCCGAACACTACAGCCGTTCCGCGAACGGCGGTGTGGGGGCCGCAAAAGCAGCGGGCAATTATGGCGCCCAGTTTTTTCCGACCAATTTGGCCCGCGAAAAAGGATTTCAACAGGTTATTTGGACCGATGCGAGCAAACACGAACTTTTGGAGGAGGCCGGAACGATGAACGTTTTTTTCCGTGTTAACGACACTCTTTTGACCGCGCCCATAAGCGACCGAATTTTGGACGGGGTTACGCGCAAAAGCGTGATCGCCCTTGCCAAAAGGGATGGCATTCAAGTGGAAGAACGCCCGGTGCTGGTTTCAGAAATTGTTGCTGCTGCAAAAAATGGTGATTTAAAGGAAATTTTTGGTGCAGGAACGGCCGCGGTTATAAGTCCTGTTAGTGCTTTTAGCTATCGCGAAACCGTGTATGACCTTACCCCTCAGGAAAATGGCTTTGCTGCCCGGTTTAAAAAAGAATTGATGGAAATTCAGCACAATATTAGCGAGGATCCCTTCGGCTGGCGTTTTGAGGTAGTATAAGCGGGATTTTACTAATTAGAAATTCAAAATTCCAGATTCCAAAAGAAAAGCCTTTCGGAATCTGGAATTTATTTTTGAACCTTTTTTTTGAAATAGAAATTTTGAAATCGCCCTTTACTTCCGCAAGATTGCCTCGATATTGGGCCGAAAGTAGTTCGGGCCCTTTAGAACCTTACCGTCCTCGCGGTATATGGGTTTTCCATCTGCCCCTAATTTGCTCATATTGCTCCGCTGGATTTCGTTGAACACGGCCTCAATTTTATGTTGCATTCCGTGTTCGATGATGGTTCCACAAAGAATATAGAGCATATCGCCGAGGGCATCGGCCACTTCCACCAAATCGCCGTTGTTCGCCGCTTGAAGATATTCCTCGTTTTCCTCGCGCATCAATTCATAACGAAGCAGATTTTTTTCCATTCCCAGATCGGCTGTTGGGGTTTCGTTACGGCCAAGGCCAAAAGCTTTGTGGAATTCCGAAACCGCGGCTATTTTATGCCTCATAATATTAGTTTAGATTGTAAATTTGCAGGGTAAAACTACAAAATTATGTTTAGTACGGGCCAGCTGGTTTTTGCGCTTTTATTTTTTATTGTCTTTGTGGGGGTTCTAATTTACAGCTATCGCGGCGATAAAAAACTTCATAAAAAACAATACAAAGGCAGTATTTGGGTTTTGGTTGGCTTTGTGGTTTTCGTTCTCTTTCTAATGGCTATAAAGTCGTTCCTGAAACATTAAATTTCGTTAAACCCATATTTTTAAAATTGAAAAATACCTAAATGTGGGTATTTTTTTTGGCTTTTTCCCAAAGTAATTTTACTCCCAATTCAAATCAAAACCTTTTAGTGCATTGTTCAATCCAAATTTTTCTCTGTGAGGGGTTGAGCAAAATTGTGGAAACGGCAATGTGCTTTTAGGTTTCAATTTAATAACCATTAACCAATTTTTATTTATGAAAAAAATCAAATTTTTAGTGCCGTTTGTCCTTCTGCTTTCCCTATTCCTAATTAGTTGTGAGGAAGAAGAAGACCCCGAACCAGAACAACAGGAAATTGAAGTGAATACCTCTTCCATTATTCCATCCTCCTATATGGGAAGGGAGAACAACTATTTGGGTTGTATTGAAATTTCAAGTAGGATCACCAACATCCGCGTGTGGGACCACGGAACGGTGGATGGCGACATCGTTTCCATTATAGCCAACGGCAACACCATCATTGACGAGCAAACGTTGAGCGGACCGTCAGACCCTATCAGCGTGGATTATGATTTTGGCTATAACGGCTTTAATTACGTTACGCTCTATGCCCATAATTTGGGAAGCATTGCTCCCAACACCTGTACTATTTCCATTAACGGAGTAGAATTTATTCTTGAAGCAAATTTAGATGCCAATGGCGCCATAGACGTTATTGTGGGCGGTTATGGAGTGGACTGCAGCAACGCCGGAAACGGCGGCGGCGGCGGTGGCGGCGGCACCGGCGGGGGCGGTAGCGGAAAAGGCGATGTGAAATTCTGGACCAAACAAGATTTTGGTTGTGGGCCAATAACCGTGAATGTGGCCGGCGTTGGTTCCAGCACTATTACGGGTTATTACTATTCCGGCACACCCGATTGTGAGGTGGATGGCTATGGAGGCAATTTCAATGGTTTAACTCCCGGCACCTATAACTATACGGCAAGTTGCCAAGGCTATAATTGGGACGGCAACTTCACCATAACAGAGGATAGTTGTTTGCGTTTCCAGCTTCAGCTTTAAAGGTTTCCAATAGTTTGTTTAAGCAAAAAAGCGCTCCGGTAAATGGGAGCGCTTTTTTAGTTTTAAAGCAGATTGCCTATTTGGTGGCCGGCAGATTGCTGTAATTTTCAGCATAATACAGCATTTGTTCTGCAAAGGTTTTGGGCTGCTCAATGGTAAAACTTTCGATTTCGCCATTGGCATCCATTTTTGGAACCAAGACCGGATTTACAAAACCGCTGTAGGGCGCCGATGTAAACTGTTTGTTGCGCTCCAGAATTTCCTTGTGAAGGGGCTGATCTACTTTTACGCCGTAGGTTTCCACTAAATGCTCCACGGCCGCGTAATCGCCTTCACTCTTAATTCGTTGCGTTTCGCGCAACAACTGTCCGAAAAGTTCGTGCAGTTTTTCGTAGTCATTAATGTTGTAATAGGTTTTTCCGTCGCGGGTAATTTTTTCAATCACATTATCTGCCTTTCCTTTTTCATATACCCAAGCAGAAACCCATTGGCGGTTGCGCATGTGTGCCTCTTCCACATCATCGCCCAAATTTAATCGAATCAATTGAGTCATCAATCCATTTCGGATGTAGCCATCATACGCCGCCATACCTACTTTTTTCCAATCATCTACCAACCCTAACTCCTGCAATTTGGGGCTGTATAGATAGTAAAGGCCAACCAGATCTGCGCGGCCTTCCTCCAAAGTTGACGCATAGTTTTTGAGTGTTTCCTTGGTTTCGCCCACTCCGGGATTGAGTTGGCCCGAGGCGTGACCGATAACCTCGTGCAGCGCCGTGTGAAGTTTATCTGCCAATTGGCCATATTTTTCTTCCAGTTCCAGTTCGGTGGAATCGTTTACAAATTCTTTCAAACGATCGGTGCTGCCTGCGTTGTTGTAGGAATCTATAATATTGCCCAACGAAACGGATTTGCTGCCCACCGCAGCGCGGATCCAGTTTGCATTTGGAAGGTTGACCCCTATGGGTGTGCTGGGGGAAGCGTCACCGGCCTCTCCAGCAACGTTCACCACTTTATAGGTTACCCCAACGACATTCTTTTTTTTGTGTTCGGGCATCAAGGGAGAATTATCCTCAAACCACTGTGCATTGGCAGAGATCACCGACATTTTTTCAGACATGTCGAAATCCTTTATTTGCACAATAGTTTCATAGGAACCGCGGTAGCCCAACGGATCATTATAAACTTCAATGAATCCGTTTATGTAATCAATATTTCCCTCGGTAGCTCCCGTCCAGGCAACGTTGTAGTCGTCCCAGGTTTGCAGGTCGCCGGTTTTGTAATACTGGATCAAGAGCCCAATTGCATCGCCCTGCGCCTGATTTTCAGCAACACCCTTTGCTTTTTCGAGCCACTCGATTATCTTGTCGATCGCCGGACCATAGAGGCCGCCAGATTTATAGGTCAACTCCTTTAATTGGCCATTTTCCTTCACCAATTTGGAATTCAAACCATAGGACAATGGTTTCTCTGGATTGGGCGATTTCATTTTGGAATAAAAGCTTTCCACATCTTTATTGGTAACCTCGGGTCCATAAAAGTTTACCGCACTTTTGGCCACATTGTCAATTCCTTTGGCGAGATTTACCTTTTTGGAATCCTTATCGTTGAAAATTACCTCAAACGCCTCCCCTTCCAACGAAGTATTGGTCTCGGCCAAAAGTTTCTTTAAATATTCCGAAGAAAAATCGGGCTTCAGCTTATCATTGGAATAATGATGGTGAATGCCATTGCTAAACCAGACTCTTTTAAGATAGGTTTCAAAATTTTTCCAATCCTCGGTTGTCTTATCCCCTTCATAGGTAGTGTAAATATTTTCCAACGCCCTGCGAATTTGAAGGTTGTGACGATAGTTTTGGTCCCACATAATGTCACGCCCGGCAAGTCCTGCCTGCGTAAGGTAGTACACCAGTTTTTGTTCCTTAAGCGATAATTTTTCCCAACCCGGAATTTGGTACCGAAGGATTTTTACATCGCCAAACGATTCTACGTTATAATCAAATTCAGCCGGTGCCGCGGTCTCTGCCGGAGTTACGTCTTTTTCCTCCTTGTTTTCCTTACAGGAAAAAACGCACAGCCCCACCACTGCCACTGCCATAAAAAGAGATTTTTTCATTTTTAAAAATTTTAGATTTTCGCAAATGTACTAAAATAATTTCCGCCAAATCGTGCATTGAAAATACCGACTACTTAGGAAACACTGATTGTCAAACGCATCCACCAAATTTCATTATCTTAGCCACGCCAACCCACACCACGTAAAAATCATGAAAATAATAAAATACCTACTGTTTCTTATTCTTCTTCTGTTTATTGGTAGCGCCATCTATTTCGGCACCAAGGACGGCACCTATGACATTCAGGATTCACAGGTAATAAATGCCCCAATAGAGGTTGTTTTTTCCGAAGTAAACGATTTTAAAAACTGGGAAAACTGGGGGCCGTGGAAAAAAGAGGATCCCACGATAAGCTTTACCTATGCTGAAAAAACCTCGGGAGAAGGCGCATCCTTTTCGTGGGATGGAAAAACGGGCGGATCTATGACCACCACTAAGGTAATTCCCAATAGTGAAATCCAGCAAGAGGTTACCTTAAAAAATTCCGGTCGTGAAACCCACGCCAAGGTGCATTGGTTTTTTGAGGAAGTTGCGGAGGGCACCAAAGTTACCTGGAAAATGGAAGGCGAACATTCGCTGATGGAAAAGGCCTACTATTCTTGGAGCGGTTTTGATTTTAACACTGCCATCCACCAAATGCACCAAGCAGGTCTGAAAGGCATCGAAGGTGCGGTCGAAGAGGCCATGAAGCAATATTCCATTAACGTGGACGGGATTACGCAATATGGCGGTGGCTATTATATGTACACCACTTCCGTTGCAAAAATGGACGAATTGGGGAAAAAAATGAAACCGATGATGGAGGTGGTAAAAAATTTTGTTGCTAAGAACAACCTAAATATGGCCGGAAAGCCGTTTGTTCTTTACAACGAAATTGATAAAACCAACCAGACCGTTATTTTTTCAACGGGCATTCCGGTTAAAGAACAAGTAATAACCCCCGAAGGCAGCCCGGTGGTCTGTGGAATTATGGAACCCGTTACCGCGGTTAAAATTACTCTTAAAGGAAACTACGAACATCTTCCCGAGGCCTATTCCAAAGGAATGGAATATCTTCAAAAAAATGGCCAACATCTGGATCCGACCCAAAAAACATTTGAAGTTTACAGCACCGATCCCGAAACCACACCCAATCCGGCCGAGTGGCTGACCGAAGTTTATCTACCGATCCTTGAAGTTCCTAAACCCGACGAAACCAATTTATAGATGAAGCAGCTGGCGTTGGTTTTTATTGGAGGCGGACTGGGCAGCACCCTGCGCTACGTACTATCAAAATATTTAAATAATTACGAAACCGGTATTCCCTACGGCACTTTTGCGGCAAATATTTTGGGAAGTCTATTAATAGGAATTATTCTCGGGCTGGCCCTAAAAAATGAAACTCTTTCTGAAAATACCGTTCTTTTTTTGGCAACCGGGTTTTGCGGTGGGTTCACTACATTTTCCACCTTTGCCTACGAAAACCACGTTTTCTTGAGAAGCGGCGATTTTCTGTCGTTTGCACTATATACCCTGGCCAGTTTTGTAGTAGGCTTTGCCATGGTTTTTCTGGGAATGTGGATCGTAAAAATGCTTTAATGCTTGCCGAATGTCTTTACGCCGGCTTCAACCCGGATGGCAAGATCGTTTTCCCTTGGAGGGATTGGACAGGAAAAACGGGCACTGTAGGCGCAATAGGGATTATAGGCTTTGTTAAAATCTATGATCATTTTATCTCCATCTGGAATTCGTTGATCCAAAAACCTGCCGCCGCCATAGGAACTGTCGCCGCTGGTCAAATCCGTAAAGGGAAGAAACAGATAGTCCTCATACCCCGGTTCATCATAGGGCTGGGTGCTTTTAAAAAGATTCAGCACAAATTTTTTTCCATCTATTGAAAAATGGGCTTCCCCATATTTCACGTATTCCGGCGTGCGGGAAGTGGTTGTGGGCATCAAAAACGGTTTTTCGTTCGGGGTGCGGATAAATTTTGCCTCCACGATGAACTTTTCGTTGATGGGATAAAACTCCAAGCCGTGAAAATCCTTAAAATCCTCGGGCTCCAAAATGGTAGTTTCAGGATTGCTGAACTCTTCATTTAAGGCTAACTGGGCCGCCCTGCTCTCGGAAATCAGTGGGTCATTCTGAGCGGAAAGCAATAGGCTGAAAAGCATCAAGCAAGTTACGATGGAAAATTTCATAGTTGAATTTTAAAAAATAAAAGTAATGAATAACGTTGGCCTATCATTTTTTAAAAGGGATTTTTCATTACATTTGGTTTCAAATTAAATAAAAAATGAAAAAGAGTACATACACCCGCCCAAATACCCAGGTCATTTTTGGAAAGAAATGGCGGCGACGTATGTATTGATTTTATAACAATTTGTTGATCCAATATAATAAACGTCCCGGCCTTGTCCGGGACGTTTTACTTTAAATAGCAACCCACGATGAAAAAAATTTACGCCAATTATCTTGCTAATTTTCGAGGTCTCTCTCGGGAAATTTGGCTATTGTCCCTCGTTACCTTCATCAATCGTGCCGGGGCTATGGTCATTCCCTTTCTGTCTTTATATTTAATAAATGTGGAAGGATTCACCCTGCCACAAGTGGGCTGGATTATGTCCTGTTTTGGTTTGGGCTCGTTGGTCGGCACCTATTTTGGGGGGAAGCTGACCGACTCCATTGGATTTTATAAGGTAATCCTCATCAGTCTTTTAATGGGCGGAGTTGGGTTTATTCTGCTACAGTACCTCAACACTTTTTATGGGTTTTGCGTGGGCATTTTTATACTGACCCTAATGACCGATGCCGGTAGGCCCGCCATTTTTGTGGCGGCAGACGCCTACAGCAAACCCGGAAACATAACCCGTGGAATTGCCCTAATACGCTTGGCTATCAATTTGGGATTCTCCATTGGGCCGTTGATTGGCGGGTTGATCATTGCCCATATTAATTATACTTCGCTATTTTGGATCGATGGTCTTACTTGCATGACTGCTTCTTTAGGCGTATTCTTGCTGTTGAAACCAAAAAAATTAAAGGATTCTTCGCTGAAAGAACCATCATTAATAAAAGAAGGATCGCCACCCTATTTGAACAGGCTGTTCCTCATTTTTTTCTTTATAATGGTGGCCTATAGCCTCGCTTTTGTGCAATATTTTTCGGTAATGCCGATCTATTATGAAAAAGTACATTTTCTTTCCGAAGATGTAATCGGCTGGCTTTTGTTCATAAACGGGGCAACCATCGTTATTTTTGAAATGCCCTTGATTGCTTGGTTGGACCGAAAGAAAATTTCAAAAACAATGGCCACGTTTTGGGGCATTTTCTTTTTAGGGCTCAGCTTTTTGGCCCTAAACATCACGACTTGGAGCGGGGTGCTAATCATTGCTATGCTGCTGATGACTTTGGGAGAAATGATAGGATTTCCATTTTCAAACGCTCTTGCCCTCGAAATGGCGCCGAAGGGAAGAAAGGGAAGTTATATGGGCCTTTACAGTATGAGTTTCAGTTTTGCCCATCTTTTGGGCCACAACGGAGGAATGAATATGGTGGACCGGCTAGGATATTTCAACACTTGGACCGTTTTTTCAATTTTTCTGCTGCTCTTGGGGCTGCTGACTATTTGGTTATACTTTCTGTTGAAAAAATCGGAAACCAAAAATATTTAATTAGAACTTTCCGCCCTCGATTTTTTTGCATTTTGCCGGCGTTTGTGGCTTACAATTACCGCATCCAAACAAGAAACCAAAAGTGCAATGAAGGCAAAAAGGCACAGCAAACGGACCGCAGTATCGCCCGGAAATTCCAATCCGGTGAAGCCCAAAAGTGCCGTGGCGAGGGTGACTATTAAAAATTGAAAGGTATATTTTTTCATGGCAGCTACATTTTAAGTGCTCTAAAGATACTGCCCAAAAAAAGTGTATATTCTTAAAAAGAAATCAATTATCACACTTTTAACATCGGGGGAATTATTTAACGGGTTTTAAATCATTGTTTTTAACCACGTGCGAAAGTACGATCTGGGTTTTGGTTTCGCCGTAAATAATTAACTGGTCAATAAAGGTTTCCAAATGTTTTTGGTTTTTAAGCACCACCTCCATTACAATGTTTTCGTTGCCGGTGATTCGATAGCAATTTATAACCTCATCATAGGTTTTTACGATTTCCAAAAAGGGTTTTAGCTTCCCCATAAAAGCTCTCAAGGTAATGATTGCCTTAAATTGATAACCCGCCTCCAACGGAGCGACCGAGGCAAAATAACCCGTAATGATGCCGGAATCCTCCATTTTTTTAATGCGTTCCGAAACGGCGGGCGAGCTGATGCCCACTTGCCGCCCGATTTCGGTATTGGGAAATCGGGCATTTTTTTGAAGACAATTTAGAATTTTCCAGTTTAAGGAATCTATGGCCATCTTAAAGTATTTTAAAAATAAACTATAATAATTAAAGCAAATATACTTATTTACTTTAAAGTGTATTGGGGAAACTTGGGCGTTCTCCATAAATTTGGTTCACTCAAAAAAAGAAGATTTCGATGTCGCTCCCATCTGTCGCCTATAAACAGCCTTCTGCACTTTACAAAAAAGCGCAGGAAATTTTTACCCTTGCCCGGCATATTTCCTATTATTTAAGCCACGACCTTGCCTACCTTCAAAGAAACGGTAAAGAGGATCAGCATATTTATTTTACGGGTGACATTGTGCAGCAGTCCATTTCGCTGGCACCACAAATCTTAAAGGCCGAAAACCAGACTTTCTCCGAGGAACGCCACAAATATGCCGCCTCTGTTTTCACGCTGTCCCATCTTTTGTACAAAAATTGTGAACGACTGGAAAAAGTGAACAGCAATGGCAAGGATTTTCTTCCGCTGCTTCGGAAAGAGTTGAAAAAGTTCAAAAAACTTCAACATAGCTGGAGGCTAACGCTTTAAGCCAAAAATTTTATTCGGTTCGTCGTTTTCATTTTTTACATTTGTTAGAAACTAAACATTCATATAAATGTCTGAAGACGACTCGAACTTTAATTACCGAAAGCGCTATAACGAAATAAAAAGTATGCCCATTTTTATGAAGGCACGAGAAATTATTTTGTTGGCCCATCACTTGACGGAAACCATTATAAGAACCGATATTCCCGACCAGGACGAAATTGATAAGGAAATTTTAGAGGAAATTGCGGAAACTTTTATGGAAAACGCCCTCGCTATTCCTTCGCAAATAGTCGGTGCTGAAATCTTGGGTTACTACGCCGTGATGATGGAGAAAGCAGTGCTAATAAGAAACAACGCAAGCAGTCTTTATACAGATCTCCAAGAGTTTAAATCTCTTGGTTTTAAGCAAACGGAATATTTGGATCTTTTACGAAATGAAATTGAAGCGTTTCGGCACCTTTTTGCCCAATGGGTAACAACTTTCAATCCCAATAAATTTACTATAGACCCGTGGGGTCTTTTCAATCCGCCGGGCGTAGATTATAAAGATGCCGATTTAAACTCGAACAATTTTTTTGAACAAGAAGAAATAATCAATGGATTTCTGGAAGGTTCGGACGAAGAAGAATTGGGCCCTTGGTTTGGAGATGATTTAGACGATGAAGATGACGATGACGAATTCGATGATGATTTGTTCTAAAATTCCCATAGTTCCTCCCTTTAAAAACACTAGTTGTTTTTAAACAAATAGTGACTTTAAATTTTCAATGTTAAGGCCCGCAGAAGAGAAAAGTTTTTCTTTTATGCGGGCCTTAAAACCATTCAACCTTTTTTACATATTTCTTCGGTACTGGCCTCCTACTTCAAAAAGCGCTTCGGTAATTTGCCCCAATGAACACACTTTCGTAGCCTCCATTAATTGCTCAAACATATTTTTATTATGGATGGCCGCGCTTTTTACATTTTCTATGGACGTTTTGGCGCTTTCACCGTACATTATATGGAGATTTTTAAGCGTTTCGATTTGCACCATTTTTTCTTCCTCGGTGGCGCGGATAACTTCCGCGGGAAGCACGGTGGGCGAACCCTTGCTGCTCAAAAAGGTGTTCACCCCGATAATGGGAAAATCACCATTGTGTTTTAAGGTTTCATAATAAAGACTTTCCTCCTGAATTTTACTGCGCTGATACATGGTTTCCATCGCGCCCAAAACGCCGCCCCGTTCCGTTATACTGTCAAATTCCTTTAAAACCGCTTCCTCTACCAAATCGGTCAGTTCCTCAATTATAAAGGAACCTTGAATAGGATTTTCGTTTTTTGCCAAGCCCAATTCCTTATTTATTATAAGCTGGATAGCCATAGCTCGCCGAACGCTTTCTTCGGTTGGAGTGGTAATGGCCTCGTCATAGGCATTGGTGTGCAGGGAATTGCAATTATCATAAATAGCATACAGCGCTTGCAGGGTGGTTCGAATGTCGTTAAAATCAATTTCCTGGGCGTGCAGGGACCGTCCGGAAGTTTGAATATGATATTTCAGCATTTGTGCCCGCGGATTGGCGCCATATTTTTCCTTTAGGGCCTTTGCCCAAATTTTGCGGGCAACCCGACCAATGACCGCATATTCAGGGTCGATTCCATTACTGAAGAAAAAAGAGAGATTCGGACCAAACTCGTTGATGTCCATGCCTCGACTTAAATAGTATTCAACATAGGTAAACCCGTTGGCCAGCGTGAAGGCCAATTGGGTAATTGGGTTCGCACCTGCCTCGGCAATATGGTAACCGCTAATGGAAACCGAATAAAAATTCCGGACATTGTTGGCTATAAAATATTCCTGCACATCGCCCATCAATCGCAGGGCAAATTCGGTTGAAAAAATACAGGTATTCTGAGCTTGATCCTCCTTCAAAATATCAGCCTGCACGGTACCGCGCACCTGCTGAAGGGTTTCAAATTTTATTTTATTATAGACCGCTTCCTCCAACACCTGATCGCCCGTTACGCCCAGCAACAGCAATCCCAACCCGTTGTTGCTTTCGGGCAGTTCTCCGTGATATTTGGGGCGGTCGATTCCCTTTTTCTTATATATGGCTTCGATTTTCTTTTCAACCTCTTTTTCCAAACCATTTTCCCTGATATATTTTTCACAATTCTGATCGATGGCCGCATTCATAAAAAAGCCCAACAACATTGGCGCCGGGCCATTAATAGTCATACTAACGGAAGTCATTGGGTGGCTTAAATCAAAACCCGAATACAGTTTTTTTGCATCGTCCAAACAACAGATGGAAACGCCGGCATTTCCAATTTTCCCATAGATATCGGGGCGCAGATCCGGATCGTTGCCATAAAGGGTAACGCTGTCAAAGGCCGTGGAAAGCCGTTTGGCGGGAAGGCCCAGGCTTACATAGTGAAAACGGCGGTTGGTGCGTTCGGGACCACCTTCACCCGCGAACATCCGGGCAGGGTCCTCCCCGGTCCTTTTGAAGGGATATAGCCCCGCGGTATAAGGAAATTCTCCGGGAACATTTTCCTGCAAATTCCATTGCAACAGATCGCCCCACGCCTTGTATTTTGGTAAGGCCACCTTCGGAATCTGGGTGTGCGAAAGCGACTCAGTGTGGGTTTCAATATTCAATTCCTTGCCACGGACCTTAAAACTGTAAATGGGGTCTTTATACTTTTTCAATTTATCATTCCATCCTGTTATGATTTCCCAGTTATAGGGGTCGAGATTCAATTTTTCGCGATCGAATGTTGCCAGCAGAAGCTTAAGAAGATCCGCATTTTTTTCCGAAGAAATTGATTCGCTAACAATCCCGGCCTTATCCAATTGTGGTTCCTTTCCGGAAACCGAGGCTATGGTTTTAAAGATTCCATAAAGCCGCTGGGCAACTTCGGCCTGCTCTTCAACCTTTTTATCATAGGCTCTGTTGTTTTCAGAAATTTCAGAAAGATAGCGGGTTCGCGGGGGCGGAATTACGAAAACCTTTTCCTCCATTTCCTCGCTAACTTGAAAATTACTTTTTAAATCTGCTTCGGTTTTAGCCGCAATTTGATTCATAACCGCTCGGTATAGCCGGTTCATTCCCGGATCATTGAACTGGGAGGCGATGGTTCCGTAAACCGGCAACTGGTCCTGGGGCGTGTCCCAAAGCTGATGGTTTCTAACGTATTGCTTTTTGACATCGCGAAGGGCATCCAGCGAACCGCGTTTATCAAATTTATTGATGGCAACAAGATCCGCAAAATCGAGCATATCAATTTTTTCCAACTGGGTAGCTGCGCCGAATTCGGGCGTCATAACATAGAGTGAAACATCGCTGTGTTCCAGTATTTCGGTATCGCTCTGCCCGATTCCGGAGGTTTCAAGAATGATTAGATCAAATTCGGCGGCTTTCAACACTTCAATGGCCTCCGAAACATATTTTGAAAGGGCCAAATTGCTTTGCCGAGTGGCCAAACTTCGCATATATACCCGAGGCGAATTGATGGCATTCATTCTAATCCGGTCGCCCAGCAGGGCACCGCCCGTCTTTCTTTTTGAAGGATCCACGGAAACAATTCCCACGGTTTTTTTGGGGAAATCGATTAAAAATCGACGGACCAGTTCATCCACCAACGACGATTTTCCAGCGCCTCCGGTTCCCGTAATTCCGAGTACGGGAGTTTTTACATTCGCATTTTTGGCATGTATTTTTTGAAGGGTATCCTTTGCGACCTCGGGGAAATTTTCTGCCGAAGAAATAATTCGGGCAATGGCGCCAATCTCTTTTGAAGCCAATTTGGAAAACTCGCCGTTCAAGGAATCGCCAATAGCGAAATCGGATTGTTGTACCAGATCGTTGATCATTCCCTGAAGACCCATTTCCCGACCATCATCTGGAGCGTAAATACGAGTGATGCCATAATCCATCAATTCCTTTATTTCAGAGGGAAGGATAACGCCGCCGCCGCCGCCAAAAATCTTTATATGCCCAGCACCTTTTTCCTGCAGCAGATCATACATATATTTAAAATATTCATTATGTCCACCCTGATAGGAAGTCATTGCGATGGCATTTGCATCCTCTTGGATTGCCGTATTTACTACTTCCTCGACACTGCGATCGTGGCCCAAATGAATGACTTCAACCCCAGTGGCTTGAATAATTCTGCGCATAATATTGATTGCGGCATCGTGGCCGTCAAAAAGGGAGGCTGCCGTTACAATTCGGACTTTATGTTTTGGAACATAGGATTTTATCTGTTGCATACTGTTTAATGGCTAATATGGTAAAAATGCAAATTTAGTTAAAACTCAACGAACATACCGCCTACGACTGATAATGGAGGGATAAATATTTGCTAAAAGTGTTGCAATAGTTCAATATTTTTGTATCTTGCACCATCAATATTAAACATTTAAAACCTTTACATTATGAAAAAAATTTACATTTTGGCACTTCTTTTAGGTGCATTTAGTTTTTCATCAAATGCTCAAGTGGAGCTTACTGATGATTTTGAATCTTACACTTTAGGACCTCTTGCTGGTCAATCTGCACATTGGAGAACTTGGTCAGGCGTTGACGGTGGCTCTGACGATGCTAACGTTACTGACGATGAGGCTATTTCAGGAGCGCAATCACTTTTGATTAGTGATAATGTACTTTCTGATATGATTCTTTTGGCTCCATCAGCACCAATTTCTGGAACTTACACTATTCAGTGGTATTCTTATATTCCATCAGGGAAATCTGGTTATTTCAATATGCAAGCCGCTCTTACCCCAGAAGGTTCGGCTTGGAACCAAGCCTTAATGGGTGGTAACGTATATTTTAACTGTAAAGACGATACCTCAGGAAATGGTGGTAATACTCCAGGACAAGGTGGTGTAACCGGCCAAATTGACTGTTCAACTTTTGATCAAGTTTTCAATTATCCTGAAAATGAATGGTTTAAAGTAACCTGTATTTATGATATCGATAACCAAACCTGGGATATGTTAATTAATGATAACCCTGCAGTTAGCGCTTATCCTTTTGCATTTGGAACTCAGGTATTTATTGAACTTGCAGGTCTTGACTTTTACTCTGCGAGTTCAAACAACACTATGTATGTTGACGACGTAACAATGGCAAATGGTACTATCGGAACTGAGGATTTCTCAGCTAATGGTTTCTCCGTATATCCAAACCCTGTAAAGGATATGTTGAACATCAAATCTACCGCTGCTGTTGATAACGTAACTGTTTATGACCTGCTTGGTAAAGTTGTTCTTCAAGAAAACCCTGGTAAAATTTCTCCAGCTATCAACATGAGCAACTTGGCTTCTGGTTCTTACTTGGTGCAAGTTAAAATTGGAAACTCTTCAAAAACCGTTAAGGTTCTTAAATAAGAAATCCTTTTAAATAATTCAGAAAAGGCCCTTCAAGTTCGAAGGGCCTTTTTTATATTTGAAAAAATTAAATATTCTGTTATGTGGGTTAAAAAAATTATCATTTTTATTTCTGTCTTCGGTTTATCCGCTTGTGCTGAATTGCAACAAGTGGTGGATACCCTTCCTAACCAAACCGGAATTGGCGTGGATTCCACTACCATCGCGAGCGGTTTGCGACAGGCTTTGGATATGGGCATTGAAAAGCAGGTCACCAAACTTACCCAGACCGACGGATTCTATAAAAACCCGCTTGTAAAAATCTTACTTCCGCAGGAATTGCAAAAGGTCGATCAAACCCTTCGCGATATTGGCTTGGGAAGTTTGGCAGATGAAGGAATCAAAGCATTGAACAGGGCCGCGGAAAATGCCGTGAAGGAAGCTACTCCCATTTTTGTAACTGCAGTAAAGAACATTACTTTTGCTGATGCAAAAAACATACTACTGGGCCCAGACAACGCGGCCACGAATTATTTGGAACAACGAACCCAAACCGCCCTTTATTCAAAGTTTAATCCGGTAATTAAAAACTCATTTGCAAAAGTTGGCGCCGACCAGATTTGGACCAACATTATCACGAAATACAATGCTGTACCCTTTGTAACCAAAGTCAATCCCGATTTAACGGATTACGTTACCACTCAGGCACTCAATGGAGTTTATAAAATGATCAGCGTTGAGGAAAAGCAAATTCGCAATAACATTTCTGCGCGCACCACTACACTTCTAAAACAAGTCTTCGCCCTTCAGGATTAATCCATATTAAATTTTTAACATTAAATGAAATTTTAAAAATTTGTTTAAGAGTGCCTTAACCTCTCATTAATACTACTTTTTCGCTTTCAAAAGTATCTTTGTTCTTGGAAAAATATTTAAAAATGATGAATTGGTTTCGAAAAAAATCAAGAATTGAAAAGTTAAAAGAACGGTATCGATTTTTAATGAGACGATCTTTTGAGATAGCGCTTCGCGATCGGGAAAAAAGTGACCAAATCCACCGTCAGGCAGATAAAATATTTCAGGAAATTAATTATTTATCGCTCCAACGAAAGGACAAATAGTCGTTTTTTTTTAATGAAGAGTTTTAAAATATTCAAACGCTGCGGCCATTCGACTTCCGTACCAACTAAAATATTCTCCATCTACTAATTTCACCGTTCTATTCAATTTTTTCTGAAGTTCCAAAACGTGATGTTGTTTAAATGGATAAGGTTCTGTCGATAAAAGTATCAATTCCGCTTGCTCCAATTCATTTAAAGTAATTTCAGGGTAACGCGAATTTTCGGAAATAAGCATATTCTCAAAGCGATTCAAACTTAAAAGATCGTTAATAAAAGTGTTCCTGCCGGCCGCCATGAAGGGATCTTTCCAAATTAAATAGGCCGTTTTGCGACTGGGAAAATTTTTAATAAAAATTTGAAATTCCTCCAACGCTTCGGAAATCCTTTTTATGAGCAACTCCGCCGCTCCCCCAACCTTGAAAACTTCACCCAATCGTTGGACCATTTCCAAACTGTCTTCCACCCTATTGATGTCGCTTATCCAAACGGGTGCAATCTTTTCCAGCGAAACAACCATTTCCAACGTATTTTCTTCTTTGTTGCAAATGATAATATCGGGCTTCAGCGCTTCTATTCTATCGAAATGTACCTGCTTAGTGCCTCCAACAATTTTTACGTGTTTTCGCAAATCTGTAGGGTGAACACAAAATTTAGTGATCCCGACCAAGTTTTCGCGCAAACCTAAATCTACCAATAATTCCGTTTGTGAAGGTACTAAGGAAACAATGCGCTCGGGCGTTTTGGGAAGAACGACGGTCCGTTGAAGTTGATCAACAAATTGCATTTAATATGGCTTTCATCTCCCCTTGAATTTTTTGGGCCTCCTTTGCCGCGGCAGTAGCAAAATCATCTAATTTGGAAGCATAGATAATTCCCCGCGAGGAATTAATGAGCAGCCCGATTTCTGCAGTGAGTCCGTGGCGACAGACCTCCTGCAGGCTTCCACCCTGGGCTCCGACGCCGGGCACCAATAAAAAACTTTTAGGAACTATTTTTCGGATTTCAGCAAAATGTTCGGCCTTGGTCGCGCCCACCACATACATCAATCGCTCACTATGCTTCCAATTGAGCGAGGTTTTCAAGACTTTTTTATACAATTCTTCGCCTTCCATAAGTTTGGTTTGAAAATCGAAAGCACCCTCATTGGAAGTCAAGGCCAGCAAGATTGTGTGTTTGTTTTCAAAAGTGAGAAAAGGCTCTACGGAATCGCTTCCCATATAGGGGGCAACGGTAACCGAATCAAATCCTAAATCCTCAAAAAAGGCCTTTGCATAACGGGTTGAAGTATTGCCAATATCGCCGCGCTTGGCATCGGCTATGGTGAAAATTTCAGGGTAATTCGTGTTTAAATAGCAAATGGTTTTTTCAAGCGACAGCCATCCTTTTAACCCATAGGCTTCATAAAAAGCCAAATTCGGTTTATAGGCCACCGCAAAATGATGGGTAGCATCAATAATAGCCTGGTTAAAGGAAAAAATTGGGTCCTCTTCCTGCAACAAAAATTCCGGAACTTTTTCGAGATCCACATCAAGGCCAACACAAAGAAAGGATTGCTTTCGCTTTATTTCCGAAATTAAGTTCTCAATCGTCATGATTATTTTTTTATGGAAAAGGTGGACTAAAATGTTTCGCCCGTTTCCTTTAATTTTTCGGTATTGCTCACCAGTTGCAATTCGTCAATTATTTCCTGAACGTCGCCATTCATAATATTTCCTAAATTGTATAGGGTAAGATTGATACGGTGGTCCGTTACGCGACCTTGGGGATAGTTATAGGTTCGAATTTTGGCACTTCGGTCGCCGCTGGTAACCATAGAACCACGCTTGGCGGCATCTTCGGCCTGTTTCTTGGCAAGTTCAAGATCATACAATCGCGAACGAAGCACCCTAAATGCCTTTTCCTTGTTTTTATGCTGCGATTTTTGATCTTGACATTGGGCCACGATTCCCGTTGGCACGTGCGTCAATCGAACGGCCGAATAGGTTGTGTTTACAGATTGTCCACCCGGACCCGAGGAACAGAAAAAATCGATCCTTACATCTTTTGGATTTATTTCAATATCAAACTCTTCCGCTTCCGGAAACACCATTACCGTGGCAGCGCTGGTGTGGACCCGACCTTGTGTTTCGGTTTGGGGCACTCTTTGCACCCGATGAACGCCAGCTTCAAACTTAAGGGTGCCATAAACATCTTCGCCCTCGATTTCGATCTGTACCTCTTTAAACCCACCGCTGGTTCCCTCGTTAAAATCTATAACGTTAGTTTTCCAACCTTTGCTTTCGCAATATTTTGTGTACATCCGGAAAAGATCGCCTGCAAAAATACTGGCCTCATCCCCACCGGTGCCGGCCCTGATCTCCATTACTGCATTTTTGGCGTCCTCAGGATCTTTGGGCACCAATAAAAACTTGATCTCTTCCTCCAACTTTGGCAAGCGCTCCTTGGCCTCCTCCAATTGTAGCTTGGCCATTTCAACCATTTCCGAATCGCCGCCGTCTGCTATAATCTCCTCGGCCTCCTGAATATTGTTGGTGAGCTCCACATATTCGGAACGTTTATCCATGAGGACCCGCAATTCCTTATATTCCTTATTTAGCTGGATGTATCTTTTTTGATCGCTTATGATGTCTGGTTGGATAATAAGGTCGCCCACCTCGTCAAACCGCTGTTTTATTATTTGAAGCCTCTCTAACATATCTATTTTATAATGGTTGCAAAGCTACAATTTTTTGGACAAAATCAATTTTTTTGGAATATCCAAAAAACCTTGAATCGGGTGGAAGGATGAGTGAATCAACAAAAAAAAGCAATTTCTTGAATGAGCCTATTCAACACTTTTCAGAAGGAAGATTCTTCACAAAAAATTAGTTTGGCAGTCTATTGCTAAAATTAAGTCGAAGGAAATGGAAATTATTTTAAGAAGGCAAGGATTTATTACCATCCTTCGCATATTTTAAATCCAAAAAAGAGAAATGGACAGCCGTGCAAAGGCTGAGCACTAAAAATATGCGTGCCAAATAGACAAAGATGATGCTGTAGCCAAGATCATAATACCCAATTCCGCGAAAAATTTCGGCAAAAATAATCAGAAAAATCAGCAATGTGAACGCCATAGATTGCGGAGTATTGTAAAAATGATTGTGGAACAGCGCCAAAAAACCCAGCAAAATTCCACAACACGCGCAGAGGAGCATAAAAACGTATTGCGTTCCGCTCAAGGTCATGGCTTTCATTAATTCCACCAATTGGAAAAACAGATATCCATTAACCACAATCATCAGCACGAACAGAAACGTAAAGGTTTCGGTTACATGTTGCAATTTAAATTTCGGGACAACATACCAAAAGAGCATGAGGAAAGCTACAAAATTTAAGGCCATTGCGACCGTGGCCATGGTGCTATTTTCATACCACACTGTCGCAACGCTGGAAGCACCGTAAAAAAACAGAAAACCCGCCAACCATTTTTGCAACTGCTTCCCTTGGGCAACTATCAGATAAGCCAAGGCAGTATAACAGATTATTCCCCGAAGCAAACGAAAAAGAAAAAAATTATGAAAAAGATGGATGGCTATGCTTAATCCAATAAAAAAAACGGCCAGTACACCCAGTCCAATTCTATAATTTTTGAAGAATAATTTTCGAGACATTTTAAGCCGCTTGTGGGATTTTTAAGGCAATATCCACAAAATCAATTGCGAATATAGACTAAAAAGTCAATATTCAAATTTTCCAAAGGGCGAATTTATGGAAAGCCGGTTCGCAGTCGCCGCTTCTACCCGACCCACAATTTGGGCATCCACATTAAAGGATTTTGAAATTTCAATGATTGGTTGCGCCAAATTTTCCGGAACGTAAAGTTCCATTCGATGCCCCATATTGAAAACTTGATACATCTCTTTCCAATCCGTTCCACTTTCTGCCTGAATTAGTTTGAAAAGTGGCGGAATTTCGAACAGATTATCCTTAATAATATGAAGGTTCTCCACAAAGTGAAGAATCTTGGTCTGTGCCCCGCCGCTGCAATGCACCATTCCATGAATCTGGGTATTTGAAAACTGGGAGAGTATCTTCTTAATAATGGGTGCATAGGTGCGCGTAGGCGAAAGCACCAATTTTCCCGCATTTAAGGGGCTATTTTCAACGGCATCGTCCAGCTTTTTTGAACCCGAATAAACAAGATTTTTAGGGACAGCGGGATCAAAAGTTTCGGGATATTTTTTGGCCAAATAATTATCAAAAACATCGTGTCTGGCCGAGGTCAAGCCATTACTGCCCATACCGCCGTTGTATTCCTTTTCATAGGAAGCCTGTCCGAAGGAGGCAAGCCCAATAATCACGTCGCCCGGTTGGATGTTTGCGTTATCTATAACCTCACTGCGCTTCATTCGGGCAACAACCGTTGAATCTACAATAATTGTTCGCACCAAATCGCCAACATCTGCCGTCTCCCCGCCGGTTGAATGAATAGTAACGCCGTATTGCTTCATTTCAGAAATCAATTCTTCGGTGCCATTGATAATTGCTGAAATCACCTCTCCGGGAATCAAGTTTTTATTCCTGCCAATGGTCGAGGACAGCATAATATTTTCGGTAGCGCCTACACACAGTAGGTCATCTATGTTCATAATCAGGGCATCTTGGGCGATGCCTTTCCAAACGGAGATATCCAAAGTTTCTTTCCAATAGGTATAGGCTAAGGAAGATTTTGTTCCGGCGCCATCTGCATGCATCACCAGGCAATAGTCAGCATCGCCCGTTAGATAATCGGGCACAATTTTGCAGAATGCCTTTGGAAACAGCCCTTTGTCCACATTTTTTATGGCGTTGTGCACTTCCTCCTTTGCGGCGGAAACGCCCCTTTGTGCGTATCGTTTTGAAATTTCCTTGCTCATTTTGAAGTGTTAGGCCACAAAAGTACGGATTAAAAAAAAGCCCACAAAGGTGGGCTTAGAAAGGTTATTAAGAGGAGCGATTTATTCCCAATCGGGCATGAATGATTTGGTAAACAAGAGCAAATCGGTCTGGTTGTCATCAAATTTGAGGGAATAAACGCTCGGAATGGCATTAATATTATTCTTGACACGGGTGAAGATTATTTCGCCTTCGGAAGGTGAAAATCGAACATCCAAATCATTTTCTCCTGTTTGAACATCTGTTTCAATGAGAACTGCGGGATCCGGGCTACCGATAGTTTTCATAAAAATTCTGCTTTCAAAGATTTTATAAACCGAATTTTCGGCCCCCGACACATCATAAGTATACAAAACCTTATCAGCATTGGCCGAAATATTAATACCGCCAGCCGCCCCGTCTACATTTTCCAAAATAACGGTTTCTTCGGAATTTGTGGATAACCTTGCGGTGAAAATTCGCACATCATAGCCACTTGAATTATTGGTTTTCAGCAATACCAAATCATCATCAAATTCCGGAACGGCTACTTCAGATATAAATGAGCCATCACTGGTAGTATATTCCAATTTATTTCCTGTTCCATCCGGATTAATAGAGTATAATTTATCAAAATGTGGATAGTAAAGTTTACTATCATTTTGGGCCCAAGTGTAATTTAGCTGTTCAACCCGAAAGCCGGCCACGGGTCTCTGGATAGTAACTTGTTTAACATCTGTTCCGTCAAAATTCATGGTATAGAGCTGGGTGGAACCACCAGAATTTCTCAAAAAAGCTATTCGGTTCAGAATATTACTTTTTCGGGGCCTGAAGCTGTTCGTATTGGCGCTGGTTAACTGAAGTACATTAAAATCAGGTTCCTGACCGTTTCCGTTATTGGTATCTTCACCTCCGGAATAGATAATCAAATTGTCGTTTTCCTTTCTAACAAATAGAAACGGATTATCAGGTAATGTAAGAGTTTTAAACTCACTGATGACAGAACTGACTGGCGGATTTACATCATCAGTAACAGTAACTTGCCAGAAATATTTTGTGGCCAGTTGAAGATTCTGAACAGTAAAAGTGGTGTCTTGGCCGACTTCAAAGACTTGGGTTTCGTCTGTTGATCCATTTCTTAAATCCAAGGTATAAGATAGTTCGTCTCCATTGGGATCTGAGGATTCCCACACAAATGTTACTTCCAAAGGCAACTCCTCTGAGCCATCTTCGGGGGTTACCAAATTTGGTGCCAACGGAGGAAGATTTTGTGTATCTGCAACAGTGAGTTCAAAAGAAACTTGCGACATTACCCCTTCCAGTACGGATGTAGACTCAAATGCGGAAGCATATCCCGCTAATTCGGCTTGCACGGAATAATCATCTACAACTACATTCTCCATTCTAAAATTTCCCAAACTATCCGAGAAAACGGTCGTTGAGGCAGGATTGGTAGTGATTTTTGCCCCGCTAAGTCGTTCTCCGGTCACCTTGTCTATAACTTTTCCGGAAATTCGGCCTGTCCTCACCACATCAAGTGTATCCTCACTACAGCCAACAATAAAAACAAGGCACAGTACACAAATTAAGCTTTTATATTTTTTCATTGTTTGTCCGGTTTATAAATTATAGTTTAAAATAATAATTTAGACCCAAGCCTATATTGTAATAAAAATCATTTCTCTTCCCATTAACGGCCTTTTCGAGTTTATCTGTAAATACAAGATTGTGTTCTCCGAATAATTTGATTCCTATTTTGTTAGAAATAAAATATTCTACGCCCGCTCCATATTGAATTTTAAAAAAAGGCTCTCCAAAATCAATTGAGTTGTCAATTGGATCCAGCACGCTCATAATGACTCCCGGCCCTGCATAAATAAAAGGTGATAATTTGTCGTTAGGAAGTAAGCTGAACTGCCCATTAATATCTAAGCTACTGAATACATTATCGTACTGGACTCCATTATCAATTTTAAATACCGATGCCAATAATCCTACGTTAAAAAATCGACCGAAATGTCTTTGATATTCTAATCGGCCCATAAATCCAAGTTTTTGAGTGGCATAATCATTATCTGGCAAGTTACCCCCGCCAGAAATCCCAAGTGAATTTAAGGCTTCGCGACTCACTTGCATTCTATCAAACAACATAGTGGATTCGTCCAATCTTTTTTCTTCAAGATAGTCTGCTATTAATTGATCATTGACTTCCTTTCCTCCGGCGGAGCTCCAGAATTGTTTTTGGATTCCTTCAATAATGAGGTCGTGGACTGCTCGTTCAATGGCATCTTTCATAGCAAGTTGTACTGGTTCATTTTGTGTGACCCCAGTTTCGGCTTCCAGCAGCCTTTGAAATTTCACGAAACGAAAAAAGCTGGCGTCAATGGCTTGTGATAGAATTGTTTTTGAAACATATACGGTTTTTAATATTTCCCCATTACTGGTTGATACCGCCCTTAAATAAATCGTAATTCGATCTTGCCTATATTTGGCGGAACCCCCCAAACCAAAATAACGGGCGCCAACTCCACCGGTTATGATGTTTGTATCATAGGAAACAACGCCACCCTCCAAGAGCAAACCCGCGTATAAAAGAGGAGGTAATGGAGGTTCATTTGGATTTAGGTTTTTAATGTATTCCTGTTTTGTATTCCTAATAATATTTCTTTCTGTAGAGAGATTATTGAAATTCTCTCTTTCCAAAGGAATAAACCATCCAGAATCCTCCAAGGCTTTGATCAACATTGTAGTACCCCCTTGGGAAATGGCCGTACTAAAGGTGCTTCCACTTTCCACAGCTTTATATTGACCAGTCTGATCGCTAAAATTGTACACTCCGACCTCCAAAGGTTCGGCCGCAGGGGGTAAATCCAACAATAATTGTGTAGATTTTGAGAATTCGCCAGTACGAGAAGGCTCCTGAAAAACTGGTTGATTAAAATAAGCTGCGCAAGAAGATAGGAACAACATTCCAGACAACAGAGTTACTTTGTAAAAAATGCTCATGTATGTTTTAATTTGGGACTATAACTTGGGTTTCTTCTCCATTGGAAGTGTCGAGAATATTAATGACCAATCCTTCATCCGATTGGTAAATTTCCACATTCAGTGTACCATAGGTAAAACTCCCTTCTTGGTCAAAATTACCAAGCCCCCCTATTTGTTGCTGCAAAAGAATTCTTGAAATCTGACTGAGCAGCTGCCTGTTAAGATTTGATCCAAACTTCTTAAGTTCAGATTCCTGATCTCGGGGATTTGCGGGAGCGGTAAGTTTGTTTTGGGATGTGGCAGAACTCAAAAGCCAATTGTAATTAAATGTATCTCCTCCAAATGCGGGATTCAAGGGCTTATATGAAAATTGCTGCGAAAAGCCAACCGTTACAACAAAAAGCATTCCCAATACGGAAACAAATTTTATAAATCTTTTCATACTAATAGCGGGTTATATTATCGTTCTTTATCCGTTCCAATTTTTGGAGGTGGGAAATGCACCTGTCCAATGAAGTCTTTGCCATGGTTTGAAGAAAAGTTTTTTTTGGTTGGGAAAAGAATTGCCAAATTAATTGATCGTCAATTTTTACGGAAATCCTTGTATTTCTAAATTTCCCCGGAACCTCCTCAATAAAAATATTTTTCTTGGTATTTATTTGCCTATTATAATATTCCGAATAAAAATATTTATAAAAATCACGACCCGCTTTGGTCAAGGTTTTTTCTAAAACCAATCCTCCTAAAATTACACCATCTTGAGGAGGGGCCTCATCATCAATTTGCCCTTTTTCGTACAATGAAGGCTCATCCTTCACAACTTTTTGAAATCCATTTTCAGAAATTAATTCAATCCGGTCCTTTCCGACAGGCCGATCATTAATGTCGTAAAGAACCAGTAGCAAGATAATTTTACCTTGCTCATTTTGATTTATAGTCACTGATGAAAGTACTTTTTTCTCATTGCCGCTCAGAAATAAACGATTGGATTGATTATTTTTTGATGTATTTTGGTTTTCATCGGTTTTAAAAACAGAAAAATCATATCGCAAATCCACATCCGTTGGTGTTAAGTTTTCAGCAGTAGCCGTAAATGTATAAAACTCGCTGTCTTGTTTCACATATAATTTTGCCACAAATTCTCGGTTATAAACTTGAGAATTTGCACTAGTTACAACTAAAATAATGATACATATTGAAAAAAAACGTTGTAACATGTTCTTGCAAAATTTCCTCATTTAATTGGAACTTCTTATTATTAAATCCGGAGAACCTTCATTCTGTTTAAATTTTAGAGATTTGGTGATTTCATTAACCCCGTTTCGCTCAAAATAATTATCGCCATTTTGCTCTAATTCCAAGGAAATATCAGCATTTGGATCATTTACCAAATCTATTATCCTATTATTATTTCCGTTTTGTACTAAATCTGCTACTGCAGTATTTGCAACGTAATTCAAAGTTGTATTGTTTGCATCCCCATTTTGCAGAAGATTTATCTCGCTGGCAACGGTACTTGTTTGTATATCCGTGGTATTAAATTCTCCAATTTGCCGGATAGAAACCGCATTTCCCTGAATAAGAGAATTTTTTGGATTGGCGCCGCTTACAATGCCCAAATTGGCCAAGACATTAGCGGTAACATTCTCGCCATTTAATTCAATGCTTGACTTATCCTTTCCATAGGTTTGAGCCCAAGATAAGGAAGTTGAAAGCATTATAACTAAGCCCAGAAGTATATGTCTTAATTTTTTCATAATTATAAAGATATTAAAATTATGTGAAAAGGAGGACCTGCATTTGTCCTCCTTTGAATTTACCCAGAAAAAAAAATCAAAGGTTTAACAACCTGAACAAATATCTGGAAGATTAAAATCTAAGTCTGGAAACTCAATGTTAGGTGTATTTGGGTCCAAAAAGAAACAATCTATTCCGTCTGATTCAAAACTTCCGTTAGGCCCTAACTGCAAAATATCTGCTTGGTTTCCTGTTCCATCCTGTTGGATAGTATAACTGTGCCCTCCTCTCTGAACCAAAAGAGCCGCATTATCTGTTCCATATTGCGAGGTTATTCCCCTATTTCCGTTTCCATCTTGGTATGTATTTAACAAATTTCCATTGCCAATCTGAGTAGAGGTAACAATATTGTCATCATCCATTTGACGTTGCCAAGCTTTATTGCCGCTCCCCACTTGGGCCAGTCCTGCGGTGCTTGCTGTACCTGATTGATCCTGTCTTCCATAGTTGCCGGAACCATAGGAGTTTTGCAATATGTATGCATCATTTCCATAACCAGATTGATATTGTTCAGAATGGTTGCCATTGCCAAACTGGTGGGTCTCAGCATCCAGATCTCCTCCATTTTGGTTTTGAAGGGCTACGGAGTTTGTTGTGGCTCCATTAAGGGCAGTATTGTTGATCCTTGAATCAACGCCATCTAGATTCGTTTTAATTCCGGAAATCAACCCCTCCTTGTCAGTACCTTGGTCCACCATTGCGTAATTAACAAAGCTTGTACCCACAATATCTGTTTGCACCTGAGTTTGTTCCGATAGGTTGTTTTCACCTTCTTGGTAGGTAAACGCCCAGTTTGATTGGCCTTCCCCACTTTGTAGAATGGCATTTTTATTATCTATACCTATCTGTTCTGTATATGCATAATGACCAGCAGTTCCGTTTGGACCCGCATTTTGAACCACCATAGATTGATTGCTATTACCGTTTTGCACAGTCCAAGCCTCACTATTATCATAAGTTTGTTTAATCGAACTCTCATTATCTTCGCCATCCTGATCAATTACTGCAACATTATGTTCTGCTTGCTGTCCTGTTCCTTGACGAATACCGGCCTTATTATTTGCTGAGTTTGGACTATTTTGACCTTGTCGAGTTATGGCACTATTATAATCGCCTTCTTGCTTGGTCTGTGACCTATTATTTGTTCCAGATTGATAAACTTCAGCGGCATTTTCGACTCCACTGATAGCTTGAACGGCACCTGTTTGCATCACCTTTGCCTGGTTTCCTCCAATGCCCGTGCCATCATCTTGAATGGTATAAACGGATTGGGAGGTGCCCGCTTGACGCACTCGCACTTTATTGGCGTTTCCATTTTGAACGGAAAGACCTGTATTTGCTCCAGCTTGTGCCCCGGGAAGGGCGGGCTGCAAGGTAGCTTTAGAAGCAGGACCAACATATTGTGGCCCGTAAGGTGCAGGATTAAGCTGCGCAAAACCGAAAGTGCTTACTAGTAAAGCAAAGAATATAAATATAAATTTTTTCATAATAATAAGTTTCGGGTTTTTAGTTTTGGAATACTTTAAAAAATATTTAAAAACCCACCCATCTAATATTGATAGGTGGGTTTACATTTTATATTAGCATCCACCACAAATATTACCCAAATCAACTTCTGGGAATGTATAATCCATATCCAAATCTTTTGGATCCGCGAAATCACATTCAACAGCACCCGCTCCAAAATCGCCGCTTGGACCCATTTGAAGTATATCAGCTTGGTTGCCACCGGCTGAACGATCAAATATGCCTAAGTTCTTATTTTGCTCAACAGTATAGCTTTGACCATCATATTGAACAATTAAAGCTCTGTTGTCAGCACCATGTTGAGCTGCATGAGCAATACTTCCATCACCAAATTGATGTGTATTCAATTTATGTCCGCTTCCGGCTTGGTGGGCCAAAGAAGTGTTTGAATCACCATCTTGAGCTTGATAAGATTTATTGTTCGAACCTTGTTGAACTAGGCCTGCCGTGTTGCTATCGCCCTCTTGATCCTGACGGCCATAGTTGTCAGCTTCGCCAGTAAAGTGGTGAGCTTGTGCTATACCGGCATTGTTTGCATTTCCATCTTGGTTTTGCTCAGCATAGTTTGCGCCTGCAGCACCGCCACCCACTTGGAAAATACCGGCACTGTTGTCGTCACCAACTTGAACTTGAAGCGCCTTGTTATAATCATTTGGATAGGTATAGAAAATTGGATTCGCAGCGCCATCCACATTATTAATAACATTTACCCATTGAGTCAATGCTTCTTGAGCAACTGCCCCTAAAGTTCCAGAACCACCGCCTTGTTGCACACCGGCATCATTACCAGAACCACTTGTAGCTGTTGCGGTTTGATATTGCTTGGACTGGTTATTCTCGCCTACTTGATAAGCACGGGCTGAGTTACGGGCACCGTTCCCTTGTTGATCGATGTAAGATTCGTTTTCGTTGCCTTCCTGCTGGTTCATTGCATAATGTCCATCCGTTTGATTTGGACCAGCATCTTGCAATATTTTAGATTTGTTTTCATCTCCGGTCTGTTGCGTCCAGGCATCACTATTATCATAGGTCTGCCGGGTTGACGCCCAGTTGTTGTCACCATTTTGATCTATAGCCGCATAGTTATCCTGTGCTTGCTGTCCTGTTCCTTGTTGGATTCTAGCTCGGTTTGCGGTACTGGATCCATCCAATTGCCCTTGTCTGGTAACAGCTTCATTGTTGTCACCTTCCTGAATGGTTCTTGAATTGTTTAAGGCGCCAGATTGACGTACATCTGCTGCGTTGGCAACACCACTCATGCTTGAAACCGCTCCGGTTTGACGTACATCTGCTTGGTTTTCACCAAAACCTGTTGTTCCATCATCCTGGAATGTGTACACAGATTGGGATGTACCTGCTTGACGCACACGAACCTTGTTTTCATGACCATTTTGAATGGATAGACCCGAGTTGGCTCCTGCTGGCGAACCTGCAAGTGGAGCAATTACGTTAGGGTTGGGAGATGAATTTCCATTGGCATCGGTAACCTGTGCATAGGTCATCCCGCCAGCAAAAAGCGCAACTGCGCAAAAAATTACTTTTTTCATAATTTAAAGAATTAAAGATTAATATTTGGTTAAAAAAATTCTTCTTTGAACAAGGATTTCTGTCCTTGATGGATTTTAAAATCATTCTGTGATGACTTCAAAAAAATAAGGGGATGGAAAAAATGTATTAAAATACATTTAGGAATTAGTTACTCCGTTAGGAGCATCAATACCTATTTTTGATCTAAGATCAATAGGGAAAATTTACCAGGGGATAGGCTTGTTATTTTTATGCTGAGGAGATTTGTACTTAATGGTTTCCCAATCAAGCACAGTTCAAAGATGCAATAAAAAACCCTAACAAACAACACCTGAGTGTTTTCACAAAAGTTAAAAGGGGATTTCCCCCTTTAAGAAAAAGGGTTTTTCCTATCGGTATTTCGAAATTTTCGGGATGAAAAACAAAAAAAGTTCGATGAGATGCACAGTGCAACGAAAAGATTTTAAATGTTAATTTTGTGTTAAAATTATTTTAGACTGTTTTTTGGGGAATTTTAACGGAACCGCTATCGCAAATTTAAGTTTTACTTTATTCGAAAATTAAAATCTGTTTTATTCTAACAAAAAAGACCATCGCAAAGGATGGTCTTTCTATAAAAATTCTCTCGACACTATTTAGTAAACAATAGCTCCCTGTATTTTGTCAACGGCCAAATTTCATCATCAACCAAAAGCTCGAGTTTATCACAATGGTATCTGATTATTTCAAAAAACGGTTTGACCAAATCGCAATAGGCAAAGGCCTTTTTTTCGGCATCCTCAATCTTGTTTGCTTTTTTCCGCTCCTCTATCATTTCGGTAATGGCCTTATTGATTTTGGCAATGTGCTCGCTTATTTGCTCAATTAAACGTAACTGCTCTCCTGCGAATTGTTTAAAATCTGTCCCATAAATGTTTTTTAACCCTTGAACATTTTCAATCAATATGTTTTGATAGCGAATGGCCGTAGGGATAACGTGGTTTCGTGCAATATCGCCTAGGATTCGACCTTCAATTTGGATTCTCATTGTATAATCCTCCAATTCAATTTCGTGCCTTGCTTCCAATTCCTTTTTGCTCATTATTCCCAATTCCTCGAACAGCGCAATTGTTTTTTTGGAAACCTTCGCCTTTAATGCTTGGGGCGTAGTTTTATGATTGCTAAGCCCTCGTTTTTTTGCTTCCTTTTCCCACGCTTCCCCATAGCCATCGCCTTCAAAACGAATTCTTTTTGACACTTTAATATATTCTTTCAACACATTGAAAATGGCATCGTCCTTTTTCATTTTTTTACCCTCGATCAACGCATCTACTTCCTTCTTAAAATCAATCAACTGTTTTGCGACTATGGCATTGAGTACCGTCATTGGGTTGGCGCAATTGGCCGTTGAGCCCACAGCACGGAATTCAAATTTGTTTCCGGTAAAGGCAAAGGGGGAAGTCCGGTTTCGATCTGTGTTATCCAAAAGTATTTCCGGAATTTTTCCCACGACATTCAGTTTTAGATCCGTTTTCTCTTGAGGCGAGAGTTTGCCGCTGGTAACTTTTTCGAGTTCATCCAAAACATCGGTCAGCTGGGTGCCTATAAACGCCGAAATGATCGCGGGCGGGGCTTCATTAGCGCCCAAACGATGGTCGTTGCTGGCACTTGCTATGGATGCCCGTATTAATTCTTCGTGCTGATCGACCGCTTTTAGGGTATTTATAAAAAAGGTAAGAAATTGAAGATTTTTCATTGGAGTACTTCCCGGCCCCAATAAATTCACTCCCGTATTTGTTGCCAGCGACCAGTTATTGTGTTTTCCACTCCCGTTTACGTTAGCGAACGGTTTTTCGTGAAACAACACTTTAAAATTATGCTTGTCGGCGATCTTATGCATTAAATCCATTAACAATGAATTGTGGTCCACAGCCAAGTTGGTTTCCTCGAAAATTGGCGCCAATTCAAATTGATTCGGGGCTACTTCATTATGGCGGGTCTTTACTGGAATTCCCAACAGCATACATTCCGTTTCCAAATGGCGCATAAAATTCAATACCCGGGCAGGAATGGAACCGAAATAGTGATCGTCCAACTGCTGCCCCTTGGCGGAAGAATGTCCTAAAAGGGTTCTTCCGGCTAAGGAAATATCTGGACGGGTCGCCGCCAAAGCGCTATCCACCAAAAAATATTCCTGTTCCCACCCGAGGGTCGCGTTCACCTTGGTAACGTTTTTATCAAAATATTTCGCTACGGCGGTGGCGGCATTATCCACAGCTTGCAATGCCCTAAGCAGCGGAGTTTTATAATCCAAGGCTTCTCCCGTATAGGAAACAAAAACGGTGGGAATACAGAGGGTCGTACCATAAATAAAGGCTGGAGAAGTTGGGTCCCAAGCCGTATAGCCGCGCGCCTCAAAGGTATTCCTGATGCCACCGTGCGGAAAACTAGAAGCATCCGGCTCCTGCTGCACCAATTGTCCACCCCCAAATTTTTCAATGGCATGGCCATTTTCCATTGTTTCAAAAAAAGCGTCGTGCTTTTCGGCGGTGGCTCCCGTTAGTGGTTGAAACCAGTGTGTGTAGTGGGTAGCGCCTTTAGCAATGGCCCATTCTTTCATTCCGGTAGAAATGTGGTCGGCAATGTGGCGTTCAATTTTTGATCCATTTTCAATGGCGTCCATAACACTTCTAAAAGAGTCTTTCGTTAAATACTGCCGCATTGCCGCTTCATTGAAGACATTCTTTCCAAAAATTTCGGATCGTCTTTCAGGTTCATTTACGGGGACCGGAACTCGGTTTAAAGTTTCCTTTATGGCGTGGAATCGCAAGGTGGGCATAAAATATTTATTTAGGGTTAAACACGGCAAAAATAGCAATTTCTGAAATACACCCCCTATTTTTATCTCCCTTTTTTATTTATAGATGCATATTTTTCACCTATACCCCTATTAAAAAATAGGGGAGTAAATTATTTAGTAACGGTAAGCCAAATAAAAATAAGATATGCAATTACCAAAAAAAGACCTCGCTTCCTGCCCAAGTGAAACGATTTTGGAAGAAAAGCCATGGGCAACAGCACCAACGCAAACCCAATCATCCAAAATATATCGCTGGTAAGCACTTCTTCACTTTTAACCAATATGGGTTGGATGATGGCGGTAATTCCAAGTACCGAAGAAATATTAAAAATGTTGGACCCAATTAAATTCCCTAATGAAATGGCCTTTTCTTTTTTAAGAGCTGCGATTACAGAGGCGGCAAGCTCAGGAATACTCGTGCCAACCGCAATCATGGTTACGGCGATTACACGTTCACTGATCCCGAAACTTTCTGCCAGCGAAACGGCGCCCGTGATTAGCATTTCGCTTCCGGCATAGAGTGCAAGTCCGCCCACGACTAACCAAATAATTATTTTAAAATTTGAGGATTTTGAAAGTCCTTCGTCAATACCATCATCGGACGGCGCTGTTTTCCGCTCTTTTTTTGCATTTTGGATCAAAATCCACAGATACACAAATAACGATAACAACAGGGCTACACCCTCCGAACGGGAAAGCTGCGCCTCACTTAATAGGAAAAAATACAGAATCACGGAAAGCACCATCATTACGGGCCAATTCAGCCGATAAAACCCCCGGTCTATAGCCATTGGCGAAATAAGCAGCGTAATGCCCAGCACCAAGCCAATGTTCGCAATGTTCGAACCGATTATATTTCCCAAAGCAATATCAGAAAAACCGGTGAGCGCAGCCTGCAGACTGACCAGTAATTCCGGAGCCGAGGTGGCAAAAGAAACGACCGTTAAACCGATAACCATTTTTGAAAGATGCAGTTTAAAGGAAAGAGCAACAGAGGATCTAACCAAAAATTCACCTCCCACAACCAAGGAAACAAAACCAAGAAACACCAATAAATAATCCATAAAAAATCAATTGGCGCGAAGATACTAAATGCAAAAAAGAATAAATTGTATATTTGTTTCTCTTCCCCAATCACATTTTATATAAATTTCCAATTTCTACACTTGGCAGAAACCAATTAAACTTCTTACAGATGAAAACATCAATCCTTCGCAAAAGTATAGCATCGCTCTCCCTCCTCTTTTTTTGTGCGCTATCCGTTTATTCTTTTAACAAAACAATCCTTTTTCCCACTGGGCTGAATGCTTGCGGGAACTATTTGCAACCTAAAATAATTATAACCAAAACCTCCACGTTGGAAGATTTGGAGCGAATAAAAAATCAAATGGAAGCGGAAGGATTGGGGTTTAAGTATTCGAACGTTAAGTATAATGCCAAAGCAGAAATTATCGCAATTACCATTTCATATAAAGATAAAAACAATAATGCCGGAACTTACAGCGTAAGCAGCGAAAAACCTATTAATGATATTGTAATAACCACCGAAGAAGATCGAATTTCAGTGAAAAGCACGGGCAATTCCAACCAAGCTATTATTCAACAGGGAAATGACGATCGGCAAACTTTTGAAGCAGAAAGCCCAGAACAACGAAGGGATGAAATGAAGCGGGAAATGGAACGGAGGCAAAAGGAAATGGAAGAAAAAATTGCAGCAATGAGAGCTGAAATGGAGCAGCGATCCCGTGATCGAATAGCCAAGAACCAAATGGAATTTTCGGGAAAGGAGAATCGAATAACAAAAAACGCTACTGATGAGCAATTGTCCACTCTTCAAAAAAATTACGAAGCAGAAAATATCATTTTGGATTTTAAAAATTTAAAGCGAAACGAAAAAGGGGAAATTACATATCTTTCTATAAGTGTCGATAATAGCAACGGATCCCTTTCGGCCTCGTCTTTTGGAAATGGTGAAACTCCAATAAACGAAATTACCTTAATTGTTGACAGTCAACATACAATTATGACAATGAAAGAGTAGAATTTAACATCAATTTTGGGTACCATTTGTGGGGCATTGTTTAATTTCAATAAAAACAACAAAGGCGATGAAAAAAAAATTCTTTAAAATGTTGGCAAAACTCAATAAGTCCGTTCTTCCGAGTTTTACAAAAAACGAAGTAGATTTAGCCAAAGCCTCCAAACTCCAAATGGCGCTCTTCGCGTACAGGTTATGGGTTACCAAAAATGCGCTGGATTAGTATTGCAACAATGAACGTACGTTATATTCGGCCAATTTAGCTGCCCCATTTAAAAATTTTAACTCCATTAAAAAATTGCACTGCACTATTTCAGCGCCCAATTTCTCGATCAATTTACAAGCGGCGCCGGCCGTTCCGCCAGTCGCCAACACATCGTCGTGCAGAACGACCCGTTCTCCGGGTTTGATCGCGTCAATATGCATTTCCACCGCATCGTGGCCATATTCCAATTGGTAGGTTTCCTTTAGGGTTTTATAGGGAAGTTTACCCGGTTTCCGTATGGGCACAAACCCTGCCTCCAGTCTTTGCGCCAAAAGGGTTCCAAAGAAAAAACCGCGTGATTCAATAGCCGCAACCTTATCGATCTTTTGATCACCGATAAGAAGCAGTAGTTCCTTTACGCATTGTTGCGTGGCCCTGCTATCGACCAATAGCGGCGTTATGTCTTTAAAATGGACGCCCGTTTTCGGAAAATCCTCGATGTTTCGTATGTAATCGGATAAAATCATTTTTTAGGGGTATTAATTTGCCTTGCAATTTAAAAAGAAATATATTTGCACCCGCTTTTAGCGAAAACAATTAAGGCCTCGTGGCGCAACTGAATAGCGCATCCCGAACTCGCTTCGGGAAGGTTCCAAGGTTAAATCCTGGCTAGAAGATAAAAAGAGAAAGTAATAATTGAAATAAAAGGCCTCGTGGCGCAACTGAATAGCGCATCTGATTACGGCTCAGAAGGTTCCAGGTTTGAATCCTGGCGAGGTCACAAGGAAGGCTGTCCAAAAATCGGACGGCCTTTTTTTTATTTTAAACCGCGCAACCGAACAGCGCATCCCGAACTCGCTTCGGGAAGGTTCCAGGTTTGAATCCTGGCGAGGTCACAAGCAAGGCTGTCCGAAAATCGGACGGCCCTTTTTTATTTTAAACGGCGCAACTGAATAGCGCATCCCGAACTCGCTTCGGGAAGGTTCCAGGTTTGAATCCTGGCGAGGTCACAAGGAAGGCTGTCCGAAAATCGGACGGCCTTTTTTTATTTTAAACGGCGCAACTGAATAGCGCATCCCGAACTCGCTTCGGGAAGGTTCCAGGTTTGAATCCTGGCGAGGTCACAAGAAAGGCGGTCCAAAAATCGGACGGCCTTTTTTTATTTTAAACCGCGCAACCGAACAGCGCATCCCGAACTCGCTTCGGGAAGGTTCCAGGTTTGAATCCTGGCGAGGTCACAAGCAAGGCTGTCCGAAAATCGGACGGCCCTTTTTTATTTTAAACGGCGCAACTGAATAGCGCATCCCGAACTCGCTTCGGGAAGGTTCCAGGTTTGAATCCTGGCGAGGTCACAAGAAAGGCGGTCCAAAAATCGGACGGCCTTTTTTTATTTTAAACCGCGCAACCGAACAGCGCATCCCGAACTCGCTTCGGGAAGGTTCCAGGTTTGAATCCTGGCGAGGTCACAAGGAAGGCTGTCCGAAAATCGGACGGCCTTTTTTAATTAAAACGGCGCAACCGAACGGCGCATCCCTGGTTCGAATTCCGGCCAGAATTATTTTTGAAGCTTATTGTGATTGCTCTATTTTGGCATTTATTTCACAAAATTCCACGTTTTTATATCTATTTTAAACTTTTAAAAAACAAGAACTATGACCAAAATAATAAAAGACTCCGACGACAAAAGAGAAAGGGATTACATTCTTCAAGACAATAAAAAAACCCGCTTCGGAGCAGGTTTTATAATCACAATATTAATTATTTTAATAATCGGCGTAATCGTTTCGGGATTGTATTTTGAGTGGTTTTAGATGATCTCGGCGCTAAGCCCGGCTTCCAGAAGCATGGTACAACGAGGTTTTAAATCATTGAATTCCCCAGTTTTTACGGTACATTTGCCCTTATAATGCACTATTATAGAGCATTGTTCGGCTTGTTCCGGAGTGTGCTCGCAGGCGAAAATCAAACTGTTAATCACGTGGTCGAAGGTGTTTACATCATCATTGTAAAGCACGATTTCATTTTGGTTACTTTCCAATTCGGCGACCGAAATTTCTTCCTGTATTTTTTCTTTGGTACTCATATTAATTAAAGTTCATAGAATAAATGAAAATTACGAAATTTTAAACTTCGCGGCAACCCATTTATTTTTCTCCTTGTTTTCAACGAAAGTAAATCCCAAATTATTGCAACATTCCGAAATAATCGGCAAATCCTCAAGGTAAAACCCACTTAAATAGAGCTCGCCTTCCGTCAGTAAACAATTTCGGTAGGCTTCCATATCCTGTAGCAAAATATTCCGATTGATGTTGGCTATAATCACGTCATATTTTTTTCCCTTTAATAAGGAGGCATCTCCCAAAAAAACGTCGATATGCTCTCGATTATTTCTCTGAATGTTTTCCAAGGAATTTTCAAAACACCATTCATCAATGTCTATGGCGTGCAGTTTTTTGGCGCCACGCATTTCTGCCAAAATTGCCAAAACTGCCGTGCCACAGCCCATATCCAAAACAGTTTTTCCTTCAAAATCATTTTCCAAAATAAACTGCAGCATCATGAACGTGGTCTCGTGGTGGCCCGTTCCGAAAGACATTTTGGGTTCGATAACTATTTCATACTCAAAATTTCTTTGTGCATGGAAAGGGGCGCGCACCGTACATTTACCATCCACTTCAATAGGGTCGAAATTCTTCTCCCATTCGGCATTCCAGTTTATTTGTTCAATCTCAGAAAATGTGTATTGAATTTTAAATGCTCCCGACTTTAAAATGTCCACTTCACCTAAAATACCATCGTGCCAATCCGTCTTTGGGATGTAGGCTGTTACGCCGTCCTCGGTTTCCACAAAACTTTCAAAACCGCTATAACCGAGTTCTGCAATCAAAATTTCGGCTCCGGGCTGCATGGGCTCAATTTTAAATATATATTCTATGTAATTCATTTTTGAAAATTTGAAAGAAACGCGCCATATTCCGTTGGAAAATAATTGAAATGTGGCATTTTATCGATATAAAGTTATTTGGGAAATGAATTGACAATCTTCATAAAACTTTCCACCTGCAATGAAGCACCGCCAATAAGGCCGCCATCAACATCGGCTTGGCTAAAAATTGCCGTGGCATTGTCGGGTTTCACGCTGCCTCCATAAAGGATGGAAACTGCTTCTGCAATAGTTTCAGAATAATTTTCTGCAACTGTCTTCCGAATGAATTTGTGCATTTCCTGCGCCTGTTGGGGACTCGCGGTCTCTCCCGTCCCGATGGCCCAAACAGGTTCATAGGCAATAACGATATGCTCCCAAGCGCCGTCAGAAACGTGGAAAAGACCTTCGGTAAGTTGGGATTTTACCAAATCAAAATGGGTGTGCTGCTGCCGATGCCTTAATTCCTCGCCAATACAGAAAATTATGGTCATTTCGTGTTCAAGGGCGGTGTTTACCTTCTCGGCAAGCAGGGCGCTGTCTTCATTAAAATAGGCGCGGCGCTCACTGTGGCCCAAAATAACCGTGTTGGCCCCCACGCTTTGCAACATTTTTGCGGAAATTTCGCCAGTAAACGCGCCATCGTTGCTTTGGTGCATATTCTGAGCTGCAAGGCCAACCGGATGCTCGCGCAGCGATCGAAAGGCGTGGTTCAAATTGGTGAATGGCGGTGCAATCAGCACGGTCACCCCCTCCGGAAAGACCTGCTTTTTAAGATCGACCAAAAACATTTCTGTTTCTGCCAAATCGTTGTTCATTTTCCAGTTTCCGGCTACTATTCTTTTTCTCATTTCATTAATTTTAAAAGATTTTCATCCTCTGTTTCAATGGCTTTGTAAAGGCTGATCTTGCCCTCGGGGTTTACAATCATATATCGCGGAATCCAATCCAAATCGATCGAGGCGCAGAACGGCCCTTTCCAACCGGAAGGGATGAAATAATTTTCTCCTTCAACGCCATATTTTTCAATGCCGTGTTTCCAGCTCTCCATTTCCTTGTCCAACGAAAGGAAAAGAAAAACAATTTCCGGATTCGCGGTCCTAAGTTTTTGCACCTTGGGCATTCCTGCAATACAATCCTTGCACCAACTGGCCCAAACATCTATAAAAACAGTTTTGTTTTTATATTGTTGAAGAATTTCGGAAAAGGTTTTTTCGGCACCATTTTCTGCAAGGAACACGTCGTTCAAGGCCGCTTGCGAAAAGGTTTTTGGTTGCGCCTGTGCAGCAATTGCGAAGAGAAAAAAGACGAGGATCGTTTTCATTTTTATAAAATTATTGAATGTCAAATAATTAATAATGAATAATTAGTAATTAGCAATAAACATTACTGCCGGGAGATTTTAGGATCGAGCCAACCGTAAATTATGTCCACAAAAATATTGATAATAATGAACAAAGTGGCAATAACCAGCACGGCGCCCATGATTATTGGCAAATCCAAGGTGTTTAAGGCGTTTACGATTTCCTTTCCCAAACCGTTCCATCCAAAAATATATTCTACGAAAACGGCCCCAGCGAGCATGGAGGCAAACCAACCGGAAATAGCAGTCACCACTGGGTTCAGGGAATTTTTAAGCGCATGTCTTTTAATAATTTGATAAAAAGGCAGCCCCTTTGCCCGTGCCGTTCGGATGTAATCCTGATTTAAAACCTCTAAAAGTGAATTGCGCATCAATTGGCTCACCACCGCCAGCGGACGGATTCCCAAAACGATTGCGGGTAGCAGCAAATTTTTCCATTGAATGTATTTTCCATTGCCGAAATCGTCCACTTCATATAAACTTCCGGTCATATTCAAATGGGTATATTGATGCAGCAAAAAACCAAAAACCCACGCGAAAATTATGGCACTGAAAAACGAGGGAACGCTCATTCCCAAAGTGCTTACCAGTTGTATAAATTTATCCACAAAACCATCCTTAAAAATCACCGAAACGATTCCCAAAAAAATACCGGCAATCATGGCGATCACGATGGCCGAAACCGCCAAAATAAACGTATTCGGAAGCGTTTCGGCAATTACGGCGCTAACCTCCTTCCCGTTTTTTTGGAAGGATTCCCGCAAATAGGGCGTTTTTAGAACCAAGGTAGTATTGCCTATGGAAAATAATTTCGCGGCATTATATTTCCCTTCCGAGAGAAAAGTGTAATCCTCTGGATTTTTGCTGTGGAACGATATGGGGGAAAGGTCATTTAAATACTGGAGGTATTGCACCGAAAGGGGCTGGTCAAAACCATATTTCTTTTTAACGGTGGCAAGCTGTTCGGCAGTTTCATTTTGGCCCAGCATCATCCGCGCAGGATCGCCGGGAAGTATGGCAAACAGAAGGAAAATGACCGTTACTACCCCGAAAAGGGTGAGCAGCGCATAACCTAATTTTTGGAGAATGTAGCTGGACAATGGATTTATTGATTACTATTTATGAATTATGGAATATGGATAGACTAAAGTATTTTTTGGGTCGAAATTGGTCAATTTTCATGGGCAACTTCTTCCATCGTTAGTGGACGGTATTCAAAATCTTCCCCAAAAAGTCTTTTTGCATAGGCCTCAATCGTTTCCTGAAATCCTGCTTCTTTTCGGCGCTGGTTTACCGTTTCGGGATTTTCGATGGGCCAAATATATTTATTGCCATTTTCATCCATTCGGCCTTGGGTTCCATAAACCTGTGGTTTTTCTTGATCCATTAAATACCTGTCTTCCATCATCGCCACCAAATTCATAGGAAGTTCTTCTTCCTGTCCGGCCTTTTTTACCAAATGGATATACTCCCCTATTTTGTTGGAATGTTGCAAAACATACCAGGCAGCAGTATTGGTCGGTTCGCCCACCAGGGATTTTCCGGGATAGCCCACGCTATTGAATATTCTTTCAACGTAATTCAAATTTGCGCTATCGATAACCACTTGCATCTTCCATAAATCGCCACTGTATTCCGCTTCGGAAAGGCCCATTTCCTTACCCAGCGTGGCGCGGGCTTCGGCGGTTTCGGCCTGCATCAATTTGCGGTATTTTTGGTCAAGAATGGCAATACTGTCCAACCGGCGTTTCATTTCGAGATCAAGCGTGGGTTCGGCATTTTTGACGGGCGGAAGCTGAAGCTTGCGCGCGTCGTTCCAGTGCAATTTTTGTTTAATGGTTCCGCGGTCGAGTTCCAAAATGCCCGGATTGCTGCGCACTATGGTTTTCAACGTGGTTTCATCGCAGAAATAGAATTTAAAATTCAATTTATATTTTTCAGCCAAAGCTTCGGTCATTTCCTGTGATGAAGCCGAAAGACCAATAACTTGGTATCCATTTTTTAAAGCCTTATCGGTGACTTCCTTTATGGGGAAATAGCCATCCTTTTCGGTATTGCCCAAACTGTAGGCTATAACGACTATTAAATTTTCCGCATCCAAAAAACGATCGGTAAAATCCTCGCCATCCCTTTCCATTGTAAAATCGTGGATGGGCGGGGTATAACCTTCCTGTATCATTTCGGTTTCAGTACCGATCAATTCGCCATCAACCTTTGGATATTCGCCGTTGGTGGTGATTACTTTTTCTTCGCCATTGATTTTGAATTTCCACTTGTATTCATAAATAGGGCCGGGCGCATTTTCGGGAACGGTCATTCCTTCTTTTATATTGGCCCCAATTTTATAGGGTCGAAAATCGATAATGGGCAAATGCAGCAAGACATAATAGGCAATGCCCAAGCAACCGGCAAACGCCGCGAAAACGATGATGCTTCTAACGCCTTTGCTGAATAATGGTTGGATATATTTTTTTCCTGCGAAGAGAACCAAAATCAACACCAGCAACACCACATCCTTGGTGAACGATTCCCAGGGGGTAAGTTTAATGGCATCGCCGAAGCATCCGCAATCGGTAACTTTGTTGAAATAGGCCGAATAGAAGGTTAAAAACGTAAAAAAAACAATCATAAGCAATAAGGCCCACAGCGTGAATTTTTTTTGATAGCCCAGCAGAAGCGCCACCCCAACCAAAACCTCAAAGATTACCAAAATGATGGCGAGCAGTAAGGCATAGGGCACTAAAAATCCGAGGTCCAAAACTTCGGGCGCAAAGTAATCTTTTAGCTTAAATGAAAATCCGACCGGATCGTTCAGTTTTATCAGTCCGCTGATAATAAAGAGCACTCCGACGATTGTGCGTGAAATTCCTGTTACTATTTTCATAATCTTTGTTTCTAACCCGCAAGCGATTGCCGAAAGCTGTTGGATTATTAATTAAATGCTGATTTTTAAGGAGCTTGCTTTTTGTTCCGTGAAATCAGGTTGCAGCCCTTGCAGAAAGCTATTTTTCTTTTTCTAAATGAATCAATGCAAAAACGGCATAATTTATCATATCTTGATAATTGGCATCAATCCCCTCCGACACTTTTGTTTTTCCCTTATTGTTTTCAATGGTCTTAACCCGAAGGATTTTTTGAAGAATCAAATCCGTTAGCGAGCTCACGCGCATATCGCGCCAAGCCTCGCCATAATCGTGGTTTTTGTCCATCATTAACTGTTTGGTTTTGGCCACCTCCTCGTCATAGAATTGGGTGGCTTTTTCCACAGAAAGATCGGGTTGCTCGGCCACGCCCAAATGCAACTGGATGAGGGCCATTACCGAATAATTCACGATTCCTATAAACTCACTGGTTTCATCCTCGGCTATTTTTTGCACCTCATTTTCCTGCAATCCGCGAATTCGCTGTGCCTTTATAAAAATTTGGTCGGTAAGCGATGGTAACCGCAGGATGCGCCAAGCACTGCCGTAATCGTGCATTTTATTGATAAAGAGCTCCCTGCATTTTTCAATCTGGTCGTTGTATTGATTTGAAGTATCGGCCATCCGTGATGTGTAAGATTTTGCGTAAATTTCGCTTAAATATATCAATTTAAAAAAAATTGCAGACCCTTAATTGCCGAGGCAACCTTATCGATCTTTCCCTGCCCAAGGTAATGGGCATTCTGAACGTTACGCCCGATTCCTTTTACGATGGCGGAAAAACCATTTCCGAAACCGAAATCCTAAAACAGGCCGAAAAAATGTGCTCGGAAGGGGCCACTTTTGTGGACATTGGTGGATACAGCACCCGACCCAATGCAGTGGATATTTCCGAAAGTGAAGAATTAAGCAGAGCGCTGGGCGCTATTGAAAGTATTCTCAAAAGATTTCCCGAAACTATAATTTCCATTGACACTTTTAGAAGTAAAGTAGCAAAAAAAGCCGTGGAAGCCGGCGCCTCAATCGTCAATGATGTTTCCGGCGGCACGTTGGACACCGAAATGTTCGGCACCGTTGCAAAACTGAAGGTTCCGTACATTTTGATGCACCTGCGCGGAACGCCGAAAACAATGACCAAACTAACCGATTATAAAAATGTTACCCTCGAAGTACTAAAAGATATTTCCGAAAAAATTGCGATGGGCCGTGCGGCCGGCATCAACGATATTGTGGCCGATCCGGGTTTCGGGTTTGCAAAGACCCGCGAACAGAGTTTTGAGCTATTGGGAAATCTGGAACTTTTTAAAAATTTGGAGGTGCCGGTTTTGGTGGGAATTTCGCGCAAGTCGATGATTTACAAAACCCTAGAAACTACTGCGGAAAATGCTTTGAACGGCACCACCGCGCTGAACGCCATCGCGCTGTTGAAAGGAGCTTCCATTTTAAGGGTTCACGATGTTCGGGAAGCAGTGGAATGTGTAAAATTAACCCGAGAGGTGTGTGGGCTGAGGCACGAGGGGTAAAATCAACCCAAAAAACAATCCTATCAATAAAAATAACAGTTTCTAAAAAATCAATTTTTAAACTACTTTTACAAAAAAACGCAACCCCTTGGATTTTCTCGACATTCGGATTATAGATATTGTAGATATTGTGCTGGTGGCATTCCTGCTTTATTATCTCTATAATTTGGTGAAAGGTACCGTGGCCATCAACATTTTGGTGGGAATCATTATCGTTTATGCCATTTACGTGGTGACCCAACTGCTGGAGATGGAGCTTTTAAGCAAGATTCTCGGCGGATTTTTAGGGGTTGGAATGTTTGCGCTCGTGGTAGTATTTCAGCCCGAAATCCGAAAATTTTTATTGATGTTGGGATCTACGAATTTTAACGCGCGCCGCAGGTTTTTAAAACAATTTAGATTGTCGCGCGATGATGGCGGGCTTAAAACCAATCTGGAAGGCATTATTGCCGCCTGCAAAAAAATGGCCGCTTCCCACACGGGCGCCCTGATTGTCCTACAACGGAACAACAGTCTCGATTTTGTAAAGAACACGGGCGATGAAATGAATTTGGAGGTCAACCAGCCTATTATTGAAAGTATTTTTTTTAAAAATAGTCCCCTTCACGATGGCGCGATAATTATTGAAGAAAACCGAATCACCGCCACACGGGTGATCCTGCCCGTTTCCAATGATAAAAAAATACCGTTGCGATTTGGGCTTCGGCACCGCGCCGCCGTTGGCATCAGCGAAAAAACCGATGCCGTTTGTTTGGTAGTTTCGGAGGAAAACGGCCAGATTTCCTATTTAAAGGATGGCGATTTCGTGCTTTTTGAAGATACCGACGAATTGTTCAAATTACTAAAAAAGGATTTGAGCTAAGCCGCCACAAATTGGAATAGAAATGAACCTTCGGACTTTTATAAGGTTTCTTCGGCCATAAACTGTACTTCGTATAAATTTCTATAAAACCCGTTTTCCAGTTTCAACAGTTCCTTGTGGGTTCCTTCCTCTACAATTTTTCCGTGGTCCATAACAATAATCTTATCGGCCTTTTTGATGGTTGCCAAACGGTGGGCTATAACAATGGAGGTCCTTCCCTTAGTAATCTTGTCGGTGGCGTTCTGTATCAATTCTTCCGAATAGCTATCCACCGAAGAAGTGGCCTCATCCAAAACCAAAATGCTGGGCTTGCTCACGTAGGCCCTTAAAAATGAAATGAGCTGTCGCTGCCCCGACGAAAGCATACTGCCGCGTTCCTTTACATTATAATGATAGCCATCGGGAAGTGATTGAATGAATTTATGGACGCCTATTTCCTTTGCCGCGGCGATGACTTCGGCTTCGGAAATGTTTGGATTATTCAGCGTAATATTGTTCAAAATAGAATCGGCAAAAAGGAAAACATCCTGCAAAACCACGGCAATCTGGCCACGGAGGGAAGCCAGTTTATAATCCTTTAAAGGAATGCCATCAATCAAAATATCGCCACTATTGATTTCGTAAAAACGGTTCAAAAGGTTGATAATGGTACTCTTTCCAGCTCCCGTGGCACCGACTATGGCAACGGTTTCACCCGGATTTGCCTTAAAGGAAATGCCCTTTATGACTTCTTCGTCTTCATTATAGCCGAAGCGTACGTTTTTAAATTCAATTTCACCTGCGGTACTTTTATAGTCCACCGTGCCGTTGTCCGCAATGTGCGATTTTGTATCGAGAATACCAAAAACACGATTGGCGGCCACCATCCCCATTTGCAGCGTGTTGAATTTGTCGGCGATTTGCCTTAAGGGCCGGAAAAGCATTTCGGCATATTGAATAAAGGCAGTAATGATACCGAGAGTGATTACCCCACCGCCAATTACGTTCAAACCCCCATACCAAACCACGAGCCCGGTCGCAACGGCACCTGTAGTTTCCGCAATAGGAAAGAAAATGGAGTTGTACCAAACGGTTCTAATCCAAGCCTTGCGATGGTCTTTGTTGATTTCTTGAAACCTTTCGTATTCCTTCTTTTCGCGGGTGAATATTTGAACTATTTTCATTCCGGTAATGCGTTCCTGCACAAAAGTATTCAAGTTTGCCACTTGGTTCCGGACGTCCTCGAAGGCCGCTTTCATAGCTTTTTGGAACACGCGGGTTGCGTAGAGAATAAAGGGCAAGACAATAAAGACGATCAACGATAGCCGCCAGCTTTGGTACACCATAAATCCTGCGATGACCACCATTTTCAGCAGGTCGCTGATAATCATAAACAGTCCCTCGCTGAAAATGCTGGAAATGGTTTCCACATCGTTCACCGCGCGGGTGGTCAAACGGCCCACGGCGCTTTTGTCGAAATATTTCATTTTAAAGCTCACCATCAACCGAAAGAGTTTTTGGCGCATATCGCGGATCACGCTTTGGCCGAGCCAGTTGGTATAGAATATAAAGGCGAACTGGAAAATCACCTCCAACATCAGCACCACTATCATTAAAATGATGTATTTCATAAAGCCCTCACCGTCCTTGGGCACCATAGAATTGTCTATGGCCAGCTCCAAAAGATAGGGCCGCAGCACTGCCAGACCAGACATAATGATTGCGGCAAAGGCAACAAAATAGAACACGGCGCGATAGGGCTTGGTGAAAGCCAGCAAGCGCTTAAAAAGCTTAAAATCAAAAGCGTTTCCGGTAGATTCTGACACAGTTTTTTGTTAATTCGTTAATTTGGGTTTTCCTGTTCTCTGTTCTCTGTTCTCTGTTCTCTGTTCTCTGTTCTCTGTTCTCTCTTCTCTCTTCTCTCTTCTCTCTTCTCTATTCTCTCTTCTCTATTCTTTCTTCTCAATTCCTTTATAAATACTATCAGTATAAACAACTTTGGTCAAATACAAACCTTGCGCAGGCGCGGATGGTCCTGCTTCTTCCCTACTTTTACTCTCTAATATTGCCTTAAAATCTTCCAAAGTAGTTTTTCCGAAACCCACCTCCAAAAGGGTCCCAACAATTGCCCGGACCATATTCCGCAGAAAACGGTCTGCGGCGATGGTAAAAATAAGCCTATTATCAATAGCTTCCCAATGGGCTTTCCGGATGCTGCAATGGTACGTTTTTACATCGGTGCGGGAACGTGAAAAGCATTGAAAATCCTTATGGACCAATAGCATTTTTGCGGCTTCATTCATTCGGGCCACCTTCGGCCTTTTGTTTATTTGAAACGAAAAATCCTGCAAAAACGGATTCTTTTCAAGCGAAATTACATATTCATATTCCCTCGCAATTGCATCAAAACGGGCGTGGGCGTCCTCTTTTACCAAAAAAATCCGTTTCACGGCAATATCCTGCGGAAGAAAAGCATTCAGCCGAAAAACCAAATGGTCAACATCGTTGATTTCGTCACCATCAAAATGGGCAAAAAGTTGTTTGGCATGTACGCCCGTATCGGTCCTGCCCGCGCCCGTAAGTTTGATTTCCTGCCGTTTCAAGGTTGAAATGGCTTCCTCCAAAACTTGCTGCACACTCAGCTGCTCGGGCTGGCGTTGCCATCCAAAATAATTTTTGCCGTTATAGGCTATTTCAATAAAATAACGCAATTCTTTTTTTTCGGAACTGACAAAATTACGATATAGTTTAGGAGTTCTTAGAATTATGGCGTAAAAGTTTAAAGCGCTCGTTGCATGGGAAAGATTCAAAATAATAATAACTTAGCATTCCAAAAATCCAACAATCCAAATTGAAAAAAATCCTTCTTCTTAGCGATACGCACGGATATATTGACGAGAAAATCTTAAGACACGTAGAAAATGCCGATGAAGTTTGGCACGCGGGCGATATTGGAAATCTTTCGGTCACCGACGCCATAAAAAACCTAAAACCCCTCCGTGCGGTCTATGGAAATATTGACGGAACGGAGGCGCGAATGGAATTTCCGCTGCACAACCGATTTACCTGCGAAGGGGTCGATGTTTGGATTACGCACATTGGCGGCTATCCCGGGAAGTACAATCCCGGGATCCGGGCAGAACTATATTCAAATCCGCCAAAACTGTTTATCTGTGGCCACTCGCATATATTAAAAGTGATGGCCGACAAAAAAACGGGCTTGCTGCATATGAATCCCGGTGCGGTGGGCAAACACGGTTTCCAAAAAGTGCGCACTATGTTGCGTTTTCAAATTGATGGCGAAAACATTCAGCAGTTGGAAATTATTGAATTTGAAAAATGATATTTTGGGAAAGGAAGTCGGGATTAGGGATTAGGGATGAGGGATGAGGGATGAGGTTTGAGCGACGAGGGACGAGGTTTGAGCGACGAGCGACGGGCGATGAGCTATGCGTCGGACGTTTGGGCTTAGAAAGGTTGAGGTTGTGAAAATGGAAATTAAAACACGACTCCGCCATTTCCTTTGGAAAGGATTTTCAAAAGTTTTAAAAATCCACGACCCAAACCCGAAACCTGCAACATGCAACCTTCAACTAGCCACCAAAACCTGTAACCTTCAACTTGCAACATTCAACTTACCACCAAAACCTGCGACTTTCAACTTGCAACCCAAACCCAAAACCTGCAACATGCATCCTTCAACTTGCAACCAAAACCTGCGACTTTCAACTCGCAACCCAAACCCAAAACCTGCAAAACAAAAAACCCCCGAAGTTGGCATACTTCAGGGGTCCTGCACTAATATACCAAGATTGGTTTACCGTAAACGATCCACAGATTTTACGAGGTCCTCATCCCTTTTTATGGCCTTATTGGCCAGCACTAAAAATACGATAGAAATGATGGGCATAAGCACCGCAATACCCTTCTCAGAAACAATAGTCTCTCCGGATAGGCTTAGCAATCTATAAACGAAAACTCCCAGTAATACAAAGTTTGATAGGATATTCAAACGGTTGAGCACAAATTGTAGCTGCCGTTTTCTGAAACTTAAAATTGAAATGATGGCAAGGGCAATGGAAACAAAAATGAGCCCGAACATCAGCGGCTCGCTGCGGTCCATAATAACGGTCCCGTCTGCCCCGATAACGGTCGGAAACCACGCAAACAAGGCGGCCATTATTATAATGGAAACCACTAAATATATAGTCTGTATGCGTTGGATCATTATTCAAAAACCTTTAACGAGGAACAAAAATACTGTTTCTTTTTAAAAAAAATAAGAGTGGTTTTTAATTTATTGTTGTATTATTGCAGGAACAATTCGTAACCCTTTCAATTAAGGTTACTTAGTCTTCGGAAAAATTTTCAACGTACTTACCTTCTCTAAAGGAACATTTGTAACAACTAAAACAATAGCATTCTCTACATGTTTGAAATTTCAGAATTAAAGGAAAAAAAGCTTCCTGAGCTACAGGAAATAGCCAAAGAGCTGCACGTGCCAAAATACCGCACCCAAAAGAAACTGGATTTGGTCTATCAAATTCTCGATTACCAAGCTTCCAACCCCAAGGCCGTAAAAGCCGTTATAAAAACGGAAGAACCCCAGACTTCTCCAAAAGAAACAGAAAAACCCGCCGCTACCAACGAGCAGCGAACGAAGGAGCCGAAAAACAGACCCCAAAAAAAAGAACACAAAAACAAAAAGCCGCAGCACCAGAAGCAATCGAACGAAAAGAAAAACGAAAATGACGACAAAGTTGCCGGCGACAAACGGCCGCAACAAGAAAAGCCCGATAGCAAGGAAAGCGATAAACAATCCACCCAGGCCAAACAATCGGGAACGAACACCAACGACAACCGACAGAAAAGCCAGCGAAACGACCACGGCAATTCCGACAACCGCCAAAAACCTCAAAACCACAAACAAAAAGACGGCAACGTCCACGACAACAAAACCAACGGCAACAAGGATTCCCGCAACCGCTATCGCGAACCCGACTACGAATTTGACGGCATTATTGAAAGCGAGGGCGTCTTGGATATTATGCAGGATGGCTACGGTTTTCTTCGGTCCAGCGATTATAACTATCTCTCCTCTCCGGACGATATTTATGTATCCCAATCACAAATCCGTCTTTTCGGCCTAAAAACGGGCGATACTGTTTTGGGCGAGGTGCGCCCTCCCAAGGAAGGCGAAAAATATTTTCCTCTAATTAAGGTGAACAAAATAAACGGCCTGAACCCAAACGTGGTTCGCGACCGTGTTTCCTTTGAGCATCTCACCCCGCTTTTCCCACAGGAAAAATTCAACCTTGCCGACAAGCAAAGTACTATTTCCACGCGAATCATCGACCTATTTGCGCCCATTGGCAAAGGCCAGCGCGGCATGATCGTTTCGCAGCCCAAAACGGGAAAGACGATGTTGTTAAAGGACATTGCCAATGCCATTGCAGCAAACCACCCCGAAGTTTACCAAATTGTTCTTTTAATAGACGAACGCCCCGAGGAAGTAACCGATATGCAACGGAACGTCCACGGCGAGGTAGTTGCCTCTACCTTTGACAAAGAAGCCAGCGAGCACGTGCGCGTTGCAAATATTGTGATCGACAAAGCCAAACGATTGGTGGAGTGTGGCCACGATGTGGTGATTCTTTTGGATTCCATCACCCGATTGGCGCGCGCCTATAACACCGTGCAACCGGCCAGCGGAAAAATATTGAGCGGAGGTGTGGATGCAAACGCCCTTCACAAACCAAAAAGGTTTTTCGGCGCCGCCCGTAACATAGAAAACGGTGGGTCCCTAAGCATCATTGCCACGGCATTGACCGAAACCGGATCAAAAATGGACGAGGTTATTTTTGAGGAATTTAAAGGAACTGGAAATATGGAACTTCAGTTGGATCGAAAAATTTCGAACCGAAGAATTTTCCCGGCCATTGACCTTACCTCTTCCAGCACACGTCGCGACGACCTGTTGTTGGACGAAAATGTGATTCAGCGTATGTGGGTGCTGCGGAAATATCTTGCCGATATGAACCCGGTGGAAGCGATGGAATTCATCAACGACCGCATTAAACAAACCCGAAACAATGAAGAGTTCTTGATTTCGATGAACGGGTAATTTTTAATATTCTTTCTGAAAATCCTACATATTTTATGTAGGGTTTTTTTTTGCAGTAATCCCACCAAAAAATATTTTATTCCCTTCGGTATATTTGTGAGTTTTTAAAATTTACTATGAAAAAAATACTGCTATTCGCCTTCCTTTACATCCAAATGGTTTGTTTGGCACAAGAAACTGTTTTTGAAACTTCAAACGGTCTCAAAACCGCAACTTATGCCGAGACCATCAAATTTTATGCTTCCCTTGCCCAGAAATATCCCTCCATTTCCATGTTTCAAATGGGCGAAACGGATAGTGGCCTTCCACTTCACGTTTTAATTTTTGATCCGAAAAATGGGCAACATTCCAAAGCAAAATTTTCAAAAAACGGCAAAAACCTTCTGCTTATAAACAACGGCATCCATCCCGGAGAGCCCGACGGCATCGACGCCACGATGATGCTGTTTCGCGATTTGGCCGAAGGAAAAATTAGCGCCCCGAAAAACACACTTATAGCCACCATTCCAATTTATAACATCGGCGGCGCCCTAAACAGAAACAGTACCAGCCGCACCAACCAAAACGGACCCGAAGCGTACGGTTTTCGCGGGAATGCAAGAAACTATGATCTAAACCGCGATTTTATAAAAAGCGATACCAAAAACGCCCGCGCCTTTGCCGAAATTTTCCAATGGTTGCAACCGGAGCTTTTCATGGACAACCACGTTAGCAACGGCGCCGATTATCAATATGTGCTTACCCATCTTTTTACGCAGCACGACAAATTAGGCGGCGAGTTGGGGAATTATTTGCACACTTCGTTAATGCCGCAATTGGAAAATGCGCTCCACCAAAAAGAATGGGACATTACGCCCTACGTAAACGTTTTCAACCAAGTGCCCGAAAAGGGATTCGCCCAATTTATGGATTCGCCGCGCTACGCCTCAGGCTATACCACGCTTTTCAACACACTTGGCCTAACGGTGGAGACCCATATGCTCAAACCCTACAAACAGAGGGTAGAAGGCACTTATGAATTGATGAAAACATTTATAAATATTGCAGATGCGGATGCTTCAACAATAAAAGATCTTCGGAAGAAATCCTTTGAAAAATATAAAGTCGGGAGCTACTACCCTATTGCTTGGGAAGTGGATTCGTCAAAAACTTCCATCCTTAAATTTCAAGGTTTTGAAGGGAAAATGGTTCCAAGCAACATTACCGGTGCCAATCGTTTAAAATATTTCCGGGACCAACCGTTTACAAAAGAGGTGACCTATTACAACAATTTTAAACCCACCGATTCTGTGAAAATTCCCTCGGCTTATATTGTTCCGAAAGGCTATTGGAACGTAATCGAACTTCTGAAATTGAACAAAATTGAATATTCCGAACTCCAAAATGACTCGGTTATTTCAGCAGAAGTGTATCATATTAAAAATTTTGAAACCGTGAAAAATCCGTTTGAGGGGCATTACCTTCACTTCAACACCGAGGTGACCAAAAACACGGAAACGGTAACTGCAAACGCGGGCGATTTATTGATAAAAACCAATCAGCCGGGCTTACGCTATCTAATGGAAACGTTGGAACCATCGGCACCCGACTCGTTTTTTAACTGGAACTTTTTCGACGCGATTTTGCAGCAAAAAGAAGGTTTTTCGCCTTATGTCTGGGAAGATATGGCCGAAAAATTTTTAAACGAAAACCCGAAAATTAAATTGGAATTTGAAGCCAAACGGAAAAATGAGCCTGCGTTTGCCGAAAACTGGTATGCGCAGTTGGACTGGATCCACAAACAGTCGCCTTATTACGAAAAATCACACCTCCGATATCCGATCGTTCGGGTTGGCGGTTAAGTATTTTTGGGGAAAAAGCAACTTTATATTTTCATAGGAATCCTGCAGGGCTGCTTGGGTCTTTTCAAAATTTTTCCAACGCACTTTTTTGATGCCTTCCTCGGGTTCGGGAATTAGCGGACCGTCGTAATCGCTAAACATTTCGTACCAGTAGGTTATTTTCAGTCGGAATTTATCGTTGCGAGTGAACACGTGATAGGTGGTCATCAAAAAATCGCGGATTTCCAAATCCTTTACCCCCGTTTCCTCGATGACTTCCCTAATGGCGGCTTCGCGGTGGGTCTCCCCTTTTTCAATCTTGCCTTTGGGCAAATCCCATTTTTTGTTTCTTCTTATAAAAAGAATTTCGTCCTTGCTGTTGTGGACCAGTCCGCCGGCCGCCTCGACTACTTTTATTTTTTTCCGAAGAAACCGTTCCAGCTTTTCGGCATTTTTGTGATATAGATTTATGTGGAGCAGTTCGCCGTTGTTTATCTTTTTTACCAGCTTTTTAAAACGTGCCTGTTTTAAAGGAATGGTGGTGTATTGTTCGCCAATATTTTCCTCGGTGGAAAGAATAATGGGAATATCTTTTACAAAAACTTTATACATTTGCACAATGATATTAAACAAAGAAACGGCCCAGGAAACTGCCGCCCTGCTGTTGCAAATTAATGCAATAAAATTGCAACCGCAAAACCCTTTTACGTGGGCGTCGGGATGGAAATCGCCGATTTACTGCGATAACCGCATCACGCTTTCTTACCCCAGCATTCGCAATTACATTCGCGAAAACCTTGCAAAACAGATAGAACACCTCTACGGAAAGCCCGAAATGATTGCTGGCGTGGCCACTGGCGCGATTGGAATTGGCGCTTTGGTCGCCGATTATTTAAACGTTCCTTTTTGCTACGTTCGTCCCGAAGCAAAGGGCCACGGCCGCCAAAATAAAATTGAGGGGCATTTGGAACCCAACACAAATGTGGTCGTGGTAGAAGATTTAATCAGCACCGGAAAAAGTAGTTTATTGGCTGTGGAAGCGTTAAAGGAGGCCAATGCGAATGTAAAGGGTATGGTCGCCATTTTTAGCTACGGATTTAGCACTGCCGAGGAGAATTTTAAAAATGCGAACGTTAATTTGAATACGCTTAGCAATTATGAAATGTTGTTGGAGCAGGCGGAAAGGTCGAAATACATCAATGCGGAAGAAGCCACATTATTGGCCGAATGGCGCCAAAATCCTGCTAATTGGGGGCAATAGTTTTTCCCAATAATCCCCTAAAAACCCATAGATCCTTAAACTTTAAACCTATAAACTATAAACCCAAATACCCATAACCCATAACCCATAAACCCATAAACGCAATAACTCAATAACTCAATAACTCATTAACTCATAAACTCCTAAACTCCTAAACTAACAATGAAACTAAACAGCAAAAAAGTAACCACCCAAAAATCCGCAGCTGAGCTTTGTGATTTTTTGGCCGACGTAAAGAATTTCGAAAGGTTGATGCCAGAAAACATCAGCAAATTTGAGGTGTTGAGTGAAAAATCTTTTGTGTTTGCATTGAAAGGAATGCCCGAAATTGCGCTGGAAGTAAAAAAAGTTGAAAAGCCGAACAAAGTAGTTTTGGGTGCTGTTAGCGATAAAATTCCGTTCACGTTAACCGGAAATATTGAAGAAGTTTCAGAAAACAGTTCAACCGTGGAACTTCATTTTGAAGGCGAATTCAACGCAATGATGGCGATGATGGTAAAAGGGCCCATTTCAAAATTTATCGATACGCTGGCTTCAAATTTAGAGCAGGTTTAATAAATCAACTTCACTTCTTTTAGTTGGAATTTTTGCAAACCATTGCTTTGGGTTTCCACTAAAAGTTCCCCCAGATCCGTAACCCCAATGATGATTCCGTTGAAACGCGTTCCTTCCGCAAACTCGAAAACGGAAATCATTCCCTTTCGGAAAAGAACGCTTTCGTACCTTTGTTTTAAGGAGGATGGAGTTGCAACGTTAAGCATTTCCAAGTGTTTTGAAATGCTTTTTAAAAGCAACGCCAATACTTCTTCCAAAATGAAAGTGATTCCTGTTTCCAATTTTAGGGAACTGGCCTGCGGCAGGTTTTGAAACGAAGCTTCATTCACGTTCAAACCAATCCCGATAACGGAATATTTTAGGTTGGAACCTTCCAGCACATTTTCAATCAAAATGCCGCCAATTTTTTTGTTGGCTGACATTATGTCGTTTGGCCATTTAATTGAAATCCGAGGAACATTCAAGGTCGATAGCGCTTCATAAACAGCCATCGACACCCCCATCGAAACCATAAATTGTCGTTCCACCGAAAGGGCGCCGAACCTTTTAAAAATGCTGAAAGTAAGACTTTCACCTTCCTTGGAAATCCAGCCATTTCCCATCTGTCCCCTGCCCGAAAATTGATGGGCCGCAACCACCACGGTTTCCTCCTCCAACTGACTGTTTTTTGCCAATTGTTTCAGATAGGTATTCGTGGAATCGATGGCATGAAGTTTGATTATCTTCAAAACGAGAATTATGTTTAGTATTACGCTTTTAAAGGCGCTTCAAGAAACAAAAAAGTAATAACTTTGCGAAAAAGAAAAGAAAAATAATTAATGCAGAAAAACCAAGCAGGAACAGATCAACTTATCGCCGAAATCATACGAGGAATTGAGGATGTTAAAGGCAATGATATTGAAATTTTAGACCTAAGAGAAATAGAAAATACCGTTTGTGACTATTTTGTGATATGCAATGGTACTTCAAACACCCAAGTAAACGCCATTGTAAACTCCGTTCGAAAATCCGTTAGCAAAGCTTTAAAAGAAAAACCGTGGCACGTTGAAGGCAGCGACAACGCAGAATGGATCCTTATGGATTACGTTCACGTGGTGGTGCATGTTTTTCAAAAACATATCCGCGAGTTTTATGATATTGAAGGACTTTGGGGCGACGCCAAATCGGTAAAAATAGAATCAACACATTAAATTAAGAAATTTGCCCTATGGCTGAAGAAAATAAAAATAAGAAAAACGAATCCCGACGACCGAGGCCAAACTATTATTGGGTCTATGCAGCAATTATCCTGCTGTTCTTTGGAATTCAGATTTTTGGCGGCGGCAGTTGGTCGCAGCCCGAAAAAACCAATCAAGCTACCTTTGAGGAATTTTTGAAGAATGGCGATGTTGAAAAGGTGGACATCATTAATAAAAAAATTGCCAAGGTATATCTTACCGATGCCGCAAAGCAAAAGGAAATCCATTCCAAAAAAAGGAGCACCCCTTCCTTTTTGGCTCCCGGCCCCAACGACCCAGATTATCAATTTGAATTTGGCGATCTGCAACTTTTTCAAAAAGATTTCCAAGAAATCAAGGCAGAAAATAACCTTTCCACTTCCTTAAATTTTGAAACCGAAAATAATGTTTGGGGCGATATATTGATGGGCATTTTACCCTTCGTAATTATTATCGCTATTTGGATTTTCATCATGCGAAGAATGTCCTCAGGTGCCGGCGCGGGCGCGGGTGGACAACTTTTCAATATAGGAAAATCCAAAGCCAAACTTTTTGACGAAAAAACCGATGTAAAAACATCATTTAAAGACGTTGCCGGCCTCGAAGGCGCCAAGGAAGAAGTGCAGGAAATTGTTGATTTTCTTAAGAATCCCGAAAAATATACTTCCCTTGGCGGGAAAATTCCAAAAGGAGCGCTGCTTGTTGGGCCTCCGGGAACGGGAAAAACCCTTCTTGCCAAAGCCGTTGCAGGCGAGGCACAGGTGCCCTTTTTCTCCCTTTCAGGTTCCGATTTCGTGGAAATGTTCGTGGGCGTGGGCGCATCGCGGGTTCGCGATCTTTTTAAACAAGCAAAGGATAAAAGCCCCGCAATTATTTTTATTGACGAAATTGACGCCATTGGTCGCGCCCGTGGAAAAAATAATTTCTCGGGAAGTAATGATGAGCGCGAAAACACGCTGAACCAGCTGCTTACTGAAATGGACGGCTTTGGAACAAATACCAATGTTATTGTACTTGCCGCCACCAACCGTGCCGATGTCTTGGACAAAGCATTGATGCGCGCCGGACGTTTTGACAGACAGATTTATGTTGATCTTCCGGACGTTCGCGAGCGCAAGGAAATTTTTGAAGTACACCTGCGGCCAATAAAAAAAGACGAAGAACTCGATACCGACTTTTTGGCGAAGCAAACCCCCGGATTTTCGGGTGCTGATATCGCGAATGTCTGTAATGAAGCGGCACTGATCGCGGCCAGAAATGGGAAAAAATCGGTGGGACGCCAAGACTTTTTGGATGCAGTGGATAGAATTGTGGGCGGTCTTGAAAAGAAAAACAAAATTATGACCGTGGATGAAAAACGCGCCATTGCTTTTCACGAAGCCGGCCACGCCACCGTTAGTTGGATGCTGGAACACGCTGCTCCGTTGGTAAAAGTAACAATCGTTCCACGAGGACAATCGTTGGGAGCTGCCTGGTATTTGCCCGAGGAACGTTTAATCATCCATCCCGAACAGATGTTGGACGAAATGTGCGCAGCCTTGGGAGGTCGCGCTGCGGAAAAGGTAATCTTTAACCGAATTTCAACCGGGGCTTTGAGCGACTTGGAAAAGGTTACAAAACAAGCCCGTGCTATGGTCACTATTTACGGTCTGAACGAAAAAATCGGCAACCTGACCTATTATGACAGCAGTGGACAATCCGAGTACAATTTCAACAAGCCTTACAGTGAAAAAACGGCGGAATTAATTGACCAAGAAATTTCAAAGCTCGTTGAAGAACAATACGAGCGGGCCGTGAAAATTTTGGAGGAAAACAAAGATAAGCTTACCGAATTGGCCAATGTCCTTCTCGAAAAAGAAGTTATTTTTAAGGACAATCTCCAAAAGATTTTTGGCGACCGGCCGTTCGAAGCACCTGAAACAGTTTCAAAAGTGGCAGCCGACTAAGGGTTGCCGCTTTTGTTAAGTTTACCGAACTTTGTTTTTTGCCGAATGCAACTTCAAGCTATATTTTATATCTTTGAAGCTCAAGGTAATTTATGAACTCCTCAATTCGTAATTAATGAGTCTATTTAAAAGACTTTTAAACCCCAATTATAAGTCGGAAGAGGCCAAACGCGCCGAAAAGACCGAGCACAGCAGTTATTACCCTGAGCAAAAACTTCCCATAGATGAAAAATTTACCTATAATTTTAAAAATAATGGAGGGAAATTTATCTATTGTGAAAACTGGGATGAAGTTACCGAGGCCTTTGACAATATTATGATCGAGAATGATTGGTATGAGCAGGATGTTTTTTGCGTAAACAACCAGCTTTCCCAAAAGTTTGATGGCTTCAACCTTACCTTTACCAAAAATACCAATTCAAAATTTTTTCTTTCCACCTGTGAATCGCTGGTTTCCAACAACGGTTCCATTCTGCTTTCGTCCAATCAGATTAAGGAAAAAAAGCTAAACGAACTCCCCGCAAATTTTATAATATTTGCCACCACCAGCCAAATTGTAGACACCATCAGCGAAGGCCTTCGTATCATAAAAAACCAAAGTTCGGGGTCCATTCCCACCAATATTACTACCATTCAAGACTTTGAAACCGATAAAGAAAAGGATTTTATGAGTTATGGAAGTAGCACAAAAAACCTATATTTGTTGCTACTGGAAGACTTATAATATGAAAGAAATTCTCGTACGGACCCTTTCGGGCGTATTGTACATTTCGATTATCATTTTTGCAATGTTCACTTCGCGCGAATGGTTTATGGGGCTTTTCTTTGTACTTGCGGTTATCACCCTTAGCGAATATTTAAAATTAGTTCACCTAACCAGCTATTTGGCTTATTTCCTGCTGGCCGCCGCCTTCTATTTTCTCAGTTACAACGTCTTTGCCGATAATGCCATTTACCTGCTCCTAATTCTTAGCGGATTCGTGAACCTATTTTTATTGAAGGATGTGCTTTGGACCAGCAAAATCCCTATGTTCGAAAAGAAAAAATACATTACCGTTGTGTTCTACATCATTAGCGGTTTTGTCTTTTTAACCTTGATTCCGGTTATGAACATTGATGGAAAATTTATGCCCGAATTGATCGTGGCGGTTTTCATTTTAATTTGGAGCAACGATACCCTCGCTTATTTAGTGGGTTCCAAATTTGGCAAACACAAGCTGCTGGAACGGATTTCGCCCAAAAAAACCGTAGAGGGTTTTGTGGGCGGTTTGCTGGGTGCGCTTTTGGCCGGATTTGCTATCTTTATGGTACTCAAAGAATACCGACCCCTCGAGGCACAAAAGTATCCACTGTGGGTTTGGATGGTGATGGCGCTCATTATTTCCATTTTTGGCACCATCGGCGATTTGATCCAATCAAAATTTAAAAGACAGGCGGGGGTCAAAGACAGCGGAATCATTATGCCCGGGCACGGCGGCCTTTACGACCGTTTGGACAGCATCATTTACGCCAGCCCATTTGTTTATGCATTTTTATTAATTGTTGACAATGTTTCATAAAGAAGGATTTAAAATAATTTTCATCGCCCTTGTGGTGGTAATCGGACTTAGCCTTTTGGCAAATGTTTTTGTTGAAAATCCAACGATTCGCGGAGGCATAATTATTTCCTTAATTATTCTGTTGTTGCTGATTTTGCAATTTTTTCGAAATCCAAAACGAAACTTTTTGGTGCACCCGGAACGCGTTCTTTCCTCGGTGGACGGAAAGGTGGTGGTTATAGAAGAAGTTTTTGAGAAAGAATATTTTAATGACAAAAGATTGCAGGTTTCCGTTTTTATGAGCCCGATCAATGTGCACGTAACGCGCTATCCCGTGGGCGGAAAAGTGGTTTACAGCAAATATCACCCCGGCAAATTTTTGGTGGCGTGGCATCCCAAATCGTCTGAGGAAAATGAACGGACAACCGTTGTGGTCCATAACGAGGAGTTTGGCGATGTGCTTTTCAGGCAAATTGCCGGAGCAATGGCCAAGCGCATCGTAAATTACGCCGAAGCCGGGCAACAAGTTGAGCAGGCTTCCGATAGCGGTTTTATAAAATTTGGTTCTCGGGTTGACGTTTTCCTTCCCCTGGATGCAAAAATCAAAGTGAGTTTGAACCAAAAGGTAAAAGGGGGAATTTCAGTAATTGCAGAAAAATAATGGATTCCGAAGCCTTGGATATCGCCTTTAAAAATGCCGTAAAAAGCATAAACGAGCACACGGAACCGTTTCCTGCAGATGTGCTATTGCGCCTTTACGCCTACTACAAAAGAGCTACCAATGACGAAGAAATGCCGAGCGGAGGCAAGCCCCACATTTCAGCGTTTAAGACCAATGCACTGTTCCAGACCCGCGGCCTTTCTCCCGAAGAGGCAAAACAATTATATATTGAAGTGGTGAACCAATATTTTTTGTACCGAAAATAAGTAGCTTCGCTGGAAGTGCCAAGAGCCTAAAATTAAAATACGCCTGTTTTTAGAAGTAACCTACTGGAGTTTTGGGTAAAAATAAATAAGGCAATGAACGGAACCATTCGCCGCTATCAACGGAATTTCGCCCAATTTTGATTGGAATATCATCGAAAGAGGCCCCAATTATTTTAATCCCGCCAAACTCGCCTTTAAGGTTTCGATTTTCGCAAGGGCATCCGCTTCCTTCTGCTTTTCCAACGCAACCACTTGTGGCGGCGCACCATTCACGAAGCGTTCGTTTTTTAGCTTGCCCTGAACGCTTTTCAAGAATCCTTCGGTATATTTCAATTCTTCGGAAAGTTTTGCTATTTCCTCTTCCACATTGATAGCGCCCGCAACGGGAATAAAGTATTCGTTGCTTTTTACACGGAAGGTAAGCGCTCCCTCAATTTTCTGGCTAACATATTGCAATTCGGAAAGGTTCCCAAGTTTCGTGATCACCGAATCGAATTGGGTAGCAGCATTTTCATTATTGAGCACCGAAAGCGCGATGGCATCCTTAAAGGAAATATTTTTATCCTTTCGGATGCCGCGAATTCCCGAAATTACCTCAGCCGCAAAATCAAAATCCTTAATAATTGCCGCGTCAAAAGCTTCCAATTTTGGCCATTTTGCAACGATCAAAGCTTCCGAAATATCGCGCTGCGCTATGTGTTGCCAGATTTCTTCAGAAATAAAGGGAACAAAGGGATGAAGAATTTTCAAATTATCCTCAAGCGCCGCAATCACTTCCAAATAGGTTTTTTCTGCAATTTTTTCGCCAAAAGGAGGTTTTACCATTTCCAACAACCACGAGCAGAAATCGTCCCAAACCAATTTATAGGTCGCCATCAGAGCATCGCTAATTCGATATTTGCCAAAATGATCCTCAATTTCGGAAAGCGTTTTCTGAAATTTACTGCGGTACCATTGCAAAGCGACACGATCGCTTTGGGACTGTTCTTTTTCAACATCCACTTCCCACCCCTCAATCAACCGGAAGGCATTCCAAATTTTGTTTACAAAGCTGCTTCCTTGTTTGCAAAGATCCTCGTCGAACATCAAATCGTTGCCCGCGGGGGAACTTAAAAGCATTCCCACGCGAACGCCGTCGGCGCCATAGGTTTCCATCAAATCAATAGGGTCTGGGGAATTACCGAGCGACTTGCTCATCTTCCGGCGTTGTTTGTCGCGTACAATTCCGGTTAAATACACGTTTTGAAAGGGTCTTTCATTCCGGTATTCATAGCCTGCAATAATCATTCGCGCTACCCAAAAGAAAAGGATTTCGGGTGCCGTTACCAGATCATTGGTGGGGTAATAATAATTTATTTCCTTATTATTGGGCTCCAAAATTCCATTAAAAACACTAATGGGCCACAGCCACGAGGAGAACCAAGTGTCCAGCGCATCTGGATCCTGTTTAAGGTCGGTTTCGGTGAGTTGCTGATTTTTGGTTTTTTGCCTTGCCAATTGAAGTGCTTCCTCCAAGGTTTCGGCCACCACAAAATCTTCCTTGCCGTTGCCATAATAATAAGCGGGTATCTGTTGGCCCCACCACAATTGGCGGGAGATGTTCCAATCGCGCACGTTTTCCATCCAATGGCGATAGGTGTTCACAAATTTTTCGGGCACTAAGTTTACCTCCCTTTTCAGTACGGCATCCAACGCGGGTTGGGCCAGTTCCTTCATTTTAAGGAACCATTGGTCGCTCAGCTTAGGTTCTATTACAGCCCCAGTTCGCTCACTGGTGCCCACTTTATGGATATGGGTTTCAATTTTCGATACAACTCCCAGCGATTCCAGTTCCTTCACAATTTCCTTTCGCACCACAAAACGGTCTTTCCCTTCGTAATGCAGTCCAAAGCTATTCAAGGTTCCATCGTCATTAAGAATATCGACGATTTCAAGATGGTGCTTATCGCCAAGCATTTTGTCGTTTTCATCGTGGGCAGGAGTTACTTTTAGGCAGCCCGTTCCAAATTCAACATCTACATATTCGTCTTCAATAATGGGAACCACCCGATTGCAGATGGGAACAATAGCCTTTTTACCGCGCAAATGGGCAAAACGCCCATCGTTTGGGTTGATGCAGATTGCAGTATCGCCCAGAATGGTCTCGGGCCGTGTGGTGGCGATGGTCAATGTGTCCTCACCGCCTTCAATTTTATAATTAAGGTAATAGAGATTCCCTTGTTTTTCTTCGTAAATAACCTCTTCGTCAGAAAGGGTGGTCTTGGCCTGCGGATCCCAATTCACCATACGGTAGCCGCGGTAAATATTTCCTTTTCTATATAAGTCCACGAACACCTTTATTACTGAGGCCGACATCGCCACGTCCATCGTGAATTTGGTTCGTTCCCAATCGCAGGATGCGCCCAGCTTTTTCAACTGTTCCAAAATAATTCCTCCGTGTTTGTGGGTCCACTCCCAGGCGTGCTCTAAAAATTCCTCGCGCGAGAGGGAAGCTTTGTCAATTCCTTCGGCCTTAAGTTTGGCCACCACCTTGGCTTCGGTGGCAATGGAGGCGTGATCGGTACCCGGAACCCAGCAGGCGTTGAAACCCTGCAAGCGCGCCCGGCGAATCAATACATCTTGAATGGTATTATTGAGCATATGGCCCATATGCAGCACGCCGGTTACGTTCGGCGGAGGAATAACGATGGTGTAGGGCGTTCGCTCGTCCACTTCGGAATGAAAATACCTATTTTGCATCCAGTAGCTATACCACTTGTTCTCAATATCTTTTGCGCTGTATTTTGCCGCTATCGCCATACTTTGGTCTGGTTATTGTGTAATAGGGAGCAAAAGTAAATATATCTAAAGGATAATAAAAGTGAATAAGTTATTTTGCGAGTTCTTCAAAAGTTATCTACTTTAGCAATCATTAAAAACACAAAATCATGAAAAAATTAGCTCTTATGGCTCTTGTTGCCTTTATCGGTTTTACCGCGCAGGCGCAACAAGCAAAAATCAGTTTCAAGGAAGACACCGTGGATTACGGCTCGATCACTAAAGGTAGTGATGGCCTTCGCGTTTTTGAATTCACTAACACTGGCGATGCCCCGCTTATTATTAGTGATGTTAAATCGAGCTGCGGCTGTACGGTCCCCAAAAAACCAGATGGCCCCATTGCTCCCGGAGCAAGTGGCACTATCGAGGTGAAGTATGACACTAATCGTGTTGGACCTATCCGAAAAACCGTGACTGTTTATTCCAACGCCAGCGAACCGATGGTTGCGCTGAAAATAAAAGGAGAAGTGCTTAAAGAATCCAGCAGCGTTTTGGAAAAAAGTTAATTGAACATTACATAACAAGAAGATCCGGATTGGCCCAAAAGGTTTCTCCGGATTTTTTTTTAAAATACGCTCTCCAAAACGAAACGTACTTTTTGGAACTCCGGCCCGCGCTTCAATTCTATATAGATTTTTTTTCCTTCTTCCGAAGAAAACATTTCCAACAGTTCGTTCAATTTATATTGATAGCTCGGTTTCCCGTTAATACTTATAATTTCGTCATCCTTCTGAATTCCCGCCAGGGCCGCCGGCGAACCTTCTCGGACATCTGCCACCACATATTTTGGAACCAGTGTAAAATGGACCTCGGTGGTTATGGAAACGCTGTTTCTAATAAAGTTGTCGTTTTCATTGGGTCTATTGGCCTTAACCGCCGCCTGCCGCTCTTGTTTCACCAATTCCATTCCCTGATGTTCAATCGTCAGCCCGCTCATGTTGTAGTTGAAGGGATCTTTGAATTTGTGGTTTTTTTTGAACCGCATCCGTTGACTGCCATAATCAAAAGTAACAGTGAACCTGCTTAAAAATCCGCCGCCCACACTGCCATCGCGATCTTGATAGTAGCGTGCCTTAAGTATGGCGTCTTCCTCGGGAAAAGAGGTGTTCACCTCCCTCAAAACAAAACTGCCCAAAATGACTTCCGGAATTCGGGCCCGTTTTCCAAAAATGTTTCCACTTAGGCCCAGGCCCAAAAAATCCTTAAAATAATTTTTCGGTGTCTCGGAAATAAAATTCAATTCATCAAAAAGCCAAAGCACATCGCTGGAACCCGAATCGACCAACAATTTTACTTCCTGCTGTTTTTCTTCGGAAGCTACTTTTAATGAGATATAAGGTTTACCGCCCACAAAATTCAAATCCAGATCCTCACATTTTTTGCAGGACTTTAGGGGATATTTTTTCGGATCGTAAATAGTGATCACTTGTGAGGAATAATTAATTTTTACGATAAAATTCTGAAAGAATTCATTGCCAAGAATTCCGTGGATCGGAATGCCCATTCGCGGCGAAAAATTCAAAGAGCTGTCAAAAATAATATAAAGCGAATGGCTCCAATCTACCGCTCCGCCTATTTTCACCTCATTGTTCAGGCTTTTTAGCGCCTCTACTGCCCCACCCGGCCCCAAACCCTGAAGCTGCACCGGGGAGGTGTTGCGAAGCTGCACGCTGTCTGCCGCTTCCAAACTAAAAAGAATGGTCGATTTTACGCCGGTGTCCAAAATAAAAGACAGGGGCGTGCCATTGATTTCCACGTCAATAATGGGAAGGTTGTTCACCAACTGAAAAGGAATTCGCTCCTTCTTTTTATTGCCTTTAATAACGAATCCGGATTGTGCAAGAATAGTTGCGCTTAGCATAAAAAAAGCCATAAAAAACAATGGTTTCCGCAACATGCTATATTATTTTTTGAAATCTGTTGAAGGTATAAAAAAAAGACGAATGTCCGCAAAGGCAATATGGAATTCTAATTTTTATTTCGCAACTTTGCCATAAACAAATCCACTATGCCTTCAGTTTCACACAAGGGTAAAAACATGCCGGAATCGCCCATTCGCAAACTGGTTCCCTATGCCGAAAAAGCTTATAAAGCCAACAAAACCGTTTATCACCTCAACATCGGCCAACCCGATATCAAATCGCCCGAAATTGCGATGGATGCCGTGGCCAACCACCATTTGGAAATCCTGGCCTACACCCGGTCGGAAGGTTCGCAGGAATATCGCGAGAAAATTGCCCAGTATTACCAAAAAAACAATATTCCCGTGGGGGCCAATGATATTATTGTGACTACCGGCGGAAGCGAGGCACTGTTGTTTGCAATGGGAAGCATCGCCGATGTGGACGATGAAATAATCATTCCTGAACCTTTTTATGCCAATTACAACGGCTTTGCAACGGCTTCGGGTGTGAAGATTGTTCCGGTAATTTCAAAGATCGAAGACAATTTTGCGCTGCCGCCCATTTCGGAATTCGAAAAACTCATCACTCCAAAAACCAAGGCCATTCTTATTTGTAACCCCGGAAACCCAACGGGATATCTTTATTCTAAAGAAGAAATTCAAACCTTGGCCCAAATAGTGCGCAAACACGACCTGTTTTTGGTGGCAGACGAAGTTTATAGGGAGTTTACCTATGACGGTTCCAAACACTATTCAATTTTGGAGGAACCCAGCCTGGCCGAGAACGGAATTATTATCGATTCAGTCTCCAAAAGATACAGCATGTGCGGCGCACGGATCGGCTGTTTGGTTTCAAAAAATAAAGAAGTGATCGCCACGGCATTAAAATTTGCCCAGGCTCGGTTGAGTCCGCCAACCTTTGCTCAAATTGCCAGCGAGGCCGCGCTTCAAACCCCACAAAGCTATTTTGACGAAGTGATTACGGAATATCAGGACAGAAGAAACACGCTCGTTGCAGCATTAAAGGCCATTCCGGGCGTTCAGGTGGGCGAGCCCAAGGGTGCGTTCTATTGCATTGTGCAACTTCCTATAAAAAACAGCGATGCCTTTGCCCAATGGCTTTTGGAGGAATTTGACGACCAAGGCGAAACCGTGATGGTAGCCCCTGCTGCCGGCTTTTATTCCAGTCCGGGTGTGGGCCTGAACCAAGTGCGCATCGCCTATGTGCTGAAAAAGGAAAGCCTGGTTCGCGCGGTAGAAATCCTTAAACTTGCCCTTGAAAAATACAAGGATTGATGGAACTTGAGGAGAACAAATCGCTCAAGCCCTTTAATACCTTCGGAATAGATAGCCAAGCGCGCTATTTTGTTTCGGTTGAAACCGTTGCCCAACTAAAAAGCGTGCTTTCAAATAAACCTTCCGTTCCACTCTTCATTCTCGGTGGCGGCAGCAATATGTTGTTAACGGGCGATTTGGATGCTTTCGTGCTTCATATAAACCTTAAGGGAATCGAGATCGTTGCGGAAACCGAAACCGAGGTTTTGGTGAAAGCAATGGCTGGCGAAAACTGGCACGAATTTGTTCAATATTGTATTGCGAATGATTTCGGAGGGCTGGAAAATCTATCGCTTATTCCGGGAAACGTGGGAACGGCGCCCATTCAAAACATTGGTGCCTATGGCGCTGAGTTGAAAGATGTCTTTGAAAACTGTTCCGCTTTGGAAATCGAAACTTTAACGGAACGAATTTTTACCAAGTCCGAATGTAAGTTCGATTATCGAAATTCTATTTTTAAAAACGAGGCGAAAGGGCAATATATTATTACAAGCGTTACCTTCCGTCTTTCCAAAAAGGACCATAAAACCAATACTTCCTACGGTGATATCCAAAGAATTTTAACCGAAAGGAAGATTGAAAAACCTACCCTGAAGGATATTTCCGAAGCGGTCATCGCCATACGCCAAAGCAAACTTCCCGACCCAAAACTGTTGGGCAACAGTGGAAGTTTTTTTAAAAATCCAGTGGTAAACGCAGAAGTATTTCAGGAATTCCGAAAGCAATTTCCCGAGGCACCTTTCTATGAAGTTTCGCCGACAGCGTTCAAGATTCCCGCGGGATGGCTGATTGAAAAAGCGGGCTTTAAGGGAAAGCGTTTCGGGGCGGCGGGCGTCCACAAAAACCAAGCGCTCGTTTTGGTGAATTACGGCGGTGCCAGCGGCAAAGAAATCTGGCAACTGGCCCTTCAAATTCAACAAAAGGTGAAGGATTTAACGGGAATTTTTATTGAACCCGAAGTAAACGTTTATTGACTACTCCACCAATAGCCCGTCAACAGCGTAAACCGTGCCATTGGAGGCAGCAGTGCCATTGCCCAGGATTTTTACGGTCGTTCCCTTGTTCGTTGAAATAGTCATCCCTCCTTCTGTTTTTGCAACTGTCAAGTTGGTTCCGGCCAGGGTTTTCAATTTAGTGGTTCCCTTTTCGTTCAAAGCCTGCATCAACGATTCATTATCTTTTCCTTCCACGATATAGGATTTCAACATTTCAGTCAATTTCGCTTTATTTTCAGGCGAGGCGTAACTTTTCTGTTTTTCGGCATCCATTGCCTCGAGGGCGCTATTGGCGGGAGCGAAAACCAAAAACGGCCCTTTTTCCTCAGAAAGCATAGTGCCCAGTTCCGCCGTTACCAAATAGCTTGCATATTTTTTTAATTGGGCATCGTTCATTACTCGGGCCATCACGCTTTTAATTATTACGAGGTCCTGCGAGGTGAGTTCCTTTTTTGGAGCGCGCTTTACCGGTGGTTTTGGAGGTGCTTCCACGGCAGTGATAGGGTCGTTGGCCGGCTGGTTTTTTTCTTCGGAATTTTTGCAGGAAAAAACCATTGCAACAGTGGATAAAAGCAGGACTAAAAGGAAGGGTTTGGTCATCGTTAAATTATTTAAAATCGGGACTAAAAATACTTAAAATTGAAAGGAAACAAAGAGAAAGATTGTATTTTTGTGGCATAAATTTAAGCCATGAAACTTTTACTTTTAACATTAGCAATTCTATTATTGGCCGTTGCGGGCATCGCCATAAAACTTTGGGCAAAAAAAGACGGCAAGTTCGCCGGAACCTGCGCCAGCCAAAGTCCATTTTTGAATAAGGAGGGACAGGCCTGCGGTTTTTGCGGAAAAACCCCCGACCAGTTTGATACCTGCAGTGGTGAAAAGGCCAACACCCAGGCGTCAAACCGCAACTAGTTCTGTCAAGTTTCGCTCCGGCTTGCTGACTTCGAAGGATTCACGTCCACTTACCATTTTCGCTTCAAACGACCATCCATTTTCAATTTTAGATTTTTATGGTGATACTTTACGTTTTCGGCGCGGTCGCGTTGATTAACTGTGCTTATTTCCTTCTCTTTTCAAAATTTTCCTTCTTAAAAGAATCACAGGTAATTGCGGATGAAAAATATCCGGTTTCCTTGATTGTTTGTGCCAAAAATGAAGCTGAAAATCTTCAAAAGCATATTCCGCTTTGGCAACAACAGCGCTATCCAAATTTTGAAATCATTTTAATAAACGACGCCTCGGTGGACGAAACCTTGGAAATAATGGAACACTTCGCCGAAAGTGACCCCCGCATCCAAGTGGTGAACGTGAAGAACAACGAAGCCTTTTGGGCAAACAAAAAATACGCGCTCACGTTGGGAATTAAACGCGCCAAAAACACCCGCTTAATTTTCACCGATGCCGATTGCTATCCTGCCTCGGAGGAATGGTTGGCCAAAATGGCAAGCCATTTTTCCGATAAAAAACAAATGGTTTTGGGCTATGGTGCATACGAAAAAAGGCCGGGTTTTTTAAACCGCCTCATTCGGTTTGAAACCTTGATGACGGCGGTCCAATATTTTTCATACGCAAAAGTTGGGCTGCCCTATATGGGTGTGGGCCGAAACCTGGCCTATACCAGCACGCTCTATTATGAGAACAATGGGTTTATGGGCCACATAAAAATTACCTCGGGCGATGATGATCTTTTTGTAAACCAGGCCGCAACCGCCAGCAATGTTGCGCTTTGCATAGCGCCAGAGGCATTTACGTATTCCCTTCCCAAGAAAAAAAGAAAAAAATTTCTGGCGCAGAAAAAAAGACATTATTCCACCGCCAAATATTATAAAATGAAGCACCGCCTGCTATTGGGCGCCTATTTTATTTTCGGCGTGTTGTTTTGGGTGCTGTTTCCCGTGGCGATGTTCACTCCCTACTGGATGTTTGGTTTAGGAATAATGGTGTTTCGGCTGGGCGTGCAGTATTTCGTTATTGGCACGGCGGCAAAAAAATTGAGGGAAAAAGATTTGGTGCCCTTTATTCCTTTTTATGAAGTTTTTTTAATTGTCACACAAATAAGTATCTTTATTTCCAACAGCAGCGAAAAAAACGCCCGATGGAAATAACCCCACAGGAAATAGCCCATCAAATAGAAAAGGCAAAAAAGGGAAAGCAAGGAGCTTTCAAGTTTTTGCTGGATTATTATTGGAACGAGGTTTTCGGGTTCCAATTGAAAAGGGTCCGGAACGAGCACGAAGCAGAGGACATTACCATTGAGACTTTTGCAAAGGCCTTTGACGGCATTGCCACTTTTAATGAAAATTATACGTTTTCAACCTGGCTGATTGCAATCTCGAAAAATATCCAAATAGACAAAACGCGAAAAAAAAACGCATCGATCTACAAAAACACCACCGATGCCTCCAAGGAGCACGTGCAAAAAATTGCGGACCATTCCCCTACCGCCGAGGACAAACTGATCACCGAACAGAACCTTGCCGAGCTGTTGCGCTTCATAAAACAATTAAAGCCCCATTACCAAGAGGTAATAAATTTGCGCTATTTTCACGAAATGAGCTACAATGAAATCTCGGAAGCGCTCGAAGAACCTCTGAACAACGTAAAGGTGCGACTGTTGCGCGCCCGAAAACTTTTGGCCGAACTCATAACCCAACAAGGATAATGGGTCTTCTTCCTTCCTAAAACAACCAAGAATCAACGGCTTATAAATCGATTGCTTTGGGGCCCTCTTATTTGGCAATTTCTATTTCAAAATTCGAATTTCGTTTTTGTACTTTTGTGTTTCTTATGAGCACAGAAACCCTACAGCACCAAAAACCCGAGCCCAAACCGAAATGGATTCGGGTAAAATTACCCACCGGAAAAAAATATACCCAACTTCGTGGCGTAGTCGAAAAGTATGATCTGCACACCATTTGTACCTCTGGCAGCTGCCCAAATATGGGCGAATGTTGGGGCGAAGGCACTGCAACTTTTATGATTTTGGGAAACATCTGTACCCGTTCCTGTGGCTTTTGCGGCGTAAAAACCGGCCGCCCCGAAACGGTGGCTTGGGATGAGCCCGAAAAAGTGGCGCGCTCCATAAAATTAATGAACATAAAACACGCCGTAATCACCTCTGTGGACCGCGACGATCTGAAGGATATGGGTTCCATCATTTGGGCAGAAACGGTGAAAGCCATTCGCCGGATGAATCCCGACACCACTTTGGAAACGCTCATTCCCGATTTTCAAGGGAACACCCAAAATATTGACCGCATTATTGCCGTGAGGCCCGAAATTGTGAGCCACAATATGGAAACCGTTAAAAGGCTGACCCGCGAGGTAAGAATTCAAGCCAAATATGAACGCAGTCTCGGCGTGCTTCAATATTTAAAAGAATCGGGGAAACTTCGCACCAAAAGCGGGATTATGCTGGGTTTGGGCGAGCGGGAAGACGAAGTGCTGCAAACGATGGAAGACCTGCGGGCAGTTGGACTGGATGTGCTTACCATTGGCCAATATTTGCAACCCTCCAAAAAACATTTGCCGGTAAGGGAATTTATTACCCCGGAACAATTCAAAAAATATGAAACCCACGGACTTGCCCTGGGCTTCCGCCACGTGGAAAGTGGCGCTTTGGTGCGCTCTTCCTATAAGGCGCAAAAACATCTTACCTAATTCGGATTTCAGAAATGGAAAAAAAAATTACAGTGGGCATAAACGGTTTTGGCCGCATTGGCCGGAACCTTTTTAGGCTATTGCTGAACCACCCTGCTATTGAGGTTGTGGCGGTAAACGACCTGGCAGACCCGAAAACATTGGGGCATCTTTTAAAATACGACAGCATTCACGGGGTTTTGAAAGAAACCATCACTTACACCGAAAAGGGAATCTCCATCAATGGAAAGGAAGTTGTTTTTACTTCAGAAAAAAACATTGCGGCAATTTCGTGGGGCAAAGTAGATGTTGTGGTTGAAAGCACCGGAAAATTCAAATCGCGGAAACAGCTCGAAAACCACTTAGCTAACGGCGCGGGAAAGGTTATCCTTTCCGTTCCCCCAATAGACGATGACATTAAAACGGTGGTTCTTGGCGTAAACGATTCCATTTTGGCAAAGGAGGACACCATCATTTCCAATGCGTCCTGCACCACCAATAATGCGGCCCCGATGCTCAAAATAATCCTGGACCTTTGCGGCATTGAACAGGCATACATCACTACGGTACATTCCTACACCACCGACCAAAGCCTGCACGACCAACCGCACCGCGATTTGCGCCGGGCGCGCGCTGCGGGACAATCCATCGTGCCCACGACCACCGGCGCGGCAAAAGCCCTCACCAAAATTTTTCCAAGGCTTTCGGACGTTATCGGGGGATGCGGCATACGGGTTCCCGTGCCCAACGGCTCCCTTACCGACATAACGGTCAACGCCCAACGGGAAGTTTCTGCCGAAGCGATCAACGCCGCATTTAAAAAGGCTGCAGAGACCAATATGAAGGGAATTTTGGAATATACCGAAGATCCAATTGTTTCCGTCGATATAGTTGGAAATACCCATTCCTGCATTTTTGACGCCGGTATGACCTCGGTGGTCGGAAAAATGGTAAAAGTTATTGGATGGTATGATAACGAAATTGGATATTCCAGTAGAATAATAGATTTAATTGAAAGAATTTCAGTGAAATAATTATATTTATCGCCCCTTTAAACTAACCGATGCGCCTACCAATTGTGAAATACCAATTTCTTCTGACCGCTGCCCTAGTATTGTTGGTTTCGGGACAAACTTTTTCGGCACAGATTAAGGACACCATCGTGGCGATTAAACAACTTCAGTACAACGCCGCAAAAGCCATTGAAAAGGAAAATTTCATAGAAGCGGTAAAAAGCCTGAACGACGCGAATAAATTGGCCATGCTGCCCAGATACCGTGGCTATAAACCCGACGTTGAATTGGGTATCGCCGAGCTGTATTACAATTTGGAATATTTCGGCAAATCGGCAGAACAAGCGGAAATGGCCGTAAAAAGCGCCGAAGAAGTAGGGAGCGATTTCAAATTGGCCAAAGCCTATAATCTATATGCCATCGTACTGATCGCAAACCGAAAATATGCAGAGTCAAAAAACTATTTGGCAAAAGCCGATTCCATTTATACCAAACTGAACGATCCGAAAAATACCGTCCATACCGCCTACGGTCGCGGACTTCTAAACCTGCAGATAGGCGATTATGAAGCCGCGGTGGACCACTTTAAATTTGCCGCACAGGCCTTTAAGGAACAAGGGCTTGTGTATCAAGAAGCCTTGGCTTATAGCAATCTTGCCGATGCACTTTCGCTTATCAATCCGAAAAGCCATCCAAATGCGCTGACGGAGGCCAAGGACCTGCTCAATGTTGTCGCAGCCATCGCAACGCGGGAAGGATATTCGAAACTATTGGTAGAGAACCATCGCATCAACTCACAAATTTTGATAGCCGAAAAAAAAGGCGCCAAAGCCGAGGAAGAACTAAAATTCTATCTTTTAGAAAAAGATTCCTTAAAACAAATCCACTTAACGGCTATCGAGCGCGGTATCCAAGCAGAATCTGCCATTGGCGATTTGAAGGAAACCATTGCCAACCAGCAGGACGACCTTACCAAAAAAGACAAATCGCTTTTCTTGGGGAAACTTACGGGCTGGCTAAGTATAGCGTTAATCCTGATTCTTTCGCTTTTAACCCTTTCCCTTTACAAAAACAACAATTTAAGGGCAAAGGCGAACGAACTTCTGCAGGATAAAAATACCGAACTTCAGGAAGCAAAGGAAAATGCCGAAAAGGCATCACAGGCGAAAGCGCTGTTCCTTTCTACGATTACGCACGAATTGCGAACCCCGATGTACACGGTTACGGGGCTGACCCACCTTCTTTTGGAGGAAGACCCCAAACCCGAGCAACGCGAACATCTAAATTCCCTTAAATTTTCGGGGGAATACTTGCTTTCCCTTATAAATAATATCTTGGACCTAAACAAGTTGGAGGCAAACAAGGTAGAAATCGAAAAAATACCCTTCAATTTAAAAAAGAGAATAGACGGTGTGCTGACGGCGCTTAAAAAGTCGGCCGAGGCAAAGCACAATATTCTGAATTACGAATTTGACCCCAGCCTTCCCCAAGAAGTAATTGGCGACTCGCTGAAAATTTCGCAGATTTTAATCAACCTGATAAGTAATTCCATCAAGTTTACCGAAAACGGAACCATTTGGGTACGGGTAAAAAATGCCGAAAAAACGGCCAAACGGGTCATTGTCCATTTTGAAGTGGAAGATACCGGCGATGGAATTTCAAAGAAAAAACAGAACACCATTTTTGAATCCTTTTCCCAAGGATCGCTTCAAATAAACCGAAAATATGGCGGAACGGGACTTGGACTTTCTATTGTAAAAAACCTTTTGGAATTGATGGGCAGCAAGATTTTCCTTGAAAGTAAATTGGGAGAAGGTTCTAAATTTTGGTTCAACATAAATTATGATATCGCCGAAGGCACTATAGCAGAAACCGATGTAAATGAAATTGAAGTTGTTTTAGAAGAAAATCTTTTTGAAAATAAAAAGGTGATGATCGTGGAGGACAACAAAATAAACCAAATGATTACCAAAAAAATCCTCGACAAAAAAGAGATGGTCTGCACCGTGGTCGATAACGGCGTTGATGCCATTAAGCAGGCCAAGCAGCAGGATTTTGACATCATCTTAATGGACATCCACATGCCCGGAATCAGCGGGATCGAGGCCACCAAAAAAATTAGGGAGTTCAACAAATCTGTTCCGATCATTGCACTTACCGCCATAACCATTGAAGAAAATTTGGAGGAATTCTATAAGGCCGGTTTCAATGATTTTATTCCCAAACCCTTTAAGGCCGAGGACTTTTTTGAAAAAATAAGTCGCGTGCTGCGCAGTAAGGACACAACAGCCTCTTAATTACATTTCCAACTTCGTTTTCCGTAATATTTGCGCTTTAAATTTGACAGCTTCATTTTGAAGCAACACGGTTTTTATGGGAAGATAAAACAGTTCCGTTTTTTTGGCCAAGGGTAGCAATCTCATAAAATCCTTTTCCGTAGTAAGAACCAATGGATATTTTTGAAGGGCTTCCATTTCAGCTTTGGTGAAATTATGGTGATCGGGAAAGGCCTTCCAAGTAAAATCAAGTCCTTCGCTCTTCAAAAATGCTATCAACGGTTGCGGTTTGGCGATGCCCGTAACCAAATGGAACGGCCGGCCCCTCAAAAAAGAAAGGGGTTTTGACTCCATTTTGTTCTTGATTTCCGTGGCATACCCAATTTTTGAAAAGAAAATTTCCTGGTGCGGTCTTGGTTTCAATCGCAGCCGAATTTTATCCATTTCGCTATGGGAAATGGTTTCAGGACATTTGGTTACAACAATACAATCCGCCCGGCCTGCCCCCGTTTTTGGCTCACGCAAATTTCCCGCCGGCAGCACGCAGTCATCCACATAAAGGGAGCCATAAGCCGTAAGCAGAATATTGAACGAAGCCTTGACTTTTCGATGTTGAAAAGCATCATCGAGCAGAATGGCGCCATTATTTTGCATCAATTTTTCAATGCCGGTCTGTCGATCTTCACATACCGCCACAGTCAGGTTGGGAAATTTATTTTTAAACTGAAGGGGTTCATCGCCCACTTCCTTGGCCGTGCTGTCCACAAAAACCTCGCGATAGCCAGTAGTAGTCCGTTTGTAACCCCGGCTGAGGATGGCCACCTTTTGATGGGGCATTAAATAGGAAACCAACAGTTCAATCATCGGGGTTTTTCCGGTGCCGCCCGTTGAAAGGTTCCCAACGCAAATTATGGGTATTTTGTACGCCTTGCTCTGGAGCAGCCCACGATTGTACAACACATTCCGCAGCGCAGTAATGCCAGCGTACAACAGGGAAAAAGGAAACAATAACTTCCGGAGAAAAACCATGCAACGAAAGTAATAATTATGAAGAAATTGCGGCTGCTTTAAATTAAAAATAGAACCTGCCAAAAATTATTTAATCCGTTATCTTTACGAAAAATGAACAAAATGAAGATAAAGGATGTGGTCGCGATGCTCGAGGAACTGGCCCCCCTCGCCTATTCCGAAGATTTTGACAATACCGGTCTTTTGGTGGGAAACCCCGAGGCCTCGGTTTCGGGCATTTTGGTAACCTTGGACACGCTTGAAACCGTGGTGGATGAAGCCATTGCAAAAAAGTGTAACCTTATAGTAAGTTTTCACCCTATTATTTTTTCGGGACTAAAAAAAATTACCGGGAAAACCTATGTAGCGCGCGTGGTGGAAAAAGCCATTAAAAATGATATCGCAATATTTTCCAACCACACCGCACTTGACAATGCGTGGCAAGGCGTTAACGCAATGATCTGCGAAAAACTGGGGCTGAAAAAGAGGTCCGTTTTGATTCCGCAAAAAGATGCTATTAAAAAACTGATCACCTTCGTGCCAAAAAAAGATGCCGAAAAGGTTAGAAACGCCCTTTTTGAAGTAGGTGCCGGAAGTATTGGCAATTATGAAAAGTGCAGTTTCAATTTGGACGGAACCGGAAGTTTTATGGGAAAAGACAATTCCAATCCAGTCGTCGGCCAAAAGGGCCAGCTCCATTTTGAGGAAGAGACCCAACTGGGAATCACCTTCGCGAAACATCTTCAAAATACGGTTTTGCGAACGCTTTTTGAAACCCATCCCTATGAAGAAGTTGCCTTCGAGCTAACCACCTTGGAAAACGGCAACCAACAATTGGGAATGGGAATGATTGGGGAAATGGGCCAACCGATGGCGGCTGAGGAATTTCTTCAATTCCTCAAAAAAACAATGAAAACCGAATGTGTGCGCCATTCCGCCCTGCTGGACAAACAAATAAAAACAGTTGCGGTGCTGGGTGGCAGCGGAAGTTTCGCGATTGAGGCCGCAAAAAGTGCCGGTGCCGATGCCTTTGTTTCGGCAGATTTTAAATACCACGACTTCTTCAAAGCAGAAAACACGATACTTCTGGCAGATATTGGACACTACGAGAGCGAGCAGTTCACAAAAGAGCTTCTATATGCGTTCCTTAAGAAAAAAATTAGTAGTTTTGCACCCGCCTTGTCGGTAGGCAAGGTCCATTTATCAGAATTAAATACCAATCCTATTAGCTATTTGTAATATATGGCAACAAAAACCGAAGTTACTGTTGAAGAGAAGTTGCGAGCCCTTTATGATTTGCAATTAATCGATTCACGAATTGATGAAATTCGCGGTGTTCGCGGCGAGCTTCCGCTAGAAGTGGAAGATCTTGAGGACGAAGTGGCAGGCATGAAAATTCGTTTGGAAAAACTTCAAGCAGATTTGGACGTAATTGAAGAACAAATCAAGGAAAAGAAAAACAACATCGAGGAGTCCAAAGCCCTGATTAAAAAATATTCAGCGCAACAGGACAATGTTCGCAACAACCGCGAATACAACTCTTTGAGCAAGGAAATTGAATTTCAGGAACTTGAAATCCAACTTTCGGAAAAAAACATAAAGGAATTCCGAGCCCAAATTGAGCAAAAATCCTTGGTTATTGAAGAAACCACTACCCGTTTCAACGAGCGTTCCGAACACCTAAAACACAAAAGGAATGAGCTTGACGAAATTTTGAAAGAAACCGAAAAAGAAGAGCAGGCGCTCATTAAAGAATCCGAAAATTTTGAATCGCAAATTGAACCAAGATTGATTCGCGCTTACAAAAGAATTCGCAACAATGTTAAGAATGGTCTTGCCATTGTGCCGGTTGAGCGCGGTGCCTCGGGCGGTTCCTTCTTTATAATTCCACCCCAAGTGCAAGTGGAAATTGCAGGCCGCAAAAAAATTATCACCGACGAGCACAGCGGACGCATTTTGGTCGATCCAGATTTGGCAAACGAAGAGCGCGAAAAAATGGAAGCAAAATTTGCCCAATTGAAGTAAGCCATACCTTAAATTATAACATAGCCTTCACAAAATGTGGAGGCTTTTTTTTTACCTTGTATTGAAAGGATAAAAAGGTTTCCAAGACCTACTCCAAAACAAAAAATCAATTTATTATGAAAAAAATCACCTTTCTTATTGCCACTGTTTTTCTATTTTCATTTCCTATCGCCTGCAAACCCTCCAACGAAGCCAATAAAAAAGAAGAAGCCGTAGCCCAAAAAGAACAGACTCCAGTGCAGACCGAAACGGAAGATGGGCTTAAAAAAGCGTATTTCGCCAGTGGCTGTTTTTGGTGCGTGGAAGCCATTTATGAAAGTGTGAAGGGCGTAAAGGAAGCAATTTCAGGCTATAGCGGCGGAAACACCAAAAATCCTACCTATGAAAACCACGCCGACCACGCCGAGGCCGTTGAGGTAATTTATGATCCGGAAACGATAAGTTTCAGCCAATTGGTGGATGTTTACTTTGGTTCCCAAAATGTTACCCAAGTAAACGGTCAAGGTCCTGACCACGGCAGATCCTATCGTTCCATAGTTTTTTACCAAAATGAAACGGAAAAGAAAATTATTGAAGAAAAAATAGCAAAATTGAACCAACAATTGGATGGCGCCAAAGTAGCTGCACAAGTTTTACCCTTTCAAAAATTTTGGAAGGCAGAGGCCTACCATCAAAATTACGAACGGAACAATCCTGAAAATCCATACATTCAAAATGTTTCAATACCTCGTATAAACCGATTTAAAAAACAATTTCCAGAATTGCTAAAATCCAATTCCGACCATTAATTGGAGGAGTGAAGAAAAAAATCAGTTTCAGTAATTTTTGGAAGAATAAAATAGTTCCTATCCAAACAAATGCAATCGCTTCCCGTTTAACGCAAAAAAAATAATTAATAACATTTTTGATTTTTTCTTGAGAATATCGTTAAACATCGGTTAAAATAATTTCCATCTGTGAAGTTTTGTTGTAGTTTTAGAAATACTAACTTTAAAAACTAACATCATGGGTGACATCATCTGGTTAATCGTAGTACTCCTAATTATAGGATGGCTCGTAGGTTATTTCGGTTTCGGAGAAGCCGTTGGAAGCCTAATTCACATTTTATTGGTTCTTGCCATTATCGGTATTCTGTATCGATTGGCCACCGGGCGCCGACCTTAAAAACAACATTTTACTAACCCTTAAATTATCAAGAAATGAAAAAGATTTTTTTAATTTTATTTGCAGCCGGATTACTGTCCACAGGTTTTACCAGTTGCCGTGAGAAAAAAACGGTAGGTGATGAAATTGAGGACGTAGCGGACGATATTGAAGACGCAGTGGATTAATTCAACTTTAAGGTTGAATAAAAAAGCCCTTTCAACAGTTGTTGAAAGGGCTTTTTATTTTTTAGGATTTTACGATCGATTTCCATTCGGGATGCTTATCGATATATTTTTTGATAAAAGGACAGACCGGAACAATCTGTAAACCGCGAAGTTCAATTTGCAATAAAACTTTTTCGGTCATTTCACTGGCAACTCCCTGGCCCGACAGCTCTTTGGGAACCTCGGTATGGGTCAACGATAAAACACCGGGCTGCACCGTATATTCAATGATTGCCGTATGGCCATCAACCTCAGCTTCAAAACGGTTTTTTTCCTTATTATCAATTACACGCATTGCAAGGGGAGTTTAGGAATTTCACTTTATAAAAATACAAAAAATTTAAAAGCCAAAAGTATTGCTTACTTTTACGAAAAACCAAGTATGCCATGAAAATATATGCCCAATTTATAGTTCTTTCAGTGTTCGTTTTCGGTTGCAAGCAAGGGAACCATACTCCAGAGGTTGCTAATGAAAATGAGGTGACCGTTACAGAGGCGGCCCCTTCAAGCACAGCCGAAAAAATCGCAGAGGCCAGTGGCTACGGCCAATGGAATGAGGTTTCGGAAATAAACTTTACCTTCAACGTGGACCGCGCCGGCAAGCATTTTGAACGTTCATGGACGTGGCAGCCAAAAACCAACGAGATCACGATGGTTTCAGAAAAAGATTCCGTTGCCTACAACAGAAATGCTATGGACAGCCTGCAACAGAAAACCGATGCCGCCTTTGTCAACGATAAATACTGGCTGCTCGCGCCATTTCAATTGGTTTGGGATAAAAATCTGAACATTTCGGAAAAACAGCAGGCCGTGGCGCCCATTTCAAAAGATACTTTAAACCAATTGACCATCGTTTACGGGAACGAGGGCGGCTATACGCCCGGTGATGCCTATGATTTTTTTTATGATAAAAACTATAAAATAAAAGAATGGAATTACCGAAAAGGCAATGCTGAAAAACCAACGATGACCACCACCTGGGAGGACTATAAAAACTTCAACGGAATTGATATCGCCACAAAACATCAAGACAGTACTGGCCAGTTCAAGCTGTATTTTACCAACGTTTCCATTAAAAAAACGCAGTAAAGGTGAACGGATTTTAATCATTATTTTTGTGAAAAGCCTATAAAAAAGCAATCCCATTTCATGTTCCAAAACACTTTAGAATACGCAAAAAAACAGGACGCCGAAGACACCTTGGCCTCTTTTAGAAATAAATTCCATATTCCACAAAATTCCAAAGGGGAAGCGCTTATTTATCTCTGCGGAAATTCCCTCGGTCTTCAGCCAAAAATCACTTCAGAATATATAAAAGAGGAATTGACGGATTGGGCAAATCTTGGGGTTGAAGGCCATACGGAAGGCAAACATCCGTGGCTGCCCTATCACGAATTTTTGACCGAAAACATGGCGAAAATCGTTGGCGCAAAACCTTCAGAAGTTGTGGTGATGAACACTTTGACGACCAACCTGCATTTGATGATGGTTTCGTTTTACCGCCCGACAAAAACCAAATATAAAATTGTGGTGGAAAGCGACGCTTTCCCCAGTGACAAGTATGCCGTTGAAAGCCAACTAAAATTTCACGGCTTCGATCCAAAAGACGGTCTAATTCTTTGGAAACCGAGAATTGGCGAGGAACTTTGCCGTTTTGAAGATTTGGAGGAAATTATGAAAAACCAGGGCAACGAAATAGCTTTAGTGATGATTGGCAGCACCAATTATTACACCGGGCAAGCCTTTCCGCTGAAGAAAATTACCGAATTGGGACATAAATTTGGTTGTAGGGTTGGTTTCGATTTGGCGCACGGCGCGGGAAACATTCAACCCAATCTCCACGAAACGGGAGCCGATTTTGCTGTTTGGTGCACCTATAAATATTTGAACAGCGGCCCGGGAAGTCTCGGGGGCTGCTTTGTGCACGAACGCCACGCAAACAATGAAAACCTCAACCGTTTTGCGGGCTGGTGGGGCCATAACAAAAAAACGCGTTTTAACATGCGGCACGAATTTGATGCGTTACCGGGCGCAGAGGGTTGGCAATTAAGCAATCCGCCAATTTTATCGATGGCGGCCATTCGTGCGTCTTTGGACACTTTTGCGGAAGCGGGTTTTGAAAACCTTCGGAAGAAATCTAAAAAACTGACCGGCTATTTGGAATTTCTTTTGGATGAAATGAAAAATGATGCAATCAACGTAATTACGCCCAGAAACCCGGAAGAGCGCGGCTGCCAACTTTCAATTCAAGTGAAAAACCTGCCTCGCCGGCAGGCAGGTGCAGATAAAAATTTACACACAAAATTAACCGAAGCAGGCGTAATCAGCGATTGGCGCGAACCCGACGTAATCCGCGTTGCCCCTGCCCCACTTTATAATAGCTTTGAGGATGTGTTCCGTTTTTCGGAAAAATTAAAAGAAGTTTTGAAGAATTGACCTTTGACTTTAAGACTTAGGACGTAAGACATTTTGAAATGATTAATAGTCTTATGTTTTACCGTCTTTAGTCATAAAAAATAATAATAAACAATGAATAATATATTAATCATCGGCGCCGGTCTTTGCGGAAGCCTTCTCGCACTGCGAATGGCGCAACGTGGTTTCGAAGTAACCTTAGTAGAAAAACGTCCCGATTTGCGAAAAGTAACCCAAGACGCCGGACGCTCTATAAACTTAGCGTTAAGCGATCGAGGCTTACGAGGTCTGCGACTTGCAGGGGTTGAGGAAGAAGCAAAAAATCTCTGCATCCCAATGAATGGGCGAATGATTCACGATGCAAAAGGAAATACATTTTTGAGTCCGTACAGCGGAAGAAAAGATGAGTACATCAACTCTATTTCACGTCCCGGCTTGAATATGCTTTTATTGGACGAGGCCGAAAAAATGCCGAACGTCACTATACTTTTCAACCATGCTTGCGAACAAGTTGATTTGGAAAATGCTTCGGCAACTTTCAGGGATTTCAATTCAAAAAAAGAAACTACCATTACTGCAGATGTAATTTTTGGCACGGATGGCGCAGGCTCGGCGGTTCGCAAAAGTATGTTTGAGAGCCATAAATTTCTCTTTAGTTTCTCGCAACAATGGCTCAGCCACGGTTACAAAGAGCTTGAAATTCCAGCAACTGCGAGTGGCGATTACAGAACCTATAAAAACGCCTTGCACATTTGGCCTCGTGGGGAGGATATGTTGATAGCGCTTCCAAATTTGGACGGAAGTTTTACCGTAACGCTTTTTCTTCCGTATGAAAACAGCGATTACTGTTTCGCAAATTTGACTTCTCCAGAAATGGTGCACGAATATTTCAACAAGGAATTTCCCGACGTGGTAGAAATGATCCCAAATCTTTCCGAAGAATTTTTTGGAAATCCCACCGGGCCACTCGGCACCGTAAAATGCTCGCCGTGGAATGCCTTCGGAAAAGTACTGTTGATGGGCGACGCCGCACACGCAATCGTGCCTTTTTACGGTCAGGGAATGAACGCCTCCTTTGAAGATGTTGTGGTTTTTGATGAAATTTTGGAGAAGTTTGTCCCATCCCAGCCTTCCCAAAGGGAAGGGGTTAATTGGGAAATGATTTTTAAGGTATACGAAGCCCTTCGAAAAAAAGACACGGACGCGATTGCAGATTTGGCGGTGGATAATTTCCACGAAATGAAAGAGCACACCGCGATGGAAATTTTCCAAAGAAAAAGAAAACTGGAAACCGCTTTTGAAGCCGAATTTCCCGATGAGTATTACAGCAAATATTCCTTGGTTACCTTTAAGGAATCGATTAGTTATTCCGAGGCATTAAAACGCGGAAGGGCGCAGGACAAAGCAATTTTAAACCTTTTGGACGACGGAAAAATCACGGAAGAAATGTCCTTAAAAGAAAAACTGGAACTCGTAAAAAAAGAAACCGAAGCCATTCTCCACGATGATGCAGTGGCGTTTGGGTGACTTCGGCCGCTCGGCCACCGAAGAGCGAAGCCAAAATCCAGTCATTGAGTAAAATAATATTCGGTCATTGAGCGGAGTCGAAATCCGGTCATTTAGCGGAGTCGAAATGACAACTTTAAATTTTTAAACCTATGAGCAACAAAAGCAGATTGGTAGAAGGAAAAGCAACGCCACGCGGTGCATATCCACACGTAAAACGCGTGGGCGATTTTATTTTCATTAGCGGCACCAGTTCGCGTTTGCCCGACAATACCTTTGCGGGCGTCCATAAAATTGACGAAATGGGCACGATGCATTTCGACATAAAAGAACAAACCCGCGCCGTGCTTGAAAACATAAAAGATTATTTAGCCACGGAAGGCGCCACCTTAGCCGACGTGGTCGACGTTACCAGTTTTTTGGTAAATATGAACGACTTTGCTGGTTATAACGAAGTGTATGCCGAATATTTTAACAAGGAAACCGGGCCGGCGAGGACCACCGTTGCGGTGCACCAATTGCCGCATCCGTATTTGGTGGTGGAAATAAAGGCGATGGCTTATAAGCCAGTTGAAAGTAAACAACGGCAGTAAAAACCTAAAGGACCTCACAGGTTTTGGAAACCTGTGAGGTCTAAAGCCACGGAACTATGAATATTTTAAACGATATACGGAAAATACGTGGGACTGTATTTAAAAAACAGCTTATAAACTCACTGGTTTTTCGGATATTTACGAGAGAAAAGATAAACTATGGCCACAATTGAGAAAATAAGAAATGGATTAATTGACAAAATCAATGCTATCAAGGATGAAGAATTTTTAAAGGAATTGGACAAACTCATTTCGTCCAGTGCGTCGGCATCAGATTTGGTAAAATTGACCGCGGAACAGAAGAAAATGCTTCAAATGAGTGAGGACGACATAAAAAATGGCAGGTTGATCTCCCAGGAAAAAATGGACCTAAGAAATCTTGAATGGCTGAACGCACTGTAATTTGGACAAAAACAGCAGACATTCAATTGGTTGGAATCTTAGAATATTGGGTCAAGAGAAATAATCTACCACATATTCAAAAAAGCTTATCCGGCTGGTGGCTGCCCAAACAAAACAGATTGCCAAATCTCCTCATTTGTTCAGAGTGACTGATTTTCCTGAAGTAAGGGTGGCTCCCATGGGACATTTCAGTATTTATTATAAGATTACTGACACCTCAATTATCATTTCCGCCTTTTGGGACAATCGACAAGATCCCAAAAAACTTTTGGAAATCCTTGAAAAAAATCAAAAGAACCCTTAGATTTTCCTGTCCTTTAAGGGCCATAAAAAACTATGAAAATTCTAAACTACATAAACGGCGAACACGTTGAACCGCTTTCCAAAAAATGGTTGGATAATTACAATCCTTCCAATGGCGAAGTGTATTCGCAGATTGCGAATTCAAATGCTGAGGATATTGAAACTGCCTATCAAGCCGCAAAAGCAGCTTTTCCAAAATGGAGCAACACAACCATTGACGAACGCAGCAGAATACTTCTTAAAATCGCCGATTTAATTGATGAAAAATTAGTTGAATTGGCCGAAGCCGAGGCGAAAGACAACGGCAAACCTTTGAGTTTGGCTTTGGCAGTTGATATTCCCAGAGCCTCTGCAAACTTTCGATTTTTCGGAAATGCAATCACCCAATTTTCCAGCGAAGCCCATGAAAGTTTAGGTTTGAACACGATGAATTTTACTTTGCGCCAGCCCTTGGGCGTTGTGGGTTGCATTTCACCGTGGAACCTTCCGTTGTATTTATTTACGTGGAAAATCGCCCCCGCCATCGCAGCTGGAAATACCGTTGTCGCGAAACCCAGTGAGGTTACACCAATGACGGCTTTTCTTTTGGGTAAAATCTGCACCGAAGCTGGTTTGCCAAAAGGCGTTTTGAACATCGTTCACGGAACTGGGCCTTCCGCGGGGCAAGCGATTGTGGAGCATAAAAACATTAAAGCACTTTCGTTTACGGGCGGCACCAAAACCGGTGAACACATTGCCCGAACCGCCGCCCCGATGTTCAAAAAATTGTCGTTGGAACTGGGCGGAAAAAACCCAAACCTCATCTTTGCCGATTGCGATTATGAAAAAATGCTGGAAGTTACCGTGCGCTCTTCCTTCGCAAACCAAGGCCAAATTTGCCTTTGCAGCAGCAGAATCTTTGTTGAAAAATCGATTTACGAAAAATTCAAAAAGGATTTTGTTGAAAAAGTAAAACAACTCAAAATCGGGAATCCTTTTGATGCCGAAACGAATATTGGCGCGTTGGTTTCAAAACCACATTTGGAAAAAGTGGAATCTTACATAAAACTCGCTGAACAAGAAGGCGGAAAAATCCTGTGCGGCGGAAAAAGGGTTACGGTGAAAAACTTCGAAAACGGTTATTATTTGGAACCAACGGTTATTGAGGTTTTTGACGATCAATGCCGCGTAAACCAAGAAGAAATTTTTGGTCCGGTGGTAACCATCATGTCTTTTGAAACCGAAGAAGAAGTTTTAAAAATGGCAAACTCCGTTAAATATGGATTGTCTTCCACTCTTTGGACTTCCGATTTAAACCGCACGATGCGCATTTCAAAAGAAATTGAAGCGGGGATTGTTTGGGTCAATACGTGGCTTAACCGTGATCTCCGAACCCCTTTCGGCGGAATGAAAGATAGTGGCGTGGGCCGCGAAGGCGGATTTGAGGCACTTCGGTTTTTTACGGAGGCGAAGAATGTTTGTATAAAATACTATTGAAAACGAAATCGAAACTTAAATCGAAATCGAATACTCTAAACGGAATATTGAATACTGAAAAATATGAATATAGACTTAACAGATAAAAACGCATTGGTCTGCGGAAGTACTGCCGGCATTGGGAAAGCGACAGCAATCCAGCTTGCAAAACTTGGGGCGACCGTAACTTTGGTAGCGCGCGACGAAGCAAAACTAAAGGAAACCTTGATAGAACTCTCGCACGAAAAAGGCCAAAAACACAACTATTTTGTAGCAGATTTTACAAATCCGAAACAAGTAAAGGAAAAGGCAGAACTGGCTGCTTCCAATAAAACGTTCCACATTTTGGTAAACAACACCGGTGGGCCGAAAGGCGGACCTATTTTTTCCGCGGCAACCGAGGAATTTGAAAAGGCATTTTCCATGCACGTTATCTGCAACCAAATTTTGGCGCAGGCGCTCGTCCCCGGAATGAAAGAAGCCGATTTTGGCCGAATAATCAATATCATTTCCACTTCGGTAAAGCAACCTATCGATGGATTGGGCGTGAGTAATACCATTCGCGGCGCGGTGGCCAATTGGAGCAAAACCTTGGCTAATGAATTGGGTCAATTTGGAATAACAGTAAACAATGTTTTACCCGGTTTTACAGCCACAGACCGATTGGAAGACATTGTGGGCAACGCCGCAAAACGAATGGACAAAACAGAAAAAGAAGCCAGTGATTTTATGAAAAGTTTGGTCCCGGCCAGACGTTTTGCCCAGCCGGGGGAAATTGCCAATGCGGTTGCATTTTTGGCCAGCGAGGCCGCCAGCTATATTAATGGGGTGAACCTACCTGTTGATGGTGGGCGCACTAAAAGTTTGTAAAAATTATTCAGCGGCAAAACCTCACAGGTCTCCAGGACCTGTGAGGTTTTTTCGACCCTGATTCAAGCCATCCCGATCTGCAAGGTTTTTTCAACCCTTGAGGTCTAAACCATAGAAGTTCGTAACTTTAAACAATAATTTATTGTAAATTAAAAAGATTCCCGCCGAAGTTATTCCTGAGCGATAGCCGAAGGGCGGAAACTGCTTATGAAACGAAAACTCCGCATCAACGGCCACTCCCACTTGCTTCCCTACCCCGAGGAAATTCCGCAATTTATGCAGGACAAGGGTATTTTTTGGGTAGATAAGGACCGCAAATATATGCTCCAAAAAGATTGGAGCCGCCCGGTTACCGATTCCAGTTTCTTCTTAAATGAAAAATTGGAATGGATGGCGCGCTACCAAATAGACCATGCGGTTGTTTTAAACCTTTCACAGCTCTACGGAAACGGCCTGCGCGTAGAGGAAATGAAACAGGCACTTCGGTTCCAAAACGATTTCAATGCTAAAATCCAGCACAACCATCCCTCAAAATTCACCTGCGGCTTTGTGGTGCACCCGGGTTTAATTAAAAGCGCTATGTGGGAAATCGAGCGGTGCGTGGAGGAACTCGGGCTTCAACTTTTGTGTTTGCCCACCCATTATATGGACACCATTGGCACGTGGCGCTGCATTTTTGACGAAGAAAACGAGCCTATTTTTGAAATGGCCTCCAACTATAATTTGGCAGTAGAAATACATCCTTACGACGGTGAAAAATTCATAAAACTCGAGAACACGGCCTGGCGGTTCCATTTAATTTGGATGCTTGCCCAATGTGCAGATGCCTATCATTTTTTGACCTTGAACGGCTACGCAGACAAATTCCCGAATATGCGCACCTGTTTCGCACACGGCGGGCAACTGGCACAGATTAATTTGGGAAGAAGAATCCAAGGCTTTGACGGTCGTCCCGATCTGTTTAAAGGGAAAGTACACCCCCGAAAATCCGTAGGCCATAAGAATATCTTTTTTGATACCCTGGTCCACGATACCGGTTCGCTGGAACTTTTGGTGAAAAATCAGGGCGCCAAACAGGTGTTGGTAGGGCTGGACGATCCCTATCCCTTGGGCGAAATGGAAAGCGCTCCCCAATCATCCTATCCCGGAAAGATCCTCGATCTTGCCTTGGAACGAAAAATCGTTTCGCAGGATGAGGCCGATGCCATGTGGAACGACAACGTAATCCAATGGCTTTGCGGCGATGACGCGGCAGCCAAGAAAAAATTGGTTGACCGAATTTTAGGCGAATAATGACCGAGGTAGCTAAATTCTATATCCTTTCGCACATCTGCATTGCTTCGATTGGCGCGGTGCTTTTACTGGCACTTTGGTACAACATTCGCGCGAGGTTTCAACAACTTTTGGAAGAGGACGATTCCCAGAAACGGGTCGATAAAGGCTTGCTCTACTTGAGCTTGGCCATGTTTGTATGGGTGCTATCGGGCTGTTGGATTTATGGCGGCACCGAATTAAATTTTACCCAAACCCAAGGCTACAACATTGCCATAAATCTGTTTTCTATTATCAACAACATGTTCTTGTTGTTAGCGCTTTTCTATTTTTATTATGCCCCCGGCTTTATTTATCACAACAAAAAAAACATCAAAAAGATTATCGGGGCCATCATTTTAACTTCGGTGCTTACCTTCGTTCTGCCTTTTGTTTTGGGCGAAAATAATAACGTACAAAACATTCGCATTAGCGGAATTCCAGATTTGTTGCTCTCGGCATTTCTTAGCTACCTTTTGGGGGTTTCATTCTACAGAACCTTTGCCTATCGCGGGTTGAAGGTGATTGGCGTTATTTCAATTTTGGTGATCGTTTTAATTTTTGTGTCGCAACTTTCTGAAGTTTTCCTAACCTTCGGAAATGATTTCAGCAACAACTTCATCAAAATTATTGCGAAAACTTCGCTGATTTCCCTCTTTTTGGTTTTGGCGACCACTTGGGTCATTCGGCTGGCCAGCACCCCAAAACCAAACGAAATCACGATTCACTTTCTGGATTGGAGCTTGGTAAAACTGAATATTCCCACCAAAAATATTTACGAACAGACCATCGATTTTGGGTCCAAAACCACCCAATATAAAAATCTATTGAAATTTGCCATACGAAGAAAATATGCCGAAGGCGATGCACAAACGATTCCCGTTTCCTTGGGCGGCGAGATTAAAAACCAAACCTACCTCACCCGAATCATCGAAAACATCAACGATATTCTTCAACTGGACGATGCACAAAAACTCGACCGGCGCGATCTTTTCACATTTATTGGCGAAAGCAAATACCGTTTGCGAATCATTCCCAACAACATTTCCATTGACAAAAGATTGCTGGAAGAATTCTCCGAAACCTCCGAAAACAAAGACTATAAAGCGTTTTTGTAATTCCTTGTAACCGAATTTACAAATCTGCACAGTCGGTTATTTTTTAGTATAATTTAAAACCGCAACTCCGAAACCGATACCGCTGTTCTACTTTGGTCCAAACTTAAAATTTCAATGATGGACCCAGCAGATTCAAACCCCCAACAACCCCAACTTTTTGGCCATCCAAAGGGCCTTCTCTATCTATTTTTCGCAGAATTGTGGGAGCGTTTTTCCTTTTACGGAATGCGCGCCCTGCTCGTCCTTTATATGACGAAACAATTATTGTTTGACGATACTATGGCCTTTGGCGTTTATGCGGCTTATATGTCGCTGGTTTACGTAACCCCGATGATCGGCGGCATTTTGGCCGATAAGATTTTGGGTTATCGAAAGGCCATTATGCTCGGAGGCATATTAATGGTCTTTGGCCATTTTTTCCTTTCCATTGAAATGCCTGTTTTCTTTTATGGCTCCCTCGGGTTGATAATTGTGGGCAACGGTTTTTTTAAGCCAAATATTTCCTCGTTCGTTGGCGAACTATATGCACAGGGCGATGCGCGGCGCGATTCGGGTTTCACTATTTTTTATCTCGGAATCAATTTGGGCGCTGCCATTTCGCCCTTGCTCTGCGCTTGGTTCGCGGCGAAATATGGTTGGCACTACGGCTTTGTTTTGGCCGGAATCGGGATGGTAGCCGGGCTTTTGGTTTTTAGAGGCGGATTGAAAAACCACGTCTTTGGAAATAAGGGTCTTATAGTGAACCAAGCCGAATATCAAAAACATTGGCTGGGCCTCAACCGCGGAAAATTGATCGTTCTGGCAGCCCTACTTTCCGTGGGAATATTTGCGACCCTGGTCCGTTTCCACGAAATGGAGGGCTATTTGGTGTGGATTGTTTCCGCATTTTTGGTTTTCTACATTGGGTTGATTCTTTCAAAAGTCACATCGAAGGAAAGAAAGCGCTTGCTGGTGGCGGTCTATTTCACTGTACTTTACACCTTATTTTCGGCCATTTTTGAACAGGCCGGCAGCTCGTTGACGCTTTTTGCCGATAGAAACGTAAACCTGGTTTGGATGGATGCGGCCGGAACCAACAGCATCAATGCAGGGTTTATCATTCTTTTCGCCATTCCATTTTCGATGCTTTGGACTTTTTTAAGCCGAAGGAAAATCAATCCAAACTCTGCGGTAAAGTTTGGGCTTGGGCTTTTATTTCTCGGGCTCGGCTTTATTGTTTTTGCCCTTTCGGCCCAAAGTGTCGATGATTTTGCAAAAACCTCGATGAGTTATTTAGTAATCGGTTATATGGTTTTGACCCTTGGGGAACTCTTTCTCTCGCCCATCGGTCTTTCAAAAATGACCGAGCTTTCGCCCTTAAAATACGTCGCCTTTATTATGGGCGTATGGTTTTCGGCGAATTTCTACGGCCATTTTTTCGCTGGAAAAATTGCCAAATTGACCACCGTTAGCGCAGGAAACACCAATTTATTTTCCGAGGGAATTTTTGGAAAAATCACGGAATCCATTACAGGCCTAAGTCCGCAATTCGCTTCGGGCCAGAGCGAGGCCTTTCAACAGCTGTTCTCATACGTTTCGGTGTATGCAAGTTTTGGGGTAATTAGCGTGGTTGTTGGTATATTTGCGATACTTATTTCGCCGATTATTAAGAAAATGATGGGCGGCATCCACTAAAAAATTTCAAAATGGATTTTCTTCCCGAAAAAATTAACGATTACGTTGAAAAACATTCGCAACCCGAACCCGAATTGCTGCAAAAACTAAACCGCGAAACTTGGCAAAAGCAGATGCAACCGCGGATGTTGAGCGGGCATTTGCAGGGAAGGGTGTTGAGTATGCTCTCAAAATTGATTGGCCCCCAAAACATACTTGAAATTGGCACTTATACGGGATATTCGGCGCTTTGTTTGGCCGAGGGAATGCTGGAAAATGGCGAATTGCACACCATAGACATCAATGAGGAATTGTATGATTTTCAGCGGAAATATTTTGATGCCTCCAGCTTCGGAACCCAAATCTTCCAGCACTTGGGAAATGCAATGGAAATAATCCCGAAGTTGGAAAAGACCTTTGATTTGGTATTTATGGATGCCGATAAAAACAATTATCCCAAGTATCTGGAACTAATCCTTCCGAAGCTAAAAAAAGGCTCGGTCATTTTAAGCGATAACGTGCTGTGGAGCGGGAAAGTGGTAGAAGATGTGAAGGATGATGATGAAGATACAAAGGCGCTGCTTCGGTATAATAAATTGCTGAACGAACACCCAAGCTTGGAAACTGTGCTATTGCCCATCCGCGACGGATTGACAATTTCAAGAGTGATTTAAAATTTTCGTTTTATTGGCCCGGTAACCTCATCGACGTCCTCTTTTACTTGGTCAATTTGTTTTTGGACGTCCTTGGTTATGTCTATATCAAGGCCTTGTTTTTCGGCGCTTTTGGTTATTTCAGATTTAATATCATTGGTAGCGTCCTTAACTTGACGAAGGGCCTTGCCGAGGCCACGTGCAATTTCCGGAACCTTATCTGCACCAAAAACCAAGAGGACGATAAATAGAATAAAACCTATTTCGGCACCGCTGATAAATAAAAAAATTGCCTGTGAAATCATGGTGCAAATATAGTAACGAGATATGAGTTATGAGTGCTGCGGCGTGAGTTTTTCTGAATTGGAACCTTAAAAAAAGCCCTTTTGCAAATACTTTTGAAAAAGGGCTTTTGGAAGGTAGTTACAAATCAATCGGGGTTTGTTTTGTTCTTAAATTTTTCAAAATCGCCCAATTTTTTGCGTTTTGGCCACGTATTGTTCTCCGTGTCAATATCGGCAGTTTCTTCATCGGGATCTATTTCGATTTTTACGATTTCCTTTTCCGAGGCGACGACCTTTCCTACCGATTGGTCATTTTTTCGCCAAATTTCGGCTGGATAGGTAACCCGTTTAGAAGTGCCATCACTATAGGTATATTGCGCGATGATAGGCATGGGGATGCCGCCCGGTTTTTCAAAAATTACGTTGTAGAAATAGTTTGGCTTTTTAAGTGTTGCTCTTTCTTCGGCGGGAATGTTTTCCAAAATATATTCGTTCAAGGTTGTTACATCCTCCAATTTTGTTTGTCGCATACTTTCCTCAAAATCATCGCTGCCCTCCTCTACCAAATATACCAATGGCGGCAGATCGCTTTCCGAAATTCCCCGAGCGGCGATCATTTGTTTTACTTCCTTGCTCATTTTCGAAGTCACGTAGAATTTTTTTACCTCTTTCACGCCGATATCCACATAATCGGTAGTGTAGAACCATTCGCGCCAATACCAATCGAGATCGACGGCGGAGGCATCTTCCATAGTCCTAAAAAAATCCTCGGGCGTGGGATGCTTGAACATCCAGCGGTGGGCATAGGTTTTAAAGGCGAAATCGAACAGCTCGCGACCCATAATGGTTTCGCGAAGAATGTTTAGGGCCGTGGCCGGTTTTGCGTAGGCATTGGCACCAAAATCGTAAACATTCAATCCCTTGCTCATAATGGGCGCCAACTGGCTTTGGTCGCCCGCCATATAATCCACAATGTTTTTGGCGGGTCCGCGGCGCGACGGATATTTTCTATTGGGCGCGATCGCATCGGGATACGCTTCACCAAAATCCTGTTCGGCCACAAACTGGGTAAAGGTATTCAGCCCCTCATCCATCCACGTCCATTGGCGCTCGTCGCTGTTTACGATCATCGGGAAATAGTTGTGGCCCACTTCGTGGATGATTACGCTTATCATTCCAAATTTGGTCCTTTCACTGATGCTTCCATCCTTTTCCGGACGGCCGTGGTTCCAGCAAATCATTGGATATTCCATACCTTGGTTTTTCGCGCTTACGGAGATTGCCTTTGGGTACGGATAATCAAAAGTCATTCGGGAATAGGTTTTTAAGGTGCTGGCCACCGCCCGCGTGGACCAATCTTCCCACAGCGGATTGGATTCGGGCGGATAGAGCGACACCGCCATTACCGAACCACTGCCCATTTTAACGGCCATCATATCCCAAATATATTTGCGGGAAGTAGCGAAGGCATAATCCCGAACGTTTTCAGCTTTAAATTTCCAGGTTCTTTTTGCGGTTGAGAATCCTTTTGAAGCCTCTTCCGCCTCGGCTTGCGTCACGATGACGACAGGCTTGTCAAAAGAGGATTTTGCCTTTTCGTAGCGCGCCATCATCTCCTTGCTGAAAATTTCCTTTCGGTTTTGGAGCTCCCCGGTCGCATCCAAAATATGGTCTGCCGGCACGGTAATGTTCACTTCAAAATTCCCAAAGGGTAGCGCAAATTCATCCCTGCCCCAAAATTGGCTGTTTTGCCAGCCTTCCACATCGTTATAAACCGCCATCCGCGGATAGAACTGGGCAATTACATAGCCTCGGTTGCCGTCCTCAAAAGTTTCGTAACCACTGCGCGCGCGATCCACCACGTGGTCATTAATGTTGTACCACCATTTTATGGAAAAGACAAATTTTTCGCCGGGCATCAAGTTTTTCGGCATATCTACCCGCATCATGGTTTGGTTGATGGTGTATTTTAGCGGACTGCCCTTGGCGTCTTTCACTTCCAAAATATTGAAACCGCCATCAAATTCATTGCCCATATAATTTTGCACAAAGTTTCCGGCCATATCTGCGGGAACAGCGCTCGAAGGCTCAATCAATGGCGATTTGGAGTTTTTCGCACGTTTGTTTTGGTCCAACTGCACCCAAAGAAATTCGAGTCTGTCGGGCGAATTGTTGGTGTAGGTAATAGTTTCAGAACCCGAAATTTTCTTGTTTTTGTCGTCCAAATCAATGTCCATTACATAATCTGCCTGCTGCTGATAGTAGTTCGGACCGGGCGCCCCACTGGCAGTTCGGAACATATTTGGGGTTGAAAATTCTTCATACAGTTGTTTGAATCGGTTGGTGTTGTAATGGCCCGGTTCGCGTTTGGGCGCATCATTTTCCTCTTGGGCCAAAACATTTCCGGCAACAAGCAAAAGAAAGACAAGAAATAGGGAGTTTAATGATTTCATGTATTGGTAATAAAAATTAGCAATTTAAAAATTTAGTTCGCCACTGGGTTCATCCTTTTCGAGGATCAAACTCTTTCGGCTTTGCGGGGTTTTAATATGCACAATGTTCTGTTGCTCGGGAAAAAGCTCCATCAACACCTTATTTTCAACCCGAATGGATTTAAGTGATTTCACATCCGTCACTTCCAGATAGGCCACTACCATATCGGGGTCATATTCCCTTCCAATATATTGGAGCCGCACGGGACTTCCATTAATCGTTATTTTCAATTTTTGAAGGATGTATTTTTTCAAATCCGCCTCAGCGGCCTCCGTTTCCATATCGGTGGCCAAGGAAAGGGAAGGATCGTACCGCTTTTGTAGCGCATCCTCGATATCGTCAATAAAAATTTTGGTAATTATTTGTAGGGAATTCTTCTCCTTTGCGTATTCAATTTTTGTAACGCTTACGTAAAATTTATGGGCAGGAACAGCCGAAAGCATTGGAAAGAGCAAAAATAAAAGAAGAAATTTAGAATACTTCATAAAAATCAACGGACTAATGGAACATTAGACGGTGTCCAAAAAGCGATGTTACAAAATTTATTCGTTATTTTCCTCGAAAATGTTATTTATGATCCTTTGTTTTTACGAAGACAGTCCTGTCTATAACCATTTCAATTTATAAATTTACATTGCAAATAAATTTGAGTAAATGAAAAACCTATTAACAGCAAGCACCAGCACCGTTTTTGGCGGCGAATATCTCGATTATTTATTGGATGAAATGGCCGAGCTTTTTCAGAATACCGACCAAGTTATTTTTATTCCCTTTGCGCGTCCGGGTGGCATTAGCCACGAAGCCTACACCGAAAAGGCTGCAAAAACATTCGCCAAAATCGGTAAAAATTTGGTGGGCCTACATACTTTTAAAAATCCAGTGGAAGCCATAAAAAACGCAAAAGGCGCATTTACGGGCGGGGGCAACACCTTTGTTTTGGTGAGCGCGCTCTATCGTTTGGAGTTGATGCAGCCCCTCCGCGAAGCTATTTTCAATGGACTGCCTTATTTAGGAACAAGTGCAGGTAGCAACATTTGTGGGGTTTCGATGCAAACCACCAATGATATGCCGATTGTGTATCCGCCCTCTTTCAAAACGCTGGGTGCCATACCTTTCAATCTTAATCCACATTATTTGGACCCTGACCCAAACAGCAAGCATATGGGCGAAACGCGAGAGACAAGAATTAAGGAATTCCACACCCAAAATACCATTCCCGTTTTGGGGCTTCGCGAGGGCAGTTGGCTGCGCGTATCAGGCGACGAAATTATTTTAAAGGGCGAATGGAAGGCTCGCGTTTTTGAGCAAAATAAAGAACCTTATGAGGTTGAAAGCGGCACAATTCTGAATTTTGAATTTTGAATTATGAATTCTGAATTCTGAATTCTGAATTCTGAATTATGAATTCTGAATTATGAATTCTGAATTATGAATTCTGAATTAATTGAGTTGCTTCACAAAATGATACCCTTTCGCCACAAATCCTTGATTGTAGAAGAATTTATGCGAAGGGAAATTGTGGACATAACTGTTCAATTCCACCCAATTGCAGGATTTTTTCGCGGCGTAATCGCTAACAAATCCAACCATCATTTTGCCAATTCCGTGGCTTCGGTATGCGTCGTCGATAATTACGTGGTCCATCTCAACGCATCTACCCGCGTAATGCCGCGTCTGGAACCACAGGCCGCAAACACCTATTAATTTTTCGGCATCAAAAACCCCAACGCATTCGTAGTTTTGCTGGACCATTTCGCGAAGGCGCTCTTCTATATCAGCTTCCGCTACTGTATAGTTGCCCAGTTTTCGCAACAAGGGAACGATGCTGAAAATTTCGGAAGCGGAAATAAATTTTACGGTGAATTTGTTTTCCGAGCCCATCATTCAACTACAATCATTTTTAAGGTTTTTGGAGTGCCGTTCACGGTCAGTTTACAGAAGTAGCTGCCGTTTGCAAGATTTATTTCACTTAAATTTATGGGAACAATATACTTTCCATAGCCTTTGGTTTCATTGTCCATTACGGAATAAACCTTTCTGCCCTCTGCATCAAAAAGGTCGAGACTTACCTTGGATTCTTCGTGAAGTTTAAAGGAAACGTAACTTATTTCACTTGCAGGATTTGGGTATTGGACCAACTGATTGCTATGTTGATCGGCTCCATCTTCCACTGAAATAGTCGTAAAGGGCGTAACATCCGTCCAAATGCTTAATTGCGAGGTGTCAAGCCGAGTCCAAATGGGCCGGACAATATTATTGTGCGCAACAATATTGGTATAATCGCCAAAGAAAACACCGGAATTGGGCCTAAATGGCGATTCGCTAATTCTTTTATTTGTAATGGAATTTCCGCCGTCAACGGAATAAGCCATAAAAACGTCTGTTTTGGTATCGGAATAATTTCTTCTGTCATAAAAAACAAAAAACAGGTTGCCGTTGGTTTGGTCAATATCCATCCAAGTGAAAAATTGCTGTTTCCCAGCGGCGTCATCGTTTACGCGAATTGGGCCGCTCCAAGTATCGCCGCCGTCGGTAGATTTGCTCATCCAGACATCGGTATCATTTGCGCCGTTCCGTTGGTCGCTCCAGTTCACGTAGATGGTTCCGTGGTTTGGGCCCCCACTAAGATCGCATTTGGTTATTGGCAATCCATTCGCCCGACTAATCCCCGGAATGGAGTAATCCCAGCCCGTGGGCATGGGGTCGATCGCTATTTCCTGGTTCAGCCAAGTTTCGCCTTGGTCCGTTGATTTATTAAAAACAATTCCATTTGGACCGGCCCAAGCCACATAAATTTCACCATTTGGGCCCACAGCAGGCACAGCGCCCTCCACGGTATTGTCTTCATCTATACAATCGCCGTCAACAGTATTGATCTTTTTTGGATTTGCCCACGTTTGGCCCCCGTCTGTTGATTTTGAAAATAGGATAATCGATTTATCATTGGGGTTGCTACTCCCATAATTGTCAAATTGCGTCCAGGTTAAATATATATTGTTATTGTTGCGGTCTATCACACTCCATTGCTTGTCCTGCGCCTTGGTTCCGTTCAACCCGGTAAAGGTGCCGCTGCTCCAATTGTTACCATTATCGGTAGACTTTTGGCATACAATTCTATCAATCCAGTTTCCGTTGGCCGGATTTGAAAGATGGAAATAATAAAAATTTCCGTTGGTATCCACATCAAAAGTTGGGTCGCCCCACACGCCGTAGTCGGAGGTCATTTGTTGCTCATTCCAGGTTAGGCCGCCATCGTTGCTGTTATAAACGTTGTTCAGGTTAGCGCCGGCCACGAGAATATCCGTGTTCAGCGGATTGATCATTATGGAAGGTTCGTTGGGGGAATTGTTATTTGTAATCAGCACATTTTGGGCAGATATCGAAGCAAGGCCCAACCCTGAAAAAAACAAAATTGCGGATAGTTTTTTGGAGTCCATACTATTTCAAAATTAAAAAGGTTAGTAAATGTATGAAATTCCCATTGTTTTCTTCGGAAGAAAAAAATGCAGTGCATCAAACCCAATTAAAATAAGAAGCAACGAACCTCTGCTAATTTATTTTTAACGAATTTAGTAATCCCAAAAAATCAGAATTTTTACCATTAATGAAACGAAACCAATTCATCAAAATTTCAAGTATTGCAGGACTGAGTCTGGCAGTTTTTCCACAGTTTTCCTTTCAGAATTTTATGGAATCCTTTACCCGAAACCAATTGATTGGAAAAGGAAATCCAGATATCGTGGGCGACAGCTACACCTCAAAGATGCACAAAGCCGCCAAGGAAGCATTTTTAAAAATGAAGGCCGAAGCCGCCAAGGAAAATATCAATATTGAAGTAGTTTCCGCCTATCGTAGTTTCCAAAGGCAAAAGGAAATTTTTGAAGGCAAGTACAAAAAGTTCACTTCCGAAGGACTTACTCCCGAAAAGGCTATCGAAAGGATTATCGAATATTCCACCATTCCGGGAACCTCGCGCCACCACTGGGGAACCGACATCGATATCATTGACGCCAATGCCCCAAGGCCCGCAAATGTTTTAATGCCCGAAAATTTCCACGGAAGCGGCCCTTACTGTAAACTGAAAATGTGGTTGAATGAACATGCCGAGAAATTCAACTTTTATGAAGTTTACACCGATAATGGCAATCGAAAAGGTTTCAAATATGAACCGTGGCATTTTAGTTATGCGCCGGTTTCAAAGCCAATGTTAACCGCTTACAAGGAACAAATAGACGTAAAAAAAATGCTTTCTGAAGAAAAAATAATGGGCAACGAGCATTTTTCGGAATCGTTTGTGTCAAAATATGTAAAAGAAAACATTTTCGACATTAACCCCAAACTGCTTTAAAATAACTCAAGCGTTAAAACTTTATATTCCATAGGTTTCCAAGAATTTAATAAGGCATAAAGCAATAGTCATAAATTCCAAATCATAAATTCCAAATCGCAAATCCCAAATCATAAATTCCAAATTCCAAATCCCAAATCGCAAATCATAAATCCCAAATTCCAAATCCCAAATTCCAAATTCCAAATCATAAACTTATAAACTTATAAACTCATAAACTCATAAACTCCTAAACCAATAAACCAATTCTCCCAACAACCCTTCGTACCTTTGTACCATGAACAAAAAAGTACTCTTAATGATCCTCGACGGCTGGGGCATTACCCAAGACCCTGCCGTTTCCGCCGTCGCACAGGCCGATACGCCATTTATGGATTCGCTGTATAAAAAGTATCCGCACGCACAATTGCTCACCCACGGAATGAACGTGGGCCTGCCGGAGGGCCAAATGGGCAATAGCGAGGTGGGCCATATGAACCTCGGCGCCGGAAGGATTGTTTATCAAGACCTTGCCAAAATAAATATGGCTGTTGCCAACGGCACGTTGCGCCAAGAACCCGAACTTAAAAAAGCTTTTGAATACGCCAAAAACCACAATAAAAAAGTGCATTTTTTGGGTCTCGTTTCCAATGGCGGCGTTCATTCACACATCGAACATTTGAAAGGGTTGCTTTCCGCGGCCCACGATGAGGGCTTAAAAAATGTATATGTTCACGCTTTCACGGACGGTCGCGATGTGGATCCCCATTCCGGAAATGGTTTTATTGCCGAGCTGCAAAACCATTTAAAAATTACCGGCGGAAAACTCGCCTCCATTATTGGCCGCTATTACGCCATGGACCGCGACAAACGTTGGGAGCGCGTAAAAAAAGCCTATGATCTGCTCCGTTTCGGGATTGGGAAACCGTCAACCGATGCCGTAAAAAGTATTGAAGCGAGTTATGCCGAAGGAATTTCTGATGAATTTATCGAACCCATTGTGATGATTACTTCCGAAGGCAAACCCGTTGCGACCATCGAGAAGGACGACGTGGTTATCTTTTTCAATTTCAGGACCGATCGCGGACGGCAGCTCACCGAAGTGCTGACCCAAAAGGATTACGAAGGTTTTGGAATGAAAACCCTGCCCCTATATTTCGTGACCCTCACCAACTATGATGATTCCTTCGGGAATATCCACGTGGTTTTCAACAAAGAAAATCTAAACGATACCCTGGGCGAGATTTTGGAAAAAAACGGTAAAAAGCAGATTAGAATTGCAGAAACCGAGAAATATCCCCACGTAACTTTCTTCTTTTCGGGAGGAAGAGAGCTGGCTTTCGAAGGCGAAAAACGCATTCTATGTCCTTCGCCAAAAGTCGCGACTTATGATTTAAAACCAGAAATGAGCGCCTACGAGCTTCGGGATGCCATTCTTCCGGAAATTGAAAAAGAAACCGCCGATTTTATCTGTCTTAATTTCGCAAACCCAGATATGGTGGGACATACTGGGGTTTTTGAGGCTGCCGTAACAGCCTGTGAAACGGTGGACAAATGTGCCAAAGCGATTGTTGAAAAAGCACTCGAAAACCACTACGCGACCATCATTATTGCCGACCACGGCAATAGCGAGACCATGCGGAATCCAGACGGTTCACCGAATACGGCACATACCACGAACCCTGTTCCAATTCTAATTGTGGATGACGAAATCAAATCGGTCAACAATGGTATTTTGGGAGACGTTGCACCTACCATCCTTAAAATAATGGGCGTTGAAAAACCCGAAATAATGACGCAACATTCGCTGATTTAAATAGTAAAGGAAATTGGCTATTTTTAAATGCTTTGAAAAAAATGGGCAAATTTCAGAATAAATACAGAATTGGATCGCACAGAAAACCAAATTGGGATTATTCAGAGGCGGGACATTATTTTATTACGATATGCTGCCAAAACCAGAAACATTATTTGGGAAAAATTGAAAACCACAAAATGATATTATCCGATTACGGCAAAATTGTGGAAAGGGAATGGCACGAATCTTTTGCCCTTCGAGAGGAATTATTTTTGGATGAATTTATTTTGATGCCCAATCATTTGCACGCCATTATTATCATCAATCCCGTACAGACGCACGGCCGTGCGTCTCAATCGAATGAAATTCCCCAAAATGAGGTAAAGAAGCACGGACGTGCGTCTCAATCAAACGAAAATCCCCCACAAGCCGCGCAGGCGCACGGCCGTGCGTCTCAATCAAATGAAAATCCGCAATATTCCCTGGAGACGCACGGCCGTGCGTCTCTACGATTCATTCGGAAACCAAAATCAATTTCCTCATTTATTGCGGGATTTAAATCGGCCACAACCAATAAAATTGACGATTTTATTGATAAAAAGGAATTGCCGATTAAAAAATTCAATCGGAACAATAAATTTTGGCACTCCAATTATCACGACCATATCATCAGAAATGAAGAGGCTTATCAAAAAATAAAAAATTACATTATAAAGAATCCCGAGAAATGGAATGAAGACAAATACCGCTAAAGCGGCACAGACGCACGGCCGGGCGGATCAACAATAAAAATCAAAAACTCGTACAGATGCACGGCCGTGCGTCTCACATATAAAAATCAAAACCTCGTACAGACGCACGGCCGTGCGTCTCACATATAAAAATCAAAAACTCGTACAGACGCACGGCCGTGCGTCTCACATATAAAAATCAAAAACTCGTACAGACGCACGGCCGTGCGTCTCTACAGAAAAAATTATGAAAAAAATAATTCTAATTATCGCGATAATAGGCCTATCGGCCTGCAATTCTTCTAAAGAAAAAAACAAACCGAATGAAAACAATTCTCGAGAAATGATTTCAAAAAACAACAATGAAAAAATAAATGACACCGTGCCCTACGAAGAAACGGTAATGCTTTTGGGCAAAGCCAACCGAAAAGGCCTAAAAATGGATGCTTTTAAAGATTGGTTCGACGCGGGATACGACACTTACAGCGTAGATTCTGAAACACTGGAGAAAATAAAACCACTTTTAAAAGATGTAACCATCACCCTATTTATGGGCACTTGGTGCGAGGACAGCCAGCGCGAGACGCCGCATTTCTATAAGATTTTGGACCAAGCCGATTTCGACGAATCGAAACTCGAGTTGATTACTGTTTCCGAAGAAAAAACCACTCCGCAGGGGTTTGAGGAAGGAAAAAACATCACCAATGTTCCTACAATTATATTCTACAAAAACAATAAGGAATTGGGACGGATTGTGGAATACCCCATCGAAACCCTTGAAAAAGACATGCTGGCCATTTTAAGCGGGAAGGAATACAAACATGCTTACGCCGAATAAAACTTTAGCAGCGGGATAATTCTTTGTAAATTTGCGGCCTTTGAAAATGGAAGATGATTAAAGAAACCCTGACCATAGCGGTAGATTTTGACGGAACCATCGTGGAAGATGAATATCCGCGCATTGGCAAGCCCATCATTTTTGCTTTCGACACTTTGAAAAGACTGCAAAACGAAGGCCATCGCTTAATTTTGTGGACTTATCGCAAAGGCAGTTCCCTAGAGGAGGCCGTGAATTTTTGCGAAGAAAATGGCATCGTTTTCTACGCGGTAAACCGCAGTTTTCCAGAGGAAGATTTTGATGCCTCCTACAGCCGAAAAATCCACGCCGATGTTTTTATTGACGATCGCAACATTGGCGGCCTAAAAAGTTGGGGCGAAATCTACCAACAATTGGTGGGCGAACCCGCTCCCGCAAAACCCAAAACCCAAAAAAGAGGATTGTTTTCCTTTTTAAAATAGCCCTATGATAATTCCAAAATCCAGAGAAGAAATAGCTTTAATGCGCGAAAGTGCCTTGGTGGTTTCCCGCACGCTCGGAATGCTTGCCAAGGAAGTGAAACCGGGTGTCACCACCAATCAACTTAATAAAATGGCGGAGGATTACATTCGAAGCCTGGATGCCATTCCCGGATTTTTGGGTTTGTATGACTGCCCTTCCACCTTGCTCACCAGCGTTAATGATGCCGTGGTGCACGGATTGCCGACGGATGTTCCCTTAAAGGAAGGCGATATTGTGGCCATTGATTGTGGCGCGATAAAAAACGGATTCTATGGTGACCATGCCTATACTTTTGAAGTGGGCAAGGTTTCCTCGGAAATCAAAAAATTGTTGAAAATAACCAAAGAATCGCTTTACATCGGCATTCGGGAATTTAAGGCCGGCAACCGCGTTGGCGATGTTGGTTTCGCCATTCAAAATTATTGTGAGGCCCATGGGTATGGCGTGGTTCGCGAACTGGTTGGCCACGGCCTTGGACGGAAAATGCACGAAGACCCCGAAATGCCAAATTATGGCCGTCGCGGACGCGGCAAAAAATTTATTGAAGGAATGACGGTTGCCCTGGAACCTATGATCAATATGGGAACCCATAAAGTAAAACAATTGAGCGATGGCTGGACTATTGTTACCCAGGACGGGCAACCAAGCGCACATTTTGAGCACAACATTGCCTTGGTAAATGGAAAACCTGAATTGCTTTCCACCTTCGGATATATCTACGAGGCCTTGGGAATTGTGAGCGATGAGGAAAAAGAGTTTCGGGAAAAAGAATTCGTGTTGTAATAACCCAAACCGTTGTTCAAAAAAATATTAAATACCATTCCCCGACCCCTACTCATTCGATTGAGCATTATAGGTAGGCCCATTCTTGCTTTTTTTTTACGCGGAAATAAATACACCGATCCCATTGACGGCAAGTCATACCAAAAATTTCTGCCCTATGGTTACGAAACCCTACGGGAAAATGTACTCTCGCCCGGTACTCTTTCGTTGGAACGCCACAGATTGTTTTGGCTTTATTTGGAAAATGAAACGGGCTTCTTTACCGAAAATTTAAAAGTGCTGCATTTTGCGCCCGAACAGGCATTCTATAAGAAATTCCGGAAAATGAAAAATCTGGATTATACCACGACCGACCTCCACTCGCCCCTTGCCGATGTGAAAGCCGATATTTGCAATTTGCCCTTTCTCGACAGCAGCTTCGATTTTATTATCTGCAATCATGTTTTGGAGCATATTCCGGACGACGAAAAAGCGATGCGGGAAATTTTCCGAGTGCTCACCCCCGGTGGAACCGCAATCCTGCAAGTTCCCTATAAAGCCAATTTGGAAAAAACCTTTGCAGACAACAGCATTACCGACCCAAAAGAGCGCGCCAAAATCTTCGGACAGTATGATCACGTTCGGGTGTATGGAATGGATTACTTCAAAAAACTTGAAAGCATCGGTTTTTACGTTGAAGCAGTGGACTATACAAAAAATCTTCCTGCGGAAGCGATTGAAAAATATCGGTTGCCAAAAGGAGAGTTGCTTCCCGTTGCCAAAAAATTAATTGCCTAAACGTCTTTTAAACCCCTCGGTCATAAAAACCTGATGGTTATTTAAGGAATCATTAAAGGTTAGATATGCTTCCACATTGGGGAGATTGTGCAACAGTTCCTTCGATTTTTCCATTCCCAAGGCCATAAATGAAGTAGCGTAGGCATCCGCAACGGCGCAGGTTGGGGCGATAACGGTGGCGCTGGTTACATCGCTCATCTCGGCCGAGCCGGTTAGTGGATTTAATGTGTGTACAAATTTTTTCCCCGTAAGGGAATCCATTCTGAATTTTCTATAATTGCCCGAGGATGCCATCCCTTCGTTTTTCAATTTAACGGTGGCCTCAAAACTTCGGTCTTCCAGTTTGGAATCGACCGCCTCGATGCCGACCACCCAATTTTGATTTTTTTCCAAATTGGTGCCTTTGGTAAGGATCTCGCCGCCGAGCTCAATAAGATAATCGCTGACCCCCTTCGACTCCAAATACTGTCCAAGACAGTCAATTCCGAAGCCCTTTGCCACGGCATTAAAGTCGAAATATATTTCGGGAAATTGTTTGGAGATTGTGCCGTCGCTATTCAATTTCACCTTGTGGAATCCCACAAATTTCATGAGCGAATCCAAGGTCGTGCTGTCTATATTTTTTATCGGTTTAACATCACCGAAGCCGTAAGCGTTCCTCAAAACTCCAATAGTAGGGTCGAAATAGCCGTTGGTCTTCTCGTTCACTTCCTTGGAAATTTCAAACACCTCCCAAAAAATGGAATCCACCACCACTGTCGAGTCGCCCCGATTTACCTTTGAAATATCGCTATCGGGAATGTAGGTGCTCACGCTGTGGTTCACCGCGGCGATTACGGAATCCAATCCTTTTTTAAAATTGATATCCCTTTCGGAATAAAACTGAATGTTATAGGTAGTTCCGAAGGCATCGCCCTGTAAAAAAATAGGTTTGGGCCCATTTTGCCCACAGGATAGAAAAACGAATAGTACCGCCAGAAAAATATAATTGCGCATGTTTGAAAGTATAATAATAAATTTAAAAAATCGGTTTCGCTGGGATGAACCCATTGCCGTAAATAATTGAACCCATCGAAAAAAAGAGCGGGAATTTCTCACAAAATTTCCTGCAACCCTTTATAAACCATGGTATAGTCTTCATTTTTTAAAACCGGTTTGCCATAGTCGCTGCCGTGGCCCAGACCAACGCCGGCATAATAGGTTTTGGCTTCAAATTTTGCCGCGTGCTCCTTTATGGTCTGCATAAAAATAGGATCGTAGGCATTTGCATCCTGCGGAAATGAAACCGCCCGAACAATAATAAAATGGAGGGTTTTATCTTTTAAGGCCACAAATTGCGGATCCCGTTTCAGTTTTGAATTTACGCCCAAAAACTCATACCCCTCGGCTTCCAATTGTTTGCCCACGATGTTCATGGCAAGGTTGTGGAGCTCTTGTTTGGTGAGTTTTTCGCCCATAATTTGAATAACTTTTTAGATGAATTGATTTACTGCTACAAAAAAACCCATTCCAAAAAAGATTAGAATGGGTTTCAAAATTAAGAAATTGAGCTTAATTATAGTTTTTGGTTTCACCCAACAGCGCGTGCTGCGAATTTTTGGCACTATTATCGGCTTTTACCACCATTACCACAAAACTTAGGTTGTTGGCGTTGTATTCTGCAGGAACGTTGAAAGTATAGGTCTTTTTATATTCCTGAAAAGCTGGAGTTTCCGGAATCGGGTCGCCGAAAAGATTGGACAGCGAATTGCGCAATGCATCGTTGTGGACAAAATCAACAATCGGGTTGCCCATTCCGAAATACGGGCTTTCGGGATTTTGATCGAAATAATTTACCTGATCCGCAATGATGCCGCTTTCCAACAAATATACAACCAGTTTATCGCCGGGTTCGGAGCCGTTCTTGTACGTTACCTTAGCGTCCACAGATAAAGTGGCTCCACTGATTTGGGAACTGATGGCTATGGAAAGATCCGTTTCTTGGCCAGCGATGGCGGTGACCACATCATAATCATATATTAAGGAAGAAGGCGGGGTCGCATTCCATTTTGTAGTTCGGTTCAACTGGGTTTGCGGAAAACTATCGGGCACATTAAATTCAGCCTGAAGGTCATCAATCTGGGCAAAATCCATAGGATCCGGTGGGCCAATGGAACTTTCGTGGATGGCCACCACGGAAACATGATCGGTCAATACCTTCACGGAATCAATTGCGACCAAAGCCTTTAGGCAATAGCCACACCACGTTCCGGTGTAATCCTCAAGCACCACATTTCTTTTGGGAATATAAACAGAAAATGATTTTTCAGGGGTAGTGTAAACCTCTCCATTGACTTCAAATTGCGCAAAAACAGTATAGTTACCTTCAGTTGCGGAAGCAAACGTAAAGCCAGCGATAGCCGATCCATTTACGAAGAAAGTAGCTTCGGAAGCAGTATTTTGACCATTGGAATCGAGCAAACCAAAAGTTATGGTCTGGTTGTTCATCGCCCGTAGAACATCAATGGTTAAGGCCCGATCCGTTTCGCCCACCACCTCAAAATTAAGTTTGTTGCTGGTAATGGATTCATAAACTGCCTTTACCTCAAAACTGCCGATGGCTGAAAACATATAGGAAGAACCTTGAATTTCGGCATCATTCACATAAAATTTGGCTGACGAGGTATAATTTGCGCCATCACTTCCCGTGACCGTAAAATTCACCAATTGATCCACCGAAAGCACTTCCAATTCATTGGAACCCGCATCGCTGGAAAGGGTTAAGACCAGATTTTCTGTGGGCCCTACAAGCGGATCTTCTTTTTTACTGCAACCTATTATGGCCAGAAAGCAAAAGAGAACCGAAAACTTTAAAAATAATTTTGATTGCATAACATTACGCTGTTAAAAAGATGTGGCTAATATAAAGCAATTCTAAAAAAGGCACGATTTTAGAATGTTAAAAACCCTAACTTTAGGCGACCCAAACTTAAGATTTTATTAAAAATAACTTAATATTGCCTACACTTTTATTAATCTTAAAAAGTTTTCGGATGAAAAAATTACTCCCCCTTCTGCTTGCGTTAATAACAATGAGCGCGTTTGCACAAAATGACCTTCCCAAAGTTGATATGACTACCCTCGATGGAATTCCTATCAATTCCAACGAACTTTCGACCGATAATAATGTTGTGGTCATTTCCCTATGGGCAACCTGGTGTGTTCCCTGTATAAAGGAACTGGACGCGATCAGCGAAATTTATCCCGATTGGCAGGAAGAAACCAATGTTAAACTATATGCAGTGTCCATAGACGACAGCCGTGGCGTGAACCGCGTAAAACCGATGGTAAATGGAAAAGGATGGGATTACACCGTACTTTTGGACACCAATAACGACTTCAAACGTGCAGTGGGCGCAGCAACGGTTCCGTTGACACTATTGGTGAAAAACAATCAAATAGTTTACCGCCATTCAGGCTACAGCCCGGGCGCTGAAAATGAACTTTATAAAAAAATAAAGGAATTTTCCACGGCCAATTAATACAAACTTTCCAACCAAACTTTCATAATGAAAAAACTACTCCTTGCTGCCCTTTTGTTTACGGGCACCGTAACATTTTCACAGGAAAATGGCTACTTTTTTGGTGGTCTTGAATCCAATTCGCAATGGTTAATGCCCGATGAGGAAATTGGGTTTGACGCCCCCGAAGACCGTTTTCGATCCAACAATTATCTTCAACTAAACTACAACTTAGGGAAATTCACTGCCGGGGTTCAATATGAGGCCTATTTGCCCTCGGCGTTGTTGGGCTATTCCGACACTTGGGACAAGCAAAATGGAATCGGCACCTACTATTTAAATTTTAAGAACGAAACCTTGGACATAACCGGAGGTTACTTTTACGAACAATTTGGAAGCGGATTGATCCTTCGGACCTGGGAAGACCGACAGTTGGGAATTAACAACGCCCTTAAGGGATTGCGCGTAAAATTCAACCCAATTAATGAAGTGCAACTAACGGGTGTTTATGGTCAGGTTCGAAACGGTTTCGACGTTTCTGAAGGCGTAATTCAGGGACTGGACGCCAATGTAGATTTGAGCAGCCTTCTTAAGGTTGAGGTAGTGGACCTTAAACTTGGGGCTAGCTATGTGGGCCGCTATCAAAGCAGCGGTTCCAGTGACTCCATACCCGCAACGGTAAATGCCTATGGAGGCCGATTGGATTTTGTGGTAAAAAACTTCTACGGAGGTATTGAAGCCATCACCAAAGATCCGGACGTAATCGTAACCGAAGAAGTTGTTTCCTCGCCCCAATTATTTGATGGTACGGCACTGCAGGTAAATCTTGGATACGCCCAAAAGGGATTGGGGGTTAATTCCACTTTCCGCAGGCTGGAGAACTTTAGCTTCTATGCTGATAGATATGCTGAAGGGAATGTATATAATGAACAGATTGTAAATTATGTCCCGGCCCTTACCAAACAGCACGATTATTTACTGTCCAATATTTATGTTTACAACGCACAGCCGCGCTTACTTTTCAGTGAAGCCGAAAAGAAAAGAGCTGGGGAAGTCGGTGGTCAGGTAGATGTTTATTATTCCTTTCCAAAAGAATCTGCGCTCGGAAAAGTTGGAACCAAATTGGCCGGTAATTTTTCCTATTGGGCCGGACTGGATGCCACTTTCAACAGTGAGGAACAAACCTATGAGGCAAAATTTATTGGAGATGGCCCACGCTATTTCCGCGATTTGAATATTGAAGTAAAAAACCGTTGGTCTTCAAAATGGAGCTCCGTAGCCACTTTTCAGGATGTAATTATTGACAAAGGGGTTACTACCGGTGGACCATTGGGAGAACAAGGCGATATTCGTGCACAAATTGCCGTAGTGGAAGGCACCCGAAAATTTGAAGGCGGAAAATCGGTTAGAATGGAACTTCAACATTTATGGATTGATAAAAGCCGAAAAAATGTAGATAACAAAAACTGGGCTGCGGGCGTTTTGGAGTATAGTTTCAATCCTTCCTTTACCCTTTATGCGGCTGATGCCTGGAATTATGAAGGCGATGGAGAAATCCATTATTACAGTTTTGGCGGAAGCTACACCAAAGGGCCGGCGCGATTCGCATTGAACTATGGGCGCCAACGCGGTGGCTTGATTTGCGTAGGCGGGGTTTGCAGGTTTGTTCCCACAAACACGGGACTTACGGCCAACCTTGTTGTGACTTTTTAAAAAGGAAAACACATTTCAAAAAAAAAGGTGCCCCGGAAATTCCGGGGCACCTTTTTTTAATGTCGCTTCAGATTATTTTACAATGATCTTGGTTGTTTTTGTAGCGCCCTTTTCATTATTGAATTTAACAATGTAGGCTTGGGCACTTAAATCGCCCATATTCACTGATTGTCTGCCTGCTTCAAAGTGTGCTTGCTTAACCACGCTTCCCTGCAAATTATAGATAATCATATCCACCGGCTCATTAACATCTAGATTCATTTCATTGGAAACCAAAGTGGATTGGATGGTTAAATTTACCTTGGAGTTCTCGTTAACACCTATTAAAGAGGGATCATAGCGATAGGTAAAAGTCAGCGGAGTTCCGATTTCTGTTACGCCATCAGCCTCATATTGATGGAAAGCAAAAATATAGTCAAGGATATCGGTGCCATTGCCCGGATCTGCATTTAAAAAGTGATTACCCTGTCCGGTAGTTTGACCCACCTCAATAGGAAAAACTTCGGGAGCCGTAGGGATCGTAAAACCTACGCTCAGGTTGGTATAACACTGCTGGGCATAGCAAAGCTCAAAAAACTCCCCCGTGGCATTTACTGCATCCACAAATTCAATACGGGTATAGATTGTTTCCGTTGGATTGTCATTAGTCACGAAGAACTCATAATTGGCTGAGGTGTTGTATCCATATTCTCCAAAAACCAAAACTTGGCCATTGGTGAGCACATTACCGTTAATATCTCTAACCGTATATTGGGCCGAAGCCACAGCGATAGATCCAACGATTGCTAAAAAGAGTAATTTGAATTTCATTTTTTTTGATTTTTTGGGATTAATGTTTTTTAAAAAGTTTCTAAGTTTTACAAAAGTAGCGATAAAAATTAAAAATTTGATGGCCCCTATACTTTCAATTTCAGTAATTTAACATTTATTCTCCACTATATTATACTTAAGAAAGCGGGGCGAGCTTTCATTTTACGACTACGTTATTAAATTAACATAAAATCGCAAATTATTCCGTATCAACGGGTTGTTTTTTGTTTTTAAGAAGTAACTTTGGAGTACATCAATATTTAAACCTTAAAAAATTTAAAGTCATGTTTAAAAAACTACCCTTCGCTTTATTTGTTTCATTGTTTGTCGGCGCTTTGAACGCACAAACAATCGTTTCAACCTCACCGGAAGACCAGAATGTAGTTCTTGAAGAATTTACGGGCATCCATTGTGTGTATTGCCCCCAAGGACACGCCATCGCTAAATCAATTCAAGATGCCAATCCAGATCGCGTTTCGCTTATCAACATCCATGTGGGCAGTTATGCAAATCCCGCACCCGGGGAACCGGATTTTAGAACCCCCTATGGCAGCGCTATTGTAGGCCAAACCGGGTTGACCGGTTATCCTGCAGGCACCATAAACCGCCATGTGTTTCCGGGAAGGGAGAACACGCCCGGAAAAACTGCCATGTATCGCAACTTCTGGACGATTTCCGCTAACGAAACCCTTGCCAAACCCTCGCCAGTAAATGTTGGAGTTGAGGCTTTTATCGATGTTTCAGCGAATGTTCTTACCGTTCACGTTGAAGCTTATTATACTGCCAATAGCCCACAGGCAACCAATATGCTCAATGTGGCCTTATTACAAAACAACACCAAAGGGCCACAAGTTGGCGGCAACATGTGTGACCAATATAACCATATGCACCGATTGGTGGAAATGATTACCGGCCAATGGGGCGATCAAATAAATACTACTACCAGCGGCACATTTGTGGACAGAACCTATACCTATCCAATTCCAGCGGACTATAACAACATTCCCGTTGAACTTGCCGATTTGGAGGTAGTGGCATTTATGACCGAGACACATCAAGAAATTTATTCAGGAAACAGAGCGTTCCCATCCTTCACCAACTTCGCAAATGCAAATGACGCTAATGTGAGGTATTTGGAAGATTTTGAGAATCCTTGCGCCAATTACCTGGCCCCTCAAGTCAATATTCAAAACTTGGGCTCAAATGCGCTTACCGCCCTAACCATTGAATATTCCGTTAATGGAGGCACTCCCGAGGTTTATAACTGGAATGGTAGCATTGCTCCAATGCACAACCAAACCATCGATCTTCCGGCTATGCGATTCAATATGCAAGCCAACAATACACTCACCGTGACTACGGCCAGTGATGATGATAATTCCAACAACACTACAACCGCCACTTTTGACAAAGCCTATGATGCTACTACCACCGTACTGATGGAGCTGCACACGGATCAATATGGAAGCGAATGTAGATGGAACGTAACCGATTTCGACGGCAACATTATTTATAGCGGTGGACCTTACGGTGGCAATCAAACCATAAACGAAACATTTACACTGCCGGCAAACTGCTATACCTTTAATATAATTGACACCTATGGCGACGGAGGCGGACCTGTAACCCTCACCGATACCGATGCCAACAATACGGTTATATTCCAGACCAACGGTAATTTTGGCTGTGGCGACACCGTTAAATTTTCAACCGATGGTTTCGTTTTAAGTACTTCCGAAACCCAACTTGAAGAGGTGGTGCTTTATCCAAACCCATCCTCGAATGTGATCAATCTTGTAAATGCCGAGAACGCCGATATTGAAATTTACAGTGTTCTTGGAAAATTGGTCCTTTCCCAAGAAAATCTATCGCGTGATGCCCAGATAAACGTAGCAGGTCTGCAAACAGGAACTTATTTTGTGAAAATTTCCAAACAAAACCAAACCACCACTAAAAGAATCGTGGTGGCCAGACAGTAAACCAAAAATTATAAATACGCATTAATTAAAACCCCGAATATATCGGGGTTTTATTTTTTTATAGCCTGTAAACTTTTATCGCTTTAGAAATTTCCTTAAAAATTTAACACAATATCCTCTAAAAACGCCACTTCAAACCGTGGGAATAAAGCATAAAAAACTACATTTGTAAACTATCATACTAAAATTCTTTTTAAAATTTAAAACCATGATTAAAAAACTACCCCTCAGTTTGGTCGCAGTCGCATTCGCCTTTTCGGGTTATGGTCAAACCATCGTATCGACTTCTCCCCAAGATCAAAATGTTGTTCTTGAGGAATTTACCGGAATCCACTGCCAATTTTGTCCAGATGGGCACGCAAAAGCAAAAGCCATCCAAGATGCAAATCCAGATCGCGTTTCCTTAATAAACATCCATCAAGGTGGATACGCGGTTCCAAGTGGCAACGAACCGGATTTTAGAACGCCCTACGGCAATGCCATCGTGGCGCAATCCTACTCCGGAACAGGCTTTGGATATCCTTCCGGAACAGTGAATAGACACGTTTTTCCTGGCCGCTCCATGGCCTCGGGCGGAGGAACCGCCATGTCCAGAACCTATTGGAATATTTCCGCCAACGAAACTTTGGCCATAGGATCTCCCGTTAACGTGGGGGTGGAAGCATCCATTGATGTAAACACCAATGTTTTGACGGTTCACGTGGAAGCCTATTACACTGGGAATAGCCCCGAAGCAACCAACCTTTTAAATGTGGCCCTTTTACAGAACAATACCTTAGGCCCACAATCCGGGGGCGGACAGGGAAATAACTATGTGCACATGCACCGTTTGGTGGAATTGATTACTGGCCAATGGGGCGAGGTTATCAATACCACAACCGCGGGAACTTTCGTTGATCGAACCTATACTTACACCATTCCGGCCGCGTATAACAACGTTCCAACCGAACTTGCTGATATGGAGGTTGTGGCCTTCATTACCAACACCCATCAGGAAGTTCCCAGTGGAAACCGCGCCTATCCAACCTATACCGGTTTGACCCACGCCAATGACGCCAACATTCGATCCATTACAGAAATTCCTGAAACCTGCAACACCACGCTGGCGCCAGAAATCAACGTTCAAAATTTAGGGCAGAACCCCATTACCTCAATGGCTATTGAATATATTATCAATGGGGTGTCCCACACTTATAACTGGACCGGAAATATTATGTCGCTACACAGCGAAACCATTGAGCTTCCCGAGGTTCCGTACAACCTTCAAGGCAACAATACCGTGGAAGTGAACTTGCCGAGCGATGATGACAACTCAAACAATTCGGCTTCCATTTCATTCGATAGGGCGCCTGCCGGAACACGGTTGGTAACCATGGAATTGCAAATTGACAATTTTGGTGGACAAACCAGATGGTATGTTTATAACTCCAACGGAACCGCAATTTACAACGGTGGTCCCTACCCCAATAACAACCCACAATTGATCGTAGAAACCTTCGATTTACCTTTGGACTGTTACACCTTCCGAGTGTTGGATACCTCTGGCAATGGCGGCGGGGAGATAACCCTTACCGATAACCAAGGAAACGAGCTTTATCATACCAATGGAAATTATGGCAATGGGGAACGCTCTCCTTTTTCCAGCAATGGTCAATTGGGCGTAAACGAAAATCTTCTTGAAAACGTGAGCCTTTATCCAAACCCTGCCACTACATCAATCCATATTAAAAATGCTGAAAACGCCAACGTTTTGGTTTATGATGTATTAGGGAAATTGATTTTAACCCAAAATAATATTCCTATGGAGGCCCAACTGAACGTTTCCCAACTGGAAGCTGGAACTTATTTTATGAAAATTTCAAAAGACAACCTTATCACTACCAAGAAATTTGTGGTGGTTAAGTAAAAACTTGTCCAACAATCCTTTCAAAAAACCCCGAGACGATCGGGGTTTTTTTATATCTTTTCCTTGTCTAACACTGTTTAAGTTGATTTCAGCCAAAAATAAATTTTCCGATATGAACTATTCCATCACCCATGAAAAATTGATTTTTAACGATCACTATAAAATCGTTGAAGCCGAAGTGACCTATGAAACATTTAACGGTTCATACAATAAAACAAGAAGACTCGCCTTTGAACGGGGGAATTCCGTGGCGGCCGTGATAGTGGAAAAGGAAACCAACAGCATTTTGCTCACCAAACAATTCCGTTATCCCACTTGCAAGGAAAGCGAGGGTTGGATGCTGGAAATTCCTGCCGGTTCCATTGAAAAAGACGAAGAACCCATCGATTGCCTAAAACGGGAAATTATGGAGGAATTGGGCTATAAAATAAAGAGCCCCAAACACCTACAAACCTTCTATGCCTCGCCCGGCGCGTCTACCGAACGGATTTTCCTGTTTTACGCAACCGTTTCCGAAAAGGATAAAATCGGAAAAGGCGGTGGATATCAAAACGAAATGGAGGACATTCAAATAATAAAAATTCCCATCGAAAAAATTTCCGAGGAAATCGGAAAAATCAAGGATGCCAAAACCATCCTGGCGCTACAATGGTTCTTGCTTAAAAAGCAACCTAAAAAATAGGTTGCGCTAAACTATTTCTCCCTTATTATTTAAAAAAGAATTATCGACCCTTATATTTTAGCGGAAGGTGCACCACACTTTTGGTCTCAAAAAAATCTTCCTCAAAATAGTCCCGAAGCTGAAAAACGGTGGCTTTCGGAAAATATTGAAGTTCCGTTGCCAAATCGCCTCCTTTTAAGTAAAGGATTCCATTCTTCCTTTCGTGAAGGCTTTTCTTGGCAATTTTTCCGTCCACCCAGTGCACAAAGGTTTCCATTTGGGCCACGGCACGACTTACTATAAAATCATAATTCCCGGAAATGGTTTCCACCCGCGCATTTGTGACGGCCACATTGCGCAGCTGCAATCCTTCCACAACCTCTTCGACCACCTTAATTTTTTTGCCAATACTGTCCACCAAATGAAACTGCACCTCTGGAAATAAAATAGCCAATGGAATTCCGGGAAAACCACCGCCGGTGCCCACATCGAGAATTTTGGAGGCTGGAAGAAACGGCTGTATTTTGGCAATTCCCAAGGAATGGAGCACGTGGCGAAGGTATAGCTCGTCAATATCCTTTCGGGAAACCACGTTAATTTTTAAGTTCCAATCCTCATAAAGTTCCTGCAATAACTGAAATTGGTTTTTTTGATTTTCAGTGAGTTGGGGAAAATATTTTAGTATTAGTTCCATAAAAAAATTTAAGAGGCAAAAGTATGGTATCTTTGCGAAAATTCTGGTTTTGTACCCCTGCATTTCCGCAAAAGATAATTATTTTTGTGGCTCACTTCATTGAAAATCCCAGTTAAACAGTACATTTTGACCTATACCAATCTAACCTTTTCCCGAGTTGACAGCGCAAAATTTTTCAGAACGCTGAACAAGCGCGTAAATGACTATTTTAAGGAAAACAATATTTCCCGCACCGGCAATTGGAAACTTCATTTGAAAACCATAATTATGTTTTCAATTTATTTGACGCCTTATTTTTTGCTTTTAACATTGCATTTGCCCGGTTGGCTCCAACTTTTGTTCACGGTGGTTATGGGCATTGGTATGGCCGGCGTGGGCATGAACGTTATGCACGACGCCAATCACGGCTCCTATTCCTCCAAAAAATGGGTAAACAAGATAATGGGCAGCAGCATGTATATTCTTGCAGGCAATGTGTATAACTGGCAAGTGCAACACAACGTGCTTCACCACACTTATACCAACATTCACGGCCACGACGAAGATCTGGAAGCCGGACGGATCCTTCGTTTTTCGCAACACTCCAAATGGCACAAGTTCCATAAATTCCAGCATTGGTATAGCATTTTCTTTTATGGATTGTTGACTTTCAATTGGGTGCTGACCACCGATTTTTTCCAAACAAAAAGATATTTGGCGCGAAAACTGGCGTATGGAAAACTTCCAAAACCAGTGACCCAATGGAGCATTTTGGTTATAACAAAGGTGATATACGTGTCCCTTTGGATAGTAATCCCTATTTTGTTTTTCCATATTGTTTGGTGGAAAATTTTGTTGGGCTTTTTTATAATGCACTATGTGGCCGGTCTTATTTTGAGCATAGTTTTTCAACTGGCCCACGTCGTGGAGGACACCGAGATTATGCTGCCCGAAGAGGGAGGAACCATGAAAAACACTTGGGCAATCCACCAATTGTTTACCACGATGAATTTTTCAACCAACAATCGCATTGTAAATTGGTACACCGGCGGCCTAAACCACCAAGTGGAACATCATATTTTTCCGAACATAAGCCACATACATTATAAAAATATCTCAAAAATACTCAAACGGACCACACAAGAATTTAACTTACCCTATAAGGAATATAAAACCACACGCCAGGCGATCATTGCCCATTTCAGACATTTAAGGGAAATGGGCCTAAAACCTGCCACTGCTTAATTATTATGGACAATCGACTTTCAAAACGAGTGAATGAAATGGCCACTTCGGCCACTTTGGCCATGGCCGCCAAAACAAGAGAATTAAAAGAACAAGGTGTTGACATCATTGGGTTGAGCCTTGGGGAGCCTGATTTTCCAGTGCCCGATTTTGTGAAGGAAGCCGCAATCCGTGCCATTGAAGAAAATTATCATTCCTATACGCCCGTGGATGGCTATGGCGATCTTAAAAAAGCCATTATTACCAAATTTAAAAGAGACAACAATTTAGACTACAAACCTTCCCAAATTGTGGTCTCCACCGGAGCCAAACAATCCTTGGCCAATTTGATGATGGTACTATTGGACAAGGGCGATGAAGTTTTACTGCCCGCGCCTTATTGGGTTAGCTATGCCGACCAATGCAAGGTTGCCGAAGGCGTTCCGAAAGAAATCCCCACCACTATTAAAACAGATTTTAAAGTAACCCCAGAGGCTTTGGAAGCTGCCATCACCCCAAAAACAAAAATGATCATTTATAGTTCCCCCTGCAATCCGAGCGGTTCAGTATATAGCAGAAAGGAGCTTCGAAAACTGGCCGATGTGCTGGTGAAATATCCGAACATTATTGTGGTGAGCGATGAAATTTATGAACTCATAAATTTTACGGGAAACCACACTTCCATGGCCGAGTTTGAGGATATGTATGACCGAACCGTGGTTGTCAATGGCGTGTCCAAAGCTTTTTCAATGACCGGATGGCGCATTGGCTACATTGGCGGCCCCGAATGGATAGCACGCGCCTGCGACAAAATGCAGGGCCAAGTTACCAGTGGCGCCAATTGCATCGCGCAACGTGCCACCATTACCGCCCTTGAAAATCCACCGAGCAAAATAAAATTCATGGTCGATGCCTTTAAAAAAAGACGGGGATTGATTTTGGATTTGCTTTCAAAAATTGAAGGCTTTAAAACCAATGAACCCGAAGGGGCGTTCTATGTTTTTCCGGATGTTTCCTATTTCTTCGGAAAAACGCTTCGCGGAAAAAATATCAATACCGCCTCCGATTTTTCCTTATATCTTTTGGAAGAAGCGCAAGTTGCCACCGTTACTGGCGAAGCCTTTGGCGATCCAAACTGCATTCGGCTATCCTATGCAGCTTCGGAAGAAGATATTAAAGAGGCAATGGAACGAATAAAAGCGGCCGTAACCTCCTAATCATTTTATATTTATAAAAAAATCGATTCGGTTAAAAATCGGCAATTGCAATACCATTCCTTAATTATTCTGTATTTTAGACCCTTAAACCATAAATTATAACTATTCCCAAAATGAAAACTAAAATTACATTCTTTCTTTTCTTGTTTTTCCTTGCCTTTGTAGGCCAGGCCCAAGAACAAACAAAGGCTACCCTGGTTGGCACCGTGGGCTCCATGGTTCACGTTCCATCCATTGCGTCGCAGACCAATTTGCCTCCTGCACGGGTAAAAGAGCAAGTAATGCAAGACGGCAGGGCCTCTCGAAACCTGATCGTTCCGGGCAAGGACCCTCAAATTGAGGATGACTACTTCACAAGAAATCCCGATAAAATGGAGCAGGTTCTTAGCGGTAGGGCCCCTACCCTTGTGTTTGATGCCGCGGCTTCAAACTCGCAACCAACGGATCCATCCATCGGGGTTGGTCCGAACCACGCCGTGGTGGTATTCAATACTGGATTTAGAATTTTCGACAAAAGCGGTAATCCGCTTACAGGCCAAATAAGTCCGAACCCAACCATTTTTCCAAACGGCGGATGCTGTGACCTTACTATTAGTTATGACAATGCCGCAGACAGATTCGTGATGACCTTTTTGGGAAGCGGCGCCCAAATTGCCGTTTCGGATGGTCCCGACCCCGTGAACGACGGTTGGTATGTTTACACCATTCCACAAATTAACGACTACCAAAAACTTTCGGTTTGGAGTGATGGCTATTATATGACCGACAACACCTCATCCACCAACCGCATTTATGCCATGGAGCGTAGCAAAATGCTCGCTGGCGACCCAACCGCGCAGATTATTGGCTTTCCGCTACCTGGAATAGTAACCAGCGGATTCTATAGCCCACAAGCGCTTAACGTATCCAACAGCAACCTTCCCGCTACTGGCAATCTTCCTATTGTGTACCTTCAGGACGATGCCTGGTCCGGTGTTTCACAGGATCACGTGAAATTATGGACCGTGAACGTAAATTGGGCCAATCCGGGAAGTTCCACCATTTCAGCGCCTACCGAATTAATAACCACCCCCTTTATTTCTGTTTTTGACGGTGGAAGTTTTTCCAATCTGTCGCAGCCCGGTGGTGGTGCCGATATAGATGCACTTCAGGCCACCATTATGAACCAAGCCCAGTTTAGAAAGTTTGGCGACCATAACTCGGCCGTATTTAACTTTGTGGTAGATACCGATGCCTCGAGCGGTGAACTTGCCGGGGTACGTTGGTTTGAGCTGCGACAAGCTGCCGATGGGCAACCTTGGACTATTTATCAAGAAGGTACCTATACTGCGCCCGATGGCAAACACGCTTGGCACGCAAGTATGATGATGGACGTTCAAGGAAATATTGGAATGGGCTATACGTCCATGGCCGGACCCACTACCCCAAACCCATCATCCAAGCGGGTGAGTTCCTATTACACCGGGCGCTACGCCAACGACCCATTGAATACGATGACCATTGCGGAGGAATTAATTGCGCCGGGCAATGCGAACATTCCGGGACTTCGTTATGGCGATTATAGCAAAATAGACATCGACCCTGCGAACGACAAACAGTTTTGGTTCATAAATGAATATATGAACAATGGACGAAAAGACGTAGTTGGGGTTTTTCAAATTGCTCCGAATTTCAACAATGATTTAGGGGTAGTGAGTATCGATGCGCCCGTTACCGGAACGCTTTCAACCAGCGAACCCGTTACCGTTACGATTTTCAATTACGGCCAAAATAGCGCCTCCAACTTCCCGGTTAGTTTTCAAGTGGATGGTGGAGCCGTGGTTTCTGAAACATTTACGGGTACGATTGCTTCCGCAGCAACGGCCCAATACACCTTTACCGCCACCGCTAATTTAGGCACGGTAGGCCAGACCTATTCCATTACGGCCAGAACCAATCTGTCAAACGACCAAGACACCACGAACGATGCGCGGACCAAAAGCGTAACCTATTTGCCGCCAAACGATCTTGGGGTAAGCGCTATTACCGCTCCTGTCTCCGGCACCGACCTTACTGCTACGGAGGATATTGTGGTTACTATTAATAACTACGGAGGCCAAGCCCAATCTAATTTTGATGTGTCTTATAATTTGGATGGAACCGTGGTTACCGAAGTAGTTGCGGGTCCATTGGCTGGCAATTCATCGACTTCCTATACCTTTACCCAAACCGGCGATTTTTCAGCCTTGGGCAATTATAACTTAAGTGCCTATACTTCCCTTCCCGGCGATAGCGACACTTCCAATGATGAAACTTCTGTGGTGATCACCAAACAAAACTGCCAACCTACCGCCAATTGTAGCTTAGGCGATGGTTTCAGATTGTTCAATGTAACAACCATCAACAATCCTTCTGCTTGCGAAGGGTATGGCGATTTTACAAATTTGGTGGCAGAAATGGAGGTAGATTCCACAAACGACCTTACCGTAACCACAGAATATGGTAACCAATACGTAACAGTCTGGATAGATTTTAATGATGATTTCGTCTTCACCTCAAATGAAAAAGTGGTGAATAACTATGTAATCGCTCCCGGCCAAAGCGGCGGAACTTTCACCGAAACAATGGATTTGGTTGTTCCCGCGGGCGCTGCCGAAGGACAGCACTTGATGCGTGCAAAATCTAACTGGAACAATCCCGTTCCCGAAGATGCGTGTGAGGAAACCAACTATGGCGAAACAGAAGATTATACCGCCCAGATCGGAACCGTGGTGGGCATAGACGAAAGCATTTTCGATGAAAATGGCCTGACAGTGCTGTCGTTGGATAACAACGTTTTTGATATTAGTTTAAAAACAGTAAACTATTCCGACGCATTAAACCTTTCGGTCCACAATACCCTTGGCCAACGTTTGCTGTATAAAAAACTTGAAAACAATGGCAATGGCTATCAGTATAAATTGGATATGGGCTATGTTGCCAAAGGAGTGTATTTAATCCGAATTGGCAATAAGAAAGACGGTCGCGTAAAACGTATTATCGTCAAGTAAATTCTTTTTAACCCTTTTTAAAAGAAAGCCCGAAGCAAATTTGTTTCGGGCTTTTTTTATTCAGCATATTTGTGGACGGAATTTACAAATCGGGTGAATGGAGGGCACAATAAAGGATTATTGAAATAAGATTACTTCCCTTTTCAAAGTTTAAGTAAGGATAATCTCAAATTAATTCGATGGGAATTCAACCGCAAATTATCTATTTCGCCAGAAAAAGGGAGTCAATAATATAAGCACGGTAAACAATTCCAACCTACCTATCAGCATCAAAAAACTGGACCACCACTTGGCGGCATCTGGCAAATTGGAATAATTATCGACCGGGCCCAAATCTCCCAAGGCCGGACCCACATTTCCCAAAGTGGAAGCCGCGCCCCCGAGGGCCGTTTTAAAATCAAGTCCGAGCCAAGAAAACACCAAGGTGCCCACAATAAAGGACAACATATACAAAATAAAAAAGCCCAGAATATTGAAAACAATTGGTTGGGGAATTGCCTTTCGGTTGTAGCGAACCGGCAAAATTGCGTGTGGGTGCAGGGTTCTCTTAAATTCCAGGATCCCGTTTTTGATCATAATCAAGTGGCGCATAATTTTAATGCCCCCGGCGGTAGAACCCGCACAGCCTCCGAGAAACATCATTCCAAAAAAGAAGATGGTCAGAAAAGGGGTCCATAAGGTATAATCCGCACTCACAAATCCCGTGGTAGTAATAACGGTAAGTACTTGAAAGAGGGCGTGTCGGACAGCGCTTTCAAAAGGTCCCCAGACCATAGGATGCGCAATGGAGGAAATGGAAATATCTGCCTGAAAATAAATTAGCAGCGCCGAAACGATCGTGAGCCCAATTACAAAAGCGGAATACAATTGAAATTCCTCATCTTGAAAAATCTTTTGAAACTTCCGTTTAAAGGCGAAATAGCTTAACACAAAATTACTTCCCGCCAAAAACATAAAGAGGATAATAATATATTGCACCAAAGGAGTATCGTTCCAATAGGCGACGCTTGCATTTTTGGTTGAAAATCCACCGGTGCTCAATGTTGCCAACGAATGGTTGATGGCATCAAAAAAGCTCATTCCGGCCACTTTCAACAAAACAGTTTCGGCAAGGGTATAGCCCACATAGATTAGCCACAATCGTTTGGCAGTGTCCGTGATCCTCGGATGGAGTTTATCTCCTCCGGGCCCGGGTGCCTCGGCGGCGAAAAGTTGCATCCCGCCAATTCCCAACAAGGGTAAAATGGCAATGGCCAACACAATAATCCCCATACCTCCGATCCAATGGGTAATGCTGCGCCAAAAGAGTATGCCGCGGGGCATCGCCTCAATATCCTTCAAAATAGACGCTCCAGTTGTGGTATAACCGCTCATGGTTTCAAAAAACGCATTGGTAAAACTGGGAATGGCGCCCGTAAATATATAGGGCAAGGTGCCGATTAGCGCCATAAAAATCCAGCCAAAGGCAACAATAATATAGCCTTCGCGCTTCTGAATTTCCTTTCGGTGATTCTTGGTGGAAACCATAATAAGGGCGCCGACCACCAAGGCCACCAAACCGGCCATCAACATTTCGTTAAAAACCCCATCGCTGTAATACCAACTTACCCCAGCAGAAAGCAACATAAAACCACCGTTCACCATAAGCAAAAGGCCCATAAGGTGCGAAATGATTTTATAATTAAGTTTGGTAACGGAATTCATTATATAAAAAGCTTTTCAACCTTTCCGATGGATTGCGGTAAGCAGCACACGACGACCCTATCGCCATTTTTGATCTCAAAGTCGCCCAAGGCGATAATTCCCTTTCCGTTTCGCACCACGCCGCCAATGATGGCCGAGGTTGGAAAATCCAAATCCTTGATGCGTTTGTTGCAAACCTTGGAATGTGAATAGACCACAAACTCCAGCAATTCGGCATTCATATTGTTGAGCTTGGTCATGGCCACCACTTCGCCCTTGCGAACGTAGCGGAAAATATTATTGGCCGCCAAAAGTTTTTTGTTGATAAGCGTATCGATACCGATGGAGTGGGAAAGTTGAAAATAGTCCATATTTTCCACCAGGGCTATTGCTTTTTTCACCCCTTTGGATTTTGCCACCAAACAGGACATAATGTTGGTTTCGCTGTTTCCTGTCACCGAAATAAAGGCATCCATATCTTCAATGGCTTCTTCGTTCAAAAGATCTACATTGCGGCCGTCGCCATTGATTACCAAACAGCCGGGAATATCGTCTGCAATCTCAAAGGCCTTGTCCTTGCTGCTTTCAATTAGTTTTACGTTGAAACGGTTTTTGCATAAATCCTTGGCCGTTTTATAGCCGATTTTGCTACCGCCCAAGATCATTACGTTCTTTATTTCCTGTTTGCTCTTGCCCGAAAGTTTAAAAATTTGGTCGTCGCCTTTTCCCACGGTGGTAAAATACACTTGGTCGCCCTCTTTAAATTGGGTGTCGCCGCGCGGAATGATGGTGTATTGGGTCCCGAAACGCTGCAGGGCAATGGGAACGAACTGCAATTCTGGATAAACCTTCGCCATTTCCTTGACCGATTTGCCCACAAAGGCCGAGGTGCGCGAAAGGCTAAGGCCGATCATGGTCAGGGCGCCGTTCTCAAATTCATAACTTTCGTTGAAAGCGCTTTGGCTGAGCAGCAATTCAATTTCATTGGAAGCCAGCGATTCTGGAGAAATAAGTTCGTCAATTCCAAATTTTGAAAAGCCCACTTCGTCCTTCCCATCAATAAATTCGGTGTTGGAAATTCGCGCAATGGTCCGTTTTGCGCCCAACTGTTTGGCCAGTACACACACCGTAATATTGGTGGTTTCGCTGGAAGTAACCGCAATAACCAAATCTGTCTCGTCCACCCGGGCATCTTTTAAAACCGAAATGGAGGTGGAATCTCCTCGCACCACGCGAATATCCAAATTGGTATCGGCATGGGCCAGTGCTTCGCGGTTGGTGTCAATGAGGGTAATATTCTGCGATTCAAAAGACAACAATTTGGCGAGGTGAAATCCAACTTCTCCGGCACCGGCAATGATAATTTTCATCGAGCTATTTTTAGTTACTTAAAAACGAACGCTGCAAAGATATAGAAATAATACCCAGTTAGGAATTTCGCCCATCGGCCCGTGCCATTTTCAATTTCCATTTCGATTTTCCTTTCAGTAAAAAACAGTAGTTTTGCAGGCACAAATTTTATGGAAAAGAAAGTAACCCCCTATAAAAATTCTTCGGAAGGAAAAAAGAAACAGGTAGAACGGATGTTCGATACTATTTCTGAAAATTACGACGGCCTAAACCGTGTGATTTCCTTGGGCGCTGACGTGAAGTGGCGAAAGAAGGTTATAAAAATGGTAGCGGACAAAAATCCGCAATCCATTCTCGACATTGCCACCGGCACCGGCGATCTGGCCATTCAATTTGCCGAAAAAACCACGGCAACAAAAATCGTAGGGCTCGATTTGTCGGAAGGCATGCTTTCCGTAGCGCGGAAAAAGGTTTCGGGCACGCCCATTTCAAAAAAAATTGAATTTGTTCAAGCAGACTCCGAAGCCCTTCCGTTTGAAGCGGACACTTTCGACGCTATAACAGTGTCCTTCGGCATCCGAAATTTTGACAATCTTGAAAAAGGACTCTCAGAAATTTTCCGTGTGCTGAAAAAAGGGGGCATATTTGTTATTCTCGAAACTTCGGTACCTACAAAATTCCCTTTTAAGCAGGGTTATCACTTCTATTCAAAAAATGTGCTGCCGCTCGTGGGCAAGTTGTTTTCCAAAGATAAGGTGGCGTACAGCTATTTAAGTGAAAGCGCCTCTGTATTTCCTTACGGGGAAGCGCTCAACAATATTTTGCGCAAAATTGGGTTTTATGAAGTGATAAACAAACCGCAAACTTTTGGGGTGGCCACCATCTATAAAGCCGTGAAATAATTTATGAAGAAGCTATTTTTTGTACTTACCCTATTATGCATTGCAAACAGCGCCCAAGCGCAGTGGTTTTTTAATAAGGAACGGTTGGCCAATTTGGAGAACTTTGACAAAAAACGCTTCAGTTGGGGCTATTACTTAGGCTTCAACAGCTATGATTTCAAGATAGATTACGTGGACCAATATGCCGAAGAAAACGCGGAAATTCAAGTGGCGCGTTCCGCAGGGTTCAACGTGGGACTTATTGGCGATATGCGGATCAACCAATACCTCAACCTTCGCTTGGAACCGGGACTTTATTTCACCCAACGCGACCTTACGTTTCCGGGGTTTACCGAACCGAAGGATTATCTGCGCGAAGTAAAATCGACATACATCCATGTTCCGTTGCTGCTAAAAGTTTCCACCAAACGGCTCAACAACATCAAACCCTTCATAATCGGCGGGGTCTCTACCTCCATCAATCTATCCAGCAATGAAAATAACCCCGAGGATAATGAGGAAGGAAGGTTCCGGATGACCAAGAGCACAAATTATTATGAACTCGGTTTCGGGATTGATCTCTATCTGTATTATTTTAAATTTACTCCCTCCATTCGTGGGGTATTTGCAATGGGCAATGAGTTGGTGGCCGACGATGACCCCAACAGCCCGTGGACGGGAAACATCGACAATCTTGCTACCCGGGGCATTTTCGTGAATTTCACCTTTCAGTAAACCTTCGAAACTCGCTTAAAAGAATTGCGGTCGCCGTCGCCACATTCAGGCTTTCGGTTTTTTGGATTTTTCCAAAACGGGGGATGCTTATGCGGTTTGAAATAGTTTCCAGTATTTCATTGGAAATACCGTTGGCCTCATTCCCCATAACCAATATGCCCTCGGCCGGCAATTGTTGGGAGTACACATTTTTTCCGTCCATTATCGCTCCAAAAACAGGCAAGTGGGTGTTTTTCAAAAATTTTCTCAAAGGAATATAATGCAGGTTTACGCGCGCCAAAGAGCCCATCGTTGCCTGCACCACTTTCGGGTTATAACAGTCCACCGTATCTTCGGAACACACCAAATGGCGAACCCCGAACCAGTCGCAGAGCCTGATGATGGTGCCAAGGTTTCCCGGGTCGCGGACGGCATCCAAAGCAACGAGCAAACCTTGTTGCTCCAACGGTTTTGGAGCTGGAATTTCAAAAAGAGCCAGCGCAGTGTTGGCCGTTTTTAGAAAACTGATTTTTTTAAGTTCGGCTGGGCTTACCAAAGACTTGTTTTCCGCATTAATTTCAGCAGGATCAGTGGTGAACAGGGCGTGGAGCGCTAAATCCTCGGATTGCAGTTCGGCTATTACCTTCGGGCCCTCTGCCACAAAAAGGCGGGTCTGTTCGCGGTACTTTTTTTGTTGTAGGCCCGTTATTAATTTTGTTTGACTTTTGCTGATCAAAATATAGTATTTTTGAACTTGAATAAAAACACACCTTTGAAGCGCGACCTCACAAAAATATCACTATTTACAGTATTAATCAGTTTGTTTTTTTCCTGTGATGCCGTAAAACGGGTTCCCGATGGAAAATATTTACTCACAAAAAACACCATTTTGGTGGATAGCGTAGAAACAAAGGACGCGGGAGTGTATAGCCAGTTGGCACAAAAACCAAATCCTTCCATTCCGCTTATTGGGCTTCCGTTGGGGCTTCACATCTACAATTTGGCCGACCCACAACCCGATTCCACTTATTACCGATGGCTTCACAAAAATCCGAAACGCGAGGAGCGCCTCATTCGTCTTCTCTCCAAAAAACAAGTGGACCAAATTGATAGCAGTTATGTGGGTTTTAATAAATGGCTACAGAAATCGGGAGATGCGCCCGTTATCATCAGCGAAGCCCGAATAAATAAATCGGTGGACCGCTTGAAACGCTGGTATGCTAGCTATGGCTATTTTAATGATGAAGTGGACTACACCATAATTCCGAGCGAAAAAAAAGAAAAAAGGGCGGAGATTGTTTATAAGGTAAAACGGCACCAACCCTATTTTATCGGCGACTCCATTGCCGAAAAAATTAGCTCGCCTGCGATTGATTCACTTTTTCAGCTTAAAAAAGACAATTCGTTTATTAAACCCGGAAAGCAATATGCCGCCACCGATTTTGTGAATGAACGTGACCGATTGACTATTTTATTTCGAAATTCGGGTTTCTACCATTTTGAACAGGAATATGTAGGTTTTGAAGCAGACACGGTAAACACCGACCATAAAGCCGACATTACCTACATTATCCCGAACCGAAAAATTACCGAGGGCGACAGCACCCGCACAGTACCCTTCCAAGTGCACACCATTAACGAGGTTCGCATTGTTACGGACTATTCCTATGAAAACAGAAACAAAAATTTTCAGGATTCGGTGAGTTTCAAAGGATACAAACTTTACAGTTACGGAAAGATGCGGTTTCGGCCCAATGCCATCACGTCTGCCATTTCCATAACCCCCGGCACTATTTTTAAGGATATCGACAGAACGCTTACCTATAACCAATTAAGCGATTTGCGCATTTTTAAATATCCGAACATCAGTTATAACGAAATAGCCACCGACACCACGGGGAAACTTTTGAATTCCACCATTTTATTGACCCCGCGCGACCGTTTTACCCTTGGGGTAGATTTTGATGCGTTCACCTCCACCATTCAACAGTTCGGTATCAGTTTTAGCGGAAGCATGACTTTTAGGAATATTTTTCGGGGTGCCGAAATTCTGGAGGTTTCGGGCCGCGGAAGTTTGGGTTCTTCCAAGGACGCCGGCGATCGGGAGAGCAAATTTTTCAATATTTCAGAATTTGGGGGCGATGTGAAGCTCACTTTTCCACGGATTCTCTTTCCGCTCAAAACAGAAAAACTTATTCCCAAATACATGTCGCCCACCACCAGCGTGAGTTTTGGCTATAGCGTCCAGAACAATATCGGACTCGACCGGCAAACGTCCAATGCCATTTTCAACTACCGTTGGAAACCTTCAAAGATATTGACCTATCAGGTAGATTTATTCAATCTTCAATTTGTTAGGAACTTGAACCCTGAAAATTATTTCAATGTTTATAAAAGTTCCTATTCCATTTTGAACGGCATTGCCCGCGACCTCAATTATGATTTCAACAATCCTGGAGCCGATCCGTTTTTGGAAGTGCCGATGGAAACCGATCAATTTATAAACGACGTCCTCAGCGGAGAAATTTATGCCACTCCCACTACCTATCGGGAAGTGCTGAGCATCTACGAACGCCAATTGCGACTTAGCGAGAACAACCTTATTTTTGCCTCGAACGTAACGATGACCCGCGACACCCGTGAGAATTTGAACGACAATAATTTTTCGCGCCTTCGCATTAAGTTGGAATCTGCCGGAAATTTGCTGTCGGGCATTTCCAGTCTGGCAGGTCTTTCCAAAAATGAGCAAGATAATTATGAAATCCTCGGAATTGCCTATTCACAATATGGCAAAGTGGAGGCGGAATATATTAAACATTGGGAGTTGGACCGAAAGAACAGCATCGCCATTCGTGCCTTTGGCGGAATTGCCATTCCCTATGGCAACAGCAACAACATTCCCTTTACCCGAAGTTATTTTGCGGGAGGCACCAACGACAATCGCGGTTGGCGCGCCTACGATTTGGGGCCCGGAAGCAGCGGCAGCGTGCTCGATTTTAACGATGCAAACTTCAAGTTGGCCCTGAACGCGGAATATAGATACACAATTTTGGGCGATTTAAAAGGCGCGTTTTTCGTGGATGCGGGAAATATTTGGAACGTGCTGGACGATGTGGACATCCCCGCCTTCCGGTTTGACGGCATTAAAGATCTAAAGGAAACTGCTGTTGCTTCCGGCTTCGGGCTTCGATATGATTTTGGATTTTTCGTGTTCCGTTTTGACATTGGCTTTAAAACACACGACCCCGGAAGACCCGTGGGCGAACGATGGTTTAAGGATTACAATTTTGCCCATGCGGTTTATAACATCGGAATCAACTATCCCTTCTAAACCATTAAAATTTGTTATTTTTGCCCTAAGCTGAAGGATGCCTTTTTGGAAGGTTTATGAAAGCAACCGCAACCAATGACGGTTCAAAAACACAAAAAAAGTACATCGAAAAAACGCAAAAAAATTTATCCCATAAATTATGAGTCACGGAATTAAGCCCGGAGTAGCCACGGGAAAAGAAGTTCAAAAAATCCATCAATTTGCCAAGGAAAAAGGCTTTGCGATGCCCGCGGTAAATGTGGTGGGCTCCAACAGCATCAATGCCGTTTTGGAAACCGCCACGGCCTTGAACGCACCGGTAATCATCCAATTTTCCAATGGCGGGGCACATTTCAACGCGGGAAAAGGACTTTCCAATGAAAACGAAAAAGCGGCCATCGCCGGAGGAGTTGCGGGCGCAAAACATATACATGAACTGGCAAATGCATACGGTGCCACGGTAATTCTCCACACAGACCACTGCGCAAAAAAACTTTTGCCGTGGATCGACGGTCTACTCGACGCCGGTGAAAAACATTATAAAGAAACCGGAAAACCGCTGTACAGCTCGCACATGATAGACCTTTCCGAAGAGCCTATTCACGAAAATATCGAAATCTGCAAAAAATATTTGAAACGCATGAGCCAAATGGGAATGACCCTTGAAATTGAATTGGGCATTACAGGCGGTGAGGAAGATGGCGTGGACAATACGGGGGTCGATTCCTCTAAACTCTACACCCAGCCCGAGGAGGTGGCCTATGCCTATGAACAACTTTCAAAGATCAGCGACCAGTTTACCATCGCCGCTGCTTTCGGAAACGTTCACGGCGTCTATAAACCTGGGAACGTAAAGCTGACTCCCGTTATCCTGAAAAATTCACAGGAATTTGTGCAGAAAAAATTTGGCACCGGCCCCAACCCGATCGATTTTGTTTTCCACGGTGGAAGCGGTTCTACGGTAGAAGAAATTCGGGAGGCCATCAGTTACGGCGTAATCAAAATGAACATCGACACCGATATGCAATTCGCGTTTACCGAAGGGGTGCGCGATTATATGGTGAACAACCTGGGCTATTTGAAGACCCAAATTGGCAATCCGGAAGGCGAGGATTTACCAAACAAAAAATATTACGATCCGCGAAAATGGCTTCGTGATGGCGAAATAACCTTCAAAAAAAGATTGGAAAGAGCCTTTGAAGATCTGAACAATGTGAACACGCTTTAATTTTTCAGAATTACGAGCTGAAGAACTAAAAACGTTAAAAATTAACCGGAATTCATAATTCTGAATTCGCAATTCAAAATTAATATGCCTTGGTTTAAACGAACAAAAAAGGGAATCCAAACTCCCACTGAAGAAAAAAAAGACGTCCCAAGAGGATTGTGGTATAAATCGCCCACCGGAAAAATTGTGGACAGCGAAGAACTGGAACGCAATTTTTACGTTAGCCCCGAGGATGGATACCACGTTAGGATAGGCAGCAAAGAATATTTCGAAATACTTTTTGATGACAACAAATTCAAAGAGCTCGACAAAAATCTAAGTTCGCAGGATACCTTAAAGTTTGAGGATAAAAAGAAATATACCGAACGACTGAAAGAGGCCCAGGACAAAACCGGCTTAAAGGATGCCATCCGCTGTGCCGTTGGAAAATCCATGGGCGCCGATTTGGTGGTGGCCTGTATGGATTTCAGTTTTATTGGTGGCTCGATGGGTAGCGTCGTGGGCGAAAAAATTGCACGTGCGGCCGATTATTCCCTAAAAAAGAAAATTCCGTTGGTGATAATTTCAAAAAGTGGCGGCGCGCGTATGATGGAAGCAGCGCTATCGCTGATGCAGTTGGCAAAAACCAGCGTGAAGCTCGCGCAATTGAGCGATGCTGGAATACCCTATATTTCACTATGTACCGACCCAACCACGGGAGGAACCACGGCTTCCTTCGCTATGCTCGGCGACATTAATATTAGCGAGCCCGGGGCGTTGATCGGTTTTGCCGGTCCGCGCGTAGTTCGCGACACTACCGGCAAGGAATTGCCCGAGGGCTTCCAAACCGCCGAATTTGTTTTGGAGCACGGTTTTCTTGATTTTATCACCCATCGGCGCGACCTAAAAAGAAAAATAAACCTTTATCTCGATCTGGTCCTGAACAGGCCGCTTCGTGAAAAATCTGCATAAAAAAAGCTGCCTTGTTTGGGCAGCTTTCTTTTTTTACAGCACCTTCAATTCATTGTAAACGGATATTCTTCGCCATTATAGATAAATACTGCCTGATTGTCGCAGGAACCATCGCCAAAATCAATGGCAGCGGTCAAGCCATCCTGTGCCACTTCCAATCGGCCGGCCACAATCCATCGGCAGGCAGTTTTAAAAACCAAAGGTTCTGTTACTTCCCCACTTCGTTCGAAGCCATTGGTGAATTGGGTTTGCCAATTGCCGTTTACGTGATATACGTTGTCCATCCAAGTGCCCGAACCAACACCCTCGACCCATTCGGATATTCGGGTTCCAACGCGGGTTCCGGTGACTGAATTATTGGGAAAACTGACCGTAATATTTTCGTTCACGGTAGATTGCGGATTGCCGTTTTGGTTTGCAATTTCATAAAGAATGGTGCCGCCACCCCCAACGCCATTACCGTTAAAAACAAAATCCTGAAAGGAATAGGTCACCGTATAAGTGCCGCTGACCAACGGACCGTACTCCAACAATATTTTGCCGGAAACCACATTTCCGTTGTTCAGGGTACAGGTTTCGCCAAAATCAAGGAGTATGGTAAAGACATTTCCCTCGACGCCTACAGTAATTTCAGTACAATCCGGAAACAGCGATAATTGGTTCAAGCCGCGGCCTTGGGTTTCGTTTTCAACAAATGCCTGTTCCATAATGGAGAAGGTACCTTCGGAAACATTGTCCATTTTTGACGCGCGGGAGGAGTCTTCAGAATTAAAATTGTATTCCTCGGAAGTATTGGTTTCTTCTTTATTACAACTTGTAATGAAGAAGATTCCAACACAAAAAAATCCTACGATCCATTTAAAAGGGAGGTTTTTCATAAAGTTTAATGTTTAGGGGTTAGGACTACTTAACGTTAAAATTGCCCATTTCAATATAAATGGAAGGAAATATTTAACATCAAAAACTGCTAAATCGAATTCCATTTTGTATTTTTGCGCCCTTGATTATCAAAATGGTAATCAGTACATAAAAATCATTTTAACAATATTGGCATGTATTTATCACAAGAAGTAAAAGAAAAAATTTTTGAAAAACACGGTAAGTCAAAAACCGATACAGGGTCTGCTGAAGGCCAAATCGCTTTGTTTACGCACCGTATTGAGCATTTAACAAACCACCTAAAAAACAACCACAAGGATTACAACACAGAGCGTTCTTTGGTGAAAATGGTAGGTAAGCGCAGGGCTTTGTTGGATTATCTTATGAAAAAGGACATCCTTCGTTACCGTGCAATTGTTAAGGAATTAGGATTACGAAAGTAATATTCGAAAGGGCTCTAACGAGCCTTTTTTATTTTTTTTAATTATTTTTTATGTTTCGGAAGGCAATCCGGAACAAACAGAAAAGCTACCCTTAGGTTTTTCATTGGTCAAATCACAACAACACAACAAACCGCGGCTGAGACACAGTCGTTGACCATTTTTAACCGTGCGCTTTTTGCGCACAAAATGAAAAACACATGATACCTAAAGTATTTAAAGAGGTTATTGACCTCGGGGATGGACGTGAAATTTCCATCGAGACCGGAAAATTGGCAAAACAGGCCCACGGCTCTGTAGTCGTGCAATCCGGAAAATGTATGTTGCTTTGCACCGTAGTTTCAAACTATCAACAAAGTGATGTTGATTTTCTGCCCTTAACGGTAGATTATCGCGAAAAATTTGCTGCTTCGGGACGTTACCCCGGCGGTTTCTTTAAAAGAGAAGCAAGACCCAGCGATGGCGAAGTATTGACTATGCGATTGGTGGACCGCGTTTTGCGCCCGCTTTTCCCAAAAGATTATCACGCCGAAACCCAAGTAATGATCCAATTGATGAGCCACGATGAAGATGTTATGCCAGACGCTATGGCAGGTTTGGCTGCTTCTGCGGCCATCCAGCTTTCTGACATTCCTTTTGAGTGCCCCATTTCTGAGGTACGCGTTGGAAGAGTAAACGGCGAATTGATCATCAACCCCACCCGCGCCCAATTATTGGAGAGCGACATCGATATGGTTATCGGTGCTTCCGAGGAATCAGTGATGATGGTTGAAGGGGAAATGAAAGAAATTTCAGAAGAAGAAATGGTAGAGGCCATCAAGTTTGCCCATGATGCCATCAAAGACCAAATTGCTGCCCAAGTGAAATTGGCGCAGGCCGTAGGCAAGAAAGAAACCCGCGAATTTGAAACGGCGGCCGAAGACGAAGCCCTTGAAAAGAAAATCCGCGACCTTGTTTATGATAAAGTGTACGAGGTCGCCAAAAGAGGCTCCTCAAAACACGAACGCGGGATGCATTTTTCCGAAATTAAGGAAGAAGTAAAATCACATTTTTCTGAGGAAGAGCTAGAGGCAAACGCCGTTCTGATTTCAAAATACACCAACAAATCAGAAAAAGCAGCCATTCGCGACTTGGTGTTGAACGAGGGACTTCGACTTGACGGAAGAAAAACCACGGATATCCGACCCATTTGGTGCGAGGTGGATTATCTTCCTTCTACGCACGGTTCTGCGATTTTTACCCGAGGGGAAACGCAGGCATTGGCAACAGTTACTTTGGGAACTTCCCGTGAAGCAAACGTTATAGACATGCCATCTTTTGAAGGCGAGGAAACCTTCTATCTTCATTACAACTTCCCTCCTTTCTCCACCGGTGAGGCCCGCCCAATTCGCGGTACTTCCCGCAGGGAGGTTGGTCACGGTAACTTGGCCCAACGCGCGTTGAAGGGAATGATTCCCGATGATTGCCCATACACCGTTCGTGTGGTTTCAGAAGTTTTGGAATCTAACGGTTCCTCTTCGATGGCGACGGTTTGTTCCGGAACCATGGCCTTAATGGATGCTGGGGTTCAATTGAAAAAACCAGTTTCCGGTATTGCAATGGGATTGATTTCCGATAGCGAAACTGGCAAGTATGCGGTGCTTTCAGATATTTTGGGCGACGAGGACCACTTGGGCGATATGGACTTTAAAGTTACGGGAACCGAAGATGGAATCACGGCCTGCCAGATGGATATTAAAGTGAAGGGACTTTCCTATGAGATCTTGGTAAAGGCTTTGAAACAGGCTGCGGAAGGAAGACTCCATATTTTGGGGAAATTAACCGAAACTATTTCAGCTCCGAATGCAGAGGTGAAGGCACACGCGCCAAAAATTATTTACACCTCCATTCCCGAAGATCTTATTGGAGCCTTTATTGGGCCCGGCGGAAAACACATACAGGAACTTCAAAAGAGAACAAAGACCACTATTGTGGTTAGCGAAGCGGATGGCAAGGGTATTATTGAGATCTTGGGTACCGACCAAAACGGCATCGATGATGTGCTGAAGGCTGTGGAATCCTTAGTGTTCAAGCCAGAGGTTGGCAGCATTTATGAAGTAAAAGTCATCAAAATGCTCGATTTTGGCGCAGTGGTAGAATATACCGAAGCACCCGGAAACGAGATTTTGCTGCACGTTTCCGAGCTCGCTTGGGAGCGCACCGAAAACGTGAGCGACGTTGTGAACATGGGCGATGTTTTTGATGTGAAATTTATGGGAATTGACCCACGCACCAAAAAGGAACGCGTTTCGCGTAAAGCCATTCTTCCAAAACCGGAAGGTTTCCAAGAGCGTCCCCCACGCGATGACAAGCGCAACGGCGGCCGTGACAACCGAAACCGCGACAACCGTGGCCGCGACAATCGCGACCGTGATAGAAAGAGAGATTAATTCTGGCTTCAGAATTAGGAATTATGATAACGCCCCCTCCCGAAATTTCAGGAGGGGGCGTTTTTTTTTACCCACAACGCAACCTTTTTGAATATTTCAGACTTTTAAGATAGAAAGCGACCATTGATTTTGGAACATATAAATTTTGGTTCGCTGCAATTTTGAAAAATATTTTAACTCCTAAATGTCTAAAATATGAGAACAATACTTTTTTTCTCCATAGTCCTTACCGTACTTTCAACATCCTGTTCCAAAGAAAAGGCCGTGGAAATTCCGGCGCAACAACAAATTTGTGAATTGGGAATAAACATGAAACCTCTTACTGTTGAATGTTGTGTCGCTGGCCCGATCCAAGCAAGGGCAGGTCAAATAATCACGGCAACTTATTACAGTTCATTCGTTGGTGGATCCTATAACTGGAAGGTGCTCGGAAATTCTTTGCAACTTGTGGAAGGCCAAAATTCGGCTACTGCAAAATTTAAGGTTTTATCAAATTTCAAAAAAGACACCATTTTAGTAGATGCAGTGGCCCGCGGGGCAGAAAATGGAGCCCCCTCCTGCTCTGAGTTTCTTATTATAAATGCCTATTGATTTTAACCTTAAAAAGTTTAGATTGACGGGGTATAATTGAATTAAAAAGAATATTTGGAGGAAAAAGAGTTAATAAGGCAATGCACAATAAATAACCGAACAGCACAAAACGAGCTGTTTCGGAAGTATAAGGACACGCTTTATTTTACTTCCTTAAAATACTGCCGAAACGAGGCCGATGCCGAGGATAATCTGCACGACGCATTTTTAACCATTTTTCAGAAAATAAAAACATTCAAAAACAAAGGCTCTTTTGAGGGCTGGATGAAGCGAATAACCATTTTTAAGGCAATTGACAAATACAAAACCAGTGGCCCGAAAAACATTGAATTAAATGAGGACATTCTTGAGGAAAGCGTTACAATGGAAGAAGATCCAAATCTTTCACTTGACCAACTCTTAAAACTTATCCAAGAACTGCCGGATCAATATAGGCTCGTTTTTAACCTCTTTCAGCTTGATGGTTTTTCACATAAGGAAATTAGTGGGCTTTGAAATATTTCCGAAGGCACCTCAAAATCAAATTACCATCGCGCAAAATTGATATTGCGCGAAAAAGTTGTGGCGTTCAAACACATCCAAAACCTAAAAACAGACTAAAATGGGACAAAAAGAAGACATCGGACAACTTTTTGAAAAGAAGTTGAACCAAGCAAAAAAAATTGTAAACCCAAGTCTGTGGGAAAAAATATCGGCCTCATTGGAGGAAGAAAATCGCAGAAAAAAAAGAATGCTTTTTTACTGGTTTATTGGCGGTGGAATTACAATTTTGTTAGCATCGTTGGTGTTGTTTGGCAATAAAGCTTTCACCATAAAACAGGATAGCGTTCCCGAAGTTGAGCACTCCAAAACGTTGTCAGAAAATGGCAATAGTGAGAATCCTTTAGGAACTTCAGAGGAAAATCCGCCCGTAAGTAATAATGAAACTGGAGAAAAACTTTCCAGAGGACTTATTTCCGCAGACATTAGTGATACAATCAATATAAATAAAGATATTCCAAAGCAATCCATACATACGAATCGTAATGCGCCAAGAAACAACTCCCGAAATAAAAGCGCCGAAGAAAATTTTACCGTAAGTAAAAATTACTATTACTATAACAGCAAAAATGGGAAACAGTTTGTAACAAAAAACAAAGAAGTTATTGATAGTTTGATCTCAAAACAACACCATACCTCGGATACAATGGTCCTAAAAAAAGAGAATTCGACAGTCGATTAAGGTTCAGGTTCCTTTGGCTCGAATTCACAAAATCTTTAAATAAATTAAAACTTTTTTGTAACCTTTTCTGGGTTTGTTACGTATAACAGAATACACAAGTTTTAAACCTTAATCTACAGGACAAACCTTAAATGAGACAACTTAAAATTACCAAGCAGGTTACCAACCGGGAAACTGCTTCCTTAGACAAGTATCTTCAAGAAATTGGAAAAGTTGACTTAATCACCGCAGACGAAGAAGTAGAATTGGCACAGCGCATAAAAGCTGGGGACCAACGCGCTTTGGAAAAATTGACCAAAGCTAACCTTCGCTTCGTAGTTTCGGTGGCAAAGCAATATCAAAACCAAGGCCTTACCCTTCCCGATCTTATTAACGAAGGAAATTTGGGGCTCATAAAGGCCGCGCAACGCTTTGATGAGACCCGTGGCTTTAAATTTATTTCGTACGCTGTTTGGTGGATCCGTCAATCCATTCTTCAGGCATTGGCCGAGCAATCGCGTATTGTACGACTTCCTTTAAATAAAATTGGAAGTATCAACAAAATCAATAAAATGTACGCTTATTTGGAACAGGCCAATGAGCGCCCACCTTCGGCCGAAGAGATTGCAAAAGAACTGGACATGACCATTAACGACGTAAAAGAGTCGATGAAAAACTCTGGCCGCCACGTTTCCATGGACGCTCCGCTTGTGGAGGGAGAGGATAGTAACCTATACGATGTTTTGCGAAGTGGCGAAAGTCCAAATCCAGACCGTACCCTTTTGCACGAATCGCTAAGGACTGAAATTGAAAGGGCCTTGGAAACCTTAACCCCGCGTGAGGCAGACGTAATCCGTCTTTACTTTGGGCTTGGCGACCAGCACCCAATGACCTTGGAGGAAATTGGCGAAACTTTCGATCTTACCCGCGAACGTGTGCGCCAAATAAAGGAAAAAGCAATCCGAAGATTGAAACACACCTCAAGGAGCAAAATATTGATGACCTATTTGGGATAATGCCCATAACGATAACTTACAGTATCAGTTTTTCAGCCAGTCTGAAAAAATACTGTTCGTTTTTTGATTGATGAATGACCCTCGGCTGATTACCGGGGGTTTTTTCTATCTTTACAGGAAAAAATGAGCCATACTATCTGCTATATTAGCAATCAAACGGAACCGCTTTCGGATACGGATCTTAATGCGCTTTTTAATTATATTTTAAAAAATAACCCACCCCGCGAGATCACCGGAATCCTTCTGTTTAACAACGGAATTTTTCTCCAAGTTTTGGAAGGCGAAAAAGAGGTGTTGAAAATTCTGTATAAAAGCATTAAGGCAGATAAAAGGCATCATAAAATTCTAACTATTTTCAACCAACCTATTGAGAAACGAATTTTTAGCGACTATAACGCTGGCTTTAGCATCCTTAAAAGCAAAAGAGATTTAAAAAACCTAAACGGCTATTTGTCTCTTTTCGAAGAAAAGGAAAAATATCCCTCCAACGTTCAAGAGCTTTTGAAACCATTTTTACTTTAGATTATGAAAAATACCATTCTTGCCCCCTCCATTCTCGCCGCCGATTTCGCAAATCTTCAGCGCGACATTGAAATGGTAAACAACAGTGAAGCAGATTGGTTCCACTTAGATGTGATGGATGGGGTGTTTGTACCCAATATTTCCTTCGGGATGCCCGTGATTAAGAGCATAGCCGCACACGCCAAAAAACCGCTGGATGTCCATTTAATGATCGTGGACCCCGACCGGTATATTAAGACCTTTGCGGAACTGGGCGCAAATGTGCTGTCGGTTCATTATGAAGCCTGCACGCACCTCCACCGCACCCTTCAATATATAAAATCTGAGGGAATGCAAGCAGGAGTAGCCATTAATCCCCACACCAATGTCCAACTACTGGAAGATACCATTCAGGATATAGATTTGGTGTGTATGATGAGTGTGAACCCTGGATTTGGGGGTCAAAGTTTTATCGAGAATACCTTCAAAAAAATAGCGCAACTTCGCGCATTAATCGAGGCCCGCGGCGCCACGACCAAAATTGAGATTGACGGAGGCGTGACCAACAAAAATGCGAAACAACTTGTTGCCGCCGGAGCCGATGTGCTGGTTGCCGGAAGTTATGTTTTTGGAGCCAGCAACCCGACAAAAACCATTCAAGATTTAAAAGCAATAGCACAATAAGACCCGAAAATGCCAAAAGATATTGCTTCCAAAAACCTAATTGATGTTTTGATTATTGGCGCGGGGCCCATCGGCATTGCTTGTGCGTTGGAATGCAAAAAGAAGAACCTAAAATATGTTGTGGTGGAAAAGGGCACACTCACCAATTCGCTGTTCCATTATCCGCTGAATATGAATTTTTTTTCCACTTCCGAAAAGTTGGAGATTGATGGCATTCCTTTTATTAGCAACCACCCTAAACCCAACAGAAATGAAGCTTTGGAATATTATCGCCGCGTTGCGCTATCAAATAACCTTTTCATAAAATTATATGAAAGGATATTGGGTGCAGAGAAAATTGGTTCATATTTTAAGGTGACTTCTGACCGAAATATTTATGCCGCAAATGCTATTATTGTGAGTACGGGCTTTTATGACATCCCAAACCTTTTGAATGTCCCCGGCGAGGAATTGCCAAAAGTTTTGCATTATTATAGGGAAGCGCATCCTTTTGTGTTGCAAAAGGTAGTAATTGTGGGCGCCAGCAATTCGGCCGTGGACGCCGCTTTGGAAATTTGGCGCAAAGGTGGCGAGGTAACAATGGTAGTCCGGGGTCCTGAAATTGGATCTCGAGTGAAATACTGGGTGAAACCTGACATTGAAAATAGAATAAAAGAAGGCAGCATAAAGGTATATTTCAATTCAGAAATAGAACGAATAACCGAAAAAGAAGTTTACATCAAAACGCCCACGGGCGACGAAATTTTACAGAATGATTTCGTACTAGCCTTGACAGGTTATAGACCCAATTTTCAATTACTAAAAAATTTAGGGGTCACGTTTTCTGAAACTGATGGCCATCTTCCCACCTACGACCCTAAAACCATGGAAACAAATGTGAAGGGCATTTTTTTGGCAGGGGTAATTTGCGGAGGCAATGAAACCCATAAATGGTTTATCGAAAATTCAAGGATTCACGCCACTCTTATCGCAGACTATCTTGCCCAAATAAAATAACAAACAAGGGGATTTTAGGCTTTCCTTGTGTATGCTTCCAAAATACTCCAAAACCTAGTTCAGCATTTGGTCAGTGTATTTTAAAAATTCCTATTGGATTTAACCGAAGATAGGTTCAGTTCACAAAACGTGATGATGAACGATTCTCTCGCTGATGTATTTAAAGACAATTTATTCTTGATTAACAGCAATCTATAATCCCAATCAAAAAAAAAAATCCCCGGCAAAATTTTGCCGGGGATTTTGTATTGAATTTAAAATTGATTTCTAGAAATCGAAGGTATAAAACTTGTCCCAGAACAATCTGGTTTCAGCAGCGTCGCCACCGATAGCTGCGGCAGCAGCGGCATAGTTAGTACCATTAAGGGTTTGCTCCAATACTGGATACAGATATCTGGTTGGGAAACCAGATTGTGCATCAACTGGTTGAGACAAGATAGGATAATCAAGCAATCTTAAAGTATTCCATCCTGCAAAACCTCGGTTGTAAAGAGCAACCCATTTTTGGGTTCCGATAACTTCTTTCCAAGGATCGGTTGCAGTACTTGCAGCAATTGCACTGGTATAGTCAACTTCTGGCTGTGCCAAATATCCGGCAACACCGCCAACTCCCCAATAATCGAAGGAAGCAGTAATACCAGCAATGTAGTGCGACTCAGCAGTTCCAGGAACTGCGAAACCACGCGCAGCGGCTTCAGCCATAATAAATTCTACTTCTGCATAGTCTAGAATATCACCAGGATTTTGTGCAGTATAGAAAATATCTCCCATATGGGAGTGGGTTGCATAGTTTGCAGCAAAACCTATTTCGCCACCAACATAATTGGTACCGTCAACAGTTTCGAAATAAACTGCCCTTCTTGGGTCATTTCTGTCGTTCATAATGTCAACAATGGTTTTACCGGCAACATAGTCGCTACGTCCGCTCAACACCAAGTCTGCGTATACAGGGTTGGTATTTGGATCAGCAGAAAGGTAGTTATAGGTTGCGCTGTCATCATTACTGGTGAAAACTCCAGAAGCAATGGCAGAAACGATAGCAGCTTCAGCGGCGGCAGGATCGTCATCAGAAAGCATATTACCCATTCTCAATTTAAGGGAATTTCCGAATTTTTTCCATTTGGCAACGTCGCCTTCATACAATCTTTCCTCGTTGCCCTCAAAACTCGCCTTGCTTGGATCCAAAGTATTAACGGCAGCGGTTACTCTTGAGATCAAATCAAGATACACTTCTTTTCCGTCGTCATATTTTGGCAACAATTGGTTAATATCCAAAGCCTCAGAATAAGGAATATCTCCGTATGTTTCAACCAAGTTGGCATAGGCATACACATTCATTATTTCGATAATCGCCAATTTGTTAGGGATACGACCGTTCAATTCATCGGTAGTGTACACAGTTTCAGAAATAATTTCCGAAGCACGTTTTAGATCTTTTAAAACATCCTTGTACATTACAGACCAATGGTTGTCAGGAATACTTCTAGTTACCTGATCGTAATTGCTCTCGTCCGTATAGGTAGTTTCTTGAAGATACTGGGCCCAAAGTTTGTTATTGTTCAAGTTAACGTTCTGGGTAACCATCTGGTCCACAAGATTCTTCTGCGCATTGGTAAACAAGCTCTCGCCGCTTACCTGAGAAGGGTCTTTGGTATTTTTGTTCAGATCCTCAAGGTTATCTGAACATGATACAGCGACTATGGCTGTCAATAAGATTAAAAATATTTTTTTCATTTGTTTATGAATTAAAATTGTGCTTTAATGTTGAAACCATAATCCTGCGTAGATGGCAGAGAACCAGTTGAATAACCTTGAAGGTTACCAGAACTCAAACCAGATTCAGGATCGGCGTGTGGCAAACTCTTGTCAATGATCCAAAGGTTAGAACCTGTGAAGCTAAATGACAAACCAGTCATAAATGAATCCTTTAGGAATTTTGAAGGAAGGTTATAGGTAAGAGCAACTTCTCTCAACTTAACGTAACCTGCATCGTAAACGAAGGCAGAGTTAGGCAATCCTCTTGCATATCCGAAAGCACCGTAACGGTCTGCACGGATACGGGTAGTGTTTACGGAACCATCAGGGTTAACACCTTGGTTGATGAATCCACCACCATCTTCATTATAATTTCTAACTGGCTGTCCTAAATCATTGATGAAAGATGTTTCAGCATATAGACCTGTGGCCAATCCATAATATTGGTCAAGAGAGAAAATGCTTCCTCCTTTTTGGATGTCAATCAAGAAACTTAAAGATAAATCCTTGTAAGTTAAAGTGTTTGAAAGACCCATTAACCAATCAGGGTTGGTGTCACCGATTACGTTGTTAGAAGTAGCGGTTTTTATATATTGACCGTTTGATGGGTCAACCACTCTTTGTCCATTTAGATAGGTAAAGTCGGTACCGTAAATAACACCGTAAGGTTGACCAACTTCTGCGTTAATTGTAACACCCCCTTGGAAAGAACCTAACTGTAAGCTTTCGATTCCGTCTTCCAATTTGATAACTTCGTTTTCGTTCTTGGTAAAGTTACCATTGAAAGTCCAGCTGAAGTTTTCAGTTTTGATAGGCATTAACATTAAAGAAAGTTCAAAACCACGGTTCTCAATTTCACCAGCGTTCAAAATCTTTCCGGTATAACCAGTTGCTCTTGAAACAGGCACTGAATAGATTTGGTCCACAGAGTTTGTTTTGTAGTAAGCAAAATCGAAACCGATTCTGTTATCAACAAATCTCATTTCCAAACCAGCTTCAATACTTGTGGTTTCCTCAGGCTTAAGATTTGGGTTTTTCTTTGCGTTTGCAACAGAAGTACTTGCGGCCTCAATTGGAGTGTTTACAACATAGCTGTCATATAGGAAATCAAATGGAGCATCGTTACCCACTTTTGCATAGTTGGCTCTAATTTTACCAAAATTGATAAAATCTGCATTGATCAACTTGCTGAACACGAAGCTACCGGAAACAGAAGGATAGTTGTAGTAGCTGTTGTCAGCTGGCAAAGTTGAAGAGTGGTCTCTACGGATGGTTCCATCCAAGAAGAAAATTCCACCAAATCCTAAAGATGCGCTGGCATAGATACCATCAACACCTACTTTTTCATCACGCTCTACTGGAAGCGGAAGTGGGTTTCTACTGTTCAATAGCGAATAAAGGCCAGGAACACTCAAACCACCTGCGGTAGAGGCAAAAATTGATTGGTACTCGCTACGACGGATGTTTGTTCCAATCAAACCAGAAAGGTTGATGGATTCAGACAAATCTTTATTAAAGTTTAAGATAAGGTCGTAGTTGGTTTCAGTATTGGTTATGTTTCTTCTTGCATAACCAGAGTCAACATCACCTCGGGAAACCCCAAAGTTAGCAGGTACAGATCCGATAGCTCTGCGCTCCTCCTGAAGTTCGTTATATGTATCTGTAGATACTCTACCAGTAACATTCAACCAGCTTGCAAGTTCATAGTTTAACTCAAAGTTACCAATGAAACGGTGTCTTGAATCATTTTGGTAATTCTCATAACGGGTCCAATATGGGTTATCCCAGAATATTGGCGCTGAACCTGGGCTAGAAGTTGCAGGGTTCCAGGATACGTTACGTTTTGTATTGAAGTAAATATCACGTTGTGCCTTCAAATCTACGTTGGTTTGCCACCATTGTTTCATGTTACCAATAATGTTGTCATTATAACCTGTGGAGTTTCTACCAACGGCCGCAGTTTTGATATAATTAGCGAAACCGCTAACAGTCAATTTATCGGTAACATCATAAGTTCCGCTAAAACTAAAGTTGTGCTTATCCAATTGTGAATTGGGCATAAGACCAGATTGGTCATATTTAGTGTAGGCCAAACGGTAAGATCCATTTTCCAATCCGTTACCGATAGCGATAGAATTGATCAACGTAACAGGAGTTTCAAAGAAAGTAATCGGTCCGTTCTCAGCATTGCGCCATGGCGTCTTTTTCAGATAGTTAGGTGAATCCGGATCGAAAGAATCCCACTGATAAACCAAGTGGCCATCAAAAGGAGCTCCGTAAGAACCATCTTCTTGATAAGGCACTACTTCATCAATAATACCGTCGCCATTAATATCTTCCTCAAACCAGTATCCATCTGTACCACCATAATAGTGGCCATAACCAGCACCATAATCTTCTTGATAATCGGCAAAAGTGCTTTTATCAACAAAACCAACGGTGGCACCTGTATTAATTGTTACCCCTAAACCTTTGGATTTGGTTCCTTTCTTAGTCGTGATCATAATAACACCGTTTGCAGCACGCGAACCATAAAGTGCGGAAGCAGCTGCACCCTTTAGAACGTTGATTGACTCAATGTCCTCAGGGTTAATGTCAGAAGCAGCGTTTCCGTAGTCGTAATAGTTACCACGGGCTTGAGCCTGACCAGCGTCGTTAGAGTTACTGTTGCTAATTGGCACCCCATCAATAACGAAAAGGGCCTGGTTGCTACCTGTTAAGGAAGCGTTACCACGAATTACTACGTTAGTAGAACCCCCGAAGTTGGTGTTTTTTCTGATCTGAAGACCAGACACCTTTCCAGAAAGTGCGTTAACGAAGTTTCCGTCCTTCACTCTGGTAAGCTCCTCGCCTTCCACCTCTTGGGTTGAATACCCCAAAGATTGTTTCTCGCGAGAGATACCAAGTGCAGTTACTACCACCTCATCCAAAACGGAACCGGCTTTCATAGTAACATTAATCTTATTTGAAGCCCCAACAGCAATCTCTTGGGTCTCAAAACCTACATAACTATAAACCAAGGTCTGGCCCACAGCAGCCTCGATGGAATAATTACCATCAAAATCAGACTGGGTTCCAGTACTTGTCCCTTTTATAATTATGTTAACCCCAGGAAGCGGAAGACCGGTATCGTCGGTCACCGTTCCGGAAATCATTTTTTCCTGTGCAAAAGAGAGCTGCACAATCAACACTAATAATAGTGTTAAAATTCCACTAAACTTTGTTTTCATTTTTTTGTTTGTTTGAATTAGCACCCCAAAAGTGCCAATAAAATCTTACAATTCCAACTTTTAGTGAAAGTAGATTTTGAAAATTTTATCAAAAAGTTAATTTAAAATTATGCAAACGGGCGAAATTTTAATCTGAAAATTTGCAAAGCCTTGGTTTTCTTGCGTTTTCAAAAGGAATGGGATGTATGCCCTTAAAAATACGGCCATGAAAAAAAATGAAAAAAAATTTCTAACATTTTATAAACAAATGCACCCAATGCTTCCTAAATAAGGGTCACGATACCACCCAACACGCGATTTTAGAAAGAATTTTCTTATCGCAAATCGCCCTTCGTTTTCATCATTTATTGCTCCCGAATCGGTTTTTATTATCCTAACCTTTTGAACTTTCGCCCTTAAATTGTTGTGAGTTATTTTTGAACAATACATTAAAGGTCGTTAGGCTTCCGTAGCAACGGGTAATGTATTGCTGAAGATCAATTTTATCTTGTTCTGCCAATTCCTTGCTGGCATTTATTTTCTGCTCCATCACCCTTAGCCGATCCCGAAGCATCACGATTTTATGAAAAAATGTGTCGATGGGAATTTCCTTGGAAGCAAGATTGGAATCGGCAGGTTGCAGTACCATCATTCCTCCTTTATATTTATCGGCTATGGGGACAATTTCGCCAAATCCGTTCCATTTTCTTAAAATGGATCGGAGGCTGTTCTCCACTTCGTAGAAACTAACGGTATCAACCTCGTCCTCGGCGGCGTCAATAATTTCAAAGTCCTCGTCTATGGCTATGGTTTCCAAACCGTTTTCAATAAAGGTTACCCAATACATTTTTGATGCTACATTCGTAACTACTCCCTTTCCATATTTGGGGTGATCAATGCGTGAGCCTATTCCCAACAGTTGTTTCATGATTTTCAGTTTTTAATTGGATTGTATTTTTATGAATGTGTAAAAGTCGGGCAAATTTAGCATAATGAAAAAACCATCCGTCTTTCGAGGGATGGTTTTTTGTGGTTCGGAAACCAAACGCTGGCTACTTCTTTTTAGGAGCAGCGGGCGCAGCCTTTTTGTTATCCTGTTTTTTGGCCTGTGGGCCTTTTGCAGGTTGCGGCTTTTTGTTTTGCTGTTGTTGTGGCATAACAATTTTTTTTTGGGTTACCCTATAAAGGTAAAAAGGCCCCGTGTTAAATTATTCTGTCCTTGGCTAAAATTTAACAGCAAGGTTTAAGCGGCAAATTCACGACAGGCCTCGGCACAGCTTTTACATGCCTCCGCACATTTTTGACAATGTTCCATGGGATGTTTGCCACATTCTTCGGCACATCGCTCGCAGATTTTGGCGCAATAAGCCACCAACTCATCAATTTCATCAAAATTCATGGCCAATAATTGGTTTACAGTACTGCACACTTCCGCACAAACCCGATCAATTCGGATGCAGCCAACCATCTTTTTAACCTCTTCTTCATCCAAACAAGCATCGGCGCAATAATTGCAATGGTTGATGCAGTTTCCTAAAGCGTGTATTAATTTTTCGTTTCTCATAATTTTTTCTTTTGAGAAAAGATATACACGCTCGCCATTATTTGCTATTAAAGAAATTGTAAACTTTCGTGAACATTCCTATTTGTGATCGCCACTTTTGTGGTCATCAACTACTTGGGCGTCCCGATACCGGCAACAATCATCTATGGAATTATAGGCCTCGTCACTCGCTTTGATATCCTTGGTGTCGTGGCCGCTATCGGCGATACTTTGCTGGATTTTGATCAGATCGGTTTTTCCTTCGTTGTAAATAAGTTTCAGCTCGTGGGTGTCCACATTCCAGGTAGCAGCTTTTACGCCCTTGGCCTGAATGGACGCCTTTTCGATGCGATCCTTGCACATCCCGCAAACGCCATCTACTTCAATGGTGGCCTTTGCATTTTTGTTTTGGGCAAATCCGGTGGCGCCCATAAACAATACACTGATAATTAAGATTGCTTTTTTCATTTTAAATTTTAGTATTGATTATAATTCTCTATTATTAATAAATCTTTGCGTTCCCTGCGAAGCTGCGTTATTTATTCACCCCAAAGGCGCAGCGAACGCGGAATTTTTAGTTTAACCTATAGCGCAACCCTGCGTAATAGGAGCTTCCATAAATGGGACCGTAAACATACGTGGTGTCAAAAGTTGTTCCAAAGGGATTGTCGCTGCCAACAATGGGATTTTCTTGGGTAACGTTGGTGATGTTTTCGCCACCCACATAGATTTCAAAATTAGGCGAAAAAACTTTGGTAACCTGCGCATTCAATGTTGAAACGGAGGGTGAAAATTCCGAAAGCCCTATGGTGTTCAAATAGCTTTCCGTGGAAGCAAACCGCTGCTCGCCCAAATAGTTAAAGGTGGCATCAAATTTCCAATTGCCGCCTTTTGCGTTTTGGTGGGTTTGGAAGGAAGCATTTGCAAAAAATCGATGCTTTGGGGTTAACGGGGTTTGCTTTTTACCGCTCAAATAAGAAGTTTCCACATCATAAAATTTATAGGCCAACCGCATATCGAAGTGCGTAAAGGGAGTGTAATTGAATTCGGCCTGAAAATTATTCGAAAAACTTTCGCCTTCCAAATTGTAAAAATTAACCTCAGAGGGGTTTTCCCAATCCACCACAATTTGATTGTCAAAATCGGTTCTATAAAAATCTACCGTAAAATCAGCCTTTCTTCCCAAAAGATTGAAACCCTGTGAATAGGATATGCCGTAATTCCAAGCAATCTCCGGATCGAGCCCATAAATATCGCCACCATTCCCAAAAATGTTCAATGTTCGCATGGAAGCAAAAATGCTTTGGTTTTCGGCAAAAATATTGGCGCTTCGCTTTCCCCGTCCCGCCGAAATCCGGAATGCCGATTTATCCCAAGGCGTATATCGCAAATGAAAGCGCGGGGTTATAAATGCACCCAGTCTGTTGTGGACATCGCCGCGAATACCAGCGGTAAAATTCAAATCGCCCAGATTGTCAAAATTATATTCAAAAAATGCCCCAACGGAATTTTCAATTCTATTGAAATTTTCCGTCAAGACCAATTCGTCATAGCCGTCATAGGTTGCGCTCACCCCTGTTTTAAACTTGTGGCGGGAATCGCTGATAATGGAATTGTATGTAAAATTACTGTACAGACTATTGTGAACAATATTATAATCATTCAACCCAAAATAGGATTTCTGATCGTGGTGGCTATAGGCCAGCTGCAAGCCCGCAGAGCGCCAAGGAATGTCCGGATTTACATAACCAAATTTTCCAGAAACATCAAAGCGCTGGGTCTTTAATTCGCTGCCCCAAGCATTCGTAGTGCCGCGGTCTTTTTCAGGATCAAAAAAGGTTTGGCCCGTTTGTTTTTCATCATTCAAATAGCGAATGTTGAAAAATCCCACATAGCCATTTTCAGTGTCGGTATATTGCCATCGGTTCATCACGTTAATTTGTTGCATTAAGGGCGCATCGAGAAAGGAATCGTCATTTTTATCAAATTCGGTTTGGCGCATATTTCCGTGAAGGTAAAGCCCCGTGCTCCAGCGATCGTCCAATTTGGTATTGAGATGGGTATTAAGCTCGAAGCGGCCATTGCCGGCTCCATAGGCATTTACGAAGAGTTTGTCGTCCATGGCCGGTTTTTGAAGTTCGGCATTAATCTGTCCGGCGATGCTTTCATACCCATTCACCACACTGCCCGCACCTTTGGTAATCTGGATGCTTTCCACCCAAGTTCCCGGAATAAAGCTCAGGCCGTAAGCCTGTGAAGCACCGCGGATACTCGGCACATTTTCCGTGGTTATCAAAATATACGGACTGGTCAATCCCAACATTTTTATTTGTCGCGTTCCTGAAATTGCATCGGCAAAGTTCACATCAATGGAAGGGTTTGTTTCAAAACTTTCCGCCAAATTACAACAAGCGGCCTTTAAAAGTTCGGCACTGCTCACGTTCAGCGTATTGGCTGCCTCAATGAACGATCGGGAAGTTGCCTTTTGGCGGGCCGTAACCGTAACCTCATCGAGATTGGCGGTTGAAGTTAATGAATGGGTAATTTTTTTCGGAGCGTTTACCGAAATCGTATCGGTTTTGTACCCCACATAGCTGATGACCATTTTTTTGTATTCAGGTTTATACGCGATTTCGAAATTTCCGTCAAAATCGGTCACGGTTCCCACCTGTGTATTCAACCAATAAACATTTGCACCGCTAAGCGGAACTTCTTTGTTATCCACAGTTTCAGTAATGGTTCCTGTTACCTTTTCCTGCGAAAAAACAACAAGCGGAAGAAGCAAAGCGGCAAATAAAAAATTTTTCATTTTAGTTAATTTATTCATTTAGTTTATATTTTTTTGACTGTAAGACTTTTGGACATTGGATATAAGACAGTTTTCTTTAAGCCACTAATCCTACGTTCTAAGTCTTACTGTTCTATATCCATCCTAATCAAGTTTCGCCCCGCGCAACCGCAAGGCGTTCGTTATTACCGAAACCGAGCTGAAACTCATGGCCAGCGCGGCGATCATGGGAGACAATAATATTCCAAAAACCGGATAGAGTACTCCCGCGGCAATGGGCACTCCGAGCGTATTGTAAATCAGTGCAAAAAATAGGTTCTGCTTTATGTTTCCCATTACTTTTTCGCTTAAATGGAAGGCCTTTACAATGCCGTGCAGATCGCCTTTAACCAAGGTGATGCCCGCACTTTCAATGGCCACATCGGTTCCGGTTCCCATCGCGATGCCCACATCGCTTTTTGCCAACGCTGGCGCGTCGTTGATGCCGTCGCCAGCCATGGCCACTTTTTTGCCTTCGGCGTGGAGTTTCTCAACAACTTCCAGTTTGTGTTGCGGCAGCATTTCAGCTTTAAAATCGGCCAAATTCAATTCAGCGGCCACGGCCTTTGCGGTGTCGTGGTTATCGCCCGTTAGCATAATTACCTCAATTCCTTTTTTTTGAAGTTCATGGAGTGCTTTTTTACTGGTTTCCTTTATTTTATCGGCAATAACAACGTAGCCCACTACATTTCCATCAACGGAAAGCATCGGCACGGTTTTGCCTTTTTTCTGTGCTTCGGAAATTTCTTTTTGAAGGGCTTCAGAAATGTTTGCGCCGGCTTCCTGCATCATCTTTTCGTTACCGAGGGCTATTTGCTTCCCATTAATAATTCCCGTAACACCTTTGCCGGTAACGGAATTGAAATCGGTAGTTTTTAGCCCCGAAGCTTCGGGGTCGGAATTCTTTTCTTTTCCAAATTTAACCGTGGCATCAGCCAAGGGGTGCTCGCTGTTTTGGTTGAGCGAAACAATATATTGAAGCACTTCTTCCTCCGAAACATTTTCAGCCGCCCCAACTTTTTCCACGGAAGGTTTTCCCTCGGTAATGGTCCCGGTTTTATCAATTATCAAAACATCTATTTTATTTAGCGTTTCAAGTGTTTCGGCGTTTTTGATGAGCACGCCGTTTTGGGCGCCCTTCCCCACTCCGACCATAACGGACATAGGCGTTGCGAGCCCAAGCGCGCATGGACAGGCGATAATCAAAACCGCAATCGCGTTTACCAAGGCATATACATAAGCCGGTTCGGGACCAAAAATGGCCCAAACGATAAAGGTGATTATGGAGACCAATACCACGATTGGCACAAACCAGCCCGAGATTTTATCGGCCAATTTTTGGATGGGCGCACGGCTGCGGCTGGCTTTGTTCACCATTTCAATGATTTGTGAAAGCAGGGTGTCGCTTCCCACTTTTTCGGCTTTCATCACAAAAGTCTGTTTTCCGTTGATGGTCCCGGAGCTTACTTTATGGCCTACGGATTTTGAAACTGGAACAGGTTCGCCCGTAATCATCGACTCGTCTATGGAACTTTCCCCTTCTAAAATGCTTCCGTCCACGGGAATTTTCTCGCCTGGTTTTACGCGAAGTTTATCCCCCACTTGGATTTTGTCGATGGCGATGGTTTCCTCTTTGCCATCTACAATCCGCACGGCTTTGTTTGGCGCCAATTTCAACAATTCCTTTACTGCGGAATTGGTGCGGTTGTGCGCGCGCGCTTCCAAAACCTGTCCCATTAAAACCAAGGTGAGAATTACTGTTGCCGCTTCAATATAAACGTGTACGGTGCCCGATTCGGTTTTGAATTGGTCGGGAAAAAAATCGGGAAACAACATTCCAAAAACACTGAAAAGCCAAGCCACGCCAGCACCAATCCCGATGAGGGTGAACATATTGAGATTCCAGGTTTTGATGGAGCGATAGGCGCGTTCAAAAAACATCCACGTGGCGTAAAATACCACGGGAATTGAAAGACCGAATTGAACCCAGTTCCAATATTTCATGGGCATCCAGTCGTACAATGGATTGTTTGGAATCATTTCGGACATTGCGATTAGGAAAATGGGAAGCGTAAAGGCTACGGCAATCCAAAACTTTTTCAGCAACTTTTTATACGATTTGTTTTCGGCAGATTCGTCGGCTTCTTTTGGCACCAAATCCATTCCGCAGATGGGGCAAGAACCGGGTTCGTCGCGAATTACTTCGGGATGCATTGGGCAGGTGTATTCTGTAGCAGTATTGGCCGAAGTTTTTACTTCTTCCACCAAATCCATTCCGCAGACTGGGCAATCGCCGGGCCTGTCGTAGGTTTTCTCACCTTCGCAATGCATTGGGCAATAAAAAGTACCCGAACTGCTTTGCTTGGCTCTTTTTTCTTCTTTCCTCTCTTTGTGCTTTTGCGCGGCTTCGGCATCGTCGGGAAGGGAAATACTGTACCTTCCACCATCGTCTTCCAAAGCTTTTTCAAAAACGTTCAATGGAATATGTTTTTCCATTTCAATAACAGCTTCGGCTTTTTCGAGGTTCACGGAGGCGCTGGTAACGCCTTCAACCTCACTCAATGTCTGCTCTACGTGACCTCGGCAGCCATTGCAGGTCATTCCGTGAATTTTATATGTGTGTTTCATAATTTTTGATTTGATTGAATATGAGTATCTACTCCGTAGAAAGTGGAGTTTTAAACATAGAATGCCCGTCTTTACGGGCGTAAAATCAAATCAGGAAAGTCTCGTACAGAATATTTAAATCCTGTTCGAGGGGTGGCGGACTGTAATCCGCAAAGAAGATTTTTTCAGTGGAAGGAATTTCAACTTCCTGCAATACAAAGACTGAAACGAAGGTAGCTACAAAGGTTTTGTTCAACTTTAAATTGAACGAGGCTTTGGCAAAATTGTCGTCGGTCTGTATTTTGATTATGTGATTATTGCAGCAATCGTGAGGCTCTTTGGCAACTGTTTCGGCAGTACATTCTGCGGGGGTTCTCGACATATCGTCCATGCCGCAGGAAAGGGCCTTTTCGCCCAGGGTTATTTCCGAAAGCATTTCCATCCCGCCGCAAAAATGTTGCGCATATGCTATGCCAGAGCTGCTGGCGAGCATTAACACGGATAAAAATATGGAAATGAGTTTTTTCACGATTCCGCAAAGATAGGGAAAAAAGTTAGGAGTTATGAGTTAGGAGTTAAGAGTTGTGAGTGGTGAGTTTAACTCTTGTCTCTTGTCTCTTATCTCTTGTCTATTATCTCTTATCTCTTATCTCTTGTCTCAAGTCTCAAATCTCAAGTCTCAAATCTCAAATCTCTTGTCTATTTAATCTCAGCATCTACCCTACCGCATTTCAGCATTTTATCGCCAAAATAAGGGTTAAGAATATCTCGGCTACTGCTTATCCAATAGGCGCCTTTGTTGTTGAAGGCCATAGGGCAGAATTGTTTGTAGAGCATCCCCGATTTTAGGGTTCCCTGCAACATCTTTTCCATTCCTAAACTTAATGGCTCAAAATTTTCGCGCTGCGCCTTGATATCTTCGGAAGCAGCCATAGCGGCAACGGCGTTTTGTGTGGTTTCCTCTGCGTTCATCTCCTTTAAAAGAACTTCCAATTTTGAAGCTTCGGCAGCGGTTTTGGCTGCATCGGTATTTACCAACGCGGCTTCCACTTGCAAATATTGGTTGAAGATGGCCTCTATTTTCGGATCGCTGAATTCAGCCTCTACCTGTGCAATTTCATATACTTTAGTTTCCGCCGGGGTATTATCGACCGTTACCACTTCAGGCTCGGGCTTTGCCGAATTATCTTTACAGGAAGCAAGCACGATGGTTGCAAGGGCCAAGAAACAGAGAGATAGTTTTTTCATAATGGATTTATTTTTAAAAGTACAAATGTATTAAAAATTCAAGTGCTTTTTTGTTTCTGAAAATAAAATGCCGGAACCAAAACAAGCAGCAGCAATGGCTGGATTAAAAATCTTCTTACATAAAAAAGCAGAAAATGCCCTTGTCCAGCTTCGGAAGAAGTTACAATAAAACTGAAAACCGCAAAAAGCACAACAAACAACGACAGATAGAGCAACATGGAAATTTTGAGCATTCCCAAGTCTTTAAAAATAAGCCATAAAACAGCCAACGAAAGAAGGGAATTGACCCCATATCGACCGGCCGTTGCCAACAAAAGCGCAGAAAGGTCCATTTTCGGGAGTGGCAGGGATTTGTAATCCATTTCAAAAAAATGAAGTAGCGGATCGTAAAATAATTTTTCCTCCCACGCACGGACCAAAACCAATAGGAAAACAAGCATCAAAACCCCTAAAAACCGGACCGTTTTTTCCATTATTTTGAATTTGGCTTTACTATTCGTACCCAAACCATCCACAGCAGAAAGACGAAACCGTAAATTATTCCGGGAAATATTACACCGTGCAATACATGTTCGTAGGCTGGGAATTTATACATTGCTACGGTGAGGATCGCAATGCGAATAAGGTTGATGGCATAGATTAAAACGGCACCCGAGAGCAGAAAAAGAAAGGTTTTTTTGAATTTTTCCGCAAAGGCAATTACGAAGGAAATAAATAAAATAACCACACTGATGGAATTACAGCCCTCCACAACGTTAACGGTATAGGCATTTTCTATGGTCAGAAGCATGCCCTGCGTCAACGGATCTGGCACCAAACTACAGCTATAGCCAAACGCCTCCAGCACGGCTGCCGTTTGGCGCGCCACCAAGTTCGTAGCGAAATCGGGAAAAAAAGGTCCGTTCAATGAATAGTGCAAATAGGCGCCGTAGGCTGTGCTCAACAACAAATAAGCACCTAAAAAAAGCAGGACGAAGCGGATAACGGCTTTGTATTTTTTAAGAAGTTGTTTCAATTGAAGCAGTACGGATTTTCAAAATTTATAATCAATCGACAAGGAACCATGGCAGCCTATTTTCCAAACAAAAATAAAGGATTTGTATTTGGCGATTCTTCGGGATTTAAAATACTTTTGCGAAAATAAATTAATCCGCAAAAACCTTATGTCCTTTTCACATTTAAAACCAAAAATCAACACCATTCTCGCCAATAAAAATGAAACTGCCGAACAGCGACTTACCGAGGTCTGTGAACTGTTACGGAGCGAAGTTGGCTATTATGATTGGGTAGGATTTTATTTTGCAAACCATAAAGAAAAAACGCTGCATTTAAAGGCATTTGCAGGGGAACCGACGGACCATACCGTCATTCCGTTCGGCAAGGGAATTTGCGGGCAAGTGGCCGTGAGCAATGAGAATTTTGTAGTGCCGGACGTAAAGGCGCAGGACAATTACATCGCGTGCAGCCTTACCGTGAAATCTGAAATCGTTATTCCGCTGTTTAAGGATGGAAAAAACATAGGCCAGATAGATATTGATTCGCACGTGGAAGACCCATTTTCGGCTGAGGACGAACGGTTTTTGGAATGGGTAAACAAAGAAGTTGTGCAAATACTTTAAGCTTCCGAGTTTTCCAAAATCCAAAAGATTATAAAATTTCTACATCCCGGTACGGATCGCTTCCACCGGATCGAGTTTTGAGGCCGAAATGGCGGGTAGAATCCCGGAAATCAATCCGATGGCTGCCGAAATTGCCGTGCCGATAAACATATTCCACGGGGAGAGCACAAATTCAAAATCGCCCGTAAATTGGGAAGCGATAATAGAGACAACAAATACCATAAACAAACCAATCAATCCACCGATTACGGCAAGAATGACCGCCTCAAAAAGAAATTGAAAAAGAATAAATTTATTTTTCGCGCCCAGTGACTTTTGGATTCCGATTAAGTTGGTGCGTTCCTTCACGCTCACGAACATAATATTAGCAATGCCGAAACCACCCACCAATAGGGAAAATCCGCTAATAATCAATCCAATTATGTTCATACTTCCGGTAATATTATCAATAAAATCCGCGAAGCCCTGCATTTGGTTTACGAAAAAATTGCTGATTTCGTCCGGCTTCAACCCTCGTTTGGTTCTAAGCTTTTGGGTAAGCACAGCCTTAAATTCTCCCTGATCCACTCCTTTTTCGGGCTTAACCACAATCTGCGGAAAGGTTTGCTTATTGTTGTCGCCATAAAGCCTGCGCACCACATTCACGGGCAGCCAGACCGAGGTGTCCTTGGAATTTCCAAAAAGGCCCGCCCCCTCTTTCTTCAAAACCCCGATTACGCTGAATTTTCTGCCATAAATCCGAACTTCCTTTCCAATGGCCGTCGCGGCACTGCCGAACAGTTGCTTGGCAATTTCATCGCCCAACACGGCGACCATGGAACCGCTGTTGGATTCCGCAGCGTTAAAAAACCGTCCCTCGGAAAGCTTGAGCGCCTCGATATTGTAATAGCCATCCGTGACCGCACCAATGGGCACATTTTCTACCTGTTTGTCTTCAAATTTAATACTTTGCGCAGGCACGTTCAGGGTGAAGGTGGCCGCCTCCACATTTGGCGTATTGCGTTCAATATATTGGTATTCGTCGTAGGTTACATCCGGAAACTGCTGCCACTTCCACCGCGGAATGTCCGTGGGACCAAAGTTGAAGCGCATAATGATAATGGTGCTGTTGTCCAACCCGCTGATGCTGCCCTCAATTTCGCGTTTCAGCGAATCGACGGCCGCGAGGACCGCAATAATGGAAAAAATTCCAATGGTTACCCCCACCAAGGAAAGAAACGTACGCAATTTGTTGTTCCGAAGCGCATTGAGCGCAAAATTGAAACTTTCCTTTAAAACCCGAAGATAGATGAGCATTTACAATTTTTTGTTAGCGATTGGTGATGTTGAGATTTTCGATTTCAAAAAAGGTTGATAAAATTATGAAAAGTAAGACGTTTTCGCCCGGCCTATGTTACAAATTTACTTCTCAATTATGTACTTTTGCACCTGCCTGCCAAAAAAGGTGGGCCTTAATTTTTAATAATGAACAATTCCAAAAAAATTAAGTCTGCCCTGATTTCGGTTTTTAGTAAGGACGGGCTGGCCCCAATCGTTAAAAAACTTCACGAACAGCAGGTGAAAATATACTCAACCGGCGGCACCCAAAAATTCATCAACGAACTGGGCATCGAAGTAATTGCGGTGGAGGAAATAACCGATTATCCTTCCATTTTGGGCGGCCGCGTAAAGACCCTGCATCCAAAAGTTTTTGGTGGAATTTTGAACAGACAGGACAACGCAACCGATGTGGCAGAAATGCTCCAATACAACATTCCGCAGATTGATGCCGTGATCGTGGACCTGTACCCTTTTGAAAAAACCGTTGCTTCGGGCGCTTCGGAAGCAGCTATCATTGAAAAAATAGACATAGGCGGCATCTCGTTGATCCGCGCGGCGGCCAAAAATTTTAAGGATAGCATTTGCGTTTCCTCGGTTGATGATTACGCTGAATTTTTAGAATTGATTTCCAATAACAACGGCGAAATTTCATTGGACGACCGCAAGCGTTTTGCCGCAAAATCGTTTAGGGTTTCTTCCCATTACGATACGGCGATTTTTAATTATTTCAATTCTGAAACAGCCAACAAATCAAACCCACAGGAATTTGAAAATTTTGGAAACCTGCCCAAACAAGAACTTCGCTACGGTGAAAACCCGCACCAAAAGGGATATTTCTACGGAAATTTTGATGATATGTTCACCAAGCTCCACGGAAAAGAGCTCAGCTACAACAATCTTTTGGATGTTGATGCCGCGGTAAATTTAATGTCTGAATTTAAAGGCGAAGCGCCCACCTTTGCCATTTTGAAACACAACAACGCTTGCGGCATTGCCCAGCGCGAAACCGTTCAACAAGCCTATATGGCTGCCTTGGCCGGCGATCCGGTTTCGGCTTTCGGCGGAATCTTGATCAGCAACGTTGAAATTGATGAGGCCACCGCCACAGACATCAACGATCTGTTTTGTGAAGTGGTTATCGCCCCCTCTTTTTCCGCGAAAGCGCAGCAAATTTTGGAAAGCAAAAAGAACCGGATTTTATTGGCCCAAAAGGAAATTGAACTTCCAACCACCACAATCAGGACCTGTTTGAACGGGGTTTTGGTTCAGGATAAGGACGGCATTACCGACAGCTCCGAAATTTTAACGCAGGCCACAAACAATAAACCCAATCCGCAAGAGTTAGAAGATTTGTTGTTCGCTTCAAAAATTTGTAAGCACACCAAGAGCAACACCATCGTTTTGGCAAAGGGGAAACAACTTTGCGCCAGCGGAACCGGCCAAACCAGCCGCGTTGATGCCTTGCGGCAAGCCATTGAAAAAGCACGATCGTTTCATTTCAATTTAGAGGGCGCCGTGATGGCGAGCGACGCTTTTTTCCCGTTTCCCGATTGCGTCGAAATTGCCGACCAAGCAGGCATAACCGCTGTTATCCAGCCCGGTGGTTCCATTAAGGACCAATTGAGCATTGATTATTGCAACGAAAATGAAATGGCGATGGTATTTACCGGCACGCGCCATTTTAAGCATTAAAAATTAGTACATTTGTTAAAAAACCAAACCTAACACGTTAACTTTCAACACCACCGACTTACACTATGGGATTTTTTGACTTCCTGACTGAAGAAATAGCCATCGATCTTGGTACCGCAAACACACTGATAATCCACAACGACAAGGTAGTTGTGGATGCGCCCTCTATTGTAGCGCGCGACAGAAGCTCGGGAAAAATTATCGCCGTGGGCCGCGAGGCCGCTATGATGCAGGGAAAAACGCACGAAAACATCAAAACCATCCGGCCGTTGAAAGACGGGGTAATTGCCGATTTTGACGCAAGCGAAAAAATGATCAATATGTTCATCAGCGACATTCCCGCATTGAAAAAGAAATGGCTCAAACCTTCGTTGCGAATGGTAGTCTGCATTCCCAGCGGCATTACAGAAGTTGAAATGCGCGCGGTTAAGGAAAGCGCCGAACGGGTGAATGGCAAGGAGGTTTATTTGATCCACGAGCCTATGGCCGCGGCCATCGGAATTGGGGTGGACATTATGCAACCCAAAGGAAATATGGTTGTGGACATAGGGGGCGGCACCACCGAGATTGCCGTAATTGCCCTTGGCGGAATTGTTTGCGATAAATCCATAAAAATTGCGGGTGACGTTTTTACCAACGACATTGTGTATTATATGCGCACCCAACACAACCTGTATGTGGGCGAGCGTACTGCGGAAAAAATAAAAATCCAGATTGGTGCCGCTACCGAAGATCTTGAACTTCCACCCGATGAAATGGACGTGCAGGGGCGCGATTTGCTCACAGGAAAACCGAAACAGGTACAAACTTCCTATCGGGAAATAGCAAAGGCGCTGGACAAATCCATCCTTCGTATTGAGGATGCTGTAATGGAAACCCTTTCACAAACCCCTCCCGAACTCGCGGCCGATATTTATAACACCGGAATCTACCTTGCCGGCGGCGGGTCGATGCTTCGCGGGCTCGACAAAAGGCTTTCCCAAAAAACGGACCTGCCGGTTTACATAGCCGAAGACCCACTGCGCGCAGTGGTCCGCGGTACGGGTATTTGCTTGAAAAATCTAAACAAGTATAAAAGCGTTTTGATTAAATAATTTTTTCGGAAGCGATTTTTTCCCTGAAAAACTTAAAAAATAATTGCCCATTTATGGCGTTGCTCGCAATAGAAAGCAGAATTTATTAACCCCACAAAGCAATGCAACAGATTATATTTTTTTTCATTCGGAATAAAAATTTCCTGTTGTTTGCCGTGCTTTTTACCATTTCGGTAGCGCTTACCATCCAAACCCACAATTATCACAACGACAAATTTATAAGTTCGGCCAATTCAATTACCGGCGGCATTTACACCTTTCGGAACACCATTACCGACTACTTTACCCTGGGCAGGGAAAACCAGCAGTTGTTAGAGGAAAACCTAATGCTCCGCAAAAAGTTGGAGCATTTTAAAGAACGTAATTCCATTGAAAAACTGGACACTGCCCTACTGCCCGTAAAATTTAAATATTTCACGGCGCGGGTCATCAACAATAACTATTCAAAGACCAAAAACCAGTTAACGCTCGATAAGGGAGAACGCGACAGCATTAAAATTGATTTGGGGGTAATTTCGTCCAAAGGCGTGGTAGGTATTGTTAGCGACGTATCCCAAAACTACGCCACCGTTCAATCCATACTGAATACCAAAAGTAGGATTAACGCCAAACATAAAAACTCGGGCCATTTCGGCTCGCTGAAATGGGACACCGAAGATCCAAACGTGGCCCAATTGGTAGATATTCCCAGGCTGGCAAAATTGGCAAAAGGCGACACCATTGTTACCGGTGGCCGCTCTACCATTTTCCCGGAAGGGCTTTTAATTGGCACGGTGAAGGATTTTCACTTGGACAAGGATGACAATTATTATTATGTGAACGTGCAGCTGTTCAACGACATGACCGCTTTGGAAAATGTTTATTTAATAGAAAACACGGAAGCACCGGAGATTTTGGAACTCGAGAAAAGGGTGAACGATGAAGAACAATGATATAATTTTAAATATAGTCCGATTTTTGGTCCTTGTTTTCCTTCAAGTGTTAATACTGAACAACATCAATCTTTTGGGCTACATCAACCCCTATCTGTATATTTTCTTTATTTTAATGTATCCACTCGACGGCAACAAGGGTCTGCTGATTTTCCTGAGTTTTCTTTTAGGGCTTTCCATCGACATTTTTGAGGATTCGGGTGGGGTTCACGCCGCGGCCTGTGCCTTTATCGCCTACATTCGACCGGTGGTTTTAAAATATTCGTTCGGGGTTAGCTATGAATACAACAGTGTTAAAATAAAAAAAGCCGATCCCATGGAAAGGCTCACCTATATTTCCTCCTTGGTTTTTATGCACCATTTTGTGATGTTTTCATTGGAAATTTTCAGCTTTAAACACATACTACTACTTTTGAAATCTACGTTGTTTTCAGGATTATTTACCATTGTGGTCATTGTTTGCACGATGATCCTTTTCAATAGAAAAACCACATGAGAAAGATGGTGCTAATAGCGTTGGTTTTGTTCACGGGCTTGCTGTTTACGGCCCGCCTCTTCTATTTGCAGATATACGACGCTTCTCCCGATTCCCTATCGCAGAACAGTGCGATCAAGGTAATGTATGATTATCCGCAGCGCGGGTATATGTTCGATCGAAATATGAAACTTTTGGTTTCCAACCAACCTTCCTATGACGTAATGGTGATTCCGCGCGATGTGAAACCGTTGGATACGTTGGAATTTTGCAGTCTGCTTAAAATAACCAAACAAGACTTCATAGAAATCCTTGAAAAGGCAAAAACCTATTCCCCCCGATTGCCTTCCGTAGTAATTCCACAATTGAACAAGGCCGACTACGCTTCCCTTTCGGAAAAAATGTATAAATACCAAGGCTTTTACATTCAGCGCCGTTCCCTTCGTGAATATCAGGTAGATCATTCCGCGAACGTAATGGGCTATATTGCGGAGGTCAACAACGCCATCATTGAAAAAAATCCCTATTACCAAATGGGGGAACTTATCGGCACCGCTGGGGTTGAAAAGGAATATGAGGAGGTGCTGCGCGGCATCAAAGGCGTGAAATATATCCAAAAAGACCGCTTCAACCGTGATATTGGGCCTTATAAAGAAGGTATTTTCGACACCTTGCCGGAACGCGGCCACGACGTGCAACTAACCATTGACGCCACCCTACAAAAATATGGAGAGGAATTGATGATCCACAAACGGGGCGGCATTGTGGCCATTGAACCCGAAACCGGTGAAATCCTGGCGCTTATTACGGCCCCAAGTTATGACCCTTCTCTATTGGTGGGGCGGGACCGTTCAAAAAACTTCACCAAACTTTGGTACGACACCATCGGAAAACCCTTATACGACCGGGTTTTGATGGGAGAATATCCGCCCGGATCGCCATTTAAAACGCTTACGGCTTTGGTGGGGCTTCACGAAAAAGCGGTAGATACGCTGGACCGATTTGCCTGTTACCACGGTTATCGGTATGGAAACAGAACCTTGGGCTGCCACAGCCATCCGTCTCCATTGGCTATGGTTGGAGGCATCGCCAACAGTTGCAATGCTTATTTCTGTAATGTTTACAAAAGAATAATCGATAAATATCCAACGCCGCAAGAGGGCATCGATGCGTGGCGAAACGATTTGATGAGTTTTGGGCTCGGCGATTTTTTGGGCTATGACCTTCCCAGCGGAAAGAGAGGCAATATTCCCACCTCAAAATATTACAATAAAATCCACGACTATCCGGCCCACAATTGGTCTTCGTTGGCCACCATTTCAAACGCTATTGGGCAAGGCGAGGTTTTGCTAACGCCGATGCAAATGGCCAACTTTACGGCTGCCATTGCCAATCGGGGTTATTATTACACCCCACATATTATTAAGAATATAATTGGTCCGGATACAATCCCACAGAAATTTAAGGAAAAACACTACACCACCGTGGAGCCTGAAAATTTTAAGCCCGTGGTGGAAGGAATGTACCAAGTTTACAAACGCGGAACGGCTTCGTCCATTCAGGTTCCGGGTATCGAAATTTGCGGAAAGACCGGTACGGCCGAAAATTTTACCAAAATCAATGGCAAACGGGTGCAACTTACGGACCACTCGATTTTCGTGGCCTTCGCTCCCAAGGACAACCCAAAAATCGCGATTGCGGTATTTGTGGAAAACGGGTATTGGGGCTCGCGATGGGCGGGACGCATTGCCGGTTTAATGATCGAAAAATACCTAAAGGGCGAAATAACCCGAACCGATATGGAAAAATATGTGCTGGAAGGCAGCTTAGAGGCCGAATATGCCAAGCCCTACAGCGGCCAACCCTTTTCAATCAATCGCTGATGGCCACCGGAAGAAGCTACGTTCGTTTTGATTGGTTGATGATTTTTATGTACATCGCCCTGGTCGTTATGGGGTGGATCAACATTTACTCTGCTTCCCTAAGCGACACGGCCAAAGGATTTTGGGATTTTGACCAAATTTATGCGAGGCAGTTTATGTTTATCGGTTTCAGCGTAATTCTGATCATTTTTCTGCTCGCCATTGAATCGAAGTTTTACGAGAAATTCGCGAGCATTTTTTATATTATTTCGTTAGTTTCCCTTTTGGGACTCTTCGTTTTTGGTAAAAATATTTCTGGCGCAACCTCGTGGTATGCCTTCGGAAGCTTTAGCCTTCAGCCCAGTGAATTTGCCAAGGCCGCAACGGCACTGGCGCTGGCAAAATACGTGAGCGATATTCAAACCAATATGCAGGAACTCAAGCACCAGATTGCCGCCTTCACCATCATTGCGTTGCCGGCCATTTTTATCGTGCCCCAACCCGATCCGGGAAGCGCGCTCATCTATGCGGCCTTTGTGTTTCCGCTGTATCGGGAAGGCCTTCACGGAGTGTATCTTTTATTGGGACTGTTCGCCGTAATGCTCTTCGTTTCCACCCTGGCGTTTGGGGCGGTTTGGGTTGCATTGGCCATAGTGTTGGTGGGCAGTTTTATTTTCTTCCGAAACAGAAAAAAACGTCCGAATGTAATTAAATATATTCTGATTGGCGCCGGATGCATTGCCTTTGCGTTTTCGGTAAGCTTTATTTTTAACAATGTTTTTGACCAACGCCACCGCGACCGATTTAATATTGTTTTGGGAAAGGAAGTGGACGCGCGCGGCATTGGCTACAACACCCACCAAAGTGAAATTGCCATAGCCAACGGCGGATGGTTGGGCAAAGGCTGGACACAAGGCACGCAAACAAAAGGAAATTTTGTGCCCGAACAACACACGGATTATATTTTTAGCACCGTTGGCGAGGAATGGGGATTTGCTGGCAGTATGGTGGTCATCCTGCTGTTCGTGGGACTAATTTTAAGAATACTATTTAGGGCCGAAAAACAGAAATCGCAATTTGGGCGGGTCTATGGCTACAGTGTGGCAGCCATACTCTTTTTTCACTTTTTTGTAAATATTGGAATGGTTTCGGGTATCTTTCCCACGGTTGGAATTCCGTTGCCCTTCTTTAGTTATGGAGGTTCCGCACTTTGGGGCTTCACTATTTTGCTGTTTATTTTTGTGAAGTTGGACGGGGCCAATTATCATTATTCTTAAAAAAAATCGAAACCTGTCTGCGGGAAGTAAAACAGAAAACGAAAACGAAATTCAAAATGAATTAGAAATTTTCAAATAGAAAACCGGGAACGCCTAATACTCCATTCCCAATATTGAATGCTAAATTCAAATTTTTTTGAAACCTACCGCTTGCCCCAAGCTTTTAAATTTTTCATGGATTCCAAATTTGTTTCAATAGCAGCCGGCAACTTCGGAAAGAAATCGATTCCTGTTTTGGCTTCCACCTCGTCAATAGAAACTGCGTAGTCATAAAAAGAATCGCCCGAAGCCCTGTTGGGAATCAAAAACGCGATGGCCTTATAATTTCCATCGGAAATATCTACCACAATTTTATAGAATGCATTGGGAACCGAAACCTTTTCTTCGCCAATGGTTTTCATTTTGCCTTTTAAAACGCCGCCCGTTACCACGTAAACCCCATCAAATTTATCGGCCCAATAGCGCACTTTCTGCTCCAAACGGTTCCAAATGCCCGCGTTGAAGTCGTGGTCCTGTGGACTAATATTACTGGTGAGAAAGGTTTCATTATACGCTTCAAAAGAAAACCTTCGGTCGCCGGCCGCACAGAGATGGCCGCGGTCATAGCCGGAATTTTTATAGTTGCGCCAGTCGGCCGATTTTGTTTTTACCCTTTTGTCTTCGATAAAATAGGGTCGCTCAAATTCATTTTTGGAAAGATCGCTTTTCTTTAATTCATAGGCCACCCACTCGGCCTGTTCGTGTGCTTCGGAATAGGAAAGGGTGAAAAAGTTGTGTTTTACGATGGCTCCGGTCGTTGAGGCAGGTAGGAAAGTATCGTCAAATTCCTTTTGATTACCTTCATTCACCCAATTGGTCTCAGCAACGGAAGTTTGTTCTTTCTCGAACAAATCGTCCGCATAATAAAGGAGGATTGTTACAATAACAATTACTAAGGGGTAAATATATTTTCGGTTCATTCGGTTTCAATTAAGCATTGCGGACATCCATCGCGTCGCGCAGTGCGTTTCCTATTAACATAAAAGCCGTGACCAACGCCATAATGGCCAATCCGGGGATTAGGGCGAGAAAAGGTTTTCCCAAAATAATATAGGCGTAGTGGTCTTTAATAATGCCACCCCAACTGGGCATGGGCGGTTGGGCTCCAATTCCCAAAAAGGAAAGTCCGCTTTCAATCAAAATAGCACTTGCAAAGTTGGCCGCGGAAATAATAATTACCGGAGCCATACTGTTAGGGAGAATATGTTTCACGATAATTCTAAAATCATTAAAGCCCAAGGCACGAGCGGCGGTAACATATTGCAACTGTTTTACGCCCATCACCTGACCCCGAACTACGCGGGCCACTTCTACCCACATGGTCAATCCCACGGCGATAAAAACTTGCCAAAACCCTTTGCCCAAGGCCAGGGTAATGGCAATCACCAAAAGCAAGGTGGGAATGGACCAAGTTACGTTAATGAGCCACATAATGGCCGCATCAATTTTTCCGCCGAAATAACCCGCCACTGCACCCATCGCAATTCCAATCACCAAGGAAATGAAAACCGAAACAAAACCAATGGCCAGCGAAATGCGGATGCCTACCAACATTCGGCTTAAAAGATCGCGTCCGTATTTATCGGTGCCGAGGAGAAATTTTTTTTGGGAAATGTATTTTTGGGGAATTTCCTTTGCGGAATTGGCCTCGGGGAACAAGGAAAGCGGATATTCCTTTTGGAGGCCGTGCACGCCGTCGGTTGTGTATTCCGTAATCTCGATGGAATTCTGTTTCAGCGAAAAACTCGCTATCGGAATTTCCGTGGCGACGTTCTTTTTTCCAAAGAAAAAAACCGACACGGGATTCTGGGCTTCAACCGCTGCAGGGATGGTGAGCATCTGCACCGAAAAACCGGGATTTTTGGAATGGATGGACAGGTGCATCTGGTTTGCGTTCTGCGAATTGTCTGGCGCCAAGGCATAGGCAAAAATGGCGATCAGCACGCAAAGCGCTAAAAACCCCAAACTAAAAACGCCCCAAAAGTTTTTCTTGAACTTTTGGAGCGCAATTCTAGTTAAGGAAGTGGAGTTTTTCACACTTCAAATTTAATAAAAATTACTATGCCCAGTCGCGAATGACTGCTGGTTTGGGCGAAGAAATCAGTTTTTAATATCGGCTACCTTGCCGGTTTTAATATTATTCATTTTTAAATCTTCCAACACGTGAACCGCTTCTTCTACATAAATATCCTTACTAAGATTTTTATGCCATCTTTTTCGTTTGGCGGAAAGGGTGGTGTCCTGTTTCATCAAGGCCGTTTCATAGGGCAAGGACTCAAAGGTTAGCTGGTTGTCATACTCATCAATGCCCTCAAAGCGTTTGGTTTCCTGTTTTCGCTGTTCAATTTCCGCGCTGTAGGCATCAAAATTTAGGTTCACCACTTTTTCGTCCCTTCTTTCCTTGATCCATTTGGCGTTTTCATCGATTAATTTCAGTTGTTCATTTTGGGCCATTCGGGCTTGGCTTTTTTGAATTGTTTCCTCGTAATCGATATAGCCGTCCCACACGTTATATTTGGCTGCATCAATTTTATCATAGGGCAGCGGGTTTGGATAATCGCGTTCCCCCACGTCAATATAGCTGTATCGATCGGGCATGACCACATCGCTTTTTACGCCCTCCAATTGAGTAGAACCGCCGGTTACGCGATAGAATTTTTGGGAAGTAATTTTTAGTGCTCCCAAATCGCCCATGTCATTTTTACGAAGCCATTGGTTAAGATCAATAACGTTTTGGACCGTTCCCTTGCCATAGGTTTGCTTGCTGCCCAAAATGATGGCGCGTTTGTAATCCTGCATCGCTGCGGCCAGAATTTCTGACGCCGAGGCGGAAAGCTCATTCACCAAAATCACCAAGGGACCATCCCAAACAACCTCGCTATCCTTATCTTCCAGCACTTCCTTGTTTCCTGTGGAAGCCACTTGCACCACCGGCCCTTTTTTAATAAACAAACCTGCAATATCCACTGCCGTTCTCAAAGAACCGCCACCATTGTCGCGCAGGTCCAGAATCAAGCCTTCCATTCCCTGTTCCTTCAAACGGACGATTTCCTTTTTCACATCGGTGGCCGCGTTGCGTTCCTTATAGTTATCCATATCAAAATAGAACTGGGGCAAATTGATCAACCCAAACTTGCGATCGTCCTTTTCTATAAACGATGATTTGGCATAGGTTTCTTCAAGCTCCACCACATCACGGGTCAAAACCTTGTCTGAAATGGTGCCATCTACATTTTTAATGGTGAGGGTAACTTTCGTTCCCTTTGGGCCTTTTATTAATTTTACGGCATCGTCAATTCGCATTCCAACGATGCTTACGGGGTCTTTTTCATTTTCCTGCTTCACCTTCAAGATAGCATCGCCCACTTCAATTTTTTCGCTTCGCCACGCTGGGCCACCGCTGATGATTTCGATTACGGTGATGTAATCATTTTTCTTTTGAAGCCTTGCCCCTATCCCTTCCAGTTTTCCGGACATTTGAAGATCGAACCGATCCTTATCGGGCGGCGCAAAATAATTACTGTGTGGGTCATATTCCTCCACAATGGTGTTGAGATAAATGGAGAAGTAATCTTTACGCTCCAAATCCTTGGCAAAATCAAAATATTCATCCAAAGAGGTCTTGGTGGTTTCGCGCGCCTTCTTTTCAAGTTCGGCCAGTGATTTGGGTACAAAGGGTCCAGTCTTGGTATTCTTTTCATCTTCCTTTGTAATTGCCTGCAAAGCATCGCCTGTGGAATCTTTGGGGGAAGTAATTCCCTTTTCCTTGTTTTTTTGTTCCTCTACCAAATCATAATAGCCCGAAAGTGTAGAAAACTTTAACTGCTGCTCCCATCGCGATTTTAATTCTTTGGTGGAATGGGCGTAGGCCAAGTTGTCATAATCTACATTGATGGTTTCCTTTTTAGAAAAATCGAAGGGCTTTTCCAATACTTGCGGATAGATTTTCTGGACCTCCTGCATCCGTTCCTGAAAACGGTCATAAACCAAATTGAAGAAGGAAAGATCCTTGTTCTTGATTTGATCGTCAATTTCGGTTTTGTATTTTTCGAATTCAGCAATATCAGAGGCAAGAAAATAGCGCTTCAAAGGATCTAATCCCTTTAGGAAATTGTTATAAACATCTTCCGAAAACGCATCGTCTATATTTTTGGGGTCGTAATGGCCTTTTTGCATTACGTAGGTAATAAGGTCTAAAAGTAATTTGTCTTTATCCGGATCGTTGAATTCCTTGGTGGTGAAACTGCAGGAAGCTACTGAAACAAATACAGCCAAAAACAGGATTTTAAAATTTTTCTTCATTATCCGCATACGTGCTAATTTATTTTTTTTGAATGGTCTAAATTATATAAAAAACTGTGCCACGAAAGCAAAGGGGTACTAATTTTTTGTTAAACGGTAATTTTCAATGGAGAAGGAGAATTCAAGATTAATACTTGTACTTTTGCGTTTTTGAAAATTCAATTTTAAATATGTCGAAAAAGAGACCCTTAATTTTGGTAACCAATGACGACGGCATCAATGCACCGGGAATAAGATCATTAATAGAAACCATGAATTCCCTCGGCGATGTGTGCGTAGTGGCGCCCGATTCTCCGCAGAGTGGAATGGGCCACGCCATTACCATAAACGACACTTTATATTGCAATAGTATAAAAATCGCCAATGGAGCGCCACAAAAAGAGTACAGTTGTAGCGGCACACCCGTAGATTGTGTTAAATTGGCCGTAAATGAAATCCTAAAACGCAAACCAGATTTGTGCGTCAGCGGTATCAATCACGGCAGCAACTCTTCCATTAATGTAATTTACAGCGGCACGATGAGTGCGGCCGTGGAAGCCGGAACTCTCGGGATTCCCTCCATTGGATTTTCTCTATTGGACTATTCCTTGGAAGCCAATTTTGGGCCGGCGCGGGAATTTGTAAAAACCATTGCCCAACAAACATTAAAAAACGGACTGCCCAAAGGCGTAGTCCTAAACGTAAATATCCCCAATTTGCCGCAGGCTGAAATAAAGGGGATAAAAGTGTGCAGACAGGCCAACGCTCATTGGGAAGAAAAATTTGACAAGCGCACCAATCCATTGGGGCGCGATTATTATTGGCTTACGGGTGAATTTATCAATGAGGACAAAGGTGAGGATACCGACGAGTGGGCGTTAAGCCACGGTTTTGTATCGGTTGTTCCCGTTCAATTCGATTTAACTGCCCACCACGCAATAAAGGAATTGAACAGTTGGGATTTTTAAAATTTCAAAACCTACCCATAAAAAAAGCCGAACCAATCGGCCATTAAAAAATGAAACCACATTTCAAGGAAATTATCATCGGCGCAAGCATCGGTTTGGCCGCCAACCTTGCCGGAACCTACCTTTATATTTTCTTTTTTTCCGATCTCAGCCTGGAATCGACCCTAAAGGCGGCCATAGCGAATGATTTTTTAGGAAGTTTAATCGCGTTGGGTGCCATTTTAAATTTGGCAGTCTTTTTTATTTTCCTAAAAAAGAACCAATATTATAGGGCCCGAGGCGTTGTGTTGGCTACCGTAATCGCTGCACTCTGTATTTTGATTTTGAAGTTTTTCTAAAAAGAAATCAGATTTTATATCCAAACTCGTTATTTTAGTAGTCCAATAGCCCTATAATGAAACGCGCAGTTTTTCCCGGAACTTTTGACCCAATCACCCTTGGTCACGTAGACATCATAGAACGTTCGCTTTCACTTTTTGATGAAGTGATAATCGCTATTGGTGAAAATGCCGCCAAAAACACAATGTTCCCGTTGGAAAAAAGAATTCAATTTATTGAGAATGCCTTTAAGGGACATTCAAAGATTGTTGTAAAAAGCTATACGGGATTGACCGCCAATTTCTGTAGGGAACAAAACGCGCAGTTTATAGTTCGCGGCCTTCGAAACACCACCGATTTAAATTTTGAACAGCCCATAGCCCAGACCAATTATAAAATGGCCAAGGTAGAAAGCATTTTTTTAATCTGCGCCCCCGAGGTTTCAAATATCTCCTCTACCATTGTTCGCGACATTATGAGGAACAATGGCGATTTTTCGGCATTGGTCCCCGCCTCAGTGGGAATGCTGTAAAATTTTAAATTTTCTCCAAAAACAAAAAACCCTTCCAGTTTCCTGAAAGGGTCTTTTATTTTTTTCTTTAAGAATTAAAGCGCGGCAACGTGCTTGGCCATATTTGATTTTAAATTGGAAGCTTTATTTCTGTGAATAATGTTTTTCTTAGCCAATTTATCGATCATAGAAACAACCGTTGGAAACATGGTCTCAGCTTCTTTCTTGTCCGTAAGTTCCTGAAAACGCTTCATTGCGTTACGAGCGGTTTTATGCTGATACCGATTGCGCAAGCGCTTAGCCTCGTTGCTTCTAATTCTCTTTAATGCCGACTTGTGGTTTGCCATTTTATTCTTGTTAAATTCTGTTTTTGTAGTCCGTAGGGGAATCGAACCCCTGTTACCAGGATGAAAACCTGGCGTCCTAACCCCTAGACGAACGGACCATTTTTATTTTCAAATGCGGATGCAAAAATACAACTATTTTTGAATGGCGCAAATCCTAAATTACTTTTTTCAAAAAAAATTAATAAGCCCTTGCAAAAAGCACTTTTCGGGCCGAAGGTTTGCCTGTTACCATACATTTACCCTCTTCCTTTTTTCCGTTTAACGGAATACACCGAATGGTTGACTTCGTTTCGTTTTTAATCTGCTCCTCCGTTTCGGACGTTCCATCCCAATGCGCCAAAATGAAGCCGCCCTTGGAATCCAAAACAGCCTTAAACTCTTCATAGGAAGTTACTTCGGTGGTGTTTGCGGAACGATGATCAATAGCCTTCCGGAAAAGATTTTGTTGAATTTCATCCATAAGCAAAACAACCGTTTCAACCACCCTTTCGGTAGCAATAAATTCCTTTTGAAGCGTATCACGTCTCGCCAATTCTACCGTGCCTTTTTCTACATCCTTAGGGCCAATCGCTATTCGCACCGGCACGCCCTTTAACTCATATTCGTTGAATTTCCAGCCTGGCTTTTGGGTATCGCGATTGTCGTATTTTACCCTAATTCCCTTCGAACGCAATTCTTTCATTAAACTTTTGGCAACCTGATCCACCGCATCAAACTCCGCTTCACTTCTATAAATTGGTACAATCACAACTTGATCTGGCGCCAAATTTGGGGGCAAAACAAGGCCATTGTCGTCGCTATGGGTCATCACCAATGCGCCCATCAAACGCGTGGAAACGCCCCAAGAGGTGGCCCACACATAATCCAAAACACCCTCTTTGGAGGTAAATTTAACATCGAAAGCTTTTGCGAAATTTTGCCCCAAAAAATGCGAGGTTCCTGCCTGAAGCGCCTTTCCATCCTGCATCAAAGCCTCAATGCAATAGGTTTCCAAAGCGCCGGCAAATCGTTCGCTGGCGGTTTTCGTTCCCTTTACGACCGGAATGGCCATAAAATTCTCCACAAAATCAGCATAGACATTCATCATTTGCTCTGCCTCGGCAATTGCTTCCTCCTTGCTTGCGTGGGCCGTGTGGCCTTCTTGCCATAAAAATTCGGCAGTGCGCAAAAACAATCGGGTGCGCATTTCCCAACGCACCACATTTGCCCATTGGTTTATCAATAGCGGCAAATCGCGGTAGGATTGAATCCATTTTCTATAGGTATCCCAAATAATGGTTTCGGAAGTAGGCCGCACAATAAGCTCCTCTTCCAATTTGGCGTCAGGATCTACAATAATCCCGCTGCCATCTTCGGCATTTTTTAAACGATAATGGGTTACCACGGCACATTCCTTTGCAAACCCATCGACATGGCTGGCCTCTTTGCTAAAATAGGATTTCGGAATAAATAGCGGAAAGTATGCGTTTTGATGGCCGGTTTCCTTAAACATACGGTCCAATTCCGCTTGCATCCGTTCCCAAATCGCGTAGCCATAAGGTTTAATAACCATACAGCCCCGCACCCCGGAATTTTCCGCAAGATCGGCCTTAATTACCAGTTCGTTATACCATTTGGAATAATCTTCTTCCCTCGTTGTTAAATTCTTAGCCATTGTCGGGTTTTGGCACAAATGTTGCCCCTATGTTAAACGATTAGTTATTTTCCGCAAAACTACTTATTTTTATGAAGTTCAACAATAAAATTACTATAGATATGTCCACTGCAATTTTCAAATTAAAACAATACGTCCCATTAGTATTTACTGGGGCTTTATCCCTTTTGCTTGCTTCGTGTGGAACTTATAGTAAAGGGTATGACCAAAATGACGGAATTTATGCCTCGGGGAACCAAACCGCTGAAAACGAAGCCAATGCAAACGATTCCTATGAAAAATCCAATTATTACAAACAATATTTTCAATCAAAGGCGATTGCTTACTCCGATGTTCCCGAGGAAGGTGCAATTTTTACTGATATCGAAGCCTATTCCACCTCCGAAAGTTTGGATGAGAATGGAAACATAATTATTGAGGATACTTATGTTGAAGATGGGTATGGGCCTTGGGGAAACAATGCCGAGAGTGTTACGGTCAATATTTACAATTCAGGCTCCTATGGTTTTTACTACAATCCTTTCTATTATCATTATTGGGGTTGGGGCTATCCCTATTATAGGTATCATTCTCCCTATTGGGGAATAAGTTATGGATGGGGTTGGGGCTATCCTTATTATGGCTATTATGGTTATCCTTTTTACGGATATCCGTATTATGGTTATGGATACTATAACGGTTATCCCTATTACAATTATTCACATTATAACGATTATTCCTATAATAGAGGACGAAGAAATACCGATTATGTCCAATCCCGCGACCGTGCCAGAACAGTGTCGCCCACCCGCAGCAATTCTTATAGCCGTTCCGAAGCAGCTCGACGCATCAACAGAAATAGTGTTCGCGCCAATACGACCCGCTCGGAAAATACACGGGTCATTCGATCAAATCCAAACCAAGTGATAAGAAATTCATCCTCCAATACTACGCGAAGTGGAAGTTATTCTCCTCCCGTAAGAAGTAACAACACTACGCGAGGTGGCAGCTACTCCTCCCCAACCCGAAGCAGCAATTCCGGTTCCATCCGAAGTTCGGGCAACAGTGGCCGTTCAAGTAGCGGTAGCACTCGAAGCAGTGGCAGCCGGGGACGTGGATAAAAAATCACAGTAAATTTTTTAAAACATAAAATCCTTGCCCATGGTTAATTCTGAATCCATCGGAATAAAACTTTGGGCATTTCTATTTTTAAATCAATCAAAAACAAATGAAAAATTTAGTTTTTTTATGCGGCACCCTTCTTTCGGGCACCCTATTATTTTCACAAAATATTGGCGATGGTCTTCGCTATAGCACCGAACAAAATACGGGAACTGCTCGCTACACGGCTTTGAGCGGCGCAATGGGCGCTTTGGGAAATGACTATTCCGCAATCAATGTCAATCCGGCGGGTAGTGCGGTATTCTTAAAATCCAACCTAATGTTCTCCACCACCTTGTTCGATGTTGAAAACAAAACGGATTATTTCAACCATCGCGAAAAGAGTTTTTCAGACGATGCGGGCATTAACCAATTCGGCGGGGTTTTCGTAATTGACAATACCAAGGAACAAGCCATCCTCAAAAAAATTACCATAGGCTTGAACTTTAATACAACGAAAAGTTTTGATGATGAAATCTATTCACAGGGAATGGGAAATAAATCCATTGGTAACTTTTTTCTCGAACAAGCTCAAGGAATTCCCTTGTCCCAATTACAATTGCAATCCGGCGAAACCATTTCCAGCCGTTATAATTATTTGGGCGAATCGCAAGGCTCCCAATTTCAAAACGCATTTTTGGGCTACCAAGCATTCCTTTTTGATCCTCTGGAACCTAACAATCCTTCCAATAGCAGTTATGTTTCCAACCTTGCCGGTTCCCAGTTCAATCAAGAATATTTACAATTGTTCCAAGGCAATCAAAGCAAATTTTCCTTGAATATTGCATCCCAGATTGGGAACAATTTCTTCATAGGCGCAAATTTAAATACCCATACCCTGAATTTTGAACAAAGTTCCTATCTCCGGGAAACCAATAACAACACCAATTCCAAGATCAAAAATATTGGTTTTGAAAACAATCTGTCAGTTTATGGAGTTGGAATTTCTGCGCAAATTGGAGCCATTGCAAAAATTGCTTCAAATTTCCGCTTGGGTTTAAGTTTTGATTCGCCCACTTGGCTACAAATTTCTGAGGAAACCAGCCAGTATTTGGAAAGCAAATATGTTTTTAATGGTGAAACCCTTTTTAACCAAATAGATCCCGCCATAATTAATGTTTATGAAGATTACAATCTTCGCACACCGGCCAAACTGTCGGTCAGCGCTGCCTATATTTTTGGGCAGAAAGGATTGATCAGTTTTGATTATTCCTATAAGGACTTTTCGACCATTAAATTTAGCGAACTGAACAATTCTTATAGTCCTTATTTTAGTGCGTTAAACCAAACAATCCAAAACAATTTGAAGGGAGCATCTTCATTCAAGGCCGGTGGCGAATATCGAATTGGCCAATTGAGCCTTAGAGGTGGTTTCCATTTCGAAGAAAGTCCCTATAACAAACCGAACATTGTTGAAGAGCTCATAGGTTTTTCTGGCGGCTTGGGTTACAATTTTGGGCGTCTCAATGCAAACATCGCCTATTCCCGCTCCGAACAAAATCGAAATCAACAATTATACTCAATCGGATTGACCGATAGCGCCGAAATTAAATCGGTTTACAACACCTTCGTCTTTTCTCTTGGATTGGATTTCTAATGATAAGAAACAAGTTTTTTATATCAATGTAGAAATAGATAATGGTTTAAAATAAATTTAAATCCCTGTCTTATAAAAAAAAGCCCCAAATATGAATGGGGCTTTTTTTTTACACGATAATTTCTATTTATCGTTTTAGGGTAAAATGTCCTTTGAATTCCTTCTGTGCGTCCTGTTCGCGGTACTCCACGCGGAACCAGTAGTCGCTCGATGGCATGGGGCTCCCGTTGTAGGTGCCGTCCCATCC
>JBLWUV010000004.1:0-17212 GCA_048268785.1 Aequorivita sp.
CGCTAAACTCTACCAAACCGTCCCACGATTTGATAACTTCCATTTGGTCGTTTGTCAAAAAATGAAACTCCCCCCTTATCATATTTTCAAAAATGGCAACTTCACTTCCATACTCGTTGGTAAAATATAAAGCCACAGGATGAATTTGATTTACCCATTTTTCTGCTGAGAAATTTTCTTTATTTTTTACAAAGATGTAAAATTCGATGTCAGAATATTTGTCTCCTTCGTTTTTGGTAAATGAACCATACATAAAAACAGCGGAAATATTTTCGTCTTGTTGAGCTATAGATTTTGTTTTGTTAATCATTTGTAACTGTGTCATTTTTTCTAATTTTTAAAAGTTAATAATAGAAAATTCCATTACTTTTTGAAAGCAATGAAAAGGTTTAAGTTTATATATTTTGGACAGTTACTTATAGCTTCATCGGATTATATTTTTTTATGTTCAACATTCTGTTTGGTAAAATTACCGCTAACGTCCCGCCGGCTTTGTGGAGGTGGGGATTTTTGTTCCCAAACCTTTCCATTAGGACTGAAGTCAAATATATAAAATTACCTTTAAATTTTGCCTTAAAACCCCACTTTCACAAAACCGCTGTTAGCAGCCGTACATTTTCTATCTTTCTGTTTGTTACTGTTCAATGTCAAGATTATATTTATACAACAATCCCACAAGTCCTAAATGCGAAAATTTAGCTCCTTTCACTTTGTTCTGTTCAGGGTCAAGCGAATAGTTTAATGCTGTGCGGAAGTCCGTTTTTTCAAGGTTTGTCCGCACAAAGGAAGCTAATGTCAAGTCGCAGTTTTTGAAAACAGCCATTGATAAATCCGTTTCCCTAAAGTCCACTTGTTTTAAGGAACAGTCTGTGAAATTTGTCTTTTTCATTTTGCACTGAAAAAAAGAAGAATAGTCAAGAATGCTGTCCTGAAAAGCTACGGAAAATGAAAAACTATTGACTACGCTAAAATCAATGCCCATTAGCTTGCAACCAATAAATTTTATGGTTCTTAACCCTGTGTTGCGAAATACTGTCAGTGAAAAGTTGCAACTTTTAAAAGAGCAGTCCTCAAAAATATTATTGCTTAAATCACTTTTTGTAAAGTTACAGTTCTTAAACTCGCAGTTTAGAAACTCTCTGCCCGATAATTTTTTCTCGGAATAGTTTATGTTTTCAAATGTTTTTGCCTCGTGTGTTACTGTGTCCATTTTAGTTTCTATTTTCATTCTACAAAGTTCGGAATTTTAACGGCGTTCGTTGTATGGCTGCTAACATGTTTATAAACGAACCCCTATTGCGTTTATATCGCACATGTGCGAACGTCAATTGGGGTCTTTTTTTCCAAATGTAACCGATTCATACAAGGTATCCAAGGGGCTCTTTAATGTTTTATTGTTTATTCCCAAAACACGGGTGTAAACCTCGGTGGTCTTCGTGCTGGCATGACCCAGGGCGCTCTGGATGTATCGTATGTTTACGCCACGCTCCATAAGGTGGGTGGCAAAACTGTGCCGAAGGGTGTGCGGCGTGCTCCAAGGATTGCTGTTGGTAGCCTTGGCCGCGGCCCGGTATATTTGCTGTATGCTCTTATCGCTGTACTGCCCGCCGTCCTGCCCCTCAAAGAGCCAATAGCTGGGGCGGTGCTGGCGGTAATAATCGCGCAACAGGTCCAATAGCAACGGGCTGAGCACCGTATGCCGGTCGCGCTTGCCCTTGCTGTCCTTAATGAATATATAGCCGTCATCGCTGCGGATGTCCTTTACCCGCAACCGCCTCACCTCGCCCACGCGCAGACCGCCGCCATAGATAACGTGCAGAATGGCCCGGTGCTTTATGTTTGTAGGCTGGTTAATGATCTGCCTTACTTCCTCAGTACTCAAGACATTGGGCAGGTCCTTGCTCTTCTTGGGGCGGGTTATGTTATAGTATTCCCGTGGCATTTCCAACGTATGCTCATAATAGCACTTAATGGCGTTGATGACCATATTCTGCTGCTGTTCGCCTATTTTGTGTTTATTGATCAGAAAAAACACGTAGCCCTCAATCTGGGTCTTGGTAATGGTCCTTAAATCTGCAGTCTCGAAATACCTAAAAAACTGGAGCAAGCAGCTTTGGTAGCTGCGGATGGTGCTGGTGCTAAAACCTTTTAAGACCATTTTTTGGTGGTTGCGGTCCAGCTCCTTCTGTGTTTTTTCGGAAGGACTGAATTGCGGCATCTTGGTTGGGGTCACCTCGTTTTCAATCACCAGTTTGCTTCCAAAAAGATGCTGTACCTTTTTTAGGTTTTCCTGGGTGTTTACAATACTCCACAGTTTTTGGTTGAAATGGTAAAAGGTGCCGTTCAGCTTTTTAAAGGCCTCCCGTTCCGCTTTTAACTCATAGGGAATTTTTAACTTTATGCGCCCCGCATTGGCGCGCGGCGTGTATAGGATTATGGCGTTTGTTTTTGTAGGTTCCATGGCGATGTTTTTTCTGGTTTTTATCAAAATTAGTGAAAATAAAGTCCTGTTATAGAGGAGAATATGCCCATAAGTGTGTTTAACCGTTAGGAACGAATAGCTTATATTTACGGTAAATACAGGAACAATATGGACAGGAAATGTAAAATATGCCAAAAACCACTGCGGGGCAGGGCAGATATGATTTTCTGTTCCACCCACTGCAAAAACCACTATCACAAGCACCTTCGGTATGCTTCCAAACTGGCAGCCATAGAAATAAACGGCTATTTAAAGCGCAACTATTCCATACTTTCCGAATTGTTGGGCCCTAACAAATCTCAGATAAAGGTTTACAGGAATGTGCTGGAGAAGAAAAAATTCCGGTTTAAGTACCACACCCATTTCCATATCAATTCGCAAAAAAAGATGTTCCATTACATTTACGATCTGGCCTGGATGGAGTTTTCAGATGATGAGGTGCTTATTATCCGGAAAAGATAGTCAGCGCTTCTTTTCCTTTTGCACTTTTAAATGGGCTTTCATCCAGCGTTTAAAATCGGTAGAAGGCAGAAAATTTACCCCAAATTTCTTAACGCTGTTTTTCCCCAATAACTCAGGGCTAGGAGCTGCCTTGCACTGAAAAGTAATCTTAAACCTGCCCAGATCGTCAAGAACCACCGTCTCGCCATCGGCCAAATGGTGTTTTAATTGTTTCACCAACATGATCAAAACCCCCAAAACATCGCCTTCGGTATGGGTGCTCATATTGCTTATTTCATAAGCCAGGTAGCGCAAATCAACTTCTCTATGGCCCACTGCCTGCATAATGTATCCCGTAGCGTTATTGGGATCCATTGTGTTTTTTCTTCGGGTAATCCGGTATTTTATTGCCATATCCTACTATTTGGCAACAAGATAAGGCATACCTCTTATTAAAAAAAGTATTTTGATTAAGAGAAATTTTGGCTTGATGCGCAACGAACAAAAAAAATAAGCACAAATTTTGGTAGAAAGTTGTGCTTATTGCTTAGTAAACTTGCACTTATTTTCTTAGGGATTTGCACTTGTTTATGAAGGGTAATTATTTTAAGGAAGTGCTTTTTAAAGGATATGGCTAAGTTAGTAAAATATATTGAAGTATAGGGGAGTAGAACTTGTTTTGCGCACTAAGCTATTTGAAAAAAATATTCTGCGGCACTTTTCCTAATCTGAAATCAATAGGAACGCTCAATCCCTTTTAAATGGGTAAAACAATTGCTGGGTTTTCCCTGTTTTACTATCTTCCAAATCCAAAACCTTCCAAGTATGAAAATCGTTACTCCTTTTTTGTGCTGTCTCGTTACGACGATAGCTTTCGCTCAGCCACCCGCTACCCCAAAAGAAGTTATAGAAATTGGTTTGCAACAAAAAACACAACTGGCGGAAACTTCTACGGTAAAAAACCTTCCCTTTAAAAATATTGGTCCCACCATTATGAGCGGCCGGGTGGTAGATTTTGCCGTAAACCCAAACAATCCCGTCGAGTTTTATGTGGGCTACGCCAGTGGTGGGCTTTGGCACACCAACAACAACGGTACTTCCTTTACGGCTGTAATGGACAATAGCCCTACGCAGAACGTGGGCTGTGTGGCGGTAGATTGGCAAAACGGCACCATTTGGATAGGCACGGGCGAGGTGAACGCTTCCCGTTCTTCCTATGCCGGCATCGGGTTGCTGAAAAGCGACGATAAAGGAAAAACGTGGCAAAACGTAGGACTTGTGGACAGCCATCACATTAGCAGTATTCTTATAAACCCTTCCAATCCCAACGAGGTCATCGTGGGCGCAGTGGGTCATTTGTATTCAACAAACGACGAGCGCGGCGTTTTCAAAACCACCGACGGCGGCAAAACCTGGAGCAAAACGCTTTTTATAAATGACCAAACGGGTATTATTGAAATTTCGGCAAACCCAAAAAATTTCAATACCATGTACGCCACGGCGTGGGACAAAGACCGAAAGGCGTGGAATTTTGACGGCAGCGGTCCGGGCAGCGGGGTCTATAAAAGCACCGATGCGGGAACTACTTGGGTGAAAGTTTCTAACGAAAACAGTGGCTTGCCCATTGGGAAAGGCATGGGCCGGATGGGCACCGCCGTGGTTGATGATACTACAGTTTATTTGATTGTGGACAACCAATTTCACCGAAAGGAGGCGCCAAAAAAAGAAGAAACGGACATGCTCACCAAAGACGATTTCAAAACCATGGACGTGGCCGCCTTTTTAAATTTGGACGATAAAAAGCTGAATCAATTTTTGAAAATGAACGGTTTTCAGGAAAAATACCGCGCCGAAAATGTAAAGCAGATGGTTCGCGTAGGCACCGTTAAACCCGAAGATTTGGCCAAATATCTCGATGATGCCAACAGCCAGTTGTTTGACACTCCAGTGATTGGCGCCGAAGTTTACAAAAGTACGGATAGCGGAAAAAACTGGAAAAAAACCCACGAAGGTTTTCTGGACGATCTGTATTATTCCTATGGCTATTACTTCGGAAAGATTCATGTGGATCCCAACGATTCCGATAAAATCTATGTGTATGGCGTACCCATCCTGAAATCTTCAGACGGCGGAAAGACCTTTGAAAGCATAGATGCAGACAACGTGCACGTAGATCATCACGCCCTTTGGATAAACCCAAAAATGCCCGGCCACTTGATTGATGGCAACGACGGCGGCGTAAACATAAGCTATGACGACGGCAAAACGTGGATAAAGAACAACGCCCCTGCGGTGGGTCAATTTTATTCGGTGAATATCGATCACCAAAAGAATTATAATGTTTACGGTGGCCTGCAGGACAACGGAGTTTGGGTTGGGCCACACAATTATGAAAGCAGTCCGGGTTGGACGCAGCAGGGAAAATATCCCTACGAATCTCTTTTGGGTGGCGACGGGATGCAAGTGCAGATTGACAGCCGAAATAGCGATATAGTCTATACTGGGTTTCAGTTTGGCAATTATTATAGGTTGAACAGAAAGGGAGGAGAGCCCGTTTACATTCAGCCAAAGCATGAATTGGGCGACAGTCCATACCGTTTCAACTGGCAAGCCCCCATTTTGTTGAGTCCGCACAATCAAGACATTCTCTATTTAGGTGGAAACAAATTAATGCGAAGCATGAACCAGGGCGATGATTGGAAGGCCATTTCCGAAGACTTAACCAACGGCGGAAAACCCGGAAACGTAGCCTATGGAACGCTTACCAGCATCAGTGAGTCCCCGTTTCAGTTTGGACTGCTCTATGCCGGCAGCGACGACGGACTGCTACATGTTTCCAAGGATGCAGGTGCCAGTTGGACGAAGATTTCAGATAGTTTCCCAAAAGAGTTGTGGGTGAGCCGCGTGATTGCTTCTTCACATAAAAAGGAAAGGGTTTATGTTACATTGAACGGCTACCGTTGGGACGATTTTAAACCCTATGTATATTTGAGCGAAAATTATGGCGCCACTTGGACGGATATTGGCAGCAACCTGCCAACCTCATCTGTTAACGTTATAAAAGAAGACCCCCTAAACGAAGATTTGTTGTATTTGGGGACCGATAACGGCGCGTATGTTTCCTTGGACCGCGGCGAAAGCTGGGAGGTTTTTTCGAAGGAATTGCCCAACGTTGCGGTACACGATTTGGTAATCCAGCCCGAGGCGAAACATTTGGTTTTGGGCACGCACGGGCGGTCGCTGTATGTTGCGGATATGGCATTGCTTCAAAAATTGAATCCAAATACGATGGATGGAGTGGTACTCGCGGAAATGGAACCCGTAAACTTTTCGCCCCGCTGGGGAAGCAAATTCAGCACTTGGGGCGAAGTATTTGAGCCGAAAACCAAAATACAGTTTTACAGTCCACAAGCCGGAAACGCCATCATTTCTATTGAAACCGAAGACGGAAAAACCTTGCATCAAATAACAACCGCCGTAGAAAAAGGAGTGAATGTCCTGGATTACAACTTCACAATTTCCGAAAAGGGCAGCAAAAATTTGGAACAAAAAGAAAATCCGCTGAAGCGCGCTGAAAACAATAGTTTCTATCTTCCCAAAGGGAAGTATCGCGTAAAAATTTCGATGCAAGCAAATACCGCAAACACAGGGTTGGAGGTGAAGTGACGCTAAGTATTTAAACCGATTCTAAATAAATTGCAAACCACCAAGAATGTTTGGCAACAAGTCGATTGGAACGTATTTTTGTATCACTATTCTTGAAATAAAACCATAATGGCAATACTATCTTCTTCAATTGCACGAAAAGTGGCTATGGCGCTTTCCGGCTTATTTCTCGTGCTTTTTTTGGCACAGCACTTTACCATCAACATTACCTCGGTAATAGACCCCGACACCTTCAACAGCTGGTCGCATTTTATGGGCCACAATATTTTAGTGCAGTTCATTTTGCAACCGGTATTGATTTTCGGCGTTGTCTTCCATTTTATTATGGGGATTGTTTTGGAAATAAGAAACAACAACGCAAGGCAGATAAGCTATAAATCCTTTAAGGGAAACAAGAACTCAACCTGGGCCTCCCGAAATATGATCATCAGCGGTGCCGTGATCCTGGCCTTTTTAGGGCTTCACTTTTACGATTTTTGGTTTCCCGAAATTGTGCACAAATACGTGGAAAGCAATCCGTTGGATCCAACGCGCTACTACCCCGAATTGGTCCACAAGTTTGAAAGCCCAGTGCGCACTGGTTTATACTGTTTGGCCTTCATACTTTTGGCCCTTCACCTTTGGCACGGCTTTTCGTCCTCATTCCAAAGTATGGGTTGGAGCAACAAATATTCCCGCGGATTGAGGGCCTTCACCCAGTTTTATGCAATATTCATCCCGCTCGGTTTTGTTTTTATTGCGCTTTACCTTCATTTTAATCAAATCCACTAAAAGAAAAAGCAATGTCAGTATTAGATTCCAAAATACCCAAAGGACCCTTAGCCGATAAGTGGACAAAACATAAAAACGATATTAACCTGGTTAACCCCGCCAACAAACGGAATATTGATATTATCGTGGTGGGAACCGGACTTGCCGGCGGAAGCGCCGCGGCCACGCTTGCCGAGTTGGGCTACAACGTGAAAACTTTTTGTTATCAAGATTCGCCCCGACGCGCCCACTCCATTGCCGCACAGGGAGGAATCAATGCCTCCAAGAATTACCAAGGCGATGGCGATTCGGACTACCGCTTGTTTTACGACACCATCAAAGGAGGCGATTACCGTTCGCGAGAGGCAAACGTATATCGTCTTGCGGAGGTTTCAGGCAATATTATAGACCAATGTGTGGCGCAGGGAGTTCCATTTGCCCGCGAATATGGGGGCTATCTGGACAATCGTTCCTTTGGGGGCGTACTGGTTTCGCGAACCTTTTATGCAAAGGGGCAAACGGGTCAACAATTACTTTTGGGAGCCTATGCGGCCATGAACCGTCAAATAAACCGTGGAAAAATAACGCCCTACAACCGTCACGAAATGCTCGATTTGGTAGTGGTTGATGGCAAGGCCCGCGGAATTATTGCCCGCGATCTGGTTTCGGGCGAAATTGAAAGACATTCAGCCCACGCCGTGGTTATCGCTTCGGGGGGTTATGGAAATGTGTTCTATCTTTCCACAAACGCCATGGGCAGCAACGTTACCGCCTCGTGGAAAATCCATAAACGGGGTGCCTACTTTGCCAATCCTTGTTATACGCAAATTCACCCAACCTGTATTCCCGTTTCAGGCGACCACCAGAGCAAGCTCACTTTGATGTCGGAATCCCTTCGGAACGACGGAAGAATTTGGGTTCCAAAGAAAAAAGAAGATGCCGAGGCCATTCGCCAAGGCAAGAAAAAACCGAACGACCTTTCAGCCGAAGAGCGCGATTATTATTTGGAAAGAAGATATCCTTCCTTCGGTAACCTCGTGCCCCGCGATGTGGCCTCCCGGGCCGCCAAGGAACGCTGTGATGCCGGTTTTGGGGTAAACAAAACGGGCGAGGCGGTTTTTCTCGACTTTGCCTCCGCCATTGAACGCTATGGCAAAGAACGCGCGGCCATTCACGGAAACCACAATCCATCCAAGGAAGAAGTTTCGAAATTGGGAAAACAGGTTATCGAGGAAAAATATGGAAACCTCTTCCAAATGTACGAGAAGATTGTGGACGAAAACCCTTATGAAACTCCAATGATGATCTACCCGGCGGTGCATTACACGATGGGCGGCATTTGGGTAGATTATAACCTGCAGTCCACCATTCCTGGCTGTTATGTTACGGGAGAGGCCAATTTCAGCGACCACGGCGCAAACCGCTTGGGGGCCTCGGCATTGATGCAAGGTTTGGCAGACGGTTATTTTGTGCTGCCATACACTATTGGCGATTACCTTTCAAAAGATATTAAAACCGGAAAAATACCCACCGATACCAAGGAATTTGACGAAGCTGAAAGGAACGTTCGCGAATTGTTGACCAAATTGATCAACAACAATGGAACCCATTCCGTAGATCATTTCCACAAAAAACTCGGAAAGATTATGTGGAACAAATGCGGTATGGCCCGCAATGCCCAGGGTTTAAAAGAAGCAATGGCCGAAATAAGGGCACTGCGCGAAGAATTTTGGCGCGATGTTAGAATTCCGGGCGGAATGGACGAAATGAACGCTGAACTTGAAAAGGCAACCCGCGTGGCCGATTTTCTTGAACTCGGAGAATTGTTCGCCAAAGATGCCCTCCATAGAAATGAGAGCTGTGGAGGCCACTTCCGCGAGGAATATCAAACGGAAGAGGGAGAGGCCCTGCGCGACGACGAAAACTTTATGTATGTTGCCGCCTGGGAATATACTGGAGACCCCGGAAATGAAATTCTCCATAAAGAAGAATTGGAGTATGAAAATATTGAGGTGAAGTCGCGGAGCTACAAATAGGTTATTGGGTTATTATGTTATTGAGTTATTATGGGGGGATTCCAATCTTTTGAAGAATTGGCTTGTTGGAAAGAAGCGAGAGTTCTTCGGAATTTTGTGAAGGACTCGGTTATTCCAGATTTCCCATCTTTTGAAAAGTTTGGTTTGACTTCCCAAATAAGAAGGGCATCACGGTCAGTAGGGAATAATATTGCAGAAGGTTTTGGCAGGTTTCATTTTCAAGAGAATATTCAATTTTGCAGAATGGCAAGAGGGTCTTTAAATGAAACGCTGGATCACGGCATAATTGCTTATGATGAAAATTATATTTCGAAAGGTAAACTAAAAGAACTTAGAATTATTCACGATAAAACCTTATTGATTTTGAATGGTTACATAAAATACCTTCAAAACAGTAAACACTAAATAACTTAATAACCCAATAACTCAATAATTTTTTTAAACAGAAAATATTCAAACTCAGCAATGAGTTACATAATATAGAAAATTATGAAACTTACACTAAAAATCTGGAGACAGAAAAACAATAGAGCAAAGGGAGAATTAAAAACCTATCCCATCGACGGGATTGAAGGAGATATGTCATTTCTTGAAATGCTCGACGTTCTCAACGAAGGTTTAATAAACAAAGGCGAGGAGCCCGTGGTTTTTGACCACGACTGTCGCGAAGGTATCTGCGGAAGTTGTTCTCTGCAAATAAACGGCGAACCCCACGGCCCTGATCGATTGGTAACCACCTGTCAATTGCATATGCGAATGTTCAAAGATGGCGATACCATTATTATTGAACCGTTCCGTGCCAAGGCATTTCCCGTTATTAAGGATTTGGTGGTGGACCGGAGCGCTTTTGATAGAATCCAACAGGCCGGCGGTTATATTTCGGTAAACACCTCTGGAAATACCGTAGATGCAAACACGATTCCCGTAAATAAACACAATGCCGATGATTCCTTTAACGCAGCCACCTGCATTGGTTGCGGTGCCTGTGTTGCGGCGTGTAAAAATGCGAGCGCGATGCTTTTCACTTCGGCTAAGGTGAGCCAGTTTGCCTTACTGCCGCAGGGAAGGATTGAAGCCACGGAACGCGTTTTGAATATGGTGGCACAAATGGACAAAGAAGGCTTTGGAAACTGTAGCAACACCGGTGCCTGCGAAATTGAATGTCCCAAAGGAATTTCCCTTGAAAACATCGCTCGCATGAACCGTGAGTATTTGAGCGCGAGCCTAAAAGGTTAATTTTTTAAAAATCCAATATTAAAAAAAAACCCTGCAAGCGCAGGGTTTTTCTTTTTGGGCTAAATTCACTTTAAATAAATTGCGGTGAATTTCGTTCTTACTGAAAAGTAGCATGAAAATGGGAAAAACGGACAAGCGTCTTTTGATTTTCTTCCTCGGTTGCACTTTGTTCGCGAATGCACAAATTGGGGCCGTCATCGGGGGTGCAGAAATCGAAATAAGGCCCAATGAAGTAAAAGGTCTAGAACCTCTTTCAACCAAAAAATTGGCCTTTTCCATAACCCGAAATGCGGCTTCAGATTCTGAAAAGGTTTTTGAAATTTATAAATGGATCGCTGAGAATATATCCTATGACCACGAACTGATGCGCAACGAACAGCTTCAAAAGCAAATCTATACTTCCGAAGAAAATGTGGTCCGGGCAGTTTTAAACCGAAAAAAGGCGCTATGCGGTGGTTTTTCCTTTCTGTTTAAAAAATTGTGCGCCGATGTGGGAATTTCCGCGGAAGCGGTCCATGGGTACACAAAGAAATATTCCGGCCGCATTACGAATAGGAAAACTCCCGATCACACTTGGAATGTGGTAAAACTAAATGGAAAATGGAACTTGCTGGATATTACCTGGGCCATTGGGCACGGCACTGACGGGAAGGCCGATAATTTTTGGTATTTGGTGAACCCTTCGGAGTTTATCCTTTCCCATTATCCTCAAGATCAAAAATGGACGCTTTTGAAGAATCCTATCTCTCGGGAAAAATTTCTGGATTTGCCGTAAAAAGAAAAGCCTTCACGATAGAGTGAAGGCTTTTATTCTATTGAAAGTTAAAAACTATGCCTCAGCGTTTGGAACGATGGAAACGTAGCTCTTGTTGTTTTTCTTTTTGGTGAATTTTACCACTCCGTCCACTTTAGCGTGTAGGGTGTGGTCTTTCCCACCATATACGTTTTCACCAGGGTGGTGCGTATATCCTCTTTGTCTTACGATGATATTTCCGGCAATAGCGGCCTGTCCACCGAAAATCTTAACGCCAAGACGTTTCGATTCCGATTCGCGACCGTTTTTGGAACTACCAACTCCTTTTTTGTGAGCCATTTTGTTTCGGTTTTAAATGTTATACGTGGGCAGAATTATTTTTCAATTCCACCGTTTAGATTATCTTGAAGCTCCTTTAGCTCGTCCCACTTGCCGTCGGCCGCCAATTGGGCTTGTTTCGGCCAAGTGTCCGTTACCAAGTGTGCCAAATTTGGGCTTGCATTGGAAAGGATGGTCGCGATAGCCTCAGGTTTTGCCTTTGCTACTTTTGCGAATGTGTCCATTCCGGCGGCTACCATAGCCTCTGCGGCTTTTGGCCCCACGCCTTCAATCTTTTTTAGATCGTCGGCCTTTTCGGTCTTTTTTGGAGCGGCTTTTGCTGCCGGCGCCTTAGGCTCGGCCTTTGCTTTTGGAGCAGCTTTTTTGGTTTCTTCTTTTTTGGCCGGAGTAGCTCCTGAAGCCACAATGCTCTCGATTACGATTTCAGAAAGATATTGACGGTGACCGTTTTTCTTGCGGAACCCTTTTCTTCTTTTCTTTTTGAAAACAATAACCTTGTCACCCTTAAGGTGTTTTACGACTTTAGCTCCAATTTGAGCGCCGTCTATAGCGGGGGCGCCAATGGTAATTTTGTCTCCGTCGCCAATAAGAAGTACATTGTCAAAAGACACTTTTTTTCCTTCCTCTACTGACAAACGATTGACAAAAACCTTCTGGTCTTTCGCAACTTTTATTTGCTGCCCTGCTATCTCTACAATTGCATACATAGCGAATCGTTTATAAATTAGTTAAACAAAATGCTTTTACCGTAGGGCAAAAGCGGGTGCAAATATAATTTTTAAAAAGGAAACCACAAAGCGTTTCTGTTTAATCTTTTATGGCCCGATAAGTCCGCTTTTTTAGTGGTTTTAGAAAAAATAACCGGGTATCTTGAATTTTTCCTTAAAATGCACTTCGGTTGCCGTCCTTGGTATTCCAGCTTCTTTTAAGAAGTTGCATGTATGAAAAGGTTAAAACCAGCGTGGTCACAAAACCCATTATTAAAATAGTGAGCAGTAGCATTAAGGTTCCCAAATTGTATTCAAGATTCCAGCTCGAAAGAATCTGGTCGGCAAATTCAGTATCTATTTGATACATATATATTGCCATAAAAAAAGTGAAAAGAATCGTGGCTATTCCGCCCGAAAGCAGGCCAACCTCAAATCCCTTCTCAAATTTAAAATTGTTTTTTCTGGAACGGTATTTCTGTAGGGCCAGATAGATTCCTGCTGCGTAAATGAGCCCGTTCACGGAACTTAAAACCGGATATTGATGCCATCCGATTAATTTTAAAAGAAGAAAATAAATAATAAGAATTATTGCGATCCAAATTCCGTAACTGCTATACACTTTAAACATGGCTGAAAGTTTTGTAGCCAAAAGTTACAAAAACTTGAGGAAGCAATTGTGAAGGGATTGTTAACTTTTAAAAGCTATTTTTTTGAAAATCACTTCCAAACCACGGTTTCCATCAATTTGCGAATGTCCTCACGAAGGTAAATCACTGCGGGATAAATGGAATCGAAATTGGGTTTGGCGTCAAAATAGAGGGCACCATTCAAAAAATGATGGATGCTGTCGGTTACGTAAAACTCCGCTTGGGTGGCGGCGTTGCCGTTTATCATGTAAAACATGCCATACACTTTGCTGTCGGGGTTTACAAAAGGTTGTTCCGGAATGCTGTTGGCCTTTATGGTGTGGTCGTAGGCCAGGTTTTGGGCATCGCGCAACAGGGAATCCAAATTGTTGTTTTTAATGCGGTTATAGGTTAAATAGAGCGTGGCCCGCATTTTTGGATATCTTATATTCAAATCGCAACCCTTTTTATGGTCCACAAAAGTATGGTTGTTTATGGAAAATGAATAAGGGCAATCAGTTTTTAGGATATGGTAGCTGGGTTGCGGATAGTCCAAACGCAACATAGCCGCGGGCTTTACCAAATGATCGTCCTTGCAGGAAACAAAAAGGAAAACGAACGCAAGAATGCCGTAAAATAGACTATGGATTTTCAATGGTAAGTTTAATTTGTTTGATGCGCTTGCCTTCAAACGCCTCAATGGTAAACGCATAATTGTGGAAGGATATTACTTCGTTTTTCTTCGGAAAACCCTTGGAAATTTCCAATAGGAAACCGGCCAAGGTTTCGGCTTCGCCTTTTTCATCCTCAAATAATGCTGGCTCTTCCAACTTTATTACCTTGTAAAAATCCTTCAACGGGGTTTTTCCTTCAAAAATAAAGGTGTTGTCATCCAATTTTGAAAAGATTAAATCCTCGTCGTCAAATTCATCGCTAATCTCGCCAACGATTTCTTCTATAATATCTTCCAAGGAAATAAGTCCACTGGTTCCGCCGTATTCGTCCACAACGATGGCGAGGTGCATTTTCATTTCCTTGAATTCATTGAGCAGGTCGTCCAGTTTTTTGTTTTCGGGAACGAAATAGGCTTCGCGTTTTAAGGTTTTCCAGTCCAAAACCTTTCTTTCGGTGTAGGGAATTAAATCCTTTACATATAGAATTCCGGTAATGTTGTCGATACTGTCTTTATAAATAGGAATCCGCGAATAGCCGTGCTCAATAATTTCGGGTAAAATTTCCTTAAAGGATTGCTCCTCGCTGAGCGCGAAAATATCCATTCGGTTTTTCATTACCTGTTTGGTATCGGTATTGCCGAAGGTTACAATTCCCTGCAGAATCTTTTGTTCCTCGTGGGTGGTGTCCTTGTTGGAAAGTTCCAAAGCCTGCGAAAGATGGTCCACACTAATGTTCGATTTCTGTTTGCCGAAGCGCTCGTTCAGGTATAGCGTAGCGGCCCGCATGGGCAGGCTAATGGGCGAGAGCAGCGTGTCCAGCACGTTGAGCGGTTGTGCCATAAACACGGCAAAGGAAATCCGGTTGCGGTTGGCATAGATTTTTGGAAGGATTTCGCCAAAAAGAAGGATAAAAAAGGTAACCACGCCAACTTCCAAAATAAAGCGAACATCGATACCGTAGAAATTGGATTGGATTCCCGAAAAAAGAGCGTCGCTCAAGGAATCGAATAGAAGCACAATGGCGATGTTTATAAAATTATTGGCCACCAAAATCGTGGCCAGCAATTTTTTGGGCCGGGCGAGCAAGCGCTGCACGATTCCCAATTTTTTGGCGATGGATTTTTCGTCGTTGGTTTCAAAATCAGTGGGCGTCAATGAAAAAAACGCGACTTCGGCGCCGGAAATCACGGCCGAACAGCCCAAAAGCACAAACAACAAGACAAAGCTCGTTATTTGGGTAAAGTCCAAAACACTTACAAAAAGCAAACCAGGGGGTTCTGTGTCCAAGTTGATGGGTTTAATTTTGCATTAAAACGGAAGATCGTCTTCTTCCGAAACTGAATTATCCTGCCGTGGAGCCGATGTGCCCTGTGGCTTTGGGCTATTTTGACCAGGGGTGGAATTTGAGCCAGAGGAGGCGTTGCTACTTTCGCCTTTGGGGGTTAAAAAAGTGAAATCTTTGCATTGAATTTCCGTACTATAACGGTCATTTCCTTGCTCATCCTGCCATTTACGAGTTTTAATACGGCCTTCAATATATATTTTATCGCCCTTTCTCAAATATTTTTCACAGATTTCGGCACCTTTATTATAAATCACAATGTTATGCCATTCGGTGTTGGTAATGCGCTCCCCATTTTTATTAATGTAAGTTTCATCCGTTGCCAAAGGAAAGCGACCAACGCAGTTTTCCTTATCAAAATAATGCACTTTAACCTCATCGCCCGTATGCCCGATCAGCATTACTTTATTCAATGTTCCGCTCATAATTATTTCTTTTTCAATTTTTGCAAAGGTAGATTTTGCGTTTTAAATATAAGGATTTTTTAAGTTTTTATGTGAAGGTAATTCTGAAGGTGGAGCCCTTTTTATTTTACTCTTTTTCAAAAAAATCAGAAACAAAATTGGCTACCAAGACTGGGACAGGATATTTCTTTACTTCCGAAATGGGAATAGCAATTTTCTCGGCCTGCTTTATTTCCACAATCCAAAATCGCGTGTGCAGGTGTTGGTGCGAAAGTTTATGCACCACGGCGGTTTCATTGTAAAGGGCGATGTGCTCCACTTTCACGTTTTGGGTGAGTTGCCTAAATTCAGGCAGCTTTTGGAGGCTATCGAGCTCAATTTCCGCAGAAGTTTCAACTAACGGAAACTCGTACATTTTATGCCAGATTCCTTTTTGATTCCGTTGCTGGAGCAGGGTATGCTCGTTTTCCGACAGAAAAACCAAATAATTGAAAAATCTTTTTTTAACCGGCCGCGATTTTATTTTAACTGGCAACTGTGAAACCGTTCCCTTTTGGAAAGCCACGCAACGATCGTTAAAAATACAATTTTGGCAATCGGGATTTTGCGGAACGCAGTGGCGCGCGCCAAATTCCATCAAGGCTTGGTTGAAGGTTCCTGGCCGGTCTTTGGGGATTAGTTCTTGCGCGAGTCGTTTAAATTCCTTTTGTCCCTGGGTTGTATTAATAGGAGTAAAAATTCCAAAAACGCGCGAAAGCACTCGATACACATTGCCGTCCACTACGGCCTCGGGTTGGTTAAAGGCGATGCTTGCAATGGCGCTTGCCGTATAGTCGCCCACGCCTTTCAGTTTCAACAAATCGGTATGGTTGTTTGGAAAAACGCCCTCCATTTCCTCGGCTATTTTTTTTGCAGTAGCGTGCAGGTTCCGCGCCCGGGAATAATAGCCCAGGCCCTGCCAAAGCTTCAGGATGTCGTCTTCGGGGGCTTGGGCCAGGGCGGCAACCGTTGGGTAGGTATCCACAAATTTTAAATAGTAGGGCAGGCCCTGCAAAACGCGTGTTTGTTGTAGCATAATTTCCGACAGCCAAATATGATAGGGGTTTTTCGTATTTCGCCACGGCAGGTCGCGCTTGTGCTCTAAATACCACGGAATGAGTTTATTGGAAAAAAAGGAGGTGTTTTTGGGCATTGGGTAAAATTAACGGATATCCCATTAAATTTTAAAGGATTATGGTTTGAATTATTGATTTTAAAATATGTATATTTGCGGTCTCTAAAAAAAATTGAGTAAAAGAAAATTAATTAAAATTTAAAAGTAATGACGAAAGCAGATATCGTAGCGAAGATTTCAGAAAAATTAGGAATGGAAAAGAACGAAGTTCAAGCTACTGTTGAAACCTTTATGGATGAAGTGAAAAATTCATTGGAAAGTGGTGACAACGTTTATTTAAGAGGTTTTGGAAGTTTCATTATCAAGACTAGAGCCGAGAAAACCGGAAGAAATATTTCAAAAAACACAACAATCAAAATACCAGCCCACAACATTCCGGCCTTCAAACCTGCAAAAGTTTTTGTTGAAGGCGTAAAGACCAACGTGGACGTAAAATAATTCTAACCCGTTCCAGTCCGAGGTTTCGGAGGGGAGCATAAAAAAAACTTTAGTATGCCAAGTGGTAAAAAAAGAAAAAGACATAAGGTAGCGACCCACAAGCGTAAAAAGCGTCGTCGCGCTAACCGCCACAAAAAGAA
>JBLWUV010000004.1:17312-215379 GCA_048268785.1 Aequorivita sp.
GGTAAAAAAAGAAAAAGACATAAGGTAGCGACCCACAAGCGTAAAAAGCGTCGTCGCGCTAACCGCCACAAAAAGAAAAAGTAGTTTCTAAACTACTTTTTCTGTTTTAAAAGTGTTCCGGAAACCGTTTCATTTATACGCTTTCCGAAGAAAACAAACGAAAAAATCGTTCTTTGAAAATGAAATTGCCGCGGCTGGCTTTTGGCCGGGTTGCAATTTCGCCGGGTTTTTAGAGAAAACCTGTAGAAAATATTGTTTAATTCGTCCCGGAATTCCGATAGCTATCGGAACGGGACCACAAAATTAATGTAACGTGAACTACGAATTATTTATCAGGTCCGGTTCACAAGAAGTTGATTTTGCCCTTTTAAAGGATGGAAAACTCATAGAGCTCCACAAAGAGGAAGAGGACAACAATTTTACGGTCGGCGACATTTTTCTTGCCAAAATCCGTAAAACCGTGCCCGGGCTGAACGCCGCCTTTGTGAACGTGGGCTACGAGAAAGATGGTTTTTTGCACTATCACGATCTCGGCCCCAAAGTGCTTTCGCAATTGAAATTTGTGAAAAGCGTGAGCTCAGGGAAATTAAAGGATTATTCCTTAACCAATTTTCCATTCGAAAAAGAGATTGATAAGCACGGCAACTTGAATGATGCCCTAAAAAGCAATCAATCCATCTTGGTTCAAATTGTAAAGGAACCCATCTCCACCAAGGGACCACGCATTAGTTCCGAGCTTTCCATAGCCGGGAGGTATATTGTGCTGGTTCCGTTTTCAGACCGCGTTTCCGTTTCACAGAAAATTGAAAGCAACGAAGAAAAAGACCGGTTAAAACGCTTGATAACAAGCATTAAACCAAAAGGATTTGGCGTAATTATCAGAACCGTTGCCGAGGGCAAAAAAGTAGCAGAACTGGACAAGGATTTACAAAACCTTATGGATCGCTGGACGGCGATGTGTAAAAAGCTACAAGGGGCGCACCACCCTTCAAAAGTGCTGAGCGAGTTAAACAGGGGCGCATCCCTCATCCGTGATATGTTCAACGATTCCTTCTCCGCAATACATATTGACGATGAAACCCTCTACTTGCAAATAAAAGATTATGTGCAGGAAATTGCACCGAAAAAAGAGAATATCGTTAAGTTCTATGATTCCAACGTGCCGATTTTTGAAAAATTCGGAATTGAACGGCAAATCAAAACTTCCTTCGGGAAAACAGTATCAGGTAGCAAAGGTGCCTATTTGGTGATCGAACACACCGAGGCCATGCACGTAATAGACGTGAACAGCGGCAACCGAAGCAACAAACAAAAAACACAGGAAGGCACCGCGCTGGAAGTGAATATGATTGCTGCCACCGAGGTTGCGCGGCAGCTAAGGCTACGCGATATGGGAGGAATTATTGTGGTGGATTTTATCGATTTGGCCAATGCCAACCACCGCAAACAGCTCTACAATCACCTTCGGGAAGAAATGAAGGACGACAGGGCGAAGCACAAAATTCTTCCGCCGAGCAAATTTGGGTTGATTCAAATTACACGGCAACGCGTTCGGCCGGAAATGAACATCAAAACGCGCGAGGAAGATCCCAGCAACGGTGGAAATGGCGAGATTGAAGCCCCCATCGTGGTGATCAATAGAATCAATGAGGAAGTAAAACGCCTCTTTAAGAAAGACTATAAAAAGATAACGCTGAACACGCATCCTTTTATAGCCGCTTTCTTGACCAAAGGCTTTCCCAGTGTGCGCACCAAATGGTTTTTGGAGCACAAGAAATGGGTTAAGATCCAACCTCGGGATGCCTATACCTATCTCGAATATCATTTTCACGATAAAGATGGTGAATTGATAAAATAATAACCAAAACCCCTTTTGAAGGTTCAATTCGGAAGGGGTTTTTTTGTGTCCCACCCCTGCCTGCCTAGCGGCATGGCAGGCCTAACCCCTCCCAATGGGAGGAGGACGATATAGATTTAATAATAATATTGAAGGAAGAATGTTAAAATTTTAGCCGAAACCGTCGTGGTTCGTGCAGCGAAGCGGTCTTGGCTCTTGTTTCTTTACTGCGGAAGTAAAAAGTTTTATCTTCACATAAAAATTTATAAACGGACTTTGACCGCCCACAAAACATACACAGTTGATGAAGCCACGAAAAGGATGGAGCGCTATTGCACCTATCAAGAGCGCTGCCATAAGGAAGTGCACCAAAAACTGTATGAAATGCGGATGATTCCAGCGGCGGTGGACCAAATAATCGACCATTTGCTGCGAAACAATTTTTTAAATGAAACCCGGTTTGCGCAGGCGTTTGCCCGGGGAAAATTTCGAACCAAAAAGTGGGGAAGGAATAGAATTGTGAATGAATTGAAAATACGTCAAATTTCTAAATTCAACATTAAAATTGCCTTAAAGGAAATTCCCGATTCGGAATATTACAAAACCTTTGAGGCCTTGGCAGAAAAGCGGATGCAACAATTATTTTCAGAAAAAAATCTTCAAAAGAAACGGAAGAAACTGGCAGACTATCTTTTTTATCGTGGGTGGGAGCCGGATTTGGTTTATGATAAGATAAACAATATACTTAAATATTAAACGAAGCCCCAACGTTTACCGCAACCTGATTGTGCAGCTTTTCCGCTGGCGTCAATGAATCAGTGTTGTATTTGGAGATAGGGAGGCTCACTTCGGTAAAAACCCCAAACCCGCTGGTAAAAAAATAGCGCGCGCCTAAATGTCCGCCAAAGTTTTTTAGACTCACATAGAGGCCCGGATAAATGTCAAAACTTGGGTCTAAATTAATAACATTGCCCAAATTTGCATTGAAACGTCCCCGAAGGTCGAACCGGTCCTCGAACTTTGCAAAGGGTTGTTCGTTGCCTTCCAAATCGCGGACTTTTTCAATACCTAAGAGATACGAGGAGGCTAGGCCTACTGATATATTTTCGCCCAAACCAAAATCAAGACTCCCCGTAATGCCCGTACCGTTGTTTTGGAAATTGGCGCCCAATTGGAATTTAACATCACCTTTCCCGGAATAGGCCTGACAAAATAGGAATTGGGCGAAAAATAAAGCAAAGAGAATTGGGATTAATTTCATGGCAATCAATTTAATAAAGGAATATACCGAAATATTTCAAAAAATTATAACGCTTTGTGGGTGCGTATAATTGCCTGTTCGTTTTTCCAGTCGATCCATCTTTGGCCCTTCAATTTTCGCATCAATTGGTCAAAATAGCGCATTATGGCAATGTTGTAAATGGCCTTGGCCAAATTTTTAGGGTTGCGGGCAATGGCGCGAAGGCTCATTGAGAAACCGGGCGTAAGATAGCGCATATAGTGCCAATAACCCTCGGGCATATAAAGCACGTTGCCGTGTTCCAAATGGGTAATGTAACCCTTGGCTTTCTTCAATGCGGGCCATTTGTCGTAATCGGGATCGTGAAAATCGATGTCTTCCCTTGTAATTAACGAATGTGGAATTTTATAAAGGAAATCGTTTTGGTTTTGGTCAAAAAGAATAACTTCCTTTTTTCCCTGAAAATGGAAATGGAAGATGTTTGCCAAATCGATGTCGTAGTGCATAAACGTATAGGAATCTCTTCCGCCGAAGAAAAGCATTGGCAAGCCTTTCATCAATTTCAGTCCGAAATCGGGAAAGGTAAAATCCTTCTGCAATTCGGGCACTTCCTTTAAAATATTCCAAAGAAAGATGCGGTATTTGGTGGGTTCCTTCTTCAACAACGCTACATAATCGCGCATTTTCATTTTCGCGTGCGGCTCATTAAAGCCGTCTTTGTGGCTAACGGGGCGGTTGTCATAAAGCGGCACAGTTTTATCGCCGGCCACTGCGGCCATATAGTCCAGATTCCATTTTGTAAAAGCCGGCCAGTCCTCAATAAACCTTTCAATAACAACGGGTTTTTGGGGCTTAAAGTAGTTTTGGAGAAAGTCTTCCTTGGTAATGGTTTTTACCCTGTCTATTTGCTGTAGCTGCATAATGATTTTCGACCTTCAAATTTACAAATCCTGTATAGATTTTAAGACTGATGTTAATATAACTTTAAGTATAATTAATTTGGGTGAATTTATTTCGAACGTCCATATTTGTCAATTTTGGACATAAATTGTACGTTTGGATATATTTAACAATAGGAAATCATGAATGTAAGCCTAACAGAAAAACAACGAAAATATATTGATGACAAGGTAGCGTCCGGCGATTATATGAATGCCAGCGAAGTGTTACGGGAAGCGTTGCGCCTTCATGAAATAAACCATGAGAAGCTTGAAAACCTGCGGGCGGAAATTCAGAAGGGTTGGGATGGACCCATTAGCTCAAGGACTATGGAAGATATTTTGAAGGAAAAGAAATTATAATACGGCGTTAAAAATTAATATGAAAGCTGATTTTTATGTACTCTCTGATGATGCCGATATTGATGTAGATACTATCTTTGATATTCCTTGGATGAATTTGCTATTGACAAAGCCATAGCCTATCACGAGGGTCTTATTAAGCTTTTTAAGCAACTTACACAGTTTCCCGAAGAAGGAAAAGCCAGAAATGAAATCAAAAATGGTTTAAGAAGTATGGTCTATTTTTCTCATATAATTTTTTATAGAATCCTTTCAGACCATATTCGAATTGTACGTGTCCTCCATCAAAGCCAAAATATAGGAGATAATTTTCGTTAGCTCATTGATAGAATAAAAAATCCCAAACTCCAGATTGCCGCACAATGCTCGCAATAGAATTTGGGATATTTTAAATAACTTTTATTTGCAGTTATTCTGCCAAAACCATCACACGATTATGGTTGCATTCAACCGTTCCGCCGGAAATCTGAAGTACCCATTTTCCGTCCTCCTGTGTGAATTTATTTTGAAAACCTTCGGCTATGGTGGGATTGCCCTTAAATTTAACTTTTCCCTCCTGAAGCACCGAAACAATCGGGGCGTGGTTGTTCAGCATTTGGAACTCACCCATAACACCGGGAACCGTTATGCTTTCTACTTCACCGGCCACTAAGGACGCTTCGGGGGTTACTATTTCTAAGTACATATTTTTTAGTATTGAGATGTGAGATATGAGACGTGAGAAAAAATCTAATATCCCACGTCTCAAGTCTCATGTCTAATTAAGCTTCCGCAAGCATTTTCTCACCGGCGGCGATCGCTTCCTCTATAGTTCCTTTTAGGTTGAAGGCTGCTTCTGGCAGGTGATCCAATTCACCGTCCATAATCATATTAAAACCTTTGATGGTTTCCTTAATATCAACCAAAACGCCAGGAATACCAGTAAACTGCTCCGCTACGTGGAACGGCTGTGATAGGAAACGCTGCACACGACGCGCGCGGCCTACTGCCAGTTTATCATCTTCGGAAAGTTCTTCCATCCCAAGAATGGCGATAATGTCCTGCAATTCCTTATAACGCTGTAAAAGCTCCTTTACTCTTTGTGCGCAAGCGTAGTGCTCTTTTCCAAGAATGGATTCGGTAAGGATTCGTGAAGTTGAATCCAATGGATCTACCGCTGGATAAATACCAAGCTCAGCAATTTTACGCGAAAGTACGGTGGTGGCATCCAAGTGGGCAAAGGTTGTTGCCGGTGCTGGATCCGTTAAGTCATCCGCAGGTACGTAAACCGCCTGAACAGAAGTAATGGAACCTCTTTTTGTTGAAGTAATACGCTCTTGCATCGCGCCCATTTCGGTTGCCAAAGTTGGTTGGTAACCCACCGCAGATGGCATACGCCCAAGAAGTGCGGACACCTCTGAACCGGCTTGCGTAAAACGGAATATGTTATCTACGAAGAAAAGAACGTCTTTCCCTTGGCCATCGCCAGCGCCATCACGGAAATATTCGGCAATGGTCAAACCTGAAAGCGCAACACGGGCACGGGCTCCGGGTGGCTCGTTCATCTGTCCGAAAACGAAGGTAGCCTTTGATTCTTTCATAGCCGACTTGTCAACTTTTGAAAGGTCCCAACCGCCATTTTCCATAGAGTGCATAAAATCCTCGCCATATTTTATAATGCCGGATTCAAGCATTTCGCGAAGCAAATCGTTCCCTTCACGGGTACGTTCACCTACACCGGCGAAAACGGAAAGACCTCCGTGGCCTTTTGCAATATTGTTGATTAATTCCTGGATTAGTACCGTTTTACCAACACCGGCACCACCGAAAAGACCAATTTTACCTCCTTTTGCATAAGGCTCAATAAGGTCGATTACTTTAATACCTGTGAAAAGAACCTCGGTAGAAGTAGAAAGATCCTCAAATTTTGGGGCCTCACGGTGAATTGGAAGACCTTTGTCGCCCGCTTTTGGCAGGTTCCCGATACCATCGATAGCGTCACCAATTACGTTAAAAAGTCGACCATAAACCTCGTCGCCGATTGGCATTTGGATGGGTGCTCCGGTGGCAACTGCCTCAATACCCCGGCTTAAACCGTCGGTAGAGTCCATAGAAATGGTTCTTACCATATTCTCACCGATGTGTGATTGAACTTCAAGAACCAAAAGGTTTCCGTTGTTGTTAACCTCCAAAGAGTCGTATATTTTTGGAAGTTCCGCGCCGCTATCAAACGCAACGTCAACTACCGGACCAATAATCTGTGCAACTTTTCCTGTAACCTGTGACATAAGTAACTGTTTATTTTTTAGTTATCTAAGGGCAAAAAAACCACCCCTATTTTAAACGGTGCAAAGATAGTTTTTTATAGTTTAAAATTGCAAAGCGAAAGTTGAAAAAATTTGGGAAATATACGGGAAAGACCCAACAGGTTTCAAAAATCTGTCAGGTTTTGAAAAATCAGGGCTTTTCACACAATTCTATAACTTCCTTTGTGAAATCATCTTTGACAAAGTTTTAAACTTTGTCAAAGTTAATCGAGCTTCTCACACAATCCACGAACCTCTTTTTTGAAAAGGGAAATTATTTTTTTCTGAAGTGAGTCATCTTTGGAAATACTCCGTCCATCAATTTCTACAACGGGAGTAAGCTCGCCCATCGTGCCCGTTGCGAAAACGCCGTCGGCATTGTAAAATTGTGAAAGAGTAATATCTGCTTCGGTAATATCAATAGCATGTTTTTTGCACATTTCAATAACTGAATTCCGTGTTATTCCGGGAAGGCAGGCGTGAGCAAAAGGTGTAAAAACCTTTCCGTTTTTTACCATAAAAAGATTACTGCCGTTCAGTTCGGCCACAAAACCGCGATCGTCCAGCATCAATCCGGCATCTTTCCCGGCAACGTTGGCCTGTATTTTTGCGATAATGTTATTGAGCAAATTATTATGATGGATTTTACTGTCCAAAAATTGTGGCGCGTTTCTTCGCTGGCTGCTGCTTATTACTTTTATGCCGTGGTCGTTATCGTAAACCAACGGTTTCCATTCAGCCAAAACAATCAAACACGAACCGTTTTGGTTCAACCGTGGGTCCATCCCGCTGGTTATTTTTTCACCACGAGTTAACGTTAAACGTATGTGCGTATCGTCCGTCATTCCGTTGGCATCAAGGGTTTGCTTTATTGCTTTTTTGATGAATTCTTTGGAAGGAATATCGGCAAAGAGCAGTGTTTTTGCAGATTCGTGCAAACGGGTCAAGTGTTTGTCCAAACACACCACACCTTCGGGATATACGCGCAGGCCTTCCCAAACCGCATCGCCGCCCTGCACGGAACTGTCAAAAACCGAAACTTTTGCTTCACTTCGTGGAAATAAGCTGTCTTTTATAAAAACTTGGATGTTGTTGTTCTTTGGGTTGGATTTTTGAAGCATTATTTTTAGTTATGAGTTATGAGTTATGAGTTGAGAAAGATTTTCTTCAAATTAAGATGTTGTTTTTTAATGTTTCGTAATAGGGTAAAGCATCTTGCAGCAATGGTTCCAAATGTTTAGGCAACGGTTGTGAACTGCTTTTTTGCACCGCAAATCCTTCGGAATTGTGCACGTTTCCATACCAATGTTTTGCCCAAATGCCATCTTCCGGAATGCCGCCTTTTTTCCACGAAAGCATTTTTTCTGAAAATGGAATATTTAGGAAATTGCAGAGTTTTTTCAGATAGGTTTCGGGATTTTTCAGAAGTTCGTCGCTATCGATGACGATGGGCGTTTTGCCGTTTTTCTTCAGAAATAAAAACAATTCCGAAGCTTTTTTAATGCCAATATCGTTCAAAGTGGGCGATTGGATTACTTTGGAAAAAGAGGCAATCAATTTTTCGGGATGGCGAATTAGAATGACGTTTTCCCAATTCAAAATGAAATCGGGTGAATCGGTTAAATAATGGTGTGCCATTCCTTTTACAAAAACGTTTTTCTCTTTTGAAATAGAATTGATGTGTTCAACCACCTTCTCTTCTTTCAATTCCATGGTTTCAAGAATTTCCCGCTGGGAAGGATGCTCGTTTTCCAAAGTTGCATTTTGAAGATAATAGCCATAAAATGGTTCGTCCAAAACCGTCATATCCTCACGTTGGGCAAAGGAATACATAAGTGCGGTGGAAAGATTTCGCGGGCCGGAGATCAGGTTGATTACTTTCATTGCTTAAAAATAAGCTACGGAAAATAATTTTGTAACAATTTGCCCAAAATATTTACAGATAGTTTGTGGAAGGTTTTTCGCCATTTGCAATATGTATCGATCAAAAATCAACAAATTCAGCTTTCGGGCAATTTAAACTTTAAGAGAATGAAAAAAATTATCCTCATTAACGCAGTGACTTGGGCCGCACTTTTACTTGGAGCAGCAGGCATATTGAACGACCACCCGAATTTTATCTATATGTTTTTCGGGATATTGATCGCGTTTTCCATACTCCACGGACTTCTCGCAGATTTTGAAAAACGCCAACGAAAAACCTGTACGGAATAAAACTTATTCTACGGTAACCGATTTTGCCAAGTTTCGAGGCTGGTCAACGTTTCTGCCCAGCATAACGGCAATGTGATACGACAGCAATTGTAACGGAATAGTTGTTACCAATGGCGATAGGGCTTCCGGAGTATGTGGCACTTCCATCACATAGTCTGCCATTTCCCGAACGGCAGTATCACCTTCGGAAACTACGGCGATAATCTTTCCTTTTCTGGCCTTAATTTCCTGAATGTTGCTTACCACTTTGTCGTAATGGTCGCTTTTGATGGCGATGACCACCACGGGCATTTGTTCGTCGATCAGGGCGATGGGCCCGTGCTTCATTTCGGCGGCGGGATAGCCTTCGGCGTGAATGTATGATATTTCCTTTAGTTTCAGCGCGCCTTCCAGTGCTACTGGGAAGTTGTAGCCTCTTCCCAAATAAAGAAAATTGCGCACATCTTTAAAAACAGATGCAATTTCCTTGATTTTATTTTCAGTTTCAAGCGCCTCTTCAACGTGGGTAGGAATTAGTTCCAGTTCGTGAAGATAAAGCATGAAATCGCGGTACGAGATCGTGCCCTTGGCCTTTGCCAAACGAAGGGCTATCATTGCCAGCACCGTAATTTGGGTCGTAAACGCCTTGGTGGAGGCCACGCCTATTTCGGGGCCCGCGTGGGTGTAGGTGCCGCTGTGGGTTTCTCTTGAAATGGTGGAGCCCACCACGTTACAAACGCCATAAACAAAGGCGCCTTTAGACTTCGCCAATTTAATGGCGGCAAGGGTATCGGCAGTTTCCCCACTTTGGGAAATGGCGATCACCACGTCATTTTCAGAGATAATGGGGTTTCTATACCGAAATTCGGAGGCGTATTCAACTTCAACGGGAATGCGCACCAAATCTTCAAATATATATTCCGCAACGAGCCCCGCGTGCCACGAGGTGCCGCAGGCCACGATAATAATGCGGTCCGCGTTTATGAATTTTTCTATGTAGTCTTCCAGGCCTCCAAGTTTTACGATGCCTTTGTCGGCAAGAAGTCGGCCGCGGTAGGTGTCTTTAATAACGGCAGGTTGTTCGTAGATTTCCTTCAGCATAAAGTGGTCAAAGCCGCCTTTTTCAATTTGCTCCAAATTGAGCTGTAGTTCCTGAACGTATGGCGCAACCAGTTTGTCGTCCTTTATTTTTCGGACCTTCACATCACGGCCCAAACGGATAATGGCCATTTCCTCGTCTTCGAGATAAATAGCATTGTTCGTAAATTCTATAAATGGAGAAGCATCACTGGCCACAAAAAATTCACCGTCGCCTATTCCGATGGCCAAAGGACTTCCCAATTTTGCAACCACAATTTCGTCGGGTTTTTTGCGGTCGAAGAGGGCGATGGCGTAGGCACCAACCACTTGGTTCAATGCAATTTGGACCGCCTTGCCCAATTTTACATTTTCGTTTTTCTGTATGTCTTCAATAAGGTTTACCAAAACTTCCGTGTCGGTATCGGATGTGAAAGTATAGCCGCGTTTCCTCAATTCCTTTTTCAGCGAATCATAATTTTCAATAATCCCGTTGTGGATCATCACCAAATCTCCACTGTTGGAATAATGCGGATGGCTGTTGACGTCGTTCGGCACGCCGTGAGTGGCCCAACGGGTGTGGCCAATGCCCAGGCTTCCCTTTCGGGAAATTTCCTTTTCAGCCTTTTCCTCAAGGCTTGCGACCTTGCCCTTTGTTTTGCAAAGTTGAATGTCCGTGCCGTCAAAAAGTGCAATCCCGGCGCTGTCATAGCCTCGGTATTCCAACCGTTTTAAGCCGTTCATGATGATTGGGTATGCCTCTCTTTTGCCTATATAGCCTACAATTCCACACATAAGCGGGGGTTATTTGGGTTCTGTGTAATAAATTTGGAGTTTCAGTCTTTTCTCTTCGTTAGCGGTTGCATTTCCGTACAAAATGGTTCCCTCCGGCGATACAAGCATTCCCGATGGCACCTGTTCGATATTAGGCTCCATTGGGTTTTTAAGATTCTGCGTCGTTCGGATGGCCACGTTTTGGGAAACTACAATTCCCAAGGGAACGTTGGTGCTGTCTTTGTTGATAAGGTTGCTGATGTGATCGGTGATCCTCATTTTATAGTACTTCCCATTGCCATCGCTGCCCCTTTCCAGTCTTCCAAAATGGTTGGAAAACGCATTGATGGGCTCAAGACCATTGGTTTGATCCACCAAATAATCAGCCAAAACATTGCTGTTTTTCAAATCATAGATCATAATACGTTCGGGCTCCGTGGCACCACCGGTCATTAGATCTTGGTTTACGTAAAAAATTAAATTGGCTTCGTTAATGATCCATTTTTTGTCGCGCAGCACTTGTAGTTCATCCGCCACACCGTTGTTGTCAAGGTCTTTTCCAAAAAGTTCCACTACGGAAATTATGCCGTCGCCCCCTCTTAAATAAAGATTTTCCTCGCCGGTTTCAATATTCGGATTTTCAAGCGCGGTTTGGATTTGTGGCGAAAGTTCATTTTCGAAAGTGTTTACGCAAATGCCGCCAAAATTTAATTTATAAACCTTGTTTTCCCTGTCGTCGGGATTGGTTTCGTCCTCAGAGGAATAATAGATGGAAACGTTGGCCTTGGTTTGGTCAAAAATGAAAAGGCTTCCGTCATTGGTCGGGGAACTTACCTGAAAATAAATACCCCGAAGGAAATTTTTAAAGTTGTTGTTGTTCCGAAGTTCTTCCGTGCCTTCCATATTCAAAACGTTATTTTGGAAGAAGGTGGAATCCAATTTTATGCGAAGTCCCGGGCCCAATTGCTCCTCGTCATCCGTTCCTTTGCGAAGCACAAACCCTTTGTCGCTCGGAACGTAATTTGCTGCAGCGCCAAGTTGCGTTCCTAAATTCTGTTGAAAAACCGTGCCTTGATCGGTGTAATAATCCTGAAGTTTTTGAAAATTTGAATTGGGGTCATAGTCCCTTAAAAAGTAATTGGAAGAAAAAACGTCCACATTTATTGGCGTGCTGCCATAAATGGAGTCCAGCGTATAGGTGGTAACACTGTCCACGGTAGTGCCGGTACTGTAAAAAGGAAGGTAAACATACACACTGTCCAAAAGCGGGTTTTCCCCAAACTTTGGATCGATCAATTGCAGGGTTAACTGCGACAACAAACTAACGGAGGATTTGCCGTAAACCGGATCGTTATAGACCCCCAATTGGTAGCTCGGCAATCGATTGCTTTGCACCGGCCCCAACTTGCGGCTATAGGAAACCAAGGTATGCGAATCGTCCAAAATGCCATTCGGGGTTTCTTCGCCCAAAATTTCCGAACCAATGGAACTAACGTCCTCTTGGCAGGAAGAAAGGGCAATAATCAGGAATAGAACAATACCCGCTATGGGCAACAAATTTTTAATTTTCATTTGCTATTGCTGTTTTTTAAGGAGCCCGCCTTTAAAAGAGGGAAGGGCCATTTCATCTTTTTTATATTTTTCTTTTGATGAAATGTTACAACGAAATTCCATCGCTACTATTGAAGAATTATTTTAAAACTTTATCGCGGCAAAAATCCAAATATGCCTGCGAAAAATTTTCGATATTATGATATTTTAACACGGGTTTGTCCAAACTGTTAATGAAATCTTCCAGTGCCTTTGGAATTTCCTCGGAGCCAATGATAACGGCATCGGAATTTTTAACGGCCACCTTCATAACATTCACATAGTTAGGATCCTTTAGATCAGCAATGGCTTCCTCATCAATGGCGTCAAACCGAACCTTGTCGATGGTCTTGTCGGCCAAGGGACCTTCAAAACCTTGGTTGTACACCGAGGTAATAATTTTGCTATTTTCAAAAAGAGGTTCGTTGCCGTAATAGTTGCGCAGGTAGAGCGGTAAAAACGAGGCCAACCACCCGTGAACGTGGATTATATCGGGCGCCCAATTCAGTTTTTTTACCGTTTCGATTACCCCTTTTGCAAAGAAAATGGCGCGTTCGTCATTATCTTTATAAAATGTGCCGTCTTCATCGGTATAGGTCGCTTTTCTTTTAAAGTAATCTTCGTTATCAATAAAATAAACCTGGATTCGCTCCTTGGGAATAGAGGCTACCTTAATAATCAAGGGCATATCGAGATCATTGATCACTAAATTCATTCCGGAAAGGCGAATGACCTCGTGCAGTTGGTGCCTTCTTTCGTTTATGTTGCCATAGCGGGGCATAAAGATTCGTATTTGGCCGCCGGTGTTGTTGATCATTCTGGGAGCTTCAAACGACATTGAAGAAATCTCGGTCTCGGGAAGGTAGGGTATTACTTCGGAAGACACATACAAGATTCTTTTATCTTTCATCTATTGGGTTTTTAGTATTATTCAAAATGGCCCCAAAGGCATCGGGGCGCTTAAAAACACGCAAAATTACGAAAATTTATGTAGATTGTCTTTAATATCTTAATTTTGCCCGCTCTTAACGCGATTTTATGGTAATACATACCCAGAAGAAATCCTTGGTGCAGGCTTTAGCGGCTGTTTCAGAAAATAAAAGCATTGGGTTTGTGCCAACAATGGGCGCACTGCACGAAGGACACATTTCACTGGTAGAAAAAGCGCTGGCTGAAAACGAGCTTGTGGTAATTAGTATTTTCGTAAATCCCACCCAGTTCAACAACAGCGCCGATTTAAAAACCTATCCCCGAACGCCCGACGCCGATATAGCGATGCTGGAAAAGCTGAAAGGAAATTTAATGGTCTATCTTCCCGAAGCTGCGGAGGTCTATGATGGCCCCATTGCGGCAAACCATTACAATTTTGACGGCCTCGAGCACGAAATGGAAGGGAAATTTCGCAAGGGGCATTTTGATGGTGTGGGTACCGTGGTGAGCAAGCTATTGAAAATTATTAAACCCCAAAGGGCTTATTTTGGCGAAAAGGATTATCAACAATTGCAGATCGTAAAGAAACTCGTTGCCCTTGAAAAACTTCCCGTAACCATTGTGGGGTGCCCAATTTTAAGAGAGGCGAACGGGCTTGCAATGAGTTCGCGGAACAAACGACTAAGCGCCAAGCAATTTGAGGAGGCAACGCTAATCTTTAAGACCTTAAAGGAAGTGCGGGAAAATTTCAGCCGAAAATCCATTGCGGAACTGAACGCCATGGTTGCGGAACGGTTTTTGCAAAACGGCAACCTGAACTTGGAATATTTTGAAATTGCCAACGCAGCGACCCTTAAAACTGCCAAGCGGAAAAACAAGGCCTCAAAATATCGGGCCTTTGTCGCGGCCTTTGCGGGCGATGTTCGGCTAATAGACAATATGCCCTTAAATTAATATCTTTGCACTATGCAAATACACGTAGTAAAATCTAAAATCCATAGGGTAAAAGTTACCGGTGCCGACCTAAATTATATCGGGAGCATAACTATTGATGAAGATTTGATGGACGCCGCCAACATTATTGAAGGCGAAAAAGTCCAAATTGTAAACAACAACAACGGCGAACGCCTTGAAACCTACGCCATTCCCGGTCCGCGAAACAGTGGGGAGATTACCCTGAACGGCGCTGCGGCTCGACGCGTGGCCCCGGGAGATGTGCTTATCCTTATAACCTATGCCATAATGGAACTGGAAGAGGCCAAGGCCTTTAAACCAGCATTGGTATTTCCCGACGAGCAAACAAATTTACTCCGCTAACTTGGGCCGCTCCCTTTCCAAATTTTTGCAGATTGCAATCCCGCTGGGGTTGGGTATTTTTCTTATTTGGTATATCTACCAGTCCTTTACCCCACAGCAATTGCAGGAAACGAAAACCTATTTTGCCGATGCCGATTATGCCTTTGTGATCCTTTCGGTTGCGCTTAGCGTTTTAAGCCACATTTCCCGATCATATCGCTGGAGTTTTATGCTGCAGCCCTTGGGCTATAAAACCCATTTGGCCAATAATTTTATGGCTATCTCGGTGGCCTATTTAATGAATATTTTTATTCCGAAAAGCGGGGAAGTCTCTCGTGGAATTATTTTGGATAAATACGAAGGCGTTCCCTTTCAAAAAGGCTTTGGAACCATAATTTCCGAACGCATCGTAGATTTGATTTTTCTTTTATTTTTTACCGTTTTGGCCTTGGTCATAAAATTTGATGTACTCTATGGCTATGTTTCCGAAAGTGTGCCTCCGTCCTTGTTGTACGTTTTCGTTTTTGGACTTGTTTTTAGTAGCGTAAGCATTCCGCTCTACATAAAATTTTCCCGTTCAAACATCAACCAAAAACTGAAGAATTTTATCATCGGGCTAAAGGAAGGCATTTTCAGCATTTTAAAAATGGAAAAAAAGGCGGCTTTTCTTTTTCACACCTTCATCATTTGGGGGCTTTACCTTTTGTCTTTTTATACGGCCATGCACGCCTTGCCCGAAACGGCGGTTATTCCTTTGGGCACTATTATCATCACCTTTGTGGTGGGCAGTTTCACCTTTGCTTTTACCAATAGTGGGTTCGGCACCTATCCCGCTGCGGTGGCCGGAATTTTGACCGTTTTCGGCATTTCAAAAACCGTGGGGACCGCCTTTGGCTGGATTGTGTGGATTTCAAACATTAGCTCCATTGTTTTCTTTGGGGTGTTGTCCTTGGCGCTGTTGCCTTGGTTCAACCGAAAGCGACTCCGATTATAAGGTGTTTCTTGGCGATTTTCTTTTTAAGTGTAAAAAGACAAAAGTTTAAATTTTAGTATCTTTCCCCAGCCTTTAAAAACCTAACCAATGAAAAAGCTCCTTCTTTTGCCACTGTGCATTTTGTTGTGGCAAGTTTCCTTTTCACAACCTATTTATGAAGAATTCAACTCGGCCAAATTGGGTGAAGTTCGGAAATTGAAAATCCAGCTGCCCCGAAATTATGATGCCAATACCGAAAAAAAATATCCCATCGTTTTGGTGCTGGATGCCGATTATCTCTTTGAGCCGGTAGCCGGAACTGTCGATTATTTTAGTTATTGGGAAGATATGCCCGAGAGCATTGTTGTTGGCGTTATGCAGGGCGATATGCGCTATGACGATTGTTCCTATGATGAAAATACCTTTATGCCAGGCGGAAAGGGCGCCCAGTTTTTTGAATTTATCGGGATGGAACTTATTCCCTATATTGATAAAAACTACCGCACCGCTAAATTCATTATCGGGGTAGGGCACGATTTTACGGCGAATTTTCTTAATTATTACCTTTTTAAAAATCCACCTCTTTTGAATGGTTACATAAATTTGAGTCCGGACCTGGCCCCATTAATGGAGGAAAGATTGGTGGATCGCATCCCCGAAATTCCCGGAAAAATCTTCTATTATTTGGCAACCGGGACCGATGATATTAAGGGATTGATGGATTCCTCCCAAAATTTGCACGCCCAATTAAGCGGTTTGAAAAGCAAAACCTTCAATTATTATTTTGACAATTTTGAGGGTGCCACCCACTATTCGCTCGGCGGTCGGGGAATCCCCAACGCTCTGGAAAAAATTTTCTCCGTCTATCGGCCCATCAGCAAAAAGGAATATTCAGAAGTGTTGCTGAAACTTGACACGCCCATCAGCCAATATTTGACCGATAAATACAAAGTAATTGAAGAACTTTTTGCAATCACGAACAATATTCGCGTAAACGATTTTATTGCCACCGCCACAGCTTCCGAAAAGAAAAAACAATGGGAATCCCTGCGCGAAATTGCCACTTTGGCAAAAAAACAATATCCACATACCCTGTTGGGCGATTATTATTTGGGGCGCTATTATGAAGAAACAGGCGAGCCCAAAAAAGCCATGAAGATCTATCAGGGCGCCTATGATAAGGAAGAAGTGGATTTTATTACGGTGGACACCTTGCTGGATCGGGCAGACAAAATCAAGTCCGATTTTGGGTATTGAGCTACAAATTTATAGTTCCTTAATTACATTTCTGTTGGCAAAGGCCCAATTTGTCAGGGCGTTGGTGGTGTTTTCAATTTCCAGTTTCATAATGATATTGCTTCGGTGTTTTTCCACCGTGCGTATGGAAATGAAAAGTTTTTCGGCTATTTCGCCACTGCTCATCTGCGCTGCCACCAATTTTAATATGGTTTTTTCGGAAGCCGTTAAATTCTTTATTTTCTTCAATTCCTTGGAAATATAGCTAAGGGAGGATGGCACGAAAGAACTGCTAAAATAAGTGTCTCCATTCAACACGGCGGCGATGCAGGCTTCAATTTCAGAAAAGGAATCTTCCTTCAACAGATAGCCGTTAATTTGAAGCGCTTTAGCCTGCGAGAGATAATCATTTTCTTTGTGGAAGGATAAAATGATAAACTTGGTATCCACCAATTTTTGTTTCGCCATTTTTATAACCTCAAACCCTGTTAACAGCGGCATATCGATATCGAGCAGGGCAAGGGTGGGATTGTGGGTCAAAATTAACTCCAGCGCTTGCATCCCGTTTATCGCCTGGCCTTTAATATTGTAATGGTTGTCCGCCAGTTCGTCGTGCAATCCTTTTAGGATCATTGGGTGGTCATCTGCAATTACTATGGAAATTTTACTTCTGTCCAACATTTAAATAGGTATCGTGAGCGTTATGGTCGTGCCTTTATTGGGTTGACTTTTAATATCGATCTTTGAATGTAATATCTTCGCGCGCTCCAAGATGGTTTTCATGCCCAAACTATTTAAGGCTTTTGTTTTTTCGGAGGGTTCAAAGCCTTTGCCGTTGTCGGCAATGGTAGCCTCAATAGCATTATTTTTTACCTCAATAAAAACCGACGCGGCTTTGGCCTCGGCATGTTTGACCATATTGTTTAGCACTTCCTGAATAATACGGTATAAATGTAAGGCGGCTTCGCGGGGTAACAAAGCATCTATGTCGTCAATTTCGTGGGTAAAAAATATCGGAGTGTTGGAATCCACCTCGTCCACCATATTCCGAATGGCCGCCGTTGGCCCCAAACGCTCCAAGATTGCCGGATGCAGTCCCCGTGAAATGGACCGTAATTCCTCCAAGGTATTGCTCGCCAAAGATTCCATATCGGCGTTGCCGGTGCTTTTGGTTTTTTTGGTCAACAACATCAGTTTTTGCCCAACGCTGTCGTGAAGTTCACGGGCTACCCGCGTTCGCTCTTCTTCCTGGGCCTTGATGAGATTATGGGTATAAATTTCATTTCGCTTTTGCAGGGCTTTATTTCTGAAAAAATAAATAAGAAAAATGGCAAAACCCGAAAAAGCAACGACCAAAACCCAGAAAACGCCGGTTTTCCAAAAGGGAACGGTTATTACGAAGGAATATTGAAAGGCCCGTTCCTGCCAAACGCCATCGCCATTATCGGCCATAAATTCAAAAGTATAAGCGCCCGGCGGCAAATAGGAAAAAACCACGGTGGACTCCTTAGTGGGTTTGGTCCATTCGTCTCCGTCGCGCAGACCCTTCATTCGATACCGATACCGCACGTTTTCCGGATTTGTAAACGTAATGGCTTCCATGGAAAAGGTCAGATAATTTTTTTGATAGGGAAGCACCAAACCTTTTTCCGTTCGGTAAAGGCTGTCGTCCAACGGTTCCGAAAACAATAGAATTTCCGAAAGATGCAAAGTGGGCGGCTGCTTGTTTGGAAGATAAGCATCCTCGTCAAAGGCAAGCATTCCGCTTAATGAGCTTGCAAAAACGGTTTTGTTTTCGGCAATAAACAAGGAGTTAAAGTCGATGTCATTTTCTAAAAAATGGGCAACGGTGGCATATTTTTTTTGAACCACGCTATCCTTTTTCAATAGCATTTCAAGATCAACCTTAAAGATCGCATCCCTGCCCGCCAGCCATAAATTCGGGCCATCTACCTTCAGGGCGCGGAAGTGTTTTAGACCTTTAAAACGCGCCATTTCAAAAATTTGGAAATCATATTTTCCATTGCGCAGACTTAGGTGGTATAACCTTTTTTCATTGGCGGCGAGCAACTCGTTCGCATTTAGGGCGTCAAGGCTGCGGAAGTCGTTGTGCTCTTTCGGATTCAATCCGGGAATGGTATCGACCTCAGTACCCTTCAACTGAAAAAGACCGCCAATCTTGCAAAGAACATATCGGTCGGCGATGGGCGCCATGGTTATCGATCGGCGTGATTTTATAAAATAGGTACTATCCGCGGCCGTCAGCACTTTAATTTTGTCGGTTCCAAAAAGAAAGGTTTTGCCACGGTCGGCGAACAAGAGTGAATAAGCCCCTTCGTCCACAAGCTCGGGGCTTTCTTCTATATTTTTCAATTTATAAACTGCCGTTTCGGTAGCATAGAGCAAGTGGTTTTCGGAATTTACGAGCAGTTTTTTCAATATCCCACCGGCAATTAATTTTTGGATTCCCATTCCATCAGTGAGCGAAAACAGTCCGTCATTGGTTGCCATTAACAGCGTTCCATTCCATTCCGCCACGTCATTCACAGAATTTGATGGAAGGCCTTGGCTGGCGTCGAATACTTTAAAGGCCGTGTCGCGAAAGCGGATAATGCCTTCCCCATAACTGGTCATCCAGTAATTTCCTTCCGTGTCCTTAATCATCCGGTAAATAAATGGAGAGGGCAGGCCGCGCGCTTCGTTGACTATTTTTATGGCCCCGGTAGCCTTGTTGAATATTCCAAAACCGTTGCCTTCAAAACAAAGCATAAGCTCGTTTTCGTTTTTTTCCAAGATGCCATAAATACGGTTTTTGTCAAAATCTGCGGGATTAAAATGATAACTTGATAGTTTCCCATTGAAAATTTTATACAACCCGCCATAAGCGCCCACCCATATATTTTTCTTGGCATCCACCACTACCGAATAGCAAATGTTGTTTACGCCATCCTTTTCATTAAAGCTATTTTCAATTTTCAGCGGATTTAAGGTCATTTTAAAAATTCCGTTATCCAGCGAAGCCAAATACAGCGTATTTTCATCAAACCAAGCAGCTTTTTGCAGTGCGAGAATTCCATTTTTGGCGTTGCCTTTCAGCAGATAATCCAGTTTACCGTTTTTATAGGTAACAATTCCCTTTGAAAATATTAAATAAATAGTGCCGTCGCGACCTTCAAGTATATCGTTGGCGCTTCCCAAATAGTCAAAATCAACACCCATTGGGTTTCTTATTTTTCCATTTTCAAGAAAGCTTACGCCGTTGTCGAGCGTTCCGAACCAAATTCGCCCTTTGGAATCCTCAAAAACGCTAAAAACAATATTGGAGGCCAAGCCATCCTCCACCGTATAATTTTTAAAGGTTTTCCCGTTAAAACAGCTTACCCCCGCAGTCGTTGTAATCCAAATGCGCTGCTGGCTGTCCTGAATAATGGCAAAAGTTTCGTTGTTTACCAACCCTTCCTCTACTTTGTATTTTTTGAATTGATAGCGCTGGGCGGTGGAAACAAGCGAGCAGAAAAACAGAAGAAAAAGTGTGGGGAATAAGCCTTTCATGAAGCGCAGTTTGTAGCGTAAATATATTTATTTTAGCGGAACTATTATGGCCAAAACAAAAACCACATTTTTCTGCCAAAACTGCGGCGCGCAATATGCAAAATGGCAGGGGCAATGCAATTCCTGCAAGGAATGGAACACCATCGCCGAGGAAGTAATCCAAAAAGCTGAAAAGGTGAGTTGGAAAATCCAGGATCCGTCGGGCGCCGAGCGAAGCCGAAGCGCAAAACCACAGCGTATTTCTGAAATTTCAACCCAAGCGGAAGCGCGTTTAAACACAAAAAACAACGAACTGAACCGTGTCCTCGGCGGCGGATTGGTCCCCGGATCGTTAACACTTTTGGGCGGCGAACCCGGAATTGGAAAGAGTACGTTGATGCTTCAGATTGCGCTGCAGCTGCCCTATAAAACACTCTATGTTTCGGGGGAAGAAAGTGCGCAGCAAATCAAAATGCGGGCCGAACGAATCCAGCCGGTTTCTGAAAATTGTTTCATTTTAACCGAAACAAAAACACAAAATATTTTCCGGAATATCGAAGAAATTGATCCTGATATTGTGGTGATCGATTCCATCCAAACCCTGCACACAGATTATATTGAAAGCACTGCCGGAAGCATTTCACAAATTCGTGAAACTACCGCCGAGCTTATAAAATTTGCAAAGGAAACCGCAACGCCAGTTATTTTAATCGGCCACATTACCAAGGATGGCAACATCGCCGGCCCAAAAATTTTGGAACATATGGTCGATACGGTTTTGCAGTTTGAGGGCGACCGAAACCATATTTACAGAATCCTCCGCGCCAATAAAAATCGTTTTGGAAGTACGAATGAATTGGGAATTTACGAAATGCAAGGTAGCGGTTTAAGGGAAGTTTCAAACCCTTCGGAAATTTTGATTTCAAAGAATGACGAGGATTTAAGTGGAACCGCTATTTCCGCAACTTTGGAAGGCATGCGCCCGTTGATGATCGAAATTCAAGCCTTGGTAAGCAGCGCCGTTTACGGTACGCCGCAGCGAAGCGCCACAGGTTACAACGCAAAACGCCTCAACATGATTCTCGCCGTTTTGGAGAAACGGGCAGGCTTCAAACTTGGAGCAAAAGATGTTTTTTTGAACGTAACGGGAGGCATCACCGTTGACGATCCCGCGATTGATTTGGCCGTGGTTGCCGCGGTACTTTCCTCAAATATTGACATTGCAATAGACAAGCGCCTGTGCTTTGCCGCTGAGGTAGGTCTCGCAGGCGAAGTGCGCCCCGTTACCCGTGTGGAGCAACGCATTTTGGAGGCCGAAAAACTTGGGTTTACTTCCATCGTTATTTCAAAATATTGCAAAATCCCGAAGCAAAATTTCCACATAAACATCATCAAAGTAGCAAAAGTACACGATGTGGTGCACCATCTTTTTGGGTAACTTTTTAATCCGAAGAGAAAAATTCCCTTCCCAGCCTGCCCTATTTGGAGGGGTTAACGCAAGACTTCCCCCCTTGGGGGTTTGGGGGACTTTAAGTATTTTAGCTTCGCGATGAATCTGAGAATTTATTTTGTCATATTCCTTTTCGGGACGGTACTTATTGGCTGCAAGCAAGTGCGCAAAGCTGCCGATGTAATCGTGCAACCCACGGCCCGTGAGGTTTATGAACGCAACTTTGCAAAAACAGATTCGCTATTGCTTCGGTGGAAAAATGCTTTTGAAACCGCAAAACGCGACAGTATCCAAATCACGTTGCCCTATTCCGAAAGCGGTGTTTTTTCCGAAGAAAATTTCAACGTTTATAGCTATAATTTGCAGTTGAAGGAAGGCGAAAGAATTATTGTGGAAGTTGAAAAACAGCCCGATTCCGCCTTGGTATTTGTAGACCTTTTTCAAGCGAAATCCGATTCCCTGAAATCTTTCAAACTTTTAAAATCTTCCGAAGAAAAAAAAGCATTTATTTCGCAGGAAATTGAAGCCTCCGGTTTTTATAAAGTGATCGTCCAGCCACAAATGAAACTGCAGTTTCCTTTTGTGCTGAAAATTTATACGGAACCTATCTATGCATTTCCAGTGAGCGGTGCAGATAATAAAAACATTCAAAGTTTTTGGGCAGATCCGCGCGATGCGGGAAGCCGCTCCCACGAAGGGGTTGATATTTTTGCCGACCGGGGCACGCCCGTGGTTGCCGTAACCGATGGTGTAATTTCATCCACCGGCGAACGGGGTTTGGGTGGAAAACAAGTGTGGCTGCGCGATGGGCTTTTCGGAAAAACGATTTATTACGCGCATTTGGACAGTATTGCGGTTTCCGAAGGGAAGCGGGTAAAGATTGGAGATACCCTCGGTTTTGTGGGCAATACCGGCAATGCAAAAACTACCGCGCCCCATCTACATTTTGGAATTTATAAATCGAAGGGCGCCATCAATCCGCTATCGTTTATCAAAAAAACCGAAATACAGCCCAGCGAAAAACCGTCGGCCATTGTAAAGGCGGTAAGTTTGAGAAACCGTGCAGATGTTCACAAGGGTCCTGCTTCGGTCTTCGAACAATTTGGAAGTTTGAAAAAGAACGACACCATCATAGTTTTGGGCAAAAACCAAAAGTGGTTCCACATCCAAACTGCGGACAGCCTAAAAGGTTACGTAAATGAAACCGTGATAAAACCGCTTCCTCCAAATTAACTTTTTTTTAGCCTTAAGAAAACCGCATAATGGTATCTTTAGAAGTCAATTCTAAAAAAAACCGCTATGTCCTTCTTTTCAAAAATAAAACAGACCATTCACTTAATGCAGGATATCGACTTGGATGCGCTGGGGAAACTTTCGCAAAAAGTAGATCTTTCCGAAATTATGAAAACCGTTGGCGAGCTGGACGATCGGCAATTAGCGGGGCTGATGAAAATGTTGAAACACAAAGGCGGAAAAAAAGGGCAGCACAAACTGCCGCCCATTGATGGCGATTTTTATGATATGGCGCTAAAACTAACTCCCCAGCAGCGCGAACTTCAAATAAAAGTGCGAAATTTTATGGAGGACGAAATAAAGCCAATTGCCAATGAATATTGGAACAAAGCCGAATTTCCCTTTCAGATTATTCCAAAAATGGCCGAACTGAACATTTGCGGCCTCACCTACGAAGGCTACGGGACGCCCTACGAAACCTACGTTATGGAAGGCATTATCGCGATGGAATTGGCGCGGGTCGATGTTTCCATTTCTACCTTTTTTGGGGTGCACAGTGGGTTGGCGATGGGTTCCATCTACATCTGCGGAAGCGAGGAGCAAAAACAGGAATGGCTCCCTAAAATGGCCAAAATGGAACTTATAGGTGCCTTCGGGCTTACTGAACCCGACGTGGGCTCTGCGGTAGCGGGAGGTTTGGGAACTACGTGCAGACAAGAAGGCGACGAATGGGTTTTAAACGGACAGAAAAAATGGATTGGCAATGCCACCTTCGCAGACGTTACCATTATTTGGGCGCGCGACGAAGCTTCCGATCAAGTAAAGGGATTTTTGGTCCGAAAAGGAAATCCCGGCTTTAAAACCGAAAAAATTGAAAACAAAATGGCGCTCCGCACGGTGCAAAATGCCCTGATTACAATGATGGATTGCCGAGTTCCCGAAAGCGACCGACTTCAAAAATGCGATTCTTTTAAAGATACCGCCAAAGTACTGCGAATGACGCGGGCCGGAGTAGCTTGGCAGGCCGTTGGCTGCGCAAGAGGGGCTTATGAAGCCGCCCTGAAATACACCAAAAAACGCGAGCAGTTCGGAAAACCGATTGCTTCCTACCAATTGGTGCAAAATCATTTGGTGGAAATGGTCTCCAATCTCACGGCCATGCAAACCTTGTGTTTCCGGCTTTCCGAATTGCAGGATGAAGGCTTGCTGACCGACGAACACGCTTCTTTGGCAAAGGTTTTCTGCAGTATGCGAACCCGCGATGTGGTAAGCCAGGCCCGCGAGGTAATGGGCGGCAACGGAATACTTTTGGAATACGACGTTGCCCGTTTTGTGGCCGATGCTGAAGCGATTTACAGTTACGAGGGAACCAAGGAAATCAATTCGTTGATAGTGGGTCGGGCAATTACGGGTTATAGTGCGTTTGTGTAATGTCCCCCTTGCCCCCAAAGGGGGAATGGCCCCACCCAACCTCCCCGAAGGGGAGGAATTCGAGCACGAGTTTCCCCCTTTGGGGGAAAGGGGGACTAAGGTGCCGGATTCGGAATTTGGTTGTGAACAGCATCAATCTCCTTTAAAATTTCCTTGGAAAGCGAAACGTCGATGCCCCCGATATTTTCTGAAAGTTGTTCGATAGTTGTCGCCCCGATAATTGGCGCGGTTACAAATTTCTTTTGAAGAATAAAAGCCAGTGCCATTTGTGCAAAACTCAAATTGTGTTTTTTGGCGATTTCATAATATTTTTCAGTGGCTTCCCAAGCGGGTTTGCTGCTGTAACGGGTGTATTGTTTAAATTGATTTATCCGTGAATTTTCGTCAGCACTTCCATCCAAATATTTTCCGCTGAGCGTTCCAAAGCCCAATGGCGAATAGGGTAAAAAGCCGATATTTTCCCGCTGAAGTATTTCACTCAAACCTACTTCATACTTCCGATTCACCAAATTATAGGGGTTTTGAACCGAAACAATTTTCAATTTTCCTTTTCGGGATTCTTCCATACAGCGCATAACTCCGTAAGGGGTTTCGTTTGAAAGTCCGATGTGGCGGATTTTTCCTGCTTTAACAAAACCTTCCAAATCATTTAAAACTTCAGTAAAATTATCGCTCCAACTTTCATCTTGTTTATGGGTATAATCGCGCTGCCCGAAATAATTGGTATTGCGCTCCGGCCAGTGAAGTTGATATAAATCGATATATTCGGTTTGCAAGCGTTTCAGACTTTTATCAATCGCATCTTCCAAAGATTTTTTGCTGAAATCCAACGGTTGGCGAATGTGGTCCATTGAACGACTCGGGCCTGCAATTTTGGTGGCCAAAATTAAATCTTCGCGATTCTTCTTTTTTGCAAGCCAATTTCCAATATAAGTTTCCGTTCTTCCCTGTGTTTTTGGGTTTGCGGGCACGGGATACATTTCGGCACAATCTATAAAATTGATGCCTTTTTCAATGGCAAAATCCAACTGTTCGTGGGCTTCGGCTTCTGTATTCTGCTGCCCCCAAGTCATGGTGCCAAGGCAGAGTTTGCTGATTTTTAAATCTGTATTTGGGAGGGTTGTGTACTTCATTTTACGTCTTTAAAAAAACCTAACAAGTTTTTAAAACCTGTTAGGTTTCAGTTTATGAAATTCGTTGGCTACGCTCGGAATTCGAGTTCCACCAAATGCGGGCAATGGTCGCTGTGCATGGCATCGGGTAGGATTACGGCGCGTTTTAGATTATCGAGCAACGGTTCGGAGACCAAATTATAATCTATCCGCCAACCTTTGTTATTGTTTCGGGCGTTTGCGCGGTAGCTCCACCAAGTGTAATGGTGCGGTTCTTTGTTGAAATGGCGGAAACTGTCAATAAATCCACTTTTCATAAATCCGTCCAGCCATTTCCGTTCCACGGGTAAAAATCCGGAAACATTTTTATTGCGAACGGGGTCGTGAATATCAATGGCTTCGTGACAAATATTGTAATCGCCGCAAATAACCAAGTTTGGTATTTCTTTTTTCAGCTTGTCAACATATTTCTGAAAATCGGCCATATAGGTAAATTTATGTTCCAAGCGGTCAAGGTTTGTGCCGCTTGGCAAATAAAGGCTCATTACCGAAACCTCGTCAAAATCTACGCGGATGTTTCTTCCTTCGGCATCCATATATTCAATGCCGGTGCCGTATTCAATATGGTTCGGTTTAATTTTTGAAAGAATCGCCACCCCACTGTAACCCTTTTTTACGGCACTATACCAATAATGATAGGGATAGCCGGCCTTTTCAATTTCCTCGATTTCTACTTGGTCAAAATTTGCTTTTGTTTCCTGAAGGCAGATAACATCTGGGTTTGCGGCTTTCAGCCAATCAATAAAACCTTTGCGCATTGCGGCGCGGATTCCGTTTACGTTGTATGAGATTATTTTCAAATCTTAAAGAATTAGTTCTCTGTGCTCTTTGTGCCTTTGTGGTTGCAATATTTTTACCACAGAGGCAAGGTGTACACCGAGATAATATGAGTAGCTAAAGTAAATAAGATTGTATTTTTACGCTAACCATTTCCAAAAAGGTTATCAAAGAATAGCCGATAAAATAAAAACCCACGTGTTCAGTTTTATAGATAATGAAATTACGCCTGCTTTTTTTATTCCTATTTTTAATGGCTATCGGCTATGCGCAGGACGTTTCGCAATTTCCAAAGGATTCAATTTCGAATTATAAAGAAATAAAAGTAGCCCTTCGCGATACGGTGGTTTTGGACAGCGCGGGGATCAACCCCGAACGTTTTTTGCTGTTTGATAAAGATGGAAATTCGCCCAATCCCTTCAGTTATCGCATCGATTTTAAAAAAGGGATGATTGTTTTTTCGGAGGAATTACAACAGCAACAAGATTCGCTAACCATTCAATATTTGCAGTATCCCGATTTTTTGACCCGCGAATATTTCGCCTTTGACAAAAAAATAATTGTTGAAAATACGGGCCAAATGGACAAGCTCTATTCGTTGGATGAGCGCACCAACAAAAGTGTTTTTACCCCCTTTGAAGGGCTAAACACCACCGGAAGCATTTCGCGCGGCATTACCATTGGCAACAATCAAAACGCGGTTGTGAACAGCGAACTCGACCTTCAGATTACTGGAAAATTGAGCGAAAAAGTTTCCATTCGGGCCTCCATTCAAGACTCCAATATTCCCGCCCAAGAAAGTGGTTATTCCCAAAGTTTGAATGAATTTGACCAAATTTTTATCGAGCTTTTCGGCGATACTTGGAACATCCGCGCGGGCGATATCGACTTGCAGAACAGTAGGAGTTATTTCGGCAGGTTTACCAAAAAGGTACAGGGCATTTCGCTCGGCGGCACTTTTACTAATGAAAACGGTTCCGAAATAGAGGCTTATGCTTCGGGAGCTTTGGTTCGCGGGGTTTTTTCCAAAAGTGAATTTATTGGGCAGGAGGGAAACCAAGGGCCCTATAAACTGGTGGGTCCCAACGGCGAACTCTACATTTTGGTGGTTTCCGGGAGCGAAAGGGTTTATGTGAACGGGTTGCTTTTGAAACGGGGCGAAAATGAGGATTACGTAATAGATTACAACGCCGGCGAACTGAAATTCAACCCAACCTATCCCATAACCAGCAATATGCGCATTTCTGTGGAATATCAATATACCGACAGAAGTTATACGCGGTTCATCGGCTACGGCGGCGGCAATTACACCAGTGAAAATCTAGACTTGGGCGTATATGTTTATTCTGAAAATGACGCCAAAAATCAGCCTCTCCAACAAAATCTTTCGGAAGAACAAGTGGCAATCCTGCAGGCCGCCGGCGATGATAAGGATTTGATGGCCGCACCCTCCGCCGTGCCCGATACCTACGCCGAAAACAAGATTCTTTATAAAAAGGAAATCAGTAATGGGGAAGAAATTTTCGTGTTTTCAACCAATCCCGAGGACGAACTTTTTAGCGTTCGGTTTTCGTTGGTGGGCAACAATAACGGCGATTATGTGATTAGCGAAACCAATGCCATCAGTCGAATTTTTGAATATGTGGCGCCTATCAACGGGATTCCACAGGGCAATTATGCGCCGGTCATTCGGCTGAATGCGCCCATAAAATTGCAAGTGGGCGGGGTGAACGGTAGTTTTCATCCGTCGGAAAAAACCCGCGTCGATTTTGAAGTGGCCGGCAGCCAAAACGACCTCAACCTTTTTAGCCATATAGACGACGGCAACAATGACGGCTTTGCGGGTAGATTGGCTTTTAAACAACGATTGTTGACCACCGCCGACACCTTAAAAATAGACGGATTCGGCTCGCTGGATTTCGTGCAAAAGGATTTTAGGACCATTGAACGTCTTTATAATATTGAATTCAACCGCGATTGGAATCTTATAAATCCAAAGGGAAACCAAAGCTTTCTAATTTCGGGCGTGGAAGTTTCACATCCTAAAATTGGCGGTGGGCGGTATGAGTTCCAAAATTTGAATTTTTCCGAAAATTTCAATGGCACACGGCACGTAATTTCTTCCGCATTAAAATTAAAAAAACTGCGGTTGCAGACCTTCGGCAGTTTTTTGGACAGCAAGGCCGATTCCATTTCCTCGAAATTTTTTAGGCTGAACAACACCACAACCTATTCTTTCGAAAAAGCCTGGGTGGGCGGTAAAGTGGCGATGGAGGACAACCAAATTAGGGATGTTTCGCGCGACAGCATTTCGCCAATAAGCCAAAAATTTGTGGAATTTGAAGCTTTTTCGGGCATTGGCGACAGTACGAAGGTTTTTGTTGAGGCTGGCTATCAGTTTCGGGTGAATGATAGTGTTCGGAACAATAAACTTCGAAAGGTAAATTCTTCCAACACCTATTTTTTGAAATCGCGGCTTATCAATACCGACAATACCCAGCTGTCGGCATTTGCGAATTACCGGACCTTAAAATATGAACCTTTGGAGGTAACGGGCATTAATCCGAATGATTCCCTTCCTGCAAGTGTAAAAAATCGGGAAACCGAGCGATCGCTGAACGCCCGTATTCTTTATAACCAATCGCTTTTTGATGGGGGCATCCGTTTAAATACTACCTTGGAAACCAACAATGGCGTGGTGCCGCAACAGGAATATACTTTTGTAAAAACCGAACCCGGTCAGGGGGTTTACACTTGGATTGATTATAATAATAACGGCATTCAGGAATTGGAGGAATTTGAAGTGGCGCAGTTTCAGGACCAAGCGGAATATGTTCGCGTGTTGCTTCCCAATCAGGTTTTTGTAAAAATTAGGCAGAATAAATTTAGCCAAATTGTAACCCTGAACCCGCAAAACTGGTCCAACAAAGAAGGTGTTAAGAAATTGCTTTCCCATTTTTACAATCAGACTTCTTATGTTTTGGACCGAAAGGTGAAGCGGAAAAACGACGGTTTCAACATCAATCCGTTTGAGGATGGGGGCGATGATCAATTGGGATTGACGCTTAATTTTCGCAACGCATTGTTCTTCAACCGTGGCAAACAGCATTTCACTACCAGCTATACTTTTATTTCCACTTCGGCGGATAATTTGCTGGCGGTGGGTTTACAACGAAATAATCTAAAAAGCCACCAACTCAATTTCAACCATAAATTTTGGGAAAGTTGGCTGCTGAATTTAAAGGCCGCGACGGGCAGCAATGAAAGCCTTTCGGAGAATTTTGCGAATAGGAATTACCGTCTCGATTCGTATGAATTCAACCCAAGAATTTCCTATCTGCTGAACCAGCAAACGCGTTTTGATGTTTTTTATGAATTCGCCAACCAAGAAAACCAATTGGGAGCGTTGGAAGCGCTCGACCAGCAAACGGTGGGTTTTTCCTTTGCCTATACCAATGCCGAAAAAATTTCAATAAATGGGGAATTCAATTATATTGATAATAAATTTAAAGGAAGTCCCTTTTCGCCCGTGGCCTATCAAATGCTGGAAGGCTTGCAGCCGGGCACCAATTTTACGTGGCGTTTGCTTTTTCAAAAACGGATAACAAAATATTTGGATGCCAATCTTTCCTATTTCGGCCGAAAAAGTGAAACCACCAAAACGGTACATACGGGCAGTATCCAGTTGCGGGCCTATTTTTAGACCTGAGGATTGCGGAATGCCAAGGCTTCACGTCCTCATAAATGAAGTGAAAGCTGAATATTCAGTTTCATCGTGATCCATTATAAAATTCACCTTTGTTACATAACTATTTAATCCTTTCAGGATATTTGATTTGGGTTTTCCTTTTTTGTATCTTCAAAATCCGTTTTAAACCTGAACATTATGTTTTTAAAAACCACTCTCGCCATTTTTTCAATGCTGATGCTTTCCTGCGGCTCTTCACAAACCAATCAGCAAGATTTGGAAACCAATAGCGCGGCCGAAATTGAGGCAAAAAAAGTGGCCGCCGAAAAAATGATGGCCGAGGGCTATCTGCCCGGCCGCATCATTTATTCCGATTTGGCCGATGATTGCGAATATACCATTCAGCTTAAAGCCGATGAAAAGGAATTTTATTATGTAGATCCCATAAACTTGCAGGAAAACTTCCGGCGCGACAACCAAACGGTGTGGGTTAAATTTAATGGGCTTCGAAGGATGAATCGTTGTGAAAAGGCCGCTCCCGTGGAACTTACCGAGATAAAAAATAGGGACGAATAGGAAAAAAAAAGGAGCACACCGAAATATACTCCTTATTCAAAACAAAATAATTAACAACTTAAATTTTAGGACAACCAATTTTTATAGGAAATGGTTTCCTTCATTTTTTCTGAAATATCAGTAATCGCAATGCGTTCCTGCTCCATACTGTCGCGATGGCGGATGGTTACCGTGTTGTCCTCAAGAGTTTGATGGTCCACGGTAATGCAGAAAGGAGTTCCCGCGGCGTCCTGGCGGCGGTAGCGCCTGCCCACGGCATCTTTTTCGTCGTAAACAACATTGTAGTCCCATTGCAATTCGTCTATTATTTTTTGTGCAATTTCGGGCAGTCCGTCCTTTTTTACCAAAGGCAAAATAGCCGCTTTTACGGGAGCCAAAATAGCAGGTAATTTTAAAACGGTGCGTTGGCTGCCGTCTTCCAAGGTTTCGTCCTGTAGCGAATTGCTCAAAACGGCGAGGAACATCCTGTCCAGACCGATGGAGGTTTCAACCACGTAGGGCACATAACTTTCGTTAAGTTCCGGATCAAAGAACTGCAGTTTTTTCCCGGAATATTTTTCGTGGGCCTTTAGGTCGAAATCGGTGCGGGAGTGGATTCCTTCCAATTCCTTGAAGCCAAATGGAAAATTGAATTCAATATCGGCTGCTGCGTTGGCATAATGGGCCAATTTTTCGTGGTCGTGGAAACGGTAGTTTTCTGCGCCCATTCCCAGGGAAAGGTGCCATTTTAAGCGGGTTTCCTTCCAGTATTCATACCATTTCAGCTCTTCGCCGGGGCGTACAAAAAATTGCATTTCCATTTGTTCAAACTCGCGCATACGGAAGATAAACTGGCGCGCGACAATTTCGTTGCGGAAGGCTTTCCCGGTTTGGGCGATCCCGAAGGGAATTTTCATTCTTCCGGTTTTTTGAACATTCAAAAAGTTTACGAAAATCCCTTGGGCGGTTTCGGGCCGCAGGTATAGGTCCATCGCGTTTTCTGCGGAAGCGCCCAGTTTGGTGCCGAACATTAAATTGAACTGTCGCACTTCGGTCCAGTTTTTTGAACCGGTTTCAGGATCTGCAATTCCGAGTTCTTCAATCAAAGCCTTTACATCTGCCAAGTCTTCCTTTTCAAGTGATCGGGCCATCCGCTCCAAAACGGTGCGCTGCTCTTCCAAATATTTTACCACCCGCGGATTGGTAGTGATGAATTGTTCCTCATCAAAACTATCGCCAAAACGGGCTTTGGCCTTTTCGATTTCCTTTTGGGCCTTTTGATAGAGCTTTTCGGCGTAATCTTCAATAAGCACATCGGCGCGGTAGCGTTTTTTTGAATCCTTATTGTCAATTAGCGGGTCGTTAAAGGCATCAACGTGTCCGGAAGCCTTCCAAGTGGTTGGGTGCATTAAGATTGCGGAATCAATCCCAACAATATTTTGGTGCATATACACCATACTTCGCCACCAATATTCCCGAATGTTTTTCTTTAGTTCCGCACCGTTTTGGGCATAATCATACACAGCGCTAAGGCCGTCATAGATTTCGCTGGATGCAAAAATATAGCCGTATTCCTTTGCGTGGGATACTACTTTTTTAAATTGATCGTCGTTGTTTGCCATAGCGCAAAAATAGGAAATGCCCCCAAACTCCCGAAGGCGCAGCTGGATTTTTTACAAATAAAAAACCACTGCCGGAAGTGCAATGGTTTTTTGATATATATAGAAATCCAATTAAGGAAATTGACCGAAATCTATTTCAGTTCCATAGTGGTGCTGGCTATTTGATTGGGACCGTCATAAAGGTTGATGGTGTAGCGCCCTTCCACCAAATCGGTTTCGGAGGCGTTTACGAGTATGCACACGTCCAACTCATCATTTTCATAAAACACATTGGTCGAAGCGCTATAGTTAAGGTTTTTCTCCTCAAATTGTTTTACGGTGTCGTCACCCATCATTTTGTTTTTAGGGCTGATGACCTGTACATACAATATTCTATCGCCTTTTTGGGCGATGGCGTTGGGCGCTAGGGTAAAACAGGCCCTGATTTTGTCGGCGCGGCTGGCGCGTTTGGTGTCCACTACTTTCCCGTTGCTTCGAATAATTACAGCCTCTCCGCGAAGATCGGTTGCCTTTACAATGGAACCTTTTTTAATAGTTTCCGACATTGCCATATTTTCCTGGCTAACGGAATCCACCACCATTCTGGTATTGGTAAGCTCCGTGTTGGTGCTGTCGCGCTCCATTGCCAATCTTTGGTTGGCGGCAATCAAGCTATCGGCACGTTTAAACAGCATAGTTCGTTCCTGTTTCAATCTGCCAACTTCGGCTTTATATCTTTCGATCAACGCTACGTTGGCCTTGGCATCCTTTACGGAATCAAGAAGAATAGTAATGCGTTCGCGCGCTGCGAGAAGGTCTTTGTCCTTAAGTTCATTGTCCTTAATAACCTCGTCATAATTCGCAATTAGGCCTTCGAGCTCCTGCTCGATATCGGCTTTTTGCGATTCAAGATTTGAAATTGTAGATTTATTGTCGTTGAAAAGAGTAACAGTATAGACTGCCAAGGCAATAAGCAAAACCGAGAGAACCCCAATTAGAATCTTGAATTTGCCACTATTATTTTCGTTTTCTGTGCTCATAATAAACAAGTTAAGTTTGAGCGGTAAAAGTAGGTAGGTATTTCTTTAACAAACGTTTAGAAAATGGTAAAAAATGCTAAAATATGTTAAATCTAATTTTTCCGAAGGTCTGCTGTCACTGTAAAGCGCCGCTTTCTCGCTCGGAAGAAGTGCTTTGTGCCGAATGCATCCATTCGCTTCCCATTGCAGGGTATCATAAAACGGGTAGTGGGATTTTAAAAGAAAAATTTTATGGTCGAATCGCGGTACAAAATGCAACGGCGCTGCTCTATTTTCAAAAGAAGGGAATGGTTCAGGAACTTTTGCACAGCCTGAAATATCGCGGTCGGAAAGAAATTGGCGTTTTTTTCGGGAAATGGCTCGGGGCCGAACTGGCAGAAAATCCACTTTATGCTGAAATAGATGCCGTAATTCCGGTGCCGCTGCACAAACAAAAACTGAAAAAGCGTGGCTATAATCAAGTGGAGGGCTTCGCGAGGGAAATTGCCATCGCCTTGCAGGTGCCGTATCTTGATAATGTATTGGTCAAAATTTCAAAATCGGGGTCGCAGGTTTTTAAAACAAGGGTCCTTCGCTTTGAGGCCGAAGAGGTCTTTGTGGCCCAAAATCTGGAGGAGATTAAAAATAAGCACATTTTGTTGGTGGATGACATCGTTACCACTGGCGCAACCTTGGAAAAATGTACCCTTCAGCTTTTAAAAGCCGATGAGGTAAAAATCAGTATTGCCACAATTGCAACAACCTAAAACTTAATTGGCAATTATGTGTGGTTATTGCGTAATTTTGAAACCTAAAATAGAAACCTTCACCCTTTGAGCCAAAAAGATCACCGCCTGTTGAAACAACGGCTGCTATATTTTTCCATAGCTTTTTTAATGCTGCTTTCCTTTGTGGAATGTGCCAAAAAAGGAACTCCTTCCGGTGGGCCGCGCGACACCATTCCGCCGGTTATCGTTCGGAGCGTTCCCGAAAATTACAGCACAAATTTTACGGGCGATGAAATTGAAATACGTTTTGATGAATATATTAAATTGAAGGACCTGTCCAAGGAACTCATCATTTCGCCTCCAATGAAATATCCGCCGGTCATAACGCCGCTCAGCACTTCCAAAACGCTGAAAATTAAAATAATGGACACGCTGAAGCCCAACACCACCTATGCGTTTAATTTTGGAAAGAGCATCGTGGACAATAACGAGGGCAATCAATTTGACTATTATAAATATGTCTTCTCCACCGGAAATTATATTGATAGTCTAACGGTGGGCGGAAAGGTGAAGGATGCAGAGCTAATAGCACCCGAGATTCCTTCAACCGTTTTGCTTTATGAAGTAAACGAAACATTTTCCGATTCCATAATTTATTCTGAAAAACCTACCTATATCACCGTTACTACCGATAGTACGGGCACGTTTCAGTTAAGCAATTTAAAGGAAGGAAAGTATTTGATGCTGGCCTTAAAAGAAAAAAACAACGACTATATCTTTCAACCCAAAACCGACAAAATTGGTTTTGAGGCTAATTACGTTTCGCTGCCGACCGATTCTACCTATACATTAACGTTGTTTATGGAAGAACCCGAGTATAAATTTGCACGCGCCACCCAAATAGGCAAGAACCACATTGTTTTTGGCTATGAAGGCCGCGCCGACAGTCTTGCCATTGAAATGCTTTCCGAAGCTCCCGAAGATTTCGATTATCGGTTGTTTAAGGATGAAAAAAAAGATACGCTCCATTATTGGTTCAAACCCACACTGGAAAGGGATTCGTTGATTTTTAGTGTTTCCAACCGCAATCAAGTAGATACTACCACGGTGCGGATGCGGGAACTTTTCGGGGACTCGCTGAAAATTTCAGCCGTAAAAACCGGCGTGCTTAAAATGGTTGATACCTTTAAACTTCGGGCCAACATTCCCTTGGTTTCTTTTGATGTTGAGAAATTTGAAATAATGGCCAAAGATTCGTCCTTGGTTTCGGCTAAACTGAAATTGAATAATGAGTATAATTGGGTGGAACTGTTCTTCCGGAAACAGGAAGATCAAAGCTATTCCATACGTGTCTTTCCGGGCGCATTGACCGATTTTTTCGGCGCGACCAATGACACCCTGCAATTCAGTGTCAACACCCGCGCAGCTTCAGATTATGGAACGCTGAACCTCACGCTGGCCAATTTGGATCGCTATCCCGTAATCGTGCAGTTGGTTGATGCCAAATATAATCTTGCGGCAGAAGCCATTCTAAAGGAAGGAAATTCGGTGTTTTTTGATGAAATTTCCCCGAACAAATATTTCCTGAGAATTATTTACGACGACAACAATAATGGAAGATGGGATACGGGCAATTTTTTAAACCGCTTGGAGCCCGAAAAAATAATCTATTATCCCGCACAAATAGAGGTGCGCGCCAATTGGAGCTTGAATGAAACTTTTAGGTTAAAGTAAATTTATCACGATCATTCAAAAACTGCAAATGCTTCCGGTTGCTCTCAATGTGCTCCTTCGATAAAGTTACCGTTTCAATAAACTCATCAAAAGCGGAAGGGGAAACCTGTTTTCCCAAAACGTCATAAACCGCCGAATGGCCCACATATTCGTGATCATTGCCGTCAAAACCCACGCGGTTAACGCCCATGCAGTAGCTCATATTTTCAATGGCGCGTGCACGAAGGAGCGTATCCCAAGCAAGGGTGCGCGCTTTGGGCCAGTTGGCCACATAAATTAAAACGTCATAATCTTCGGTATTTCTGGACCATACGGGGAAACGCAGGTCGTAACAAATGAGCGGGCAGATTTTCCAGCCTTTGTAATTTACGATTAAACGCTCCTTACCTGCGGTGTATGTTTCATTTTCCTTTGCCAAGGTGAAGGTGTGCTTTTTGTCGTATTTTTCATAAGTGCCATCGGGCAAAACGAAAAAGAGGCGATTATAGAATTTGTCATTTTCTGAAATAATCACGCTGCCGGTAATGGCGCAGTTGTGTTTTCGGGCTTCGGAAATCATCCAGTTTAAACTATCACCGTCATTGGGTTCGGCCAATTTTTTGGCATTCATCGAAAATCCGGTAGTGAACATTTCGGGCAGGACTATCAAATCCGTTTCCCCTTCAAAGGTTTGGAATTTCTTTGAAAACAATTCCCTGTTGGCCGAGGGGTTTTCCCAAACCAGTTCACTTTGAACAAGGGTTATTTTTAATTCGGTTTTCATGTTTTTTCTTTTAAAATACGGTTTCCATTTAATTTTCAAACGCACAATAATTCTATAAATCCCGAAGAATTTTTGCGGCTTCTGCAAGCGTTTCATCCGTTTTGGCAAAGCAGACCCGAATCTGTTTAAAATCTTTTCGGCCTTCGTTGAAAACAGAGGTGGGAATGGTCGCAATCTTGTGTTCCTTCGTAAGCCTTTCCGCGAAAGCAACATCGTTTTCGTTTGAAATTCCTGAGAAATCAAGCATTTGGAAATAGGTGCCTTTTGAAGGAACGATTTTGAAATTGGAACCTTCCATTAAATGCAGAAAAAAATCGCGCTTTTGCTGATAGAAATCCGAAAGTTTCAAATAATGATTTTCGTCTTTTAAGTAAGTTGCCAAAGCTTTTTGGATGGGGTGGTTTACGCAGAAAACCACGAATTGATGCACTTTTTGAAATTCCTTCATCAACTTCTCAGCAGCGGCGCAATAGCCCATTTTCCATCCCGTATTGTGAAACGTTTTTCCGAAGGAGGCGGTTACAAAACTTCGCTCCGCCAAGGCTTGAAATCTCGATGCGCTTTGATGCACATTGCCGGCAAAAATGATGTGTTCGTAAACTTCATCGCTTAAAACCAACAAATCATTTTTTTCTGCCAAATCTTGTAACTCGTGCATATCTTCTTTTGAAAATAGCATTCCACTCGGGTTGTGTGGCGAGTTGATGATAATCATTTTCGTTTTGGAAGAAATCTTATCCGCAACTTCCTGCCAATCCACAGCATAAAAAGGAGGTGTCAGTTGAATTGGGACAATCTTTCCGCCAAACAATTCCACTGTGGGCGCATAGCAATCATACGCCGGGGTGAAAATAATCACTTCATCGGCTCTACTAATTGTAGCTGCGATTATTGTGAAAATAGCCTGCGTAGCGCCAGCCGTAATCGTGATTTCGGTTTCGGGATTGTAAAAACGGTCGTGGAGGGTTTCAATCTTTTTTGAAATTTCCATCCGCAGCCCGAAATCGCCGGGCATTGGTGCATATTGGTTATAACCGTCGCTCATCGCTTGGTCCACCAGGGCATTTAAAGCGGGGTCGCTGGGGAAATTTGGAAAGCCTTGTGAAAGATTTAAGGCGTTATGTTCTGCTGCCATTTTGCTCATTTTGGCAAAGATGGAGGTTTCAATATTGGGTAATTTTGAATTAATCATTTTGTCCGGTATTTATAAACACCAAAATATCGTGGATGCATTTGTTGAGGTTGTTCTTTATTTCGTTGGTCCAAAACCGAAACACGGTATAGCCCATTTCATCGAGTTGCCGATTTACTTCGTGGTCGCGCTGCATATTTCGTTCTATTTTTGGAATCCAAAAACCGCGATTGCTTTTTAAAGTTTCCTTTCTTTCGGGCCAATTGTAGCCGTGCCAAAACTCGCCGTCAATAAAAATGGCAAGTTTGTACTTTTGGATGGAAACATCGGGCTTTCCCGGAAGTTTTTTGCTGTCCACCCGATAGCGGATGCCTTTTTTCCAAAGCGCTTTTCTGAAAAGAAGTTCCAGCTTGGTATTTTTCCCACGAATTTTGCCCATCATTTTTGAGCGCTTTTTCGTGGTGTAGAAGCCAGATTCTTCGTTGAATCTTGGGACTTTTATTTTTTCTTCTCCATAAATCATTCACTTAAAGTATGAATAATCTTTGCTTTTTAAAAGTTAAAAATTTTCAACAAAAAACCCTCACATAACTGCAAGGGTTTCAATCTAACGTCTAAAATCTAACGTCTAATATCTATAATACTCAGGCTTAAACGGTCCTTCCACCTCCACGCCAATATATTCGGCTTGGTCGGGGCGAAGTTCGGTCAATTCAACACCGATTTTTTCAAGATGAAGTTTCGCTACCTTTTCATCCAAATGTTTGGGGAGCATATACACTTGGTTTTCATAGTTTTCCCCATTTTTCCAAAGCTCGATTTGTGCCAAGGTTTGGTTGGTGAAACTGTTGCTCATCACAAAACTCGGGTGGCCGGTGGCACAACCCAGGTTTACCAATCGGCCCTCGGCCAAAAGAATGATATCTTTCCCGTTGATGGTGTATTTATCAACCTGTGGCTTAATTTCCACTCGGGTGTTTCCGTGATTTTTCTTCAGCCAAGCAACGGCAATCTCATTGTCAAAATGCCCAATGTTACAGACGATGGTTTTGTCTTTCATCGCCTCAAAATGTTCTCCGCGAACGATGTCTTTGTTTCCGGTGGTGGTAATTACAATGTCTGCATTGCCAACCACGGTTTCCAATTTTTTCACTTCAAAGCCATCCATTGCGGCTTGTAATGCACAAATTGGGTCAATTTCAGTAACTGTTACAATACTTCCGGCACCTTTAAAAGATGCAGCGGTACCTTTACCCACATCGCCATAACCACATACTACTACACGTTTTCCAGCAAGCATTATATCAGTAGCACGACGAATTGCATCCACGGCGCTTTCGCGGCAACCGTATTTATTGTCGAATTTACTTTTGGTAACGCTATCGTTGATGTTGATAGCGGGCATGGGCAACGTGCCTTTTTTCATACGCTCGTAAAGACGGTGAACCCCAGTGGTGGTTTCTTCAGAAATACCTTTTACCCCAGCGGCAAGCTCTGGATATTTGTCCAAAACCATATTGGTTAAATCGCCACCATCATCAAGAATCATATTCAATGGTTTGCGATCCTCGCCAAAGAAAAGCGTTTGCTCGATGCACCAATCAAATTCCTCCTCGTTCATACCTTTCCAAGCATACACTGGAATACCAGCGGCGGCAATGGCTGCGGCAGCGTGGTCTTGCGTAGAGAAAATATTGCAAGAACTCCAAGTAACTTCTGCGCCAAGGGCTTTCAAAGTTTCAATAAGCACGGCGGTTTGAATGGTCATGTGCAAGCATCCGGCAATGCGGGCACCTTTCAAAGGTTGTTCGCTTCCGTATTCCTCGCGGAGGCTCATTAGCCCTGGCATTTCGGCTTCTGCCAATTCAATTTCTTTTCTTCCCCAATCTGCAAGGGAAATATCTTTTACTTTGTAGGCCGTGTAAGGCACCGTTTTCGTCGTCATATTTGTTATCTTTGTGAATCCCTGTAAAATCGGGAATCTATTTAATATTAACTGATTTCGTTTATCATTTTAAGTCCGCAAAACTACAAAATATCCTTTGAAAGTTTATGCCACTTTACAAAACAATAACAGTCAATCCCCATACTAAAGTCTTCATTTGGAAGATTGAAGAATCTTTTGAAGCGCTTTCAGAAGGAGTGGACCTTACCTCAAAATGTGCCTCGAGGGTGGCCAACATGAAAAGCGATTTGCACAGGCGGGGGTTTATGAGCATCCGCCATCTTTTGGCCCTTGGCGGCTATACCGACCACGACTTGTTTTATGACGAAAATGGAAAACCGCATTTAAAGGATGAAAAGCATATTTCAATCACCCATTCCTTTAATTTTTCGGCAATAATCATTAGCGATATTGAAGTGGGAATAGACATTGAAAAACAGCGCAATAAAATTCTGAAAATCGCCCATAAATTTACCCCGATAGAGGAATATAGAACCATTGCGAATGAAGACGCCCTAATGCGAAAACTGACAATTGTTTGGTGCGCAAAGGAATCTTTGTATAAAAGTTTTGCCGAAAAAGGAGTGAGTTTTTTGGAACATATTTATGTGGAGGATTTTACGCTGGATGACACCAAAACCACTGCAACCGTAACCTACGAAAACAAAGAGCAATCCTTCCACGTCGATTTTTTGGAGTTTGAGGAATTTACCTGTGCCTACGCGCTTTTAGCTGAAAACTAATTGATGGAAGACATTTTTTATAAAAATCTTCTGAGATCAGTTGCCGAAAAGAAAAGGCAGCTCGCCATTTTGATCGACCCCGATAAGTTTGATAAAACAGAAATCGATTCTTTTCTAAAAAAAATTCCGAAGCAAACCACCCATCTTTTTGTGGGCGGAAGCACCGTTGCCAATGGCGAAACCGAAGCAACGGTAAAGGCTCTGAAAGCGGAAACAAATTTGCCAATCTTTCTATTTCCGGGCGACTGGTCGCATATTACTCCACTTGCAGATGCACTATTGTTTTTGACGTTGCTTTCGGGAAGGAATGCGGAATATTTAATTGGTCAACAAATAAAGTCCATTTCAAAACTGAAAAACAGTGCTTTGGAAATTATTTCCACGGGCTATATTTTGATCGACGGCGGTAACGACTCGGCGGTTTCAAAAGTGACGAATACAGAGCCGCTTCCGCAGGAAAATATTGAGAACATTGTGCACACCGCTATGGCCGGACAATTTATGGGAGCCAAATTGATTTATTTGGAAGCGGGCAGCGGCGCAAAATTTCCCGTAAAACCCGAAATCATTTCCGAAGTAAAAAAAGCAATAAAAATCCCGCTGATTGTTGGCGGCGGAATAAAAACCGAAACCCAGAAAAATACCGCTTACGAAGCTGGAGCGGATATGATTGTAATGGGGACAGCGTTTGAAAATCCCACCCCGGCCCTCCCTTCCAAGGGAGGGGACAATTCCCCCTTTGAAGGAGGCTAGGGGATGTAAATCTTGAATTAAAATTAAAATATTATGAAAATTTCAGTAGAATTAACCCTTACACCTATACAGGACGATTACGAACCCGCAATAATCAATTTCATAAAAAACCTGCGCAATTCGGGACTGACCGTTTTGGAAAATCCGCTCAGCACACAGGTTTACGGCGAATATGATGCGGTGATGAATTTGCTGCAAAAGGAAATGAAAGTTGCATTGGAAGCCGTGGAAAGAGGTTTGCTTTACATCAAAATCGTAAAATCTGACCGCAGCGACTATGAGCCCCATTTTTGATTGGTTTTTTGCGCAATACGCCGAGGTCCCCACCTATTTGATTGTGCTGGAACTCATCGGCGTTTTCTTCGGTTTTTTGAGCGTTTGGTTCAGCAAACAGGATAATATTCTCGTATATCCCACGGGGATTATCAGCACGGCTATTTTTGTTTACATTCTCGCTGTTTATGGGCTTTTGGGCGATATGATGATAAATGCCTATTACTTCGCAATGAGTATTTACGGCTGGTATATTTGGACCCGAAAAGTGGACGCCACCCATTATACGCCAATCACAAAGGCCACAAAAATCGAGAATCGGCAGTCTGTTTACATCTTTATCGCAACCTTGGTTTTCGTTTTTGCCGTCTATGAATTTTTTGACAAATGGAACAGTTGGACGGCATATGTTGATACCATTACGACCGCCATTTTCTTTGTGGGAATGTGGCTTATGGCGAAAAAAAAACTAGAAAATTGGATTTATTGGATCATAGGCGATGTCATTTCCGTGCCGCTCTATCTTTATAAAGGCCTCGTGTTTACTTCGTTTCAGTACTTTTTATTTACTATTATTGCCATTTACGGATACCGCGCGTGGAAGAAAAGCCTAAACATACCCGAAACCAGTCTGCTGAATTGATAAAAGTAGTTTTATACGGTCCCGAATCTACTGGCAAAACTACTTTGGCAAAACAATTGGCGGCGCATTACAAAACGCTTTGGGTGCCGGAATATATGCGGGAATACCTTCAAAAGAAATGGGATTCCGAAAAGCAGTTGGTTGAAATGGCAGATTTAATTCCCATTGCAAAAGGACAGTTGAGGTTGGAAAGGGTAGCTTCGCAACAAGTTGAAAAATTGCTTATTTGTGATACCAATTTGCTGGAATTAAAAGTCTATTCCGAATATTATTACAACGGATTTTGTCCTGCGGAAATAAAAACCGAAGCAACCCAAAACAATTACAGCATCTATCTTTTGACCTATGTGGACACGCCGTGGGAAGCCGACATCCTGCGCGATCGGCCGAACAACCGCGAGGAAATGTTTTGTATTTTCGAGGCCGAATTGAAAAAACAAGGTTTTCCGTATCAAATTTTAAAGGGAAACGAGGAGCAGCGGTTTAAAAAAGCAACCGAAATAATTGACGCGTTATTAAATAGGTAAAAACCTTTGCGTTCTCTGCGCCTCTGCGGTGATAATTTACCGCAAAGACGCAAAGGTCGCGAAGAAACTTGCAATTACATTGAATAAAATGTTTACAGAAAAAAACATACAACAAATACAGAATCACGGGCTTTCCGAAGCTAAAATTATAAAGCAACTTAACATTTTTAAAGAGGGAATCCCCTTCGCAAATGTGGTGGAACCCGCGTCGGCAGATAATGGCATTGCGGTATTTTCAGAAACGGAACAACGCCATTTTGCAGCGCTTTTTGAAACTGAAAAAGACAAACTGGATTTGCTGAAATTTGTCCCAGCTTCGGGCGCTGCTACGCGAATGTTTAAGTTTTTGCATCAGTTTTTGGAGAGTTATGATTTTGAAAATGAAAACATCGACGCGTTTCTTCAAAGAGAAGAGAACAAGCACCTAAAAATCTTTTTTAATTCAATCGACAAATTTGCTTTTTCTTCTTTGATGAAAGAAAAATTGAATGCGAAATTCCCCGATTTTGAAAATTTTGAAAAAGGAAAACGCCACCATTTCTTCGTAAAGGAAATGCTGGAAGAAACCGGGCTGAATTTCAGTAACACGCCCAAAGGCCTCGTTCCATTTCACAAATACGGCGAAAATTATGTTACCGCTTTTGGCGAACAATTGTACGAAGCAGCATTTTATGCAAACTCAAAAGGCATTGCCAAGCTGCATTTTACGGTTTCGGCGGAACACGAGGAAAAGTTCAAAAAACGTTACGAAGAAATTCAGGAAACTGTTGAAAATAAAACAGGCGTAAAGTTCAATATTTCCTATTCCTTTCAGAAAAAGGAAACTGATACCATAGCCGCAACCCTTGAAAACAACCCTTTTTTGGATGAAAATGGCTATTTGGTTTTCCGTCCCTCCGGGCACGGCGCGCTTTTGGAAAATTTGAATGAAGTGGATGCCGACATCGTTTTCATAAAAAACATTGACAATGTGGTTTCCCAAAATTATGTAGAAACCATCGCTTTTCAGAAAAAAGTGCTCGCCGGGAAATTGCTTTCGCTACAGCAAAAAATCTTCGGGTTTGTGGAAAATCTTCACTCCGCAAACCCTTCCGAAGAAGTTTTGAAAAATGCTACGGAATTTATTTCCGAGGAACTTTTCATAAAAAACACTCCTATATATAAAGAGGAAATTTTGAAAATTTTGGAACGGCCCATCCGCGTTTGTGGTGTGGTTGAAAATACGGGTGCTCCCGGCGGCGGGCCATTTCTTATAAAAGAAAAAAACGGAAACCTTTCCTATCAGATCGTGGAAATGAGCCAGATTGACACCAACAACCCACAGCAAAAAACTTTGGTTGACAGAGCAACACATTTCAATCCGGTTGATCTGGTCTGCGGCCTCCGCAATTATAAAGGTGAAAAGTATGATTTGCTAAAGTTTTCCGACCCCGATGCAGGTTTTATTTCGAATAAATCCTACCACGGAAAACCCATAAAAGCCCTCGAACTTCCGGGACTTTGGAACGGCGCGATGGCAAACTGGAACACGGTTTTTGTGGAGGTGCCGCTTATCACTTTCAATCCCGTAAAAACGGTAAACGACCTTTTAAACCCAGTACATCAACCACAATGAACACGGAGCAATTAATTTCTGAACTTTCCTTTAAAGCCATCCGCAGCAGCGGGCCGGGCGGGCAGCACGTGAACAAAACCGCTTCAAAAGTTGAGGCATCCTTTAATTTGGAAACTTCGGAAGCGCTTTCAGAAATTGAAAAGGAACGACTTCGCAACAAACTTTCCACAAAAATTTCTTCCGAAGGGATAATTACCCTGCAATGCGGCGAAACCCGAAGCCAGCACCGCAACAAGGCCATCGTTATTGAAAGGCTTATTGAGTTACTTCAACAAAACTTGAAAGTAGCAAAACCGCGAAAGAAAACAAAACCTTCCAAAGGCGCGATTGAAAAACGCTTAAAATCGAAAAAAGAGAACGCGCTAAAAAAATCACACCGCAAACCGCCAAAAATTGAATAGCGTTTACACACAAACTGTGTAAATTTTACACAACTGTGCTGTTCGTTACACACTTTGTAAAATCCTATTCGTATTAAAAAATAAATTAAAATACTGTTTTTCAGTTTTTTAAGGAATATTGTTATTGCCTTTTTTCTATGGCACTACTTTTTCTATATACAAGGCAACAAACAAACTTAGAAACGAATAAATAATTTTTTAAAAACAAAAAACAATGAAAAAGTTAATTTTAAGTACAGCAATCGTATTGGGAGGTTTAACCGCAGCAACCGCACAGGTTAAAGAGCCCACCGCTATGAACGAGCAAAAACAAACCGCCGTTGAAGCGCAGGTTGAAAGCCGAATTGAGGCCGCCCAAGACGCCGAAACTGCTGAGGTTGCTGTTCCTGTTCAAGACTATAAAGAAGTAAAAGCTACTGAGGTACCACAAGCCGTAAAAGATGCCGTAGCTAAGGATTTTAGCGGAGCCACTATTTCTAAGGCTGCTGTGAATGCCAAGGGGGAATATAAAATCGAACTTACCACAGCCGATGCCGGAAAGGAAACGGTATATGCAAACACAAAAGGCGAGTGGATTAAAAACGAAATGAAGAAGCAGTAAGCTGCAGGTATTTTTAGATTCAATACTTCTGGGAAAGGCGTCCATAATTTGGGCGCCTTTTTTTGTGATAACTTTAAAGATTGACCAAGCAGGAACTACTTATTTTTACCGTTTAAAACAACGCATGGCGCAGCAAATACATATAGTGGAAGACGATGTGGCCTTTGGAAAAATGCTCACGTCTTTTTTGGAGCGAAAAGGTTTTCAGGTCACCGTTTCCCTTACAGGTGAAACCGCCAGAAAAACGATTGCGGAAAACAATTTTGATTTGCTGATAACCGATTTAAAACTGCCGGACGATTCGGGGTTGGACTTGCTTGTATTTTCCCAAAAAACTTCCCCGAAAACAAAAGTGATTTTAATGACGGGCTATGCCGAAGTGGATACCGCGGTAAAAGCCATAAAAAAAGGAGCGCTGGATTATATTTCGAAACCCTTCCGGCCCGAGGAATTGTTGATGATTATTGAAGCGGATTCTCAAAATACGGAATCTTCGGAAGAGAAAGTTTCAGAAACTGTTGAGCCGAAACAGCCTGCTCTCCAACCAACTTCTGAAAAGCCCAAATTTGTCATCGGCATCAGCGAATCCTCCAAAAAATTCAACGAATATTTAAAGCTCGTCGGCCCGACAGATATGTGCGTGCTCATTCAAGGCGAAAGCGGGACTGGAAAGGAAGTGGCCGCAAAAGCAATCCACAATTATAGTTCACGCAGGGATAAAAATTTTGTGGCTGTGGATTGCGGTGCTATTCCGAAAGAAATCGCGGCAAGCGAATTTTTCGGCCACATAAAGGGAAGTTTTACGGGCGCGGTAAATGACAAAAAAGGCCATTTTGAAGCAGCGGACGGAGGTACACTTTTTTTGGATGAAGTGGGGAATCTTTCCTACGAAAACCAAATCCAATTGCTGCGCGCTTTGCAGGAACGGCGCATAAAACCTGTGGGCAGCAATACCGAAATTCAAGTGGACGTGCGCATACTTTCCGCCACCAACGAAGATTTGCTGAAAGCCGTTTCCGAGGGGAAATTTAGAGAAGATCTGTACCATCGTTTGAATGAATTTTCAATCAACATTCCATCGCTGCACGAACGGAAAGAGGACCTTTTTCTGTTTATTGAATACTTTTTAAACGAAGCGAATAAATCGTTGGGTAAGGAAGTAATCGGGCTTTCAAAAGAAGTGGAGGAAGCCTTTAAAAACTACGCTTGGCCGGGCAATTTGCGCGAGCTGAAAAACGTAATCAAGCGTTCCGTTTTGTTGACCAATTCGGCATTGATTCCCTTGGAAGTGATTCCGCGGGAAGTTCTTTTTGCTGAAAATACGAAAAGGCAAACCGTAGATTTTTCAAAGGAAAGCAACGAAAAACAACTTATTTTAAATGCTTTAAAGGAAGCCGATTTCAATAAAACCAAAGCCGCAAAATTGCTAAATATTACGCGAAAGACGCTTTATAACAAAATGGAACTTTATAAAATTGAGCTTTAAAGTCATCGGTTTTTAAGAGCATGCTGCAATTCACGAATATTTAAAACAAGCACTTCGTAGTCTTTTTGAATTTCGCTTTCCATTTGAATTTCAACTCCGTAATCCTCCATTTTTTCGAGGATAGGAATCACTTCTTTCGCCTTTAATTGGCGGAACATCGTCAACATTCGGTGGGCAATTTCAGAAATAGTTTTTGTGTCATTTTGGGCAATCGAATCTTTGATTTGCTGCAGATCTTTTTCGGTTTGAGCGTTGAAAACTTCCAGCACTTCTTCCAAGGCTTCGGGCGTATTTAAAAAGGATTTTAAAAGGGAAAGGTCGAATTTTTCGTTGGCTGCGGCATTGGTTTGAAAAATTCCATCTTCAATAGTTTCATCCGAAATATTTTTTCTATTCGGAAAAATGTGCTCCAATGCTGCAACGAGTTCCTGTTTTGAAAAGGGTTTCGGCAGCATTTCAGAAAACCCTTTTTCGAGGTAGAAATCGCGGCTGTGCTCCCTACTTCCCGTCATTGCTATTACGGGTTGATTTTTATAGGAATTTATTTCGCCGTTTTTCAGTTTTTCCAAAACCGTAAACCCGTCGGTTTTTGGCATTTGGATGTCGGTCAAAACGAAATCGATCCCGATAGCTATCGGGACGGAATCCGAACTGGTTTGAAAACGCTCATAACTTTCGAATGCTTCCGAGGCAATTTCCATCTGCCCAAAAATTTCCTGCAACAGGGCGCGCATCGATTCGTCATCGTCAATAATTACGCCAGTTAAACCTTTAAATGAAATCGATTTTTTCGGGCCGGTTTTGGTCAAAATCCTGTCTGAATTTTTCAGGGGAAGGGTTAAAATAAAGTTGCTGCCTTCCCCCAAAACACTTTCCACCCTTAGGCTGCCGCCCAAAAGCTCGGTCAGTTTTTTGGAAATTGCCAATCCCAAACCACTGCCGCCAAACTTATGTGCAATTTCGGTTTCGGCTTGGGTAAATTCGTCAAAAATAAGCTGCTGTTTTTCTTCCGAAATGCCTATTCCAGTATCGATTACGGAGATTTTTATTTTTGAAATTCTTGGAACACTATGCGCAGTCGGAGTGTCGAGTTCTTCAACCTTAATTTCAACACTTCCCGTGTCGGTAAACTTAAAAGCATTGCCGACGAGATTATTTATAATCTGCCGAATCCGCAGCGGGTCGCTTTCAAAAATTTTGCTTTGAATTGCCGGTGAAATCAAAAATTTTAAATCGACTGCTTTCTGCGGAAACTGTTGTTTTACGGCATTCCCGGCTTCTAAAATGATGTTTTCCAAAGAAAAGGCAACGCTTTCAATGGGCAATTTTCCCGCTTCCAATTTGGAGAAATCCAGCAAATCGTCCACCAAATGCGAAATGAAATGCGAGCTGGAAGTAATTTGCGCCAAATAGTATTTCTGTTTTTCCGAAAGGGTTGAATTTTCAAACAATTCGGCATAACCACCGATGGTGTTCAAAGGCGTTTTTAAATCGTGGCTTACGGTGGAAATGAGCTGTTCGCGGCTTTTCAAAAGCGATTCCGCATAGTTTTTGGATTCTTCCAAATGCTGTTTAAAACGCTCTGCCCGAAAATAATCAGACAAAATGAAATAGGAAAAAAGCAAAACGACGATGCCGCCCAAAATGCCCGCGACTTTCAAAATTCCGCTGGTTCTGGCCACCGATGCGGCCCTTTGCTGTTTTTCGAGGTTGTTGTTCTTTGTAATTTCCCGGTCAAAACTGGCGATAATCTCGCGCAAACGTTCCGAAATGTTGAGGTCGTTGCGAATCAATTCGTTCTCTTTTTGTATCAACGATTCGCGAATTCTAGAATTTTCCTTTTTCGCCTCGGCAACAATATACCGTGCGGCGACAAGCATGGAATCTACGGTTTTCGACTTTACGGTGGATGTGTCGCGTGCGGCATCACTGTTGAGATAATCGGCATATTTCTGCCAAATCCTGCGTTCGCGCGGATTCAATTTGGACGGATTTCGGATTAACGACTCCACCGAATTCAGGCCCACCGAGGCCTCCAGTTTTCGCACCTCGCGCATAATATCGTCCAGCGACGTGTCTTTTTGGTTGGTGAGGCGCAGGATTCGCAGTTGTTCAATATTTTGGTTTTTTTCCTTTAAAAGAGCCTTTACGCTGTCCAGTTGTTTTAGCTGAAAATCATTGGTGGTCAGCGATTTAATTTCATCAATTTTCGCAAAGAGCGAATCGGTTTTGGCCATATAATTTTCAAAGTCGGAATCGCTTTCGGTTAAAAGGGCGAGCCTGGAAAAGCCGTCGGTTTTATAGACCAAATTGATGAGCGTCCCGGTTTCAATAAACTTTTTTTCGCCCGTGGTTTCGTTTGATTCCGCTGTGAAATTTTTGAATTCCGAATATAAAAAAACACCGACCAAAACCGACAAAGCACCCAAAACCAAGTAGCTGAGGATGATTTTAAAGGTGAATTTGTTTTTTGAAGTGGCCATCGTTCAAATGTAAATAGTAATGAAAAGGGGAAGTATTAAGGATATGATAAAAAATCGAAACCGAAACCGATACCGAAATCGAAAACGATGCGGGAGTATTTGGAGAAATTGAAAAAAGAAATGTACTTTTGCCAAACATCTCAAAGGGGTGCGGATTTTAGTCTTGAGCCATTTGTGGTGAGAGGTGAGACTTAAAACTCATAACTCATAACCCATAACTCATAACTCGAAGAAGCTGAGATTATACCCAAAGAACCTGGGCGGGTAATGCCGCCAAGGGAAAATAGAAAGGAAACCCCTGCAATAATGTTTCGTAACATTGTTTCAGGGGTTTTTTATTAAATCAATTTACAAACCAAAGAATAACGCCCCTTTTATTCGTATAAAATTATTTTTTACGAATGAAAAAGTTATTGATTACCACAGTTTTTACTTCTCTTTTTATTACCGTTTCCGCTCAGGAAAAAACGCAGGATTCCACAAAAATTGAAACTTTGGACGAAGTTTTGGTACAGGCCGTCCGCGTAGATGCCGATTCGCCAATTACCCACTCAAACCTCGATAAGGAGGAGCTCGAAAAACGAAACCTCGGGCAGGACATTCCGTATATGCTCAATTATCTTCCCTCGGTCGTTACTACAAGTGATGCCGGTGCCGGCGTGGGCTATACGTACATCCGGGTTCGTGGGAGCGATGCTTCCCGCGTGAATGTTACGCTGAATGGAATTCCGTACAACGATTCCGAAAGCCAAGGCACGTTTTGGGTGAATCTGCCCGATTTTACTTCCTCGGTGCAAAGCCTGCAATTGCAGCGTGGCGTGGGGACTTCCACCAACGGTTCGGGCGCTTTTGGTGCGAGCTTGAATTTGTTGAGCGATGCGGTTTCCAATGAAGCGTATGGCGAGATTGCCAATTCCTTCGGAAGTTATAACACCCATAAACACAACCTCAAGTTCAGTACTGGCTTGCTTTCCGATCGTTTTGAATTAGCGGGAAGGGTGTCAACCATTCAATCCGATGGCTATATTGACCGGGCCAGTTCTGACTTGAAATCCTATTTTTTGCAGGCTGCTTTTGTAAATAGGAATACGTTAATAAAAGGCTTGTTTTTCGGCGGCAGGGAAGAAACCTACCAATCTTGGAACGGTTTGGAAGATCCCGAAAAGCTTAAAAATGATAGAACCTATAATACTGTTGGTGAATACACCGATGAAGATGGAAACCTTCAGTTTTATGATAACGAAGTGGATAATTATGCGCAAGATCATTACCAATTGCTGTGGAATCAGCGTTTCAACAATAATTGGAGCACGAATGTTTCTTTTAATTACACAAAAGGAAAGGGTTATTTTGAGCAATATAAAGAAGATGAAGATTTTGAAACCTACAATTTTGAACCGATTGAAATTGGCAACGATACAATAAATACAACTGATGTAATCCGCCGCCGCTGGCTCGATAACGATTTTTACGCGGCAAATGCGAACGTAAATTACAAAAACAACAAAATTGATTTTACCGGTGGGGCGTTTTTCAGCTATTACATTGGCGATCATTATGGCGAGGTAATCTGGGCGCGCTACGCCAGCAATTCTGAAATACGCGATCGTTATTACGACGGAAATGGTGAGAAAAGTGAGTTCACCGTTTTTTCAAAAGCTACTTTTAGAATAAATAATCAGTGGAGCGTTTACGGCGATTTGCAGGGGCGTTTTGTAAATTATGCTACTTCTGGAATCACTTCCGATTTGGTGCCAATGGCGATTGATGAAGATTATGCTTTTTTCAATCCGAAGGCAGGGTTGACCTATAAATTGAATGGCGTTAATGAATTCTATTTTTCTTACGGAAAGGCGCACCGAGAACCTTCGCGCAACGATTATGAACAGGGAATTATTACTCCGGAAAAACTGGATGATTTTGAATTGGGTTGGCGTTTCGCTTCAGAAAAAACAAAAGTGAATACAAATGTGTTTTATATGAATTACAAAGATCAATTAGTGCTTTCGGGTGAATTGAACGATGTGGGCGCTGCACTGCGCACCAACAGCGGCAAGAGCTACCGTTTGGGGCTGGAAGTGGATGCCGAAATAAAGCTTCTAAAAAATCTGCGAACCCTTCCAAATATTGCGTTGAGCAGCAATAAAAATGTCGATTTTGTTGCCTCAATAGATGGACAATTGGTCAATTTGGGAAATACGAATATTTCCTTTTCGCCTTCGGTAGTCGCAGGAAATATGCTGGAATATTCGCCAATCCAGAACTTGCAATTGGGCTTTCTTTCAAAATTTGTGGGCGAACAATATATGGGCAATATTGACAGCGAGGCTTCAAAATTGGACAGCTATTTCATCAATGATTTGAATATTGTTTACACGTTGGATTCCCTGCAGTGGGTGAAAGAGGTGGTTTTGTCAGCTTTGGTAAACAATATTTTTAACGTGGAATATATTTCCAACGGATACTTTTATACTTATGATGATGATTTCAGCAATCCCGGAACCGTTACTACCGTTGAAGGTGCCGGCTATTATCCGCAGGCAACCATTAACTTTTTGGTGGGCGCTACGGTAAAGTTTTAAATTTCACAGCACGGCGCTCGTTGGGCGCCATTAAGGGTTTAGTTGCTAATATTTATGGTGTTGCCGGAGCGTACGGCCCGATACGATTGCATAGGATACTTGGTGTCGGGCTCCGTGGTGTGCCTGCCGTAATTCACGATATTATATTCGTTATCATCGGTCGAGCACGGACAGCTGGCGATAATGCCCTCAATTTGCATCTTTGAACAACTGCTGGGCACGTGGTTTGGATCGGTCAAATCAAAAGCCAAATAGTTGGTCTCACTAACGCAATACACCACAATACCCTTTATGCCTTGGCCCGTTACCACATATTCGCCGGGAAACTTTAACGGATTGTATTCCGGTAGGTTTAAATTTAAATTTAAGCTCACCACCGGATCGGTCAAAAAAGGATTGCGCTCTTGTTTCTCGTCTTTTTTGGAACAGCCCAAAATCGCGAGTGCCAACAAGAAATAGATGAATTTTATTCTCATGAAAATATTGAATTGAACTTCGAAATTACAACAAATTATGCAACAAGTAAATTTTTAGTATCTTTGTTAAACACAATCCCGTCACAGTATGGGATTTTTCAATTTATTAAAGGGAGTCCCGCCTCGAGTGGGATTTTGTTATATTAAAGAATATGTATGTACTGCATACGCAAACGATGAAGTTATGAGTAAAGTATCTTATTACACTGCCGAGGGACTAAAAAAATTGAGGGACGAAGTGGACCAACTTCGCGATGTGGAACGCCCAAAAGCTTCCAATGCCATCGCCGAGGCCCGCGACAAAGGCGATTTGAGCGAAAATGCCGAATATGATGCCGCTAAGGAAGCACAGGGAATGTTGGAAATGCGGATCGCCAAATTAGAGGAAATTTTGGCCAATGCCCGATTGATTGATGAATCGCAGCTCGATTTGAGCAAGGTTTTGGTGCACTCCACCGTTAAAATCAAAAACCAAAATAATGGGATGGTCATGACTTACAAGTTGGTGGCACAAAGCGAAGCAGATCTTAAAGCGGGAAAAATTTCGGTCGATTCCCCTATCGGAAAAGGACTTTTGGGGAAACAACAGGGCGATATTGCTGAAATTCAAGTGCCCAACGGCACCCTTAAATTTGAAATATTGGAAATTTCAAGAGATTAATTATGGCTTCTATTTTCACAAAAATAATCGAAGGTGAAATACCCTGTTACAAAGTTGCCGAAGACGATAATTTCATCGCCTTTTTGGACATAAATCCAAATGCCAAAGGGCATACCCTCTGCGTGCCAAAAGAAGAAATTGACAAAATTTTTGATATGGGCGAACATATGTATTTGCAACTGATGCAATTTTCGCGAAAAGTGGCGCGCGCCCTTGAAAAAACAGTTCCCTGTAAACGGGTGGGGATGGCCGTGGTAGGGCTTGAGGTTCCGCACGTGCACGTTCACCTTATTCCTTTGAATGAAATGGACGATATGCGTTTCTCCAAAAAAGTTAAAATGACTTCCGAGGAATTTGAAATGTTGGCACACGCTCTTTCCGAAAAGCTTAAATCGTAGGGATCAAGAAATAAACCACGGCAGCAACCATCACTATTGCCAACACAATCACTATATAAAAAAGGGGTTTTACCTTTAAATACATTTTATTGGTTTCCGCCAATTTTTTGTTGTAGTCAAAAACCCGCTCAATGTCCTCGGTCCAGTTTACGGGATAAATAGTGTGCTCGCAGGTGTGGCAAAACAACCTACTTTCTATCTCCGCATCCGGTTTTTTAAAGAAGGCAGATTCCTTTTCGGATTGGAAAAATGTAAGTTCGAGTCCGTCCGTTCCGAAACAAGTGGGACAGTTGTTTTTTAAACGTGCCGTGTGCAATTGATGTGTGCTGGATTTCATTGTTACCCTTCGATTTTTAAGGCGAGTTCCATAGTTGTTCCTTGGCCGGGCGCACTTTTTAGAACGCGAATTTTTCCGTTGTGATATTCCTCTATAATCCGCTTTGCAAGGGAAAGTCCCAAGCCCCAACCCCTTTTTTTGGTGGTATGGCCCGGAGTGAATATTTTTTTGAACTCACCTTTTGTCAGCCCTTTGCCTGTGTCGGAAACTAGCACCTTTGCGTATTTTAAATTTTGTTCAATTGAAATGGTAATTCTCCCCGACCCTTTCATCGCATCAATGCCATTCTTTACCAAATTCTCTATCGTCCAGCTGAAAAGTTGGGGGTTCATTTCCACATAAATAGGCGTTTCGGGAATGTTGAGCTGAAAGTCGATCCGTTTTGAACTGCGTTTTTGCAAATAATAAAAAGTAGCTTTTGTTTCTGCCACCAAATCGTGTTTTTCCAGTTTCGGCACCGACCCTATTTTTGAAAAACGGTCCGTAATGGTTTCCAAGCGCGAAATGTCCTTTTCCATTTCGCTGATATATTCCGGATTGACGTTTTCACTTTTTAAAATTTCAGTCCAACCCACCAATGAAGAAAGCGGCGTGCCAATTTGATGCGCCGTTTCCTTTGCCATCCCTGCCCAAAGCCTGTTCTGTTCGGCACTTTTTGAGGTTTTATAAAAAAGATAAACCGCCAAAATGAAAAGGAAAATAATTAAGATTAAAGCTGCGGGATAATATTTCAGCTTGTTTATCAAGGGCGAATTTCCAAAATAAATAATCGACAAAACTTGGTCGTTATATTTAACTTCCAACGGTTTGTATTCGGAAGCAAAGCGGGCCATCAGTTTTTCCCGCGCTTTTTTATCCTTTAAAATTTCGGGGTCTATATTTCGGCCGTCAAAAAAATCCTCTTTCAGGGTGTGAAGGATCATTGGTGTGGTGCTGTTGCTTTGGATAATGGCCAGCGCGGTTTCGCTGACCGAATTTCCTTCGCCGGCCAAACTTTGCGCCAGCTCTTCTTGGGCCGCTGCCCAAATTTCCATTTTAGTGCGCTCGTTTGCTTTTAATTGAATGAAAAATACATATGTATTCCACAAAATAAGACTTATAACAATAAGGGAAGCCAAAATAAAACCCCAACGGGAGATTGATCTTTTCTGCAACATAGCGCATTTTTTTCCTGAATAAATATAAAGCAAATATGTTGATATTATTGTACGGCCAAATTTTTAGAAGCTATAATCTTTGGGTACTTTTGCAAGCGATGATTTCTATTGAACCACACCAACTTACTACCGCAAAACTGCATGGCTATCTTTTGGGAGCCGTGGCGCCCAGGCCAATTTGCTTTGCAAGTACGGTTGATAAAGAGGGGAACGTAAACCTTTCGCCCTTCAGTTTTTTTAATGTTTTTAGCGCCAAACCGCCCATTTTGGTTTTTTCACCGGCGCGGCGCGGTCGCGACAACACCACAAAGCACACCTATGAAAATGTTTTGGAAGTGCCCGAAGTGGCCATAAACATTGTGAGTTTTGAAATGGTACAGCAAGTCTCGCTATCGTCAACCGAATATGCAAAGGGCGTAAACGAATTCAAAAAAGCCGGTTTTAATGAATTGCCTTCGGAATTAATAAAACCGCCCCGAGTAGCCGAAGCTCCCGTGCAATTGGAATGTAAGGTAAACGACGTAATTAAATTGGGCACCGAAGGCGGCGCTGGAAATTTGGTGATTTGTGAGGTAGTTAAACTTCACATAAAAGAAGAAATTTTGGGCGAAGATGGCACTATCGATCCCTTTAAGATTGACACCGTTTCTCGCCTCGGCGGCAACTGGTACAGTCGTGCAAAAGAAGGGCTGTTTGAAGTGCCAAAACCGTTGACCACTTTGGGAATTGGGGTTGATACTCTTCCCGAGGAAATCCGGCTCAGCCGCGTCTTGACAGGAAATGATCTGGGAATGTTGGGCAATATAGAAAGTTTCCCAAATTCCGAAGAAATTAATACCTTTATAAATGCTTCCGATGAATTGAAATGGCTACGGGATCAGGGCAATATTTTAGAAATACATAAAAAAGCCCAAGATTTTCTTTGTGAGGGCAAAGTGGAAGAAGCGTGGAAAATTCTGCTGGCAACCCAGTAGGCGCGCGATTTATCGAGAGCAATTTAAATAAAAAATAATAATAAAGAATAAAGAATAAAACGATGGAACTACAAGGAAAAATTAAAATGATAGATGAAACCAAAACCTACGGGAACAATGGGTTTCGGAAGCGCGAGCTGGTAATTACTACCGAAGAGCAATATCCACAACATATTTTGATTGAATTTGTGCAGGACAAAACAGATTTATTGAACCAATATAGAGTAGGGCAGGATGTGAAGGTGAGCATTAACGTTCGCGGCCGCGAATGGGTAAATCCACAGGGCGAGACCAAATATTTCAACAGCATCCAAGGGTGGCGAATCGAAAACCTTTCGCAAGCCGCGACGAGTGGCGAAATGCCTCCAATGCCACCAGCGGAAGCTTTTGAACCTGCAAACGATTTTAACGAGGAAGAACACGACGATCTTCCATTTTAAGAGCAAAGCAAAAATTTATTGCTAAATAGAGACCCCAGAAATGTACCAATTTCTGGGGTCTTTTTTTGCGAAAATTCCCCAACTTTGAATGATGGACGTTTTAACCGATACACTTTGGTTTCCAAATCCCGAAACAGCGGACGAAGATGGTCTGTTGGCTGTGGGCGCCGATCTTTCGGTAGCACGGTTGCTACTTGCGTACAATTCGGGAATTTTTCCCTGGTTTGAGGACGCTCAGCCCATTTTGTGGTGGAGCCCCGATCCGCGGATGATTTTATTTCCTGAAAAATTCAAGATTTCCAAAAGCCTTCGGAAAACCTTAAAAAGTGAAAAATTCAAAATTACTTTCAACCAAAATTTTCCTGAAGTCATTCAATATTGCGCTACCGTTCCCCGAAAGGGTCAAGCAGGAACCTGGATTACCAAGGAAATGCAAAAAGCATATATAGCTTTACACAAAGCTGGCCAAGCTATTTCCGTTGAGGTTTGGGAAAACGATAAATTGGTTGGCGGACTTTACGGCGTTGACCTTCCCGAGAAAAAAGTTTATTGTGGCGAAAGTATGTTCAGTTTGGTCAGCGAGGCTTCAAAAGTGGCGTTTTTTTATCTTTCGGAATATGTAAAAGATAAAAATTACAAATTTATTTATTGCCAGATTTACAACGAGCATTTGGAAAGTTTGGGGGCCGAGGAAATGGCGAGAGCGCAGTTTTTGAAACTATTACCGCTGTAAAATTATGGAAAACAGTCCGCTATAAAATAATTTAAAATTCTATCTTCGTATTCCACAATTCGCCCTTCAGATGAAAAATAACTACCCCAAATACCTTTTGGTATTGTTTATGGCCTTGCAGACCGCTTTTGCCATTTCACAGGAAAAACCAAATCTCCCACACAATTTAACCGAAAGGGAAAAAGCACTGGTTTCGGAGTTTCAATTCACAAGCCCTCGTTTTTCCCCGCCGCCGTCCGGCCCCGTGCGCGCCGCTGCGGAATGGGAAGAGGTAGAATATCTTTTGGTGACTTGGAATCCTTCCTATCCCAATATTCTTCGGCAAATTGTTCAGGCTGGAGTGCAGGAGTGTAAGGTGATTATTACCACCCAAAACCAGGCCTCCGTCTCCAATTACTTAACGTCCAATGGTGTTGATTTAACCAATGTTACATTTTTGAATGTGCCGTGGGACAGTATTTGGATTCGCGATTATGCCGGAAACACCATTTATTCAAATGATGTTGGCGAACTTGCGTTGACGGATTGGATTTACAACCGCCCTCGGCCCAATGATGATGTTATGCCTGTGGCCCACGCGGCACAAGTTGGCATTCCACTTTATACAACCAATTCGGGCACCAACGATTTGGTAAACACGGGCGGAAATTATATGAGCGACGGGATGGGAAATGCCTTTGCTTCAAAATTGATTTTAAATGAAAATGCTGCGGGAAACCCTTATGGCGTTAGTGTTAAGACCGAAGCCCAAATTGACGGGATTATGCAGGAATATATGGGCATCAATCGTTTCGTTAAAATGAATACACTACCGTATGACGTAATCCATCATATTGATATGCATATGAAATTGCTCGATGAGGAAACCATTCTCGTTAGCAAATACCCTCCCGGAGTGGCCGATGGGCCACAGATTGAAGCAAACATCCAGTATGTTCTGGATAATTTTGAATCGCCATTTGGAACTCCTTACGATATTGAGTGGATTGACGCGCCACCGAGTGGCAGTGGCCAGTATCCGGACACCGGTGGCCCTTACAACACCTATAGCAACGCCGTTTTTGTCAATAAAACTATTATGGTGCCCACCTACCGTCCAGAGGTTGACGCCCCTGCATTAGCACAATATCAGGAAATGTTGCCGGGTTACAATGTAGTAGGGATTGATGTGGATGAGCCTGATGAAAACTTAATTATTTCTAAAGGAGCCATTCATTGCATAACCCATACCATTGGAGTTGCAGAGCCACTCTGGATAGTGCATCAGCCTATTGATGAGGCCAACGCCGGAAGTACCGTTTCAATTGAAGCCATGATTAAACATAATTCTGGCGTAGCGCAGGCAAAGGTTTTTTGGCGTGAGGAGGGCGCAACTACTTATAATGAAATTGAAATGGCTCCATCAAACGGCGATAATTGGGCTGTAGATTTTACCATTCCAAATTCGTCCGTGAATATTGAATATTATATTTGGGCAAGAGCTATTTCCGGAAAGGAATTAAACCGTCCCATTGTTGCGCCAGAAGGGTATTGGACCATTCAGGTTGAAACCTTGTCAGCAGAGGAGTGGGCGCAGAACCATATTTCCGCAGCCTATCCAAACCCTACCGCTGGAAAAGTTTCTTTTAATATGAATGCCATTCAAGGTTCTGTAAATGTGAAAATTCACAATCTATTGGGGCAGAAATTATATGAAGCAAAGATTGAAAACGGCAACGGAAAAATCACTTTGGACCTGAACCAAAACTGGCAAGGAACGCTGTTAGTAACCTTTGAAGGCGACTTCGGAAAGATCCATAAAAAGGTTATTAAGCTGTAAATCATTTAGTTTAGAATAAATTTTATTAAAAAAACCACAACATATTGTGGTTTTTTTTGTTTTTTTACAATCATAACCTACACAATCAACCGTAAACCTACATTACTACGGTTGCTTGTTTTTAAAATTTAGCCCCAAATGAAAATCAAGTCTAACCTACTTGCGTTTCTGCTATTTGCAGGAATTAGCAGCACTTCCTTTTCACAATCTAGCACAAAAACCGATGTCAACAAAGATATTGACGTGGTTCGTGTATATGAACAAGTGGTATCTGAAGGCTACGGCACGGCCTTTATTTATAAAGAATTGGCCAATGCCTATTATTTCAAAAGTGAATATAGCAAAGCGCTTTTGTGGTTTGAAAAGCTTTTTGAAGCTGAAAAGACCAATGACCCTGAAATTTTACAGCGTTATAAGCAAACACTCAAAGCAGTAAAATCTTCTGAAAATTCAAAGGCTGTCGTAAAAATTTAAAAGAAGTATTTTAATAAGTTATATATGGTTGACGGGTAATTTTGTTAAATTATTCTGTCGTGGCAATATATTGAACGTTTTTCAGTTTTTTTGAATAACAAACCTCGCGAGCAGTTATATCCCCATATAGCCTGTTTGTATTAAACTCAATATCCCCAATGATTACAAAGCGTAACTTGCTTGCCTTATTTTTATTTGTCAGCATTTGCACCATTTCTTTCTCACAAACAAAAACACACAAAACAGATGTAAATAAAGACATTGATGTGGTTCGAGTATATGAGCAAGTTGTGGAAGAAGGCTATGGCACTCCCTTCATTTACAAAAAATTGGCAACCGCCTACTATTTTAAAAGTGAATACGATAAAGCCGTATCTTGGTTTCAAAAATTATTTTCTGAAGAAAAAAATACAGACCCAGAACTTGCCCACCAATACAATCAGGCATTGAAAGCAGTTGCTGCAGCAAATTCAAAAAACTCAAAAAAAGATATTTTCTGAAATAATTACACCTCGTGAAAGCGGAAGCAATCCTCGATATGGTCGTTCACCATGCCCGTGGCTTGCATATGCGCATAGACCACCGTGCTGCCCACAAATTTAAATCCGCGCTTTTTTAAATCCTTGCTCAGGGCATCGCTTTCTGCCGTCGTCGCTGGGGCATCGGTATGTTTTTTCCAGCTGTTTTTAATGGGTTTGTGCTTTACAAATTCCCAGATATAATTGCTGAAACTTCCAAATTCCTTTTGGATTTCCATAAAGAGTTTTGCATTTGTAACCGCTGCGTGAACCTTTAATTTATTGCGGATAATCCCTTCATCCTGCAGCAGCGAATCTATTTTGGCTTGGTTGTATTTGGCTATTTTTTTATAATCGAAACCGTCAAAGGCTTTTCTAAAATTTTCGCGTTTCCGAAGAATGGTAATCCAGCTCAATCCGGCCTGAAAGGTTTCCAAAAGCAGAAATTCAAACATCGTTTTATCATCCTTCACGGGAACGCCCCATTCCTCATCGTGATATTGCACGTAAAGCGGAGCAGTTCCGCACCACCCACACCTTATTTTTTCTGAAGCCATAATTCCTTTTTTACTACTTAACCCTTAACCCTTAACCCTTAACTCTTAACTCCAAAACCTACTGCTGCCCGGGAAAATTAAAGGTAATGGTCCCCAATTGTTTTGCCTTTGAAGCATCGGTCGAAAAGCGCGCGGCATCTGAGTATTCCAAGGCCGCATCTATTAAACATTCGTTCGTGGTGGTGGAAGCCATTTTGTTGTAAGCCGTTTTAACCACTTTGCCCAGCGCGTCCACTTCAATGTTAATGACCACTTTTCCGGAGCCGTAACAGGTGTAAACCGGGTTGGGCAGGTCGATGTCTTTACGGTTTACCAATTGATAACTTATGGTGGTGTTCCTATTGCCGCCTTTAACCACCGCTTCCCCTTCTTTCCCGCCTTCACTGTTGGAAAATTTCTTCTTTTTTTCTTTTTCGGGCTTGGTGGCCAACGAAGTTCCAATGCCGTTATCACTTTTGGAATTTTCAAGGGCTTCGTTCATTTCCTGGAGTTTTCCTTCGGTGGTTTCGGTCTCTTTTTCGTTTTCATTTTCTACGGAAGAAATAAACTTTTCTGCTTCATTGTAGGCGCGGTTGGTTTCCACTTTCACTTTTTCTGGCGTAAGATCGGCAATGGCGAGGTCTTCGGGCATTATTTCCTCGGGAGCCATAATTACATCATAGGTTTCTTCGGTATTGGCATCGGCTTTTTTGGACAGTTTTACACTGAAAAGAAAAAGCACCAAACTGCCCGTTAGTAGCGAAGTGATGAGGAAGGCCCGGTATGAATAATTGAAATTCATAATTGCAAGTACCGAATTTTTGGGCAAAATTCCACAAAAACGCTGGAAATTAAGCAGCTATTAAAAATATTTTAACTTGGCAGCGAGGCTTCAAAAGCAGCAATATTGGTGGCGTTTTCCACGGAAAATTCCCCGATTCGGGTCCGCCGCAATGCCGAAAGATGGGCACCATTGTTCAAAGCCTTTCCAAAATCATTCGCAAGCGAACGAATATATGTGCCTTTACTGCAAACCACCCTGAAATCGACGTTTGGCAGTTCAATTTTTGTTATTTCAAATTCTGAAACGGTAATTTTTCTAAAAGGAACGTCAACCTCCTCACCGCTTCGGGCGAATTCATACAAGCGTTTCCCATCTTTCTTTAAAGCAGAAAAAACAGGCGGTTGTTGTTGGATTTCGCCGATAAATTGGTTTACGGCGTTGTGTATTTTTTCCGAAGTTATATCTGAAATATCGAAAGTTTGGTCAATTGCCGTTTCCAAATCATAGCTGGGCGTAGTTGCACCCAAAGTGAAAGTTCCGGTGTATTCTTTTTCCTGTGCTTGAAAAGTGTCTATTTTTTTGGTGAATTTTCCGGTGCAGATAATCAAAAGTCCTGTTGCCAATGGATCGAGCGTGCCTGCATGACCAACTTTTATTTTTTTGATTCCGAAGGATTTTCTGATCAGCCAACGGACTTTGTTCACTACTTGGAACGAAGTCCATTCCAAAGGCTTGTCAATCAATAGTATTTGGCCTTCTTTGTAATCGTCCGCTTGGATGTTTTTAGAATTCATTTTTTAGGATTCTATTTATTTCAAAACCCAAAATAGAAATCTCCTTTTTAATAGGGTGTCATAAAGTATGGAAGCGTCCAAGCCTTCATAAGTGTGCGCGGCAATATTGCGCAAGCCATTAATTTGATGATAAGGGAGTGTAGGATTTTTAACTTTGAAGTTATCGGATAATAGTTTGAAGGATTCTGCTAAATTTATAAAATTCAATACGCAAGCATCATAGACCATTTGATTTTGCTGGAATTCCTCAAAGGTTACATCTTCTGTATAGGTCATCATTTTCCGAATGTACTTTGAAATATTTTCAAGATGTGGTCTGTCTATTTTGATTGGCATTGTATATCTCTATTAGGTCTTTTTCTATAAAGGGTTTGAAAGCTGAATTCAATCCTCCTTTTGATACTAAATCAATTTTTCTTTTTAATTTTTCGACCAAATCCATATACACTCCTCCAATATCAAAATAGGTGACCCCTTTGGGAAAATCTACCAAAATGTCAATATCGCTCTCACGATTCATTTCGCTACGGGCATAGCTCCCAAAAACACAGATTTGTTTGGGTTTCAGTGGCAGCAGGGTTTCAATTATTATTTTATTGATTTCGGAATTCATAACCTTGCAAAGATAATGAAAATGAAGCCTAATGATAGAAATCTAAATTACGGTAAGTTCTTGAATGAAAAAATGGATCAATAGAACCGCGATTCCGGCTATAATTCTATAATAACCGAATATTTTAAAGCCGTGGTTGCTCAAATAGGTGATGAACGATTTTATAGCGATCAAAGCAACGATAAAACCGACGACATTCCCAACGATCAAAAGGTTTACCTGTTCGGAAGAAAGCTGGAATCCCGCTTCGTAATAATCATAACTTTTCTTCACCGTGGCGCCCAACATGGTTGGAATGGCCAAAAAGAAAGAGAATTCGGCAGCCACGGTGCGCGAGAGTTTTTGGGTCATTCCGCCCACGATACTTGCGCCGCTGCGGGAAACGCCGGGAATCATTGCCAAACATTGAAAGAAACCAATTTTTAATGCCGTTAAATATGAAATCTCCGTTTGCTCGCCATCGCCAAACCAATCGTCCACTTTTAAAAGTATAAATCCACCAATGATCAATGAAACCGCGACGGTAATAGGGTTTTCCAAAAGCCTGTCAATAAAATCACTCAACAATAATCCCAAAAATACGGCCGGAAGAAAGGCGACAAATAGTTTATAATAAAAATCCAGACTTTGAAAAAAACGTTTAAAGTATAAAACCACCACACTCATAATAGTGCCCAATTGGATAACGATGGTAAACAGCTTTGTGAAATCATCGCCGGCGATTCCAAAAAAGGAAGAGGCAATAATCATATGGCCGGTGGAGGAAACGGGCAAAAACTCCGTCAATCCTTCAATAATGGCAAGAACAATGGCCTGTAGGGTATCCACTAATTTTCTTCTTTGTTGTCGGGTTTCAACAAAATGGCATATACTTCAATGGCAAATCCCAACAAAACCAAAGCAGGTGCCAACCGAATGCGCCGCCAACTATAGATTTCAGGATTGAAAACATTGGGATCATCGCTTCCGCCGCCGGTCATCAAAATAAAGCCAAGTGCAATAAAAGCCACGCCAATAAGCATAAACTTATAGTTTTTTCGGTCGAAGATAAATTCGGGCTTAAAGTCCTCTTTTCGTTTTTTTTCTCCCATGGCTTTAAGGGTTTTGGGTTTTTGGATTTAAGGTTTTTGTTTCGCTGCTTTCTTTATTTTCCATTAATAATAAAGGTCATCGGTGCGCAGGTTCAAAAAGCGCTGTGTGGCTATAAATGTGCTGATCCACGTAATGATTATTCCCATGAACAGTATAAACAAAAAGAGCACGGCCAAAAGAACGGGATCGCCCAGCAATTGCAATTGGGGAAAACTTTGGTTTAAATAATACAGCACCAATCCCATTCCGATCATAGCGACCACCGCACCGATAATGCCGAGGCGTACGCTTTTCCACACAAAAGGCTGGCGAATAAATTTTTTGGTGGCCCCAACCATTTGCATCGTTTTTATGGTAAACCTTTTGGCGTAAATGCTCAATCGAATACTGCTGTTTATAAGAAGCACCGCGATAAAGGTAAAAATTCCGCTCACCACCAACACCCAAAAACTGATGCGCTGAACGTTTTCCGTGAGTTGGGCGATCAATGGTTTGTCATAAATAACATCGTCCACAAAATCTTTGTTCTTCAGCTCGGTGGTTATTTCCTCCATTTTTGCAGGCGTAACATAGTCGGCTAAAATATAGACGTCAATACTGTTTTGCAGGGGGTTTTCGCCCAAGTATTCCAGAAAATTTTCGCCCAAGGTTTCTTGATGCTCTTTTGCCGCTTCGTCTTTCGAAACGAAGGTGGCCGATTTAGTATATTCGGCCAAGGCCAGACTTTGCTTTAATTGTGTAATTTCCACCTCCTTGGCAGTATCCTTCAAAAAAACGGTAATGGCGATCTGTTCCTTAAAATAGTCGGCCACTTTTTTTGAATTTAAAACCAACAGTCCCAAAAGCCCCAAAAGAAACAAAACCAGCGAAATACTGATGACTACTGAAAAATAGGAAGAAATCAATCTGCGTTTTTGATATTTTTCAAAAGAAGAACTCATAGGGTCTGCTGAATTTTGGCGTAAAAATACAAGTAATTTTGCTTCTTGTGTTAAACAACGCTTAAAGTTTTGAAATTGTTATAATAGGGGTAAATTTGGAGTGCTCAAAATCGATTTTTACTTATAAGTACCGTTTTTAAATATTTACGTGTTTCGCGCCCCGGCCTTTGGTTTGCAACTGTTTGGATGTATCTGGTTCCTTTCAGCTTTCAGTCCGTTTTTTGGAATGAACCCCTTTTCTGGGTCGGACTGGTGTTCGTGACTTTCCCCTTGAATTTTTTGGTTTATGGCCTGAACGATTTTACCAATGGAAAAGTCAATTCGCTCAATCCGCGAAAGGGAAATTATCTCTTCGGCGCAAAATTGACCAAGGAGGAACAGAAAAACCTACCTTGGCACATTTGCTTGGTTGACATTCCATTTTTGGGCTATTTTTTCTATGTGGGCGGTGCCGATCTGTTTGTGTTGGTGCTGTTTATGTTTGTGGTGAATATTCTTTATAATTACAAACCTTTCCGTTTGAAGGAGCGGCCACCTCTCGATATTTTCTTGCAGCTGGGCTATATCTTTGTCTCCCTTTTCTCCGTGCTGTTAAACGATGCCGAAATGATTCCCTGGCAAACATTCCTGGCGATGGCCATCCTCGCTTTTTCGGCCCATTTGGTGGGCGAAATAATCGACGTAGATTTAGATCGAATGGCCAATAAAAAAACCACCGCCGTATTTTTAGGCCGCAAAAATGCTAAGTTGCTACTTATAGCCCTGCTACTTTTTGAAACCTACATTTTTTTGGATTGGTTTCAGGCGTGGGTGCTGGCCCTTATAACCGCCCTCTCCAGCCTTTGGCTGATACTCGATGTATTGGTTATTTTTAAATCTAAACCCTACGGCCTCATCCACATTAAAATTTTTGGAATCTGCGTCAATCTTCTTGCCTATGGTTCGCTGTTTTGGGTGCTTTATTCGGGCAGTTTGCTTCATCCAAATTTTTAAAATTAAAAGGATTACTTCATTCAATAAACCTTAAATTTGCCCCTGTTTGCGCAATTGCGAACCAATTTTTAAAAGAATAGCGAGGTATGGGCAAGTATCATTTCAATGAGATAGAAAAAAAGTGGCAGGAAATCTGGCGCGACAGAAAAACATTTAAAGCCGAAAATAATAGCGACAAACCGAAGTATTATGTTTTGGATATGTTTCCCTATCCCTCCGGCGCGGGCCTTCACGTTGGGCATCCGCTCGGGTACATTGCCAGTGATATTTATGCGCGCTACAAACGCCACCAAGGGTTTAATGTGCTGCACCCGCAGGGCTACGATTCTTTTGGACTTCCTGCAGAGCAGTATGCCATCCAAACCGGGCAGCATCCCGCAAAAACTACCGAGGAAAATATTGCCCGATATCGCGAACAGCTTGATAAAATAGGGTTTTCTTTCGATTGGAGCCGCGAAGTGCGTACTTCAAATCCTGAATATTACAAATGGACGCAGTGGATTTTCATCCAGCTTTTTGAAAGTTGGTATGATAAAGATGCAGACAAAGCCCGTTCCATTGAAGAGCTGCGCGCTATTTTTTCTTCGGAAGGAAATGTACACATAAATGCAGTCTGCGATGAGGGCATTGCGCATTTTACAGCTTCCGAATGGCTGGGTTTTTCTGAAACCGAAAAGCAGGAAATACTACTAAAATACCGCTTGACCTATTTGGCCGAAACCGAAGTAAACTGGTGCCCCCAACTGGGAACCGTTTTGGCGAACGACGAAATAGTAAACGGCGTTTCCGAACGCGGCGGCTATCCGGTAGTCCGCAAAAAGATGAAGCAGTGGAGTATGCGCATCACCGCCTACGCCCAACGTTTGCTCGACGGACTCAACAAAATCGACTGGTCCCAACCTTTGAAGGATTCGCAGACTAATTGGATTGGAAGAAGCAAAGGAGCGAGCGTAAAGTTTAGAGTTATGAGTTATGAGTTAGGAGTTGGCGAAACCTCATCCCACATCCCTCATCCCTCATCCCTCGAAATTGAGGTTTTTACAACCCGCCCCGACACCATCTTCGGCGTAAGTTTTATGGTTTTGGCGCCGGAGCACGATTTGGTTTCAAAAATCACCACTGCCGATCAAAAGGAAGCCGTTGAAAAATATGTGGAAGCCACTGCAAAACGCAGCGAGCGCGAGCGAATGGCCGACGTAAAATCCGTTACTGGGGTATTTACGGGTGCCTATGCGGAGCATCCTTTTACAAAGGAACCCATCCCGATTTGGATTGGCGATTATGTGTTGGCAGGCTACGGCACGGGCGCGGTGATGAGCGTTCCCTGTGGCGACCAGCGCGATTTCGATTTTGCGAAACATTTTAACCTGCCCATTCCGAATATATTTAAGGATGCGGATATTTCTGAGGAAGCCTATTCCGATAAGGAAAATACGATTATTGCCAACAGTGATTTTCTCAATGGCTTAAATTATTCCGAAGCAACCGATAAAATAATCGCTGCCTTGGAGGAAAAAGGGATTGGCAAAGGCAAGATAAATTACCGTTTGCGGGATGCCGTTTTTAGCCGCCAGCGCTATTGGGGCGAGCCCTTCCCGATTTATTACAAAAACGGAATGCCGCAAATTATCCCTACGGAATGTTTGCCGTTGCGCCTGCCCGAAGTTGAAAAATACCTCCCCACCGAAGAAGGCGAGCCACCGTTGGGCCGGGCCGATGTTTGGGCGTGGAATACCGAAACCAAGAAAGTGGTCAGCAACGATTTGATTGACCACAAAACCGTATTTCCTTTGGAGTTGAACACTATGCCAGGTTGGGCGGGAAGCAGTTGGTACTTTTTTCGATATATGGAAGACGAAAAACGCGATGAGGTTTTCGCCTCAAAGGAAGCGTTAAACTATTGGAAAAATGTGGATTTATACATTGGCGGAAGCGAGCACGCCACCGGCCATTTGTTGTACAGCCGTTTTTGGGTAAAATTTATGCACGACCGCGGCTTGGTGCCCGTGGACGAACCTTTTAAAAAACTGATAAACCAAGGGATGATTTTGGGGGAGAGTGCTTATATCCCACGCTTTTTAGTAACTTTTTATGAAACTATAATACTGGAAGATAAATCAACTGCTACATCAACTGACAGCACTTTTCAAGAATATATATATATTACAAAATCTATTATTGATAAATACAGAATATCAAGAAATATTAATGTATTCGGAAGTAAAATTGAGGAATTTTTAAATGCTGAAGTATTAAAAAGAGAATTAAGTGAATTTGTAGAAAAATGCAATTTTGAAATTGGATTTCTTCCAACTCAAGTCGATGTAGGTTTTGTAAACAATTCGAATGAACTAGATATTGAAGCTTTCAAAAATTGGCGTGAAGAATATAAAAATGCAGAATTTATAACTGAAGAAGACGGAACTTTTAAAGTTTCCCGCGAAGTAGAAAAAATGTCCAAAAGCAAATACAACGTGGTAAACCCCGATGATATTTGCAGCCAATACGGTGCCGACACTTTAAGAATGTACGAAATGTTCCTCGGGCCACTGGAGCAGGCAAAACCTTGGAACACTGCCGGAATTACGGGCGTGCACGGTTTCCTAAAAAAACTTTGGAAGCTCTACCATTCCCCCTTTGAAGGGGACAAGGGGGATGTTTCCCAATCGCAAGAGGCAAATGAATTTTATGTTTCCGAAGATTCAGCTTCAAAAGATAGCTTGAAAACTTTGCACAAAACCATCAAAAAAGTACAGGAAGATATTGAAAACTTTAGTTTCAATACTTCGGTTTCGTCCTTTATGATTGCGGTGAACGAACTTTCGGCACAAAAATGCAATTCGCGGGAAGTTTTGGAGCCGTTGGCAATTCTTATTTCGCCATACGCGCCGCATATTGCGGAAGAACTGTGGGAGAAATTGGGCCATTCGGAAAGTATTTCCACAGCCCCTTTCCCAAAATTTGAGGAGCAATATTTGTTGGAAAGAACCAAGGAATATCCCATTTCCTTTAATGGAAAAATGCGTTTTACGCTTGAACTTCCGTTGGATATTTCCAAAGAAGAAATAGAATCTGCCGTAATGGCACACGAAAAGACAGCCCAATATTTAGAGGGTCGAACGCCCAAAAAGGTAATAATCGTGCCCGGAAAAATCGTAAATATCGTGGGTTAAAAATTTGCACGCTATTTGCTATATTGTGATTGAAAAAATTTTGCGTTCCCCGAGCCTCTGCGGTGAAAAATAACCGCAAAGGCACAAAGAACACGGAGAAAAACCATAAACAACAAACTTTAAATAATAAAACCTATGTTTGGATACTATATAATTGCCGGAATAATCTTTTTGGTGAGTTGGTACGTAAGCCACAAATTGAAAAGCAAGTTTAAGGAATACAGCAAAATCCACCTTCAAAATGGAATGAGCGGAAAGGAAATTGCCGAAAAAATGCTCGCCGACAACGGCATTACCGATGTGCAGGTCATTTCGGTGCCCGGCCAATTGACAGACCATTACGACCCATCAAAGAAAACGGTTAACTTGAGTGAGCCGGTCTATATGCAACGAAATGCAGCGGCAGCAGCCGTCGCGGCCCACGAGTGCGGACACGCCGTACAGCACGCCACCGCTTATAGCTGGTTGCAGTTGCGCTCTACCATCGTGCCTGCGGTGAGCATTTCCAGCAAACTTTCCAATTTTGTGATTATGGCCGGAATTATCCTATTTGCCACAGGTTCTGCCATTGGCACTTGGATTTTCGGGATTGGAATTCTCCTCTTCGCCGTAACTACTGCCTTTTCTTTTATCACCCTTCCAGTAGAATTTGATGCCAGTAAACGCGCCTTAGTTTGGTTGGAAACCAATAATATGGTTACACCACAAGAACACGCCGGCGCAAAGGATGCCCTAAAATGGGCCGCTCGAACCTATGTGGTCGCCGCCCTTGGTTCCTTGGCAACCTTGCTTTATTTCATTTCCGTTTTCTTGGGAAGACGATAAAACGATTTGTGATTTTAGATTGACGATTGTCGATTTTTGAATTAAAAAAACCCGCGGATACGCGGGTTTTTTTAATTTTCATTACTCATTACTCATTACTCATTACTCATTACTCATTACTCATTACTCATTACTCATTACTCATTACTCATTACTCAATGAACGTTGTCCGGATTGTAGCCCAAATACTTTACCTCTTTTTCGTGGAAAATAATTCCATTTTCTTCAAGTTCGTTTAAAATGGGTTCGTAAACTTCTTTGGCGATGGGAAGCTGTACGCCGGGTGTAGTTATTTCTTCATTTAAAATTTTCAACGCCGCAATGGCTACGGGAAGCCCAACGGTTTTTGCCATTGCCGTATGGGTCTGGTCTTCGCCAATAAGCGTCATGTGGCTGTCGATTTGATATTTTTTACCTTCCAGTTCATAGCCAAATTTATGGTACATTACGATCATGTCCTTATCGTGCGGCGCCAGCGTCCATTTGTCTTCCAATATTTTTTGAAGGCCCATGGCTGGGGTAGCATCTTTAATTCCCAAGGTTTTTTCTTTGGTGAAAAGATCAAGTTCCTCCAATTTTTCCCACATTAAATCGTCTTGGTCAATTTTAAGCGCGTGCCGAAGTTTCAGTTCTACCGAATCCGATGGGGAATAGGGTAGAAACAAATTAACAAAATCGCGGTAACTCATGGTTTCCGATTCGGGGATGGTGTAGCTATCGTCGGTCATTCCCAATTGAACAAACATATTCCACGCACGGCTGAAACCTACCCTTCGAATGGTGCCGCGATAGAGGGTCAAAATATTGTCCAATCCATAAACAGACTGATATTTTAACGAATTGCGGTTGGCATATACTTCAAATTTTCCGAATTCCTCAATATTGATAAATTCGGTTCTTCGGAACAGTCGGTGGTAGGGAATGTATTTGTATTTTCCTTCCTGGATAAATTCCGCCGCACCGCCTTGGCCCGCCAAAACTACGTTTCGTGGATTCCAAGTGAATTTGTAATTCCAAAGGTTGTTGTCGCTTTCCGGGGCAATAAGCCCCCCGCAAAACGATTCGAACAAAAGCATTTTGCCGCCTTTTGCGCGTATGCCGTCAATAACCTTCATTGCGCTCATATGGTCGATGCCCGGATCGAGGCCAATTTCGTTCATAAAGACCAGTCCTTTTGATTCGGCCTTGTGGTTCAACGCCTGCATTTCATTGCTAACGTAAGAGGCCGTAACCATGTGTTTTCCAAATTCAATACAGTCTCGAGCTACTTCAATATGATAGCGGGCGGGAAGCATTGAAATTACCAAATCGCTATTTTCTACCGCCTGTTTCCGTTGCACGTCGTTGAATACATCCAGCAGGATTCCACGGGCGTTTGGATGTCCGGCCGTAAATTTTTGGGCAGACTGGACCGAAATATCGCCAATGGTAATGAACAGGTCCTCCGCTTCACTTTTGTCCAGCAAATAGCGGATTAAACTTGTGGCCGATCGGCCTGCGCCTATTATTAATATATTTCTCATTGGGAGTGTTTTTTATTAACTTTGGAAATCAATTTTGAGGTGAACGAAAGTACTAATTCCAAATTTTAAAAATGCCGAATTTCGATAAAAATATAGTAGTGGTAGCCTCATTTCTCACAGCTATAACTATTGGTATGGGAGCCTTTGGTGCCCACGGATTAAAGAACTTGGTGGATGCTTCTGCCTTAAATACTTTTGAGACCGGAATCCGCTATCAAATGTACCATTGCCTGGCCCTGTTAGTGTTGGGGTTGGCTCCTTTGGTTCCCATTAAAATCAAAAAGACCGTATTTTGGTTTTTTATTTTCGGCATGTTGTTTTTCTCTGGCTCCATTTATCTATTGGCCCTGAATTCCATCCTGCCTTTCGATGCTACAAAAATTGGATTTATTACACCCATTGGCGGCCTGCTGTTCATTTTGGGATGGATTTGGTTTGCCATTAAAATGCTTACGTTAAAGAAGCAATAAATCTGAACCATATCTTCCTCCATCTCTTTTAGATTTCCTACTTTTGTACTCTACAAAATTTTAAAAGGTATGGTCGATAAAAACCAAGCTACGAAATCGATTTCTGTTGAAAAATACGGAATCAAAAATGCCAAAGTTAAATATCAACTTTCTTCTGAGGAACTTCACAACGAAACACTTCAAAAAGGCCAGGGAAAAGAAGCTGCAAGCGGCGCAATGGCGATTAATACCGGCGAATTCACCGGAAGGTCTCCCAAGGATAGATTTATTGTAAAAGACGATGTTACCCGCGAAAAGGTGTGGTGGGGAACTATAAATATTCCCTTTCCGCCCGATATGTTCGATAGGCTCTACGACAAGGTTGTAGCTTATCTTTCTGACAAGGAAATTTACGTGCGCGACAGCTATGCGTGTGCGGATGAAGATTATAAGCTGAACATTCGCGTAATTACCGAAACCCCTTGGTCCAACTTGTTTGCCCACAATATGTTCCTTCGCCCCACGGAAGAGGAATTGGCTTCTTTTGATGCCGATTGGCTCATCATTAACGCCCCCGGTTTTATGGCCGATCCGGCTGTGGACGGCACGCGCCAGCACAATTTTGCAATTTTGAACTTTACTCGAAAAATTGCACTTATAGGAGGTACCGGTTATACGGGCGAAATTAAAAAAGGAATCTTTTCGGCGCTCAATTTTATTATGCCGGTTAACAAAAATACCTTGCCGATGCACTGCTCCGCGAACGTTGGCGAGAATGGTGAAACTGCTGTTTTCTTCGGACTTTCCGGAACCGGGAAAACGACGCTTTCCGCCGATCCCGATCGCAAATTGATAGGCGATGACGAACACGGTTGGACCCCAGACAACACCATCTTCAACTTTGAAGGAGGTTGTTATGCCAAAGTGATCAACCTTACCGAAGAACACGAACCCGATATCTACCACGCTATCAAGCCCGGAGCAATTCTCGAAAATGTGGTGATGGACGCAAATGGCGATGTAGATTTTTCCGATACCTCGATTACGCAGAACACCCGTGTTAGCTATCCAATCTATCACATCAAGAATATCCAAGTACCATCCATTGGCCATAATCCGAAGAATATTTTCTTTCTAACCGCCGATGCTTTTGGGGTGTTGCCTCCCATTTCAAAATTGACCCCGGGACAGGCAGCCTATCATTTCATCAGCGGATATACCGCGAAGGTAGCGGGTACCGAGGAAGGTGTAAACGAGCCAACACCCAACTTTTCGGCCTGTTTTGGTGCGCCGTTTATGCCGCTGCACCCAACGGAATATGCCGAAATGCTAAGCAAAAAAATGAAAGACGCAGGCGTCAATGTATGGTTGGTAAACACAGGATGGACGGGCGGCCCCTATGGCGTGGGAAGCCGTATGAAATTGAAATACACCCGCGCCATGATTTCCGCGGCCCTTGAAGGAAAATTGAAAAATGTGGAGTATGAAAAACACCCCATTTTCAATTTAATGATGCCTACTTCTTGCCCAAATGTACCTTCAGAAATTTTAAATCCGAAGGATACCTGGAAAAACAAAAAAGCGTATGACATTCAGGCGAAGGAGCTTGCAAATTCCTTTAAGGAGAACTTTGCCAAGTTTGAATCCTATGCCAACGATGAAATTCTTTCCGGAGCCCCCGTCTCGGAATAAATTCTGAAGAAATAAAAAAAAGGCTTGCCAACGGCAAGCCTTTTCTATTTGCAATTCAATCGAGTTTATTTTTTGTTGTTCACCTCTTTAATATACTTTTCCAAGGCCATGGTCATGGAAGGAGTGTCGGGCGTGGGAGCCTGAATATCCACACGCAGACCTACTTCAGTGGCTGCCTTTACGGTAGTGTTCCCAAAAACGGCGATACGCGTATCGTTTTGTTTGAAATCGGGAAAATTCTCAAAAAGCGATTGAATTCCACTGGGGCTGAAAAACACCAAAATGTCATAATACACATCGCGTAGGTCCGAAAGGTCGCTGATTACCGTTTTGTAGAATGTGGCCTCTTTCCAATCCACTTTCAGTTCATTTAAAACCTGGGGAACTTCGGGCTTTAACTTATCGGAAGTGGGAAGCAGGAATTTTTCATTTTTATATTTTTTAATCAGCGGCGCCAATTCAGCAAAAGTCCTTTTCCCAACGTAAATCTTGCGTTTGCGATACACCACATACTTTTGGAGATAGTATGCCACGGCCTCACTCAGGCAAAAATATTTCATCGTGTCGGGCACTTTAAAACGAAGTTCGTCCGCAATCCTAAAAAAATGGTCCACAGAATTCCGGCTGGTAAGAATAATAGCCGAATAGTGGTTAAGATCAACTTTTTGGGCCCTTACGTCCTTGCCTGACACTCCTTCCACGTGGATGAAAGGCCGAAAATCTATCTTCACCTTTTGTTTTTCGATCAAATCGAAATAGGGAGAGTTCTCGATTTTAGGCTCGGGCTGGGAAACCAAAATAGTTTTCACTTTCATAGATATTTCTGTTTTTTTTAAATATTAAAACTGGCTAAACGAATGTTTTATACAGAATAATATAGGGTGAAATTTCAAGTGCGCAAAGATACAAAATAAAATAGAAGAAATTACTCCGTATTAATTTTCCATTTACCCTGTAGCTGTATATCAGCGCAATGCCGTTTAGCGCAATGGCGGCGCCTCCAAAAACCAGTATAGAGGCAGGGGTGGGCCGAACGACATACAGAAATAGAATATTGCCCACAAAGAAAAGCAGGCCGAGAAAATTTCGATAGCTCAGTTTTTGATAAAGGTAATTGTTCACCAACCCATCAATGGAGAAAATATTGCCAACTATTTTTTCCAAGGAAAACTTGGCGAGAATAAAAATGCTGTAGGCCGAGCAAATTTGCAGAAACAGCCAAGGATTCGAAGCCACCGCGGCAGGCCTTAACACCCCAAAGGCCAGATAGGCGAAAATGGAGACACACAGAATTTGGACCACGAAAAGCATCATATTAAAAGGATGCGCCAATTGGTCGTCCTTGCCGTGCACAAAAAAATACTGATTGCTGATGGGCAGCAGCGCAAACTCGTGGAACCGTTTAGGGTAAAAATATTTTGAAAGCGCAAAAAGCGCGAAGCAACCCACCAATAAAAAGGTGGCCCAATCTGTGGACAAAACAAGTCTTTCGCTAATTTCCACCGCGCAATTTTTCGGTAAAGGTACAGGAAAATTAAATGCCAATGCGGCGGGGGAATTAGATTTTCGTTCACAAATATTTATTCAAAAAAAACTACATTTGCCTTAAAATTGCGGTATGTTTAAGGCGGTAGTGGTGGTGCCAACCTACAATGAAATTGAAAATATTGAACGCTTGCTACGCACCGTTTTTTCGCTTCAGCGCGATTTCCATATTTTGGTTGTGGACGATAATTCACCCGACGGCACCGCCAAGGCTGTCGAGGAAAATTTCAAGACCTATCCGGAACGACTTTTTTTGCTAAACAGGGCTGAAAAAAAAGGTTTGGGGACGGCCTACATTGCCGGATTCAAATGGGCGCTCGAAAACAATTACGACTACATTTTTGAAATGGATGCCGATTTTAGCCACAACCCCAACGACCTTATCCGGTTGTTCAACGCCTGTCATAAAGAAGGGAACGACGTGGCCATCGGTTCGCGCTACGTTAAGGGCGTAAATGTGGTAAACTGGCCGATGAGCCGGGTGTTGCTATCGTGGTTGGCCTCAAAATATGTAAGGCTTATTACGGGAATGGATATTTATGATACTACGGCCGGATTTATTTGCTACAAAAAGAAAGTGCTGCAAAAAATAAACCTGGACAACATCCGTTTTGTGGGCTATGCCTTCCAAATCGAAATGAAATATAAAGCCTATTTCCGCAAATTTAAAATAAAGGAGGTGCCCGTTATTTTTACGGACCGCACCAAAGGCGAATCCAAAATGAGCAGCGGTATTATTTCCGAAGCTATTTTCGGGGTTATGGCGATGAAACTTAACAGTGTGTTTAATAGAAAAAAATTCGATGAAAGCAGTTTTAATTAAAAATGCAAATATTGTAAACGAAGGCGTAATCATGAAAGGTGATGTGCTGGTGCAGGATGGCCGTATCGCAGAGATCTCTGAGACGATAAGCATGAAAAACGGCGACACCAAAATTATAGATGCGGACGGAAGCTATCTGCTGCCGGGAATGATTGATGACCAAGTGCATTTTCGGGAGCCGGGCCTAACCCACAAAGCCACCATAGAAACCGAATCGAAAGCTGCGGTTGCCGGAGGGATAACTTCTTTTATTGAGATGCCCAACACCGTGCCACAGGCCACTACCATTCCGTTGTTAGAGGAAAAATTCGAGATTGCCTCAAAAACCTCGTGGGCCAATTATTCTTTTATGTTTGGCGGAACCAATGACAATTTGGACGAAATCTTAAAAGTAGATCCACAAAAAGTTGCGGGGCTGAAGCTTTTTTTGGGTTCTTCTACGGGAAATATGTTGGTGGACAATCCTGAGGTTTTGGAAAAAATTTTCAGCAACACCAAACTATTGATTTCAGTGCATTGTGAAGATGAGGCTACCATCAAAAAAAATCTGGAAATCTACAAAGCCGAATATGGCGAAGATATCCCAATGGCCTGCCATCCCAAGATCCGTAGTGAGGAGGCCTGCTATATTTCATCATCAAAGGCCATAAAACTTGCGGAAAAAACCGGGGCCCGCCTTCACGTGTTCCATCTTTCCACCGAAAAGGAAACCCATCTTTTCAGCAACAAAAAACCCCTGTCGGAAAAGAAAATCACTGCGGAGGTCTGCATACACCATCTTTGGTTTAGCGATGCGGATTATAAAACAAAGGGTTCAAAAATTAAATGGAACCCCGCGGTTAAAACTTCAGCAGATAGGGATGGATTGCTAAAGGCATTGTTGGACGACCGAATCGATGTTATCGCCACAGATCACGCACCCCATACGCTGGAGGAAAAAAATAATAGCTATCTGCTGGCACCCTCGGGCGGGCCTTTGGTGCAGCACGCTTTGGTAGCCTTGCTGGAAATGTATCACAAAGGAAAAATTTCCTTGGAAAAAATAGTTGAAAAAACGGCCCACAATCCCGCAATTCTCTTTCAAATTAAGGATCGCGGCTATATCCGAAAGGGATATAAAGCCGATTTGGTGCTGGTTGATTTAAATTCGCCGTGGACGGTAAAAAAGGAAAATCTGCTCTACAAGTGTGGATGGTCTCCGTTTGAAGGCACCATTTTCAAATCGCGGGTTACGCACACCTTGGTCAATGGGACGGTTGTTTATGAAAACGCTAAATTCCCGAACAAGAGCAATCCGGAAAGACTAACCTTCAATCGATGAAAAAAACGTTGCTATTTTTACTTTTTGCCGCAGTATTTTTCGGTGCCTGTCAGGATGTAAAACAACCTGAACGTCCCGAAAATCTTATTCCCAAAGAAAAAATGGTGGATATACTTACGGAAGCCTATCTCAACAATGCTGCCCGTAGTATTGACAATAAAACTATTTTGGAAAATGGAATACAAATGGATTCCATTTTGTTTAAAAATTTCGGGATTGACAGTCTTCAATTGGTAAAAAGCAACGCCTATTATGCTGCAGACGTGAACGCTTATATGGAGATTTTTCAAAAAGTGGAGGCCAAATTGAATGCAATGCAAAAAGAAACCGACAGCATTCGGGAAAAACAATGGTTGCACAATGACAGTATTAAACGCCAATCTGAAAAGGCCAATCCACCGTCGGAAACCCCGCGCGATAGTTTGATTTAATGGTGTTCCCTTTCGGCCACCACCCGTTGCAGTGTTTCTGTTATTGGAATAAAGGAATAATTCAATCTATCCTTCACTTTGCTGACATCATAACTGGATTTGGTGAACATAGAGCGAACGGTAGCTTCTGGAATTCTTCTTTTTGTGCCGAAGATTTTATGGAAACACCAATCCATTCCGCTTAAAAACAACATTACCCCCTTCCATAATTTTTTTGTCGGCGGTTTTTTGCCGAACATAGGCGCGAGTATTGTTAAAAGTTGTTTGTAAGCCATGTTTTCGCTTACCAAAATAAACTGTTCGTTTTTAATTTCGGAATCCATCAATTCAATCATTATGGCTGCCACATCCTGCACATCCACAAGTCCCATGGATCCGGTAGGATAAAATGGAATGCCCGAGGCGCCAATATTGATTAAAGTGTTGCTTCCGCCATCCTCCGGCGGGGTTCCAAAAATAATCCCAGGGTTAACAATGAGTACGTCAAGTCCTTCTTGGCTTCCGCGCCACACTTCCATTTCGGCGCCGTATTTTGTTATGCCATAAACGCTGTTTTTTTCATCGGGATTCCATGGCGTTTCTTCGGTAATCAACTGGTTTGGCTGCACATTCCCAAAAGTGGCCACCGAACTTACATAGCAAATTTTGCGTATTCCATTGGCAATACATAGGTTTATGATGTTTGCCGTGCCCTCTACATTTACCTTCTTAAGAACCGAATATTTTGAGGAATTGAAATTGATAAATGCCGCACAGTGATAAACTTCGGTTATATCGTGAAATGCTTCGGTGAGGGCGGGAATGTCGGTGATGTCGGCTTGCCTCCATTCAATAGCCTCGAAGAGTTTTTGACTCTCATTGCCATAAAGTGAAAAAACCTTTTTTACCGATTCAAGATTGCTGTTCTTTCGATGAATTGCGCGCACCCGCTTGTTTTTCTTCAATAGAAAATACAATAAGTAGGAACCCACCAAACCCGTACCGCCTGTCACTAAAATCATATTGCGAAAATACTGAAAATGAAACGGAATTGACCGCGGAACCAACAGAGGATTTTAGGGGATATTAACCTTGAATCTTCACGTCGAGAAGCCTATCTTTGCACCTTCAAAAATCCAAAGGTAGTTGGATGTAAATTTATTATTGGAATGGAACTGAAAAATTTTGTTGAAGAACTACAATGGCGCGGCATGGTCCACGATGTAATGCCCGAAACCGAAGCACATTTAATGGAGAAGATGCGCGCTGCCTATGTGGGCTTCGATCCCACGGCAGATTCGCTGCACATTGGCAATTTGGTTCCCATTATGGTTTTGTCCTTCTTTCAGCGTTGTGGCCATAAACCGGTAGCATTGGTCGGAGGGGCCACGGGTATGATCGGCGATCCTTCGGGGAAAAGTGCCGAGCGCAACTTGTTGGACGAAGCCGCGCTGCGCCACAATCAGGAATGTGTTAAAAACCAACTTTCCCAGTTTTTGGATTTTTCCTCAGGAGCCGAAAATCAGGCCGAACTGGTTAATAATTATGATTGGATGAAGGAATTCTCCTTTCTCGATTTCATTAGAAACGTGGGAAAACACATTACGGTGAACTATATGATGGCGAAGGATTCCGTAAAAAGTCGCCTTTCCGGTGAAAGTGCCGACGGACTTTCCTTTACTGAATTTACCTATCAACTCATTCAAGGGTACGATTTTCTGCATCTCTACAGAAATCTTGACTGCACGCTACAAATGGGCGGTAGTGATCAATGGGGCAATATCACCACGGGAACGGAACTCATTCGGCGCATGGTGGGGGGAAAAGGCTTTGCCCTAACCTGTCCGCTGATCACAAAAAGTGACGGAAGCAAATTCGGAAAAAGCGAAGGCGGCAACGTTTGGTTGGACCCCAACCGGACCTCGCCCTACAAATTCTATCAATATTGGTTGAACACGGCCGATGAGGATGCCGAAAAATATATTAAGATCTTTACTTTTCTCGATAGGGAAACTATTGAGGAATTGCTGAAAGCCCACAAGGAGGCTCCCCACCATCGAATACTGCAAAAACGGTTGGCACAGGAAGTGACCACAACGGTGCACGGACAGGAAGCTTTTGAAAATGCCGTGAAGGCATCAGAAATTTTGTTCGGCAATTCCACTTCCGAAGACCTCAAAATGCTGGACGAAAAAACCTTTTTGGATGTTTTTGACGGCGTGCCACAGGCCCAAATCCAACACCAAGATTTAACCGATGGGCTCAATATTGTGGCGGCTTTGGCTGAAAGAACCGGATTTTTGAAATCCAATGGAGAGGCACGTCGCGCGCTTAAGGAAAACTCCATTGCCGTAAACAAAGAAAAAGTCGCTGAAAATTACTCACTTTCCAACAGCGATTTGATGAACGGTCAATTTATTTTGCTGCAGCGCGGCAAGAAAAATTATTTTATTATTAAAGTAATTTAAGCGTCTAAAACTTCAAATAAAAAAATCCCCGGCACAAAAGGCACGGGGATTTTCGATTAACTAACCAACCAAATTATGAAAAATCATCACTTTTTCACAAGGGTTTGGTCGCCCACTTAGTTGATAGCTTACAGATTCGGGATGTTAAATATTTCTTTATAAAACCATTAAATTGCAACCGCGAATGTCGCTGTTGTCAAACCTTCCGAGCACCTCAAAAGAGCCATCGGCCTGCGTTTTTCCCAGGTCTTGGGTCGCGATGAACGCACAGGAATAAAGGTTCGCCAAATCGATGGCGTTGATGCCTCCGGTTTTGCCGTGGACCTGTGTTAATGCATCCTCCGCATCACGGGTCAGGATTTTCAGCCACGGCGGGCAATAAAAAGTTTCGTTTCCTTTGGAATAAGCCTGCGAAAGCAACTCGGTCATGCCATATTCGCTGTGGATTTCGGAAAGGCCAAAACCATTTTTCAAGGTTTGGTGCAATTCCGTTTTAATCATTTCCTTCCGTTTTCCCTTCATACCACCGGTTTCCATCACTATAGTATGCTTCAGTTTAAAAGTTTGCGTTTCGATTAAGTCAAGTAAAGCATAAGATACACCGATGAGAATGGTTTTAATGCCACTTTTTTCCAAAAACAATATCTTTTCCACCAGTTTTTCTTGTTCATAAAGATAGAAGCCGCTGTGGGGACTTTCGCTTTTTTCAATCAACTTTTCAACCATAAAGATCAACGACGAACCTTCGCGCTCCAAATAGGAGGGAAGCAGTGCCAAAAAGGTAATGCCCGCTGGGTTTCCGTAGTGCATCTCGAAGGTTTTTAAGAAACTGGTTTCATACATTTTCAGATTGGCCACGTGATGTTTGCTGGTTGCGGAGTGGGTGGTGCCGCTGCTGCTGAAAATGGTTTCGGCCCGCTGATTTTGGGCAAGAATTTTATGGCTTTTAAAGAATTGAATGGGAAGAAACGGTATTTGGGAGGAATGCTTTATTTTCGAAACATTTATTTTTAAGAGGTCGCAAAACCTTCGGTAAACTGGCACATTTTCGTATTGGAAATGAAAAACTTCCAATGCACAATCCTCAAAATTTGTTGGGGTGCGGATTTCAAAAATTTTCTTTTCCAGTATTTTTTCCAAAGGGAATATTTTTGCCCCAAAAATAAGGAAATAAAAAAAGCCCCTGCGGAAAACAGAGGCTTTAAAATAATTAATAAGAAACGATTACTTAACCACCAATTTTTTGGTGATTGAAGATTTTCCTTGTTCTATTTTCAAAATATAAACGCCGCTGTTCAAAGCAGAAATGTCCAATCTTTCACCGTTTAAGGATGTTTTTAGCACTTGTTTTCCAAGAACGTCAAAAACGGAAATATTTTTAGCGCCGCCTACTTTTGAAGTAATGTTCACATACCCTTTTGAAGCAGGGTTTGGATACACAGCGAACTGATCTGTATTTTGTTGGTTAACGCCAATAGTCCCATCGAAAGAAATATTGTCGAACCAGAAAGACTCAGCGCTTGCGTTGGTTCTTCCCTCAATTACCAATTGAACAACACTGGCTGGAAGCGCTGCAGAGGCAGTTTGCCACTGGAGCAAATACTCGCCGCTACCAGCATCAAAAGGTACCAAATCGTCAAGATCTGTACCGGTGGAATTGAAAAGGTCAATTTCTGTGCTGTTGGTAAGGTCACGAACATAAATTCTCAAGCGGTCCGAGCCTGATTCGTTCACTGTACCGTCGCCTTCATAGTTGCCATTGGTTGGAGTGTCGTTAATAGATAAAAGAAAATCCATAGATACCGAAGCAGCGCTGGCCAGCGTTAAATCTACTTGGTCAAATTCAACGATCATGTTTCCGTCGATATCGTTCATTTGGTATCCTTTGGAACCATCGGTAAACAACACGGTGGGGGAAGGTGTAAAATCGGTAACGCCCACAAAGTCGCCATCGGTCAATCCAACATCGGGGGTATCATAAGGCACGTAGGTGGCATTAAAGCCCAACTCGCCACCAGCGGCAGTAAAATCTACCAAAGGTTGGCCAGAGTTGTTAACCAAATCGTGGGCAACATTGGCGTCGCCAGTGTCGGTATATTTTCCAGGAAGCGCATCGGGCACTTCAAAACTGGTTCCAGCGATTTGTGCAAAAGAAACGGTTCCCATCAAAAGAGCCGCGAAGAAAGTAATTTTTTTCATCAGTTTTATTTTAAAATTCAGTGTACAAAGATATATAAATGTTTGGGTTTTAAAAGGGTGTCTTTCGTCTTAAATTGTTATTTAACGAAAAAATAGCATAGGCTTAATTTAAAATTATGTTCAATGTTATCTAAACGTTATCTGACGGTTACCAAAATGGAAAGCCAAATTTCCACTGCGAAATAATAGTATCTTTGGGGCAAATCTTTCACTGAAATTAAAAATGAAAAAAAGGGATATTACCATTTTGTTGGTAGATGATGAACCGGATATTTTGGAAATCGTTCGGTATAACCTTACCAATGAAGGCTATAAGATTGAAATTGCCGAAAATGGAAAGGAGGCCGTCGCCATAGCCACCAAAATTCGGCCCCAGCTCATTTTAATGGACGTTATGATGCCAAAAATGGACGGTATGGAGGCCTGCGAAAAAATAAGAATGATTCCCGAGCTTTCCGAAACCGTGATTGCATTTTTGACTGCCCGGGGTGAAGACTATTCGCAAATGGCAGGATTCGAAGCTGGCGCCGATGACTATATTACGAAACCCATTCGCCCAAAGGTGTTGGTGAGCCGCGTGAAGGCGTTGCTCAGAAGATTTAAGGACGAAAAACAGGAAGCAATCCTAAAGTTGGGCAATTTGACTATTGACCGTGAGGAATATAAAATTATTTTGGAAGGAGAGGAGTTGCTGCTGCCGCGAAAGGAATTTGAACTTTTGGCCTTGTTGGCCTCCAAACCCGGGAAGGTATTTAAACGCGAGGATATTCTCGATGCCATTTGGGGAAATGACGTAATCGTGGGTGGGCGAACCATTGACGTGCACATCCGAAAGCTGCGCGAAAAAATTGGCGATGAAAAATTCAAGACCGTTAAGGGAATAGGCTATAAATATAATGTATAGGCCATGAGAATTCCGAAAAAATATAGATTTGCTGCTGCCACCGCGCTTTTAATTTCGGTTGCAACTTCAGCGGCCTTGGGGATTTTTCTGTTTTTGTCCTCGAAAACAATTTCTCCTTGGTTGATTGTTTTTTTTCTGGCCCTGGCGCTCATTGCTTTTTTTATCCTTCAATATCGGGTGGAAAAATTTATTTATTTCAGAATTCGAAAAATATACAAAGACGTTCGCATTCTAAACGAAAAGGATTTTCCCAAACCATCCGTTACCACCGATCTGGAAACACTTACCCGCGAGGTGGAAAATTATGTGAATGTAAAGAAACTGGAAATTGAAACCCTCAACATTCGCGAAAACTATCGAAAGGAATTTATGGGAAACATTTCCCACGAATTGAAAACTCCGTTGTTTACGGTACAGAGCTACATTCTTACCCTGCTCGACGGTGCGCTGAAGGACAAAAAAGTTCGAAAGGAATATTTACAGAGGGCCAACAAAGGGGTGGATAGGCTCATCTATATTGTGAAGGAACTGGATATGATTGCCAAACTGGAAGTGGGCGGCCTGGTTTTGAACAAGGAAAATTTCGACCTGTTGGAGTTGATCCAGAATATTTTCGACCTGCTTGAAATGAAGGCCGCCAAGAAGAACATTTCCCTGGTTTTTGACAAAGAATATAAAGAAGCAATCACCGTTTTTGCGGATCGCGAGCGAATAGAGCAAGTGCTCACCAATCTTATTGTAAATTCATTAAAATACGGAAAGCAGGACGGAACTACCGAAATAGGCATCGAAATTATCGCAAAAAACAAAGTGCTCATTCGCGTTACCGATAATGGCGAAGGAATATTGAAGGAAAACATGCCCCGAATTTTTGAACGGTTTTATAGAGTGGACAAAAGCGGGTCGCGGAAAGAAGGTGGCAGTGGCCTCGGACTTTCCATTGTAAAACATATTGTGGAGGCCCACCACCAAAAAATGTATGTTGAAAGCCAATTTGGGATTGGTTCAGAGTTTTCCTTTACTTTGGAACAGGGAAAATAAATGCGGGAAATCTACCGGCTCGGCCGAAAGCGCATTTAGGCCTTTGTAGGCCGCTACGTTTTCCAGTTTTTTTAAGGTGAAGTTTTTCTGGCTGCAAAATGGTGCCATCCAAAGGTCTTTCATTCGCTTTGCCAAATATTCCTGTTCAAATTGCCCCGGGGTTGGAATGAAAAAGGCCCTTTTTTCCAGCAAGGCCAAATCCATAATCGTGCTATAGCCCGGGCGGGAAATTACCAGTTCACTTTTGTTCAGGAAGTCGCTGAGTGTGGCGCCGGTTACAAAATTCACGATGTTTATTTGATGAAATTTTTCCCATTTCTGGCCTTCCTCGATCACTCCCCGAACCAGTACGATATTCTTATCGCAAAATTTCAATTCCGATTTTAGAAGATTTTCCAAAAGAGTTCGCTGCGGTTCGGGCCCGGATAACAGCACCAAAATATCAATGCTTTTGGCAACCACACTTTTTTCCAAACTGCTCAAAACCCCCATATATTTTATAGGGAAAGGTTGCCGGTCCAAATGCCCCAATTTTCCGCTTAAATTGAACCTCGCATCCTCGGTGTCGGGCACCCAACACACATCGAACTTCTTAATAATTCGCTGATGCAAAAATGTGCTGAAGCGGGTAGTGCTGCCGGACACCACATTTAATTGATGGGTAGTATAGGCCGTGGGAATGGCTGGATGGTGCACCCCAAATCGGTTGTCGCTAATAATTCCCTGAATTTTTCCCGCGGCCACGAGTTTCGCAACGATGCGCCTTTCTTTTGAAATGGCTTTTAGGATTTTTGGAAGTTGGAAAAGCAATTTCCATTTTAAAAAATTCTTCGTTTTGGAATAGCGAATATGATAGGATGGCAATTCCACAAATTCCAAAGTGGGAAACGTTTTCCGAAGCAATAACAAGGCGTTGCCATCAGAGGCCAGAATTACCTCGAAGTTGTTCTCCAACAATGCCCGAATCACCGGAACACAGCGCGTGGCGTGGCCAATGCCCCAGTGCAGCGGTGCTACCAGAATCGTTTTCTTTTGTGGCATAAAAACAAAGGTAGCAATTGCCACCGCGGTATATTTCCTTAATTTTGACAAAAATTTAAATTTTGGGAAGTAAAAACAAGCTTAAGCGATTTCGGGAAAATGAAACTTTTTCAAATGTAGTCCAACCCACGCGAGAGGAAGTGCTGAACGATTCGCTGAAGCTAAAGGGAAACTGGCGGCAGAACTTCTTTAAAAACAACAATCCCTTGGTTTTGGAACTGGGCTGTGGCAAAGGGGAATATTCAGTAAATTTGGCAAAGGCATTTCCCGAGAAAAACTTTTTGGGAATCGATATAAAAGGCGCCCGATTTTGGCGTGGCGCAAAGATTGCCTTAGAGGAAAACCTAACCAACGTTGGTTTTTTGCGTACCCAAATTGAGCTGGTTGCCCATATTTTTGGCGAAAACGAAATCGATGAAATTTGGATCACCTTTCCCGATCCGCAGATCAAGTACAAACGGACCAAACATCGGTTGACCAATCGGGAATTTCTTGAAAAATACAGAAAAATTTTAAAGCCCGAAGGCTGTGTTCACCTAAAAACCGACAGTGAGTTTATGCATGGCTACACTTTGGGATTGCTGCACGGTTTGGGGGAAACGGTTGAATATGCCCACCACGACGTTTATGGCAGCCAAGGCGCGCCGGCGGCGGTAACTTCCATTCAAACTTTCTATGAAAAACAGTATTTGGAACAGGGCAAAAAAATAACCTATCTTCGGTTTAAGTTCCGCAATACCTAATTTATTTCGCCAAAAACAATCCAAAGATGTCCATATTCTATAATTTACTCATTGGTTTTTTAGGCTCGTTCATTGGGGTGCTGCCTCCGGGATTGATAAATATGTATGCTGCCAAAATAAGTATGAAAGAAGGACGAAAACGTGGATTCCTTTTTTCCGCTGGGGTCTGCATTACCGTAATGTTCCAAACCTATATAGCCTTGGTCCTCGCCCACTATATTGGCAAACATCCCGATGTGGTGAGCATGCTCCAAAAAGTGGCCTTGGGAATTTTTATCAGTTTAACGCTCTACTTTCTTTTAATAGCCAAAGATACCCGCAGGGAGATTCGCGAACCCAATGATTACTCTAAAAGAAACCGGTTTTTTCTGGGGATTTTCATCGCCATACTCAATATTTTGCCCATTCCATATTGGATTTATCTCAGCATCACCTTTTCGGCTTTTGGGATTTTTAGCTTTGCCCAACCCGAAATGTGGATGGCCGTTTTGGCCTCCGGTTTGGGAACCTACGCCAGTTTGGCCCTCTACGTCCAATTTTTTAGGCCAAAGGAACACTCCCGAAAGTTAGGCCTAAATATGAATTATGTAATCGGCTTGGTAACCGCGGCCATTTCGATTATAACTTTGGTGAAAATTTTAAGGGAATTATAAAATGGAGAATTCCGGTTTTTTCGAAAAGGTTTTTCAGGTCGTAAAATTGATCCCTTACGGAAGAATCACGACCTATGGGGCTATAGCCAACTATTTGGGCGCGGCGGGAAGCGCGAGAATGGTAGGTTGGGCGCTAAACGGGAGCAACAAAAGCGACGTACCGGCCCATCGGGTAGTGAACCGAAAGGGGCTGCTAACGGGAAAACACCATTTTCAGGGAACCAATTTAATGCAACAGCTGTTGGAAAGCGAAGGCATTGAAGTAGTGGAAAACCAAGTCCAGCATTTTGAAAAACATTTTTGGGATCCCCTAAAGGAACTTTGAAAATATTCAAAATTCGAGGTTCAAAATTCAAATTCTGAATGGATAAATTCCCAAACAATTACTACTCGAATTTTTTATCAAAAGAATCCCCCTTCCAATAATTGGCGGTTTTTTGGTCGATTTTTATTTAATTACAATTTCTTCTTTATTTCCTAATTTTTCAAAAATTTACAAATATCAGGAAATCATTTTCCGCAAAACATACTGCGTTCTGCCCCTGAATTCTGCCAACTTATTTTAGTATATTTGCACTTTAGAATGAATCTAAATATTAAAATTAAACAATGAGTTTTTCAAAGCAAGATATCCTGAAAGCCCTTGAAACAATTACCGTTTCGGGTGAAGGAAAAAATATGGTAGAGAGCGGAGCCGTGCAAAATGTGGTTACCTTCGCACATGAAATCGTAGTAGATTTAAAACTTTCAACCCCGGCACTTCACATTAAAAAACGCGCCGAGGCAGATATTGTCAAAACCATACACGAAAAAGTAGATGCACAGGCAAAAGTGCAGGTAAACATAAAAGTTGAAGCCCCGCAAAAGCCGCAAAACCCCAATTTAATTAAAGGAAAACCCATTCCGGGAATTAAAAATATTATTGCCGTTGCTTCCGGAAAGGGAGGCGTAGGAAAATCGACCGTAGCTGCGAATTTGGCGGTAACCCTTTCCAAGATGGGGTTTAAGGTAGGGGTTTTGGATGCCGATATTTATGGGCCTTCCATTCCCATTATGTTCGATGTGGCGATGGAAAAACCGCTTTCCGTAAATGTGGGTGGTAAGAGCAAGATGAAGCCTATTGAAAATTATGGTATTAAAATTCTTTCTATTGGCTTCTTTACCCAACCCGACCAGGCCGTTATTTGGAGAGGCCCGATGGCGGCAAAAGCTCTAAACCAACTTATTTTTGATGCCGCGTGGGACGAGCTTGATTTTATGTTGATCGACCTTCCACCGGGAACGGGAGATATCCATCTTAGTATTATGCAATCGTTGCCCATCACTGGCGCGGTTGTGGTCAGCACCCCACAGAATGTAGCTCTGGCAGATGCGCGAAAAGGGGTGGCCATGTTCCGACAGGAAAATATTGATGTACCCGTGTTGGGTCTCATTGAAAATATGGCCTATTTTACGCCGGCTGAACTTCCTGATAATAAGTATTATATTTTTGGAAAGGAAGGGGCCAAACATTTGGCAGCCGATTTAAAAGTGCCTTTCCTGGGCGAAGTTCCTTTAGTGCAGAGCATTCGTGAGGCCGGGGACGCTGGTAGGCCAGCCGCCCTACAAACGGCCACTCCAATAGAGGAGGCTTTTGAACACATAACTCGAAATGTAGTGGAAGAAACCGTGCGCAGAAACGAGAACCTTCCTCCAACCGAAGCGATAAAAATTACAACAATGGCAGGTTGCAGTGCCGTAAAAAAATAACATGACAACCCAGGAGCTAACAACAAAAGTAGAACAGGCATTAGAGGAAATCCGCCCTTTTTTGCAGAACGACGGCGGCGATATTTCGCTAGTTTCCATTGAGGATGATAAAGTGGTGAACGTTCAGTTACAGGGCGCTTGCGTTGGCTGTTCCGTAAACCAAATGACCCTAAAGAGCGGTGTGGAAATGACCATTAAAAAGTATGCTCCCCAAATTGAACGGGTCGTGAGCATTGTTCCTTAAATGACGATGGTCATTCTTTTTTCACAATTTCAAAACTATTTTTGAACACAAAATAGAAAGAGTCTTTCATGATAAAAACAGATATTCTCATCATCGGTGCGGGGCCTACTGGGCTTTTCGCCGTTTTTGAAGCAGGTTTGCTAAAATTGAAATGCCATTTAATTGATGCCCTTCCCCAGGCCGGTGGCCAATGCACCGAAATTTATCCCAAAAAACCTATATATGATATTCCCGGTTTTCCCGAAATATTGGCGGGCGATTTGGTGAACAATTTAATGAAGCAGATTGAGCCGTTTCAGCCCGGATTTACTTTGGGTGAGCGCGCCGATGCTATTGAAAAATTGGAGGATGGTACGTTTATAGTTACAACTGACAAAGGCACAAGACACCATGCGCCCATCGTTGCCATTGCCGGCGGTTTGGGCAGTTTTGAACCGCGCAAACCCCCCATTTCCAATCTATCCGACTTTGAGGATAAAGGTGTGGAATACATTATCCGCGATCCCGAAATGTACCGCGATAAAAACGTGGTAATTTCTGGCGGGGGCGACTCTGCGCTTGATTGGAGCATCTTCCTTACCGACGTTGCCAAGAGCGTAACCTTGGTTCACCGAAGAAATGAATTCCGGGGGGCCTTGGATAGCGTTGAAAAAGTGCAGGAATTGAAAAATTTGGGCAAAATTGAATTGCTTACCCCAGCGGAAGTAATGGGCCTTGTCGGCAGTGGAAAATTGGAAGAAGTCGTGATCAAAAGCGGTGCAGAAGTTTTTAACCGGGAGTGCGACCATTTCATTCCTTTGTTCGGGCTTTCCCCGAAACTCGGGCCCATAGCCGACTGGGGGCTTGAAATTGAAAAGAACGCCATTAAGGTTGATAATACCTTGGACTATCAAACCAATATTCCCGGAATATATGCTATTGGCGATGTAAACACTTATCCCGGAAAATTAAAGCTGATATTGTGTGGTTTCCACGAGGCGACCCTAATGTGCCAAAGTGCCTATCAACGCATCTTTCCAGACAAACGTTATGTAATGAAATACACCACCGTTGGAGGCGTGGAAGGTTTTGACGGCAGCAAAAAAGAAGCTCCAAAAGCCGTGGTAAAGGCCATCGATTAGGTTGTCTGCCGAATGGTTCCAATTTTTAAACTGAAAACTACAAGTCCGAAACTAAAAAGAGGCCGTCTTCTTAGCGGAAATGTCTTCGCTTAAGCCGAATCCATCTGAAGCGGAAATCGTCCAAAAATAGGCTGGCCAAAAGTATTACCGCTGCAACCAAAAGGGTTCGAAGGCCCAAATTCCATTCCGAATACAAAAAACCGGCCAATAGTCCGCCGCCTAAAAAGGAACAAATTATAAAAATCCTCAATTTTATATTGGCCTTTAATTTGCCCAAATCCGGATGGCGTTTTGGGAAAAACAAATAGGACAAATCAATGCCCAAATCCGTGAAAAGTCCGGTTAAATGGGTAGTCCGCACCACGGCGTTTGAAATTTTCGTCACAAACGAGTTTTGAAGTCCCATAGTAAACAACAGGATGCAGATTAAAAGGTTGGCGTGGGATATGGCCCAGGAATAATTTAAAAATCCTACCAAAACCAGCAGGATTATTTCGATAAATGTAGGAACCACGAAAATGTTCAATTTTTTGGTAGATTTGAATTGTTCTATTAGTAAGCTGGCCGCCAACGAACCGATTAAAAAAGAAAAAATATATAGGAAATAAACCAAGCTTGGCCAAAACAATCCCTCGGCCAAATCTGCCACAAAAAAAGTAAAATGGCCCGTTACGTTTGTGGTTAGCTGGCGGAAAGCCAGAAATCCCGCTACGTTTACCTTCCCCGCGACAAAGGAAAGAACCACTGCAATGCGCAAATTGTGGTGGATAGTCCGGCTATTGCCTTGGTGCCTAAACATGAAATGGTTTTTTGAAAAAAGAGTTTCTTTCCGTGGCGGAAAATTTCCCCACAAATGTAAGTTGATTCGTCGAAATATAGTTTTCGATTGTGCCGTAACTTGCGAATTTAGGCGGATAAATTTTGAATTTGTAGTATTTTTGAAGCCGTAAAAGAACCCATATTCATAGCACCTTCAATTTTCATGAAAGACATCAAAATAACCATCACAGACAGACACGGTGTTATGCACCAAGTAGATGCCCCAACCGATATGAACATGAATTTGATGGAAGTTATCCGCTCCTACGAGTTGGCGCCTGAAGGAACTATTGGTATTTGTGGCGGTATGGCGATGTGTGCCTCTTGCCAATGCTATGTGGAGAGCGACCATCCGCTTCCCGAAATGGGCCAGGACGAGGACTTGATGCTTTCCGAAGCCTTTAATGTGAAGGAAAACAGCCGGTTGAGCTGCCAGATTTTTATAACCGAAGCCCTCCATGGTCTCGAGGTTACCTTGGCTCCGGAATCGTAATCCGTCATTTTTTCTTAATCTCTAACCAACCGCATTCCAATCGAGCAAGCTCAAAAAAATTGACCAAGAAAACTTGCTATTTATTTGTATTAAGTCTAAATAAGATTTAATTTTGTGCCCTAAATTTATAAAATGAAGGGACTTTTTATGTCTTGTGCCCTGATGCTTTCAGGAACAATTTTTTCTCAAACTGTACTGGATTCCGTTACGGTGGCACAGTTGAAAAAGGAAATAAAAGAAGAATTGCGTGCCGAGATGGCCGCCGATACTACACCTCCAAAAACGCCGATTTTCAGCTTTAAAAATTTTAGCCTAAAGGGTTATGGCGCTATGAATTATTATCACTTCAACTTCGATACGGATCCGTCCCTGAAGGATAAGATAGATTTGGAGCGCTTAAACCTATATTTGGGCTATTCCTTTTCCGAAAAAATAAGTTTGAATTCTGAAATTGAATTTGAACACGGCGGTACCGGCGCTTCCATTGGCTACGACACCCAAGAGGAATTTGGTGAATTTGAAGACGAAATTGAAAAAGGCGGGTCAGTAAAATTGGAGCAACTCTACGTCGATTTTAAGATTGCACCTTATTTTAACGTCCGTGCCGGCCGGATGAAAGTATATTTTGGGCTTTCCCAAAAATTGGATGAGCCAACGTCCTATTTCACCACGTATCGCCCCGAAATGGAAAATGAAATCCTGCCGTTGGGTTGGTATGAAAATGGAATTTCCTTCTACGGCACCTTTGCCAAACGGTTTTCTTATAAAGCCTATATTGTGAGCGGTCTAGATGCATCGGGGTTTTCCTCGCGCGGTTGGATAAAAAATGGCTACCAACAACGTTTTGAAATGAACAATGCCGAATCGTTCGCTTTTGCCGGGCGTTTGGATTATCACTTTGGTAGCAATGACCACACGTTTATTGGAATCGCGGGCTATGTAAACGATTCAGCTGCCAACCGCCCCAAAAAAGATATGAAACAAAGTGCCTATGTAACCATGGTGGAGGGCCACGTGAGTTATGACGAAAAAAACCTGCGCTTTAATGCCGTCGCCCTGTATGGGAATTTGGAAAACTCAGATATTGTATCCCAAAAAAATGCGAACCTTTCCAATAACCTTGGGGTAAAGCGGACTCCCGTGGGCAAAAACGCCTTTGGAGTTTCGGTGGAGGCTGGATACAACGTTTTGCCACTATTGGTCGCAAATACTTCCCAAAAGCTGTATCCCTTCCTTCGCTATGACTATTACGACACTATGCAGGATGTAGAAGGGGCAATCGTTAAGAATCCGCGGTGGGAGCGCAGTGCGATAACCGGCGGCATCAACTGGTTCGTGCACCCACAGATTGTTGTGAAGGCGCACTATTCAGACCGGAAATTGGGCTCGGAAAATTACGATCCTTCAACGTTGCAATTTACGGGTAGCAAACAACACGAAAAAACATTCTCAGCCGGGATAGGCTTCACTTTTTAAACCGTTTAAATAATCAAAATAAAAAACCTAAAATGAAAAAATCAATCTTTATTCTCGCTTTGGCAATCACAATTCCTTTCGGTTTTACCAGTTGCAGCGACAATGACCCGCCAGCGGAAACCCCGGAAAACAACGATGCGCTTTATTCGGAAGTGCTTCAAAATGTTTCGCTAAATGTTATTACCGAAACCTATAACCAATTATATACCAATGCCTCCGCACTTGAAACCGCCACGACCTCGCTAAGTATTGGAGACGAAGCTGCTCTTGCCAATGCAAAACAAAAATGGCAGGACACCCGTGCACCTTGGGAGGAGTCGGAAGGATTTCTTTATGGCCCCGTTGATACCGAGGGAATTGACCCCGCCATCGACTCTTGGCCTGTGGACGTAAACGCCATCAACAATGTGTTAAACAGCGGGCAGCCCATAACGCCAGCGCTATTGGAAAGCAATAACGAGGCCCGTGGATTCCACACGCTTGAGTATTTCTTTTGGGGATTGGACGGCAACAAAACCGCTGCTGATTTAACGGCGCGTGAATTGGAATACATCCGTGCCGCGGCTTCTGACCTGCGCGCCAAAACGGAGCAATTGTATTTTGGCTGGTTGCCTTCCCAAGGAAATTTTGCCGCCAATTTTATCAAAGCTGGGGAAAGCGGATCAATTTACACCTCAAAGAAAAATGCGCTTTCTGAAATTGCGGAAGGCATAACCATTATTGCCGATGAGGTTGCCAATGGAAAAATTGAGGTGCCGTTGAACGGCAATAATGGCAATCCAAAACCAGATGCCGAAGAATCGCGTTTCAGCAATAATTCAAAACTTGATTTTGCCAACAATATCCGCAGTATTGAGCATATTTATCTGGGCGATTTCAACGGTGTGCAGGGCAAGGGGCTTACCGATATTGTAAGTGCAGAAAATGCTTCTCTTGATACCGATATTAAGGCCGCGATTTCCGAAGCAATTCTTGCTATTGAGGCAATTCCCGGAACGTTTACCCAAGCCATTTTTGAAAATCGCGCCGAGGTAGAATTTGCCCAAGGAAAAGTGCTTGCGCTGCTGAACAAATTGCAGTCACAACTGGAGCCATTTATCACCAATTTAGATTAAAATTTTTGCCGGGTCGCTCCTTCGAGTGGTCCGGCATCTTTAATAATACATTGAAAATGAAACATTTTCGTTTTACCTTCATCGTGTTTTCCCTCGTTTTGGCTTCCTGTGCCAAAGACAATGATACGGAATATGAACCCCTTCCACAATTGGAGGAAAGGCTGATGGCAGGCGGCGAAACGACGGTTTTCTTGGCCTCCAGCAATGCTTTTAGTACTCCTGCAACGAACCTTTCAGGTTCCAAGCTTGATTTTCATTTGGATGGCGATTTTCAGTTTGAGACCGTTTTTGTTACAGCGCCTGCACCTGTGAACAGCGGCGTTGGCCCCATTTTTAATAATTCTTCCTGCATTGGTTGCCACCCGAAGGATGGTCGGGCTCCATTTCCGAACGACATCAATAGTTTGAGTGGCTTCTTTTTAAGGGCCAGTATGCCGGGTTTGGGGGAAAACAATGCGCCTATTCCCGTTCCGGGCTTTGGGGAACAGATCCAAAACCACGCTATTTTTGGGTATGAACCCGAAGGAAAATTTCAGGTTACCTATACGCCCATAATTGAAACCTTTGCTGATGGAGCGCAAGTTACGCTCCAAAAACCTACCTATTCGTTGATCGATACCTATATTCCTTTTCCTGCCGAAGCGCAATTGTCGCCACGATTGGCGTCGCCGGTCTTTGGGCTTGGGCTTTTGGAGGCCATTCCGGAATATTACATTTTGGCCAACGAAGACGTAAACGATGCCGATGGCGACGGGATTTCTGGCAAGGCCAACTATGTATTCGACCATCGGTCCAATTCGATGCTGCTGGGCCGTTTTGGATGGAAAGCCAATACTGCCAGCATCATGGAGCAATGTGCTGGGGCCTATGTTCACGATATGGGCGTTACCAATCCGCTATTTCCTTTTGAAACGGGTTATGGTCAAACCAATGGCAGCGACGGCATGGGCGACGATCCCGAAATTTCACAGGCCTTGTTGGACGAAATTACCTTCTATTGCCAAACTCTTGGCGTTCCCGCGCCCCGAAATTTGGACGACGAAGGAGTAAAACGAGGTGCTGGGCTTTTTGAGCAGATTCAATGTGCCAAATGCCATATTCCAAAAATGATTTCTGGAAGTTTTTCCGTGGCGGAAGTTGCCAACCAAACCTTTTATCCCTACACCGATATGCTGCTGCACGATATGGGCGAGGAGCTTGCCGACAACCGCTCCGATTATTTGGCCAGTGAACGCGAATGGCGTACGCGCCCGCTCTGGGGAATTGGACTTACCCAAGTTGTAAACGGCCACACCGACTTTCTGCATGATGGAAGGGCAAAAAATATTACGGAAGCCATACTATGGCACGGCGGCGAAGCCAAAGCTTCCAAAGAGAAATTCAAGAATCTTTCGGCTTCCCAGCGGGAGGACCTTTTGAAATTTATCAATTCGCTTTAATAATCAGCATCTTTTAAAATGCTTGTCGCGTTCGGGAAGAGCATTTCCACAAATTTGCGATAGGCTTTTTTGGAAGGGTGCAAACCGTCTGAAGCCACCAAAGCCGAATCTTTCAGACCGTTTTGTGTAATGGGCGTAATGTTTATAAAACGGACGCCCTTTTCGTTTGAAATTTTTTCCACGAAAGCGTTATATTTTTTCAGTTCCGAAGTAATTTTTTCGGCCTTGCCCGAGCTTTGCCCAAATGGAGTAAATGCATAATCAGGAATCGATAGTACGATTACCCTGTTTCTATTTCCTTTCGCAAAATCAATTGCCCTGTTCAACAATTCGGGAAATTCTTCTTCGTAAATTGAAAAAGGTTTGTTTTGATATTGGTTGTTAACGCCAATAAGCAAGGTTACCAAATCATAATGGTTTGAAGGATTTTCAGCGTTGATGGCCGAAAGCAAATCGGTAGTGGTCCAACCTGTTTTGGCGATTATTTTTATGGAAGTTTTTTCATTTAAAACCGTGTTTAAGGAATCGGCCAATTGTTTCGGATAGCTGCAATCTTCGCAAACGCTTTCACCTTTGGTATAACTGTCGCCGAGAGCGAGGTAGGTGTAGGTTGGTTTATCCGAAGAAATATTCTTTTTTGAAACTCCGCAGGAAAAAGAAACAAAAACCATTAGTATTATTGCGATTTTAAAATTCATCATTTTTGGAAAATTGCTATATAATAATACGATAAAATGGATTATTCAGTTTTATAATCGATTAATTTCTGCGGTCCCTCCAGCAACATCCTGACAACTTTAAGCGTGCCGTCTTCGGTAGTGGCAATCTGCCATTTTACAAGGCAAATTTCGCCATTTTCTATTTCCAAGCCTGTGATGCTTCGCGGGTGCACGCAGCTGCCGTCGTTAAAAAAAGCAATATCGCCCGGTTCGGGAAAACGCGGCCGGTGGGTGTGGCCCGCAATGGTAAAAATGTTTTTATTGGCAACGATCCAACGTTTGGTGCGCCTTTCCACCTTTATAAGTTCCTTGTAGTTTTTGGCAGGACTTGTGGGGTCGCCAATCCCGAAAATCTGCAGCTGTCGCCAGAGCGTTCTCACCATAAAACGGTTAAATTTCCAGCCCACATAGTTCATCCAATCAGCTTGGTGGCCGTGCATCATAAAAATTTCCTGCCCTGTGCTCTCGTGGGTCAAAATAAGGCCTTCGGAAAATTCTATGCCCGGAAATAGGGGAGCTTCCTTGTTGGTTATTTTATCAAAATAGGAAAACAGGTTTTTCGCCACAAAATTTTTGTTTTGATAGACCATATCGTGGTTGCCCACCAATCTATAAAGTCTGCCCTCGGCGAAAAAGAGCTTCATAAGGTCAAAAATATTTTTATGTGCCTCAAATACTTCCTTGAATTGAATATTCTCCCACAGCTCGTCGCCATCGCCCAATTCGCAATAAATGAAGCCTTTTTTATAATAGTCCTGAAGGGCGTGGAAGTATATATTTCGGTTGTTGGCAAACCCATCGGCAAAGCTGTTGTCGCCGCGGTGGCAATCGCTGAAAATAATGAATTTGGAATGATCGTTAAAGGAAATCCGGCGGGCGGTGCGGTAGGCGCGGGAAATTCTTTGAAAAGAGGCCATGCGGTTACTTTATGGAAAGTTTGTTTGGGTCTTGTCTTGAATCGAATATATCGAGAATGATGATTTGTTTGCCTTCTACCCTATAAATTATTTTAAAATGAAGGCTTATTGCCCTTCTATAGGCTATCCCAAGTGGAATCTCTTGCTGGTATTGTAGATCATAGTGAATATTCTCTACGGTATCAATGATATCTCCAATTATTTTTTCGGGGGCTCTTTCACTTTTAGAGGAATAGAATTCCCAAATAATGGAGAGGGACTCTTTGGATTTGGGAGTCCAACTTATTTTTTCCACGATTTTATTTCCTCAATTAAATCTTCGTGTGATATACATTCACCATTTTTTATCTGTTCCTCTGCAATTTGTATTTCTCTTCTATACTCGGCAAGATTTAGTGGTTTTCCCGAAACGGTGTAAGCTACTATTTCCTCCTCTTGATAGTAGTCAATGAGGCGATTTATTTCCATAAGAAGATTTTCATCTGCCTTTTCTACTTTATTGATTATCCGTGCTTTTAGCGCTTCATTTTTCATTTAAATAAAATTTGGATTAACCAAATATAGCAAAATTTAAGAAGCAATTTTGAGCGCAAAAAATAAAAAAAAGCCTTCTCCAGCTTTTGGAAAAGGCTTTTTAAATTTTAAAATATTCTTGTTAGAAAGCATTCAGTCCCGTAATATCCAATCCCGTAATCAACAGATGGATATCGTGGGTTCCTTCATAGGTGATTACGCTTTCCAGGTTCATGGAATGGCGCATTATGCTGTATTCGCCGGTGATTCCCATTCCGCCCAGAATCTGTCTTGCCTCACGGGCAATGTTGATGGCCATTTCCACATTGTTGCGTTTCGCCATGGAAATTTGCGCCGAAGTGGCCTTGCCGTCATTTCGCAACACGCCCAAACGCCAAGCCAATAACTGGGCTTTGGTGATTTCGGTGATCATCTCGGCCAATTTCTTTTGTTGAAGCTGGTATTGCCCAATGGGTTTTCCAAATTGTATTCTTTCCTTTGAATAGCGAAGGGCAGTATCATAACAGTCCATTGCAGCGCCAATGGCACCCCAAGCGATTCCATACCGGGCAGAATCAAGGCACCCAAGTGGCGCGCCCAATCCTGTTTTGTTGGGAAGCAGGTTTTCCTTCGGAACTTTTACATTGTCAAAAATAAGTTCGCCCGTAGCCGAGGCGCGAAGCGACCATTTGTTGTGGGTTTCGGGGGTAGAAAATCCTTCCATTCCGCGCTCCACGATCAAACCGTGGATTCTTCCTTCTTCATTTTTGGCCCAAACCACGGCTACCTGTGCAAAGGGAGCGTTGCTGATCCACATTTTGGCACCGTTCAAAAGATAGTGGTCACCTTTGTCCTTAAAATTGGTGGTCATTCCGCCGGGGTTGCTTCCGTGGTCGGGTTCCGTCAAACCAAAGCAGCCCATCCATTCACCCGAAGCGAGTTTTGGCAAGTATTTTTTGCGCTGTTCCTCCGTGCCGTATTTCCAAATGGGATACATTACCAAAGAAGACTGTACGGAAGCCGTACTGCGCACGCCACTATCGCCGCGCTCAATTTCCTGCATAATCAATCCGTAGGAAATTTGGTCGAGCCCGGCACCTCCGTATTCCTCGGGAATGTAGGGGCCAAAGGCGCCTATTTCAGCCAGGCCGTTAATGATTTGATTGGGAAATTCCGCCCTTTGGGCATATTCCTCTATAATGGGCGATACGTCTCGCTTTACCCAATCGCGGGCAGCTTGGCGCACCAATTTGTGTTCTTCGGAAAGTAACTCGTCAAGGTTGTAGTAATCGGGAGCTTCGAATAGGTCGGGTTTCATTTATAAGTATTTAAAAGGAGTACAAATGTAGAAATCACAAGCTTAAACACCTACATTTTCAAGTAAAATTCCGCCACTAGTTTTTTATACGCTTCGGTATAATTATGGCGTGAAGTTTCAATAGTAAGCTTTTCAATTATTGGGGCGCTCTCTTTGAGGGAAAACTCGAGCAAGCTTCTTTTTTCTTCGGAAGTTTCGGTGCCGCGTACCCTGCAGACTCTATGCGGGAACAAATTTTCTTCCGCAGCCATTTTTATAAAATTTTCCTCTTCTATCCTCGGAATGATCACCGCAAAAATCCCTTCTTCAGAAATCAGCTTTGAAACACCTTCAATCAATTCCTCAAATGGCAGCGAATCGTTAAATCTCGCCAATGCTCTTGAACTTTTATTTATAGATTCTCGCTCATCGGGGGCGATGCTGAGGGCAGATGGAGACTGGAAAAATGGCGGATTGGAAATGATCAGATCATATTTCCCGTTTTCATTTTCGATTTCTATTTCGTTTTCGATTTCGATTTCATCTTCCTCCGCCTCAAATTCGCGCACAAACTCCGCAAGGGATGCGTGATAGCAAAAAAGCCGGTCTGCCCAAGGGGAGTTTTCAAAATTGTCCACACATTGTTCGTAAGCATCGGCATCAATTTCCAGCGCATCGATCATTTCGGCTTGGCTTCTCTGGGCAAGTTGAAGCGCGATAATGCCTGTGCCGGCACCAATATCCAAAATGGAAAACGGATTTTTTTCCAAAGATACCCACGCGCCCAGCAATATGCCATCCGTACCGATTTTCATCGCACAGCGATCTTGCTCAACGGTGAATTGTTTAAATTTAAATGGCTTGTTCATTTAATTCTGAATTCCGAATTCTAAATTCAGAATTATAAATACATTTCAATCAAGCCTTCCGGCACGTTTAAAAAAATCGTTTTGTGTTCGCGGTCCACTTTTTTAAGGAAATGGTCGATTACCGGAATCAGCACCTGTTTTCCGTCACGGTCAATCTCAAAAAGCGCTTGTGAAGTGGTGTCGTTTACACCGGTAATTTTACCAATTTTCCCAAAAGTTTCGTCTTCCGCAGTGAAACCGATGATTTCGTGATAGTAGAATTTGTTGCCCGTAAGTTTTGGAAGGAATTCCAAAGGCAGATAGAGATGGGCGCCAATGAGGGCATCGGCATCCTCCTCGGTGTTTACATCTTCAAAACGAACCCGCAGCAGTTCACTTTTGTGAAGTGAGCTTTCTTCAATAAAAAATGGAATCAGGTTTTTGCGTTGTTCCACAAAAACCGATTCCATTTCAGTAAAAAGTTCGGGTTCGTCCGTATCTAGTTTAATTAACAGTTCACCCTTAAAGCTATATTTTTTAACAATTTTGCCCAGGTAGAAGCAATGCTCCTTTTGCATCATTGAAAAATTTATGCTTCTTTTTCGTCCTCTTTGGCTTCTTCGGCCGCAGGGGTTTCTTCAGTCTGGGCCTCAGCCGCAGGAGTTTCTTCCGAAGCGGTTTCGGCTGTTGCCTCAACTTCTTCCTCAGAGGCTTCTTCCGCAGGAGCGTTGGCAGCAGCGGCCTCAGCGGCACGCTTGTCGCTTACGGCTTTTTCAGCGGCAAGTTTTTCGGCTTTTGCCTTTTCCTTGGCCTCTGCAAGGGAAGCTTTTTTATGGTCAATAGAACCTGTTTTGTTCGCCAACCATTCGTTGAATTTGGCCTCGGCTTGCTCCTCGGTCAAAGCACCTTTGCGAACGCCACCAGCAAGGTGGTTTTTCATTAATGCTCCTTTGTATGAAAGAATTGCGCGGGCAGTGTCTGTAGGCTGTGCTCCGTTTTGAAGCCATTTTACGGCGCTGTCCACATCTAATTCAATCTGCGCAGGATTGGTAGTTGGATTGTAAGATCCTATTTTTTCAAGGAATTTACCATCTCTTTTTGCACGGCTGTCTGCCGCAATGATCCAGAAATAAGGCTTGCCCTTCTTTCCGTGTCTTTGTAGTCTGATTTTTACAGGCATATAAAATTAATTTTTGGGGTTCACGACCCCGGTTATAATTAAGGTCGGCAAAGATACTATATTTTCTTTTTGAAATTCAACCAATTAAAGTTTTTATTTTACATTTGTGAAAATCCCGAAATAACCCTTAACCTAATGAAATCTATTCTTTTCGCTCTTTTGGCAGTGCTGTTGCTCATTTCCTGTGATGAAATTGAAAGTTATGACGTTGCCCTTCAGGCCAATATTGACAATTCGTTTTATAAATCAAATGATGCCCGCGCGTCCTTAAATGACGATGGAAGTTTGACCATTCAAGGGTTTACCGATGAACAATCACTTACCTTGCACTTAACCCGATTGGCGGAGGGCAATTTTTCCATTACTGAAGGCAGGGCAAATTACGCTATTTTCGAGGACTTTGGAGGGAATATCTATTCCACGAGGCCCGATGGCGAAGGGCTGGTTACCCTTTCCGAGGTTAATGAGGCCAATAAAACCCTGACGGGCACCTTCTATTTTAACGCTTTTCTTCCGGGCATCGACACTATTTATGTTTCCAAAGGAACCCTCCACAATGTTCCTTATTCCAGTGTGGAAATTGGCGATCCATCCGCTGCGGGAACGTTCAGCGCAAAAGTGGATAACAATCCGTTTATTCCCATAACCATCAGTTCCCGTAACACCGGAAACACGATTATTACCACGGGAAGCACCGCAAATGCTTCCATCGTAATTTCCGTGACCGCTAATGTGGAACCGGGTGAGTATAGTCTTCCCCGTGGTGGTTTTGGCGCCAAATATCAAGGGGCGAACGGTCCCGAACCAACTGCCGGTGGAATGATTACTATCTTGGAACATAACGTTGCGGAAAAAAGCATCAAGGGCACCTTCTCCTTTATAACGAACCGCACCGAGATTACCGAGGGCCAGTTCAGCGTGGTGTATAATTAAGTTGTGGCGGCAAGCGGCCATCTAAAGGTTAAACCCCGTTAATTTCCATTAAACATAGGTTAATAATTCCGTGAGCAATTTTTTTATGGGTATATTAAAAATAGCCGAAAAAAGTTGAGCAGTTGTCTTTTTCGGTATGCTTAAATTTAAAACAACTGCATCATTTAAAACGAAAGAGATTATGAAATTCACGGAAAAAATGACCAATAAATTGAATGCCTTGCTTGAAAAAAACTACGATGCCGAGAAAGGATACAAAAAAGCATCCGAAAAGGTAGCGAACGAAAGATTGAAGCAATTTTTTAACGAGCAGGCGCAAAAGCGATATGATTTTGGCCACGAGCTGAAAACAGAAATCAAGAATTATGGCGAATCGCCGGAAAAAGGTGGCAGCACTACCGGAGCGCTCCATAGAACTTGGATGGATATTGAAACGGCGTTTTCCTCCAACAAGGAAGAAACTATTTTGGAAGAAGTGCAAAAAGGCGAAAAGGCAGCCATCGAAGAATATAATGATATTTTGGGTGACGCCACTTTGCCGCCCACGACCCAAAAAATTTTAGCACAACAGCGCGATTCCATCCAAACCGCTCGCCAAAGTGCCAAAAATTTTGAAAAAGTGGTGTCCTAAGCTACTTTAAAAATAATAATCAATCAAAGAACCGTTTCCGGAATTTTGGAAGCGGTTTTTTTGTGAACAACTCCTAACAATTTAACTTCCCAAAAGCGGGTTGTTTTTCTATTTTTACACCCAAAGTTTCCAGTTAGGCTAAAGCTTAAAGCTAAAAGCATAAAGCATAAAGCATAAAGCATAAAGCAAAACTCCTAACTCCTAACTCCTAACTCCTAACTCATAACTCATAACCCCTAACCCAAAAAAATGTACTTAATCTTCGATACAGAAACCACAGGTCTTCCCAAACGCTATGATGCTCCCGTAAGCGATAGCGAAAACTGGCCGCGCTGTATCCAGATTGCGTGGCAGTTGCACGATGCCATGGGAAATTTGGTGGAGCATCAGGATTTTTTGGTGCGGCCCGAAGGCTTCAACATTCCCTTTGATGCTGAAAAAATCCACGGAATTTCCACCGAATTGGCTACCGCCGAAGGAATTCCCTTGCAAGAAGTAGTTGAAAAATTTAATGCCGCACTTTCAAAAACCAAATTTATTGTCGGTCAGAATATCGATTTTGACGTTAATATAATGGGTGCGGAATTTTACAGGTTAGGCGTACAAAACCTGCTGACAAACATTCCGGTTTTGGATACGTGTACCGAAACCACCGCCCAATTGTGCCAAATTCCCGGTGGTCGCGGTGGCAAATTTAAATTGCCAACCCTTACCGAACTTCACGAATTTCTTTTTGACGAAACCTTTACCGAGGCCCACAATGCAACTGCCGACGTGGAGGCAACTACCCGGTGTTTCTTTGAACTGGTGCGCCGACAGATTTTCACTGCGGAAGAATTGGATGTGCAGCCAGACTATTTTCAGAATTTCTCCGAAGCAAACCCACAGCCCATTGCACTGATTGGGTTGGAGCACATAAACCTGAAAAATGCTTCGGAAAGGATTCGGAGGAAAATGCAGGCAGGCGCCCAAACCCAAGAAATTTCTTCCGAAGAAATAGCGGAGAATATCGCAACCTTGGAAGAAGCCCCTTTTGTGCACCTTCACAATCACTCACAATTTTCCATATTGCAGTCCACTTCCAGCACCGCCGATTTGGTGAACGCCGCCGTAGCCAACAAAATGGCTGCCGTGGCCCTAACGGACACCGGCAATATGATGGGCGCGTTCCACTTTGTGCAGGCCGTTACAAATTATAACAAGTCTGTAGCCGAAATGCCCCATGATGAGGATGGAAATTCCGTTGCCCAGCCCATCAAAGCTATTGTTGGCTGCGAGTTTTTTGTTTGTGAGGACCATCAAAACAAAAACCATAAGGACAATGGCTACCAGATTGTGATGCTCGCCAAGAACAAAAATGGCTACCACAATCTGGCCAAAATGGCCTCCATTGCCTACACCGAAGGATTCTATTACGTGCCGCGGATCGATAAAAATATAGTCGAAAAATATAAGGAAGACATTATTGTTTTATCGGGAGGGCTCTATGGTGAGGTGCCCGGAAAGCTATTGAATATAGGCGAAAACCAGGCCGAGGAAGCCTTGCTTTGGTGGAAGGAACAATTTGGCGAGGATTTTTATGTGGAAATTATGCGCCACGGGCAAGAGGACGAAAGGCGCGTAAATGAAACCTTGATCGCTATGGCCAAACAGCATGGCGTTAAAATCGTGGCCTGCAACAATACCTATTATATTAAAAAGGAAGATGCCAACGCCCACGATATTTTGTTGTGCGTTAAAGACGGCGAAAAACAAGCAACGCCCATTGGTCGGGGTCGTGGTTATCGCTATGGACTGCCCAACCAGGAATATTATTTTAAGAGCCAGGCAGAAATGAAGGCCTTATTTCGTGATTTGCCCGAAGCTATTTTAAATATAGAAGAAGTTGTTTCAAAAATTCAACCCTTCACCTTAAACCGCGATGTGCTTTTGCCCAACTTCGGAATACCCAAGGAATTTTTGGATCCTGCAGACATTGACGGTGGCAAGCGTGGCGAAAATGCCTATTTGCGCTATTTAACCTATGAAGGCGCCAAAAAACGCTACCCGGAATTATTGGAGGTTTCCTATGAAGCATTGACCGATTTTGAACTTCCCGACAATGCCTCCCAACGCGTAAAGGAAATCAAACAACGCCTCGATTTCGAACTTGGGGTAATTGCCAATACGGGCTATCCGGGTTATTTTTTGATCGTGCAGGATTTTATTGCCGAAGCCCGCAAAATGGGTGTTTCCGTGGGTCCGGGCCGTGGTTCGGCGGCCGGAAGTGCGGTGGCCTATTGTTTGGGTATCACCAATATTTGCCCCATTAAATACGACTTGCTTTTTGAGCGTTTCCTCAATCCGGACCGCGTGAGCATGCCCGATATCGACATCGATTTTGACGATGAGGGCCGTGGAAAGGTTATGGATTATGTAATCAACAAATACGGAAGCAACCAAGTGGCGCAGATTATTACCTATGGCACAATGGCCGCAAAGTCGTCAATCCGCGATACGGCGCGGGTGCTCGACCTTCCCTTGAACGAGGCAGATAGAATCGCGAAGCTCATTCCGAATATGACCAAGCTGAACAAAATTTTCGGCTTGAGCGAGGCGGAACTGCGAAGCCGTTTCCGAAGTGAAGAGCTTCCGAAAGTAAATGAACTTTTAAACCTTTCCGAAGGGGAAGATTTGGAGGCGCAAACCATCAATCAGGCCAAGATATTGGAAGGCTCTGTGCGAAACACCGGAATCCACGCCTGTGGTGTAATTATCACCCCCAGCGACATTACCGATTTTGTGCCCGTAGCCACGGCAAAGGATTCGGACCTATATGTTACCCAGTTCGACAACTCGGTGGTGGAAAGTGCGGGCCTTTTGAAAATGGACTTCCTCGGTCTGAAAACGTTGACGCTTATAAAAGACACGGTAAAACTCGTAAAACACAAGCATAACATTGAACTCGATCCGGATACCTTTCCGCTCGACGATGAAAAAACCTATGAGCTTTTCCAAAGAGGGGAAACAGTGGGGATTTTTCAGTACGAATCTGCCGGGATGCAGAAATATATGAAGGAATTAAAACCCACGGTTTTTGCAGATTTGATTGCGATGAACGCTTTGTACCGTCCGGGCCCTATGGAATATATTCCCAGTTTTGTTCGCAGGAAACACGGAGAGGAGGAAATTGAGTACGATCTTCCCGAAATGGAAGAGTATTTAAAGGAAACGTACGGCATCACGGTCTATCAGGAACAGGTGATGCTCCTTTCACAAAAAATAGCCGGATTTACCAAAGGTGAGGCGGACCAATTGCGAAAAGCCATGGGGAAAAAACAAAAATCGGTACTCGACAAATTGAAGCCGCAGTTCGTTGCCCAAGCAGTAGAAAAGGGGCACGACCCCGAAAAATTGGAAAAAATCTGGAAAGATTGGGAAGCCTTTGCGAGTTATGCCTTCAACAAGTCCCACTCCACTTGTTACGCCTGGATTGCCTATCAAACGGCTTATTTAAAAGCCCACTATCCCGCAGAATATATGGCCGCCGTGCTGAGCAACAATATGAGCGACATTAAACAGGTAACCTTTTTTATGGAGGAATGTAAACGGATGGGCATTACCGTGTTGGGACCGGACGTGAACGAATCCTTCCACAAATTTACGGTAAACGACCAAGGCGCCATCCGTTTTGGAATGGGGGCAGTGAAGGGCGTGGGCAGCAGCGCCGTGGCAACCATTGTTGAAAACCGAAAGGACGGAAAATACAAGTCTGTTTTTGATTTGGCGAAGCGGATAGACCTGCGCTCGGCCAATAAAAAGGCCTTTGAAAATTTAGCGCTTGCCGGAGGTTTTGATAGTTTTGATACCCACCGCGCGCAATATCTACACGACGAAGGCGATGGGATAATGTTTATTGAAAAAGTATTGCGCTATGCCGCAAAATATCAGGAAACACAGAATTCTTCACAGGTAAGCCTTTTTGGCGATGCCAGCGAGGTGCAGATTCCCGAACCCGAAGTGCCGCCTTGTGAGGAATGGGGCACCATGAAAAAACTGAAGCAGGAAAAAGAGGTAGTGGGCGTTTACATTTCCGGCCATCCACTGGACGATTTCAAAATCGAAATGAAAACCTTCACCAATTGCAATGTTTCCGATTTTAATAGGCTGGAAGAATTTATCAATAAGGAATTGTGTTTTGCTGGAATTGTTTCCGAAGTAAAATATATGCCGGGAAAAACCGGTAACGATTGGGCAATTTTTACGGTCGAGGATTTTGAGGATAGTTTTAGTTTCCGAATTTTTGGCGAAGATTATTTAAAATACCGCCATCTATTGGTGCCCAACACTTTTTTGTATGGGCGCGTTTTTGTGAGGGAAGGCTGGATTGACCGAAATACCGGTAAAAAGAAAGAGCCACGATTGCAATATAACAATCTTCAAATGCTACACGACGTGATGGAAAAATATTCCAAAAAAATAACCTTGGAAATTCCATTGGAAAGGCTTGACGAAGAAAAAGTAGTATCGCTAAAATCCTTGGTAAAAACCAATAAAGGGGAAAAACAGCTGCATCTGCTGATTTATGAAAACAACGAAAAAATCCACCTAAATATGCTCAGCCGGAAATATAAAATTGCCATCTCCAAAAAAATGCTGGAGCAATTGGAGGGTGAAGGGTTTAAATATAAGCTGAATTGATGGAAGTTTTAAACCTAAAAGTTATAAGGAAACCATAAAATATCGCACAACAGGTGAATAGACAATAAGAATTGAATTACTAAAATCCGTTGAAAATAATTCATTCGTAAGTTTAAGTTGAAATATTTTTTTTGTCACGCTTACCCGATAGCGATCGAGACGTCGAAGCGCAGTTAAAAACGGTCTTCGGCAAGCCTGGATTCTGATAGGCAGACCCAGACTGACGTTCATGACGAAAATTGGTTTTTTGAATTTTTAAAATGAATAAAGATTTAATTGAAAGTCTTCATTTCACCCAACGGGCTAATAGAAATAAATAATGGGCTCATTTCCTAAACAAATATTAAGGCAACCGCGAAACGCATAAAATTTAACTACTTTTGTAATTCATTAAAAATAAGATTATGGCTTTAGAAATAACAGACGCAACATTTGAAGAAACCGTTTTGAAAAGTGACAAACCGGTATTGGTTGACTTTTGGGCAGCCTGGTGCGGACCTTGCCGTATGGTAGGCCCCATCATTGAGGAAATCAGTAAGGAATATGAAGGCAAGGCAGTGGTAGGAAAAGTAGATGTGGACGCCAACCAGGAATTTGCCGCAAAATATGGAGTGCGCAATATTCCCACCGTTTTGGTTTTCCAAAATGGCGAAGTAGTGGGCCGCCAAGTTGGCGTTGCTCCAAAGAATGTCTATGCCGAGGCAATCGACTCGTTGTTGTAAAAATTTTGGGAAAGAAAAATTAAAAATGAAAAGGCTTGGCGCATTGCCAGGCCTTTTTCTATCTTAGTAAAATGTCAGGTCTCACGGGTTAGACAGAGCGCAGTCGGAGCAGCGTGAAGACCTTTTTTGAAATTTAGAAATTAATTCCTCTCAGCTGCGCGCGAGAGAACACTGAAAAACAATGGAAAAAACAAATAAAGTACAGGATAGAATCGATGGAAAACTATTGGAGGAACGCAAAATCTTTCTTTGGGGTATGGTGGACGATAAGAGTGCGCGACACGTGGTGGACCGCCTGATGTATCTCGATGCCTTAAGCCACGACGAGATTAAATTTTATATTAATAGTCCCGGCGGCTATGTTACCTCGGGCTTTTCAATTTATGATACCATGCGCGAAATCAAAAGTCCCGTATCGACTATCTGCACCGGTCTGGCGGCTTCCATGGGCAGTATTTTGCTTTCCGCGGGCCAAAAGGGAAAGCGATTCATACAGCCCCACGCCCGGGTTATGATCCACCAACCGAGTGGCGGCGCCAGAGGCGTAGCTAGCGATATTGAAATAACCGCCCAGGAAATACTGAAGACCAAGGAAATAAGCGCACGAATTCTGGCCGAGAATTGTGGCCAAAAATTTGAAAAAGTAATGAAGGATTTTAACCGCGATCATTGGATGGGCGCCGAGGAATCTGTGGAATACGGAATAGTGGATGCAGTCACGAAGTAATTATTTTGCGGCTCAAAGTGGGCTATGAAACCATTAATCTAAAAAAGTGAATTATGAAAAGAACGATGCTATTAGTAGGAATCGCAATAGCCATATTGGGAGGATGCAAGAATGAAGTCAAAAAAGACACCGATTCCGAAGAAAATGTGGAAACGGTTGATACTACTGCGGTAGATTCACATAATTCTGAAAATTCGCTGGATTGGGCCGGAGTTTATGAAGGTACAACCCCCTGCGCCGATTGTGAAGGTATCAAGACCACGCTTGAACTTAAAAAAGACAATACCTATGTTTTGTCGCAAACCTATTTGGGAAAATTCGAAGAAGACCCTAAAGAATTTGGTGAAAGCGGAAGTTTTACGTGGAAGGATAATGGCTCGGTGGTTGTGCTGAAATCTGGCGATAAGACCATCCAATTTAAGGTAGAGGAAAATCAAGTACGGCTGCTCGATCTGCAAGGCGATGTTATAGATGGAGACCTTGCCGATATGTATATTTTGAAGAAGACGGCACAAAATTAATTGGGCAGTTAGAATAGACATAATTAACCCTTCGGCTGCTTTCAGGGCAACAAAGTGAACATAGAGAAAGAAATAAACGAGATAACGGGTTTTAAAAATCTGGAGCTGCTTGCCAAACAAGTGGTGGAAGGCTTTATTTCTGGGTTGCACAAAAGTCCGTTCCACGGGTTTTCAGCTGAATTTGCCGAGCATAAAATTTATAACAACGGCGAAAGTACCAAACACATCGATTGGAAGCTTTTTGCCAAGACCGATAAGCTCTACACCAAACGCTACGAAGAGGAAACCAATCTCCGCTGCCATTTAATTGTGGATAATAGTAGCTCGATGCATTATCCAAAAATGAAACAGTTCAATATCAATTCATTGAACAAAATTGGGTTTTCGGTGCTGGCATCGGCTGCAATTATGAACCTGATGAAACGGCAACGCGATGCGGTGGGATTGAGCATTTACAGCAATGATTATGAATTTTACGCATCGGAAAAAGGAAGTGAGCGCCACCATCAAATGCTGCTGCAAAAATTGAACGAGGCATTACTGGTTCCCAAGGAAAATCAAGGTACAAAAACCTACGAACATTTGCATTTGATTGCCGAAAAGCTCAAACGCCGTTCGTTGGTATTTCTTTTTACCGATATGTTCCAAAGCGATGCCGCCGCTGAAAAGCTCTTTGCAGCGCTTCAACATTTAAAGTATAACAAGCACGAAGTTATCTTGTTTCATACCTTCGACAAAAAACGGGAGCTGAACTTCGACTTCAGCAACCGCCCCACCCGCTTTGTGGATGTAGAAACGGGCGAATTTGTAAATCTTTATGCAAACAACATCAAACAGTCCTATCAAACTGCCGTTGAAAATTATTTCAAGGAGCTCCAACTTAGGTGTGGTCAATATCGAATAAAATACGTGCTAACGGACATCCACGAAAGTTTCAACAGACTTTTGACTACCTATTTGGTAGAGCGACAGAAGTTTGGATAATTTTTTTTATTTTTTAAAAAAATAGTTTGCGAAAATGAAATGGAGTGGTATATTTGCCACCGCTTAATACGGCAAGGGAGCAATCCCAAAAGGTATGGTAACAATTTTTCACAATGCTCAACTGTTGTTGGGGTCCTGACGTTTCGGGATTGAAATTTTGGTCTGGTAGTTCAGTTGGTTAGAATACCTGCCTGTCACGCAGGGGGTCGCGAGTTCGAGTCTCGTCCAGACCGCAACAAGATGTTGTGTTGTCCCGAATTAACTTCGGGATGTGGTTTACTCCCGATAGCTATCGGGAAGAACCGATGAGAAGCTTATCCTGAAGCCTGCACTGAGCGGAGCCGAAGTGGATGGGCTTTTTTTGTTTTAATACCGACTTATTTTAAATTAATTTCCCAAATATGTTGTTTATAAATTAATTAGTGGTACATTCGCCACATTATTGGTGATGCGCTTATAAAAGCATCGCAACATACCGAGAGCAGTTTTTAATGTTCTTTAGGATTATTTGATAAGTTTTATTTTTTTCTAGTAATAGCAATTCCTTCCTAGTTAGTAGTATCCTTTCTTTTTTCCTTTTCATTTATAACGTCTTTATAGTCCAATTGGATTATATGTAATTGTATACGTTGCCAATAACTAACTAAAATGTATCAGTATGAAATTGATTCAAAAAATTAAACAAGTATTTATTACTAAAGAAACAAACATTATGAAAAAAGGAACAGTAAAGTTTTTTAACAACAGCAAAGGATTTGGATTTATCCAAGAAGAGAATACTAACGAAGAAATCTTCGTTCACCTAAGTGGGATTATTGATGATATTCGCGAAAATGATGAAGTCCGATATGAAACTACCCAAGGCAAAAAAGGCCTAAACGCCATAAATGTACAATTGGCATAATTTAGTTCCTATGTTTTTTAAAGCATAGCTAAATGATTACGATAAACCAAGAAGAAGCTTTTCCAAATGGAGAGGCTTTTTTTGTTTTTCTTCGGAAAATTTGTCCTACCCTCTAAAAAAATGAAGTGCTTTGGCATTCATTTCATTTTTTTAGATTCACTTTTACTATCTTCACGAACCAAATTAAAAAAATGATCCAAGAAACCATTAAGAACCGCCGCGCGGTTTTTCCTGCCCAATATAACGACCAACCCATCACTAAAGAGGAAATTTTGAAAATCCTTGAAGCCGCGAATTGGGCGCCCACACACAAGCGCACCGAGCCTTGGCGGTTTAGGGTCTTTCACGGTACCTCGCAGATAGCTCTCGGAAAATTTTTGGCCGAAACTTATAAACATACAACCGATAATTTCTCGGAATTCACCTATAACAAATTTATGGATAACCCTGTGAAGGCAGGTTGCGTAATCGCCATCTGCATGCAGCGCGACCCGAAAAAGAGCCTGCCCGAATGGGAAGAAATTGCGGCCACGGCTATGGCAGTCCAAAATATGTGGCTCACGGCCTTCGAGTTGGGCATTGGCGCCTATTGGTCGTCTCCCGGATTGATAAAATATATCGACAAATTCATTCAACTGGAGGAGGAGGAGCAGTGCCTCGGGTTTTTTTATCTGGGGAAATACGACGGCGACCTGCCTGAGGGCACCCGAAAAAGCACCATTGAACAAAAGACGGTTTGGTTATAACCTATTTATAAATCCGGCCTTAGAGGATGTCGGCTTCGGGCTGTGCGCAAGTTTTATTAATTGGAAGAACTTTTCCAGCCAAAGAATTAACTTTCAGTAAATTTGTACCTTTAAAAGTCGAACAGTTTCCTGAAATGAAGCACTTCTTTCTTTTTGTTCCATTCCTGCTGCTGGCAACTTCCTGCCGGTTTTTTGAGACTGAAAAGGTTTCTTCCGAAGAAATCTATAAAGAGGAAATACAGACCATCGACTGGAAGGATGTGGACCGTTATCCCGCGTTTGCAGATTGCAACGATTCCCTTCCAAAACCACAGCAAAAGGATTGTTTCATTAACACCATCAGTTCCCATATCTACCAATCCATCAATCATGAAAATGTGGTTGCGGTCCGCGATGTTTATGATACCATTAAAGTGAATTTTGAGGTAAGCCGGGAGGGCAAACTTTCAATTCTTCAGATAAAAATGGACACCTTGCTCCAAAAGGATTTTCCAAATCTAGAGGCTTGGCTCCTGCAGAGTATCGATTCCTTAAAACCGGTGGCCCCGGCCTATAAACGCGGAATTCCCGTGAAAACCCAATTCACCCTGCCCGTAATCGTTAAGACCAATTGATTAAAGATTGAATTTATAGCCAAGGGTAAAATCCACCGGAAACTCGCCATTGCTGTCCACACTTAACCCCACAATATCGTTATAGTTAAAGGTGATGTAGCCATTGCCAAGTTTGTAATCGGCACCAAGCCCGAAAGTGACGGGCGCAGTAAAATCGGAGCCGGATACCGTGGTTGCGACGCCTTCAGCACTCGGCCCGCTGTAAATAATAATTTCCCTTTTTGAATGGGTGAAGGATACGAATTTACAGTTCACAAAAGCATCAAATTTTGGCGATTTTACAAATTTAAAGCGATAATTTAGGGAGAATTGGGAGGCGCTGTAAACATATTCGCTGCTCTCAAAAGTCTGTTTAAATCGGAAAACCAAGGCGTGCCTTTTCAGCTTGACCGCGTCCACCAATTCCAAATCAATCCCCGCGACGGGTTGCAGGGCGTTGGAGGGATTGTCGGTAAAAATACTGTTGCTGATGCCGCCAAAAGCGCCCATACGAAAATCAAGCTGTACTGATTTCCGTTCAGTGCCAAAATTGGGATCTTTCTTTTTATTATAGGCCTCAAAAAAAGCCCGCAAACTCGGAAGGGTCAATTTGACTTTTTCGACAGCAACGGGAGCATCGCTGGTTTGTTCGTTTAGGATTTCCTTGAATTCCTCTTGATATTCCCCGTTCTGTTTCGTGTTGGTCAGTTCCGCAATCGCCTCTTCCTTTTTGGAAAAATAGCGATATTCCCCATCCACGATATTCCAAAGCAAGGTCAACGGACCCTCCACAGAAACATTCAAATTGTACTCTTGGCCGTTAACGCTATAGGTTTGTTGGGCAAGCGCGGGAGTGGCAAAAAGTAGAAAAATCAGTACGGGAATAGGGAGGAGCGATTTCATAAGGGCGTTGTTTAAAACTCTGGCTAAGTTAAAAAATTAATTCAAGTTATCATTGGTTTTGAAAGCTTCGGCCCTTCCATTGGTAACGCCCCCGAAGGCTTCCCGCCGCTATTCTTAAAATAAGGAAGCTGTAAACGATATTCTGTTTTATAAAATTCCAAAAGGAAACCCTTATTCCGAAAAAGGTAGCCGCCTGTTGCACTGCCAAATAGTCCACCACCATTTTTAAGATCAATAAAACGGCGTACATTTCAATGGCTTCAAAATCGATAATTAGTAGCAAAGGAAGCATCAAAAAAACCACATTCACCAATACCACCAAAATTCCCAAAAGAAGGGAAACCAAATTTTTCTGTTTAGAAGTTTTTGAGGCCCATCGAATCCGCTGGTTTACGGCGTGGCTCCAGCTTTTTTCGGGATTTGTGATAACGATGGTTTGGGGCGATTTCAAAAATTTCACCCGTCCGGGAAACTGCTTTTTTATTTTTTCCATCAAAAAAATATCGTCGCCACTGGCCAAGTGGTCGTTGCCCGAAAAGCCTCCCACTTTTAGGAAAACATCTTTCCGATAGGCGAGGTTGGCGCCATTGCAGAGCAGCGGTCTGCCGAGCCCGAACGCGCCAATGGAAACCTCTTGCAAGCTCAGCCCATCCATTTGCTGGAAATTTTCAAGAAAGGAATTATTGGAAGCATAAAGCACCGCGCCACAGACCATTGCGGGGTTGGTTTTCTGAATGAAGGCATCAGTGGTTAGCAGCCAATTTTCGGGAAGCTCACAATCGGCATCGGTAGTAACGATCCATTCCCCCAGCGCTGCTTCTATCCCTTTGGAGAGGGCATCCTTTTTTGGCGAATTGGAACCGCGTTCATTTTGGAGCATTTTTATGGAAAATTTGCAACTTTCCCGAAAGGAGTCAACCAAGGCTGTGGAAGCATCGTCGGAAGCATCGTTTATAAAAATAACCTCCAGTAAATGTTCGGGATATTTTAATTTTTGAATGGATTGAAAAAGGGCCGGCAGGTTTTCGGCTTCATTTCGAAAGGGAATCAAAAGACTGAACCGGGTTTGTGGAATATTATTTTTTGCAATAAAGAGTTCCATTTTCTTAAACCCGAAACTGATCATGGCCAAAGCCAGAAAATAGGTAACGAATAGGAAAAGCAACACCCAGATCATCGGGAAGCGGGCTGAAAAGTGACCACAAAAAAACTGCCCCAAACGGCGGGAAATCCAAAATTGAGGATCCAACTGGCGAGCACGCTGGCAAGCACTACCAGTTCTGGAATGCCCACAAGGGAAAACAGCCAAACGGCAACGCTTCCCCTAATAACCACGTCAAAAATGAAAACCGAGGGAATTATGGACACCAATATATACATTGCGAAAATGAGCGGCATCGCTTCTGAAATCGCCAATTCCGCTCCAAAAAATAGCAACAATCCATAAAACATTCCGCTGAAAATACCGTAGCGAAAAAAGGAAAAAAGTAGGGCGTTTCTTTTTAGGCGAAAGGGAATCTTTCGGAAAAAATCCAACACCTTCGAAACGGAAAACCCCTTCATTAACAATTCCTTTTCCTTAAAATAATAGCCGGCCGCCAAGACGAGAATAAGCCCGATTCCCAGATAGCAAAGGGTCCTCACGGAATACGCAAGGTTGAATTTTTTACTTAAAAATAGGAGACCGACTAACCCAAAAACCACCGTGACCAACAATTGCGAGCCACTTGAAAAAAATTGGAGCAGCAGAATCTTTTTTCGTTTGGCACCCTCAAAAAACATCGCTTTTGCACCGTATTCCCCAATTCGGTTGGGGGTTGCCAGCGAAACGGTCAGTGCGGCGAGGCTTTGTTTAAGGGCTTTGTTAAAACTTATTTTTTCGAGGGAAGAAACCAGCGTTTGCCACTTTAAAATTTCGAGGGTCCAATTGGCAATGGCCAAAATAAAAAAGAAAACCACCCAAGCGCCCGAAACCTCCATTCGCACAGCGAGCGTGTCCGCAAATGCCGAAAAGCTAAGGGGATTATTATAAACCAATTTGTAAAAAATATAGCCCAAGGCCAAACCTACGATCAAAACTTTCGCGCTTGCGAGCAGATATTGTTTAGTTTTGTGATGGCCGTCCAACATTCGGCTAAAATACTAATTCCCGAAAAGAGTGGAAGCATCAAAACCATGAATACCGAAACGGAAAAAATCATCTTAGGAATCGATCCCGGAACTACCATTATGGGCTTCGGCCTTATAAAAATTGTGGGCAAAAAAATGGTTTTTATGCAGCTGAATGAGCTTCACCTTAAAAAATATGAGGACCATTACCTAAAACTGAAACTTATTTTTGAGCGCACCATAGAATTGATTGACAGCCACAAGCCCGACGAGATCGCTATTGAGGCCCCCTTTTTTGGGAAAAACGTGCAATCCATGCTCAAACTGGGCAGGGCGCAAGGGGTAGCAATGGCAGCGGGCCTTTCGCGCCAAATACCCATTACGGAATATTCCCCAAAAAAAATAAAAATGGCCATCACTGGCAACGGAAACGCCAGCAAGGAACAGGTGGCAAAAATGCTTCAAAGCCTTTTGGGGTTAAAGGAATTACCAAAGAATTTGGACAGTACCGATGGGCTGGCAGCGGCGGTTTGCCATTTTTACAATTCCGGAAAAATCGAAACGGGGAAAAGCTATTCCGGCTGGGCCGCTTTTGTTAAACAGAACGAAGACCGAATAGGATAGAGGCGATTTTTCCATCAGTGCCGGCTGATCCAATCTTCAATAATATGGGTGATTTCCTTGGTGTCCTGCAGGTGGATAATTTCCAGATCTACCTTGCGTTTCAGTTGGCTTCCCACGGGAAAAACGAAACCGTAATATTGGGGTTCAATCTTTTTCTTGCTCAGCACAAAGCGCTCTTTTTCGTTCTTCCCAAAAATATATTCCAACGGAATTTCGTCATAAATAAGCGCGTCCACTTTTTTGTCCAAAAGCAATTGATAGCCCTCGGTAACCGTTTGCACGGGTTTCGGGATGCCATCCACATTCCGCACGCGCTCCATAATTTTGTTGTAGTCCGGCACGGCCACCGTTTTGCCGTCCAATTGTTGCATAGAAGTAATGGTCTTGTCCGTTCGGGTGGTGAGGGAAAAGGTGGTGGCAATACCCGCCACAAACGACGTTGCCAAAATAAGTGAAATAATCATCCACGAGCCCATTACTACCCGGCCGGCGGGGGTTCGCGGCGCATAATCGCCATAGCCCACGGTGGTCATGGTCACGATGGCCAGCCAAATGCCCGACCCGATGCCTTGATGGATGCGCTGCCCATAATCGTCTCTATATTTTCGTCCCTCAACCAGCCAGAACAGAAAGCCCACGAGGGTAAGTATAAAAAGAAGCCCAAGCACAGCGAAGAGGAATGTTTTTGAAAAGATGGGGCTGATTTTTTCCCAAAGGGTCAATTCCTGCAAGGGGGCGAGGATGGCCATTTCGGTATAGTAATAGGGTTGCGAAAAGGAAACTTCGGCAGCACGTTCGGCGTTAATGGTGGTAGGGCCCAAAAGGATGTCGATTTTCCCTTCGCGTGCCGCCTTAATGCCATCCTCTACGGAATTGAATTTCTGATAGTTATATTTCAAATTCAGGTCGTAGGCAATGGCCTGCCAAATGTCAAAAACAATCCCTTCCTGCGTATCGCCATCAAGTACAAAGGGCGCCGAGCCTGCATAGCCTACCTTTAATTTGTTTGCGCTTTCTTGGCTCGTGGCCCCTCCGCCAATTAGAAAAATGAGTAAAGGAAACAAAAAGCGCATTCGCATGGTTTTGATAAAATTTGTGGCCGAGGTTTTTGGCAAGAAACAATCCATTTCGGTAAAAATAATAAGTAATTTTGAAGGCAAAGAAGATTCGGCCCAAAACTTGAAAACACAGGACCCGCAAGACCAAATGCCATCGCACGGAGACAGCTTCGGCATGTACCTGCATATTCCCTTCTGCAAACAGGCCTGCCATTACTGCGATTTCCACTTTTCAACTTCCCTAAAGAAAAAGGGCGAATTGGTAAACGCCCTTTGTAAGGAATTGCTGCTGCGGAAGGGTGAATTGAATGGCACGGTAGAAACCATTTATTTTGGTGGCGGAACGCCCAGTTTGCTTTCTTCCGAAGAATTGCAACAGATTTTTGAAACCATCTATTCAAATTTTAAGGTCTGGGAAAACCCCGAAATCACCCTCGAGGCCAATCCCGACGATTTAACCGCTGCCCGACTTAAGGAATTAGCGAATTCGCCAATTAACCGGCTGTCCATCGGCATCCAGTCTTTTTTTGAAGCAGATTTAAAATTGATGAACCGCGCCCACAACGCTTCCGAAGCTTTGGAATGCATAAAGACTGCAAAGCAATTTTTTGAAAATATCAGCATCGACCTTATTTACGGCATTCCGGGAATGGGTCTTGACCGTTGGAAACAAAATCTGGAAATTGCCTTAAACTTGCAGGTGCCGCATCTTTCCTGTTACGCGCTTACCGTGGAATCGCGCACCGCCCTCAAAAAATTTATCGATTCCGGCAAGGTGCAGCCCGTTGATGAAGAAATGGCAAAACAACATTACGAATTTTTGCTCTCGGAAACAGAAAAGGCAGGATATCATAATTATGAATTCTCCAATTTTGGCAAGCCCGGTTACCATTCGCGCAACAACACCGCCTATTGGGAGGGCAAGCCCTATTTGGGCATCGGGCCTTCGGCACATAGTTTTGACGGAAAAAGCCGTAGCTGGAACGTGGCCAACAACACCAAATATATAAAGAGCCTCGAAGCGGGAATCCTTCCTTCCGAAAGGGAGTTTCTTTCAAAACAGGACCGCTACAACGAATATATTATGACTGCCCTGCGCACGGCCAAAGGTGTTTCGGTGGAAAAAGTGGAAGCCGATTTTGGAGCCGATTTGTCTAAATATCTTTTGGAGCAGGCCCAGCCGCATTTGAAAAGCGGACTGTTGGAGTTGGCCAACGGCACCCTCCGCATTTCCCGAAAAGGGAAGTTTTTGGGCGACGGCATTGCCAGTGATCTGTTTATGGTTTAATCGGCCTACGACCTCACAGGTTTTTGAAACCTGTGAGGTCTTTGGAACAGCCTTTTAATTCCCAAAGCTCCCAAAGATTTTTGGGGTTTGGTAAAATTGTATCTTTATTTTTTCAAAATTGAAATATGAAAGCCTCCATTGAAGTAAACAATAAAACGATACAAGTGGACCTCTCCAAACCGTTGGACCTCTCCCTGCCGTTAAAGGCGTCCAGCGACAATCCGCTGGCGTGGTATTTAAACGAGCCCACAATTGAGCCCGTAAAAATGGGCGATTGGACGGGAAAGGTTTCTGAAGGAGCTTCTGTCAATTTCAACAATGTGTTTTTCAATCCGCACGCCCACGGCACGCATACGGAGTGTTTGGGGCATATTTCAAAAGAATTTCACTCCGTAAATGAAGCCTTAAAAACCTTCTTTTTTTTGGCGGAAGTGATTTCGGTACAGCCCGAAGCTTTTTTTCCTTCGGAGAGGTCCGGGGGAGCGGACAAGGTTATTTCCGAAGAAAGCATTAAGCGGGCCTTGAATGGCAAAACGCCCGAAGCCGTCGTTATCCGTACGCTACCCAACAGTTCCGATAAAAAATCAAAACATTGGTCCAACACCAATTGGCCTTATCTTCAAGAAAAGGCAGCCTTGTTTTTACGGGAAATTGGCGTAAAACATCTGTTAATCGACCTGCCTTCCGTCGATAAGGAAAAGGACGAAGGCAAACTTTTGGCGCACAAGGCATTTTGGCATTATCCCCAAAACCCGCGCCACGACTGCACCATTACTGAAATGATTTATGTGCCCGATGCTGTTGGGGACGGCAGCTATTTGTTAAATTTACAGATTGCATCTTTCCATAACGATGCTTCGCCAAGCAAACCTATTCTTTATTGTTTGGACTGACGTAAGGCTTAGGACGTAAGACGGTAAGACGTAGGACATAGTACTTTTCTAACCGTCCTACGTCCTACGTCCTACGTCCAAAACATTGAGACCCGTCCTTTCTTTTTCGTACCTTTACGCTATGGAGTTACTCTTTATCGGCTTGGCCGTTGGCGCCATTGTGGCCTACTTTCTTTTTTCGCGGTTTAGCGGTGCCGGCAGGCGCGAGCGCGTTAACACCCAAAGTGTGGTGCTGATGGAAAAAATCCGCAGCGTGTGCAAGTTCATTACCGTAGAGGGCGATTTTTCCGAAATTTTCTACTACGAAAACGTCAAGGACAAATGGCTTAACCTGCTCCTCGGCAAAAAGAAAGCCCTGGTCTTGATCGAGGCCAAGGCGCACATCGGTTTCGACCTTACCAAGCTGCGAATGGAGCCCGATACGAAAAACAAGACCATCATCCTTACCAATTTTCCGCAGCCGGAACTGCTCACCATCGAGACCGATTTTAAATATTACGACAAACGTGAAGGCTGGGCCAACCCCTTTACCGCTACCGATCTGACCGAGATAAACCAAGAGGCCAAAAAGCACATTGTGGACAAGATTCCCGAAAGCGGCCTTTACGAAGAAGCTTCCAAACAGGCACTGGAAACCATACAGATGATGGAAAAACTGGTAGAGACCATCAACTGGAAGCTGGATTACAGCGCGTTGTATGCTGCAGGTGAAAAGACAAAACTAAAGCAATGAACATTGAGGAATTCCGCGAATATTGCATATCAAAAAAAGGGGTAGCCGAAACCTTTCCCTTTGGGCAAGATACGCTGGTGTTTAAGGTAATGGGCAAGATATTTGCGCTCACCGGGCTGGAAACCCATCCCGCCACGGCCAACCTAAAGTGCGACCCCGAACGCGCCATCGAACTTCGCGAGGCGTACGACGGCCTTATCCGCCCCGGCTACCATATGAGCAAGGTTCATTGGAACACGGTGGAACTCGAACGCAATATTCCCCATACCTTGCTGCTGGAACTTATTGACCATTCCTATGATTTGGTGGTAAAAAGCCTGACCAAAAAATTGCAAGCCGAACTAACTAATTTTTGATCTGAAACTCCACAGGTCTCAAAGGCCAGTGGGGTTTTATCTTAACCCTATGCACAAACCTTCCGATTTTTACAGCCAACAGATAGCAAACTGCACTGCCGAAATCCAAAAACTTAAAAAAAGACTGGCCCTGTCCAGCACCCTAAGGCTGTTGGTTTTTCTCGCCGCCTGTTTTGGGGTCTATTTTGCCTTTGGCCATCCGCAATTGGTCATCGGCATTGTGCTGGCCACCATTGCGCTCTTTGTTTTTATGGTAAGTCGGCACAGCAACCTGCAATATCAGCACGATCTGCAAAAAGCGCTATTGCATCAAAATGAAACCGAGCTGGAGGTACTGGCGCACGTTTTCAATCATTTGCCTTCCGGCGAAAAATATAAAGACCCGCTTCATTATTACAGTCAGGATATCGACCTTTTTGGGCGGGGTTCCTTTTTTCAATATTTGAATAGAACGGCCTTGGAAAGCGGCTCCGATTTTTTGGCACAGCTTCTCACTGAAAATGAAATTCTTGCCATTCCGAAAAAGCAGGATGCCATTAAGGAACTGTCACAAATGCCCGAGTGGCGGCAGCGGTTTTCAGCCATTGCCGCCTTGGTAAAAACCGAAGTGCCCGCGGAAGAGGTAAGCCATTGGTTAGGGCAGTACCAAAGTTTTGTGCCTCGCTGGGTCAAGCCCGTTTCCCTTGTTTTTAGCTTGGTTTCGGCGGTGTTGGTGACGCTCTATTTTCTCGATTTCGTTTCGGGCTATGCCGTGGCGGGCTGGTTTTTTTTGGGTGTGGCCATTTCGGGGGTCTATCTAAAAAAGGTAAATGCCCTTTCCGCCCACACGGGGAAGATTCAGAGCACCTTTGAACAGTTTCATAAATTGCTGCTGGAAATTGAAAAACAGGATTTTTCCACCGCGCTACTGCACAGAAAAAAAAGCGACATAGCTTCTTCTTCCCAAAAGGCCTCGTCGCTATTGCGCCAATTCGCCAAGCGGTTGGACGCACTGGACCAGCGCAGCAATATGCTCATCGGGTTTTTGGCCAACGGCTTTATGCTGCGCGACCTTCGGCAGAGCTGCCACATTGAGCAATGGATTGCCACCCATAGGGAAAAGGTGCCCCTCTGGTTTGAAACCATCACTTTTTTTGACGCCTACAACAGTCTGGGCAATTTCGGCTTTAACCATCCCAATTATGTGTTTCCAAAAATCAGTGATGATGTTCCCGTTTTAAAAGTGAAGGGCGCCGGCCATCCCTTGTTGAAAGAAACAACGATGGTGCGCAACGATTTTCAGATTAATTCCGAAGAATTTTTTATCGTTACGGGTGCGAATATGGCGGGTAAAAGTACGTTTTTAAGAACCGTTTCCCTGCAAATCGTGATGGGAAACATCGGTTTGCCCGTTTGTGCTGAGGCTTCGGAATACCACCCGATAAAACTTATCACCAGTATGCGCACCACGGATAGTTTGACGGACGACGAATCGTATTTTTTCAGCGAATTGAAACGGTTGAAATTTATTGTGGACGAAATAAAACGCGACCGCTATTTTATCATTCTCGACGAAATTTTGAAAGGGACAAACAGCACCGACAAGGCCATCGGCTCGCGCAAATTTGTTGAAAAGCTCGTAGCCAGCAATTCCACCGGCATCATCGCCACCCACGATTTAAGTCTGTGCGCCGCCGCGGATGAATTGCCCGAAGTAAAGAACTATTTCTTCGACGCGCGAATTGAAAACGACGAACTCATTTTCGACTACACCTTCAAACCCGGTATTTGCCAAAATATGAATGCTTCGTTTTTGTTGAAGAAGATGGAGATTGTGGATTAGATGTTAGACTTGAGACGTTAGACTTGAGACGTGAGATTTGAGACAAGAGAGTAGAGATAAGAGAAAAGAGAGGTAACTCAAAAGTTGAAACCTGAAACCTGAAGCCTGAAACCTGAAACCTGAAACCAAAAACTCCTAACCCCTAACTCCTAACTCATAACTTAAAAAAGAATGGATTCCGTAACACAAATCGTATTGGGTGCTGCCGTGGGCGAAGCGGTCTTGGGCAAAAAGATTGGCAACAAAGCCATGATTTTGGGCGCGATTGCTGGAACGATACCGGATTTGGATGTGCTTTCAAGCCATTTTACCGATACCGTTACCGCGCTCGAAATCCACCGTGGGTTTACGCATTCCATCGTGTTTTCGGTCATTTTTGGGTTGCTCTTTGGTTGGCTGCTTTCCCTTTGGGACAAACGGGCGAGTTTAAAGGAATGGTCGTGGTTTTGGTATCTGTGTTTCGTCACGCATCCGTTGCTCGACGCGCATACTACTTGGGGCACGCAGCTTTTTTGGCCTTTGGATCTTCGCTTGGCCTACAAAAATATATTTGTCATCGATCCGCTTTATACACTGCCGTTTTTGGTGTTTCTGATATTGGCAATGCTTCAAAAAAGGGGAAGCATCAAAAGAAGGCGATTCAATAATCTTGGGTTGATCGTCAGCAGTGCTTATATGTTGCTTACAATAATTCTGAAGGGAATAACCTATTCCAAATTTGAAGCTGCACTGAAAAATCAAAACATAGCCTATTCCGCATTGGAAACAAAACCCAGCCCGCTGAACACGATTTTGTGGACCGCAAATGTGGAAACCGACGACGCTTTTTTGATTGGCGATTATTCTTTTTTTGATACCAAACCCATTCGGTTTTATCCGCATCCGAAGAACCACGAAACCCTTGGCGATTTAAAGGAATACGACAAAGTGCAACGCCTGATAAAAATTACACAGGGATGGTACACGGTTTCTGAAAAGGAAGAGGGAATTTATTTAAACGATCTGCGTTTCGGGATGATGAGCGTTGATCCGCAAGCGGAAAAGTATGCGTTCAGTTTTCGACTCGAAAAAACTGGAAACGAGGTAACCGTTACCGAAGAGGAAAAAGATACCCGTGATGCCAAAAAATTATTGGCCGATCTTTGGACGCGAATCAAAGGAAATTGACCCATGAAAAAGAAAGCCGATCTTCCGCAGAAAATTTGCCCTATTTGTAGACGCCCTTTCACCTGGCGGAAAAAATGGGAACGGGATTGGGAAAACGTGGTATATTGCAGTAAAAAATGCCAGAAAAACAAAAACAATCCACGGCATTAGTTTGGTTCACCAAAGACCTTCGCCTGCGTGACAATCATTCGCTGCTGCAGGCTTTAGCTGAAAATAAAAGAACGGTTGCGGCTTATTTTTTTGATCCGAGGCATTTCGCCGAAACCAAGTACGGTTTCAAAAAAACTGAAAAATTCCGCGCCAAATTTTTGATTGAAACGGTTGAAGAGCTTCGGAAGCAGCTTCAAAAACTCAATATCACGCTGTTGGTCTTTCACGAAAAACCGGAAGTTATTTTTCCGGAAATGATCAAAGAATATAAAATCGATACTGTTTATTGCCAACGGGAATGGACCAGCGAGGAAGTTTCGGTTTTGCAAAAGGTTAAAGCAGCTTTGCCCGATTGCAATTTCATTGAAACCTATGACCAGTTTTTATTTCATCCCGAGGATATTCCCTTTACAGATTTTTCTGAAATCCCGGAAGTGTTTACCCAGTTCAGAAAAAAGGTGGAAGCCAAGGCCGAAGTCAGAAAATGCGCTGAATTTCCCAAAGTTCAGCCAGAAAGCAATCTTTTGGAACACCCCACGGAAATTCCAAGTTTAACCGATTTGGGATTGGCCGATTTTGAGGTCGACGCACGTTCGGCATTTCCCTTCAAAGGTGGCGAGGATGCGGCGGAAGAACGTTTGCAGCAGTATTTTTGGGAAACGCAGAACCTAAAAAACTATAAGGAAACCAGAAACGGGATGTTAGGCACTGAGTACAGTTCCAAATTTTCCGCCTGGCTTGCGAATGGAAGTATTTCGCCGAGGTTTATTTACGCTGAAGTGAAAAAGTTCGAGCGTGAAGTAGTCGCAAACGAAAGCACGTATTGGCTAATTTTTGAATTGCTGTGGCGCGATTATTTTAAATATGTTTCCCTAAAACACGGCAACAAAATTTTTCAGCTTAAAGGAATCTCAAAAAAGAACTTGGACTGGAAAAACGACGATTCCACCTTTAAACAGTGGATTTCGGGGCAGTCCGAAGAGCCTTTCGTAAACGCAAATATGAATGAAATTGCTGCCACCGGTTTTATGAGCAACCGCGGCCGCCAAAACGTGAACAGCTTTTGGGCCAAGGAATTGTTGCAGGATTGGCGTAAAGGCGCGGCCTATTTTGAAAGCCTGCTCATAGATTATGATGTGCACAGCAATTGGGGCAACTGGATGTACAACAGCGGCGTGGGCAACGATCCGCGCGATCGTAAGTTCAATATCAAAAAACAGGCGGAACAATACGATCCCGATGGCGCGTATCAAAAAGTTTGGCTTCAAAACAATTCAACCTTATGAAAAAACTTCGGCTTATCCTGGGCGACCAGCTAAATCATAAACATTCGTGGTATGCTTCAAAGGAAAAGGATACGCTCTATTTTATGGCCGAAATGCGGCAGGAAACCGATTATGCGCACCATCATATCCAAAAGGTAATCGGCTTTTTTGCTGCGATGCGGAATTTTTACGAACACCTCAAAAGCAACGGCCACCAAGTGATTTATTATGAAATCGGTTCCGAAGGCAACAAACAGGATTTGGTCAAAAATCTTTCCGATTTAATTGAAAAGCACAGCATTGAAAAACTGGAATACCAGCTTCCCGACGAGTACCGATTGGACGAACAATTGAAGGATTTCTGTAAAACTATTGAAATTGAAACCGAAGCTTTCGACACCGAACATTTCTACACCACCCGAACCGAAATGGCCGAGTTTTACGAGGGAAAGAAGGAAATGACGATGGAATATTTTTACCGTTACATGCGGAAAAAACACGGCATTTTGATGCAGTCGGAAAGCCAGCCCGAGGGCGGCAAGTGGAATTTTGACAAAAGCAATCGTAAAAAATGGACCGGCAAACCTGAGATTCCGCACGAGAAAGGCTTCCGAAAAGATGTTTCAAAAATTTTGGAACAGATTGAAAAGCAAGAGATAAAAACCATTGGCGCCGTAGATGCCACCGCCTTTAATTGGCCCACTTCCCGGCCGGATAGCTTAAAAGTGCTCAACTATTTCTGCGAAAACCTTTTGATTCATTTCGGCGATTACCAAGATGCGTTGCATACAGACGAGCCGTATTTGTTCCACTCGCGGCTTTCCTTTGCCATGAATACCAAGATGCTTTCGCCCCAAGAAGTGATCGAAAAAGTGTTGGAAACCTATTACGATAGAAAATCTGAAATAGACATCTCGCAAGTGGAGGGTTTTGTGCGGCAGATTTTGGGCTGGCGTGAGTATATGCGCGGTATTTATTGGATGAAAATGCCCGGCTATCGCCGCTCCAACAAGTTGGACAACCAAAACAAACTGCCGGATTTTTATTGGACCGGAAAGACCAAAATGAACTGTCTGCACCACGCCATCACGAACAGTCTTGAAAATGCCTACGCCCATCACATTCAGCGGTTGATGGTAACCGGCAATTTTGCACTGCTCGCCCAAGTGCATCCCGATGAGGTTGATGCGTGGTATTTGGGAATTTATATCGACGCGATCGAATGGGTCGAAATGCCCAACACACGCGGGATGAGCCAATATGCCGACGGCGGAATTGTGGCGACCAAGCCCTACATTTCCAGCGGCAGCTATATTAATAAAATGGGGAATTACTGCAAGGAATGTCGCTATGACGTAAATGCGAAAACCGGGGAAAATGCCTGTCCGTTCAATTCGCTTTACTGGAATTTTCTACACGAAAAAAGGGAACATTTTAAGGACAACCAACGGATGAATATGATGATGGCTTTGTTGGAAAAAATGAAAATGGAAACCTTGGAAGCACACGTTTTAAGGGCGGAAAAAATTATTGCAAATCCAGATTATTTTTAAAATCAACAACTCAAATCGGCCACAATCTTCCACTCGCCGTCAATTTTCCTGAAAATAATAAGGAAGACGCCGTTCGCATTGCCCGCATCGCGAACCAAATGGAATTGTCCCATAACGTAATACGAATTGTCTTCAATTTTGGTAATCGCGTCGATAGTGAAAGTTAAGGTCCCGGTATATTCTTTTGAAGGATATCCTTTTTTATAGTTGTCCAATGTTTTTTGCCATCCGTTTGTAACTCCTTTGCTGCCGTAGAATTTCAGCGAATCGCTTTTCCAATAGCCTTGCATAAAGCCTTCAAGGTCGTAATTGTTCCAAGCGTTTTCCTGCGTTTTTAAAACGGAAAGTATCGCTTCTTTATCGGCTGTTTCTCTCTGTGCAAAAACCTGAAGCGTTAAGAATAAAAATAGTAAGGGAAGCAGTTTTTTCATCGTTGGAAGTTTTCCCTAAAGATAAATCTATTTTCAAGTAGAAGCATTTAAAATAGCTCGCAATCAAATCATTTTTAAAAATTTCAGCTAACTTTACTTCAAACCGAACCATTATTTAAGCAAAAAAAGAAAGTTTTGAGCACTCCCAAAATTGAAATTTCCGGTACCTATCTTATTAAGACATTTCTCATTGTGGGCGGGGTTGTGGCTATTTTATACATCGGCTCGGGACTTTTGCTGCCTTTATTGGTGGGAGTGATAATCGCAATTCTATTGGACAGGCCCACCGAAAAGTTAAAGCAATGGGGTCTGCCGAATTGGCTGGCCATTTCCCTTTCCGTTTTGTTGATGGTGGTAATTTTCAGCCTGCTGGCGTGGCTTATAAGTTCACAGATAAATTTGATGGCCAATGATTGGCCTACCATTAAGGAAAAGGCCGCTGAAAAACTCAACCATTTGTCTGAATGGGCAAACCAAAGGCTGAATTGGGATTACAAAGATTATTTTGAAAACAACAAAAGATTGGTACAAAAAGCCGAGCGTTTTGGCAGTGCCTTCCTCTCGTCGGTAATGAATTTATTATCGCAGTCGCTTATCATTTTTGTATATATCATTCTTTTTTTGATGCAGCGAAATATGTTTGTCAAATTCTTTAAAAAGCTGGTTTCCAATGATGCGGCGATGGGCTCGCTATTAAGCGGTTCCAAACAGATCATCAACAGTTATTTGTTGGGAAAAGGGAAGATTATGGTTTTTCTTTTCGGGATTTATTACCTCGGATTTACCTTGGGGTCGGTACCCTACGCACTTTTCTTGGCGCTGTTTGCGGCGCTCTTTTCCATCATTCCCTATGTGGGAAATATCATTGGTGGCGGTATTGCGGTAATCCTTTCCTATCTGTACGCCGGCACCACGCCCGCGTTGATTGTGATTGGGGTAATTTCCGCGGCGCAATTGATTGAGAATTATATTTTAACGCCGTGGATCATCGGTGATGAGATTGACCTCAACCCATTCGTTACCGTGTTTGGTGTCATCCTGTTTTCGGTGCTTTGGGGGATGGTGGGCGCCATCATCGCCCTGCCGCTGATCGGTGTTTTGAAGGTCATTTTTCAGCATACCAAAGGAATGGAGCCGTATGCCTTTTTGATAAAAAAGAAAGACTCGTAAAACCTTTGCGATCTCCGCGCCTCTGCGGTGATAATTTACCGCAAAGTCGCAGAGTTCGCAAATAGCTGGTTGAAATTAAAAAGAAGGAATCATAAAATCCTCCCCAAAAACGGTATGTAATCTGTAAAGAAGTTCCTCCGCATTCTCTTTGCTGAAAACCATCGGCGGTTTTATTTTTAGAACATTGTGGTCCGGAGCGTCAATGCTCATCAAAATACCCAACTGTTTCATCCGGTTTGCCAGATAGGAAGCGTGTTCCGGCAACGGATTTTTTTCTGCATCATTAAGTTCAAAGCCCAAAAACAGCCCTTCGCCCCGAACGTCGCCAATGATGGGGAATTGCTTTTGAAGCTTTTTCAGTTCGGCAATTAAGAAACCGCCAACTTCCAATGCGTTTTGCTGCAGGTTTTCTTCATCAATAATCTCCAAAACCGTACGGCCGATGGCGCAGGAAACAGGATTGCCGCCAAAGGTGTTGAAATACTCCATTCCGGTATTGAATTTTTCGGCAATTTCTTTCGTGCAAGCAACCACTGCCAAAGGATGGCCGTTGCCCGCGGGCTTGCCCATTGTTACAATATCCGGCTGTACGTCGTAAAGCTCAAATGCCCAAAAGGTTTTTCCCATTCTGCCAAACCCCGTTTGTACTTCATCGGCAATGCAGATACCGCCGGCCTCGCGAACGTGTTTGTAAACTTCCTTGAAATAGTTTTTCGGGGGAACAATCTGTCCGCCACAACTGATCATAGTTTCTCCGATAAACCCTGCGATTTCCCTTCCTTCTGCTTTTAAATTTTGAATGATTTCCGCGGCGTGATTGGCGTAATCAATGCCGCAATTTTCACCGGAATATTTCCCGCGGAAGGAATCCGGCAAGGGTAAAATGTGGGTTGTCTCAGGTTTTGGGAAACCGCCTTTCCCTTCAAATTTATAGGAACTCACGTCCATTACGGCATTGGTGTTGCCGTGGTAGCCTACTTCAATGGCCAAAAAATCCTTGTTTCCGGTAACGGTTTTGGCCATTCGCAGGGCGAGTTCATTGGCCTCGCTACCGGAATTTACAATGTGGATGACCGACAGATACGGCGGTAGTTTTTTCAGCAATGCTTCCGCGTAAGCGATAATTTCTTCGTGAAGATAGCGGGTATTGGTATTTAAAACCGCCATTTGTTTTTGTCCCGCTGCCACAACTTTTGGATGCTGATGGCCCACGTGGTTTACGTTGTTTACGGTATCCAGATATTTTCGGCCTTCAATATCAATCAAATAAACCCCTTCACCGCGCACGATGTGCAACGGTTTTTCATAGGAAAGACTCAGGCTTTTTCCGAGGTGTTCTTTTCTGAAATTGATTATTTTTTCCTCGGAAATCTTCGCTTCGGCGGTTTCCAATTCCTCTTTAAAAATAAAATTTGGATTTGGGCAGAGGCTTTTCCAAACCTCAATTTCCGATGGCAAAGCCACGCCATTGAAGTTTTCATTGTTTCCCAATAAATCCAAGATAAGCTGAAAGTGAAGATGCGGCGCCCAATTGCCATTTTCATTTGGGGCGCCAATGGATGCGATGAGGTCGCCCTGCTTGACGGTTTGTCCCACTTTGAGAATATCAAGGGAAGAAAGCGTTAAATGGCCATAGAGTGAAAAGAATTTTTCTCCTTCAAAAACGTGTTCCAAAATGAGCATCGGGCCATAATCCTTGTCATAATTGTTGTGGTGAACGATTTTCACTTTTCCATCAAAAGGGGCGTGAACGGGAGTTTCGGCGGGCACCCAAAAATCGGTTCCCAAATGGACAGTGCGGTATTGCGGGCCGTTGTTGCCTTCACTTTTAAATGCTGCGGTGGTGTAAAAGGGACGTGTTTCCAAGTATCCATTGAGCAAAATGGTTTTGGGATGGTGTTTTTGGAATTGCTTAAGTTTAAACTCCGAAACCTCGGCATCGGAATATTCCGAGGGATTGCCCAAAAGGGTACTGCCTACACTCATATCCAGGTTTACAATTTTTTCTGAAACCTCGGTGGGGAAAAGGGTTTTGAGGGAAATCTGATTCTTTCTTGCCCAAGTTTTAAACTTTTTTTCCAAGGGATGCGCTGAATAACCACAAGCATTTCGAAAGGAATAATAGGCGAAGTTTTCATTCACTTGAAACCACTTTTCCAATAAATCCCACGCAGGTTTTTCGCTTATTATGAAATAGTGCTCGTTTGGAAATTCCTCTTTTTTAATGGAAGCGCTCGTAACGGTGATAACGAGACGCATTCCGACCAAGGTATACAGACATTGCAGTTCTTCATCAGAAAGTTTGTAATGCTTGTTATAGCCTTGTACAACCTCCAAAGAAGCAGTGAGCGGGTCGGGCAAGTCCATAATGGCATAGGCCAAAACTATGGCGAGATCGTTGACGGTTTGGGTCAATACCGCGTCGCCAAAGTCAATCAAAGCTGAAACTTTCGGGTTTCGCAGATCTTCGGAGACCAAAATGTTGTAATCGTTTACATCGGCGTGGACGATGCTTTTGGGAAGGGTTTTGTATTCTGTTTGAATTTCCACAAAACGATTTTGGAAATGCTGTACGATTTCCTTTTGCGTTCGAGAGAACCGATTGCTATGTTTTGAGGTCCAAGCTGAGTTTGCCAAATCCCAGTCAAGCTTTCTGTGGGCGGCGGGATGTTTAAAATCCTGCAAAGCCTTTGTTAGACTGCCGGCAACTTTGCCCAGACTATTTCGCAGAAATTCGGTTTTTGGGTTTACCGTTGCCCAAAGCCGGCCAGGGATCCAGATTAAAAGTCTTGCGGTTTTATTATTTTGAAGGGAAGTCAAAAGATTTCCAGTTTTATTAGGAATGGCTTCGGAAAGGGAAACATTTAGTTTCTTTTTGGAAAGATGTTTTAGGATTTGGAGTTGAAAATCTAATTGCTCGGCCTCTTCTTCGCAAGAAATTTTCAGAATAAATTTTTTTCCCGAAGCGGTTTTCAGCAAAAAGTTTTCATCAACATAGCCATCTATTTTTGAGGCTTCAGCAGAAATGTTATAATGTTCTTTGGCAATTTTTGAGGCTTGCTCGGGAGTGGTCTTGGACATAGTTTTATGGGAAAAATATTCCTTCAAAATTACTGAATGTTGGGCTAAAGCCCTTCTGAAATTCCCATATTAATTATTTTCCCCCAGATGAATTTGAGGGCAATTACATATAAATCTTGGGACAATTACAGATGAATCCAGTGAAAGGACCAGTCCGGGACAATTAAGGGAATGCTTAATTGAAAAGAGATTTAAACTTGTACCCCCTCCGTCATTTCATTTTGCTTTTTGGCAAAATGAAATGCCACCTCCCCCTGTCAGGGGAGGAGTTTTTTGGATTTTGATAAATATTTGAAGTTATAAAACGCTTTTCTGTTTTCCATAAAAAGCATCGGCCTGCATCTGCATTAGCTCTCTTGCCTTTTTTCGCTTGTAATCGTAAAGTTCCTGCTCCTCGGCTATGTCCTCATACACCTTGTTATTGATTTCGCGATCGGTGGCTACCAGGATGTCGCGTTGCGTTTTTTGTTGGACCACCCAGGACTTTAATGCGCTTTCCTGTTCTTCCAACTTCAAATCATAAGCGCCTTTTGGGGAAAGGAGTTTGGCAAAAATTGGTGAAGTTTCTATGGCGAGGAACAGCAAAAAGATAAACAGCGAAGGCAACAGCGGAAGTTTGTTCAATGCATTTACGCGCGCCATCAACCCATCGAAACCGTCGATGATGGGCTGGGTGCTTGCTACCTTTGTTTGGTATTCGGTGGCGAGTGTGGCTATCTGGGCTTCGGCGGCGGCTATTTTTTCGGTATTTGTTTTCTTTAAATCTGCCAAAGCAGCAAGCTCGGCGTCGTGTTTTTCCCTTTTTTCTTTGTAAACAGGACCCTTGCCCAATTTGTGGGTGCCGGCAGTGCCTTCAGCTTCGGCGATGTAGGTGTTGTACAGGGAGTTTACTTCGGTTTCCTTATCGGTTATTTCCTTTTTCAGGCCTGTAATTTCTGCTTCCAAAGCCTTCACGGATGGAGTGTACTGAAGCGCCAGTTGGTCTTTGTTGGCGAGGGTCATTTCGTTTTTTTCCGTCAATAAAACTTGGTTGATTTCCTTTTCGAAAATTTTCATTTCCAAAGGTTTTGAAATAACGATGGCGATGATAATCGCCAAGGCAATCCGCGGGGAAGCCTGAAGCAATTCATCAAAAAAACTGTTTCGCTTTTTGATGGTGGAAACGATGAACCTATCTAAATTGAAAATCAACAATCCCCAAATTATTCCGAAGAAAATAGCGGAAAGGTAATTGTCGAACACTGTGTAAAGCGCATAGGCGGCGGCAATGGTGGCCATAACGGCGGTAAAGAAAACGGTGGCGCCAATGCCGGCGTATTTGGTGCGTTCGCCGGGGGAACATTCGTCAAGGATGGCTGTGTCTGCGCCCGAGCAGAAAATGAAAAAACGTTGAAGCATAGGTATATTTAGATTGATGAGCCTATATAACGCAATTTGGTTCAGATTGTTACAAATTCAATCTTCTATATTCAATTTCGAAATGTGGGGGGTATTTTTTGGGTCGGGATTTTAAGTTGTAGTTCTTTATCGTTTTAACGTAAAGTGGCTGCGATATTCGGTGCCGTTTTTGAAAATTGCCTTAAACCAATAATCCGAAGAAGGCATTTTTTTTCCGTGATAAGTTCCGTCCCAGCTATGGTGGTTTTGGTCCATCAAAAAGAGCAGTTTCCCAAAGCGATCAAAAATTTCTATGCGAAGTATTTGGGAATCTTTTGGGTTTTTTCCAACTATTTGCCAAGTGTCGTGATAGCCGTCATTATTTGGCGTAAAAAAATTCGGGAAACCCACTATATAAACCAAAAGAGTAGTGGTGCCACAGCCGTTTTTATCTTTTACCATCAGATAATGTTCGCCGGGAGCCAGATTTTCAAAGATGGGATTTTCCTGAAACGGGCCGTTATCTATGGAAAAAACATAATCACCAACCCCTTGTGCGGATACGGAAAGGGTTGGGTTGGTTATATCGCCGATAATTTCATAGGTAACGGTGGCCACTTCGGAAGGGAGGACCGTAAAACTTCGGGTGGCGGAACAAGAGTATTCTTCACCATTGATCGTTTTTTTTCTCGTTACTGAAACCGTATAGGTGCCTGCTTCGTTTATGGCGATGGCCCTTGAAGTTTCTCCCGTGGACCATTGAAAGCTAACGGCGCTCATTGGACCAATCAATCCGGCGTCGAGAGTGATGGTTTCTGGAAAAGTGTTTAAACAGTAAGTATAGGAATCCGGCCCCTCAAATTCGGGGGTGTTGATTACGTTGAGGTTTATTTTTGCGGTGCCCAAACAGCCGCGGTCGCCACCGATGCGGGCATAAACCGTTTGTTGGTTGGACCGCGTATTGGTAAAAGGATTTGGAAGCGGATTCAACTGTAGAATGGCTTCCGTATAGGAGATATGATAGGATACTTCCGAATTGTTTCCGAAGAGTGCCAGTAATTCAGCGGTAATTTGGGAAAAATTGAAACTGGCAAAACCGGGAGTTCCGACTGCGGAACAGCTTACCAAAAAGAAATCGGAAACGGTGTTTGTGGTGGTTTTTAAAATGACTTCCGCTACCCCAACGCATCCATAGTCCGAAACGACGCGGGCATATACTCTTTCATTGGGCAGCGAGTTGGTATAGTTTTGCGGATTTCTTATTGGATTGCTATTATTCTCGGCATCCACAAAGCTTTTATGAAACGAAAAAACCCGTAATAGGGGATCGCCATTGACTATATTTTCCTCGGCATCAAACAAATTGAACGTGGCCAGCCCATTGGCAAAGGGCGTGCATTGGTAGAGTTCCGTATTCTGAACATTCACGGGGCCGCTGTATTCTATCAAAACCTCATCGGCGGCTACGCAGCCATTTCCATAGTCAATTTCTACCCGATAAATTCCCGGAGCGGTAACACTGAGCTGGGCGTCGGTTTCGCCGGGAATTAAAACAGCATTTCGAAACCATTGATAGCCCAAGGGAATGGTGCCTTGGGGCGTTGCATCCAAAATGTAGGTTTCATTTTCACAAAGAGGATTGTTGGTAACAAAACTGCGGTCGGGGCCAAGGTTTGCCGCAATATTAAAACTGCCACCTTCCAAAAACACGGCAGAATCATACCGATAGTTGGCCTCGTCGGCAATTACCAATTTTATATGGTAGTTCTGGCCAACCACAACCGATGCGGCCGCGGTAAGTACTTTGGTCTGTCCATTGAAGTTTATGGGAGCATTTTGCGCGTTCCAACCTTCAAAATAGGTTTCGTTTATGGGCGGGCAGGCACCGGGGATGCCAGAATGGACGGTGGTGACGAGTACGGGGGTGTTTGTGCCGGGAACGAGGGCAATGTTTGTGTAATTTCCGCCGAGGGGCTTGATTAAAAAGGCGAAGGCATCGCTATAAATACAGGTGTTCGGATCGCCTTCCTGATATTCCTCAGAAGCGAAGAGGTAGCGGAACTGAATATTGTCTGCGTTTGGAACAAAATCGAATTCAATTATGGTAGCGTTGGTGGTATTGCGAATGTTTAATGCCGTTTCAAGATCTGTGTCGCCGTTCCAACCCGGGGCGTCGTCATCGCTGAGCGTATTGTTGGGACCGGGAACGTGGGCCAGTTTGCCTGTGCTCATAACCACGCCTTTTTGAAGGGGAAAGTTGCTGCCGTTTGCCGAAAAATATCCAAAACTTTTATCGCCATCGGGAAAATCGCCGCCCACCGTCGCCGTAACTTGAACGTTGCTGATGCAGCCGCTATCGATCAATATATTTTCAATGAGCTGTTGTGGGGTGTAAGAAGCGGCATCAACCTGAATATTTTGTGCTATGGCAACACTGAAAAAAGAGATTAAAAGTAGGGAGAGGCTAAACTTCATGAATCAATTTCCTTCAATTTTTAAGGGGAGCAAATTTAGGGCTTTTGAAGGATAATTCGGGAATGAACTTTTTTATAAATCGAAATTTTAAGCGGAAAAATGATGCATCGGGGACATTTGTTCCTGATTTTTTAATTCGGTTTAAAAAGAAAACGGTCGCTGAAATTTCCTTCAATAGAAGTTCAGCGACCGTTTTTGAAGCACATCAAATTTATTTTTTTGATAATTTGATGGAGGTTTGCTTTCCTTCGGCGGTTTTAATATTCGCTATATAAATTCCCGCAGCCCCGGTTAGGTCGCAGGTTATTATTTGAAGGTTTTGATATTCATTTTCCATTATTAATTGACCCAATGGATTGTAAATGGAAAGAATTACTTCAGAAAATGTTCCGCCCAAATCGATGGTTACCTTTCCTGCAGTTGGGTTCGGAAAAGCGACTATTTGAGTACCGAAGTTTGAAGTCGGCGTTCCCAAAATGGCCGCAGTGGTCTCAAACACCCAATAATCATCGAGGCCGCGGCTGTTTTCGGTTTTATCGCCCGAAATATTGCTGTCGGAAGAACAAAACATGGCATAATTGCCATTGGCGCGCGCAATTAAATAAGGACCGCTTTCATCGCCCGCACCGCCGATGGAATTTTGGGAAATTATACCTCCGGCGCTATTCAATCGCATTAACCAGTAATCATAGCCACCATTGCTGTTTTCGGTTTTATCGCCAGAAATGTTGCTATTGCTCCATCCGGCGATGGTATAGGTGCCATCGGCCAGTTGTTTTACATCGCGCGGATAATCAATGCCACTGCCGCCAATGGTGTTTTGCCACACCAGTGCACCGTTTGCATCAAGCTTTAAGATCCAATAGTCAAAATCGCCTTGTGAATTTTCAGTCTTGTCGCCCGAAATGTTTGATTTTGAATAGCCGCCAACAAGAAATCCATTGTCCGCAGTCTCAATAATATCGCGAAGTACATCGCTATCGTTTCCGCCATAGGTTTTGTCCCACATTACGGTGCCCGAACTATTTATTTTTACGATCCAATTATCGCTCAAACCACCGCGACTTGGTTCACTTTTATCTCCCGAAACGGGCGAATTGGAAAAACCTGCCACAATAAAGTTTCCGTCTTGGGTTTCAAATGCGGCTTGGGGCCGATCTACCAAGCTGCCGCCAATGCTGTTTTGCCAAACCAAGTTTCCGTTACCATCCAACTTGAGTGCCCAAAAATCGCGCTGGCCGTTGGTGGGGTCTGTTTTGTCGCCGCTGATATCACTATCAGAATAGCCACCTACAAAGTAGCCGCCATCGGTTGTTTCCACGACATATGTATCAAATTCGGGTTGGTTGCCGCCGTAGGTTTTTTGCCAAACGATGGTTCCCGAACCATTCAATTTTATAATCCAATAATCAAGTCCGCCCCGCGAATTTTCAGTTTTGTCGCCCGAAATATTGGAGTCTGAGCCGGCCCCGAGAATATACCCACCATCAGTGGTCTGTTGAAGGGAAATCAAATAATCATCGCCGCTGCCGCCAAGAGAATTTTGCCATTGTATGTTGCCAGCGTTGTCAATTTTTACGATCCAAATGTCGATGGCGCCGTTGCTGTTTTCGGTTTTTTCGCCAGAGATGTTGCTCGTGGAATAGCCGCCCAAAATGTAGCCGCCGTCTGCAGTGGGTTCAAAGGCAGTTGAAAAATCGGTGTCACTGCCACCAATGGTTTTTTGCCAAAGAATGGCCGGATCTTGCGATTGTACCGCCAGGCTGAGCAATGCAAAGAAGCATGTAAAGGAAATTTTCATATTAAACGTTTTTAAGGATTTTGTTTTTATATCGAACCAACTTTGAAATGTCATCATTCGAAAAGCGTGGGGTTGGGAAGGCCCAGCTTTGGATTCATAGAATAATTTTCTTCTATTCCTATGGTAAATTTGGCATCGGAATTTTATTTCCTCGGGAAATCAGTTCGTAAAAATGCCCCCAATTCAGGGGGCATTCCAGCTGTGGTAGCTGCACAAGCACTTCGAGCATCGGGCATTTAATAATCCTTAAAATTTTGATCCCAATGGTCAGTGTTTATCCTCACAATAAAAACTTTGCCCGGCTTGTGATTTCTATAGGATTTGATTTAAAGTTACACGGGGTTGCTCCCTGAGTATTTCTCAATAAAAACAGACGGACTTCAAACTTAATCGATGCAGGAATGGCTTTGTCATCGTTTTCATTCCATTGTTTTTTGCGTTACCTTTGTTTTCTATCCCTATCGCCTATGCCGCAGCATAAATTTATTGTTTGTAATTATTTGAATTCCTTGTCTTCGGGAAGCGTCAGCTGGCAGGCGCCCAGCAACATTGCGCTGGTAAAATATTGGGGAAAATATGGCGAGCAATTGCCACTGAATCCTTCTGTTAGTTTTACTTTGGAAAACAGCCACACCCAAACCACCCTTTCCTTTGAAAGAAAAACTTCCGCGGCATTCGATTTTGAAGTTTTCCTCCACGGTAAAAGGGAACCTTCTTTTGAGCCGAAGATTGAAAAGTTCTTTGCACGCGCCGAGGTCTATTTGCCTTTTCTGAAACAATTCAAATTTAAGATCGAGACCACCAACAGTTTTCCGCACAGTAGCGGCATTGCTTCCTCCGCCAGTGGAATGGCCGCATTGGCTCTTTGCTTAATGGATTTGGAAAGGCAAATGCAACCCTCTATTATAGAGGATTATTTTAGGGAAAAAGCATCCTTTTTGGCCCGCCTTGGCTCCGGTAGCGCGTGCCGAAGTGTGGAAGGCCCCTTGATTGTTTGGGGCGAACACCCTGAAATTGAGGGCAGCAGCAATTTTTTCGGGACGGAATATCCCTATGAAATCCATCCGAACTTCCAAAATTTTCAGGATACTATTCTATTGGTAGATAAAGGCGAAAAACAGGTTAGCAGCACGTTGGGCCACGAATTGATGCTGGACCATCCCTTTGCCGAAACCCGATTTAGGCAGGCAAAGGAAAATTTATCAAAGTTGGTCCCTGTTTTTCAAAAGGGTGATCTTGATGGCTTTATCAAAATTGTTGAAAGCGAGGCGCTGTCGTTGCACGCGATGATGATGACCTCCATGCCTTATTTTATTTTAATGAAACCAAATACTTTGGAAATTATCAACCATATTTGGAATTTCAGGAAAAACTCCGGAAGTCACGCCTGTTTCACGTTAGATGCGGGAGCGAATGTACACCTGCTTTATCCGGAAGCCGAAAAAGAAGCCGTGCTCCGGTTTGTAAAGGAAACGCTGGCCCCTTTCTGTAAAAATGGCGAATTCATCACCGATCGCGTAGGCTTGGGCGGTCGAAAATTGAGTGATTAGGTTTTCTGGTTGTATCTTCTTATGGCAATGAATAATAAAGTGGCCACCATTCCTGCCAAAACATACCACCACCACGCAACTTCCCCTCTTAAATCTATGGGCGCCGTTTCGCCTATGAGGACCAATCCGGCCCAATATTGGGGAGCTACCGTGCGGCCGTCGGCGGTTGCAATATAACTTAGCTTCGCGCGGCGCAGGGCTTCATCTTTGTCCATTCCCTGCGAAAGGTTGTCATAAAACAATTTCACGATTTTAGTGCTCGATTCCTCATCTACTTCCCATAAACTGGTAAGAATGCTTTCGCTTCCGGCATAATTGAAGGCGTGGGCCAAAGAGATCATTCCCTCGCCAGATTGATAGGTTGGTTTTCCGGTTTCACAGGCCGTGAGGATGGCGAGGTTCGAAGACAGGTCTATGTTGTAGATTTCATAGGAATAGAGCGAGTTTTCGTCATAGTTTTGAACCGCATCCGTTTTTTTTGCGAAGATAAGCCGGCTGAGCTCCGGGCTTATGTTGTTGCTTTCCGCATGGGTGCCGATATGGATAATTTTATGTTCTTTCGCGCGGTTTATAAAAAGCTCCTTACTGGCTTTTTCATTAATAAAGAAATTGCCATTGAAAACCGCTGCATATTTTTTCACCAAATCCTCGCTAAATGGTTGGGGCAGGAGCCTTAGATAGGTTTTGTCCAAATTAACCGAGTCGTGGATGGCCAGTTTGTATTTATCTTTCATGCCGTCGCTGAAACCTGGCGCAAAAGCTATAAATTCAGCGGTATAGTTCGCGACCTTTGCCTTTTCCTTATAAAGTAAAAGGCTGTAATTATAGGAAATGTCATATTTCGCCAAAAGACTGCTCTCCGCCATTTCCTGAAAGTTCCGTATCGGTTTTACCGTTAAGGTCTCAAAACTTAAATTGAAAAGATCGCGGTCTGGAATGATCACCACTTTTTTGGAATGGATGTATTTTTCCAACGGGTGCCAAAGCCCGCGGTAGAGTTCGTAAAGCAACGGTCGCATTTTTTCGACCGAAAATTCGTCATTTTGAAGTTTTGGAATATAGTCCTTCAGCGTTGCAAACTGAAGAGGAACCATTTTTTTTACCGAAGCCGAAACCACAAAGGCATAAAGGGCGTCCTCAATAAAAATATAGCGAATAACCGTAGTATTGGCGGGTATTTTACTTTGAAGGTCCTCAATCGATTCCTCGAAAGTGGCATAGCGCATTTTGTAATATTTTGGATATTCCTTTTTTAGCGAATCCAAAAATTTTTCCCAGTTCGCCGTGGCTTCGAAAAAGGGCGAAATACTCGGGTTCTCCGAATCTTCCAGCGCGGCCATCATTTGGGTTCGCAACTGTTTTTCCCGGGAAAGTATTTGGTCGGGAATATTCTGGAAGGCCACATTTTCCCGAAGGTTCAAACGCGAACGTATGCGATTGTAAATGCTCGATTCGTGCAGGGCAATCAGTTTGTCGAGATAGACGGGATCTTTGGTTAATTGAAAAAGTTCAAGCCTCAACTTTTCGGCAAAATTAAAAAGATCCTCGTTTTCCGTAATCAGTAGGCGTACATCCTCGCTGTTGCTCACCAATTTCTTTCGTTGGTCCAAAATGGCAATACCTTCCTCGATTTCCTGAAGCAATTTTTTTAGAAAAAAAGGATTTCTGCTTGGGGCCAAATAATAGCTGGACTCAGCGTGGATGAGCAGTGCTTGTGGTTTGCGGTACCGATTAAGGATGCTATCTGCGGCACTGAGTTTTTCCCCTTTTTTGATAACATGGAATTCCAAGGCTTCTGCGCTGTACTTTTTGGCTTCGGCGTAATTTTTAAGCAGAAAATGCACTTGCGCCAAATTTACCGTATGATAAAATTCCTGAAGCGTATTTTTGAAATCGCCATTATGGGTAAACGCATAGGTTTCTTCGGCAAGGTCCAGAGCCTTCTCGCGCATATTGTTTTTAGCCGCAAAACGCGCATATTCCAAGGCATTGTCTAAATAATCCTTGGTGTAGCCAGCACCCATGTTTTTATACATTACCACGGCCTTTTCAAAGAATGTTGCGGCTTTTTCCACTTCGCCGGTTTCCTCATAAATGGTTGCACGCGTAAAAAGCGCGGCTACCTCCCAATAGCGATTGGAGCCAGCATTGTTCTCCAAAAGGGCCAAGGCCTTATCCGCACTAAGGGCGGCCCCTTCAAAATCGCGGTTGGCCGTTTGGGCCTCGGCGAGGATAATGTTGGAAATGATTAGGTTGATGTCGTTTTTTTCATAGAGCTTTTTTTTCTGTTCAAAGGAAAAATCGATCAATTCCTGGGCCCTACTGTGTTGTCCCAAGGTATTGTAAAACGATGCCATATTGTCCATAACCACACATTGGCTGCCTTTGGCCTTATAGATGCGGGCCTCATCGGTGGACCGATCTATATACTGCTGGAAACCGTTGTACGATTCCTCGGAAATAGCAATAGCTTCACTATTTTTCCCGAGGGCGTTCCAAATAATGGCCAAATTCATTTTTATGAGCGCAGGGCGGTAGTATTTGTTCATGATATCGGTCTCATCCGTTTTTTCAAGCACGTTGATGGCCTCCTGAAAATAAAATTTGGCACTGTCCATTTTTCCTTCTTGCCACATCATTCCGCCCAAGGCATTATAGACTTGATTGTAAAACACATAGTCTTTTTGGTTTGATTTTTTTAGAAGTTGCAGCGATTTTGAATAATGTTTTTTGGATAGCGGAAAATCGCCCATTTTTGAGGCGTAATAACCCAGTCTGTATTCAATTCCCGCTGGGTCGGTGTTGTTCGGGTCGCGGTTTTGCAGAGCAATGTTACGGGTGTTCTTTAAAAGGTCGTAGGCCTTTTGATGCAGCCCCGAATCGTCATAAATCCAGCCCAATTCGGTAGCGGCCTCTACTATAAAATGTGGGGAGGCGTATTTTTTTATTTCGGAAGTGAGGGCTTCTGCTTTTTGAATGGCCAGTTTTTTGTCGCCTTTATTTAATTTAAAGCTACCTTCAAACTGAATGTAATTGTAAAGGCTATCAAATAATTTTTTGGAACGGTAAAAGGCAATATTTTTCGCTACTTCCGTACGGGCCTTGGGCAGGGAATCCTGTTCAATCCATAGCTGAATTTCCTTTACAGAGGCCATCTTTTCTTGGGAATAGCCAAAAAAGGGAAGGAACAGCAGCAAATAAAAAATGAAATAGCTCCGGGTTTGAAATACCATCATAAGGATCGTGCACAATTTTAATAGTAACCGGGGATAGGTTTAAGAAAGATACAACTTATTTTATTTATTTCCGTTCTCGGAATTAAGAGTGGTTTTCCTGCATATTTTCTTCGGAAGCATCCTTTGGGAATCCAAATTTCAGAATCCCAAGGGTTTGGGGTTTGGTGTTTTGCGAATATTCACATTACTTTCGTAAAAATATTTTTTTGAAATGGTTACCTTTGTAGCGGTTTCGGCTTAAAAATAAAATTTACCTATATTGTAAGTTAATTAAAACCCTTATGAACGGCCCCCTTTTCTACTCAAAAATCCTTCTTTTCGGCGAATATGGAATTATCAAGGATTCCAAAGGACTTTCCATTCCGTATAATTTTTACAACGGTGCACTCAAGATCGACGAGCACCATACCATTTCCACCCACAAGTCAAACCAGGGATTGAAACGTTTTGCGGAATATCTGGAAACGCTTCAAAAAGAAAATCCAACGCTGGTTTCCTTTGATATGGAAGCATTGAAAAGCGATGTGGCAAAAGGGCTCTATTTTGACAGCAGCATTCCCCAAGGCTATGGGGTGGGCAGCAGTGGCGCGTTGGTGGCGGCCATTTATGATAAATACGCCAATAATAAAATTACCGTCCTCGAAAATTTAACCCGAGAAAAACTGCTTTCGTTAAAGGCAATCTTCGCCGAGATGGAATCTTTTTTCCACGGAAAATCATCGGGGCTCGATCCGTTGAACAGCTATTTAAGTCTTCCTATTTTAATCAATTCCAAGGATAACATTGAGCCCGCGGGAATTCCCTCCCAAACCGCTAACGGCAAGGGCGCCGTTTTTCTGCTCGACAGCGGCAGCACCGGCGAGACCGCGCCGATGGTCCAGATTTTTATGGAAAATATGAAGCAGGAAGGTTTCCGGAATATGTTGAAGGACCAATTCGTAAAACATACCGATGCCTGTGTGGAAGATTTTCTGCAGGGCAATGTTAAATCGCTTTTTGGCAACATCAAGCAACTTTCCAAAGTGGTGCTCGATAATTTTAAACCGATGATTCCCGCACAGTTCCACAAACTTTGGAAAAAGGGAATTGACAGTAACGCCTACTACCTTAAACTATGCGGTTCTGGCGGAGGTGGCTATATGCTTGGCTTCACTGAAGATATCGACAAAGCCCGCAAAGCCTTAAAAGATTATAAACTGGAAGTGGTTTATAGTTTTTAAAGGGTTCTTTCCCGAATCATTTTTAGAGTTCGCTATTTAAATTAAAATGCTAAACCGGAAACAAAAACTCTTCCTATTAAAGTTTTTTAGCCTGTTTTCGGTGGTTCGCGGTTATAACATTCTTATTATCGTGCTCGCCCAATATTTGGCGAGCATTTATATTTTGGCGCCAGATCTGCCCGTTCGGCAGGTTTTGTTTGATCTGAATCTATTGATGCTGGTATTGGCTTCGTCCTCGGCCATCGCGGGCGGGTACATCATAAACAGTTTTTATGATAGTGAAAAGGATTTGATAAACCGTCCGCGGAAAACGATGCTTGACAAACTGGTAAGCCAGCGCACCAAGCTTTCGGCCTATTTTGTGCTCAACTTTTTATCGGTCATTTTTGCGAGCTATGTTTCGTTTAGGGCGGTGCTATTTTTTTCGATTTATATTTTTTTCCTTTGGTTCTATTCGCATAAACTAAAAAAATATCCTTTCATTGGAAATTTTACTGCGGCCATACTCGCGGTCGTCCCCTTCTTCGCGATTTTTGTGCATTACGCCAATTTTGACGTGGTCATTTTTGTGCACGCAACTTTTTTGTTTTTATTGATTTCAATGCGTGAATTGGTAAAGGATCTTGAAAATTTAAAGGGCGATTTGGTGCACGGCTACCACACCATTCCGGTTGTTTACGGCGAGAAAGCCTCCAAAAGAATGTTGACTTTTCTAAGCGTTTTGACGCTGGCGCCCACCGTCCTGCTAATCACAAAATTTAAGGAGGAAATAGGCTATATGGATTATTACTTCTATGCCAGCATCGCCGGATTGGCGGTTTTTCTTGCGGTTTTGTGGTATTCAAAAAACAAAATCCATTATATGGTTTTGCACAATATATTAAAGTTTGCCATCGTAATCGGCGTTTTTAGCATCGTGCTGATCCACGTCGATTTATTGCTGCATCGGTTTTCCTGAAATTTAAAAATGACGTAGGACGTTAAGACTTAGGACGAAGGGCAATTAAGTATGTTCAATGGTGCACTCTCTTTGAGTTTAATTTACCCAAAATTCAGGCTTTCGAGCTCAAATCTTTTCCAATTTCACGAAAAAATCCCACACCACAATACCCACGCTCACCGAAATATTTAAGGAATGTTTGGTGCCGAACTGCGGAATCTCTATCACCGCATCGCTGGCGGAAACCGCTTTTTGCTGCACGCCCTTTACTTCGTTTCCGAATATCACGGCGTAGGTCAATTTCTTTTGCACGGAAAAATCGTTGAGGTTAACGGCGAGTTCCGCTTGCTCAATAGCAGCCACAAATACACCTTCTTTTTGAAGTTTTGAAACCACATCCAAAACATTTTCGGCATATTCCCATTCCACACTCTCGGTGGCGCCGAGTGCTGTTTTTTGAATGTCCTTATGCGGTGGTTGGGCAGTAATTCCGCAGAGGAAAATTTTTTTCACCAAAAAGGCATCGGCTGTTCGGAACACTGAACCAATATTGTTCAAACTGCGAATGTTGTCGAGAATAATAATAAGCGGCGTTTTCTGCGAAGCTTTAAATTCGTCAGTATTAATGCGGCCTAATTCACTATTTTTTAGTTTGCGGTTTTTCATAGTGGGGCAAAGGTAATTGATGCAAAGTAATTGAAAAAAAAGCGTCATTTCTTTGCGGCTTGGGTTGTTTTTTTTCTCTTAAATGAGAAAGCTCAACAATAAGATTTGTTGATAAAACGAAATAATTCACAGGCGCTTCGTTTCAAAGAAAAAGGCAATTTCGTTACATTTATAGCTTCAATAAACAATAAAAAATGCCCAAGAAGGAAACCCCGTTAATGAAACAGTACAACACGATAAAAGCGAAGTATCCCGATGCTTTGCTGCTGTTTCGCGTGGGCGATTTCTACGAGACTTTTGGCGAAGACGCGGTTCGTACGGCAGGTATTTTAAACATCACCCTGACCCACCGAAACAATGGCGGCGATAGGACCGAGCTGGCCGGTTTTCCGCACCATTCGCTCAACACCTATTTGCCAAAACTGGTAATGGCTGGCTGCCGGGTTGCTATTTGCGATCAACTGGAAGATCCTAAAATGACCAAAACCATTGTAAAGCGGGGCGTTACGGAACTTGTTACGCCGGGCGTGGCTTTTAACGACGATATTCTACAATCCAAATCGAATAATTTTTTGGCAGCAGTCCATTTTGGGGCGAAGCAGCTTGGCGTTTCTTTTTTGGATGTTTCCACGGGCGAATTCCTAGTTTCCGAAGGGTCTGCGGAATATGTGGATAAACTGCTCCAGAATTTTAACCCCTCGGAAGTACTTTTTTCAAAACAAAAACGAAAGATTTTCACGGAAGCCTTTGGCGAGACCTTCCACGTTTTCCATTTGGAAGACTGGATTTTTCAGAGGGATTACGCTTTTGAAACGCTCACGAAACACTTCGATGTAAAAAATTTGAAAGGTTTTGGCGTCGATCATTTGGAGGAGGGCATCATTGCCGCTGGTGCTGCGCTCCACTATTTAAGCGAAACGCGACACACCAAACTGCAACATATTTCAAAACTGTCCCGAATTGCCGAAGACGAATACGTGTGGATGGACCGATTTACCATCCGCAATTTGGAGCTATACCATTCCACTCAACAGGGCGCGGTTACGCTGTTGGATGTAATAGACAAAACCATTTCGCCGATGGGCGGACGACTTTTAAAACGCTGGATGGCGCTGCCGCTCAAAAATAGCGACAGCATCAGCCGTCGGCACGAGGTGGTTTCCTTTTTGTTGGACAATCCGTCGGTACTCGATAAAATTCAACAATACACAAAGCGCATCGGCGATTTGGAACGGCTTATCTCCAAAGTCGCGACGGCCAAAATCAATCCGCGCGAAGTGATCCAGCTTAAAAATTCATTGGAAGCGGTAGTTCCGATAAAGGCGCTGGCGTTGCATTCCAAAAACGAATCGCTTAAAATTATTGGCGAACAATTGCACGATTGCGAATTGCTTCGGAACAAAATAAAGGAAACGGTAGTGGAAGAGGCGCCGGTGAATATATTGAAAGGAAACTCCATCGCCGAAGGATTTTCGGAAATGTTGGATGAACTGAGGAACATTTCCGCAAACGGTAAGGAATATCTCGACGCTATGCTGGAGCGCGAAACCAAACGCACCGGAATTTCTTCCCTCAAAATAGCATCCAACAACGTTTTTGGCTATTATATTGAAGTGCGGAATACCCATAAAGACAAGGTTCCACAGGAATGGATCCGCAAACAGACCCTTGTTAGTGCCGAACGCTACATTACCGAAGAACTAAAAGAATACGAAACCAAAATCCTTGGCGCCGAGGAAAAAATTGTGGCGCTGGAACAGGAATTTTTTGCAAAATTGGTGGATTGGTTGCTTCAATTTATAGATTCGGTACAGCAAAATGCACAACTTATCGCACAATTGGATTGTCTCTGCTCCTTTGCCACACAGGCGAAGGAAGCCAATTATACACGCCCGCTTTTGGATGAAAGTTTTGATCTTGACATTAAAGAGGGCCGCCATCCGGTGATTGAAAAACAGTTGCCGCCAGATGCGCCCTATATTGCCAACGATGTGTTTCTCGATCGGGAAAACCAGCAGATCATTATGATCACCGGACCCAATATGAGCGGAAAATCGGCTATACTTCGGCAAACGGCCTTGATCGTTCTATTGGCGCAGATGGGCAGTTTTGTTCCCGCTTCGGCCGTTCGTATGGGGTGTGTGGACAAGATTTTTACCCGCGTGGGCGCCAGCGATAACATTTCCATGGGTGAATCTACCTTTATGGTCGAGATGAATGAAACGGCGAGCATTTTGAATAATCTTTCCGAGAGAAGTTTGATTCTTTTGGATGAAATTGGCCGTGGTACCAGCACCTATGACGGCATTTCAATTGCTTGGGCCATCAGCGAATATCTTCATGAACACCCAACACGGGGCAAAACACTTTTCGCTACCCATTATCACGAGCTGAACGAAATGACCGAAACTTTTCCGCGGATAAAAAACTACAATGTTTCGGTTAAAGAGCTAAAGGAAACCGTGCTTTTCCTTCGGAAATTGGTGCCCGGAGGCAGCCACCACAGTTTTGGGATACACGTGGCGAAAATGGCAGGAATGCCCCAAGCCGTGCTACAACGGGCCAATAAAATTTTGAGGCGATTGGAAAAAAGCCATGCCTCTGAGGAGTTGACCGAGGAAATGAAGGCGGTTTCGAAAGAAGAGATGCAGTTGAGTTTCTTCAAATTGGACGATCCATTGCTGGAGGAATTGCGCGAGGAAATTTTAGAAATTGATATAGACACACTTACGCCGGTGGAGGCTCTGATGAAATTAAATGAAATTCGGCGGATGCTCCAACGCAAAGCTTCTGTAAAATTAAAAAGGTAAATTTCATCAATAATTTCTTTAAAAAACCTTTGCTTTTGAAGTAAAATTTTTAAATTTGCTCCCGCTTTCAATAGGAAGCGACGTTCCTTAAAAACTTGAAAATAGCGCTCCCGATAGTTATAGGGAGGTAGGGTGCCATCCGTTTTTTTGTGATGGGATTCGCTATGTTCTTTTTAAATGCGAAAGTAGCGCTCCTGATAGTTATCGGGAGGTAGGGTGCCATCCTTTTTTTGTGATGGGATTCGCTATGTTCTTTTTAAATGCGAAAATAGCTCAGTTGGTAGAGCGCCACCTTGCCAAGGTGGAGGTCGCGGGTTCGAATCCCGTTTTTCGCTCAGATTGCGAGAACCTTTTTAGGTCGCGGTTTTTCCCGAAACGTCGGGTCCGTTTTTCGCTTTATTATTAAATGCCGATGCAATTCGGCATTTTTTGTTAAGTCCGAGTTGTAATGGAACAACTGCTCGAGTGGTGGAATTGGTAGACACGCCGGACTTAAAATCCTGTGACCATTTGGTCGTGCGGGTTCAAGTCCCGCCTCGAGTACTCAAACCTTTTTGTGAAAACAAAGAGGTTTTTTTTTTATTCCAAAAAAAAGCCCATTCAAAATTGAATGGGCTTCAATGATTTTTAAGAAAGTGCTTATTGACCGTCAGTTGCGTCTTTTACTGCCTCTTTTGTGTCATCAGCAGCTTGCTCAACAGCCTCACCAGCATCTTCCATAGCTTCTTCGGTAGCTTCAGCGGCATTGTCTACAGCCTCTTCAGCGTTGTCCATTGCGTTTTCAGCATCAGTCTGCATAGATTCAGCAGTTTCTTCAGCGTTTTCTTGAGTTGTTTCTCTGCAAGAGTAAACAGAAGCTACCAATGCAAGAGCGGCAAGAGATAAAAAGATTTTTTTCATTGTTGAAATAGATTAGTGATTAATAGTGTGCAAAAGTAATTAAAAATTTGAATGCATATCATTTGTTTAAAAAAATTTTCGTGAAAAATAAAATATTTTTTAAGGAAAATATCCAACCCCATTTTGGAATTATTCCAATAAATTTTTTATTTTTAAGGCATGAAAACAACTACTCCAATAGAAGCAATACATTTTAAGGGTCTCCGGGAAGAATTGCGGCATACGCAGCAGTCCTTTGCCGAGCTGTTAGGCATAGGGGCGACCACGGCAGATATAGAAAGGGGCAAGACCAAAATTACCGGTAAGATTGTTATGGAATTATTAGCCCAATTCCAAATAAATCCCTTGTGGCTGTATGGCAAAAGTCAAGACAAATATATGGATACCGCTAAGGGCGATGTTAGTCCAAAAGTGGTTACCCTCGATTCCACTGGCAACGATAGTATCATACTGGTGAACCAAAAGGCCGCTGCCGGCTATCCAAATAACATCCATGATTTAGGCTGGTATCAAGGGCTTCCCGCCTTCAATATTCCCCTTCCGGAATTTCGCAATGCTTCCTATAGAGGTTTTCAGGTGGAAGGGGACAGTATGTTGCCGAACATAAAACCCAATGAATGGGTTTTGGGGCGGGCGGTTTCGAGTATTACTGAAGCTACTGATAGTAAAATTTACATCGTGGTGTTGCGGGATTCGGTTTTGGTTAAAAAGCTCCAAAAAGTGCCGAACAATCCCCAACATATTCGGCTTATTTCTTTAAATGACCAATACTTGCCCATTGAAGTTAGGGTAAAGGACATCCAAGAGCTTTGGATGGTCAACAGCAAATTGAGTTTTGGGGTAGATGAACCCTCGGAAAGTAGCTTGTTGCGACAGTTGCAGCAATCCATGGACGAACTTAAGGGGCAAATAAATAGTTTAAAATAAAAAGGAGGGATGCTTGCGAAAAAAGCATCCCTCCATCTTTATTAAAATATCGGAAGGTTTATTTTATTCCTTGTCTTTTATTTTAATTTTGGTGTTTCCTTCATCGTCAGTTTTAATTTTGGCCTTTTCTTCGTCGGTTTCCATTTTAATTTTGTCGCCGTCATCTTTGACTTTTATGTCGGCGCCTTTGTCCTGCATTTCTTCAATAACTTCTTCTTTTTGGGTTTTTTGATCCCTACAGGATGACAAGGAAACTGTTAGAAGTCCTGCAAAAAGGGCAATCATTGTGATCTTTTTCATGATTTTTAAATTTAGAGTTAGTATTTTAAGGGTTTAATGGATTAATCGTTTCCGATTTCATCGATTTTTTTGTCAATTTCCTCATTCACTTCTTTATCCACTTCTTTCGCGGCTCGTTCCAAAACGCCCTCGCGTTCTTCTGGCTCGGGGGTTTCAACCTTAACTTCGCGGATAACTTCTTTGGTTTCGGTTTTCTTTTCTCGGCATGAACCCAGGAAAAGAGTGGCGGTTGCCATTAATAAAAATAGTTTTTTCATAATTGGTTTGTGTTTTAATTTTAACAAATCTAATTCTTTTAACACTTTAGGTTTAACAAATAAATCCCAAAAAATGTAAAAATTCTATTAAAATTAAAAATTTTGCTGATAAGAAATCCAATTATTTTAAGCTATAAACCATTGAAAGGTTGATGATTGGCAATAAACTCCACAATAATTTTGGTAGCGCCTGTGTTTTCTTTTATGAAAAGATCGCAACGTGATCCGGTGTCCGTTCTGAATTTGGGGTCCAATCGAAACCTTTCCATTATTGCGCTACATTCCGCTGCATCCCGTACCACAAATAGACCACCAAGTTCCTTCAAACGGACGGCCTCTGGGAAGTTGGAAAAATTTTTACCGATAACTATTGGAACGCCAAAGGCCGCTGGCTCCAAAATATTATGGAGGCCCGTGTTGCCCATTGCCCCACCGACATACGCAATGTTGGCATAACGATATAGCTTCGCCAATAGCCCAATGCAATCAATAATCAGAACCGTGTATTGGGAAATGTTAACCGAATCCATTTCTGAACGAAGAATTGTTTTCTTTACAATACTATCCCGAAGGCTCTGAATTTTTGAAGTGTCAATCCTATGGGGCGCAATAATGAACTTTACTCCGTCGGGAGCCGAATTGATATAGGCGGCTAGCATATTTTCATCCTCGGGCCAAGTGCTTCCACAAACAATGCACAGGGAATTTCCCTTAAAGTTTTCAGCGAATTTGAGGTTGTTGTCCATTTCAAGCTGTTGTGAAACCCGATCAAAACGAGTGTCGCCGCTAAGGGTTACATTTTTAAAGCCTATGTTCTTAAGCAGCATTTCAGAATTTTCATCCTGCACAAATAGATGGTCAAAAGTTGCCAGCGCTTTGCGCATAAAACCCCCGTAGCTTTTAAAAAAAATCTGGTTTTTCCTAAAAACACCGGAAATTAAAAAGGCTGGAACCTTTCTATTTTGAAGTTCAAAAAGATAATTTGGCCAAAATTCATACTTCACGAAAAGCGCAATAGTCGGATGCGCACTTGTCAGGAATTTTTTGGCGTTGCCGGGCGTGTCCAAGGGCAGATAAACAACCGCATCGGCCAACGGCGAATTTTTTTTGACCTCAAAACCCGATGGCGAAAAAAAGGTTACGATAATTTTATAGTTGGCCCACCGCTTTCTAAAGGCTTCCATAATGGGAACCCCTTGCTCGTACTCGCCCAGGGACGCACAGTGAAACCAAATTGTTTTATCCCCCACCGAAATTTTTTGCTGGAGGATTTGGAAAATGTCTTTTCTGCCGTCCATAAAACTTGCAATCTTTTGGCTGAAAAGTGCCACAATCCGCAGGACGGCAGTGGCAAAATATATCGCTATATTATAAACGGTATGCATAGTTGGTAAAAGTACCAAATTTCAACTATCGATTCCTAAATGGAAAATTTCAAATTTCAAATTTTGAACTTCCCCAATGCAAAATGAATAAATAATAAATCGCGAAGGATGCTTCACGGCTAATCAAATTTCATTTTCGTAATTTTACGCCCATTGAAAATTATTTCGGAAGTATGAAGAAAATCCAAATGGTTGACCTGAAAGGGCAGTATGAAAAAATAAAGGAACGCGTGGACAGTTCAATAATAAACGTTATCGAAACCACCGCTTTTGTCAACGGGCCCGAGGTTCATGAATTTCAAAAAGAGCTTGAGGCGTATTTAGGGGTGAAGCATGTAATACCGTGTGCAAACGGAACCGACGCGCTACAAATAGCGATGATGGGCCTTGGCCTGCAACCGGGTGATGAGGTTATCACGGCCGATTTTACCTTCGCGGCCACCGTGGAGGTTATCGCGCTGTTGCAATTGACCCCGGTTTTGGTAGATGTGGATCCGGTGAATTTTAATATAGACATCAGCGCAATAAAAAAGGCAATTACGCCAAAAACAAAAGCCATAGTGCCTGTCCATCTTTTTGGTCTAGCCGCGAATATGGACGAGATTATGGCAATTGCCAAAGAACACGATCTTTATGTTATTGAGGATAATGCCCAGGGAATTGGCGCCGATTATCACTCCAATGATGGAACCATTAAAAAAACAGGAACCATTGGGCACGTGGCCTCCACCTCGTTTTTTCCTTCAAAAAATCTAGGTTGCTACGGCGATGGGGGTGCTATTTTCACCAATAACGATGAATTGGCGCATAAAATTCGCGGCATCGTTAACCACGGAATGTACATTCGGTACCATCACGATGTGGTGGGCGTAAATAGTAGATTGGACTCCATTCAGGCTGCCGTGCTGCGGGCCAAATTGCCTCATTTGGATCAATATAATGCCGCACGCCGAAATGCGGCGAGAAAATACAGTGAAGCCTTCGACGGCATTCAAAATATCGTCATTCCTACGGGCTTCTGCACCACCGCCCAATCTATTTGCGATGTTTGCGATTGCCATGTTTTTCATCAATACACCTTAAAAATTTTGAATGGCGAACGCGATGCGTTGGTCGATCATTTAACCGAGAGGGGAATTCCTTGCGGGGTTTATTATCCAATTCCCCTCCATTTGCAAAAAGCCTACAAGGATGAGCGCTATAAAGAAGAGGATTTTGCCGTCACCAACCAATTGGTGCGGCAGGTAATTTCTTTGCCAATGCATACCGAACTTGACGACGAACAAATTAACTACATTTCGAAAACCGTGATTGATTTTATTAATAAATCGAATTAAAAAAAGCCGCGTTTTCGCAAACTAATTCTATGAAAAAAATACTTGTTACGGGCGGGCTTGGCTATATTGGCTCGCATACCGTTGTTGAACTTCAAAAATCGGGCTATCAGGTTGTAATTATTGATAATCTTTCCAATTCTTCATTGGATGTTTTGGAGGGAATTACCAACATTTCCAAAACTGCTCCGGCCTTTGAAAGACTCGATCTTCGGAACAAGCCAGAGGTAATCGATTTTTTCAAAAGAAATCAGGACGTGGAGGGGATTATCCATTTTGCCGCGAGTAAGGCAGTCGGTGAAAGTGTTGAAAATCCATTATTGTATTACGAAAACAATTTGAATACGCTTATTTATCTGCTTCAGGAATGTAAAGCTTACGGAATTGACAACTTTATCTTCAGCTCCTCCTGTACCGTTTATGGCGAACCCGATTCTCTTCCCATCACGGAAGATGCGCCCGTGAAACCGGCCACGTCGCCCTACGGCAACACCAAACAGATCAGTGAGGAAATTTTGCGCGACACCTGTTCCGTTTCTACCCTAAAATCAATTGCCCTTCGCTATTTCAACCCAATTGGCGCCCATCACACGGCTGAAATTGGCGAATTACCGGCGGGTGTGCCCCAAAACCTCGTTCCATTTATCACCCAAACAGCAGCCGGTGTCCGGCAGCAACTTTCCGTGTTTGGCGATGATTACCCCACCGAGGACGGAAGCTGTATTCGCGACTATATTCATGTTGTCGATTTGGCAAAAGCCCATGTTGTTGCCTTGGAACGCCTGCTGGAGCAAAAGAATTTGGCCAATTTTGAGGTATTCAATTTGGGAACGGGCAGGGGCAGTTCCGTTTTGGAAGTCGTCCATGCCTTTGAAGCGACCACTGGCCAAAAACTTAATTATAAAATAGTGGACCGCCGCCCCGGCGACGTGATTGCCGTTTATGCCGATACAAAAAAAGCAAACGATGTGCTTGGATGGAAAGCCGAAAAAACCATGGAAGACGCCCTGCGCTCGGCCTGGAAGTGGGAGAGAAAATTGCGCAGCCTTTAATTAACCTCGCAATACGTTAAAACCCCACAGGTCTCCGAATCCTTTGAGGATTGGTGTTTCTGAAAGGTTTAACCCAGCTTTAACGGTATTTCCTTGGAATTGGATAGTAGCCTTTGTTTCTTTGCGGCTAACCCAAAATGAATCAAAGAAAAAACGTTATGAAGTTAGTTTCAGTGAAACGACAGACAAAAACAGAAAAACGATTTACGGAAAAGATGGGAATGTTCACCACCAGCGTGGTCTATATTCAAAAAACCTTTTTGAGCTTTCCCTTTAAAACGCTCCACAAATATCGGGAGACTTATTACGGCGAAGTAAAAGATTGCGCCGATTGTAGATTGAGCGCCTAAATAACTTTAGAATAATTAAAAAACGAACGCCAGGGCAGACCTTGGCGTTTTTTTTGTTCAGTTCCTGGGCTACTAGAGCGCTGTGGTTATTTTTTCGTTTTTTTCCAAAAGCGGTCTTTCCATTCGAGGTCGTTAAATTTCAAAAGTTGGTGGCCTTTTTCAATTTCCTCCCATTGTTCGGCGGTGGTCAGGTCGCGGATTTCGTTGTAAAGGATGCGCTCCTCGAAGCCAATAAAACTGGTCAATTCCTCCTCAATTTTGTGTAGGGTTTTATGCAGGTCGGTGGTTTTGGCAAACAACCGTTCTAGCCTTCGATGGTTTGCCAAGGCCCGTCGGGTGCGCACATTGGTGTTTCCCAAAATGGGAAAGATTAAGGTTTGTTCCATTTGGAAATGCGGGTCGAGATAGGCCGCTTTAAACCAGTCCACATAAGCCTTTATGCGCTCGTCTTCCACGCCATTTTGAAGGCCTTCCCTTATGCGTTCGCAAAAAAGCACAACTTCGTCGTGCTCTTCCACCAGCGGGGTAAGCTTCAAATTGGATTTTTCATCTTTCTTTTTCATTTCTTCTGTTTAAAAAAAATTTGCCCGGTGTTCGAATACCTCTGATTTTTCCGAATAATTCTAAGTTACGCCAAGCTCGAAAGTTTATGAAATATTTGCCTGCGTAAACGGGATATTTTTACTAATTTTGAATCATTCTAAATAACGAAAATACTATTTATGAAAGTAGCATCACTTACAAGCGACCTTCAATATCACGAAAGCCGCCCCACTATTCAAGTTTTAATGGAAACGGAAACCGGAAAGGAAATTAGAATTGCTTTCCAGCCGGGCCAAGTTATGAAGGAGCACAAAACCCCATTTCCCATTGTAGTGGAAATATTCGAGGGTGCCATAGATTTCGGAGTAAATGGAGAAGTGCATCGCCTGAAAAAGGGCGATTTAGTGGCTTTGGACGGAGGCATTCCCCACGATTTGAAGGCCCTTGAAAAAAGTACGGTTCGATTGAGCCTAAACAAGGCCGATTCTGCAAAACGTGTTGTGGACGTCGCAAAAAATTCACAATCATAATGTCACATCAAACCATTAATACCGAACAGGGGCATTGGATCTTGGCCAATATGGGCAAACGCGTGCTCCGCCCCGGGGGTAGGGAACTCACCCAAAAGTTGGTCAACGGCCTCCAAATAGCGCAAAAAGATACTTTTGTGGAATTTGCCCCGGGAATGGGCTTTACGATGGATTTAGTGCTTCGTAAAAAACCAAAAAAATACACCGGCATCGAGCTTAACGAGGAAGCTACTGCCCGACTTCGCGCCAAATTGAACGGTGCTCAAACGGCAACCATCGTAAATACCTCAGCAGCCGAAACTGGCTTGGAAGCTTGTTGCGCCAATAAGGTGTTGGGAGAGGCTATGCTGACCATGCAGGTAGACAAACGGAAGGCCGAAATTATCAGGGAAGCCTTTAGGGTGCTGAAGCCGGGTGGACTCTACGGCATTCACGAATTGGGACTAAAGCCCGACAATCTGGATCCTGAATTTAAAAGCACCATTCAGCGCCGGCTGGCACAAGTGATTCGCGTAAATGCGCGACCGTTGACTAAACGTGAGTGGTGCAGCCTTTTGGAAGACGAAGGGTTTGAAATAGAAAAAATTTATGAAGCTCCGATGCACCTATTAAAACCCCAACGGATGATAGCGGATGAAGGCCTGTTTAGGGCTTTAAAAATTGGTTTCAACATACTCACCCATCCAAACGCAAAAAAAAGAATCTTAAAAATGCGGAAAATTTTCACCAAATATGAAAATCAAATGACGGCTTATGCCATTATTGCCCGAAAACCTTAAGGTGAAAGAGATCGATAAAATAAATAATTCACTTAAAAATTTTAAAAATGAAAAGAACAGCCAACGCCATTTGGACCGGCTCGCTAAAAGAAGGGACTGGAAAATTGACCACCCAGAGCAAAGTGCTCAACGATAACGATTACTGCTTTAACTCGCGCTTTGGCGATGGCAAGGCCACCAACCCCGACGAGCTTCTCGCCGCTGCCCACGCCGGATGTTTTGCCATGGCGCTAAGTTTGATCCTCGGCAAGGAAGGCTACACCCCAGATTCGCTGGATGCTACTGCCCAAATAACTATGGATACCGAGAAACTGGAACTCACAGGCTCACATATAACCCTAAAGGCCAAAATCCCGAATATCAGCGAAGATAAGTTTATGCAATGTGCCACAGCGGCCAAAGAGAATTGCCCTGTAAGCAAGGCTCTAAGCCTTAAAATTACCATGGATGCCAGCTTGGAGTCTTGAAACGGCGAAAAATAATGTCGCTGCCCGAAATCGGAAAAATATGTTTACAAAAGATAGAATAACCCAATTGGTGGATGAAAATCCTATTTTGGAAGAGGTCGTCCAAATGCGGCCCGTTACTTGGCTAAACCCAGCCCTGAAAAGCACGGCGCAGACACCAGCGTTACCGTTAACGCTTGCCAATATGGAAGAAGCCGCACAGCTTTGGGAACGGTTTGCCCCTTTCTTTGAAAAAGCATTTCCAGAAACGGCCGCTACAAACGGCCGGTTGGAGTCGCCCTCACGGGAAATTCCGGAAATGAAAAAAACATTAAACCAGCAAGGTCCCAAAATAGAAGGCCGGCTTTTTTTGAAATGCGACAACGCCCTTCCCATAGTGGGTTCCATCAAGGCCCGGGGCGGGTTTTACGAAGTGCTTCACCACGCCGAAACCTTGGCGTTGAAAGCGGGAATGATACGCCAAAAGGAGGATTACGGCGTGTTTGCTTCCAAAGAACTCCGCGATTTCTTTGGCCAATACAAAATTGGCGTGGGCTCAACGGGGAATCTGGGCCTGAGCATTGGCGTGATCAGTGCGGCGCTCGGTTTTAAGGCCACTGTCTATGTTTCTTCCGATGCCAAAAAGTGGAAAAAGGACCTGCTGCGCTCCAAAGGCGTGGAAGTGGTGGAGTTTGCAGGCGATTTCAGTGAGGCCATCCTCGCCGGAAGGCAAAAAACCAACGCCGATCCCTCGGCTTATTTTGTGGATGATGAAAACTCGCACGAGCTCTTTTTGGGCTACACGGTGGGTGCTTTACGGGTGGCCAAACAATTGGAAGCCGCAAACATTAGAGTAGATGCCGAGCATCCGCTGTTTGTATATTCGCCCTGTGGTGTGGGCGGCTCGCCGGGCGGAACCGCTTTTGGACTAAAACAAATCTATGGTGACCATGTGCACTGTTTTTATGTGGAGCCCACCCATTCCCCCGCCGTACTTACTGGTTTGGTGACCGGCGAAATGAGCAATATAAGCGTGCAGGATATTGGGCTGGACAACAATACAGAGGCCGACGGCCTGGCCGTGGGCCGCCCTTCCAATTTTGCCACCACGGTAAGCAGCCATATTGTAAGCGGGATTTACACTATTGCCGACGACCCGCTTTTTACGCTTTTGGCACAATTGAAAGATGCCGAGAACATCTTTTTAGAGCCTTCTGCCACGGCGGGGCTGGTTGGTCCACAACGCGTAGCCACCACCCAATATGCCCAAATGCACCAACTGAATATGGCAAACGCCACCCACGTGGTTTGGGCTACAGGCGGCGATCTGGTGCCGGAAGATGAAAGAAGGAAATTTTATACGCGGGGCATAAACCAAATGGCAATGGAAAGTTTTTAAAATAAAAAAATGATTTGAATTCCTTACAGTAGAAAATCGATTGAAAGAAAATAAAAAAGCTCCTAAGATGTCTTATTCTTAGGAGCTTTTTTGATTTGAAATTCTTCAAATTGGAGGTTTTGTAATAGCGATTTTAAAAACCGTCTTACATTTCCCCCTTCCCCGTTTCAACAGAAGGGTCAATCTTTTTTACCAAACCTTGCAATACATTGCCAGGGCCGACCTCAATAAATTTTATAGCTCCATCTTTTATCATATTTTGAACGCTTTGAGTCCATTTAACCGGAGCGGTAAGTTGGAAGATGAGGTTTTCCTTTATTTTCTCGGGCTCGATAACGGCAAAGGTCGATACGTTTTGATAGATAGGGCAAGCTGGTTCTGAAAATTCCGTGGCCTCAATGGCAGCAGCAAGCTCCTCTCGAGCAGGCTCCATCAATGGGCTGTGGAAGGCACCACCCACCGGCAGGATCAAGGCTCGTCGGGCACCGGCTTCCTTAAGGCTTTCGCAGGCCTTTTCCACGGCAGGCACTTCGCCCGAAATCACCAATTGCCCGGGGCAATTATAGTTTGCGGCTACTACAATTCCGGAGGTATTGGCACAAATTTCCTCCACCAAATGGTCTTCCAATCCCAATACTGCTGCCATGGTCGAAGGAGTTTTTTCGCAGGCCTTTTGCATTGCCAGCGCGCGTTTGTAAACCAATTGTAGTCCATCGGCAAAGGCGAGGGTTTTATTGGCCACCAATGCCGAAATTTCACCCAACGAGTGACCTGCAACCATATCTGGCTGGAAGTTGTTGCCCATAACCGTAGCCAAAATTGTGGAATGCAGAAAAATGGCAGGTTGGGTAACCTTGGTTTCCTTAAGCTCCTCGGCAGAGCCTTCAAACATAATCTTGGTTATGTCAAAGCCCAAAATGTCATTGGCCTGTTGAAAAAGTTCTTTCGCTTTCGCGGAATTTTCATAAAGATCCTTGCCCATTCCTGTAAATTGGGCCCCTTGGCCGGGAAAAATATATGCTTTCATTTCGATTGGTTTTGGAGTACAAAAATAGGATTAATTCTAAGAATATCTTTTTAGGATGAATTTCACTTGTGACCAATATCCGCTTCCGAAGAGATTGAGATGCACCAATAAATAATACAACTGCCAAATTGCGGTCCGTTCTTTCCAACCTTCGCATAAAGGAAAAATGGAATTGTAAGTCATAAAAACTTCTTCTGAAAATCCGCCAAACAATTTCATCATCGCCAAATCCATTTCTCGTGGGGCAAAAGCCACGGCGGGGTCAATCAAGGCTGGATCGCCATTGTGGGCCACCAAGAAATTTCCGCTCCAAAGGTCGCCGTGGATCAATGAAGGAGATTCCTCGGGGATTTCTTCGGAAATATTTTTAAAAAAACCTTTCAAATTACCGAATTTAAATCCGCCTTCGAAGGCCAGCTTTAACTGCGGCTCCAACCGTTGCGAAATGTAAAATTCCACAGCGCTTTCACAGAATCCATTATATTGGGGAAGACTGCCAATATAATTGTCGTGGTCAAGGCCAAACTGGTTTTGGGAAGTGCGGTGAAGGGAGGCGAGCTGCTGGGCAAAAATGTTCCAAAAGTCTGTTGTCTTGTTTCCGGGCGCTATAAATTCGAGCAGGAGATAGGCTTGGTTTAGCACCTTTCCTTCCGCAATAACTTTGGGAATCTTAAAACTTTTTGTTTCACCCAACATTTGAAGGCCTTTGGCTTCGACCGAAAACATCTTCGGAAAGCGGTCGGCATCGTTGATTTTCGCCACAAAACATCCTTCTTCACATTTCAAAAGAAAAACCTGATTGCTATCGCCGCCGGATAAAGGCTTTGCCTCCTTTAGATAAAGGTTGTTTTGGGAAGCTATATGCTTAAATAGGTCTATCAACTTAGGGAGTAAACCTCACATTTCTTTGAAACCTGTGAGGTTTGGTTTAAAAATCGATTATTTCCTAACCCAGGTTTCGTACGTAAAGGAATAACTATGCCTTTCGTCTTTCCCGTGCTTAGTTTCGGAAACCAGTTGCCATTCTTCTTTCGAAAATTCAGGAAAAAAAGTATCTGCATCCTCAAAAGTTCCGTGGACGCGTGTCAACTCGATTTTTTCCGCCTCAGGTAGGGCCATTTTATAAATTTCGCCGCCGCCAATAATAAAAGGTTGCGCATCTACCTTGGCAAGTTGTAGCGCTTCCTTTAAACCATGGAATACCACGGCGCCTTCTTTTTTGTAATCGCTGTTGCGGGTAATGACCAAATGGATGCGGTTGGGCAGTGGTTTGGGAAAGGATTCAAAAGTCTTTCGGCCCATAATAATATGGTGACCGCTAGTCAATTCCTTAAAACGTTTAAAATCGTCCGGCAGGTGCCAGAGCAAGCCGTTATCCTTGCCTAGTTCGTTGTTCTCGCCCGCGGCGGCAATCATCGTTATCATTGTACGTCGGGGGGAAGTGGGTTGTTCAGTTCGTTTTTTTTTGAAGCGTCCGGCGGTGTTGTGGGCAGTTGTAGTTCGCTATCCACTTTTTTCTGAAGTTGGGCAATGCGCTCGGCCTGGCGTGCCTTGAGTTTTTCCATTTGGCGGTCTTCCCATTCTTTGTCCATAAACTTGTTCATCACAAACACATTGAACAGATGCACGAGAAAAATAAATGTCCACAGCAGAATGGCCCACACGAACCAATCCTGAAAAAAGGTCTCATTGCCATAACCCAACACAGGGTTAATAATAATGAGCAGGACCGATCCCACCAAAAACAGTATAAAGTGCCGCATCAGGTTTTTCTTCTGAATAATTCTGCGTCGGGCGTATTCATACTGCTCGCGCTGTTCGGCATCAATTCTTTCCGATTTTTTGGTTTTTGAAAACATAGTTGGTTAATTTCGTTGCGATTCAACTTCAGCATTGTAAAAATACCTAAAATTAGCCGTTTTGGCCAGCCGCTTATGGAAGATTTAAGAAAACACTTTCCCGCTTTGGCAACCTGCACCTATTTGAATACCGCCTCCAATGGCGTGATTCCAAAACCGGTGGTGGAATGGCGCCGCCAGCACGATTTGGATTTGATGAACCACGCCAGCGTTTTCCGCGATTCGCATAAAGAACATATGGAACGGATACGGAAAACCGTATCGGGATTTTTCGGAGCCGAAGCCGATGAAACGGCCCTCATTCCAAATTTGTCTTTTGGAATCAATACCGTGCTGGAAGGGCTTCCGCAGGGGCAAAAAATTTTATTGTTAAAAAACGATTATCCTTCCATGAATTGGCCCGTGGAAACCCGCGATTTTGATGTTTGCTATGCTGAGATTGATGAAAATTTGGAACAAAATATTGAAGCCGCCGTGGCAAGGCACAAGCCCGATGTTTTCATGTTCAGCATCGTGCAGTGGCTGAACGGAATAAAAATAAATTTTCAATTTTTGAAGGAATTAAAAAGCAGGTATCCCGATTTGTTGCTGATTGCGGATGGAACCCAATACTTGGGGACCGAGCGGTATAATTTTGCCGAAAATGCCATAGATGTTTTGGGGACAAGTGCCTACAAATGGCTGACGGCAGGCTATGGAAACGGTTTTATTATGGTGAAGAAAACCGCTCGTGATCGAATTTTTCCAAAAACCATTGGCTTTAATTCCGCCGCCCGTTTTGAAAGTCTGGCAACCGAAACGGCTTTTATGAAACATTTTGAACCGGGCCATCAGGACACCCTGAATTACGGAAGCCTTGAGCAGGCCATTTTGTTTCAACAACAGATGGGCGTTAATGGTTTATATGAAAAAATCCGCTCGCTAGCCAATGTCGCCAAAATCCGTTTTGCCGAACGGAATTTATTGCAGAAAGCTACCTTGGAACGGAAGAACCTTTCGCCGATTTTCAATTTAAGGGGAGACAAAGCGGTTTTTAAAAATCTACAGAACCAAAATATTATCTGTTCCCTTCGTGGCGGCGGGATTCGGGTGAGTTTTCACTATTACAATACCGAGGATGAATTGGAAAAACTTTTGGAAATTTTAGATCGATAAATCAAAATAATAGGGTTTTGTAACAGCTTTTATCCCGTACCCATCACCAGCAGCCTTCAGATCTTCCGAAAGGCATAATTTTTATAAAACCCTTTTTCATCCGTAAAAGAGGTTTCTATGTCCAGTCCGGCTTGGGCTGCGAGCCATTCCACGGTTTTGTCGTCATACTTTTGTGAAATTTCGGTATGGATGGTTTCCCAAGGTTCAAAAGTAATTTGTAGCCCTAATTTCTCAACGGTAACTTCCATCGCCTTTTTTGCGACCAAAAAACTTTTGGCCGTCCCCGTTTCAGGATTGTAGGTTTCCCAATGTTCAAAATTTTCTAGGTCGAAGTCTGCAGCGAGTTCGGTATTGATTCGGCTTAAAATATTTTTATTGAAAGCGGCGGTAACCCCGGCCTGATCGTTATAGGCATCAAGAATGGTTTGGGGATTTTTCTTTTGATCGAAACCCATAAAAAGTAAATCGTCGGGGAGCAGCGCATCCTTCAATTTTGAAAGAAAATCAATGGCCTTTGGATGTGGAAGGTTCCCTATATTGCTGCCCAGGACCATAATAACCTTTTTGCGCTTGTTGAATCCTTTGAGCCGTTCCAAAACTTCAAAATATTCCCCCACTTCGGCATCCACGGACAGCTTGGGCATTTCTGATGCAAGATTTTCCGTGAGCAGTGAAACCGCATTTTCGCTGATGTCAATGGGTTTATACACAAAATTGAAGTTGTTTTCTGCCATATATTTCAACAGCACTTTGGTTTTTTTCCCGTCGCCGGCCCCAAGTTCAATAAGGTCCAAACCGTTTTCGCGGTCGCGGAATAGTTCGCCAATTTCCTTGGTGTGTGTGGACAGGATTTGATATTCACAGCCGGTCAAATAGTATTCGGGCATTGCCATAATATCCTGAAAAAGCCGGTCGCCTTTTTTGTCGTAAAAATATTTCGAAGAAAGATATTTTGGAAAGGCACTCAGGCCCTCAAAAACTTCTTTTTTAAAAGGGGTGTCCAATAGCGTTGCGGTAGATATGGGCATAAAAATGTGGTTTATAATTATTTGGCCAACCGCAGTCCGGTGAATTGCCACCGCAAATGGGTCTGGAAAAAATTTCTATAGGTGGGCCGGGTGTGGTTTATTGGCGTGGCCACCGATCCGCCGCGCAACACTTTTTGATTTACCATAAACTTTCCGTTGTACTCGCCGATGGCCCCGGGTGCTTTTGTATAATCGGGATAGGGCAAATAGGCGCTCTCGGTCCATTCCCAACGGCTGCCCCATTCAAAATTTTCCTGGGCGGCCTCCCATTCAAATTCTGTGGGAAGCCTGCAGCCTTTCCATTGGGCAAAGGCAAACGCTTCAAAATAGGAAAGGTGCGAAAGGGGCGCGGCCCTATTTATTTTTTGGAGTCCATTTAAGGTATATTGGTGCCACACATCTTCAATTTTATGCCAATACATCGGCGCCTCAATACTGTTTTGTTTCACCCAATCCCACCCTTCGGCGTGCCATAGATTGAAATCCTTATAACCGCCGGCATCGATAAATTCCAGAAATTCGGCATTTGTCACCAGTTTGTTGGAGATTTGATAGTCGTGGAGATAAACCTTGTGCCGTCCCAGTTCATTGTCGTAGCAGAATTCGTTGGGGTTTGTATGTCCAATTTCATAAATTCCCTCCGACATTTTTATCCATTGTTGCGGAAATTCCTGGATTGGGTTTTCTTTAAAGGTGTCGCTATATTTTGGCAGCAACGGATTGTTGCCCAGAATGTATTTAATGTCGGTCAATAAAAGTTCTTGGTGTTGTTTTTCGTGATGGATACCGATCAAGAGAAGTGCTTCTATTTCTGCGGAAATTCTCCCTGTAAGGAAATCCTTCATTTCATTGGTAACATAATAGCGATAATCATAAACCTTGGCAACTCCGGGCCGCGAAAGGTTTCCGCGATCATTACGGACTACGCGCTTGCCCACATTTTCATAATAACTATTGAAAACGAAGGCGAAATCCTCATGGAACAATCGATAGCCGGGCTTGTGTGGCTTCAGAATAAATTCCTCAAAAAACCAGGTGGTGTGGCCCAAATGCCATTTTGGTGGCGAAACATCCACAATGGGCTGGACTACATAATCTTCAATTTCCAGAGGTTTGCAAATAGCTTCGGTATGTTGGCGGGTCTCTAAAAAAAACGAAACCAGACTTTCGGTGGCGATCATAAAAAAAGTGCCGATTTTATGGACGGCACTTTAAATATAAATATTATAGTTGCTTAAGCCTGATGGATTCGCGTTAAACAGTTGTTAAACTAAAATTTCCTTGGATTAAAACCGTTAAAAACTAAAGGGCACCGTCATCTTTATTGCGCGCGGTTTTCCGCCCATCATGCCGGGTTTTGCCATTTTGGGGATTAGCAAAATATTTCTTTTCGCTTCCTCCTGCAACTCTTTTGTTCCGCCCGAAACATTGGTGACTTCAACCTCGCCTTTTTCGTTGATTATAAAATCTACCAACACTCTTATTTTTTCCTTTTTTTGATAACCTGCGGGAAATTTAAAGTTTTTGGAAATATGCATCGCCAGTTTTTGGTTGAAGCAGGCATCGCGTTTTGCCGCATCGCCATCTTCGCAACCGGGCCAAATAGGGCCGATTTCTTTAAGGGTAACCGTATTTTTATTTACATCGCCCCATTCCGATTGAGAAAAAACAAAAGGCGAAACAAACAGAAAGATGGCAAAAAGAAGATTTTTCATAGGGAAAATAAATTTTAAGATTAAACGGCAACTTCGCCTTTTATATGCGGATACGGATTGTAATCCACCAGCGTAAAGTCGTTAAAAGTGAAGCCAAATATATCTTTTACATCTGGATTGAGCAACATTTTCGGCAAGGGCCGGGGCGCGCGCGACAGTTGCAATGCTACCTGATCGAAATGGTTGCTGTAAATATGCGCATCGCCAAAAGTGTGCACAAAATCGCCGGGCTGGTAGCCACACACTTGCGCCATCATTAGCGTCAACAGCGCATAGGAAGCAATATTGAAGGGCACGCCCAAGAAAATATCGGCACTTCGTTGGTAGAGCTGACAGGACAGTTTTCGAGTTTCATCGCCGCCGTTTTTGGCAGGAGGGCTCACGTAAAATTGAAAAAAAGCGTGGCAGGGCGGCAGCGCAGCTTTTCCATTGGCCACATTTTCAGAAAAAGGTTTGGAGGTATCTGGTAATACGCTGGGGTTCCAGGCGCTCACCAACATTCTGCGGCTATCGGGATTGGTTTTTAGCGTGTGGACTATTTCTGAAATTTGGTCTATTTCCTCACTGTTCCAATTACGCCATTGATGGCCATACACAGGCCCCAAATCGCCCCTTTCATCGGCCCATTCGTTCCAAATGCGCACCCCATTTTCCTGCAAATAGTTCACATTGGTATCGCCCTTCAAAAACCATAAAAGCTCATAAATTATGGATTTTAAATGGAGTTTTTTGGTGGTGACCATCGGGAAACCTTCGCTAAGGTCAAAGCGCATTTGGTAGCCGAAAACGCTTTTGGTTCCCGTGCCCGTGCGGTCCTGTTTTTCCGATCCGTTTTCAAGTACGTGGGTTAAGAGGTCGTGATATTGCTTCATAATGCCTTCGCTTTTTCAATTTCTAAAATATACAAAACCTTTAAAGGGAATGTGCTGGGGAGCGATATTCTTTAAAAAGTTATCAACCAACAAACCGGTTTAGCCAATAATCATGCCCGCGATGGTGGCGGAAATCAGCGATGCAATGGTGCCGCCTATCAGCGCCTTCATTCCAAATTTGGAAAGGGTTTTTCGCTGTCCCGGCGCCAGGGAACCAATCCCGCCGATCTGGATTCCTATGGAAGCAAAATTTGCGAAACCGCAGAGCATATAGGTGGCCATGATTATACTTTTTTCGTAATTGAGATGCAGTTCGTTCTGCACGTTCTTAAGGTCGGCCAATTGAATGTATCCCACAAATTCGCTGGCTGCAAGTTTAATCCCCAACAATTGGCCCATCATCGTCATATCTTCTTTGGCAACGCCCATTAGCCACATTAAAGGAGCGAAGAGCGTTCCCAAAATCGCTTCCAAGGACAGGCTTTTATAGGCCGAATTAGCGGCAACCCATCCATTCAAGGTCGTAACATCGCCAATCCATCCCAGAATTCCGTTGAACATGGCAATAAAAGCCACAAAAACCAGGAGCATCGCGCCCACATTTACGGCCAACCTAAGTCCTTCCGTGGTACCATTTGCAATAGCGTCCAAAAAGTTGGAGCCAATTTTTTCGGAAGAAACCTTCACATCGGTATTAATAGGTTCGGTTTGGGGATATAACATTTTGGAAATCACAATGGCTCCGGGGGCCGCCATAACCGAGGCTGCCAAGAGGTGCTTTGCAAACATGAGCCTCAATGCCGGGTCGTCGCCACCCAAAAAGCCGATGTAGGCAGCAAGAACGGCACCTGCAACGGTGGCCATTCCGCCCACCATTACCAAAAGCATTTCGCTCTTGTTCATTTTTTCAAGATAGGCCTTAATGAGCAGTGGTGCTTCGGTTTGTCCTAAAAAGATATTTCCGGCAACGCTCAGGCTTTCCGCACCCGAAATATTCAAAAGTTTAGTGAGCAGCCAGCCCATTCCCTTTACCACCACTTGGATAATTCCGAAGTAAAAAAGGACCGAGGTAAGCGCAGAGAAAAAGATGATGGTAGGCAACACTTGAAAGGCAAAAATAAACCCAAAGGAATTTATGTCGAGCATGCCCCCGAACAAGAACTCGCTGCCAGCGCGGGTATATTCCAATACGTTCACAAATAGTTGGCCCACGGTTTCAAAGGCATTTTTTATAAAGCTCACTTTTAGGACCCCAATGGCGATCAAGAGTTGAAAGGCCAAGCCCAGCCCGACGGTTCTCCAGTTGATGGCCCTGCGGTTGGAGCTGAAGAGGAAGGCAATTACCAAAAGCGAAACCATTCCAAGAATTCCGCGCCACAGGCTTTGTACCGAAAACCCTTGGCTGGGAATTATTTCGGCAGATTTTACCACCGTTTGCGGAACTGTTGCCGATGCTAACTTGGGGAGTTGCAGGGTATATTTCAAATTATTTTCCGAAAGCGTCAACGTGCTGTCTGTAACCTGATCCACCCGGAAACGCCGGATGCTGTCCGTGGGAGTGTTAAAAAATAAAACCAAAAGATTGTTTTGAAAAAGGTAGTCGCCACGGGAAATCAGGCTGTCCTGAGGGGCCAATTGATATTCAAACAGCCCATTTTCAAGTTTTAGGTAATCTTTTTCGGGATTGATGTTTAAAACCGAGAGGCCGTTTTCATCTTTTACTTCTGAAAAATGCCATGTTTTTTCAATGCTCTGCCCAAAACTGCTTCCGAAGAATATGAGAAGGAGGACAACCGGTATAAATTTCTGCATAAATAGTATCAATACAAACCCTTTTAGTGCACTTGAATTCTGTTCGCGGCCTTCGGGCAAAATTAATGTTTAGATTAAACTTTTGGAATGCAAGTTATTGTCTTTTTGAAATTTCATCGCGAACGCTCGCTGCTTTTTCATAGTTTTCATTTTTCACCGCCTCGTCCAACAGTTTGTTCAGTTCCTTCAGGCTTAGTTTGCTGTAGTCCTCGCTCGCCGGCTTCACGGATTCTTTATCTTCACCTAAAATCAAATTTTCAATAACTGCTTCCTCTTTTTTGGAAATCGTTTTTTGGGAAGTGGAAGTCTTGAGATAAATTCCGGCCTTGTCCAAAATATTTTTATAGGTAAAGATGGGCGCCTTAAAACGGAGTGCCAATGCAATGGCATCGCTGGTTCGGGCATCAATTATTTCCTCAATTTTGTCGCGCTCGCAAATAATACTGGAATAGAAAACGCCGTCCACCAATTTATGGATAATGACCTGCTTAATGACGATCTCAAACCGATCGGCGAAGTTTTTAAAAAGATCGTGGGTCAACGGGCGGGGCGGGGTTATTTCCTTTTCCAACGCAATGGCGATAGATTGGGCCTCAAAAGCTCCGATAACGATGGGCAGTTTTCGCTCGCCGTCCACTTCATTCAGAATAAGGGCGTAGGCGCCGTTTTGGGTTTGGCTGTAGGATATTCCTTTTATGGTAAGTTTTACTAAACTCATCTTTTTTCAGTGTTCAGGTTTCGGTTGGCCGTGTTCAGTAAACATTTGATTATAAAAGTAACGAATAAAAAAATAACGAAAAAAAGGCTGTTTAAATTTGGATGTTACCGTATCTAAACAGCCCTTTTTCGGGGTACAAAGTACTAAAAAATTATGCGTTCTGCGCTTTAAACTCTTTTAATTTTTCGGTGAGTTTGGGAACGATTTCGAAGGCATCGCCCACCATTCCATAATCGGCGGCCTTAAAAAACGGCGCCTCCGGATCGTTGTTGATGACCACTTTTACCTTGGAGGCATTGATGCCCGCCAAATGCTGTATGGCTCCCGAAATTCCGATGGCAATGTAGAGGTTTGAAGCGACCGGTTTTCCGGTTTGCCCCACGTGTTCACTGTGCGGCCTCCAGCCCATATCGCTCACGGGTTTGGAGCAGGCCGTGGCGGCGCCTAACGTTTTGGCAAGCTCCTCGAGCATTCCCCAATTTTCTGGACCTTTAAGTCCGCGCCCTCCGGAAACAACGATTTCTGCATCGGCTATGGTCACCTTGTCGGTGGCTTTATCGACGGAAACGATTTCCATATCAAAATCGTGGGCGTCGAGATTTGGCGAAAAGGCTTCGGTGGAAGCGGTGGTTTCGTTTTCTTTCAACCCATAGGAATTTTTGGCAAGACCGATGACTTTCACCTCGGTATTAATTTCGGTAACGGCAAACGCCTTGTTGGTAAAGACACTGTGTTTCACTTTAAAAGGCGAGGTGCTCTCGGGAAGTGCCACCACATTGGGAACGTAGCCCGCATTCAAATTTACGGCCAGAAGCGGCGCAAGAAATTTGTCGTTTGCGCTCGTGGAAAGCACGATGGCCTTTGCGCCTTCCTGTTTGGCGGCTTGGGCGATGGCATCGGCATACGCTTCGGCGTTGAATTTCTTTAATTTGTCATTGGAAACTTCGAGTACTTTGGAAGCGCCGTATTTGCCCAATTCAGAAGAATTATTGGCATTAATGGCAACAGCAGTTACGGTTGTACCCATCTGGTCTGCAATTCCTTTTGCGTATGAAACAGCTTCAAAAGCTATTTTTTTGATTCTTCCTTCTTCAGATTCGGTATAAACTATAATAGACATTAGATGTTAGATTTTAGATGTTAGACTTATGGTGGGTTAAGGGTTGTCCCCTCTGCCTGCGGCATCTCCCCCGAGGGGAGAATTAAAGTGGGTTAAATTACTTTTGCTTCGTTATGAAGCAAATTGACCAATTCATCCACGTTGTCCACCAGTTTCACCGCGCCCTTTGGGGCCGGTTTTTGGAACGAAACCGTTTGGGTCTCGGCATTGGCTTCAATAGGTTCCTTTACGTTTAGGGGCTTGGTGCGGGCCTGCATTATGCCGCGCATATTCGGGATGCGCAGGTCGCTTTCCTGCACCAAACCTTTTTGGCCTCCAATTACCAATGGAAGTTTTGTTTTTAAAGTCTCTTTTCCGCCGTCAATTTCGCGGATTGCTGTGGCGGTGTTGCCTTCAACTTCTAGCCCGATGCAGGTATTCACGAAGTTGGCATCGATCATTTTAGCGATCATTCCGGGCACCATTCCGCCGTTGTAATCAATGGATTCGCGACCGGCGATAATGAGATCATAGCCGCCATCCTTCGCAACGTTTGCGAGCTGTTTTGCTACTGAAAAACCATCGGTTGCGGCCGTGTTTATTCGAATGGCCTCATCGGCGCCAATGGCCAAGGCCTTGCGAAGGGTTGGCTCCGTTTCGGGGCCGCCAACGTTTACCACATGCACTGTAGCGCCCTGTTTTTCCTTAAACCACATGGCGCGGGTAAGGCCGAATTCGTCGTTTGGGTTGATTACAAACTGCACGCCGTTGGTGTCGAATTTGCTATCATTTTCGGTAAAGTTTATTTTGGAGGTTGTGTCCGGAACGTGACTTATACAGACTAATATTTTCATTGTTTAGAACAGTTTTTGGATTGTAGAATTTGGCTGATGAAAGGCGAACTGCTTTCAAAAAAGCCCGTGCGCGAAGTTACGGATAATTTTGGCTTTTTTGTTATGCGCGCATAGGAAAATTTGGAGAAGGTAAAAATAAATTCGGTTTTTGGTTGGGGTTTTCCAGTGGAATTTTAAGGGGAATTAGCCTTCAATTTTCAAATTTTCATCCATTTTGGGAGGATTTTCATTTTGAATTTTAAGATAAAAAGGAGTTTTTTTTCTTTAAGGCATAAAAAAGGAAAATTGCCGATTGCATTCTTAAAGATTTGCTGGGGAGTGATTTTTTTGGGCTTTCGGCATTTTTCACTTTTTAAGACGAAGGAATTCCCGTCCGCTATTTGGCAAATGATGAATACCGATCGGGATAGGAATAAATTTCTAAGAACCTATTTTTCAACATAACATTGACTAACCATGCACAAAATTTTTATAATAGGCCGCAATCCAAATGCTGGCTCGGGGGAAATCCCAATTGTAGTTCACGATCCTTCCAAAAAGGTAAGTAGTAACCATTGCCGGATTATATATGACAGTGGAGCTTTTTATATAGAAGACCTGATTTCCACCAATGGTACCTTTGTGGATGGATCGCGCATCAATTCAAAAATAAGAGTAACGGAGGCCAACAGCATTACCTTAGGCGAAACTTTTCCATTCAGTTTAAGTCATCCAGCCATTAAAACAGCTATATCCAATGCGAATTTTGAAAGGAGGCAGATGATGGAGGGAGAATTTGTTAGCCAGGCGCACCCATCGGACCACCAGCATTTTGACGTTGGCGAAATTATCAAAGATGGTTTTGGAATTGGAATGCGAAATTTTGGTAGCATTGCGATTTCTTACTTTTTATGGCTTATAACACTTTGGATTCCGTATGTGAATGTGGGCACGACAGTCGCAATTATGACGCTACCCTTAGGTTTGGCAACGAATCGGGATATGAGTCCGGTTGAAATTTTTGAAAGTAAATACAGAAGGCAATTTGGCGAATTCTTCCTATTGTTGGGGCTTATGTTTATTGGTTTTGTAATTACCTTTCAATTTATGGTAATTCCTGGATTGGTTTTGCTTCTAGCATGGTCTCAAGCCCCTTTGATCCTAATTGACAGAAAACTCAATTTTTCAGAATGTCTAACAGTTAGTAATCGAATAACTTACGGCAATAAATTCAGTATTTTTTGGGTAAACCTAATAATGCTCTTTATTCTATTTCTTGGCTATCTTGTTTTTTTAGGCCTTTCTTCTTTAGGTTTTGGTCTTAATCTGTGGGTAATCGTGTTTATGGTTGTAGTGCTTGTTGCCTATTATTTCTTTTGGGTAGCATTTTCGTTGGGAGTTCAAGCTATGATTTATAAAGTACTGTCAAAGAACATTTAAATTTTTGTCTATGGAATTGCTCCCAAACGAACAAATAATTAAAGAATCGACTGACAAGGAATTCGCCCTGACCAATTTTAGGGTAAATTTTAGTTATATATGGTGGTTTAAAAAATATGAGAATACTATTTTTTTGGAGGACATAAGCTCGATAGAACGAATGGATAAGGGAAATTTGTGGTTTTTATTACTTGGTGTTCTATTTGCGTTTGGAGGCGTAATCATGACTTTTGGGGGTATCGCTTCCGGGGATTTCGAAATTTTAGGCCCGATTGCCTTAGTTGTTGGAATATTTTTAATCATAATTTGGTGGTCCACGAATAAAACCGGCATTCAGATTACCCCCAATGGCGGAAAAGACATTTTTATTGTTACCTCACGAAAAGATTCGATAACCAAGGATTTGCTCTTCAACATAAAAATGGCCAAAATCAATAGGATTCAGCAACTATACAATTCTAAATTTTAAAAATATCGATTATGAAAGGATTTAACGAATGCCCAAATGGTCATTATTATCAAATTCATCTTGAATCTTGCCCTTATTGCCCCAGTGGTCAAATCCAAAGCGGGAACAACTTGGACAAAACCATACTGGATATGGAGCCATTATCCGATAGGACAGTTGTAGAAAATGATCTGGCAAAAACTGTTTTTGAATCGCCCAAAAAACAGGAACCAGCTGCAACACCCAAAAGAGACCTATCCAAAACATATATCAAGACCGACGATGTAGCCGCCGATGACCAGGGCGTTGAAAAAAACGTACTGCGCGAACGCCGGAAGCTGGTGGGCTGGCTGGTGAGCTATACCATTGACGCCCTGGGTCGCGATTTTAGAATTTATGAAGGTCGCAACACCCTCGGCACCGCGGTTGACAATGATTTGGTGGTGCCGAATGATCCGTCAGTTTCCTCGCATCATGCGGTCATCTTGTTCAGAAACAACAAATTCTATATTCAGGACAAGCTCTCCACCAACGGCACCAAACTAAACGGCACCGAATTGGAACCCGACGTGTCTATGGCCTTTGGCGACAAGGCTGAAATCCATCTCGGCGATACCGTGCTGTATTTTAGGACCGCGCAGTAACAGAGACGTAAGACCAAAGGACATAGGACGTAGGACGCATCCTTTGAGTTCACGTCTGAAATTCCTAAAATTTTTTGTGGAAATCCACCAAACTACAAATCATGCATAAACTGTCATTAATAGTAGTGTTGATATCCTTTTCCGTTTGGGGTCAAAACCCCCCGGTGGAAAATCTGTCCGTGCGCGACAGTTTCCCGAAAATGGAACTTAAGGTAACGCTCCGCAATCCACAACAGCAATCCGCTTCTTTTTTTAAGCTAAAAGAAAGCGACACGCTGCTGCCCATAACCCTTTTAAAAGTTGAAAAGAGGCAAGCGGAAACCGGAAATCTGCTTATTTTGGTGGAAAACCTAAACAGGAAGGATAGGCTGGAATTTTATAAAGCAGTCTTAGAATTAACCTTCATAAAGGTTGATTTAAAAAATACGAAAGTAAATATCGCAGTGTTCGATAGGGTACGCAATGATGGCACCCAGGCTATTTTCCCGCTACTGCCGGAATATACTTCAGATAAAACAGCGTTGTTGAACGCCACGCAGGCCATTCTGCCCAAAAACGATATTTTTGGCAATAATCAAAGTTCGGACCTCTATCACGCCATTTATGAGGGACTGGAGAATTTAAATAATAGAGAAGGGACTAAAAATCTGTTGGTACTCTCTTCAGCATTCAATAATAAGTGGAGCAGCCATACCTCCTCCGAGAGCGCCAAGGCCTTTGCCCAAAAAAACGATATCTCGGTCTATTCCCTTCAGTATAGAATCCAGGGTTATGAGCACCATAAGCTCACCGATCTGGCCCACGCTAATTACGGCGCCGAGCTCGTAACCAATAACGCCCAGGAGGCTGTGGATTTTTCAGTGCAGTCCATAAAGTCCTTACCGGAAAATATGGGGAACCAATATTGGCTCACCTATACTTCTGTGCATCCAGCCAATGGCGAACCTTTTGAAGCCACTTTGTTTATGGGCGATCGGCAGGTGGCATTTCTCGTTCAAACCCCAGATCGGCAATCGTGGAAATGGTTAGCCGCATTGGGGCTTCTCTTTCTTTTGGCTGTTGTTTTCTTTTTGTTCTATCTGCGAAGTAAAAACAATCGGGGCAGAAAGGAAAAACAGGAATTGGAAGCGAAAATAGCGGAGGAAAAAAAACGAACGCAGACCATAAAAGAAGACTTGAGTTTACAGACCAGTGAGTTAAATGCCCTCAAAAAACAAGAAGCGACTAAAAAAGCCGAAGCAGCCCAACAGGCCTTTGAAAAAGAACAACTTGCAAAAATGAAGGCCTTTGGCCAATTGCCCTATTTGCAATATGTGGCCAAGAACGGAAATGGATTGAAGACGCTAAACTATACCGTAGATAAACCGAAGTTTTTCATTGGCCGTGCGCCAGACAATGACTTGGTGCTTAGCGAAAAATCCGTTTCGCGCCACCACGCCTTTATCCATTTTAAGGAGGATGGGTATTATATATATGACCAAAACTCCATGGCCGGTACCCGCATAAACGGAAAAAAAATAAACGGCGAAGCCAGGTTACAGGCCAATAATGTCCTTTCGCTGGGTGGGGTTGATGTTAGTTTTATACTGTAACAGAATCACTTAGAATTTAAATGATGAAAACACTATATCTACTACCCTTAATTTTTTTATTATTCTCCTGTAATGGGGAGCTTTCAAGGTCTCAGGCAGAAGATTTATTGATTAAAGGACTTGAATATCCCCAGGCAGAATCACAAAAGCTGGTTATTAAAGATGGTTCGGTTACAAAATATTATACACTCAGAACTTGGGAGAAATACAAAGATGTAGGGCTGTTAACTTATTCAGATTATGGTACCCCTCAATCTCCAAGTGGCTTTTCAAAAGTAACATTGGGTGGAGACGTTTATGGCTTTAAAGCTGAACTAACCCCAAAGGGTAAGGAATATTTTTTAGAGGAGGTTGAAACAAACATCGTATTGGTTAAACTCGCAGATATTGAATTTGGGAAAATTACAGGTGTTAAAACTAATCCAGAAAGAAATACGGCCCAAGTTGAATATACCGTAAATAGGAGTAATATAACACCTTTCGGGGAGTTGCAAGAATTACAGGAAGAAACCATCCCCAAGTATGCCAGTTTTGAAAAATACGATGACGGTTGGCGTTTACATAAACCAAATAATTAGCAAAATGTTCTACGTCTTAAGTCCTATCGTCTTATGTCAATAAAAATCAACCACTCCCAAACTACCCACCGCGGCAACCACCGCGAGCAGAACGAGGACAGTTGTGCCATCCACGAAACGCGCAATGGGCAGCTATTTGTGACCTGCGACGGGATGGGTGGGGCCGCTGAAGGCAAAAAAGCTTCCTCTATCGGCGTAAAGAGCATTGTGGAATTTTTTGAAAAAGAGGAGTTTGACAACATACAGATCGCCCTTTTCCAAAGCCTGAAATTCGCCAATGAGCAAATTTACGCCACCGCGCAACTCAATCCCGCGTTTAAAGGAATGGGCACCACCGCCTGCGTGGTGTTGTTCCAAAAAGATGAAATGTACTTTGCCCACGTGGGCGACAGCCGCATTTACCTGCATACGGACGGCAAGCTGAAACACCTTACCCGCGATCACAGTTTTGTAAACCAATTGGTGGATCAGGGAACCCTAAGACCCAACGAGGCCAAAAACCACCCGGAAAAAAATAGAATATTAAAAGCACTGGGCGTGCATCTTGATCTGGAGCCAACGGTGGCCAATCAGCCTGTACTGTTAAAAAAGGGAGACCAGGTGCTGCTGTGCAGCGATGGCCTTACCGATATGGTTTCTGACCCAGGGATTGAGGCCGTTTTGAACCAGGAAAAATCCGTTCCGGAAAAAACCCAAACCCTATTGCAAAAGGCCCTGGACAATGGCGGGAAGGACAATATCACTGTCCAACTCATCGAGGTTGCCCAAAGCCCGCATACGACCACGGTCTTTGCGGACAAAACGCCCAAGGACCTTTCCACCACGCTTATTGATGCCGATGGGGCAGTGAACCAAAGAAAATCGAAATTTTCAAAAAATTATTTGCTTCTTTATGTTCCAGTACTCCTTCTTTTGATCTGGAGCATGGTATCCATTTTTAATGATAAAAAAGAATTGGAAGTGCCGGAAACCGGAAATGAGTTAAAACCGATGGGGCCGCCCACCGCAGATTCTATTCCGAAAGAGAACGGAACCAAAGTCTCTATTACTAAAACGGATTCAATTTTGAACGAAAAAAGGGATTCCCAAATAAAAGAAAAGAAAGAGGAAAGAGAGGTTTTGAATGAAGAAGTGGAAAATGAAAATAAACCAATGCCAAATATTCCGGATTATGTAATTATCAATGCTTCCGCACCAGAAATTTCCGAAAATATTTTCCCTTCCGTAACAAGTATTTCCCAAAAGTATGGAATAACAGAAGCGCAGATTTCTGCAATAAATAAAACTGAACCAAAAGATTACAAGGCCGGTGATAAAGTGTTTCTTTCCCGGGAGGCGTACGATAAGTTTTTCGGAACAAACAGACCAAATAATAACAATAGTGTGGTCTTGAACACCCCAAAAGACGATGGCGAAGAGACCGAAAAGGAGAACAACCGCATAAAAAAATGGACCACACAACACGATTCCATCCGAGTGACGGGAGAAGTAAATGAGAAGGAGGGCACGATTAAAGCCGCGTGTCAAGCTCCATCGGTTTCGGGTCAAAAGATTGGGGAGCTTCTAAGGATAAATGGAAGAATATCACAGGACGATTTTAACAAATTAAAGGTCATCTATCTCAATGAGAAGGCATTTAAAAAAACCCACGATAGGAAAGAACAAAAATGATCGGCACCACCATTGGCAACTATAAAATCCTTAGGGAACTCGGCACGGGCGGGATGGGTACCGTCTATCTGGCCGAGAACCTGAGCATTGGCAATAAGGTGGCCATCAAGATGCTGCACCCGCATTTGGTAAAGAGCGAGAACATCAAGACCCGATTTTTAAAGGAAGCGCGCACCCAGGCAATCTTGGACCACCCAAACATTACCAAGGTTATCGATTTTGTGAGCAACGACCAGGGCCTTTTTATTATTCTGGAATTTGTGGAGGGCGAGCCGCTCAACGATTTTCTGTTCAGAAGCAAAGGCCTATTGCCCGAAAAGGAGGCCAACCATTATATGGCCAAGATCCTCGATGCCGTGGGCTATGCGCACGATAAGGGCATAGTGCACCGCGACCTGAAAACAGCCAATATTATGGTTACCCCCAACAGGGGCATCAAGATAATGGATTTTGGGATCGCCAAACTGGCCAATGAAACCATGAGCCTGACCAAAACCGGCTCCCGATTGGGAAGTCCGCTATATATGAGCCCAGAGCAAGTAACCAACGGACAGGTAGATTTTAGAAGCGACATCTATTCGCTTGGGGTGGTCTATCATGAAATGCTCACCGGCACACCGGTCTATGACCAAAACAATAACACAGAATTTGAAATCTACAACAAGATAGTAAAACAGCCGCTGCCCAGGTTAAAGGATTTTTATAAGATGAATTCAGACCGGGCACAGGACATTGTGGATACCGCAACGGCCAAACTGCCCTTGGGCCGCTTTCAAAGCTGTAAGGAATTTAAGGGGGCGTTGTTAAACGGCAGTGCTACGCATTCCGTTGAGGGTGCGGCAATTCGGGACATCCCAAGGAAGAAACCACCGCAGGTAAAACCTGTGTCCACCCCTAAACCTTATGCCGAAAAGGATAGTTCGGGGGACAACTCTTCCATTTGGGTTATTGCCGTCCTTTTGGCCCTTGTGTTGCTGGGCGGCGGAGCCTATTATTTTTCACAAAACAAAGAATTGGGGATAAACACCGGCCAAGGCAATGGCGAAACAGCTGCGGCAGAAGATGCATTTTCCAAAGGGGATTATAAGAAAGCCTATCAGCTATATTCACAACTGGAACCCCAGAACGCAAACCTTCGGCAAAAGCTGGAGCAGGTAAAGCAGGCAAGCGCCACTTTTGAAAAAAATGAGATTGCACAAATTTTAGAGCCATATCTAGGCAGTGGGTCGTTTTTAGGTTATACCCCAACCGATGATGCAACCTTGGAAGCATTGCTTCAAACATTTAAAACCATTGAAACGGATTTTATGTTGTTGGAAGGCAACGACAAAATAATAGGGGAGGGAGCCTATTTGCCGGAGGAAAGAAAGGCCATGAGCACCTTAAAATCTTATTTTTTGGCAAAGAAAAGCTATGCCGAAAACAATTATGCAGCGGCCGATAGCCTGCTTTCCGATCCCAATATTATCAATACGGAATATATTTCCCGTTTACGGAATGAAATTGCATCCAAATTGGGCGAATCGGGCTCGGTTGTGCCTTATGATTTTGCGGAAGTCCCCCCAAAATTGAAGCAATGCAACCAAAAGAATACATCGCAGCAGAAAAAGTGCTTTGAAGATCAAATAAATAGGTTGGTCTTTGAAAAAATAGATACGAAAGCCTATGGCAAGCTTGGGGTGAACGGAAGGCAGTCTGTGTCCTATTATTTTGAAGTTGCGCCCAACGGTAAATTGACAAATATTAAGGTAAGGGCCCCCCACCCACAATTGGAGGCAGCTATTGCCACGGCATTGGGTGGCATTGGCACGGTTATACCCGGGCAGAACAATGGTGTGGAGGCACGCATTTCCTTTTTTGGAAAACTCACCGGAGTTTTTGGGGAGACCCGCCCTCTGGACAAAGAGCCCGATTACGAACCTGCGCGAAATCCAGATCGCGAACCCGAGCCCGAGCCATCAAATACGCCCATTGTTTTGAAAAATGCCTATATGGCCGATGTTGCTCCAATCTATCCTGGATGTGAGGGCCAATCGGGTGTGGCATTGGCCACTTGTACCGAGAACAAGATAATCACTTTTATACAAAATACCGTGGATACCAAGGCGCTCGGACGATTGGGGTTGCCATCGGGTAAACAGCGCGTATATATCAGTTTCAATATTTCGGAAAATGGCGATGTTAGGCAGATCAACGTGCGCACACCGTTAATACAAGTGCAGGAGGAGGTGGAACGGGTGGTGCGTCAATTACCGGCTATGGTCCCGGGCCAAGTAGGAGGAAGAAATGTTACGGTAAACTACGGCCTAACCATCTTTGTGAATATATAGAAAGATTGTTTTTCTATTGGTCTGAGTTGTCTTGTGCTTTTTGACGGTAAAATTTCCAACAAAATAGGTTTTTTAAATAAGCAGAATCTGCTTCGCTCGAAAAGGCAATTAAATTTTAGATGGGAAACCTATACTTATGATCGGTAAGCAAATAGCCAACTACACCATTATTCAGGTACTCGGTACGGGTGGGATGGGCACGGTCTATTTGGCCGAAAACAAATTTAATGGCTCCCGGGTGGCTATTAAAGTGCTACACGATCATTTGGTAAAAAATGAGGATATAAAAGTTCGTTTTTTGAGGGAAGCCAAAACACAGGCCATGCTCTCGCATCCCAGCATTACCAGAGTAATCGATTTTGTGGAACAGGACACCAACGTTTTTATAATACTAGAATACATTGAGGGCGTTCCATTGGATGAATACCTATTTCGCCAAAGGGGCCTCCTACCGGAAAGGGAGGCCAATTCATATTTGGAAAAAATACTGGATGCCGTAGGTTATGCCCACAGCAAAAATGTGATCCACCGCGATTTAAAATGCGCCAACATTATGGTTACGCCCCGTGGCGGTATTAAAATAATGGATTTCGGCATCGCAAAGATGGCGGGCGAAAATCTCTCCTTAACCAAAACCGGTATCTGGATCGGCAGCCCACTCTATATGAGTCCTGAGCAGGTAAAAGGAGATTCCGTTGACTTGCACAGTGATATCTATGCCCTGGGCGTAATCTATCACGAAATGCTTAGTGGCAAACCGGTTTATGACCAGTTGGCCCATACCGAATATGAAATATATGATAAAATCTTAAAAGAGCCTTTGCCTAAGTTAAAGGATATCTATGGCGTGATATCGCAAAAAGCCCAGGAGATGGTGGACAAGGCCACGGCAAAACTTCCCAGAAATCGGTTTCAAAGCTGTGCTGAATTCAAGTCGAGCCTATTGACGCTTCCACAAGAGGGATCCAAACCAGTACATCAACGAAAGCAAATAATTGAAAAGGAGAGCCCATTTTCAAAAGAAATAGGGACTCGCCCAAAAAATACTTCCATAAAGAACCAAAATTTAAGCCCCCTATTGGTGGCTCTCTTTGGAATTATCTTGATAGCAGGTGTTGTCTATTATTTTCAGCACAAACCCGGAGTGAGTAAAGAAAGTGTTCTTCTTAAAAAAGCGGAGCAATTTACCCAGGCGGGAGATTATAGACAAGCCTACCAAAGCTATAATGATTTTCTGGTGAAAAACCCTGAAAACGGAGAGGTTTTGGAAAAAATAAAACACTTGGAAGATCAAAGTAATGCCTATCAGGAGCGAAGCGTGGACAGTATTTTGCAACGCCATTTCAATACTACCCAATTGGCCGATCTTAATCCTCGGGATTCATTACTTGACGGTAAATTCAACTTGGGTTATACTGAAGTTTACAATCAATTAAACGCCTTACGCCACCATCCAAAAGTCTTCGGAAAAACTTACATTGTGGACCGCGCCCTAAACGATCTAAATAACGCCCAAAAGGCCTTTGCCTTATATGAAACGAAGCCAAGTGACATAGAGGAAGCAGCTTATGGGAAAGGGGATACAACTTCTTATATAGAGGAGCACCGGAAAACTGATTTTTCCAAGACCGAAAACGCTAATTCCCATAGACCCACCGGGATTTACCCTTTTCAAAAGGTAGAACGTATTCCAGTTATTTCTGGGTGTGGGGATTGGGGTTTCGGACTTAATGCCTGTTTTGAAAGAAAGGTTACCGAACTGTTGGACCAACGTATTAGGCAGGAGAATTACCAACAGCTAAATTTGTATCCAGGTGTAAAGAGGTGCCGGTATTCTTTTGTAGTAAGTACCGATGGCAGTCTTTTTACTATTTCAATAGATGCACCCCATCCCAACATTCAGCGGGATATCCATGCGGTGTTGAGCCAATTGCCCATTCTAAAACCGGGGTATCAAAACAACTACCCCGTTGAGGTTTCCTATTCGGGAACGTACAGTTTTGAAATTCCCATAAAAGAAAAGCCAAAGCCAGCCCCAGCTTCCCCGGAATTGAAAAAGACTGATAATTCGGTTTCAGATTCACAGAGGAAGCCCCAGGGGCCAACCCGTTTCGAAAAACTAAAAGCAGCGGCCATGGCCAATGATGACGTTGCCCAGAACGAATTGGCCAATATGTATTTTAATGGGGCGGGAATACCCAAGGATGTAAAAGAAGCCACATATTGGTATAATCGGTCTGCAAAAAACGGCAATGTAGATGCCCAAGATAATCTTGGGGCGCTCTTTTTTCAAAAGAAGGATTATGGGAATGCTTATTTATGGTATTCAAAAGCGGCCAATGCCAACCATTTGCAGGCTCAATTTGTTCTGGGCTATATGTACTTAGAAGGTTTGGGCGTAACGAAGAGCAGGAGTAATGCCAGAAATTGGTGGCGCAAAGCCTGCAATGCGGGAAACCAACAAGCCTGCGATGGGATAAAGAAAATGAACGAATTGGGAAACAGAATTTTGAAAGTGGTCGCAGATGAGGTGTTGAGGGAGGCTAATAAAAATTAGAAATCCGATGTCCATGTTTTTTTGAAATTTTCTTTTTAATGGAAGAATTATTTTTGAAGTGGATGGTAAAAAACCACACCGCCAAGAAACTGGCGGTGTGGTTAATTTAAGAAGTTGAAATTTCAGGATGTATTAATAAAAAAAATACCCAATTGAGGCCTGAAACACTTTATTTTTTCTTTCTATATCATATACTGCCAATGACTATTCAACTATACTGAACAGGTAGGCATCACGAGATTCTTTTTCGCCTAAAAAGAAAGCGTATTCTCCTACTTCTAAATTAGAGACATTAATCAAATAAGAATTTTCGCCATATTTTTTGCCCTGAAACGGAATTAAATTCAATTCTCCAGCCGTGGTCTGTCCGGTAAGATTACTCGAATTATTATATAAGTACTCTCGGGTGCGTTTTTCAGGAGTAAATTTTAATAATTGAGCAATTTTAGTTGGAACAATGGAATTGTCTCCATTATTATAAATAAAAAAAACGTTTTCCGCTTTTTTTATTTCTACTGGGCTATGGTTGCCCTTTACAACCACCATCCCTTTAACCTTTCCTGCTCCCGTAATCATCCGACCCACAGACGCTCCCTGCCTATATGTTGCAGTTTGCATTTCCAGGTCACGAGTTTGGTTTTCATTATCTACGTGTACTATTTGACCTATAAAGTCGGGTTCGGGAGCGTTTATTTTCTGCGAATAACTCACCATTCCCGTGAATACACTTAAAAGAACTAAGGTATAGATAGTTTTCATATTTTTTTCAATTAAATAATGCCTACTCCCATCTTTCCGTTGGTGTTTCGGCTTAGTGCCAACATTTTTTATTTTTAAAATTTATAGGAAGCCCCTAGCTTCAAAATTGCTATTCCATACCCCAACTCGGCATTGGCGGCAAGGGCATCGGTAAAAAAGTAACGGCCGCCCACGTGGGCACCGGCTAGGACTCCAGAGCTTTTTCCGCCGACACCGTCCACATCAAAGCTTCGAGGAAATTCATCCTCATCGTATTCAAGTTTTAGGTTAACATAACCCAATCTCGCGCCAGCATAAACATCAAATTTCTCTTGGTTAACAAAATGATAATTCCCAATAACGCCTATGTTGAAATAGGTGTAGGTAAAGGGTTCAGAATCGTTATGGTTGGGTACCTTTACATCAATTTCACTTTTGGAACCGCCTATGAAGCCACCAATGGAAAGGTTTTCAATAATGAAATATTCACCCGAAAGTTCAATGGGTGGAATCTTTGTCTTAAAGCCGCTTCCAGAGGCATAATAACCGCCAATGCCAATTCCGAAATTTGCTGCCATATCGCCCTTTTCAAATTGGGCCGAAGCAACGCTGAATGTTAATAAAGTAACGAGGAGGAGCGTAATTTTTTTCATAAGTTCCAAATATTGTTAAGTTTATGTTAATAATTAACAAATATGGAAGTTCTCTCCTATTGGAGAAAACAAAAATGAAAATAAGCCCAATTAGTATGAAAATCTGCTATTTCGGTCTATGGTAGAGCAGCGCAATTCTTTTTTCGACTTCCGCTTTATAGGTTTTCGAAATATGGCAAATGTGGTCGCCAATCTTCAACCGACTCCCGTTAATACGGCCTTTTAGGATTTGGTGTGACAAATTGATGATCTCGCTCTCGTTGATACGGATAAACTGAATGGGGAGTTTTGCGGCCATTTCGGTTAGGGAGATGGGAAGATAAAAGGAATTCCCTTCAATATTTTCGAGGCGAACGTAGTTTGTTCGCAGTTTTACATAACAAGGGCGGTCCTTCAATTTTGTTTTGGATTCGTTGAGCGTTGTGGAATTGGTGGTGATGAGCACCATATTTTCGTAGGGAAGAGGAACCTGTGATATTTGATGGTTGCCGTGGTCCTTCGTGTTTTCTAAATAATCGGTGTAGCAAAGTAATGCGGCGGTTGGCGAGGGTTCTTTCTTTTGCCGCTGTAATGCCGTTTGAATCGCGCGGATCACTTGATTGCTATCGAGTTTGGGTTTTGTTTTGACCAAAAAATTATCGTGTCCCGTTTTTAATCCCTCAAAAAATGTTTCGTTATCGTCATATTCGGTAATGTAGATAAACGGAATTTTATAGCTTCCGTCCAATATTTTCCCCAGATCGATGCCCGTTTGCTCGCCTTGCAAATCAATATCCAGCAAAACGATATCCGGCATTTTTGCCTGAATTCTTGCAAGGGCACTTTCCACGCTCGGTGTATATTCATCCACGGTGTAATTTTCAACAGACAATTCAGTTTTCATCCGTTTGTAAAGAATGGCGTTGTCCTCGACGATTAATATATGGGCTTTTGGTTTCATATCTTTAGGCATTAGGCTGTAGGCTGTAGGCTGTAGGCATTAGGCTGTAGGTCTTACGAAATATTCAATATCCAATGTTCAATGTTCAATATATAATGTTCAATGTTCAATTTTCGAAACTATGCAGCGTTTTTGGGGAAGGTTATGTCCATCCGGGTTCCGTTGGCGCCGTCCAATTTAAAGCTTCCTTTGTATTCTTCCGCCAACAATTTTATGGTTTCCAATCCGAAGGAATTAAGAGTGTTAATGTCAAAATCGTGCGGCAGGCCCTTTCCGTTATCGGAAAGTTTTAATTGATACTTTTCTGCATCCTCGTTCAATTCAACAGAAATGATTCCCTTCTCCGTTTCCGAAAAAGCGTATTTAAAGCTGTTGGTCACAAATTCATTAACAATCAAACCTATCGGAAAGGAAATAGCGGCATTTAAATTGGTGTCTTTAATATTCTCGTGAATATGTATATTTTCCGAAGCATAGGCCTTTTTCACATTTTCTACCAGGGCCGAAATATAAGTCTTCGCATTCACGCTGGTAATATCGTCCTTTTTAAACAACTGTTTGTGAACCTCGAACATACTGTTAATGCGGTTTTGCAGCTCGTCCAGTTTCTGTCGGTAGGCCGGATCCGGAAATTTTCCCTTGGCCAAGGTGATAAAGAAATCGATGAACGCGAGATTGTTTTTTAGGCGATGGTGCAGCTCGCGTTGCAGTTTTTCGATTTCATTCTTTTGTTTCTCGATCTTTCGTTTCTGTTTTTTGTTTTTATTGAAGGCGATAAAGAAAATACCCAATCCGGCCAATGAAACAGCCAATCCGCCGCCAATGGCCCATTTTTGGGTTCTTTCTTTTTCCGTTAAGAGCGCTTGCTGGGCATTTTGTTGTTTTAGGGCGAGATTTTCTTTGTCTTTTTTTTCAGTTTGATATTTAGTGGCAGAAAATTTTTCAAGAATACCCTGTCTGGCTTCCTGGATGCTATCGTGCAAATTTAGGAGAAGGATGGCCTCATGTTTGGGGTTTGGTTTTAGTCTGACCAAATATTCCAATGCCTCAACTTTAGCATCGGGGCTTTTCATTTTATGGGCCACCTCATAGGCTCGTTCACTATAACCAAGCGCATTTGTTGGGTCATGTTCGGAATAATAATCGGACAGGTGGATATAGGAAGCGAAAGCCCCTTGCAAATCCCCATTTTTTTCTCGCATATACCTTGCCTTATCCATAAATTGCAAGCCGGTATTGGGTGTAATTTTGAACAAAGTGTACCCATAATTATCCCAAACCCGGGCCTGCAGCGTCGGAAAGCTGTCCAAGCTTTTATCGTTAACAAAAGGTTGTAGAATTTCCAGCGATTCTTTAAAACGTTCTTGTTTATTGAGGTTTACAGCGATGTTGTTTTTTATGTTAATTTTTTTGTCGAACGTTGAAATAAAATCAAGGGAACGGGAATAGGCCCGGTGGGCTTCTTCATACTGTAGCGCATTTGAACAGGCTATTGCCAAACTGTTGTACAGTTTAAACTGTTGCTCGGTCTCGCTCGAACCTTCTAAGAATTTCAGGCCTTTTATGGCGTTTTGTTGTGCTCCATAAAAATCGCCAAGACTATTTTGTACAGTACACATATTCAATATTACTTTGGCGGCCATAACACTGTCCCCTATTTTGAGGTATGTTTCAAGACCTTTTTGGTAATCGGAAAACGCTTCTGTCGGCATATTTTCTAAATCTTTATAATAGGCCAAAGAGAAAAAAGTTTTTGCCAACACCGTATCGTTATTGTTTTTGGCGGCCAAATGGAAAAGTGTATCGCAAACCAAAATGGCTTGCTTATATTGTTTTCTTTTGCTGAAATGGCTGCTTTTTAATAAATAGGCTTTTAACAGAAGGGAATCATTGCCATCTTTTTTCAAAATTTGAATTGCCTTTGAAATGGCCTCGCCTTTTTTTGGGTCATCCATAGTTAAGGAATCCAGCCAATAGGAAACACTATCATTCACGGCTCGTTTGTCCTCGGTTTGTTTTGGGCTAGGGCGATTACAGCCGAATAAAACAAACAGGAAGAAAATATATATGGGGAATGGCAGTTTTAGGTCCATTCCCCAAAAATATGAATTTAACATTGTTTTAACAACATCTTTTCAGCCATTGGGATCGTTTTTAATCTCACCTTCTTCTCCTTGGGTCTGAAAGGTTGAAGACTCGTCCGGAATTTTTTCTGGGGAGCAGGAGAACAAATTTGCGCATACCAATATGATGGCACAGATAAATACTTTTTTCATCTTAAAAATTTTAAGGGTTAAAAAAATTATCCTGTGCCGCGCGGCTTTAAAGTGGGCAGAAGAAGTCCATCGGATTTTTTAAACTGTCCCACGCAGTTCGTGGTCTTCTTCCATTTTCAGTTTTAAAATTAATTTGGTCGAAAAGAAAAAAGGTTCCAATTTTGGAACCTCGCTATGGAAATTTTGGAATTTTTAGCCTAAATGATGGCCATTTTTTGGAGTTTCAGTAAGAGCTGTTTTTCGTTGTCCACCTCCATTTTTTCCAAGATAGTGTGAAGTCTATTTTTGACTGATTTGTATTTAATGGGCATTTTCCCCGCTTCATAAAGGGAGTCCCAATCCGTAATGGAATTTATTTCGGGAAGGTATTCTATGATTTTTTGATCAATGGCGTCAAATTGTTCAGCAAAGAACAATCTTTTCTTTTGGCTGTCGTGCACCTCTTGGCTGTAATACGTTCCTCCGTTCAATATCTTTGAAATTGCGAGTATCAATTCATCTGTGCCATCTCGTGATTTTAGAACGTAGCCTTCAGGTTGGAAGTGATTCATCACAGTATGTATAAACTGAAGTTCGTCGTGCGATGAATAAACCAAGCGCGGTAAACAGTATTTAAGGGTTTTTAATTTCTGGAGTAATTCTAAACCATTTTTAATGTTTCGTGAGGCGGGTTGCCTTCTAAAGGTGAGGTCAGTAATTAAAAGCGTTACTGGCAGTTCTACTTTTGAGGAGTTCAATATACGAAAGCCCTCATCGCAATCAAACGCCTTTGAAATCTTATCCTGAGGGAATTTTGCTGATAATCTATTTATGAGGTTTTCGAGGGTATCTTGTTCGTCTTCTATAATTAAAAGATGGCTCATTTTCAGAGAAATTTTTAGTTCGAATCTTTAAAAAGATGGTTTTTTCTGCATTTAAGAGCAAGTTTATAGCGTAATAAAAATTCCGATTTCGCTACCTTGGTTTTTTGCTCTATCAAAACTGATGGTTCCATTGATTTCGTGGGCTCGCATCCGCATATTGCCAATTCCGTGGCCTTTTTTAAGCGCATCTTCAGTAAAGCCAATTCCGTCGTCGATTATGGTCACTTCTATGTTTTTCTTGTTTTTTTTGAATTTAACCATTGCTTGTGTTGCCTTTGAGTGGTTTCTAATGTTGGAAATGGCCTCACTGATTATTAAATATAGATTTCTCTTAACAGTATCTTCTACATCCTTCCATTTAACACTTTTTATTCCGTCGTGCTGTATTTTTAGGGAATCGCTGTTGTATTCGTATAAGAGATTTATTATTTGGTCGTCAAATTCTTCTTGCGAAAAAGGAATCTGAAATAGCTCGTGGGACAATAGCCGGATGTTTTCTTTTATTTCGCGGGTCCGGTTGGCGAGTTCCAATTCTCCTTTTTTTTCCAATGCCCCAGCAATTCTTTCAAGTTCTTTGGCCTTGGTGCTATGCAGGTCGGCCCCTATTTTTTCGTGTTCTTTTTGTTTTGCGCGGGCGAGGTTAATTATGTATTCGTCTCGAAGTTTGCGTCTGCGAGTTTTTGAATAATAAAAAAGGCCTAAGAGCCCGAGTATGGCAGTTCCTGCCAGAATACCATAAGTTAAATTAAGGTTTGTGGCGCGTTGCACCGCAAGTTCTTTTTCGGCGTTCTGTTTTTTTAGGGCGAGGTTTTCCTTTTCTTTTTTTTCGGTTTGGTATTTGGTGGTTATTTCTGATATTTTATCTATACCTTCTTTTTTAAATAAGGAATCAGCCAAAACGGTGTATAACTGTATGTTTTTAAACGCGGGTTCGTATAATTCTTTTTCTGAATAAGCCTGAGCTATTCTGTAAAAGTGATTTTTGAATGGCATCTTGCTTATTTTATTCATTTCAATTTCTGCAATTCTTGAATGTTTCCTTGCCTCATCCAGATTTCCCATTTCAATAAGTAAATGTTCTAAATGAAGATTCCCTATTATCTTATTTTCTTTTGATTGAATACTATCCGACAGTTGCAAGCCCTTAATAAAATGGCTTTTAGCGACAGAATAGGAATGGGAGCGAATATATTGTAGTCCAACATTATAATAATTATCAATCATCCCTTCCTTGTTGTTGATTAAAGAATAATATTTAAGAGCTTCATTATAATGTTCCAGCGCATTATCGAAATCCTCATCACGAGTTTCATAAAGATATCCAAGTGAATTATGTACTGTTGCAAGAGCGTAACTGTCTTTATATTCTTCAGCAAATTTTAATGCTTTTTGAAGATGAGTTTCCGCATTTGAATAACTATCTAATTTTAAATAATTTATCGCTATTTGATTATGTATATAAGCATAGTTTTCTTCATAGCTATACCTTTCTGCAATGGCTAAAGCTTTAATAAGATATTCAATCGAATTTTGAAAATCGCTTTCATTGCTTGCAAAAATTGCTAAATTAATATAGGGTTTAATATTTCCCTTTTCATTGTTTATTTCATTATTAATTTCAATTGCTCGTAGATGATATTTTTTTGATTCTTTCCTATTTCCCTTTCTTCCATTCCAGGTTCCCAAATTGCCTATAAGAATGGCTTCATTTTTTTTATCTTTTATTTTTCTGAACAAATCCAAACTCAGATTATAAAATTTCCAAGAATTATCATAATCTCCATCTAATAAAAAAAATGTTCCTTGAACCTTATATCCTTGGGCGAGATATTTTTCACTTCGACCTTTTGCAAATCTTATTAAGCTATCATTTATCTTCTTTGCAAATTTGGAATTCATGGAAAAAGCGATGGTCCCTATATCTGATAATAAGCGCAGTTTTGTGGTATCATCTTTTGCTCTATTAAATTCCAATGTCAAACTATCGATCCTCTTCTGTTGCGAGAACAATAATGAAGAAACCAAAAGAAAAGAAATGAGGAGTAAAATTCTTACCATAAACAAAAAGCCTTTTGCCCTAAAAATAAAGGTTAAATTTCTGCTAATCAAATAATTTTTAAGAAATCAGAGAACAGATATTTTCATCCAAAATCTTAATATTTTCAGCAAAAATGGCCGCTTTTTTATTTGGGAATTGTTCCTCCAATTGGAATTCTCATCTCGGGACTATCAGATTTTCATTTATAATTGAGCATGAACCACCATTTAACCAATTTTTAGGCACAAACCAATAAATAGTTCTATTTTTGTTGACCGATTTATAGATGTTAGACGTGAGACGTGGGACGTGGGACGTGAGAGGTGAGAGGTGAGAGGGGAGACATTAAACGGGAAAAGTTGGAAGGGGGTTCGCCTCCTGACTTTTTTACGGGCATCCAATTTTTTGAAAATAAAAAATAGCAATAATCAATACATAATATTTTGAAAACACTACAATTCAGAGAGGCGATAGCCGAAGCGATGAGCGAGGAAATGCGCCGTGACGAATCCATATATTTAATGGGCGAGGAAGTTGCCGAATACAACGGCGCCTACAAAGCGAGTAAGGGAATGTTGGACGAGTTCGGCCCAAAACGGGTGATTGACACCCCCATTTCTGAAATGGGCTTCGCGGGAATTGGCGTTGGGTCCGCGATGAACGGCAACCGGCCCATCATTGAATTTATGACCTTTAACTTTTCGCTGGTGGCCATTGACCAAATTATAAACAACGCCGCCAAAATGCGACAAATGAGCGGCGGACAGTTTAATATTCCCATCGTGTTTCGCGGACCTACGGCTTCTGCCGGACAGCTTGCGGCCACGCACAGCCAGGCGTTTGAAAGCTGGTACGCCAATTGTCCCGGTTTAAAAGTAGTGGTGCCAAGTAACCCGGCTGATGCCAAAGGCTTATTGAAAAGCGCTATCCGCGATAACGATCCAGTGATCTTTATGGAAAGCGAACAGATGTACGGCGACAAGGATGAGGTGCCCGAAGGCGAATATCTGATCCCAATTGGGGTTGCCGACGTTAAACGGAAAGGAAGCGACGTTACCATTGTTTCCTTTGGAAAAATTATCAAAGAAGCTTATAAAGCCGCCGAAAAATTGGCCGAGGACGGAATTGATTGTGAAATCATCGACTTGCGGACTGTTCGCCCTTTGGACTACAAGACCATCTTTGAATCGGTTAAGAAAACCAATCGTTTGGTTATTCTTGAAGAGGCTTGGCCGTTTGGAAATGTGGCTACCGAAATCACTTATCAGGTACAGAAACATGTTTTCGACTATTTGGATGCGCCCATCGTAAAAATAAATACCGCGGATACTCCGGCTCCATACTCGCCCGCCTTGTTGGAAGAATGGCTGCCCAATAGTGAAGATGTGGTAAAAGCGGTGAGGAAGGTGCTTTATAAGGGGTGAGAGGTGAGTTGTGAGAGGTGAGTGGTGAGTGGTGAGTGGTGCGATTTGGGTGGTGGACCTTTGCTTTGTGGTTTGCGCCGTTAGCTAATCTAAACTTTCATTTCTTCTGTCCGGCTTTGCAAATCCTTAACTAAAGAAAAAATATACTAACAGGAAAAATTCCATATTTAATAAAGGGGTATTTGAACGCAATGAAGCTATTTCCATTTTTTCTGTTTTGCCTGACCTCTTTTTCAATTTTTTCCCAAACAAAGGTAAGCGGCACCATAAAGGACGGATCGGGCTATCCGGTGGCCTTTGCGAATGTGCTTTTTAAAAATTCCCAAGAAGGAACGATTTCCGATGAGAACGGGCGTTTTTATCTGGAAAGTCCCAAATCCTACAAAACCGTGGTTTTTTCTTTCTTGGGCTATGACACCAAAGAGGTGGAGCTTACTACCCGAGCCACGTTCAATTTGGAAGTAGTCTTGGAAGAAAGTGCCGATGCGCTCGACGAAGTGGTGGTCTATAGCGGAAAAACTTCAAAAAAGAACAATCCTGCCATCGACATCCTGCGTAAAATCTGGGAAAACCGTCGCCAAAACGGGGTAAAACAGTTCAAGCAATATCAATATGACAAATACGAAAAATTAGAGTTCGACCTCAACACCATTGATAGTGCCTTTATGAAAAGTGGCATTTTCAAGGGAATGGAATTTATTTTTGAGCAAACCGATACTTCAAACGTAACGGGAAAAACATATTTGCCGGTTTTTATCAATGAAGCCTATTCCAAAGTATATGGCGATAATGTTTTAAAGGCCGAAAAAGAAATCCTTGAAGCCAATAAAAATTCGGGTTTTGAAAACAATCAGGCCCTAATCGCCTTTGTGAAAGATCTTTATAAGGAATATGACGTTTATGACAATTACCTAAAATTTTTCGACAAAGCCTTTACCAGTCCGCTTTCCCGAACGGGCATCGATGTCTATAACTATGTGTTGCGCGACAGTGCTTATATTGGCGATAAATGGTGCTACAATATTGTGTACTATCCACGTCGGAAAAACGAACTCACCTTTAAAGGCGATTTTTGGGTAAACGACACCACGTGGGCCATTAAGGAAATCAATCTTCAAGCTTCCAAAAGTGCGAACCTCAACTGGGTGCGCGATGTGTATATTGAACAGGAGTTTGAGGTGCTCAACGATTCTATCTTCCTTATTACGCGCGATTATTTTATGAGCGATTTCAGTTTCCGAAAAAAGGAAGCAGCCCAAGGGGTCTATGGAAAGCGCAGTACTCTTTATGATAAGTATGTGTTCAATATTCCGAAGGACAAAAACTTTTATCGCGAGCAGGTGGATCCCTATCAATATGAAGTGTACAATCGTCCGGACGCGTATTGGGAAAAACACAGGATGGAAACGCTCAGCAAAGATGAAAAAGGGGTCTATAAAATGCTGGACACGCTGAAAACTGTGCCTCGCTTTAAGAATCTTTACAAATTGGGTGCTACCCTCGCCAGTGGATATTATGAAACCGGCAATTTTGATTTGGGCCCCGTGTTTTCCATTTTTGGATATAACGAAGCGGAAGGATTGCGCATCCGTTTGGGCGGACGCACCTATTTTGGGCAACACGACCCTTGGCGGATAGAGGTTTTTGGGGCGTATGGTTTTGGGGACGACCGTTTTAAATATGGCGTGTCAGGCAAATGGCTGTTGGACCGTCGCTCGCGATTGACCGTTTTTGGAGGAAACCGTCGCGATGTAGAACAGACCGGTGCAAGCCTTACCAACAGTAATGATGTGTTGGGCCGTAGTCTGGCCAGTTCCTCGCTGATCTCTGTGGGCAGCAATGATCGGCTTTCGCGGATAAACCTGAGCACCGTAGGATTCGATATTGAACCTTGGAAAAATTTTGTGATCCGGCTTACGGGCTCCTATCGCACGCTTAAATCGGCCACTGAAACTTTTAGCATCGATTATAAAGTGGTCGAAAATGGCCAGTTTACCGGAGAAATTAAGAGCGAGCTGAGCCAGCCCGAAATAGAAATGGGCTTTTTCTATACGCCCGGAAGAAAGACCACGGGATATGGCGTGGAGCGTCTGGTTGTGAATGACGGGGATTTTCCTTCCTTTTATGCGGGGTATTCGTATGGTTTAAAAGATGTGATGGGCGGTGATTTTGAATACAAAAAAGTGCAGGCGTTTTATGCCCAACCCTGGAATATTGGCGGTTTTGGAAGGTTGTTTAGCACCATTGAAGTTGGAAAAACCTTTGGCGCGGTGCCGCTCAGTTTGTTGAACCCCATTCCCGGCAACCAAACGTATTTTAGTCTTTTCAATAGTTTTACCCAGTTAGACTATTATGAATTTGTCAGCGATACCTACGCCTCACTGCATTTGCAGCATAATTTTGGTGGCAGGATTTTTTCACGAGTTCCACTGTTGCGAAAGCTTGACCTGCGCGAAGTTGTGGGATTTCGGGCCGTCTATGGAACTATTTCCCAAGAAAATATAGATTTAAACGCCTCCAATATTGTCTATCGCGCGCCCGAGGATATTTATTGGGAATGGAGCGTGGGGGTGGGCAACATTTTCCGAATTTTTAGGCTCGACTTCAACTTCCGCGGAAATTATTTTGACAATCCCGATGCCCGAAGTTTTGGGGTTACCGGGGTTTTTGGGTTTAGTTTTTAAGATTTTTTTGCAAGGCTGAATTGTTCTTTTGATAAAACCATCTTTTATTCCTGCCTTTTTAAATCACTGCGGCTTCAAAAAGAACAAGAAAATGTTTCAATAATTTTTCTTTTACCTCTTCCATAGAAATTTCGGCCTTGCCCAATTCCACGTGTAAAGAGGTTACCGCCTTGTCCTTGATGCCACAGGGAATCATATTGTCAAAATAGCCCAAATCGCTGTTTACGTTCAATGCAAAACCGTGCATTGTCACCCAGCGGCTGGCGCGAACCCCTAGGGCGCATATTTTTCGGGCAAAGGGTGTGCCCACATCCAGCCAAACGCCGGTTTCGCCTTTGCTGCGGTGGGCCGTAATACCGTATTCCGCCAAGGTCCGGATGGTCATTTCCTCCAAAAGCCGTAGGTATTTATGGATATCGGTAAAAAAATTCTCCAAATCCAAAATGGGATAGCCCACCACTTGCCCGGGGCCGTGATAGGTAATATCGCCACCACGGTTAATTTTATGGAAGCTGGCCCCAATGTGCTGTAGCTTAGCCTCGGAAATAAGCAAATTGTCCATATTGCCACTTTTGCCAAGGGTATAAACGTGGGGGTGTTCCACAAATAAAAAATAATTAGGCGTTTGTTGGGAAAGATTTTCCTTTCGGTTGTTGCTTTTCACTTTAAGGATTTCTTGAAAGAGCATTTCCTGATAGTCCCAAGTGTCCTTAAAATCCCGAGTGCCTAAATCCTGTAATCGAACCGATTTGTTCAAGGTAGTGTTGCTTTAAAAATGCCGACAAAATTATTGATTAATTCTTTTTTTCTGGGCCCTTCATTGATATTTGTGGATTAGGGGAAGCATTTTGGCAATTGGGCTTTGGCTGTTGGCCTTTAGCTTTGAAATTGGAAATTTGTTGGTCCTCTTTGATTAGAGGCGTCTAACAATCCTTAATATTTAAGCAAGTTCTAAAAGTTAAGCTCTTAAAAATTCCTTAATTTCCGCTAAGACTATTATCTTTACGGTTCTAAACATTCATTAAAAATTTCAACCGAAATGAAAAAAAGTACCTTTAAACCATTTGTGTTTGTTTTGCTATTGCTGTTAGGCTTTGGGCTACAGGCGCAACCTGCGTTATGGACGAAAGCTTCGCCATCCGAAACGCAGACCCGACAAAAAGCATACAGAAACAGTATGCCACAGGAATTCAATCTTTTTAAATTGAATACAAATGCATTAACCAATCTACTGGCCAATGCGCCCGATAGATTAAGTGGCAATTCCAACGTTATTATTGAGATGCCCACCAACAACGGTGAAATTCAGCGCTTCCGTGTTTATGAGGCTTCAGTAATGGAACCAGCCTTGCAGGTAAAACATCCGGACATTCGCTCCTATGTGGGCCAAGGAATTGACGATCGCGGCGCCATTGCCCGTTTTAGCGTTTCTGGACTTGGCGTTCACGTAATGATTTCTTCGCCAAATTATTCTACCATCTACGTTGATCCATACACAAGCGACAAAAACTATTACATTTCCTATAATATAAATTCCCTTCCTGGAAATGCCGAAGGATTTGCCTGCTATACCGAGGATCACGAAATTATCGATCTGCCCGAGGGGGAGCGAAATGCGAACGACGGCACCTTAAGAACCTTCAGACTTGCCTTGGCCTGTACTGGGGAATACGCCCAACGCCACTTAACGCTACAAGGAATTGACCCTTCGGCTCCAGATCCTGTAAAGAAAGCGGCAGTGCTTTCAGCAATGAATACTACTATGACCCGTGTAAATGGCGTTTATGAAAGAGATGTGGCTTTGACTATGGTGATAATCGCCAATAACGAAGATATTATTTTCCTGAATGCTGCTTCTGATCCTTACACGAATAACAATGGAAGCGTAATGCTTGGCCAAAACCAAACAACTTGCGACAATATTATTGGCAGCGCGAACTATGACATAGGCCACGTATTCAGTACTGGTGGTGGCGGAATCGCGCAGCTTCGATCTCCTTGCGTTAATGGAAACAAAGCAAGAGGGGTAACCGGGCTTCCAAACCCAATTGGCGACAATTTTGATATTGACTTTGTAGCACACGAAATGGGCCACCAATTTGGGGCCAATCATACCTTCAATAATCCTTGCGGCGGAAACATAAATCCATCTACAGCTTTCGAAACCGGTAGTGGAACCACCATTATGGGCTATGCAGGTGTTTGTCCTCCGAACGTGCAACCACATAGTGATGATTATTTTCACGGAATAAGCATTCAGGAAATGTGGACCAACATTAAAAATGGCCAGGGCCAATGTGGCGCCCAAAGCCCAACAAACAACCTGCCCCCAACTGCCGATGCGGGTCCAGATTACCGAATTCCAAAAGGAACCCCTTTCATTTTGAGAGGGACTGCAACCGACCCCGATACAGGCGATGTGCTTTCACACTGCTGGGAGCAAATGGATAGCCAGCAAGCGCCCCAACCACCGCAGAACACTTCTACCGTTGGGCCAGCTTTCCGCTCTATTGACCCATTGCCAACTCCAGAGCGCTATATGCCTGCCTTGGCAACCGTTTTGGCCGGAAATACGCAATCCACTTGGGAGGTAGTTCCACAAGTTGGACGAAACCTGCGTTTTCGTTACACCGTGCGCGATAATGCTGCCATTGGAGGCTCTTCGGCACGTGACGAAATGTTTGTTACCGTTGACGGTACCGCAGGTCCTTTTGTAGTGACTTCACAAAACACACCCACCACTTGGACCACCCAAACCACCGAAACCGTTACTTGGGATGTGGCAGGAACTGACGTTGCTCCTGTTGATAGCCCATTGGTGAATATATTGTTTTCTACCGATGGTGGATTGACCTACCCAATAACCGTGGCCCTAAATGTGCCAAACACTGGAAGTGCTGTTGTGAACGTTCCAAACCTTAACACGACTACTGGAAGATTGATGGTTATTTCGTCTAACAACATATTCTATGATCTTAACAATGCGGTAATCACCGTAACCGGAACCATTGGGGTAGAAGAATTCAGTTTTGAGAATTTTGCGGTTTATCCAAACCCTTCAAATGGTACTTTCAACCTTACCTTCAAACCGGCTTCCAATGATAACATTGAAGTTTCATTATATGATTTAAGAGGAAGAATTATCGGTCAATCTACTTTTGATGATGTTAATGCTTCAAGCACTTTCAACAAACAATTGGATTACAATTATGTTGAAAGCGGAATGTACTTCCTTGTAGTGAAGAATGGCAATAAAGTAACTACCAAAAAGGTGGTTAAGAATTAAACTTAAAATAATTGATTCTTAAAAGAGGCGTTCCATTTTTGGACGCCTTTTTTGTTTTTAAGCTAAATCGGAAAAAGACATTTTGAGTTACGACGTTTGGACCCACGACTTATTGAGGCGCGACTTTTGGAACCACGACGTTTGGACCCACGACTTTTGGATTCACAACGTTTGGACCCACGACGTTTGGACCCACGACTTTTGGATTCACGACGTTTGGACCCACGACTTTTGGAACCACGACTTTTTGAGGCGGGACGTTTTGAACTTGAACAGAATTGAAAATAAAGAAAATGGAAAATCCAAACCATCCTCCTTCTTGCAGCGAAGCGGTCTTAGTTCAAACCGTCGTGGTTCGTGTAGCAAAGCGGTTGTGGTTCAAACCGTCGTGTTTCAAACCGTCGTGGTGGGTGCAGCGAAGCGGTCGTGTTTCAAACCATCGTGCTTCGTGCAGCGAAGCGGTCGTGGTTCAAACCGTCGTGCTTCGTGTAGCGAAGCGGTCGTGGTTCAAACCGTCGTGCTATAAACCGTCGTGCTTCGTGTAGCGCAGCGGTCGTGCTTCAAACCGTCTTAAGGTTTTACTATTTCCGAAATATGTGTAACAACTTGGGAGGTTTCTTTTACCTTAAAGGAAAGATTGAATTTTAGCTCCTTTGCGTTTTGGACCACCGAAAGTGTGCCCTCGGTAACCGGATAATAGCCCGCCTCGCGGCAAAAACAATGTTTGCCATAAAGTAATTTCACTTGCTGTAGCGCAGCATCGGCTTTATTCAGATTTTGGTTGCCCGCAGGAATTTCAAAATAGATGGTTTCGGAGTAATCACCGTCTGCCGTACCTTCGGGGCCTTTTTTCATATAGGAATATTCCACAACGGTGGTTTCCCCTGCTACCATTTGTGGGTAATAGGCTCCCGTATCGTCTTTTTGGATGTTCAGCGTTTTTTTTTCGTGGATTGTTACCGTGCAATTGCCTTCCTCTGGGCAGCCAGAGGGTTTGTTGGTTGCGGCCTCGATACTCGTGTTTTGGGTGGCTGATACTTCGGTAGGTGGGGTTTTGCAGCCATTGGCCATCAATAATGGAATCAATAAAAAGAGCGCTTTCATTGCGTATGGTTTTTTAATTAGTAGCAGGTAAGTTACAAATTCATTGCCGAAGTTGCTATTTTTCCAGGGTTATTTCCAGATCCAACAAATCCGGATTCTTAAAATACTCGAGAAAAGGCTGCTGTACGGTAATAGTCTTTCCGTCGAGGGAATAGGTGGCATTGGGGTTGGACGCCTTCGTTATTTTCTTCGGAAAAGTATATTTCAGTGTATAATTGGAACCGCCCATAAAAGCCGCTGCCTGCTGCAGACTATCCACTTCCTTTTGGTGAAGGGCGGAGTCCTTAATGTAGGCATCGCGCTTAAATATTCCATTGTTGAAGGAATAGTTTACGCCAATAATTTCAGGGGCGTCCTCTTCCTTTTTCACTTCCGTCTTGCCGCTTGGGTCGGGAATAATACTGCCCGCTAGTTCCAGATGGTTTAAAATGTCATTCGCCTCGGCAACATTTTTAAATTGGGTAGCAACGTCATAGACCATCACTCCAGCCTCCGAATCCATCTGCAAATGGATATTGAAATTTTCCATCTTTTTCAATTTTTCCTGTTGTTCTTTTGAAAGCGTGGCGATACTGTCCTTTTTAGCCTCCAAAAACTGGCGCATGACAATTAGGGTGTCCAATTTCATTGGCATAGAATCCGCCATCGCTTGGCCGCCGAATGCCATCATTTCGTTCAGGTTTGCTTCAACAGAAAGCGCGCCGCTGCCGTCTTCGTTCAAGACCATGGTTTCAGTAAACTGGCAGCTTGCCAAGGTTAGTACCGCACAGAAAAAAGCGAGTAGTTTTAGTTTCATTTCGTTAGTTTTTAGGATTATTTAAAATTATAAGCGCGGCAATCACTCCGGGAATCCACCCGCAAACCGTAAGGATAAAAACAATCAAAACCGAACCACATCCTTTGCCTATAACGGCCAAAGGGGGAAAAAGAATTGCAAGAAGCACGCGCCATAGACTCATAGAAAACAAAACTACAACTTAATTTTAAATATTGAATTTTGAATTTTAAATGGCAAATACCATTCCTAAAGCTTACAGCTTAAAGCTTAAAGCTTAAAGCAAAAAGCTAAAAGCTAAAAGCCAAAAGCCAAAGGCCACTTTAAAATCACAATTCAACATTCAAAATTCAAAATTCAAAATTCAAAATTCAAAATTTCAAAAAGCTTACAGCTCAAAGCTTAAAGCCAAAAGCCAAAGGCCACTTTAAAATCACAATTCAACATTCAAAATTCAAAATTCAAAATTCAAAATTTCAAAAAGCTAAAAGCCAAAAGCCAAAAGCCAAAGGCCAAAGACCACTATAAAACCACAATTCCCTATCTTTGCAGCCTTATTTTAGAAAATACCGTATGCAACTATCTGAAGTCGAAATCATCCGTAGAGAAAAACTCCAACAACTGCGCGAACGGGGCATAAACCCCTATCCCGCAGATTTATATCCTGTAAACACTACTTCAAAAAAGATAAAGGAAAATTTTGAAGAAGGTAAAAAAGTGGTGGTTGCAGGCAGGTTGATGTCCCGAAGAATCCAAGGATCGGCCTCTTTTGCCGAACTTCAGGATGCAGACGGACGCATACAGGTCTATTTTAACCGCGACGAAATCTGCCCGGGCGAAGACAAAAGCCATTATAATGATGTATATAAAAAACTGCTAGATATTGGCGATTTCATCGGTATTGAAGGCGAACTATTCAAAACACAAGTTGGCGAAAAAACCATTATGGTGAAAAACTTCACCCTTTTGAGCAAAGCGTTAAAACCTTTGCCGCAACCCCGAGTGGATGCCGATGGCAACGTGCACGATGCGTTTACCGATCCGGAACAACGCTATCGCCAACGCTATGCAGATTTGGTGGTGAATCCACACGTAAAAGAAATTTTCGTAAAGCGTACCAAGCTTTTCAACGCCATGCGAACGTTCTTTAACGAGCGCGGCTATTTTGAAGTGGAGACCCCGGTATTGCAGCCAATCCCAGGTGGTGCTGCCGCGCGACCTTTTATTACGCATCACAATTCTTTGGACATTCCATTGTATATGCGCATCGCGAATGAATTATATCTGAAAAGACTTATTGTTGGCGGTTTTGACGGCGTATATGAATTCTCCAAAAACTTCCGGAACGAAGGCATGGACCGCACCCACAACCCGGAGTTTACCGCGATGGAAATTTACGTTTCCTATAAAGATTACAACTGGATGATGGATTTCTGTGAGCAATTGCTGGAATTCTGCGCGATACAAGTAAATGGAACCTCCAAAGCTACTTTCGGGGAACATCAAATA